>NZ_JACOPP010000004.1 GCF_014287895.1 Lawsonibacter hominis | reverse complement strand
AGCTTGACTGCTTCCTCTTTGAATTCCTTATCATATTTGCGCATCGTAAACACCTTCCTGTATTTCTTATTCTATCACTTTTGGGTGTTTACTCTCTGCACTTCTATGATATCCCTCCACCGTGATACATTTTCCTCATAACACGCAAAGAACTATTTTTCAGTTTTTCATTGATTATTTGTGCAGATTTTTTCATTGCAGCATTTTCTCTTTCACCTACAAATACTTTGACTTTTGCTGTACACGTTTCAATTGATTCTTTTATAGAATACAGAGAATTTGCTTGCAAAAATGCAATCATATTTTGTTTTGCAATACCACATGTTTCTTTATAATAATCGTCAAATAACTCTTGCTTTATTTTAAGCGACTTAAATTGTAATTTTGAGAACCATTTATGTCTAATCAATCCGTAACAACTTCCAAACACTGGTTTAATCATAGCATATGTGAGCTTTGAAGGAATAACCAAAGTACTCTCAACAATTGCATATTCGCAAATATTACCTCGCTGCGACAGTATTTCAAGCAATATCTGACCGCCAAGAGACAACCCACCTATTAGCAACACAGAACCCTTAAATTTCTCATCTATAAAGGAAATGATTTCTTTTGCATTATCCTCAATTGTTGTAAAACCATTATCACTTCCTGTGTGACCATCCAATATAGGAATAATGACATGAAATTTATTTTGAAGCGTTTCTGCTTCCTCTCGATAATTCCAGCAAGATAAACCGCCACCATGTAAAAGAATAATTACATCTCTATTCTCTTTTCCGTATCCCTTGTAATTCATATTCTTTTACCTCGTTATAAAATTCCGATTTGTTACTTTTTAATACTTGCATGTATTTTATCATGCAGGCAAACTATTTTCAATATATGGTCAAATTGCCGGAGATTTTAGTGGTGCACAAATAGAGTAAAAGGGATCGGGAAACACAGGACTTGAAACCTGATTCACATCATGATAAAATAACAAAATAACGGGTAGTTTGCCGCGCATCCGCGCACTCTGTGCGCGGACGCTGTCATTTTAGGCCCTGCCGTGAGCAACGGCGAAGGGCGGCTTTATCCGGCCCGAGCGCCGGGGTAAAGCAACAAAAACGGTTACAGAAGAGGTTGCGCATGGATATCACTCCGGAAAAGGCGTTGGTCAATCAGCCCAAAACCGTCCGCGGACAGGAGACCCTGAACCGTATCTGCCAGGCCGCAGAGCAGGTTTTCTATGAAAAGGGCTACTATGAGACCTCCATCAACGACATTACGAACCTGGCCAAGGTCAGCGCCGGGACCTTTTACATTTACTTTGAGAGCAAGCTGATGCTGTACAAATACCTGCTGTCCCAATACGGGCATCGGATCCGAAAGCACATCAGCCTGGCGGTGGCCAACTGTACCACCCGGCGCTCGGCGGAACGGGAGGGCCTGCGGGCCTGGCTGGGCTTTGTGGCGGAACACAAATATGTGTTCAATATCACGTGGGAGTCCCTGTTTATTGACCGGAGCCTTTTCGATGAATACTATGCCAATTTCTCCGCCGCTTACGTGGGGCAGCTGAAGAAGGCGCGGGAGAAGGGCGAGGTGGCCGACATTGATCCAGAGGTGCTCAGTTTTGCATTGATGGGCATCAGCAACTTTATCGGCCTGCACTGGGTGGTCTTCAAGGAGGAGCGCGATCTGGATCATGTGGTAAACGAGGCGATGAAAATCATTGACGGGATCTTTCCGCCGGAAGACTGACGCAGGGGAGACACGAGGGCGAACGGAACGGCCGTGGGATTTCTTACATCCACCGGGCGAAAATAGTCGTACGGCGAAAAAATCCGCACGATAGGGCTTGCTTCCGGTTGGGGCAATCCGGCTGAAAAAGGGGGACGGCACAGGGAAAGGCCTGTGCCGTCCCCTTTTTGAGGGATTCGTCAAAAACACAAGAGCGGGAGCGGGGTGAAAAAAATACTTGTTGACATTGCCGGTGGAGTGTGGTATGTTTGGCTTGAATATGAAACATGATTCATGTTTCATAAAGCGGCCGTCAGCCGGCGGGCGGCCGCAGCAAAAAGAGGACAAGAGAATAGGAGGTATCTGCATGGACATTTCCAAGCATAAGACCCTGCTGATCGTACTGATCGCAATCCTCTGGATCGCCTGCATCATCACGGGAACCACAGGACACTTTGTTCTCGGCATGTGCCTGGGCGTGGCGCTCATGTTCCTGCATATGATCTTGGGCGTGGCAAAGCAGGGAAAGGTCTCCAAACAGTTTTTGCTCTATCCCCTGCTGATCTGGGCGGCGCTGTGGCTGGTCAGCTTCATCCTGTCGGGCTACTTCGGCGATCGGTTTGCCGGAGGGATGCCCGCCTTTACGGTGCTGGGCTTCCATCCCTCCTTTGCGCCCACCATCTTCCTGTATTGGATCGGCGGACAGCTCACCCTGAATTTGGGGCTCTACCTGCTCCAGGATGAGTGGCTCTCCCAGAAGGACTGGGATGCGTTCTGCGACAAAGTCAAGGGAATGAAGGGGGTCAAATGATATGCCGCACAGTACGGTCGTTTTAATCGCAGCCTTTTCCGCGCTGATGATCGCGGTCTCCTTCGGCATCGGCGTCTGGGCCAAGAAAAAAGCCAATACCGCCCAAGCCTATTTCGGCGGTACCGCCATGTTCGGCCCGGTTGCCGTGGGCCTTTCCTCCATGGCGGGCATTGCCTCCGCGTTCGCCCTGGTGGGCGTTCCCGGTATCATCTACACCTCAGGAAACGCCATGACGTTCTGGATGCTCTCCGGCGCGGCCTTTGCCATGAGCTACATCATCCTGGGCAAGAAGGTGCGGGCCATGGCCGAGATCGCCCCCATCTCCAGTCTGGGCGATATCTGCGACGTGCGCTTCAACCATAACCGTTTTATCAAAGCCCTCATGTCCATTATTATCTGCCTGGGCTGCGTGGGCTATCTGGCCGCCCAGATTTCCGCGGGCAGCGCCCTCATCGCCCAGCTGGTGGATATCCCGCCCATCGTGGCCGGATTTTTGATCTTTGGCCTGCTGACTGTCTACACCGCTTTGTCGGGCGAAGTGGGCGGCCTGCTGAGCCAGGCGTTCCAGGGCTTCGTCATGGTGCTGGCGGGGCTGGTGCTCATCATCGCCTTTTTTGTGGTCACCGGCGGCTTTGGAAATGTGCTGGAGGCCGTGTCCGCCGTCCCGGAGGTCACCGGGAGCAACGGGGTCACCAAGACGCTGGGCGCCACCCTGCTGGACGCCTGGGGGACCATGCCCGGCGGAATTTCCCTGACCTGGATGCTCATCCCCATTCTGGGCTGCGTGGGGCAGCCGCAGGTGCTCACCCGTATGTACGCGGTGAAGAATCCCCGGGATCTGCCTAAGGCCGGGCTGGTCACCGCCGTGACCCACACCATCGTGGGCTTCCTGGCGGTAGTGGCGGCCTACGGCGCGCTGTACCTGGTAGCGACCGGGACCATCGACCCGCTGGTTTCCGGGGATCAGGCCATCTATGCATTCTCCGATTATCTGGGCATCTGGGCGCAGGTGCTGGTGTACGCCGCCATACTGGCCGCCGCGCTGTCTTCGGCCAGTATGTTCCTGACCTCCTCCTCCACGCTGCTCTCCAAGGACCTGACCTCTGCGCTGGGCATTAAGATTGCCCCGGAAAAGCAGATCAATGTCTCCCGCGTCTTCATGTTTGTGCTGGGGGCCGTGTCCATCGTGGTGTCCATCTACTCGACCGAGATGGTGGCCCTGCTGGGCACCTTCGGCTGGGGCACCCTGGTCTCCGGGACCTTCCCGGTCTTTGTGCTGGGCCTGCTGTGGGAGCGCTGCAACGAGAAGGGCGTCATGTGCGGCGTAGCCGTCTCCCTGGCCTTCAACATCATCCCCTTCTTTGGATTCAAATTCCCCAGCGCCCTGCCCGGCTACTTTATCACCTCCGCCCTGGCGGTGGCCGTTACGGTGGTGGTTTCCATCATCGTCCCCAAACAGGAACTCTCTCCCCAGCTGGACGCAGTGCTGAAGCTGTGATAACCTGGGGAGGACGAGACCGCCCGTGCGCCCGCAGTGTTGCACCCAAAGGACGGGCCGGGACTTCTCGGATCCTTCCCAAGAAGAAAACAGCCTTCCCGTTCCGCCGGGCGGCAATGCCGCCCGGCCCTCCCCCCGCGTATCGTGTCCGCTCCGTGGGGCCGGCCGCACCACACAGACCATTCAGGAGGCGCCGCCCACGGCCCCTCCTGGTGGCGGACGGCGCCACGGAGCGGGCGCTGCGAATCACCGGAGGTCCGCTGACGGACCGGTGTGGGCGCCGGTTCCGGCAGGGACGTTCCCAAAACCGATTGGAGGAACCGATATGAGACTGCTGGCCATTTGCGGAAGCCCCCGGGAGTCGGGGAACACCCGCCGCTATCTGGAGCTTGCCCTGAAGGAGGCCCAAACGCTGGGCGCGGAGACCGAACTGGTCTGGCTGGGCGACAAGACCATTCATGGCTGCAAGGGCTGTTACGGCTGTGTCCAGGCCCGCCGCTGCGTCATTGAGGACGATTTCCAGCCCATCCTGGCGCAGATGGCCCGGGCAGACGGCATCCTCTTGGGCGCGCCCACCTATCATGCGTCCATTCCCTGTGAACTCAAGGCCCTGTTGGACCGGGCGGGTTTCTCCGGCCGCTGGGCGTGCAACGAGATGAAGAAAGCGGACGAGGGCTATACCTGGCAGGGGAGTCTGTTCTCCGGCAAGGTGGTCGCGCCCGTCACCGTGGCCCGGCGGGCGGGCCAGAACTTTGCCTTCGCGCAGCTGCTGCTCTGGGCGGCCTGCAACGACTGCGTCATTCCCGGAAACACTTACTGGAACGTAGGCGTTGCCGGAAAGGGCGGCGCGGTAGACGCCGACGGGGACAGCGAAGGCGTGGGGATCATGCAGGGCATGGCCCGCCGGATGGTGCGGACGATAGAGGCCCTGAACCGAACATAAGGAGCGATGTGATATGTCCAATGCATGGATCGGAAACTATGCCGCTTCCCGCGCACGGCTGAATCCCGGACGGGCGGCGGTGGAGGATCTGGATACCGGGGCGGTCTATACCTATGACGATCTGGAACGGCGGGCCAACCGGCTGGCCCACTATTTAAAAGAGGCCTGCGGCGTTGCCAAGGGGGACCGGGTGGCCTTCCTGTCCCGGAACCGGGTGGAACTCATCGACGCCTATTACGCCACCGGAAAGCTGGGGGCCATTCTGGTGCCCTATAACGCCCGGCTGTCCGCCAAGGAGCTGGGGCAGCTCATGGAGCGGGAGGGCCCGAAGGTGCTCTTTTACGAGGATGTGTTTGCAGCCAACGCGGCGGCGCTGGAGGGGACGTGTCCGGTGAAGACCTTCGTAGTGCTGGGAGGCGAGAGCCAACAGGGCCATCCGGCGTACGACGAGCTCCTGTCCCGGCAGCCGGACACGCTGGTGGCCTGCGACGCACTGGAGCTGGAGGATATTCACCTCATCATCCACACCGGCGGCACCACCGGACTGCCCAAGGGCGGCCTGGTGAGCCACCGCAGCGAGCTGTTCAATTCCTTCAATGAGATCTGCACCTGGGGCTTGAGCTACAGCGACAGCGCCGTTATCCTGCTGCCCCTGTTTCACACCGGGGGCTGGAACCTGCTCACCCTGCCGCTGCTCCACGCAGGCGGAAAGCTCTACCTGAGCCGGGTTTACGATCCCAAGCAGACGCTGGAGGTCATCCAGCGGGAGCGCACGACCTGTCTCTTCGGCGCGGCCACGATTTTCCGCATGATGGTGGAGCGCAGCGAATTCAAGGACGCGGACCTGTCCAGCCTGCGCTGGATCATGGCCGGGGCGGCCCCCACCCCCATCAACATCATGCAGGAGTTCTGGAATAAGGGCGTCAAGTTTGTCCTGGGCTATGGCATGACTGAGGCGGGCCCCAACAACCTGTCCACCCCGGCCCAGTTCGTGCCCCAGAACGTGGTGGAGGAAAAGTTTGCCTCGGTGGGCAAACCCATGTACCTGTCTCTGGTGAAACTCATCGACGACGACGGCCGGGAGATCACCACCCCCGACACCCCGGGCGAGCTGCTTTGGAGCGGCCCGCAGCTCTTCTCCGGCTACTGGGAAAACCCCCAGGAGACCGCCGCCACCCTGGTGGACGGATGGGTCCATACCGGGGATATGGCTACGGTGGACAAGGACGGCTTCTATTATATCGTGGGCCGGAAGAAGAATATGTTTATTTCCGGCGGAGAGAACGTCTTCCCGCCGGAGATCGAGAGCGCCCTTTATGATATCGAGGCGGTGCGGGAGTGCTGCGTCTTCGGCGTCCCGGACGAGAAGTGGGGCGAGGTGGGCAAGGCGGTGGTCTCGCTCAAACCGGGCATGACCCTGACGCGTGGGGAGATCCTCTCCGCCCTCGACGGCAAGCTGGCCCGCTACAAGATCCCGAAATATATCACCTTCGTGGACGATGTGCCCAAGAACAACGTGGGCAAAATCGTGGTCAAGCAGGTCACCGACCTGTACGGCAAAGCGGAGGACTGACATGGCGGAGAAACAGATCAACGTGGGCATCCGCAGCATCGGCTGCTATGTACCCCAGGGCATCCGGGACAGCGCCTGGATCGGCGCGGCCTCCGGGATCCCCGAGCCGGTGATCCGGGAAAAATTCGGCATCCGGCAGGTCCACAAGGCCGGGCCGGAGGAGACGGTCTCCTCCATGGGAGCAGAGGCCGCCCGCCGCTGCCTGGGGGACTTCGACCCCAGGGATCTGGACCTGGTGGTCTACTGCGGCAGCGAGTATAAAGATTACTATCTGTTCAACTGCGCGGCCAGGGTACAGTACGAGATCGGCGCGGTCAACGCCGCCGTCTTTGAGATCCATAACCTCTGCTCCGCGGGCGTTTGGTCCCTGAAGGTACTCAAGAGCATGATGCTCCAGGACCCGGAATTGAAGCATGTGCTGCTGGTCTCATCCTCAAAGGAGGGGGATCTGATCAATTACCGGGATTCGGACAGCCGCTTCATGTTCAACTTCGGGGACGGTGCGGCGGCGGCGCTGCTGGAGCGTGACCTTGACGAGAACGTCATCCTGGAAAGCGCCATGATCGCCGACGGCCAGTTTGCCGCCGACGTATCGGTGCCCGGCATCGGGTGCCGCAACTTCGAGGGCTTCCGAAACATGCCCTGGGAGGATCACTTTCTGCGGGTGCTGGACGTGGCTAATATGAAGGAGCGGCTGGACCCCATCACCCTGGGGAATTTTGTAAGCGTCATTGCCAAGGCGGCCGACCGGAGCGGCTTCGGTCGGGCGCACATCGACTATCTGGCGCCCATCTTTATGAAAAAATCCATCCTGCTCCACCTGCTGGACCAGTTTGGGCTTGCCGAGGAGAACACCTTCGTGCTGGAGGAGTACGGCCACTGCCAGTCCGCCGACTGCTTTATCTCCCTGCTGGAGGGGGCGCGCTGCGGCAAGCTGAAGGCGGGGGACCGGGCGGTGCTGGTCTCCGCCGGTACGGGCTATACCTGGGCGGCCACCGGCGTACAATGGGGGCCGGTGAAATGAGCGAGCCTTTTTTCCGCCCCTGGGCGGAGATCCGGGCGGGAGAACAGGCGGAACTGACGGTTACTATGGACGACGCCCGGGTGCGGGCCTTCTCCGCCCTCATCGGAGACACGGACTCCTTTCACGTCAGTGACGAGGCCGCGGCGCGCACCGTGTTTCAAACGCGCATCTGTCACGGCGTGCATCTGCTGGCCTATGTATCGGTGACCATCGGGCAGAAGCTGCCCGGATTCGGCACCACCTACGTCTCCCACCAATTTACATTCCGGGCCCCGGTGTACATCGGGGATACCGTTACGGTCCGCATCACGGTTCTGGAGAAGCTGGAGCACCGCCGTCTGCTGCTGGAGACCGCCATCCGGCGGGGCGACGGCGCGGAGGTGCTCACCGGTCAGGCCGTGGTAAAGACCTACTGCTGAACGGAAGGAGCGATCCCATGCAGGGATTGACCATGCAGGAACTGAAGCTGGGCCAGAGCGCCAGCACCTCCAAGACCATCAGTGAGGCCGACGTCTATCTCTTTGCCGGGATCACCGGCGACCTGAATCCGGCCCATGTCAACGAGCCGTACGCGGAAGAGACCCGTTTCGGCGGACGCATCGCCCACGGGATGCTCTCGGCGGGGCTGATTTCCGCCGTCATCGGGATGCAGCTCCCCGGCCCGGGCACTATTTACATGGGGCAGGACCTGAAATTCCTGGCCCCTGTGCGCATGGGGGATACCGTTACGGCTACCGTGACCGTAAGGGAGCTGGACCCGGCGCGCAACCGGGTGGTCCTGGAGACCACCTGCGAGAACCAGGCAGGCAAGCGCCTGATCGCGGGTCAGGCGCTGGTTATGCCGCCAGGCGCGTAACGGACCGGAAACGGCAAGACGCGGCAAGAAAGGCGCGCCGCAGAGGGGGACCTCTGCGGCGCGCCTTTTTGCAGCGGCTCAGGCCTGCGGAGCCAGGAAACGCATCAGGAGAACGGCCACCTCCGCGCGCGTGGCCGTACCTTGGGGGTCCAGTGTGCTGCCGGGCTTTCCGGTCAGGATGCCGCTGGAGACAGCCCACATTACGGACGCTTCCGCAAAGGCGGAGACTGCCCCGCCGTCGGCAAAGGTCTCCAGACCGGCGCGGGCGGCGGTGTTCTGCCCGTGGCTTCCGGCATAGCGGAAGAGCATGGCAGCCAGCTGTTCTCGGGTAATGGGCCCGTCGGGATTGGCGCCGTCGCTGACCGCATTTTCCATGGCCCACAGCCGGGCGGCGGCATACCAGGGCTCACCGCCGGAGAAGCTCTGCCCGTCCAGCCTGGCCAGTACGGTCCAGAGCATGGCGCGGGTCATGGGAAGGCTGGGGGAGAAGGCGCCGCCGCTGGTTCCCTGCATCAGGCCCCGCGCCCAGACACCGGACACGGCCTGCTCATACCAGGCTCCGGAGGGAACGTCGGCAAAGGAAGGCGCGGGGACGGACGCAGGGGTTTCGCCGGTCGGGACGAAGGACACGGACACCGTTACCGCGCCGGCGGGCATGGTAAAGGTATACCGGCCACCGCCGGCGTCGCTCAGAGAGAGCGCCCGGCCGTTTTGAGCGGCGGCGGAAAGCTGATCCAGAGCATAGCCCTCGCCGGGGGTGACGGTGAGAGTGACCTTGTCCCCCATGGCGGCGCGTTCGGGATGGACGGTCACGAGGCCGCCCGTTACGTTGGAGGGGATGCTGACGGGATAACGGCTGAGTTCCGCGCTGCCGCTGGAAGCGGCGGCGTCTCCGCCGTCGTGGCCGCCGTCCTGCGTGGTGCCGGTCAGGGTAAAGGCGTTGGAGTAAACATCGTAGCCGCCGCCGCTGTTGAAGGGGCAGGTGTAGCGCAGCAGGGCCAGCGTTTCACCGGCGGCCAGCGTATAGGTGCCGTCCTCATTTTGGACGGGCGCCGTGCCGGAGAGGACCTTCAGCTCCACCACGGGGGCGGCGAGCACTGTGCCGTCCTGGGTGGTTACCACCGGCGAGAGCGCCACGCGGGAGCCTGCTTTGGCGGATAGGTCGGACTGGGTGACGCAGAGCGCATACTTGCTGGCCCACATGCTGTAATCCGTGGTGTCGCCATTGATGCCCTGCTTCATGTAGGTATCCATAAGCCCCTGGTCCCGCACGGTCCAGGGCCAGAAGGTGATGCCGCGGTATTCGGCGTCCCGCATGGCCTGGACAAACGCGGCGCTGCCGCCGCCATAGCTGGGATTAAAGGTATTGTTGTCCTTCCAGACGCTCAGAGCCACGCTTTGAATGTTGGCGTTTGCGCTGCCCTGATCGCTGAACCCGGTAAGGTAGCCGCAGGACATTTCGGGCCAGGTCCTGGCCATCTCGTCCCGGATGTTGGCGTTGAATGTGATGACCACGCACTGCTCCACCACGTCCAGCTGTTCGGCCAGGGCCTTGACGGCGGCTACGATGGCAGTCTGGCTGGATTTGATCTCGATGAAGTGGACCACGTCCTTGCCCTTGAATTCCGTGAAGAACTGCTCCAGGGTAGCCATGCCCTCGCCGTCCTCCAGATTGACGGGGTTTTTGAACGAGAGCGCCTGAAGTTCCGCCCAGGTGCAGCGCTCCACCGTCAGGTTCTGGTTGTACAGCCGCCCCGTGGTGCCGTCGTGGTCGATGACCAGCACGCCGTCGGTGGTAAGATAGACGTCGTTTTCGATGGCGTTGGCCCCGGATACATAGGCGTGTTTGGCGCTGCTCAGCGTGTTTTCCGTCGTATCGCCGGGCTGGCCGCGGTGGCCGGTGATATAGGTGGGGCGGGCCATGATGATGCCCTCGTCCAGGGATTCCATGGCCGCGATGACTGCCCCGGGGGCAGTGGTAACGATGCCGTTGGGGCCGGCCGTGACCATGGAATAGACGGCCCTGGGATCGGCGGGCGTCTCGGCCCAGACCGTGATCAGCCGCCGCTGGAGGAAACGGATATGCTCCAGAGAGGCGCTTTGCGCGTCCAGCAGAGCAATTTTGGCATGACTTGCGTTGGTGAGGCTGGCGGCGCGCCACAACTCCTTGCCGGTGAGGCTTCCGTCTCCATCAGCGTCCAGATCCTGGAAGGTATAGCGGATCGCGCCCCGCACGCCGGTACAGGCTGCGGCGATCTCCTCCACCAGGGCGGCGTTGGCGCAGTCGGCCAGAACGGAGACATCCATGAGATTCTGCGCCGTGATCCAGTCCTTGACCGCCTGTGCCGCCGGCGCGTCGGAGAGGAAGAGGACCGGCAGGGTGGTGTCCCCCGTCTGCTCCAGGTAGGCGTCCAGCGAATCGGAGAGAAGCGCCCCGCTGCGGTCATAGACCCTCAGCGCGCTGTCCGGATAGACGATGATGCTGGAAGGGCGCTTTTCCGCCGCGGCGACTGCCAGCGCGTCGTTTCCGGCGTCATACACCACCGCCGCGGGGGAAGTGATGGCGGTGTCGGGAGCGTAGAGATCAGCCTGATAGTTGGCCCGGCCCTGGGTGCCCGGGGTGACCTGAAGGGACACGTTGTCGATGTACAGCTCGACGCCGCGGTCGGAGAAGCCAAAGCGGCCGGCGGAGAGACCGCTGAAGGGGGTGGTCAGGATTAGAACGTCGTTGATGTACTGGCGCACCACGCCCCTGGCGCACTCGGTGCGGAAGGTGTAGACCGTATCGGGGTCAAAGTCCTGCGTAAAGCTGCCCGTGGATACCACGTTCCAGCCGCTGCTCCACTGGGCCAGCTCCACACCGCCGCTGGAGGCGCTGATGCGGGAGATGGTCTGCCACCAGGAGCCTGCGTTTTGATACCCGAACATCAGACCGGCCCAGCGCCCGGCCTGGCTGGCGCCGGCAAAGCGCAGGTCCGCTTCAAAGATAAAGTCCACGTTTTCACCGGAACCGGCGGTCACGGGGGTGAGCAGGCGGGAAGTGCCGCTGTCGTCTCCGTCGGCGCCCAGGCGAAGCGCGCCGCCGGTGACCGAGGCGTCCACACTTCCGGCGGCCGTCAGGGACCAGCCCTGGGGCAGCTGACCCTCGGCCACGCCGTCAAACGTCTGGGTGTAAACGACGCGGTTGGGGGTGATGGAAAGCGTCTGCAGCGCGGCGTTCAGAGTGAGCGTCAGATCATAGCGGCCGCTTTCGCCGTCCCAGGCGGCGTTTACGTGGCCGCCGCGTGCGAGGAAATCACTCCCGGCCAACAGCTCCGCGGCGGCCGCGGCGGCCTGCTGATCCTGGCCCTCGTCCGCCGCCAGCAGGTTGTAGCGCAGCAGGTCGGCCGCCGTCCGGGCGGCCTCGGCGTCGGCGGCGGCCTCCGCCTCGCGGCTGCGCAGGGTAAGCGCGGCGGAGCAGCTGCCGCCGTCCCAGGCAGCGGTAATGGTGCAGCTCCCCTGCCCGGTCAACGAAAAGGGCACCTGGGCGGAGCCGTTTTCAAAGGAGAGGTCCAGGGCGGTGCCGCTCGCTTGCTCCTGAAAGCTGGCGTCCAGGCTGCCGCTGCGCTCCAGGGCGTCGCAGGCGTAGTTGGCCTGGACCTCTTCCTGGCTCAAGGCGCGGTCATACAGGCGGACGGAACGAAAGACCGCCTCGAACTTCCGGGTGTCGTCGTCGTGGCCCAGGCGCATCCAGCCGGAGGCGCCGATGACGCCGGCGGGGGTCCAGCTGGCGGCGGCTTCGCCGTTGACATAGACGGTGCTCTCCGCCCCGGCGGTAAAGACGATGGAGACCGTGGAGCCCTGGAGCAGCGCGGCGGCGTCGTTGAGCTTGGGCCGGTTCTGGTTGTTGCCGTTCTTGAATTCCCAGACGCCGTTGCTGGCCCGGTGGAAGACGCTGAACGAGTCGTTTTCGGAGCTAAGCAGCGTACCGAAGCTGTTGCCGTAAAGAATGTAGTCGTCCACCACCATCTCCAGGGTGAAGGCGCTGCCGTTGATGGTGTCCTGCAAACGCTGAGGGGTGCTGTAAGCGGTGTTCTTGAGGTGAAAGCCCTCCCCGGTCCAGTAGTTGTCCCCGGAGAGCTCGGACAGGGCCAGATCGGCCCCGTTTCCGCTCAGATCCTCCCAAACCGTGGCCGCGGCGTCGTGGCCGCTTTTCGTGTTACAGACCCCGTCTCAGTGGAGGACAAGGCCCTCGTCCACGCAGTCCGGGGCGTTGTCCGCCGTCAGCGTGACGCGTTTGGTTCCGGTAAAGTCGTCCCCGGTGTTCAGAGTCAGCATGGCGCTTTCGCCGGAGTAGAGCTGCTCCGGTACGGCGATCTGCCCGCCGAAGGGCTCCGCGGCCCGGGCCGGCGCCGCCAGCTGGGCCGTCAGCGCGGCGGCCAGAACCAGCCCGGACAGCCTGTGAATCGTCTGTTTCACTCCTGGTTTCCTCCCAATTAAACAATGGCTTTGCCGCGGCGTCCATACGCGCGCCGGCCGTTTCATTGTAAAAGCGGGAGGCCGTCTCCTGCAACGGAGGGGCGGTAAGCTCTGTTTGCAGTTTCGGTCAAGGACAGCGGCAGACAAGAAAAAAGGTTGTAATGGGCGAAAAGATTGCAACAAGAGAGCTGACGCCAACGGGCAAATGGAAAAACAAACGTAAAATTTAGGGGGGGTCTGCCTCTGCCGGACGCTGCGGGGCGCTCACCGCCGCCTTCATCGCCTGGACATAGTCCCGGACCGCGGGTACGGCGTCGCGCCCGTACCGCCCGGCCAGCGTTACGATGGCGGAGCCAACGATGGCCCCGTCGGATACAGCGGCCATGGCGGCCGCCTGCTCGGGCGTGGAGATCCCGAAGCCCACGGCGCAGGGGATACCCGGGTTGGCCCGCCGGACCAGCTCCACCAGGGCGCCCACGTCTGTGGTGATCTGGCGGCGCATGCCGGTGACGCCCAGGGAGGACACGCAGTAGACGAAGCCCTCCGCCGCCCGGGCGATCTGGGTGATGCGGCCGGCCGAGGTGGGGGCGATCAGGGAAATGAGGTCCAGTCCGTACTTGCGGCACAGCGGGGCAAATTCCTCTTTTTCCTCAAAGGGCACGTCGGGGAGGATCAGCCCGTCGACCCCGGCGGCTGCGGCGGCGGAGAGGAAACGCTCCGTACCGTAGGAGAAGACCACGTTGGCGTAGGTCATGAACACCAGGGGAAGGGTAAGCGTCCTGCGCAGGCGGCGCACCAGCGCAAAGATCGAATCGGCGGTCACGCCGCCGGACAGGGCCCGGGCATTGGCGGCCTGGATGACCGGGCCCTCGGCGGTGGGGTCGGAAAAGGGGATGCCCAGCTCGATGAGGTCGGCCCCCGCCTGGGCCATGGCGTGCACAATGGCCTCGGTGGTCTCCAGATCCGGGTCCCCGCAGGTGAGGAAGGGGATGAAGGCCTTCCCGCCGGCAAACGCTTCTTTGATTCGGCTCATTCGCGGATCTCCTCCCCACGATACCGGGCGATGGCGGAGCAGTCCTTGTCGCCCCGCCCGGAGATGTTGATGACGATGATCTGTTCCCGCCCCATGGAGGGGGCCAGCTTCCGGGCGCAGGCCACCGCATGGGCCGACTCGATGGCGGGAATGATGCCCTCCATGCGGCTCATGTACGCAAAGGCGTCCACCGCCTCGCTGTCGGTCACGCTTACGTATTCCGCGCGGCCGGTGTCATGGAGCCAGGCGTGCTCCGGGCCGATGCCGGGGTAATCCAGCCCCGCGGAGATGGAGTACACCGGGGCGATCTGGCCGTACTCGTCCTGGCAGAAGTAGCTCTTCATACCGTGAAAGATGCCCAGGCGGCCGGTGGCGATGGTGGCCGCCGTGTCGGGGGTATCCACCCCCCGGCCCGCCGCCTCACAGCCGATGAGCCGGACGGAGGGGTCCTGGATGAAGTGATAGAACGCCCCGATGGCGTTGGAGCCCCCGCCCACACAGGCCAGCACCGCGTCGGGGAGCCGTCCTTCCCGCTCCAGAAGCTGCTGCCGGATCTCCCGGGAGATCACCGCCTGAAAGTCCCGCACGATGGTAGGGAACGGATGGGGCCCCATACAGGAGCCCAGGCAGTAGTGGGTATCGCGGATGCGGGCGGTCCACTCCCGCATGGTCTGGCTGACTGCGTCCTTCAGGGTGGCGGTGCCGGTGGCCACCGGATGGACCTGCGCCCCCAAAAGGCGCATTTTGTAGACGTTCAGGGCCTGGCGCCGGGTGTCCTCCTGGCCCATGAACACCTCGCACTCCATGCCCAGCAGCGCCGCCGCCGTGGCGGTGGCCACCCCGTGCTGGCCCGCCCCCGTCTCGGCAATGAGGCGCGTTTTGCCCATTTTTTTGGCCAGCAGCGCCTGGCCCAGCACATTGTTGATCTTGTGGGCCCCGGTGTGGTTCAGGTCCTCCCGCTTGAGATAGATCTTCGCGCCGCCCAGGTCCTGTGTCATGCGGCGGGCAAAGTACAGCCGGGAGGGCCGCCCGGCGTATTCGTTGAGCAGCTCGGACAGCTCCGCGTTGAACTCCGGGTCGTCTTTGCAGCGGTTGTAGGCATCCTCCAGCTCAATCACCGCGTTCATCAGCGTCTCGGGCAGATACTGCCCGCCGTGGATGCCGAATCGTCCCTTGGACATGCTCTCATTCCTCTCTGGCGGCGGTCACCGCCGCCTGTATTTTGGCAGGGTCCTTGACCCCGTCCGTCTCCACCCCGCTGGACAGATCCAGCCCATAGGGGCGCAGGGCGGCGACGGCCCGGGGGATGCTCTCCGGCGTCAGCCCTCCCGCCAGCAGGAAGGGGCGATGCACGCTCCCCGCCAGGGACCAGTCGAAGGTCTGGCCGGTGCCCCGGCCGTTATCCAGCAGCACCAGATCCGCGCCTGAGGCGTCGGCCGCCGCCAGGTCGGCCTGGGAGCGGAGCTGGAACGCCCTCCAGACCACACAGCCCGGAGCCAGCGTTCGCAGGACGGAAATGTAGGCGTTATCCTCACGGCCATGGAGCTGAGCGACGGAGATGACGCCGCTGTTCAGCAGGGCGGCGACCTCCTCCACCGGCCGGTCCACGAACACCCCCACCGGCCGGATGTCCGGGTCCAGGCCCGCCCGCAGGGCGCGCGCCTGCTCCGGGGTCACGTTTCGGCGGCTGCTGGGGAAATTGAGGATGAATCCGCACCAGTCCGGCTTCGCCGTGTTCACATATCGCACGTCCTCCGGCCGGGTGAGGCCGCAGATCTTGATGCGGGTCATCGGGCCGCCTCCCGCAGGGCGGAGAGCATGGCCCCCCTGTCCGGGGCGCGCATGAGCGCCTCGCCCACGAGCACCGCGTCCGCGCCGATCCGTTTCAGGGCGGATACGTCCTCCGGGGCGCGCACGCCGCTTTCCGCCACGTAGAGCACCCCCGGCGGGATCTGATCCCGCAGCCGGGCGGCGTTGGAGAAGTCCACCGAAAAGTCCTTCAGATTCCGGTTGTTCACCCCGATGATCTTCGCCCCGGCGGAGACGGCGCTGGCGATCTCCCATGCGTCGTGGGCCTCC
Source organism: Lawsonibacter hominis (assembly GCF_014287895.1). Lineage (GTDB taxonomy): Bacteria > Bacillota > Clostridia > Oscillospirales > Oscillospiraceae > Lawsonibacter_A > Lawsonibacter_A hominis. The sequence goes on along the minus strand of NZ_JACOPP010000004.1, from coordinate 214,775 downwards.
GCCAGGGCGTCCAGCCCCAGCTCCTCACAGATCCCCAGATACCGGGCCAGCTCGTCCGTGTCCAGCAGGGCGCAGATCAGCAGCACGCAGTCCGCCCCCATGAGCCTGGCCTGATAAAGCTGATATTCATCCACCGTGAAGTCCTTGCGGAGCATGGGCAGGGACACGGCGCCCCGGATCTCCCGGAAGATCTGATCCGAGCCCAGGAACCATTTGGGCTCCGTAAGGCAGGAGATGGCGTCCGCCCCCGCCGCCTGATAGTCCCGCGCGATGTCCCGATAGGGGAAGTCCGGCGCGATGACCCCTTTGGAGGGGGAGGCCTTCTTCACCTCGCAGAGGAAGGACAGCCCCGGCGTTTCCAGGGCCGAGCGGAAGGGGGAGCCGTGGGCCCGCCCCAGGGCCCGGCACTGGGCCTGGAGCGCGTCCAGGCTGGTCTCCTCCTCCGCCGCCGCCACCCGCTCCCGGGCGTGGGCGGCAATGGCCTGCAGAATGGTGGCGGCCATGCTCAGCCCTCCCGGGAGAGGCGGACGATCTCCTCCAGCTTTTCAAGGGCCGCGCCGGAGTCGATGAGCTCCTCCGCCTGCTTCACGCCGCCGGCCATGGTGCCGGCCCTGCCGCCGATGTACAGCGCGGCCCCCGCATTGAGGCATACCGCCTGACGCTTGGCGCCCCGCTCCGTCCCCTCCAGAATGGAGCGGGTGATGGCGGCGTTCTCCGCCGGGGCGCCGCCTGCCAGCGCCTGCTTGCCGCAGCGGGGATAGCCGAACTGCTCCGGCGTGAGCTCATAGGACTGGAACCAGCCGTCCCGGATCTCGCACACGGAGGTGGGGGCGGACATGGAGATCTCGTCCAGCCGGTCCTGGCCGAACACCACCATGCCCCGCCGCACCCCCAGGTTGGACATGACCTGGGCCAGCGGCTCCACCAGGGCGGCGTCGTAAACGCCCATCAGCTCCCGCCGGGCCCCGGCGGGGTTGGAAAGGGGCCCCAGGATGTTGAACACGGTGCGGATGCCCAGCTCCCGCCGCACGGGCGCCACATATTTCATGGAAATATGGTAGTTTTGGGCAAAGAGAAAGCAAAAACGCTGCGCCTCCAGCAGCTGGGCGCTCTGTTCCGGGGGCAGGGCAATGTTGACTCCCAGCGCCTCCAGCACGTCGGCGGCGCCGCATTGGGAGGAGGCCGCGCGGTTGCCGTGCTTGGCGACCGGAACGCCGCCGGCGGCCACCACAAAGGCCGAGGTGGTGGAGATATTGAAGGAGTTGGCCCCGTCGCCGCCGGTGCCGACAATCTCCAGCGCGTCCAGGTCGTGGAGCAGCCGGACACAGTGGGCGCGCATGGAGGCGGCGCAGGCGGTGATCTCATCGATGGTCTCCCCCTTCATGGCCAGCGCGGTGAGGAAGGCGGACATCTGGATCGGGCTGGCCTGGCCGCCCATGATCTCGTCCATCACGGCGGCGGCCGTGTCATAGGACAGGTCGTGCTTGGCGGCAAGCTGATGAATGGCTTCTTTAATCATGATGGGTTCCCTCCAGAAAACGGTGCAGGATGGCGGCGCCCTGGGGCGTCAAAATGGACTCGGGATGGAATTGCAGGCCGTAGACGGGATAGCTGCGGTGTGCCACCGCCATAATTTCCCCGTCTTCGCTGCGGGCGGTGACCTTCAGACAGCCGGGCAGAGACTCCTCCGCGGCGGCCAGGGAGTGGTACCGCCCGGCGGTGATGGCCTCCGGCAGGCCGCGGAAGAGGGGACAGGCCTGATCCAGCATTACCCGGGACTGCTTGCCGTGCATGAGCTGCCGGGCGTAGGAAACGCGCGCGCCGAAGGCCTCGCAGATGGCCTGGTGGCCCAGGCAGACCCCCAGTATGGGCACCGCGCCCGCCAGCTCCCGGACCGCCTGCTCGCACACGCCGGCGTCCGCCGGGCGGCCGGGACCGGGCGAGAGGATCAGGCGGCTGGGGGCGAGGGCGCGCAGGTCCCGAACCGTCACCGCGTCGTTGCGGACCACCCGGATATCGGGCGTGATGCTCCCCACCAGCTGATAGAGGTTATAGGAAAAGCTGTCGTAATTGTCGATGAGCAGGATCATAGGTCTCTCTCCTTCTGGGCCAGCTCCAGGGCCCGAACCACCGCCTGAGCCTTGTTGATGCACTCCTGAAATTCTTTCTCCGGCTCCGAATCGGCCACGATGCCCGCCCCGGAGCGGATGAAGACCTTGCCGTTTTTCCGGAAGGCCAGGCGGATGGCGATGCAGGTGTCCAGGTTGCCGGTGAAGTCCAGATAGCCGATGGCGCCGCCGTAGACGCCCCGCTTGTTGTTCTCCAGGGCGTTGATGATTTCCATGGCCCGCAGCTTGGGTGCGCCGGAAAGGGTCCCCGCGGGCAGGATGGCGTCCACCGCGTCCACCGCGTCCCGGTCCTCCCGCAGTACGCCCCGGACGGTGGAGCCGATGTGCATCACATGGGAAAAACGCTCAATGGACTGGTAGCGCTCCACCTCCACCGTACCGAAGCGGCTGATCCTGCCGATGTCGTTGCGGCCCAGATCCACCAGCATGTTGTGCTCGGCCAGCTCCTTTTCGTCGGCCAGCAGCTCTTTCTCCAGGGCGGCGTCTTCCTCCGGCGTTTTGCCCCGGGGCCGGGTGCCCGCCAGCGGGAAGGTGTGCAGCACCCCGTCCTCCAGCTTGACCAGCGTTTCCGGCGAGGTCCCGGCAAGCTCGATCTCGTCGCTGGTAAAGTAGAACATGTAAGGGGAGGGATTGGTGGTGCGCAGCATCCGGTAGGCGTCCAGCAGGGAGCCTTCAAATTCCGCCTCCAGCCGGTTGGAGAGGACCACCTGGAAGATGTCGCCCTCAAAGATGTACCGCTTGGCCCGCTCCACCATGGCGCAGTAGGCGGCCTGGTCGAACAGCGGGGTGATGGGCCCGGTCAGGCGGCCGGGCTGACGGGGGAGCGCTTCGCCGCCGCGGAGCAGCTGGGCCATCCGCTCCAGCTCGGCGCAGGCGGCGGGGTAGGAGACGTCCAGGTCCTCCGCGCCGGCGCTGACGATCAGGATGAGCTTCTGCCGGAAGTGGTCGAAGACCACCACCTTCTCAAACAGCATCAGGTCCATATCCTGAAAGCCCTCCTGGTCCTGGGCGTCCAGCACCAGCGCGGGCTCGGCGTATTTTACGTAATCATACGAGAAGTAGCCCACCAGTCCGCCGGTAAAGGGCGGCAGGCCGGGCAGGCGCGGGCTTTTGTGGGCGGCGAGCAGCTCCCGCAGGGCCTGGCCGGGATGGGCGGTGCGCCGGCGCAGGGGCTCCTCCCCCCGCAGCGTGAGCAGGCCGTCGGTGCAGGTGACCTCCAGCGTGGGGTCAAAGCCTAAAAAGGAGTAGCGGCCCCAGCCGCCGCTGTCGGCGGCGGATTCCAGCAGGAAGCAGTGCCCGCTCCGAGCCCGCAGGATACGAAGCGCCTGAATGGGAGTGGTAAAATCGGAGAGGAGCTCCCGGCTGACGGGGATCTTCCGGTAGGCTCCGCAGGCCGCGATGGCGCGGGCCTGCTTGAGTGAGGGATAATACATGCGTTGACCTCCTTCGGGACGGGGCAGCAAAAAACGCCCGTCCCTGACAGTAATCTGTCAAGGACGAGCGTATCACGGCTCGCGGTGCCACCTTGATTCGCGGCCGATGGGCCGCGCACTTTGCGGGATACCAGCATATCCCCGGCAACAAACGTATGCCTCCACGTCGCGAAATACTAAGCCTCGCCGGCGGTTCCTCGCGCCCTCTGTGATCCATTTGCCTGCCTGCGTCCTGCCCGGCTCTCAGCTGCCCGGACTCTCTGTGAGTGCACAACAGACGTTATCTTCACATCAACGGTTTACCCTATTAAATTTTGACATATGATACACCAGAAAAATTGAGTTGTCAAGAGCGGCTGGAGCATTTTTTACCCGTTTTTCCGAAAAACAGACCGCGCTGTTCCGGAGCGGGGCGGGAGGCGGGGATCGGCATTGACTTGGTATGGAACGTGCAAGTATAATGATGACTGCTGAAGAAGAACGGTCAAATCCCTGAAGCAAAAAAGAAGCGGGAGGAATCGACATGGATTATGCAAAAGAAGCGCTGCGCCTGCATCGGGAATGGAAGGGAAAGCTGGAGGTCACGCCGAAGGTGCCAGTGGCCACGCGGGAGGATCTGAGCCTGGCCTATACGCCCGGCGTGGCCGCGCCCTGCCTGGAGATCCAGAAGGACGTGGACCAGAGCTATGAGCTGACCGGCCGCTGGAACACCGTGGCGGTGGTTACGGACGGAACGGCGGTGCTGGGGCTGGGGGACATCGGTCCGGAAGCGGGGATGCCCGTCATGGAGGGCAAGTGCGTGCTCTTCAAGGCATTCGGCGGAGTGGACGCCATTCCCCTGTGCGTGCGCAGCAAGGACGTGGACGAGATCGTGAATACCGTGGCCCTGCTGGCCGGGTCCTTCGGGGGCGTGAACCTGGAGGACATCTCGGCGCCGCGGTGCTTTGAGATCGAGCGGAAGCTGAAGGAGCGCTGCGACATCCCCATCTTCCACGACGACCAGCACGGCACGGCGGTCATTACGCTGGCGGGCCTGACCAACGCCCTGAAGGTGGTGGGGAAGCGGAAGGAGACGGTCCGTGTGGTGATGAACGGCGCCGGGGCGGCGGCGATCGCCATCTGCAAGCTGCTGCTGGCGGCGGGCGTGAAGGACGTGACGCTGTGCGACCGCAGCGGAGCCATCTACGCGGGCCGGGAGAAGGGGATGAACGCCGTCAAGGAGGAAATGGCCCGGGTGACCAACCTGCAGAAGCGGGCGGGCAGCCTGGCGGAGGTGCTGGCGGGGGCCGACGTGTTCATCGGCGTGTCGGCGCCCGGCGCGGTGACGGCGGAGATGGTGCAGACCATGAACCGGGACGCGATCCTGTTTGCCTGCGCCAACCCCACGCCGGAGATCTTCCCCGACGAGGCCAAGGCAGGCGGGGCGAAGGTGGTGGCCACGGGGCGCAGCGACTTCCCCAACCAGATCAACAACGTGCTGGCGTTCCCAGGCATCTTCCGGGGCGCGTTCGACGTGCGGGCCAGCGACATCAACGAGGCGATGAAGGTCGCGGCGGCCGAGGCGCTGGCGGGCCTCATTTCGGATGAAGAGCGCAACGCCGATTACATCATCCCCGCCGCCTTCGACCCCCGGGTGGGCAGGACGGTGGCCGCCGCCGTAGCCCAGGCCGCCCGCGACAGCGGCGTGGCCCGCATCTGAGCGGGAGCGGTCCGCAGATGGGGACAGAAAGCGGGACGGCGCCATGGATCATACGCTGGAGGGCCTGAAATGGCTCAATGCGGCCCGGTTTCAGTCCCTTTATGAAGTGGCCGGAGGCTTTGGACGCAGGATCGGACCAAACCTGTTCGGCTGCTATCTGCCCGCCCCTTCTTATCGTCAGGCTTGGTCTGCCATCTCCCTGGCCGGCATCGCCGCCCTCGGCGTGCTGCTGCTCTGCTGCGCAGACCGGCGGGCCGGCTGTCCCCAGCGCTGATGCGGAAACCGTACGCAGTGCGCACATATGCGCAGAAGCCCGCCGCCTTAAGAAGGCGGCGGGCTTCTGTTTTATTGTACGGAAAACGGAAAATCACAGACCGTGGGACTGGCGGATGGTCAGGGCGGCGGGGATGCGCACCACACGCTGCTCCGGCTGTTTGCCGTCCAGCAGCTGCAGCAGCAGTTCGCTGGCGGTGCGGCCCATCAGACTGGCGTTCTGGGTCACGGCGGTCAGGGGCGGATTGGTGATCTCCGTCCACTCATAATTGTCAAAGCCGATGACCGCGACCTGTTCCGGGACATGGATCCCCTGCTCCTGAAGCTCTTTGACGGTGCCCAGGCACAGCATGCTGTTGGCGGCAAAGATGGCGTCCGCGCCCGCCCCCAGCACCCGCCGTGCGGCTTCCATGCCGCAGGACATGCTGTAGGCGTCCATCCGGCAGATCAGCAATTCGTCCCGGGGCAGGCCCAATTCCTCCAGCACATCCAGATAGCCCTGGTAGCGTTCCACGGCGGTGGAGTTGGGAAAATCCGCCCCAATGAACGCGATCCGACGCCGTCCGGCCTGGTAGAGGACCTTCATGGCCTCTACCGTTACTTCACGGTTATTGGAACAGACCAGGGGCAGCTTGCCCCCCTTCACCCAGCGGTCCACCAGCACCACGGGAACGCCGCAATCCTCGATCCGGGCAATGTCCTCATAACGCAGGGTGGGCGGCACCAGCAGGATGCCGTCGATCCAGCGCCGGTGGAGGATGGACATTCCGCTGAAGAAATCCTGGGGGCGGGACTCCGGATAGGTGGAGACGATCAGCTCATAGCCGGATTCCTGCAGGCGGGATTTGGCGCCGTTGAGCACATCAAAGAAAAAACAGTTGGTAGAGTTGTTCTGCTCAGTGGCGGGAATGATGATCGCTACGGTACGGGACCGGTGGGTCTTCATCATCTGGGCGGCAAGGTTGGGCCGGTAATTGATCTGAGCGGCCGCCTCATTGATCAGCTCCATGCTGCGCTGTGAGACCGGCCGTGTGCCATTGAGCGCGTGGGATACCGTTGTGATGGACAATCCTGTCATTTCTGCAATGGTCTTGATTGACATAACCCTACTCCATTACCTTGAAAACCTTACAAACACAGGCCTTAAACCTGGCTTCTATGTAATCTTACCGCAAATTTAAGCAATGTCAACCCCTTTGCCGCTCCTGTGGAGGCGGGAAGCGCGCTACAGCGCCTCGTATTCCGCCATGATCTGCGCGATGACGGCGACCTGCTCATCGGTCAGATTCATACTGCCCTGCCGCATATAGCGTGCCCCGCGGCCGGCCAGCTCGGTTACCGCTTTGATGGCGGCGTTGCCGTTGCCGCAGCTGTGGATAACCCGGTAAAGGAAGTTGATGCGCCGCTGGCATTCTATGATCTTGTCAGTGTCCCCCTGCTCATAGGCCCGGTACATCTCCACATAGGGCTCCACCCGGGCGTTGGACAAGCCTGAAACCATACCGTCTCCGCCGCACAGCAGGGCGGAGCCGCAGAGATAATCCTCGCCTTGAATCCAGGCAAATTGGTCCGAGCGGGGGCCGAAGAGTCCACGGGAAAACGGAACAAAATTCCCGGAGGAGTCCTTGATACCGGCCACGTTGGGCAGTTTGGAGAGCGCGTATACCGTGTCCAGCTCGATCGTGTTGTGGGTAGTGGATGGAATGTTGTAAAGGATGACCGGGGCGGTGGAAGCAGCGGTGACAGCCGCGTAGTGGGATAGGATGTCCTGCTGGGTCATGGCATGGTAGTAGGGCGGTGTGGAGACGAAGAAGTCCGGCTTGCAGATGGAGAGCGCCTCCAGCTCGGCCAGGGTGGCGCGGGTGTTGGAGTTGATAACGGCCAGGCAGAGGAATACCCGCCCGGCGGCGGTCTCCTGGATGACCTCGAAGACCCGCTTCTTTTCGGCGGTGGTGAGATAAGCGCCTTCTCCGGTCCCGCCGCAGACAAACAAGCCGTTTACGCCGGAGGAGACCAAATATTCGGTCTGTTTGCGCAGCAGCGCTTCATCTACGTCGCCGTTGGGACGCAGGGGTGTGACGATGGCGGGGATAACGCCGTGGAGTTTGCAGTTGGAACCCGTTTTCATAGTTGTCACCTTCTGTGATTGATAGAGTCTCCGGGGCAGAGCCCCGGAGACTGGATTCGGGTCAATCTTCGTAGGAGGCCAGAATCGCTTTGTCCGTAATCAGCCGCCCGTTCTGGCTTTTGATGTAGGCCTGTGTGATGGCGCGGGCACGCGCCTTTTCCTTTCGGGCGCGCGCTTCATCTCTGCGGTAGAGGCCGCCCAGCTGGTCCAGCGCTGCCTGGATCTCTTTGACATCCTGCTGCCTGGGTTGCGCCTGGTTGCGTACACAGACCGCAGCGGCGGCGCCGGCAGCCTGTCCGATCCCCATAATGCCGCCTTGGGTGCGGTAGGAGCCATGGGCCTCGCTGGTACCGGAGATGCAGCGGCCAGAAAGCAGAAGCCCGTCGATGTGCTTGGGGACTAGGCTGCGGTAGGGAATATCGAACGTGTCCTTGAGCACCATCCAAACGCCGCCGTTGCCATAGCCGGTGGCACCGTCCGGGTTGTGCAGATCAATGGGGAAATAGCCCCTGGAAACGGAGTCCTCAAACTTGCGTCCCTCGTAGGCGTCCTGCCCTGTTAGGGTATACAGACCCTCAATATGGCGCGTCTCGCGTACGCCGACCTCAGAACCAGTGACGCTGACAAATGCGTGTTCAAAGCCGGGCACATATTGGATCATAAACTCAGAGACCGATTCGATCTGCCGGCGCCCGTCCAGCTCGCTCTCCGAGCGTTCCACCACATCGGTGGCGTTTTTGCCGCAGATACGGGTGGCGTTGAAATGCATGGTGTTGGGGTGGATGCCGTTGAGAACGATGACCGAATCGCGGCCGAAGGAAAGCTCGCCCTTCTCCACGGCCTGGCGTACCAGCTGTTTAAAGCCCTGGCCGACAAAATACTTCTGCCTGAGCCGTTCGTCAAATTCCCGCATGGGTACGATATCGGATTTGAACTCAAAGTCGTCCGGGTGGTCCAGAATATACTGATAGACCCGCCCGGTGTCCACATTGGCCATCTCGAACATGGAGGAGGAGGGAGACATCTTGTGGTTCACCGCATCGCCGAGCACATAATTCTCCCCTGCCATCACCGCCACGTCGCCGTCGCCGGTGGCGTCCACCACTACGTGGGCGTGAAGCGGCAGCAGATCGCCCGACTTTGCGGCAACCGTGATGCCGGTCACCCGGCTGCTCTCCATCTGCACGGAACTCAGCGTGGCGTGATAGAGAATATCCACACCGAATTCCACCAGCATTTCGGCGGCTACATATTTATATTTTTCCCGGTCGTAGAAGCCGAGGGAATCGCCGCTTCCGTACGGATCGATGGTCTTCATATGTCCGGTACTGCCCTTTGCACGCACCATGCGGTCCATAAAATCTTGGGGCAGGCCGTCGATGACCTGCTCGTCTTTATAGTGAAAAGGAGAGATGGGGCCCAGTACCGCAGCTGTGGCTGCCCCGCCCAGGAACCCATTTTTTTCTACCAGCAGTGTGGAGGCGCCCAGCTTGCCGCTGGCCATGGCAGACATAATGCCTGCGGGACCTCCGCCGACAACAATTACATCGTAGTAGCGTTTCATGCGTTTACACCATATCCTGTTTTATTTCGCGCAGGCACGGCGGTGCCGTGCCTGCGCGTTCATGCGCCTGCAGCGTTTTTATTTGGTGTTATACCACTCGGCGACCTGATCCAATTCGCTTTGCGCGTCAGCACCCTGGAAGACCACACGCTGAACCGCCTGGCAGATCTTGACCTCCAGTTCGGTATAATCAGCCGGATAGAAGGTCATGGTGCCGGTTTTGGCATACTCGCTCCACATAACCATCTCGTCGTAGGTATCCATTGCCTGAACGTCGGCGTCCTCGTAGACGGCAGTGCGGATGGGCATGCAGTTGGCGCTGATCCACTTCTTCTGATTTTCCACGGAATAGAAATACTGAATAAAGTCCCAAGCCATAGCGGGGTCCTGTGCCTGGCTGCCGATGGCCAAGGTCTGGCCGGCCACAAAGGCGGGGGCGACTTCTCCGTCGTTGATGCCGGGGATGGGGGCGGAGGAATAGCTCTGTGCCAGGCTGGAGGACTTGATCGTGGCGGCACGCTGAGTGCCGGCGTTGACGGCATAGAGGCTCCCGGCCTTGAAGCCGTCCACAATATCGTCATAGGTCATGTTCAGCACGGAGGAATCCATGCACCCGGCATCCACCAGGGACTTGATGTACTCCACTACCTGCACGCCGGCGTCGCTGTTGAAGATGGCCTTTCCTTCCGCGTCAAAAATATCTCCTCCAGCGGCGCGGATCCAGGGCACGAAGGTCTCCATCAGGCCGGTTCCGTTGCTGCCCTCGCTCAGGCCCAGGGCAAAGCCCAGGTTCATACCGTCGCTGTTGGAGGCGGTGGCCAGCAGGTCGTCCCAGGAAGCGGGGGGCTCGTCGTAGATGTCGTTGCGGTACCACATCACTGTGACGCGGCTTTCCCAGGGAAGAGAGTAGATCTCGCCGTCAGCCTGGGTCAGTTTTTCTACGGTATGGATATAGTCGGGATTCTCTTCGATAAACGATGTGGCAAACTGGGTCATGGGCTGAATGGTCCCGGCATCGATATGCTGCATGAGCTGATCGGAGAAGGCATTGACAATGTCGGGCCCATTGCCTGCGGCGGTGGCCTGGATTACCTGAGACTCATACTGACTCCAATGGATGCTCTGTACCGTCACAGTGTTGCCGTACTGATTGGTGGCGTTGTACTCATCCACGATCTCCTTAAGCACTACGCAGCGGGGATCATCGGTGGAATTGGGGTCCAAGAAGATGGAGAAGGTCATGTCGATGCCGCCTTGGGGCTGCTCCGGCACCGTAGTCTCGGGCGTGCTGCTTTCGGGTGCGGTGGTAGCGGGAGTACCGCCGCTAGAGTTGGAGCAGGCGGCCAGGGCCAGTACCATCGCTGCCGCCAGCAAAAGGGTCAGGGTCCTTTTGAGCTTTTTCATGTGAATTTCCTCCTTACATTTCATGATATATCCTCGGCGTTCCAGCCGTTTTCCACAAAACAGGTCATCCCTTGACCGCGCCTGCCGCCATACCCTCCACAAAGTGCCGCTGCAGCAGGATGAAGAGGATCACCATGGGGACGATGGAGATCATCACGGCCGCCATCAGATTGCCCCACTGGATGCCATATTGGGAGATATAGTTGTAAAGACCCACGGACAGCATACGCAAGCTGTCTTTGCTGGTAAAGGTGGAGGAGACCAAAAAGTCATTCCAGACATATACCGCGGACAAAAGCGCCGCAGCCACAATGCCGGGCTTGGAAATGGGCAGGATCAGGCGATAGAAGATCATAGGCTTGGAGCAGCCGTCGAGTGTGCCTGCCTCGATGATCTCTTTGGGGAGCTTTTCGAAAAAGCCGCGCAGGATCCAGGTCAGCACCGGGATGCGCCAGGCGGTATAGATCAGAATCAGCAGGAAGTGGGTGTCGTAGAGGCCGATTTTGACGGAGAGCATATACAGAGGTACCAGCATTACCACAGGGGGAATCATGCTGGTCATTAAAATGAGAAACATGATCTGGTTACGGAAGCGGATACGGAAGTTGGTTACGGCATAGGCGGCGTGGGAGGCCACAATGGTGGCCACTACGATACAGATGGCAGTAACGATTACGGAGTTAAGCAGATAGCGGGGGAAGCCGGAACGAAAGAGGACGGATGAAAAATTTTCCAGAGTAAATTCGTTGGGCAGCAGGGTGGGGGGGAAGGAGTTGACTTCCGCAGGGGACTTCAGGGCGGTAAACAGGCCCCACAGCACCGGGAAAAGCGCCACCAGCGCGGCGGCGATCAATACCACATAGGTCAGCGCGTCCAGACCGGGGGTACGGCCCAGCTTCGATTTTTTCATCGCACGCACCTCATTCTCGGTTGGTGTTCAGCAGCTTCACGTAGACCAGACTGAACACGATATTCAGCAGGAAGATGATCACGCCGTAAGCCGAGGCGATATCCATGTGCCAGTAGTTGAAGGCATTTTGATAAGCCGCCAGACTGAGCGTCTGTGTGGAATCGAAGGGGCCGCCCGCAGTGAGGGTGTAAATCAGCGTGACCATATTAAAGTACTCCATACTCTGCATGACGACCGCGGTGATGATGGTGGGGCGGATCAATGGGAGGGTGATACGGGTATAGATCTGCCAGCGGGTGGCGCCATCCATCTGCCCGGCCTCCATCACATCGCCCGGGATGGTCTGCAGTGCTGCAATGGTCAGGATAATTACCACCGGAACCGTATTCCAGGCGTTAGCAAAGACCAGCATGACATTTGCGCTGCCCGCCGAACTAAAAAAGTCTACCTTCCGCCCGGTCAGCCCATAAACCAGATACGCGATCGGTCCGTAATTGCCATTGAGAATCCACCGCCACAAGAGCGCCGTCACCGTCTGGGACAGGACCCAGGGGATAATGATCAGGGTACGCAGGAGCGTATTGCCCCGGATTTTGCGGTTCAGCAGAGACCCGATCGCCACACCCAGAGGGATGACGACCACCAGAGACAGCAGGACATATCGAATGGAATTAAGGATGTTTTTCAGGCCGTTTCCGGTAAAGACGGCAATAAAGTTATCCAGTCCGACAAACGCACCGACCTCGGCGTAATTTGTCGCATGAAAGCTGGTTCGGATCGCCATACAGATGGGGATGATCGTAACCAGCACGATCATAAGGATTGCCGGCGCTAAAAAAGCGGTGGCGACACCGACGTCCGAACTTTTTCGGGTAAGCCGTACTTCTCGGCTGCTTCCAGGCATAATCATTTCCCCCTTATGCGTTCCTAAACGGCTTGGGCATCCGCGGCGGATGCATTTGAACGGGCGTCAGCACACGCCGATGGTCAAAAGCAGATTGCCGTAAGTCCGGCTCTCGCCGGTGGAGATGGCCAGGATCACGCCCGGTTCACAGCAGGCGTCGTAGAATTCGTAGCGGCCCAGCGGGGAGAGCGCCATTCCGCCCAGCAGGGAACGGAATTCACCGAAGCATTCGGGTTCCTCGCCGTGTTCCGGCAGCATGACCTCCGCCCGCTCGAACACCGCCACGCTGTTCAGGGCCGCGAGGACCTGGGACACCGTGGGCAGGTCCCGTTCCAGGCCCAGATAGATTTTTTCCGCACTTCCCGCCCGGGTGGCCAGCGGAAAGTTCCCGTCGGCAAGGAGGATTTTGTCTCCGTGTCCGCCGTGGGCCAGGGCGGACAGGATGCCGGGATGAATGCATCGGGTACTAACCATGGCCCGCCTCCTGTTCTTCCGGCCGCAGCCTGCCCAGCGTGCCGCCGGGGTGGTGACGGACGTACTCCTGAGGCGTCAGACCATAGTGGGCCTGCAGGCGTACGCTGAGGGCCTGCAATACGATGTTTTCCAGCAAGACCGAGCTGATGGGGGCACGATTCATGGGACCGCCCTCCTGATCCACACGGACCGTCAGGTGCACGTCCGCGTGCCGCGCCAGCCAGGAATCCGGACTGCGGCTGATGCCGATGACCTTGCAGCCGTTGTTGGCAATGGCTGTGACGGTGGCGCGCATCTCCATGGTCTCGCCGCTGTTGGAGATGCAGATGACCACATCGCCCGCCCGCAGCTGTCCGCAGGAGCCGTGGACCGCCTCGGTGCCGTCCAGGAAATAGGTGGGCACGGCGATGGAGGACATGAGGGAAGCGCCGTATTGGGCCACGTGGGAGGGCTTCCCGATGCCGGTGATGTGGATTCGGTTGCCTCGGTCGTTGGCCGCGATCAAAAGGGACAGGGCGGGGGCGAGGTAGTCCTCATCCAGTTCCTGGACGAACTGAGCGACGTTCTCCCCCACGATCTGCTGAAATTGGGTCAGGGATTCCATAACAAACACCTCCGTAGGACGGACTTGAAGTTAGGAGACGCTGCGCCGGGCCAGCGAGACTTCCACTTCCGCCAGGGTGGGCAACGAGGGAAGCGCCCCCATGCGGGAGACCGTGATGGCTGCGGTGTGGGTAGCCCGGCGCATGGCCTCGTCCACCGGCTCGCCGCCGGCCAGGGCCACCGAAAGGGCCCCGATGTAAGAATCGCCGGCCGCCGTGGGGTCTATGGCCTGGATACCGGACACACTGGGACAGTGGAGAAATTCCTTTCCCAGATAGGCTGAGCCCACGTCCCCCAGGGTGACGATCACATGCGCCGCGCCCTTGTCCCGCAGGACCGCCGCCGCATGTTCCACCCGCTTGAGGTCGATGCCGTGCTCGGTACGGTGCAGGGGCACGCCGCTGAGCAGTTCCGCCTCGTTCTCGTTGGGGGAGAGATAGGTCACGGCGGAAAGCAAGTCGGCGGGCAGGGGCGCCGCGGGAGCCGGATTGAGCATCACCGGCACCCCGGCGGCACGGGCATACCGGGCGACGGCGATATTGACCGGCAGGGGGATCTCCAGCTGCAGCATGACCATGTCAAAGCCGCCGATTTTCTCCCGGAGGAAGGCCACGTCCGCCTGCGTCAGCAGCAGGTTGGCCCCGGGGACCACCACGATGCGGTTTTGGGTGCTGCCGTCGCTCCGCTGGAACAGCTGCACATTGCCGATGGCAGAAGGCGCCTGGTCGGTGCGTTTTACATGGGACACGTCCACGCCCGCCTCCCGGGCGCATGCCAGCATCGTGTCCCCGTAGGCGTCCCGGCCCACGCAGCCCATCATCTCCACCTGAGCGCCCAGCCGGGCGGCCTGGACGGCCTGATTGAGGCCCTTGCCGCCCGGCGCGGTGCGAAAGCCGGTGCCCAGGACGGTCTCGCCATTCTCCGGCAGGCGCTGGGTGCTGACGATCAGGTCCATCACAAAGCTGCCCACCACTAAAATGTTCGGTTTTTTGCCCATGGCTCCCTCTTCCCGGCGCCGCCGCAGACGGGGACGAACGCAATCTGCGGTGTGGCCTAGTCAAGTCTGGTCTGGATACAAAACGTTTTCACGCAAACGTTTTACACCAAACGTTTTCTATATCGTAGCAAGAAATGCTCCCGTTGGCAAGCCCTTTTTTGAGCGCTCTGCACAAATTTGTCAAACAGATCAAAAATGCCTGTTTTTCTTTGGCTGAAACGCACAAAAAACGGGGGCAATATGCGGCCTGGAACGGCCGCTTCCAGCTGCACGGGAGGCGGTTTTTCTTGACAGGGGCGGCACGTTCTCATAAGATTAAAGAAAACAGACGCGTACGGAGGGAGGAAGCGAGATGCGGGGACTGGTGGCGGACGACGAGGAGGGGATCCGCAATGTGATCCGGGAGTATCTGGAGTTTGACGGACATACGGTGGCGGAGGCAGCCAACGGGGCGGAGGCGGTCTCCCTGTGCCGGATGCAGAAATTTGACTTCATCGTGATGGATATCATGATGCCGGTGATGGACGGCTTTGCCGCCTGCCGGGAGATCCGAAGGGGCGATCCGTCGGTGCCGGTGCTGATGCTCTCCGCCCGGGGCGAGGAGTACGACAAGCTCAAGGGCTTTCAGCTGGGCATTGACGATTATGTGGTCAAGCCCTTTTCCCCCCGGGAGCTGGTGGCACGCCTGGGCGCCATCTGCGCCCGCTCCGCCCGGGCGCAGGACGGGGGCGCGGTCCGGCCCGCGGCCTTCGGGGGGCTGGAGGTGGACCCGGCGGGCCGCAGCGTCCGGGTGGACGGCAGGGCGGTGCCGATGACGCCCCGGGAGTATGATCTGCTCTTTACCCTGGTGCAGAACAAGGGCATCGTCCTCTCGCGGGAACAGCTGCTGCGCAAGGTGTGGGGAAATGATTTTCTGGGAGACGACCGGACGGTGGATACCCACATCAAGATGCTCCGCAGCGCGTTGGGGCCCTACCGCGGCTTCATCGTGACCATGCGGGGAGCGGGGTATAAATTTGAAGCGGTTTGACGTGCATTCCTTCCGCTTCCGGCTCTGGGCGGCGCTGGTGGGATTTGCGGTGCTGGTATGCGGGCTGATGTGGGTCGTCCAGATCACCACCATCCGCACCACCTACGAAAACGACCGGATCGACCGGCTCAAGCAGGCGGGCAATATCATCTCCTCCACCTACGGGCGGGAGGGGTTCGCGGACTCCCTGCGTTCGGTGGCCCGGTCCGGCTTTTTCATTCAGATCCTGCGGGAGGACGGGGTGCTGCTGCGCTCGTTGGGCAACGACGGGGCCGATGCGCCTCCGCCCCAGGAGGATCTGGTGGATTATGGTATCTTTGCACGCCTGGATGGTACCGACGGCTACTATTTTTACCGGGTCCCCGACACCGTCCATGACAGCGAGTGGCTGGTCCAGGTCCAGGTGGTGGCTTTGCAGGACGGCTTGCGGGAGGTGCTTTTCACCAGCACGAACATGGTGCCGGTATCCACCACGCTCTCCATGCTCTCCTCACGGTTTCTTCTGGTCACGGCGGTGGTACTGGTGGTGGCGACGGTGCTGGCCTTTCTGCTGGCGTCCAACCTGTCCCGCCCCATCACTCAGATCACCCAGCGGGCCCTGCGGCTGGCCGGCGGGGATTACGGGGTGGACTTTCCCAAGGGCTCCTGTACGGAGCTGGACCACCTCTCCCACGCTCTGGACACGGCGGCTACGGAATTCAGCAATACCGAGGCCCTGCGCCGGGATCTGATCGCCAACGTTTCCCACGACATGCGTACCCCCCTGACCATGATCCGGGCCTACGCCGAGATGGTCCAGCAGATCTCCGGGGATGATCCGGTAAAACGGGAGGCCCACCTGGACGTGATCGTCCGGGAGACGGAAAAGCTGACCCGGTTTGTCAACGAAACGCTGGACCTGTCCCGGCTCCAGTCGGGCACCATGGAGCTGAATATGGAGGTATTTCCCCTGGCGGAGAGCGTGGAGCGGGCCCTGGGGGACTTCCGGCATCTGTGGGAGCGGGAGGGCTACCGCCTCTTTCTCTCGCTGGACCGGGACGTGCTCGTGCGGGGGGACCGGCAGCAGCTGGAGCGGGCCGCGTTCAATCTCATCAGCAACGCGTTCAATTATACCGGCGGAGATAAGCTGGTGTACGTGGGGGTCAGCCGCTGGGCCGGGGAGGGCCTGTTCGAGGTCATCGACACCGGGGGCGGCATTTCGACGGAGCAGCTCCGGGAGATTTGGGAGCGCTACTATAAGATCAACCGCTTTGACAAGAATGCGGCCAGCACAGGCGTGGGCCTGTCCATCGTGAAAGCCATCCTGGAGCTCCATCACGCCCGCTACAGCGCGGACAGCCGGGAGGGGGAGGGCAGCCGGTTCTGGTTTGCACTGCCCTGTGAATAAGCAGGATGCACAATATTTCAACGAAATATTGTGCATCTTTTTTACGCCTTTTTCACGCGGCCATCACAAAGCGCCGATATACTGGAGCCAAATTCGAGAGAGACAGGAGGGAACGCCTTGGATATCCTGGAACTGCGTAAAGTCAACAAGCGCTTTGGCGGCGTGCATGCCATCAAGGAACTGGACCTGACCGTAACGCAAGGGACCGTCCATGGCCTCATCGGCCCCAACGGCTCCGGCAAGACCACCACATTCAACGTCATCAGCGGCGTGTTCCCGCCCACCGACGGACAGATCTTTTTCGGCGGCAGGGACATCACCGGCCTGCCCGCCTACGAGATCGCCCGCCTGGGCATCAGCCGCACCTTCCAGATCCCCAAGGTCATGGGGCGCATGAGCGTACTGGATAACGTGATGTGCGGCTATTTTGCCAAGACCAAGACCGAAGCGGCGGACACCTTCCTGCATGCGCCCTTCCGGGCGTCCCGGCAGGAGCGGGCGATGCGGGAGCGGGCGATGGAGCAGCTGGCCTTCGTGGGCCTGGAGCGCTCGGCCGGACGCTGGGCCCGGGACCTGGCCTGGGCCGACCAGCACCTGCTGCAGATCGCCCGCGCCCTGGCCACCGGCCCCAAGCTGCTGCTGCTGGACGAACCCACCGCGGGCATGGGGGCCGAGGAGTCGGCCCGGCTGGAAGCGCTGATCCGTCAAATCAAGGAGCAGGGTACCAGCATCATCCTCATCGCCCACGACGTGAAGCTGGTCACACGCTCCTCCGACGTGGTGACGGCCATCGAATTCGGCGCGAAGATCGCCGAGGGCCTGCCCGAGGAGGTCAAAAATCATCCAAAGGTGGTGGAAGCGTACCTTGGAACAGACTAATGTGTTGAACGTCGAGGGCCTGTCGGTCTGTTACGGCCCCATCTGCGCGGTCAGGAAGATCGATCTGCAGGTCCGTCCGGGCGAGATCGTGGCCCTGATCGGCGCGAACGGCGCGGGGAAATCCACCCTGATCAATGCCGTCCTGGGCCTGCAGCGGGCAAAGAGCGGAACGATCACGTTCCTGGGCCAGGATATCACCCGCTGGAAGACGGAGAAGGTGGTGGCCGCCGGCATCTCGGTGGTGCCCGAGGGCCGGGGCATGCTGGCCGATATGACGGTGCTGGAGAATCTCCAGCTGGGCGCCTACCACCACAAAGGGGATTATGGCCCCATGCTGGAGAAGGTCTTCTCCTACTTCCCCATTCTGAATGATCGAAAGACCCAGAAGGCGGGCACCCTATCCGGCGGCGAGCAGCAGATGCTGGCCATCAGCCGGGCGCTGATGGGGGAACCTAGGCTGGTGCTGCTGGACGAGCCTTCCCTGGCCCTTTCGCCGGCCTACGTGGACAAGATCTTCCGGTTCCTGGTGGAGATGAAACGGCAGGGCCTGACCATCCTGCTCTCCGAGCAGAACGCCCGCAAGGCGCTGCAGTATGCCGACCGGGGCTATGTGCTGGACCTGGGCGTGACCGTGATGGAAGGACCCGCCCGGCAGCTGGCCGACGACCCCGAGGTCAGGCGCGCCTACCTGGGCGGAGAATAGAAAGGAGGCGGGGAATCCATGGAATCGTTCATCGCACAGATCATCGTCGGCCTCGCCACCGGGGGCATCTACGCGCTGCTGGTGCTGGGTATGAACCTGCTGGTGCTGGTGCGCAACATCGTACACCACAGCTATTCCCACATTGTGGTGCTCACCATGGCCATGGGCTGGCTCACCCTGACCCATACCGGAAACAACATCCCCCTGTGCATCGTGGTGATGCTGGTCTCGGCCATCGTGTTCACCATTGCCACCGAGCCGCTGTTCCGGCCCCTGTCCGTGCGGGGGGCGGACCTGGAGACCGTCACCCTGGCCATGGGCATCGGCATCATCATTACGGAATTTATCTCCAAGTACATCAACGGCGGCGCCAATTTCGCCTTTCCCGACGCCATGACCGGCCGCCAGAACACCATCAATATCGGCCTGATCAGCTTCTCCGCAGCCAATATCGTCACTCTGGTATGCTGCGCCGTGGTGGCGGTGGCGCTGATGTGGTTCCTCTTCAAATCCAAGGAGGGCCGCGCCATCCGGGCTATGGCGCAGAACCTGCGGGTGGCCAGGATGCTGGGCATCCCCTTTGGCCGCACCGGCGTGCTGGGCTTCGGGATCGCAGGCCTGCTGGCGGGCATCATCGCCATCCTGTGCATCATGACCTTGGGCGCCGGGTCCCCCGCCCTGGGCGACACTTTTGCCGTCAAGGCCATTATCCTCATGCTCTTTGCCGGTATGGGCAACCTGAAGGGCGGACTGCTCTCCGCCCTGTTCATGGGCGTGGTGGAGGCCATGGCCCTGGCCTACCTGCCCGGCCGCTGGACCGAGGCCGTGTTCTACGGCGTCATCATGCTGGTCATCATCTGGAAGCCGAACGGCCTGTTCGGCAAGCAGCACTAAGGGGGGAAGACGTATGCTGTCCACATCCATGACCCTGTATCTGATTTTCTGCTGCGCCTTCATCCTCCTGGTGTGGGGGGCGCTGGTGCCCTTCCGGGCGGGGCTGCTGTACAACGGCACCGTCTACTGCATGGCCGTGGGAGGCTACTTTGCCGCCTTTGCCGCCAAGGAGCTGGGCTGGCCCTTTTTCCTGTGCGTGCTGGGCGCCGCCGTGGTGGGCGCGATCCTGGGCTTTTTGCCCGCGCTTGGCTTCTCCCGCACCTCGGGCGTGGTCACTGCCGTGGCCTCTATGGCTCTGATCTTCATCATCCAATCGGTCATCCGCAACCTGGACTTTCTGGGCGGCACCCGCGGTATCCGGGGCATCCCCAAGGTGGAGCACCTGCTGCTCTATTCTGTGATCCTGGTGATCCTGCTGGGCGCCTTCCTCTACCGGCTCAACCACTCCAAGCTGGGCCGGGCGCTGGAGGCCATCGGCACCGACGCCGATATGGCCACCACGCTGGGCATCAACGTGAAGAAGATGACGGTCTTCTCTCTGACCATCTCCTCGATCTACGGCGCGGTGTCCGGCGCCGTCTACGCCTTCAACATGCGCACCATCTATCCCGAGACCTTCGGCTTTTCCCTGCTTTTGTCCGTCATGACCATGCTCTTTGTGGGCGGGCGCTATACCCAATGGGGGGTGTTCGTCTCGGTGCCCCTGCTGTGGGGCCTGCCCCAGTGGGTGCCCGCCAGCATCAACAGCTTTACCCAGATCATCTACGGCGTGATCCTGGTGGTCATCCTCATGGCCCGGCCCGAGGGCATCATCACCCGGGAACTGCCCGGTAAGATCAAGCGCCTTTTTGCCCGCGGGGGAGAAGCAAGGGTCCCGGCGGGACGCAGCTGAAGTACCCCCATCCGTTCAAACGGCGGAAGGCTCCGCCTTTGAAGATAACGTCACGAAAAGGAGAGAAACTGCATGAAACGGAACAAGCTTCGCATGTCCGCCCTCTTGCTTTCCCTAGCGCTGATGATCGGCCTGCTGGCCGGCTGTTCCAGCAGCGGAGGCTCTGCGGGTGAGAGCACGCCGCCCGCTACCGCCCCCGCGGCCGGTACCGACGCCCCCGCCGATGCCAACGCCGTCGCCGTCACCGAGTGGGAGATCCCCATGCTCACCGCCGCCACGGGCGCCATCGCCTATGTGGGAAAGCCCGCCGGCTGGGCCGCCGAATACGCCGCCGAGATCATCAACGCGAACGGCGGGATCCGCGGCGTGCCGGTGAAGGTCACGGTGCTGGATACGGCCTTTGATACCTCCAAGGCCGTCACCCAGATGACCAGCGTGGTGGACAACGCCCTGGTGGTGCTGGGCCCCATGGACGCCCCCGGCGCCGAATCCGCCGGCCAGGTGGCCTATGACGGCGGCGTGCCCAACATCGCCGCCTACTCCTTCCAGGATATCCGCGACCTGTACGCCCCTTACGTCATGGGCTACATGACCGATTCCGAGGAGGGCGACCTGGCCGCCGCGCAGGAGTGGACCGCCGTAAACGACGACATCAAGAAGATCGTGATCTTCTACACCCCCACCGACGCCTCCCAGGCGGCCGCCACGGAGCTGCTCACTGCACAGC
This sequence comes from Lawsonibacter hominis, assembly GCF_014287895.1. Taxonomy (GTDB): domain Bacteria; phylum Bacillota; class Clostridia; order Oscillospirales; family Oscillospiraceae; genus Lawsonibacter_A; species Lawsonibacter_A hominis. Next base: position 193,745 of record NZ_JACOPP010000004.1, on the reverse strand, counting down.
TGCCCGATTCCGGTATCGAAGTGGTGGGCACGGTGGAGGTGCAGACCGGCCAGCTGGACTGCTCCGCCTCCGCCATCCAGGCCCTGAACCTGAAGGCCGACGGCTACTACCTGAACCTGCGGGCCGACGAGGCCGCCAAGGTCCTGACCGAGCTGCGCAAGCGCGGCGTGGACGAAGGCCGCCGCATCTGCGCCACCTTCGCCAGCTATGACGCCAACTACTTCGATGTGGCCGGTTCCGACTGCGACGGCACCTATATTTGGAACAAGCTCAACCCCGACTACTCCGGCGAGGAATGGCAGACCCTGGTGGCCGCCTATCAGCAGGCCAACGACGGACAAACCCCCACCGCGCCCCCGGTGCCCGGCTTCTATGACGCCATGATGGCCATCAAGCAGGGCATTGAGGAACTGGAGCTCACCGGCGACCCCGCCAAGCTCTCCGAGGAGCGCGAGGCGCTGGGCAACTGGCTGTACAACTCTCCCGTCTTCGAAGGCGTCCAGGGGAGCTTCCAGTGGGTAGACGGCAAGAAGGTAGCCGATGTCCACTTCTTCCAGTGTGACGGCAGCGCGCCCAAGGCTGTGGAGTAAAAGCCGCTCCGGGGAAGCGCGCCTTCCCCCAAAAATCCGAACGCGGTCCCGGCACTCGGCCGGGACCGCGTTTTTCGGTTCTGGGGAGGGACTGCGTATTTTGCGGGCGGTCTGCATACAGCGAGCGGAAGGCGAGGCGGTCTTATGATCAAACGCGTTGTGCTGCACGATTTGGACTATAACTGGCTGGCACCCTGCAAAGAGTGGTACTACAAGGCCCACGCACCGCAGATCGTCCGCCGGTACGGGCCCTGGCTGGCCCGGTTCGAGAGCTTTCGGCCCGCGCCCTTTCCGGCGGGGGCGCGGGGAGAGGAGCACGGCTATACCAACTGGCTGTGTACCGTGGGCTGCTGGCGGGAACTGCCCGGGCGTTGGAGGCCCGGGGACACGGCTGAGGCGCAGAGACTTGGCCGCCCCCGGTACGCATGCCGCACCGGGGGCGGCGCTGTCCGCGCTTGACAGGCATTCCGGGGCAAATTATACTGGAACCATCTGAGAAGGGAGGGCGCCGCCATGCCGAACCGGGAACCCGCATTTCTGCATCACCCCCACCAGGCCGCCGGGATGTTCGGGAGCCTCCAGGAGGCCTACGACCGCCTGGACGCCATTATCGAAAGCTCGTACGACGGTATTTTCATTACCGACGGGCAGGCCGTCACCATCCGGGTCAATCAGGCCTATCTGACCATCACCGGCCTGCGGGCGGAGGAAGTGCTGGGGCGCAGCATGTGGGACCTGGAGCGGGAGGGGATCGTCGACCGCTCGGGCACGCTCATCGCCATCTCCAAGCGAAAACCGGTCACGCTGGAGCAGGTCTTCCGCAACGGCCGCCACGCCCTCATTGCCTCCACCCCGGTTTTTGACGAGAGTGGGGACATCGTCATGGTGGTGACCAACGTGCGGGACACCACCGAGCTTTACGATCTGCAGGAAAAGTACCGGCGGAGCGCCGAGCAGAACGAAAAGTACTATTCCGAGATCGAATACACCCGCAAGCAGGTGCTGGACTCCGCGGACCTGATCGCCGCCGACCGGCGGATGCTGGAGGTGCTGGAACTGGTGGACCGGGTGGCGGCGCTGGATACCACGGTGCTCCTGCTGGGGGAGACCGGCGTGGGCAAGGAAAAGATCGCCAAATACATCTTCAAGAACAGCGCCCGCCGGGAGGGGCGCTTCCTCACGGTCAACTGCGGCGCCATCGCGCCCAACCTCATCGAAAGCGAGCTGTTCGGCTATGTGCAGGGGGCCTTTACCGGGGCCAGCCGGGGCGGTAAACCGGGCCTGTTCGAGGTGGCGGACAAGGGCACGCTCTTCCTGGACGAGATTGGGGAGCTGCCGCTGGAGATGCAGGTAAAGCTGCTGCGGGTGCTTCAGGAGCGCACCGTCACCCGGGTGGGCGGAAACGAGGCGGTGAGCGTGGACGTGCGCGTCGTGGCCGCCACCAATCGGGATCTGGGGCAGATGGTGCGGGACAAGACCTTTCGGGAGGACCTGTTCTACCGGCTCAACGTCGTGCCCATCACCATCCCGCCCCTGCGGGAACGGCGGGACGACATCATCCCCTTTGCCGAGAGCTTTCTGGAGGAGCTAAACAAAAAGTACAACCTGCGCAAGCGGCTTACCGCCTCCGCGTGTCAGGCCATGCTGAACTATGCGTGGCCGGGCAACGTGCGGGAGCTGAAAAACATCATCGAGCGTATGGTCATCATGAGCGGCTCGGATCAGATCCGGGCCGAGGACCTGCCCTTTCACAGTGTTTGGACGCCGCCCCTGCCCGGCGGGGAGGACGGCCCCACGGTGGACCTGAAGGCCCTCACCGGACAGTTTGAGCTGCAGTTTATCAACCGGGCTTACGAGCGCTTCGGAAACGTCCGGGACGCGGCCCGCAGTCTGGGCATGGACCCGGCTACTTTTGTGCGAAAGCGGAAGCGGTACGCACAGGAACGGCTGTTGCAAAAATAAAACACGATTCATTTTTGCAACAAACGCCCAAATGGCCGGATCAGAAATGATTTTGGAACAAGCCCCCCGCTTTTGTTTTATTTTTGCAACAAAAGCGGGGGGCGGACTTTTTTGCAAAAACTTCAGAAACGGCTGTGCCGCAACGGTTTTACGCAGACGGGAAAGAAATGGCCGAAGTTGGCACACTGTTTGCAACTATTTATTGCGTCGAGGGACAGTTGGCCAACTGTACGAGCAGATTTGATCTACCTGAGACGCCGCAAATACGGTTCACCGCGGAGAATGGTCCAACAGAAAGAAATGGAGGAAATTCGTTTGAGCGCAATTGGTGTTATCGGCCTGCTTCTGGCCATCGCGTGTCTGATCATTTTAAGTTACAAGGGCGTCAATGCATTCATTGCATCTCTGATCGCGTCACTGGTAGTTGTCGTTACCAACCTGCTTCCCTTTTGGGAGACCTTCAGCGGCGCCTACGCTACTGGACTGAAAAACTTTGTCGGAAACTATTTCCTGCTGTTCGGCCTGGCGGCCGCTTACGGTGAGTTCCTGAAGGTCACAGGTGCGGCTGAGAGTGTGGCCAAGGTGCTGTTCAAGATTTTCGGCGTGAAGTGGGCTCCCCTGGGCGCGCTGCTCATCACCCTGCTGATGGCCATGGGCGGCGTTTCCGCTTTTGTTATCGTCTTTGCCGTCTACCCCGTGGCCGCCCCCTTGTTCCGCAAGGCCAACATTACGAAAAACCTGCTGCCCGGCATTGTGCTGTGCGCTTCGGTGACCCTGTGCCTGTGCCTGCCCGGCAACCCCACCAGCACCAACGCATTGCTGGCCCGTCCGGAGTACGGCTTGGGGGTGGACGCATTTTCGGCTCCTGTAATGGGCATCATCGCCTGCATCGTGGGTACCGTCCTGGCCGGGATCTATGTCACTTGGCAGGCCAGACGGCAGACCGCCCTGGGCGTGGGCTACGTGGTCTCCGGCACGGATGCGCTGGATGATGACGAGGAAAAGAATTTGCCCCCCTTCTGGGCCTCTATCATCCCCCTGCTGATTGTTGTGTTCGTCATGATCCTGCTGAAGAACGTGATGAGCGCCACCAACAGCATCCTGACCTCTCTGTGCATCGCCATCGTGGCCTGCGTGGTCCTCAACCCCAAGGTCTTCTTCGGCGCCCATAAGAAGCACGGCGTGCTCAAGACCTTCACCACCGGAATGTGGTCCTCCTGCACCTCCGCCCTGCTGCTGACCGGCGGCGTCATGGGTTTCGCCGGCGTGGTGCAGGCGGCCCCCGGCTTCCAGTACTTTGTGGATTTCGCCAACGGCCTGACCACTGCCTTCAACCCCTATGTGTCCGCGTCCGTGGCGGTCAACGTGGTAGCCGGCATCACCGGTACCGCTTTGGGCGGCCTGCAGATCTTTGCTGACACCATGCTGCCCAACTACATCAACCTGGGCATCAATCCCGAGGCATTCCATCGCCTGATGACCATCGCCTGCTGCGGCCTGGACACGCTGCCCCACTGCTCCACCTTTATTCTGATGTGCTCCGTCTGCGGCGTCACCGCCAAGGATTCCTACAAGCATGTATTCCCCCTGACCGTGGTGATGCCCATCCTGCTGACGGTATTGTGCATCCTTATGATCTCCGTCGGCATTATCTGAACCCACGGCTGGAAAGGAGGAGGCTTCCTGTGAGCCTGAAGAGCGTAAAACAATCCTTTGAGATCCCCGCGTTTTCCTTTACCTGCGGCCGCACGCTGCCGGTCCGCCTGGGGTATGAGACCTACGGGACCCTGAACGAGGCGAAGGACAACGCGATCCTGGTGGTCCACTATTTCTCCGCCAGCAGCCATTGCTGCGGCAAATACCAGGAGAGCGACCCGCTGCCCGGCTTCTGGGACGGGCTGATCGGCCCCGGTAAGGCGGTGGATACCGAGAAATACTTTGTCGTCTGCGCCGACAATCTGTGCAACTGCGGCGCCAAGAATCCGAACGTCATTACCACCGGCCCCATGACCGTGAATCCGGAGACCGGGAAGCCCTACGCGCTGGATTTTCCCGTGCCCGAGGTGCTGGACGTGGTAAATACCCAAAAGCACCTGCTGGAGCAATTGGGGATCACCCACCTGAAGGCGGTCATGGGCCCGTCCTTCGGCGCCATGACCTCCTGGCAGTGGGCGGTGGCCTACCCGGACATGATGGATGCGATCATCCCGGTCATCGGCACGCCGAAACTGCCCGTTTGGGGCGGCTTTAACCCCCTTCAGTACGCCATCAAGGTGGCCAAGATCGACCCGAAGTTCCGGAGGGGAAACTACTATGACCAGGAAGAACAGCCCACCGATACCCTGCGGCTGTGCCTGGAGATGATGAATGTGGCCGCCTTCCAGGCGGGCTACTACGAACGGACCTACAAGCGTGACGTCAGCGCCGACCGGGCCTGTTATGAGAGCGTGCTGGGCCAGGCGTCCTTTGAAGACAAGCTGGATGCCATTGTGGAGCTGTCCGTGCCCTTTGTAGACCTGAACCACTGGCTGTATACCTGCCGCACCTGCCTGAACTATGACGTTTCCAGACCCTATGGCGGCGATCTTGACGCGGCGCTGGCGCGGATCAAGGCAAAGGTGCTGGCCATTCCCTCGCGGCTGGACGTGCTGCACCCATGGCAGTTTGTGGACTGGGTGACGCAGCGCATCACCTGGCTGGGGGGGAACGCGGAATGCTACCCCATCGACAGCGACCTGGGCCATATGGCCGGGATTTTGGAAACCTTCCGCTTCGACCACAAAGTGCGGGATTTCCTGTCCCGCCTGTAACCGGCTGCGGAAAGAAAAGCGAGCCCCCCGGCGGAGCGTCCGCCGGGGGGGCGGGGAGGAAGAAGAATGGAACAGAACATTTCGCACAAGCGGGGCCCGCGGGCCTGCGCGATCGTGCTGATCGCCGCCCTGCTGGCGATGCTGATCAGCTCCGCCGTGGGCGGCGTCATCGCCACCGGCGGCGGCGCGGTGCGCACCGAAGAGATCACCTTTACCACCGATGTGGGCGCACTCAGTCACGCCAAGCTCTATATCCCGGTCCAGGCCAGCGCGGAGAACAAGCTGCCCGCCGTGCTGCTCTGCCACGGCTATACCGCCAGCCTGGACGCCATGGAGCCAAACGCCATTGAACTCTCCCGCCGGGGCTATGTGGTCATGGCGCTGGATCTCTATGGCCACGGGGAGTCCGCCCTCCCGCCCGACGGCTACCGCCAGGCGGAGATGGGCAACGTAGAAAATTACGCGCCCGATCTGGGCAGCTATTCCGCCCTTCAGGAGCTGGGCAAGCTGGAGTATGTGGACGCGGCCAGGATCGGTATGCTGGGCCACTCCATGGGCACCGCCGCCATCCAGGAGGGCGCCTACCTTGCGTACGCCAAGTGGCAGGCCGCCTATACCGCGGCCCAGACTGAGGCCGCTGCCGCCGGTCAGGACGAGACGGCCGCGGCCGGCGCCGCCTATCTGGCCGCCATGGACGCGGGCATCGTGCTCCCCAGCTCCATGGTGCTTACCGGCTATAACTATAATGTGCGCAACGTCAACGACTTGACGTACAACGGGGTCAACGCTGAAAACGGCGTGTTCCCCCTGTATGCCGCGCCTGTAAATATGTGTACCATCGAGGGGGATTACGACGAGTTCTCCGGCCTGCTCTGGGGGGTGGACGACGCCGCCCGGTATACCACCAGCTTTAAGTTCGCCTGCGGCACCGGCGGGGCGTCCAACGTGCCCTCCGGCACCTACTTCCTGTACGGGGATGCCGCGGCCACGCCCCTGAGCCGGGCGGAGGCCGTGAACGCCGCCGCCTCCGCCGCTGTGACCATGCAGCCCATCCGGGCCGCCTATTCCTTCGACGGCACTCACTCCGATACCTATTATGACGAGACCGCCATCTCCTACGGTATCGACTTCTTCGACATCACCCTGCGGGGCGGGGAGGCCACCATCGACCCCGCCGACCAGGTGTGGCACGGCCGGGCGGCCTGCGGACTGATCGGCCTGACGGCCACCCTGACGGCGTTCGTGGCCCTGGCGCTCACCCTGCTCCGCCTGCCCTTCTTTGCCACCATCGTCCGGCCGGAGGCCCCATCCATGAGCACGGTGACCGGCGGGAAGGGCGCGCTGAAATACGCCGCGCTGTATCTGATCTTCCTGCTGCCGGCGCCGCTGCTGTACTACTGGCTGATCGGATATCCCTATTACATGCAGCCCCAGTGGTTCAAGTTTTTGACCAAGTTTATGCCCAACGCCTTCTTCAATATGGCGCCCATGAACTCTCTGATGCTCTTTAACTGCGTGGTGGGCGCCGTTTTCCTGGCGCTGTACCTGCTGGTGTTTTTCCTCATCGCCAAGAGAGCGGGCTTCGGCCTGGAAAACACCGGCCTGAAGCTGCCGGCGGCGCAGGTGCTCAAGTCCCTGCTGCTGGCCGCAGTCTCCTTCGGCGGGGTGTACGCCGTGGTCTACCTCTGCGCCGCCTGTTCCGGCACGCACTTCGCCTTCTTCAAATTCAACATTATGCCGATGGATGCCGCCCACTGGATCGCGTTTTTCAAATACCTTCCGGTTTGGATCCTCTTCTTCCTGCTGGCGGGGGTGATTTACAATTCCCTGACCCGCATCAACAATGCCCCCGCCTGGGTGAGCTATCTGCTGATCGCGGCGGTCTCCTGCGGCGGACTGGCAGTCCTGTTTGCCTACGACTATGGCATGCTCTTCGCCACCGGCGTGCGGGGCATCCAGTATATCCCCGGCACGACCTCCGCGGAGTGGATGTCCACCATCGGCATGGCCTTCCCCACCGCCCTGGCGGGCATCATGTGCTTCGGACTGCTCTTTATCCTGCCGATTTCCGCTGTTATGAGCCGTGTGCTTTGCAGAAAGAGCGGCAGCGTCTGGCTGGGCGGATTCCTGACGGCGTTCATCGTGCTGGTCTTTACCATCTCCCATATGGTCATATCCATCTAAAAAAGATAAATTGGAAAGGAAGTCGTTTATTATGTCACTGATGACGGGCGAGGAGTACATTGAGAGCATCCGGAAGCGGAAGATGCAGGTATATCTGTTTGGGAAAAAGGTGGAGGACCCGGTGGACGACCCCATTCTGCGGCCCTCGCTGAACAGCGTGCGCATGACCTACGACCTGGCCCAGATGCCGGAGTACGAGGACCTGATGACCGCCGTCTCCCCCTACACCGGCCGGCGGGTCAACCGCTTCACCCACATCCACCAGTCCGCCGGGGACCTGGTGAAGAAGGTGAAGATGCAGCGCCTGCTGGGGCAGAAGACGGCCGCCTGCTTCCAGCGCTGCGTGGGCATGGACGCGTTCAACGCCGTGTTCTCCACCACGTATGAGACCGACCGGAAGTACGCCACCCATTATCACGAGAACTTCAAGCAGTTCATGATCTACTGCCAGGACAACGACCTGACGGTGGACGGCGCCATGACCGACCCCAAGGGGGACCGGAGCAAGGCCCCCCACGAGCAGGCGGACCCGGACCTGTTTTTGCGGGTGGTGGAGCGCCGGCCCGACGGGATCGTGGTGCGGGGCGCCAAGGCCCACCAGACCGGCGCGCTGAACAGCCATGAGATCATCATCATGCCCACCATCTCCATGGGCCCCGACGACAAGGACTACGCAGTGAGCTTCGCCGTGCCCATGGACACGCCGGGCATCTTCATGATCATCGGCCGCCAGAGCTGCGACACCCGGAAGCGGGAGGGCAGCGAGCTGGACGTGGGCAACGCGGAGTTCGGCGGGGTGGAGGCGCTGACCATCTTCGACGACGTGTTCGTGCCCAACGAGCGCATCTTCCTCAACGGGGAGACGGAGTTCGCCGGGATGATGGTGGAGCGCTTCGCCGGGTATCACCGCCAGAGCTACGGCGGGTGCAAGGTGGGCGTGGGCGACGTGCTCATCGGCGCGGCGGCGGTGGCGGCCGACTACAACGGCGCGGCCAGGGCCAGCCACATCAAGGACAAGCTCATCGAGATGACCCACCTGAACGAGACCCTGTACTGCTGCGGCATCGCCTGCTCCGCCGAGGGCCACCCCACCGACAGCGGCAACTACATCATCGACCTGCTGCTGGCCAACGTGTGCAAGCAGAACGTGACCCGCTTCCCCTACGAGATCGCCCGGCTGGCGGAGGACATCGCCGGCGGCCTGATGGTCACCGCCCCCTCCGAGGCCGACCTGCGGGACGAGAAGCTGGGCGCCTATGTGGAAAAATACCTGAAGGGCGTCTCCGGCGTGTCCACCGAGAACCGGCTGCGCATCCTCCGCCTCATCGAAAACCTGACCCTGGGCACCGCCGCCGTGGGCTACCGCACCGAAAGCCTGCACGGCGCCGGCTCCCCCCAGGCCCAGCGCATCATGATCGCACGCCAGGGCAACCTCCAGCACAAGAAGGAGCTGGCCAAGACCATCGCCCATATCAAGGAGTAAGCCATGGCCGACTGGAACGCTTACTATGCATCCCATACCGCCTCCCCGGAGGAGGCGGTGGGGCTGATCCGCTCCGGCGACCGGGTGGTGGTGGGCCACGCCTGCGGCGAGCCCTCCTGCCTGCTGGACGCTCTGGTGCAAAACGCGGCGGCCTATGAAAATGTGGAGATCGTCCACATGGTGGCCATGGGCAAGGCGGAGTACTGCAGGCCGGAGTATGCCGGCGCCTTCCGCCACAACGCCCTCTTCGTGGGCGGCGCCACCCGGGACGCGGTCTTTGAGGGCCGGGGGGACTTCACCCCCTGTTTCTTCTGGGAGGTGCCCGGCTTCTTCCGGGACCCGGACGTGCTGCCGGTGGACGTGGCCCTGATCCAGGTGACCCCGCCGGACGAAAACGGAAACTGTTCCCTGGGCGTGTCGGTGGACTACACGTACCAGGCCGTACAGCAGGCCAGGACCGTCATCGCCCAGGTCAACGACCAGATGCCCTTTACCCTGGGCCTGCATTCCACCGTCCCGGTGGAACAGATCACCTGCTTCGTGCCCCGCGGCACGCCGGTCATCGAGCTCTCTCCCCCCAGCATCGGCCCGGTGGAGGAGGCCATCGGCCGCAACTGCGCCGCCCTCATCCGGGACGGCGACACCCTTCAGCTGGGCATCGGCGCCATCCCGGACGCGGTGCTCCGGTTCCTGGGCGATAAAAACGATCTGGGCATCCACTCCGAGATGTTCTCCGACGGCGTGGTCGAGCTTGTGGAGCGGGGCGTCATCAACAACCGCCGCAAGACCCTCCAGCCCGGCAAGAGCGTGGCGGCCTTCCTCATGGGCACCCGGAGGCTCTACGACTACGCACACCGCAACCCCGCCGTGATGATGGCCCCGGTGGACTACGTCAACGACCCCCGCGTCATCTGCCAAAACGACAACATGGTCTCCATCAACTCCTGCGTCCAGGTGGACCTGATGGGCCAGGCGGCCTCCGAGACGGTGGGCTACAAGCAGATCTCCGGCACCGGCGGCCAGGTGGACTTCATCCGCGGCGCGGCCATGTCCAGGGGCGGCCGCTCCATCCTGGCCTTCCCCTCCACGGTGAAGGGCAGAACCTCCAAGATCGTCCCCCTCCTGGACGAGGGCGCCGCCGTCACCACCAGCCGGGACGACGTGGACTATGTCGTCACCGAGTACGGCGCCGCCCACCTCAAGGGCAGGACCCTCCGCGACCGTGCCCGCGCCCTCATCCAAATCGCCCACCCCGATTTCCGTCCCGACCTGATCCGCCATTTCATCCGCAGGTTCCACTGCGACTGGTAGAAGCGGCTGCGGGAAAGGCGCCCGCCAGCCGTCCCACCGCCGGCTCCCGCCTGGAGCCGGCGTCCCAACAAAAAGGAGGAATGCCGGATGACACGCCGGGATCGAACCCAGCCCGGTTCCCTGGCTGAGCATGCCGTGACCGGCGTGCGGTACTGCGGCGGCTGTAATCCGCGCTACGACCGGACGGCACTGGTCGGCCGTCTGGCGGAGCGCTGCCCCAACGTCCGTTTTGTGCGGGCCGAGTCCGGCAGGGAGTACGACGCGCTGCTGGTCGTGGGCGGCTGCTGCGCCTGCTGTGCCGATATCAGCGGCCTGGCCGGCCGCCGGGTGGTCCGCCTGCGCCGGGCGGAGGACCTGGAAGAAGCAGCGGAAATCCTCGCGGCCTTATAGAATACACGCCAAAGGGGGCCCCATTTGGGGCCCCCTTTGGCGTGCTGAGACCGTATCGTCATCGTCCGCTTCGCAGAGTTCACCCGCAAGGGGTGTGCCGCGTCCGTAAGGCGGCGCAGCCGCCGTCTCCGCGCCACCCTGCGGGGTTGCGCTCCAAAACCCTCCGGAGGGCCTTCCCGCGCTTGCACGCGCCCCTTGACGCGCCTGCACCCCAGGGGCGCCCGGCTGCTGCCTCCGGCGGCCCGGGCGCGGACAGACGGCGGAACAAAATCAAAGGCGGTCCATTTCAGGACGCATCGGGCGGCCTTTTCGCAGGAAGCCGAACCCTGCCCATCGTGCACCCGTTTGCCGAAACAGGTCCTTGGGCCTGTTTCGGCAGACCCAAAGGAGGCTCCTTGCCGGTTCAACGCTATTTGCCCAGCGCGCAGTTTTTTTCGGTGGACTGGACCACCGCCCGGGCCACGGCGCCGCGGAAGCCGTGCTGCTCCAGGACGGCTACGCCCATAATGGTGGAGCCGCCGGGGGAACAGACCGCATCCTTCAGCGCGCCGGGGTGTTTCCCGGTCTCCAGCACCATCGCCGCACTGCCCAGCACCGCCTTGGCGGCCAGGCGCATGGCCAGCCCGCGGGGCACGCCGGTCTGCACCGCGCCGTCGGCCAGGGCCTCGATAAACAGGTAGACATAAGCGGGCGTGCAGCCGCTGACGCCGCCGGTAATATCCATGGCGCTCTCGGGAATGCGCTCAAAGTCGCCCGCGGCGGCGAACATGCGCTGGAATTCGGCAAAGCGTTCCTCGCTGACCTCGCCGGGGTCCTGGGCGCTGCTGGCGAGCAGGAGCATGCCCTGTCCCACCAGGACGGGCGTGTTGGGCATGACCCGGATCACGGGCACATCCACCTCCAGGCAGGCCTTGATGGCCGCCACGGGGATCCCGGCGGCGATGGAGACCAGCACCCGGGGCTTGCCTGCCCGGACGCAGGCCGCCAGCGTGGGGGAGAGGCCCCGCACCACGTCCCGCATGACGTTGGGCTTGACGCCAAGGACGATGTACTCGGCGTGCGATGCCACATCCTCGTTGTGCTCCGCCGCAGCGCAGCCCACCTGAGCGGCCAGCGCCCGGGCCTTTTCCGGCGTGCGGTTGGCAACGACGATCCGGCGGGGGTCCATGGACTTGCCGGCGGCCACGGCCAGCGCGCCGCCCATATTGCCCGTACCGATAAATCCAAGCTTATATTCCATCAAACGTCCTTCTTTCTGCGCGGCCGCTTACCGTCCGCCGGCCAGTTCTTTGCGGATCAGGTTGGCAAGCAGGGCCTGGCCCTCGGGAGAACGAAGCGTATCCAGCACGATGGAGCGCAGCAGCTGCTGGGTCTGCTTGCTGGCCAGCAGGGCGTCCAGCATCCCGCCGCCGGGCTGGGACGGCTGGGCCTGCGGCGGCGCGGGACGGGGGGCGGGCGCAGGCCGTGCCGGTTCGTCCTGGTCCCAGGCGGCATCCATCCAGGTTTCCTGCCGGGTGCGGTCGTTGCTCTCGCCCCGGAGATAGAACAGCGAGACCCCAAAGTAGCCCGCGAGCTTCTCCTGCTGCTCCCGGGACGGGGTCTGGCGGCCGGTCTCAAACTTTTCAACGGCGCCTTTCGGCAGCCCGAGCTCCGCCGCCAGGGCCGGGCGGCTCAAGCCCCGTTCCGTACGCAGCGCTTCAATCCTCTGGGCCAATGTGACCATGATGACGACCTCCTGATCGGGTTGGTAATTTAATATTATAGCACAGAAAAAGCCTGATCACAACAGGGTTTCAATCTTGCGAAAAAAGTTGCAGGAGAGAAGGCGTTTTCTTGCAGATAGCCCTTGACGGGCCCGGCCCGGCGCAGTAAAATGAAACAGATTTTTTGTGAGAAGAAGGCGGGGACAAGGGCGTCCCGGGGCAATGGCGTCCCATGCTGCATGGGAGGAAACACAATGGCAAAGTATATCTTTATCACCGGGGGCGTGGTCTCCGGCCTGGGCAAGGGCATCACGGCGGCGTCCCTGGGGCGGCTGCTGAAGGCCAGGGGACTGAAGGTGGCCCTCCAGAAGTTCGACCCCTATCTCAACGTAGACCCCGGCACCATGAGCCCCTACCAGCACGGCGAGGTTTTCGTCACCGACGACGGAGCGGAGACCGACCTGGACCTGGGCCACTATGAACGCTTCACCGACGAGAATCTGACGGTGTATTCCTCCGTGACCTCCGGAAAGGTCTACTGGTCGGTACTGAACCGGGAGCGGGAGGGCGCCTACCTGGGCGGCACCATCCAGGTCATCCCCCATATCACCAATGAGATCAAGGAACGCATCTACCGGGTGGGACGCAACGAGGGGGTGGACGTGGTGCTCACCGAGATCGGCGGCACGGTGGGCGATATCGAATCCCAGCCGTTTCTGGAGGCCATCCGTCAGGTGGCGGCCGAGGTGGGGCGCCAGAACGTGATGTACGTTCACGTCTCCCTCATCGTGGCCATCCCCGGCTCCGGAGAGCTCAAGAGCAAGCCCACTCAGCATTCGGCGAAGGAGCTGCTGGCCCTGGGGATCCAGCCCGATGTGATCATGGCCCGCTCCGAGTATCCGGTGCCTCGGGACATCATCCAGAAGATCTCCCTCTTCTGTAATATCCCCCCCGAGAACGTGATCCCCAACCTGACCGCGCCCATCCTGTACGAGGTGCCTCTCATGCTGGAGGAAGAGGGCCTGGCCGACGTGGTATGCCGGCGGCTGGGGCTGAACTGCCCCGCGCCCGATCTGGAGGGCTGGCGAACCATGGTGGAGCGGGCCAAAAACGCCACGCAGCAGCTGGAGATCGCCCTGGTGGGCAAGTATACCGCCCTGCACGACGCCTATCTGTCGGTGGCCGAGGCACTGACCCACGGAGGGATCGAAAACGATGTGAAAGTGTCCGTCCGCTGGGTGGACTCCGGGGGCGTCACCGACGAAAATGCCGCCCAGGTGCTGGCCGGATGTGACGGGGTGCTGGTTCCCGGCGGCTTTGGCGACCGGGGGGTGGAGGGTATGATCTCCGCCGTACGATACGCCAGGGAGCATCAGGTGCCCTATTTCGGCATCTGCCTGGGGATGCAGATGGCGGTAGTGGAGTTTGCACGCAACGTGGCGGGCCTGGCGGGGGCCCATTCCAGTGAACTGGCCGACACGCCCCACCCGGTCATCGACCTGATGCCCGACCAGCGGGACGTGACCGCCAAGGGCGGTACGATGCGCCTGGGGGCCTACCCCTGCCGCTTCACGCCGGAGGCGGTCAGGGCCCCGGCGGCCTACGGCGCCCAGGAGATCAGCGAGCGGCACCGGCACCGCTATGAGTTCAACAACGACTACCGTACGGTGCTTACCAGCAAAGGCTTGACGCTGGCAGGCCTGTCGCCCGACGGGCATCTGGTAGAGGTGGTGGAGCTGCCGGAGCACCCCTGGTTTGTGGGCGTGCAGTTCCACCCGGAGTTCAAATCCCGTCCCAATAAGGCTCACCCCCTGTTCCGGGAATTCATCCGTGCAGCCAAGCGGTACAGGGAAGCGTCCCTATGAAAACCAGCGTGACCCGGCCCCCATTCGGGGCCGGGTCACGCTGGTTCAGACGGTCCAAAAGTGGCTTTGCCGCTTGTTCGATAAGCTGAAACAGCGGGAAAGGCAGCCTTGTGCTTCTCAGAAATTATAGTCGATGATCCGCCCGTCCAGATCGTCATAGTCGGACTGGGGGATGCTCCACAGATCCTCTTCGTCCCGGACTACTTGGACCACCTTGCTCTCGGCTTCCAGATAGCCGGATTCCGGCAGCTTTTCCAGCGTCAGGCCGATGATCATCCGGGCCCAGGCGGCGTCGTAGGCCTGGTATTCCTCGTCCGTCATGGCGTTTACGTCCACATCTGAATAGGCGGCGTCAAACGCCTGCACCAGGGAGGAGGCGGGCGTGTCGGAGGTGAGCTCGTCGGCGACCAGATGAAATACGTCAATGGGCTCCACCGTGACCTTCACGCCATAAGTGGCGTCGTCGATCTTGGCGGCGGGGTCCACCGTGAACCTGGACCGGGCATACACCTGCCGGTACAGATCCACGGCCTCGTCCAGGACGTCGCCTTCCATAAAGTCGATCCCGAACACGCCGGCAAAGTAATTGGCCTCGACCTCCAGGCCGTCCAAATAGTCCTCCTCGGCCTCCTTTTCCGAACAGTCGATCAGTTCCAGAAAGTCCGCGTCATACTGGCCGAGATAATTGCGGTCCAGGATGCCCTGGACGTATTGCGTGGCGACCTCGGTGTTGACGCCGCTGCCGCCGCAGGCCGCCAGGGACAGGGCCAGGGCGGCCGCCAGGGCCGCGGCACAGGCGCGCGTGCAGATGTGCCTCATGGGGTCACGTTCCCTTTCTTTGCTCTTTTCTGTGTCTGAGCCGCCCCGGAGCGGCGGCTCAGGCGCACACGTCAATGATGACCTGCGTGAAGATCTTGCAGGCGGTGAGCAGATCCTGAATGCAGGTGTGCTCGTCGGCACCGTGCATGTTGCCGTTGAAGCCGGGCATGCCGCAGCCGAAGGCCACGCCGCCGGGGATATCATGGACGTAGGTGCCGCCGCCGATGGCCAGGCACTCGCCCGTGCGCCCGGTATACGCCTCATAACAGCGCAGCAGCGTCTGCACGAAGGGAGAATCGGCGTCGGTATGGTGCGGGGCGTCCATGCCGCCCTCCACGGTGAAGCCGAATTTGGCAAAGGCGGCCTCCGCGGCCAACTTGCAGTTCTCTTCCGTGGCGCACAGGGGGAAGCGGCTGTCAAAACGGCCGGAGAGGCCGTGCTTGTTGACCTCCAGCAGGGAGAAGGCCAGCGTCAGCGCGCCGGAGACGGCGTCGGACTGGGCGATGCCCAGAGCGCGGCCCGCGCAGTCCCCGTGGGGGAAGAGCGCGTTCAGGGCATGGAGCGCGGCGGTGCTGCCCACCTTGGCCAGCGGCAGGGCGCACAGCAGATGCAGCAGCGCGGTGATGGCGTTGTTGCCCTCCTCCGGCAGGGAGGCGTGGGCGCCTTTGCCGTGGCAGAGGATGCGCAGGTCATCCCCCGCTTCGCTCAGCTCATAGACCGCTCCCGTCTCGGCGGCGGAGCGGTCGCAATAGGGACGGGCGGCCGCGGCGGAGAGGCCGGTGACCACACATTCCGCCTCGGGCGGCAGCACGTTGATGCGAAAGCCCCCCTGCAGCGCCGTGACCCTGGGGGTGGCGGTTTCCGGAGCCCAGGTCTTGGTAAAGGCGGGCTTATAGCTGCCCTTCTCAATGTTGATCACGGGGAATTCCGCATCGGGGGAGAAGGTATAGGGGGCGTAGGGCTCCCGGGCATAATAATAGGCGATGTCCCCGGAGCCGCTCTCCTCATCCGTGCCCAGGATCATGCGTACGTTGTAGTTCAGCTCGACCCCCAGCTCCCGCACGGCCTGCATGGCCATGAGGGCGCATACCACAGGGCCTTTGTCGTCGTCGGCGCCCCGGCCGTAGAGCATGCCGTCGACCAGCTTGGGCGTATAAGGCTCCGTCACGGTCCAGCCGGTGCCCTCGCCCACCACGTCCAGATGGCCCAGGATGTGCAGGCGGGTCTCTTTTTCGTTCAGGTCGGCGGTGCCCACATAATTTTCGTGGTTTTGGGCGGAAAGGCCCAGCTCCCCGCAGAGTGCGAGCGCTTCCGCCAGCGCGGCGGCGGGGCCGGGGCCGAAGGGCATGCCCGGCTGTGCGTCCTCCCGTACGCTGCGGATGCGCACCAGGCGGGAGATGGCCTGAACCAATTGCTCCTGACGCTTGGGGTCGTCAAAATAGGCTTCGATCTGCGCGCGGTCCATCAGGGTTCCTCCTTTTTTGATTCGTTCCGTCCCCCGGCGCTCCCGGAAAGCTCGCCCAGGTATTTGTACACCGTGTACCGGGATACCTGGAGCCGCTTGGCCGCAAAGGGCACCGATTTGCGGAAGGAAAACGCGTTTTTCTGATCCAGAAGAGCGATGATCTTCATCCGGTCCCGTTTGTTCAGGGCGTTCACCGGCTTGCCCACCGCCGCCAGGCACTCCTCAAACACCTGGTCCAGCTGCCCTTCGCCGCCGTGCCACATGGCGCTTTGCAGGTCGGCCTCGGCGCTCATCAGGTCCACCAGGATGCGGTTGGCGTAAACCAGGGAGGAGTAATCGAAATTGATGCCCAGGGCCAGATTGTAATCCGCCCCGATCAAATGGAAGGTGCTGCTCTTAATCTGCTGTCCGGACGGGGTTGTGGCATACAGATTGACAAAGTCGGTGACCAGAGCGTCCTGATCCAGCTCCCGTGCGGTCCCCAGAATATCCAGTGTGGAGCCGACCGTCCGGCCGGAGACATGTCCATTGTAGATGGACAGAATGGGATGGCGCGGATCTCCCATGTCGTGGACCAGCGTCTCGCAGGTGGAGCCGAACATCTCTGCAATGCCCCGGGCCGTGCGGTCCAGAAATTCAAAGGCCTCGTCCCGATCCATCCGCTCCACGTCCTTTCTCAATACAGGGTCCTCCGTCCACTGAGGTTACCCTCTATTTTACGCGAATAAGGCCCAAAAAGCAAGGCGATTTGCGTGGGCGCTTCAAACATGTTATACTGGCCCCAGCAGCCAAAAATCGTACAGTTTGGAGGGACGTTTATGGCCTCACTCAGCGCGGGAGAACGCCGCCGGGCGGTGCACGAGATCCTGCGGGCGGCGGACGGACCCGTCAGCGCCGCCGCGCTGGCGCGCCGCTTTTCCGTCAGCCGTCAGATCATTGTGGGAGACGTGGCCCTGCTGCGGGCTGGCGGAGCGGATATCTCCGCCACGCCGCGGGGGTATCTGGCCGGGCGGGGCGAGGCGGGGGTCACAGGCAGCGTGGCCTGCGTCCACACGCCGGAGCAGATGGGGGCGGAGCTTACCGCCATCGTGGACGCCGGGGGCGAGGTGGTGGACGTGATCGTGGAGCACCCGGTCTACGGACAGCTTACCGGCGTGCTGCGCCTGCGCTCCCGGTACGACGTGGCGGAATTTCTGCGCCGGGTGGCGGAACACGAGGCAAAGCCGTTGTCCGGGCTGACCGGCGGGATCCACCTGCACACCATCCGCTGTCCGGACGGCGATACTTACCAAAGGGTAATCAAAGCCTTGGAAAATCAGGGGTTTTTGCTCAAGATGCGGTAATTTAACAAGTTAAAGTAAGCGGTGTATAGCAAATTTGCCGAAAAAGTATTGCTAAATTGTGAATGATGGTGTATCATATACGTGAATCCTTGGGTTGGGGAGGCTTTTAGGATTCGCAATTTTTAAGGGAGGGCTATGAATGAACTCAGCTCGCATGAGAAAATTTGGCAAGCTACTGATCGTTCTGTTCGCGCTCGCATCTGTACTTATGACCGTCGCCTTTGCAGAAGGAGACGGAGAAGCGGTCAGCCGCTTCTATGGCACCATCTGGTCCCTGCTGCCGCCTGTGGTGGCAATCGCTCTGGCTCTGATCACCAAGGAAGTCTATTCGTCCCTGTTCATCGGCATCATCGTGGGCTTCCTGCTTCAGGCTGACTTCCATCCCGTCAACGCGTTCAACCTGTTCATCACGGAGCTGGGCGGCAATATCGGCGGCAACGCCGGTATCCTGATCTTCCTGGTCATTCTGGGCACCATGGTGGCCCTGATGATCCGGGCCGGCGGCTCCAAGGCTTACGGCGACTGGGCCGTCGCTCACATCAAGACCAAGTCCGGCGCCCTGTGGGCCACGTTTATCCTGGCCATCGTGCTGGGCGTGGACGACTACTTCAACAACCTCACCACCGGCAACGTCATGCGTCCCGTGACCGACGGCCACAAGATCTCCCGCGCCAAGCTGGCCTATATGTGCGACGCCACAGCCGCGCCCGTTTGCATCATGATGCCCGTTTCCTCCTGGGCTGCCGCCGTTACCGGCGTCATCAACAACGAGGAGCTGGGCTTCCAGATCTTCCTGCGGGCCATTCCCTATAACTACTACGCAGTCCTCACCATGGTCTTCATCATTGTCATGACCGCTCTGAATGTGGACTACGGTCCCATGAAGACCCACGAGGACAACGCCGCCAAGGGCGACCTGTACACCACAGCCGAGCGTCCCTTCGCCGGAGCGGAGGAGATGAAGTTCAACCCCAACGGCAAGGTGATCGACCTGATCATCCCCGTGATCATCCTGATCATCGGCTGCGTGGGCGGCCTGATTTACGCCGGCTATCTGAACGGCGGCACTACTCTGCTGGAGATGTTCGCCAACACCGACGCGTTCTTCGGCCTGCCCTTCGGCTCCGGTATCGCGCTGATTATCAACTTCATCTACTTTATTATCCGCCGTTCCATGAAGTTCACGGAACTGATGGACTGCCTGCCGGAGGGCTTTAAGCAGATGGTCCCGGCCATTCTGATCCTGTGCTTTGCCTGGACCATCGGCGGCGTGACCCGCTACGGCCTGGGTGCTCCTGAGTTCGTGGCCGGCATTGTGGAGAATATTGGTCCTGGTCTGCACAATATGCTGCCTGCCATCGTCTTCCTGATTGCCTGCGGCCTGGGCTTTGCCACCGGCACCTCCTGGGGTACCTTCGGCATCCTGCTGCCCATCGTGCTGGAGATCTTCACCCCCGGCGGCTTCGACAACCTGACGGTCGATGCGCTGAACAATGTGCCCATCCTGATGGTCGGCATCGGCGCCACCTTGGGCGGCGCGGTCTGCGGCGACCACTGCTCGCCCATCTCTGATACGACCATTATGGCGTCCTCCGGCGCACAGTGCTATCACATCAACCACGTGAATACACAGCTGCCCTACGCTATGACTGTGGCCGGTATCTCCTTCGTCAACTATGTCATCACCGGTCTCATCATTGACTATGTGCCTCAGATCGTATGCCTCGTGATCGCTATCGCCACCACCGTGGGTACCATGCTGGTGATTGGCAAGGTAAATCACTCCATGCGGGTACACTCTGTCCGCTGAGCAGGCGCGAAGCGGTGTCTCTGAGAGAACACCATAGGTAATTGCTTACCGGGAGGTCTCATTGATTTGAGACCTCCCGGTTTTTGCCTGTCCGCCGCAGGGGCCGGGAACTGGCATGGAGTTTGTATCAAACAGGAGCATCAAAAAATGTAGGTTAGTCAAACATATTGGACAGTGGACTCTGCGGGAGAAAGCCGGTGAAGGGGCCCCATGGGGAAGTTGTTGGAGCGGCGGTTGTGGATGGCGAGCTGGTTTTTAAAGTCGTCCAAGGAAAAAAAGTGTGAGAAGCATAGAACCGTTTCTGGTCCTCCCGGTGTCTACGTTCCACTTTACCGTTGTGGCGGGGTGTATAAGGACGGATGAGTTTGTGCCGGATGCCTGGTTTAGCGGCGGCAGCTTCAAACAGGGTGGGAAGGTCCCACTTGCTGTTGGGAAAGCGGTTGGTGAACTCAAAACCGTTATCCGTTTGGACGCACTCCACCCGGATGCCTCGGCAGGCATACCACTTCCGCAACTTTTTCAGGAAATCGGCGGAGGAGTAAGTCGTTTGCTCGGGGTAGGAAGCCGGGAAGCGCAGGCGGGTGAACTCGCCAATAGCCGTATATTGGAACAGGCGAAGCTCCTGGTCTGCAATACGCCTGCGGGGCACTACTTTCACATCCACCTGGACCCGCTGGCCGGGATAGGTCATCTGCTCGTAAGGCTTGGGTTTGTATGCGTTTTTCTTCTCGGCCTGCGGGAACAGTCCCAGCTTGCGCATGACCCGGAACAAGCTCTCCGGGCGGCGGGTATAGCCCCGCTGCCGCAGGCGGTGCCACAGTTCCACCATACCTAACTTGGGGTTTCTGCGGCGCATATCCCGGATCAGCTTCAGATCCGCCTCTGTGTGCTGATTGGGATGGCTGTGCGGGCGTCTGGACGGGCAGGCCAGGGACTGCACCGTCCCGTCCCAGCGGGTCTTCCAGAAGTAGATGTATGACCGGCTCTTGTTGTACTTCCGGCTGGCGCGGCTGACCCCGTAGTTCTCCGCGTATTTCATCAGGGATTGCCGATACGCCATGTCTTGTGTTATACGCTTGCTCATGAAGGATATGACCCCCTCTCATCAAGTTGTTGTGTGGTAACTCAACTTTATCCGATGAGGCCATTTCCTTCATCCTTTTTTATTCATCTGTCCAATATGTATTGTACTCTTACATGTATCAAACAGGAGCATCAAAAAAGTTCTTGACAAAGAGGGGTAGATATGATATTCTATTCAAGCACTAAAAAGCAAGTGAGACTAGGGCCCTCCATGCCGGAGTGGCGGAATTGGCAGACGCCCGGGACTTAAAATCCCGTGGGAGAGATCCCGTGCCGGTTCGACCCCGGTCTCCGGCACCATATCGCGGGGTAGAGCAGTTTGGTAGCTCGTCGGGCTCATAACCCGGAGGTCGAAGGTTCAAATCCTTCCCCCGCAACCAGAAGATATCCCTGGAGCCGCAACGGTTCCAGGGATTTTCTTTTGTTGTCTGCTTAAAGCATGATTTGGCGCATATCTGGCGCGCAAGCCACAGAAACACTCTCGTGATTTGAAAAGAAGGACGGCGGCCCACGCTGGGGCTACCGCCCTTCTCCACTATCCGCCGCCCTCCACTCTGGCCGCCGCATTCTCGATATCCGCTACGGTGATCAGCTCCCAGTGCTTTTTGGGGATGTCCAGACAGACCGCTTCCCCGTAATAATTCTCCAGCGGGAGCTCATGGGTGTACGGGGATTCCGGGATCACGTGGGAGGGGGAGTCGGCATGGGTCGAGTTGTGCATGTGGAAGTCGTTAAAGGTCTGGAGCAGCCGATAATGCATAGGCATATGCTGCACCCGGTCGATGTGGAAATCGCCGTTGGACGGCCACAGCGGATTACCGCGGCCAAAGGGGTGGGACAGGTCTACGAGCACTTGCTTTCCCATAATGTAATTTCTCCTTCTTTTTTGATTTGACAGGATCGATATACCTTTGCGGGAGGACTATATATAATGCCTGCAAGCGTCATGCCAACTTTCCGGAATGTTCGCTGAAAAATGGCCGTAGTGGGAACGTGCCCCTGTTACAGCGTTATTTCCCTGTATGCGACAAAAAACGCCGATTTTTTATCGGATTCCTTGTTGCAGATTGCAAATGTGCAATGCGCTTTTCTTTTCTTGTTGCAAAACGGAAATTATGATATACTATATAATAAAATTTAACGCCAGCCTCTCCAGGAAAGGAAAATGATATGGACCAATATGTCGCAATCCGCGATACACGCATTGCACTGCAGAAGTTGATCGCCTCGGTACAGGACCAGCACCTTGTGACCGCGCTCAATGGAATCGACCGAGCCTTGGCGGTGTTCCATGACCGGGGGATCGACTTTAAAGAAGTGACGGATCACCTGGACGACAGCCTTCTGATTACAGATGCCGACGGGATCGTTCTATATATTAATCTTGCCTACACTAAAAATACCGGCATTACAGAGGAGGACGTGCTGGGGAAAGATATCCACCAGCTGATTGGGACGGACAAGCTGTTTACCGGAGGAGCGGTCTGCAGCGTGCTGGAGGGGAAAAAGCAGGTGTTTCGTCTCTCTACAACTTACAAGACGGAGCAGCCCCTTATGGGATACGTCGTGGGCACGCCGCTGTTTCGTCCCGACGGAAGCTTACGGCAGGTGGTAGCGTGCAGCCGCCCAATCCCCTCTCTGCGTTCCCTTCAGGATGATTTTGAAACGTTTGTCCACGAGGTGAATTCTCTAAAGCCGAAGTCGATCAATAAGGAATCCGCCAAGGAGCTGTCCGAGGGGATGGTTGGGCGCTATGGCTCCCTGGAGCAGATTGGTGTCCTGATCGATCATGTCGCCCCCACAGATGCGTCCATTCTGATTACCGGGGAGTCGGGCGTGGGGAAAGAGGTCATCGCAGATGAGATCTACCGCAGGAGCCTGCGCAACGACAAACCATATGTAAAGATCAACTGTGCTTCCATTCCGGCTCACTTGTTGGAATCGGAGCTGTTCGGTTATGAGAAAGGCGCGTTTACCGGAGCCAATACCAAGGGAAAGATCGGCCTGTTCGAGTATGCCAACAACGGTACGCTCATGCTGGATGAGATCGGCGATATGTCGATGGATCTCCAGGTGAAACTCCTGCGCGCAATCCAATCCCAAGAGATCACCCGGATTGGCGGCACCAAGCCAATCCGGCTGAACATCCGCTTCCTGGCGCTGACCAATGCGGATCTCAAAAAGAAGGTGGCGGAAGGGGGATTCCGCCAGGATCTGTATTATCGCCTAAATGTGATCCCGATCCGTGTACCGCCCCTGCGGGAGCGGCAGCAGGACTTGGAGGCCCTCTGTGATCATTTTATCGACCGCTTCAGCCGGAAATACAGCCGAAGTTTTCACCTGACGCAGCGTCAGTTGGACTATATGAAGGAATACTCATGGCCGGGCAATATCCGGGAACTGGAGAATCTGATCGAATACTTAGTTCTATGCAGCTCCGGGATCGGACAAGTGGGAGACGAGATGCTGGCGGGGCTTTTGAATCTTGACAAAGGGGTGCTCCTGGCCGAAGAGCCGCGTAAGCCCATGGTACCTGCCGTCCCGGGCCTGGAAGAAGAAATTGACTTCAATGCCGCTGTATGCGCCTATGAAAAACAGCTGTTAGAATACGCCTTGCGCGGTTCTTCCACACTGCAGGAAGCAGGGAAGAAGCTGAATCTGCATGCGTCTACGGTCTGCCGGAAAATCAAACAGTATCAAATAGAGTATGGCCGTCAGAAGCGGCGAGGGCTGTAAACGGAGTACGGGATTGCAGATGCCCCTAAAACGTACAGACCCAAAGGACACTATATCAAACCCTCTTATGATATGCGCCAGGTCAGCGTACCAAAGGGGGGCAAGACGACCATCCAGGCCTGCTCAGATTTACGGCCAGGCGGGCTCCCGTTCAAATTTGGCGCACAATCACGCGGAGGCCGAAGGCTCAAATCCTTCCCCCGCAACCAAAGAAGGTACCGTCTCAGGATTTCAGAGACGGTACCTTCTTTTGGCGCGTCAGGGACAGGTTTGCGGGCCTGTTTGGTTTTGCCGGGCTGGAACAGCGGCATGCCTTCCCCGGTGCCAATGGAATACGCTCCGGCCAAAGGCCCGTATGGAAGCGCGGCGCGACCTGTAAAACGCCAACAGACGGTTACGCGGCTGCGTAAACAGAGGCGAGGAACCGTTCAAACCGTTCTTCCGGGGACGGCAGCCCCGCTTCTTGCGGGGCCTCCCGTTCAGCTCATCAGCAGCAGACAGAATGTACGCAGGGTAGAATGATTCTATGGATACGCCTTTTGGGACGAAAGTCCGAAGCAGGCCGTTATGGCGCGCATTCTGAGGACGTTCCCAAGAGGGGGAGGGGGGCGGAGGAGACCTGGCTGCCCCAGTTTTCAACCTGGGCAAAACCGGAGAACTCCGGGCCGTTGTCCCCGGTAATGCTCTTAAAGACCTGTGAGAACGTTTCCCCAAACGCCTCTTTGCGCAGCTGCGTGGCGTTCAGCACGGAATCCAGGTTCTTGCCGAGAAGATGGAGGGCGACGTAGCTTTCCGTTTTCTTCTCCAACAGAGAGAGGCTAACGGCCTTCTTGCCAGACTTCCTGTCCACCACGCTATCGCCTTCCCCGTGGTCTTCCCTGATGCGAAGCGCTGCAATTACAGACTGCACAGAGATGCTGCTGCCGTAGTTCTTTTTGTCCACGCGGGGCTTCAACGTTTTGTGTCGCGTTTGCTTTACCGCCTCCGGCAGCTCCGTCACAGCCAAATCAAGATTGCCGGCCCGGACCTGACGCTTGCGATGCTGGATGGCTCCTCTTTCTTCACGTCCAAGATGCTGTCCCTTCCTGCGTTCTGCGCCTTCTGTGATCGAATCTTGGCAGTCCATAGTGATCGCCCTCCCTTGGCAGGCGCCGTGTAGGAACTCCATTCTACCATGCGGAGAGAATCAATATGGATTTTTTGTTAGGTGACCAGCTTCCTTATGGGGTCAACCGTTCCATTTGTTCGGCATCGGAATGGAAAAGGCGTTTCGGCGGGGGTATGAGCCTTCTTCTGCATCCTGCACGGGATGCGTTCATCGGGGGCCCGCTTCTGGGAAAGCGTATTAAACGGATGCGGACCCGTTTGGCCCGGTTGAACGGCAGAAACGGGCAGGACCTCCGGAACGCGCGGACGACGCGCTCCGGAGGTCCTGCCGGCCAGAATGGAAATGAGTCACTTCGTGGGACTCACGAAGCGCAGACAGACGCGGCGAGTGTCCGCGATCAGACATCCTCCGTCAGGAGGGGGTATAGGGCGGACAGCAGATTCGCCGTACCCCGGATCCCTGCGAACGGAAGATGGGTGCTGAACAATTGCTGGTGAAGGACGGGCGTATCCAGGCACAGGGAAGGGTGCTGCGGATACAGGCGGCACAAAATGCCGCTGCCCAGCAGGACCGCCCCGGCTGGAGGCTGCGTCAGAAACGCGTGCTCCGGCGGCGTCGAGACGGAAAGCTTCAGTTCGCCGGAAAGAAAGGAAGCCAAACAAGCTGCGCGTTCCGGCCGCACACAGAGCCGGAGCTCCCGTTTTGGCCAGGGGCGGAGGGCAAATTGGAATTCCCGCACGGCCTGCTCCGCCTCCCGGCGGTCGGCTGACCAGGCCGGGGAGGGCGCCTGTTCCAAAAGGCGGGATACGGATTCCACCAGCCGGGCGCTGCCCCGTACCCCGTAAGGAAGCCCCCGGCAAACGGGAACGCCCCACAGCGCCTGCGCGGCTTCCGCCAACGGCAGCGCAGCGGGAGAAGCGGCCAGCAGCAGCCGGGCGGATCGAAGTTCCTCCAGGCGGTAGCGGCCCTGCGGGTCGTTGCGGCAGGCCAGGCCGAAATAGTCCGCGAACATGCGGCGCAGTTCGTTCAGATCGGAACGGCCGTTCCAATCGGTCTGGTCCAGCCCCAGCACCACGACGCCGCCGGCCGCGCCGCGGTCCGCTTTGGGCGGCAGGGTGCGCAGGTAATCGGCCCCTGCGGCATAGGCGCTGCGCTGCCCGTCCTGCTCCGTGCCCTGCACCGGCACCCGGTCCCACACGGACAAGCGGGCCCGAAGACCGGGCTGCAGCTGGCGGCGGACTTGTTCCAGATCAGCGCCGATGATCTCGCTGACCGGAGAAGAGGTAAGAAAAAGCAGACCGGGGGCACGGGCCGCATCTACCGCCCGGAGCGCGTCTTCCAGCGGCCGGGTGTCCCCGAAAATGACCTGACGTTCCTCCATGCCGGAGGTAAAGAGGTTTTCCGCCCCGCCCTGGAGAGCGGACTGGGCGTAGTGCATAGTCCCTTCCGGGCCGAACTCCACCAGGGCGGCGTCCAGCCAGCCGGATACGGTCCGCAGAAAGCCCATCCGGGGCGATATGGGAGGCAGGGTCTCAAACACGTTCATCGCGCGTACTCCTCTCCTGCGGCCCCGGCGGCGTCCCCAAGCTGAGACAGGCAGCTGCGGTAGAAGGAAAAGCCGGCCTCCACCGGGATGGTGCGGAAGTTTACGTGGCGCACAGGATAGCGCCGGATCGCCTGGCCTGCGGCGCCGATGAAGTAATCCGGCGTCTGTTCGGCCAGCATGGCCTCCACGGCGTCCGAACTGGCGTTTTGCAGCAGCAGCGGATCGGCCTGCCCGGCCAGCGCCAGACGGGACTCGTCCGTGTGGTCCAGCACGCTGCCCAGAAAAATGCAGGTGGGGATCATCCCCAGGCGGGACAGGAACAGGCAGGTCTCAAAAGGATAGAGGATGACCTGGCTGTAAAAAAAGGTCTTGCCGCCCACCAGGGGACGCAGCGCCTCCGACCGGGCGGCGGCCTCCCGGCGCTGGGCGCCGATCCAGGATGCCAGAGGTTCGCCGGTCAGCCGGGCCAGCTGGCGCCAAGCTTCCGTGATCCGCTCCAGGTCCAGCTTTTGGTCGAAACGGACGAAGGGAATACCGAACTCCGACTGGAGGGACCGGGCGACTCCCAGTCCCGTCCCGTCCAGAACCAGCGTAAAGGAGACGCCGGGCAGCGCTTCGATCTGATCCAGGCTGGCCTCATAGGGAAGGATGCTCTGGAGGGTGTAGCCGCGCTCCTGCAGGAAGCGTACCGGCTCGGCCCGCTCTGCGCCCCGATGGCGCACGCCCAGGACGGCAAAGGCCCTTGCCTGCGGCGGCCTGGGCTTCAGCCCTCGGACCAGGGCGGACAGGGCGGCCTCCATCCCCTCGAAATAGCTGAAGGTTCTGAAATGCTCCGTGGGGATGAGCGCAAGCGTCTTGCCGGTGCGCCTGCCGACGGCGTCCACTACGCTTTGCAGGTCTTCAGACAGAAGCTCCACGCTGCAGGAGGTCACCAGAAATACGCCCCGGGTCCCCGCGCGCCGGGCTTCGCGCTCCAGGAGCTGCTCCAGCTGGGGCCGGATGCCGAAGATCAGATCCGCATCGGACAGCTGGAGCGCCAGCACCCGGGAGCTTTCCGCCCCGCTCGGGGCGGAAAGCCGGTGCTCCAGGGCGGCCTTCTGGGCGTAATAGACACAGTCCTGGGTCCCCAGGTACAAAAGCGTAATGCCGCCGATCCCCCGCAGGACCGCACCCGCGCCGAAGAGGGGGCAATGCTTCCCCGGCGAGATGGCGCAGCTGTACCGCGGGACCGCCCTGGCGGCGGTATACTCACGCAGGCGCATCCGTCCGCCCTCCGATCCCGCCGCCCCAGGCCCCGATCAGCCGGTCTGCAAGAGCCTGATAAACAAGCGCCTGTCCGCTGTCCGGAAAGCGGGCCACAACGGTGCTTCCGGCCTCCTCCGCCTCCTGCACCAGACCGCACCGGGGGATGCGGGCCACGATGGGGAGCTGGTTTTCCTCTGCGAAGGCCCGGATGCGCTCCGCCTCATGCGGGATATTCCGCTCGTTGATCACCAGACCGCCCAGGATCAGGCCGGAGTATTGCGAAAACTCCCGCACCGCAGAGCAGATGTTTCCAGCGGCATATAAGGACATGAGCTCCCCGCTGGTCACCACCAGCACCACGTCGGCATAGCCGCCCCGCAGGGGCATGGCAAAGCCCCCGCAGACCACGTCGCCCAGCACATCGTACAAAACCACGTCGGGCCGGCAGATCTCATAGGCCCGCAGGGCGGCCAACTGCTCAAAGGCGGTGACGATGCCCTTCCCGGCACAGCCGCGGCCGGGGGCGGGCCCTCCGGCCTCAGCGCACAGCACGCCGCCCTCCCCGGGAAAGACGATGTCCTCCAGCGCGGGAGCGGCGCCGGAGCGCAGGGCGTCCAGAATGGTGGGGATGCGGCGCCCGCCCATGAGCGTACGGGTGGAATCGGCCTTGGGATCGCAGCCCACCTGCATCACCCGCAGGCCACGCCCGGCCAGGGCGGCGGCCAGATTGGAAACAGTGGTGGATTTGCCGATCCCGCCCTTTCCATAAACGGCGACCTTTAACATTTCATCGCTCCTCCGGTGTCATTTTGAGGGGAATATAGTAGTTCTTGCCCCGGTCGAAGGACACCCGCTCCGTCTCTACCCGGAAGATATCCCGGAACATCTCCGGCCGGCAAAGCTCCTCCGGCGTCCCAACGGCCTTCAGACGCCCCGCCTGAAGGATGGCCAGACGGTCGGAATTCAGGGCGGCCTGGTTCAGGTCGTGGAGCACCATGACGACGCTGATGCGCGCTTCGGCCTGAAGCTGTCGGACCAGCGACAGCACAGCCAGCTGATAAGAGATGTCCAGAAACGTGGTGGGTTCGTCTAAAAAGAGGATGTCGGGCTGCTGGGCCAGGGCCATGGCGATCCAGGCCATCTGGGCCTCGCCGCCGGAGAGGGTGGCCACGCTGCGGAAGCGGAAGCGTTCCGTCCCGGTCAGGGCCAGCATCCGGTCCACCACGGCGTTGTCTTCCCGGGTCAGCCGTCCGCCGAAGCGGGCGTAGGGAACCCGGCCGTACTGGACCAGCCGCTCCACGGTAATGTCGGCCGGGATGCTCTTTTTCTGGGGCAGGACGGCGATGCGCCGGGCGATCTGGGTGCGCTTCAGTTCCTGCAGATCCCGGCCTTCCAGCAGTACCCGGCCGCCGGAGGGCTTCAGCAGACGGCACATGCCGCGGACCAGGGTGCTCTTGCCCGAGCCGTTGGGGCCGATGATGGTCAGGATCTCCCGATCCCGTATGCCCAGGGTCACGTCCCGGACGATCAGAGTATGGCCCAGTTCCACCCGCAGGTCCTGGGCGTGCATCAGATATGGCTGCATGGCTACACCTCCCGCTCCCGCAGCATCCACAGGAAGAAGGGGGCCCCCAGCAGGGCCAGGATGATCCCCACGGGGATCTCCGAAGGGCGCAGCACCACCCGGCCCACCATATCGCAGAAGGTCAGGGTGACGGCCCCGCCTAGGGCGGAGGCCGGGATGAGATAACGGTAATCCGAGCCGATGAACATCCGCATGATATGGGGCACGCACAGGCCCACAAAGCTGATCATCCCGGCCACCGACACAGCGGAAGCCGCCAGCAGGGAGGAGACCGCGATCAGGGCGATCCGGGTGCGGTCCACGTTGACGCCCAGGCCGACCGCCAGCTCGTCCCCCAGCAGAAGCACGTTGAGCTTGCCGGCATACAGCAGGGCCAGCGCCAGGCCCGCCAGAAAGTAGGGAAGGATCATCCGCACATGGGGCCAGCTCCGGGCGGACAGGCCGCCCACCATGAAGCCGGCCATCCCCTGCAGCGCGTCGGGAAAGCGGATGGTGAGGATGTTGTTTACCGCCGAAAGGATGGCGGAGAGGGCCACGCCGGAGAGAATAAAGCGTACCGGATTCAGCCCGCCCTTCCAGGCGAACACGAAGATGAGAAACGTGGTCGCCAGGGCTCCGCAGAACGCCCCGAGCGGGATCAGGGACGAGGCGGCGGGGAAAAAGAGATACATGATGTAGGTGGTGACCGACGCGCCGCTGGTGACGCCCAGAATACTGGGCGAGGCCATGGGGTTGCGCATCATGCCCTGCATGATCGCGCCGGACAGGGCCAGGCACGCCCCCACCATGCAGGCCAGGAGGTTCCGGGGAAAACGCACCTCCCGGATGATGGTGGTATAGACGCCGCTGTCCTGTCCGAACAGAAGGATCCGCAGGATGTCCGGGGCGCTTACGTCCACCGCGCCGAACATCGTTCCGGCCAGGAAGACCGCGGCCAGCAGCACGGCCAGCAGCAGCAGTTTGGCAAGCCGCCTCCGGCGGGTCAGGCCGCAGGGCCGCTCCGGGCGCGCGTGTGTGCGTTCCATGGGCGCGCCGCTTACGCGAAGAGCTCGGGATAGAGGAAGGCGGCCAGCTGCTCATAGGCATCGGCATAACGGCCGTTGGGCTTGTACATGTACATGCTCACGTCCAGGTGGCGGTAGCGGCCCTCCTTGTAGGCGGTCAGGTCGGTGAAGCCGGGCAGCTCAAGGACTCGCCGGGCGGCGGCCTGCTGATCGTCCCCGCCGCCGGCGGTAAGGATATACTGGGGGTCCAGCTCCAGCAGCTTCTCCATGCTGAACTCATACTTCTCCCGGGTAACGTCGCCGTCGGGGTAGGACAGCAGCTTACAGTTCAGATCCAACAGCATGCTGCCGCACATGGTGTCCGCGCTGGTGAAGCTGGGACCGCTGGTAGAGGGCATAATGAGCACCGCCTCCGCCGAGTGGCCCGCCACCGTTTCCCGCACGGCGTCCACGCGGGCTTTTACGTCGGTGGCATAGGTCTCGTACAGGTCGGGGCGCACGGTCAGCTCGGTGAAGATCTTGACCAGGTCCAGATACTGCTCGAAGGTCTTATAGCCGTAGACCAGGCAGGGGACTCCGGCGGCCTCCAGCAGTTCGGCCATCTCCAGATCGCTCTTGCTGTTGTTCATGATGACCAGGTCGGGCTCGGCCTCCAGCACCACCTCGGCGCTGATGGTCTCGCCGTCGGCCAGGATGGGGACCGCCTCCAGTTCCGCGGGCAGAGGAGAATAGGAGGAATAGATATCCTTGCGGTAGACCAGAGTCCCGCCGCACTCGTACCACAAAGGGCAGTAGGAGCCATAGGTGCAGACTACCCGCTGCGGATTGCGGTCGACGGTGACCTCCTTGCTGCGGCCGTCGGTAAAGGTATAGGTCTCAGACACCGGCGGCTCTGGGGTGGGCTCCGCCGCGGGTCCGGCGCTGGGGGAAGGGGCGGGGGTACGGGCGGAGGAAGCGCCCCCGCTGGGTGCGGCACAGGCAGACACGGTCAGCAGCAGGAGCAGGAGCAGGCACAAGAGGGATTTCGCACGTTTCATAAAGGGGTCTCCTTCCGGTTTAAAATCATATCACCGCAAAAAGAACGCCTCTCTGCAACAAAAGGCCCCGCTTTCCAAGCTTCTTGGAAAGCGGGGCCCTGAGTACGGCGGCAAGCGGACGCGGCGGCCCTGTTGGCACACCGGTCCCGGCGCTGTTTCAGATGAGCTGCTCTCTGCGGAAGATACCTCATCGTTCCATCCAAGCAGGTTTCCTGACTTGCGGATCGGCATCGGCCGCGCCTTCTCATCCTGATGGACAATGGCGTTGTGCGGCAGACTCCCCGTTCACAGTGACCGGATCGTTCGGGATTTGCACCCGATTCCCTATTACCCGCTCCTGCGCGGAGCGGCACTTGGATAGTTTTGATTGAATTGTAAGGTCAGTATACGCGATTTTTGCGAAAATAGCAAGAGGCGAAAACACATTATCGTTTG
Source organism: Lawsonibacter hominis (assembly GCF_014287895.1). Lineage (GTDB taxonomy): Bacteria > Bacillota > Clostridia > Oscillospirales > Oscillospiraceae > Lawsonibacter_A > Lawsonibacter_A hominis. The sequence continues at coordinate 162,231 of NZ_JACOPP010000004.1, read as the reverse complement.
ATTCCGTAAGGGGGCGGGGCGGCATAGGCTGCGGAACGGGGCCGGCGTCCGGGTCCATGCCGTTTTTGTTATCGCAATTTTTAAAAGATTTGATAAGCGCAGGCAATACCACACGGGAAAGCGGCTGTGCGCCGTAAAATAGGGGCATAAAGGAACAAACGGGCCTGTCCAGCCGGAACGGCGAATTGTCAATGGTGCGGACGCAAAAGGCGTTGGGGAAATGAATATCTATGGTCCGGCCGTGCTGCGGTGCGGGGAAAACTGCCTTGCGAGTTGAGCCGGATGCACGACGCTGTCGAAACCATCATTGCCGCGCCGCCCACGGCCCCAAGGCAGGCCGGGCAGCGCGCGCTAAGGTTCCATCCGGAAATAAGGGAACACATGGAATTTGCGTAATGAAAAGGGGCTGTTGACAAAGTCCCTTATCGAAAAAGCAAATAGGTTTTTCTTGCTTGTTTGTTGTTATTTACTGTAAAATATATGCTATTTGATGAACTTTTTGCAAGGCCGTATTTTTGAAAACAGACTTTGTCAACAGCCCCTGAAAGGCATGCCAATGCAGAAAAAGACAGCCGGATCGTCCACGCAATCAAGGGAACGGCTGCAAATGTTCCAGACGCCACGATGTCTTTCCGGTTGCTGACGGAAGGAGAAGCGGTCGTATTTGGCGATAGTGGCGATCTCAGAGCCGAAAAGCGGGAGATGCCGTTACAAAGAACCGTTAGACAAGCGTATCCGCTATAAACTCGATTCCCATCCCTCCTGGGTCGAAAGCAATCTCTCAGATCACGCATACGACTCAAGTGCAGATAACACGAAAAATGACCCGTTCGAACAAGATGAGAGTATGTCTTTGCACTCGTGAAAGCACAATCCTGATTTGAAAAGCTGTTTGCCGATACCGACAGATGGTGAGGACGTTTTCTGTGGTTGTCTGAGGGCGCCTCAATTATAGTACCCTGTTAATGGAGTTGCAAATTCTGCAAAAACCTACAATTTGCCGGAGAAATTTTTAAAACCGCTTGCAATTGCTTTAATTGTAAGCTATATATGGTATGTAGACCAACTTAAAATGAAAGGAGTAATTGGTGTGGCGATTACAAGCGCAAGCCTCGCCGCAAAGAAAAGAATTCTGACCGCCTGCGTCCGCCTGTTCCTGGAAAAGGGTTACAACCGCACTACGGTGGCAGAAATTGTAAGGGATGCCGATGTGTCGGTCAGCACCTTCCAGAACATTTTCCGTGCCAAGGACGGCGTACTCATCGAACTGATAGAATTCATGTTCGGGAATCAGTTTGGCGCGGCAAGAAAGATTGTCGGGGAGCGCATCCCGCCCGTTTACGTCTATGCGGTGGAGACTGCCATCCAGTTGACGCTGACAGAACTGAACGAGAACCTCAGGGATATTTATCTGGAGGCGTACACCCAGAGCGAAGCGGTGGAGTATATCCATCAGCACACCGCATTGGAGCTGGCGAGCATTTTTGGCTCCCGCCTGCCGGGCTATACTGAGAGCGATTTTTATGAATTGGAGATCGGATCGGCGGGTATTATGCGGGGCTATATGGCACGCAGGTGCGACATGTACTTCCCATTGGAACGAAAGCTCAGGCGCTTCCTCGTGATGAGCATGAGCGCCTACAGCGTGCCGGGGGATGAGCAGCAAAAGGTGCTGGAATTCATTGCGGGGCTGGACATCCGTAAGATTTCCGAGCAAGTCATGCAGGAGCTGTTCCGAATGCTGGCCATGCACTTTGAATTTTCCCTGGACGATGTGAAAGCGGAACAGGGAGGTAGGGTATGAAAGATTATCAAACGGGTCTTGCTTCCCCCGGTAACCCCCGTTGTGCTTGTCGCGGTTTTGGTTGTAGGCGTACACTTTACGCGCTTTCAGACCAAGAGCGGCATCGAAGGGTTGACGAACGTAAGGAAGACAGATGACGACGCCCGGACAAAACACGGGGTGGAAGCGTCCGGCGTTTGCAGAAATGAGCAGGTGAGTGTATGGAACCACGGTATTTTTCCAAAGCGCTGCGGGAAAAGCTCTCTCATATTTCCGACGTGCCGCTGACCATCGTGGAGGCGCCGGCGGGCTATGGGAAGACGACGGCGATCCGTTCGGCACTGGAGGGGATGGACCAGGGGCAGGTATGCTGGTATACGGCCATCGAGAGCGCGCAGGACGGCAGCTTCCGATGGCTGTGCCGGCAGCTGGAGCGTGTGGACCGGACCGCGGCGGAGGGACTGCAGGCGTTGGGGTTTCTCAACCGCAGCAACGCCAACCGGGCGGCGGAACTCTTTGCGGAGCTGCGCGCGGCGCAGCCGCTGTATCTGGTGATCGACAACTTCCAGTTCGTGCTGGGCAACTGGCAGCCGCAGATTTTCAGCTCCCTGGCGGAGCTGCGGGACCGAAACCTGCATGTGATTTTTATTTCCCAAAGCTTCGGTCGGCTCCGCGTCCTGCTGGGGGAGGCCCATACCATCGGCCGCGTTGCGGCCCGGGACCTGCTGCTGGGAGTGGGGGACGTCCGGGACTTTGCGGCGGAACTGGGACTGACGATCTCCGAGGGTCAGGCGCAGGCGATCCATGCCAAGACCGAGGGATGGGCGGTAGCGGTCGCCCTCTACCTGCAGAACCTGAAAAGCGGAAACGACGTGACTGCCGTCTGCGATACGGATACGCTGATCTATGAATTGTTCTGGAAGAAGGCGTCCGGCGAGCGGCGCGAGACCATGCTGCGCCTGTGCCTGTTTGAGCGGCTGAGCATGGAGCAGATCGAGCAGGTGCTCGCCATCCCGGCGGACCGGAGGCAGACGCTGACTTATAATTTTTGGGAGAGCGTGCCGCTGCTGACCTATTTTCCCCAGCGGCGGCAGTATTTTCCCCATGAGATCCTGCTGGCCTTTCTGCGCCGGCAGCTGGAGCAGACGGATGAGCCGTTTCGCCGGGATTGTTATCAGGCGGCGGGAAGGTGGTATCGTGACCACGGCCAGACCAGGGAGGCGGTAAGCGCGTTTTACGCCGTGCAGGATTATGAGGGGGTTTTGTCCTGCGAGCTGACGGGATTGCTGATGGAACCTATCTGCGGCGTATCGTATACGGAAGCGGCCCGTACGGTGCTGCGGGAATGCCCGGAACCGGCGCAGGAGCGATATCCCATCTCGGTGCTGCGCCTGTGCTACGCCTTGTTTGCGGGGGCGGATTTTGCGGCGTTTGAAACGATGCTGGAGCGATCCCGCCGCCGCATCGAGGCGCGGGGAGAGAAGGCGCTGCTGGGGGAGTGGCACATGGTGGCGGCGTTCGGCGATTTCCCCGATGTGGCGCGGATGGAGGCGCATTACCGGCAGGCGGAGGGGCTGCTCCAGGGCGTCTCCCGGGTGTTTACCTGCCGGGAGCCCTTCCTGTTCGGCTGTACCTCCATGTGGTACTTATTTTACAGCAAGCCGGGCGAGATGATGGAGATCGCCGACCGGCTGGAGCATATGATGGCGGTGTACAACCGCATTACCGGAAATCACGGCGCGGGCGCGGCGGAGCTGTACCGGGGGGAAGCCCTGTGCGTACAGGGACGTTACGACGAGGCGGAGATCTTCGCCCACCGGGCGGCGCTTTTGTCCGAGCAGGGGCAAAACGCCAGCGTCACTTACGGCGCGGCCCTGCTGCTGGGCATCAACGCCATCTACCAAACGGACATGCTCACGTTGCAAAAGGCCGTCGAGTATCTGGAGGAAAAGGCGCAGGGCTACCCGTTTTTGCAGGGCACGGCCATCAACCGCTGTATGGTGGAGACGGTGCGCGGCTACCTGTTGGCGCTGATGATGGAGACCGACCGCTCCGCCAAGTGGACCCAGGGCGAGGCGGACCGGCTGGGCGATTTGACCTTTACCAACTTTATCGTAAAGACCACCCGCATTACCGACCTGATCCTGAACAAGGAATACAAGCGGGCCATCGCGGGGGTGGAGGCATCCCTGGCGCTGGAGCCGAAGATGATCTCCGTGGCGACCCGAAACTTTATGCATGTGGGGCTGGCCCTGTGCTACCTGGCCATCGGGAAGCCCAAAAAGGCGGCCGAGCATCTGGATTATGCGCTTACCCTGGCCGAGCGGGACCGGAACTTCACCTTCCTGGCCAGCTTTCGGAAGTATCTTTCCGTTCTGTTCCTGCTCCCGTCCATCGCTGCCCGGCATGGGGAGGCCATCCGGGAGATCCGGAAGATGGACATCCATTATACCAAGGCCGAGGAGAGCCGGATCTTCGCGATGCTGGAGCAGGCGCAGGAGGGGATTTCCGGCCTGAGCGGACGGGAGCTGGACGTGGCCCGGCTGGCGGCCCGTGGGATGCGCAACCGGGAGATCGCCGGGCAGCTGCATATCTCGGAGGAGACGGTGAAGGCCCATCTCAAGACCATTTTTCAAAAGCTGAACATCGATCGGCGCAGCCGTCTGGTGGAGCTTTTAAAATAACCGAAAAATTGGATAAATCCCCCGAACGGGGGATGCAAAAACCGGGAGCGTGTCCTATACTTGCAGAGATAGGATACGCTCCCGCGTGTTATAGGCAAGGGGGCATCGACCGGAAAGGAGGGTTTTTACCGTGGGGGCATCGGTGGCATCCGTTCAGGCACTCCCGGAATACCGGCTGCGCGTCTGTTTCTGCAACGGGAGCGAGGCCATCGTGAATATGGAGCGGCGCATCCAGGCGATTCGCTTCCATAAGCTGGCGGACCCCGGCTTGTTTGAGACGGCGCAGGCGCAGGGGGACGCCGTAATCTGGAAGCGGGGCGGCGAGTCGATCCATGCGACGATCAGCGAACTGCTGGATTCCATGATGTTGTGAGGAAAGGATTGGAAGGAGGAACACAATGAGCGGGAAAAAAGGAAGCGGTGTGTGCAGGCGTCTGCTCTGTGCGGCGCTGACGGTGCTGATGCTCTTTGAGGCATCCGGCTCCGCGCTGGCCTATCTGGTGACGGGGGAGGGGAGCGCACCCACGTCCGTTGTCTACACGGATACGAACGGGAACACCCAGCCGGTGGACGAGAGCTGGGAGGAAACGTTCCCCTATGGCGCGTTTGCCTTTGAGACGTCCGGACTCGCCCTTTCGGAGGGGGAGAGCGGCGTCATCAAGGTCTACCGCCTGGGCGGGACCACGGGCCGGGCGACGGCCTATCTCACCTATGAGCCCGTTTTGCTCCAGGATGAGAACGGCGGGGCGGTGTACGACTATGCCGTCAGCGCCAACGATGTGGCCATCCAAGTGGAGGAGCCGCTGCCCCGCGCCCGGTATGACGCGGTGGGGATGCCGCCCGTGCCGGAGACGGGGGACGCGGCGGTGCGGGCGGTGCCCGACGAGCTGGGGTATTCCCTCCGGCTGTCCGAGACGGCGCAGAGCTATCAGTGGCAGATCCTCTCAGACGGCGCGTGGAAGGACATCCAGGACGCCGCCGGGGCGGAGGTCCCGGCGGACGCGGAGTTCATCGACAGCGGCAGCTACGATTACCGCTGCATCTACACGCTGGGCGGGGTGGAATACTGCTCGGTGTCCCTGCGCGGGACGGTCTATGAAAAGCCGGAGGAGGAAGTGCTGGCGCAGCGCCCGGAGGGCCTGGAGCTCAACGCCGAGCCGGTCTATACCCCGCTGGATCTGCTGGGCGAGGGGGAGGACCCCTATAACGGCTGGGCCTTCGAGCTGATCTTTGCCGATGGCGAGTGGGTCAAGGAGATCCATCTGGACGCGCTGACCGACCAGCTGCCGGAGGCCCAGGAGGCGGCGGCCTTCACCATCCGGGACTGTGAGGGCGGACAGGTGCTGGAAAGCGCCAATACCCTTCTGTTCCGCATTGAGGACGCCAACGATCCCGAGCCCAGCACGCTTGGCTTTACCGTCTCCCAGGTCACCGTAGACCAGGCGGACGGGACCGCCCAGGTCATGATCGAGCGGGTGGGCGGCGCACAGCGCCCGGTGTCTGTGGAGTATACCACGGTGGACGCGACCGCCCTGGCCGGACGGGATTACGCCCAGACCAGCGGTAAGCTGATGTTCTATGCCGGGGTAACGCGTCTGCCGGTAACGGTGGAACTCATCGACGACGGCGCGGCCTCCATGGAGCCGGTGTCGTTTGAAATCGTGCTTTCCGAGCTGCTGGGCGACGACAGCTGCCGATTCGCCCAGGATACGGTGCGGGTGGAGCTGATCAACTCCGGCCGGGGCGGCGCGGCCAATCTGGCCACCCAGCTCTATGACCCGGAGGCCGTGGATGTGTCCGGCGCCGTGGCCGAACGCGACGGCGCGGCCAACGCCGGAAGCGGGCGCGTCACCGGGGCGCAGGTGGCGGCGGAAGAGCCGGAGCCGGTCTATTCCACCCTGGTAGACGACGGCGCCCAGGGGGATATCTCCCTCCAGGCCTATGCCCCCTCCCTGAAGAAGATCGTCTTCGCAAACCCGCAGAGCGCCTGGACGGGCACGGCGGAAGCGGCGCAGAAGAGCTATTGGGGCATTGGAACCAATACCGACGGCGCCGCCGTACTCTACGGCGCCGGGGATACGGCCAAGAAGATCGGCAAGGATTATAACGGATCGGTAGATGTAACCATCGACAAGGGCGTCGCCCTGGCCAGCCGGAAGGACGCCGACGCGGTTTTGAAGTCGGCCGGGTGGGAGGCCCTGGGCGGCGCGCGGGAGATCGCGGGACAGCTGTTCAGCGGCTACCGCGCCGAGATCCTGACCCGGATGGGCCATGACACCTCTTATTTGGACGGGTTTACCTATAAATATTCCTATACGGAGCCCCGCCTCTGGCTCATGCAGGGCAGCACAAGTCTGGTGGACAATCCGCGCTATGTCAAGCGCTTCGGCTCGGGGCCGCTGAACAAGAGCTGGACGATCCGGGCTTCGGACGACGGCAGCAATTACTATAATCCCTTTTCCGGTACCTACAGCGGCGGCATGGGCTTTACGGGAAGCCTGAGCCTGGGCATGTCCCTGTGGTATGCCTCTTACGACAGCCACCAGCACGACGAGCTGAACGACGCGAGTATGGTCTGGCTGAAAAGCATGAGCCTGACCCGCCGCATTTTTGCGGTCGACGCCTTCAAGACCGAGGTGTCCACGCCCAACGACAGCAACACCGCGCCGGCAAACTGCGCCGTGCTCAGCGAGTCCAATTACAGCGGCTTCCAGCCCAAGGTGGAGATCGTCGGCGGCAAGGGCGGCGTGAACGGCTCCAACCAGCTTTATGTGGGCTCCACCGTCAAGATCACCGCCGGGACCGCCCCCGCGGGGTACTATGTCTCCAATGTGGTGGTCTATCAGAGCACAGACGGCGGAAGCACCTGGAAGACCTTCGGCAAGTTCGGCGCCGGCAGCTACGACGCGGCCGAAAAATCCTACACCTTCAAGCTGGTGGGCTCCGCCAGCGCGCCGCTGAATGACGGCGATCTCAGGGCCCAGTACAAGTTCCGGGTGTGTTACTCCCGCAGCAGCACCATTACGGTGGACTTTGAGAAGTCGGTGCCCCGCAGGGAAAACAGCCTGACCCAGATCGACACCGACAAGATCAACTATCCCCTCAACGGCTACTACGACGGCAGTACTTACGGCAGCGACCACGGCTTTACCTATGGCGTATCGGCTGCGATCACTTATGGCTACAGCACCTTCAACAGCAGCACGGGGGATTTCGGCACCGCCTGCACGGAGACGACGCTGGCCAAGCCTACCGCGCTGTCGGGGGCTGCGGAGTGGTCCTTTGACGCCACCAACATCCAGTGGGTCTGCTTCAATCTGTCCTCCCGGGATCTGCTGCTCATCAACGGCACCGCCTACGCGGGCAACGCCAAGATCTATTTGCAGGAAGCCGATTTTGCGGGCGGATTGAGCGTATTGTATTATCACGAGGACTACCGGACGGCCCAGAGCGCCATGAAGACGGCCATCTCCTGGATGGCGGTCTACTGGGACGCCAACGGAAACGGCAAGATCGACGGCTATTACAACGAGACCAACTCCAGTTTCGTCCTGACTGCGGTGGACGGCGTCCGGGATGAATTCTGCGCCTACGTCACCGGGGGTTCGGCCAACGAGACCCAGTTTGCGCCCAAGAAAAACGCCAACGGGGATTACTGCCAGTATTTTATCAAGGCCTGCTATACCATGACGCCCCGCAGCCTGGTGGTGCCGGAGGGAGCCAGCGAGAGCGAGCGGGCCCAGATCCTGCCCGCCCTCGTGACGGCGGTCAACCCGGACAGCGCCGCCTATTCCCGGCTGACGCCGGAGCAGCGGGCTTACCGCTATCTGGTCAGCGGCCTGACCCGGCAGAATTCCAGCGCAGCCGAGACCCGCTCCGCCGACGGACACCTCAAGTATGGAGCGGCGGCCAACGCCCGGAGCACCCTGGACATTCCTCTGGGCGGCGACGTTTCGCCTGCCACCCTGGCGGAGGGCGCTGCGGCGTATACCTGGAATCCGGTCTTCCGGGGGAACATGCTCTATCCCTTTGCCGCTCCGGAGCCCATCACCGTGGAAAACAGCATCGCCGGGCCTACCCCGGTGACGCAGCAGTATACCATTGAGCGGGACGAGGAGGGGATCATTACCGGCTATGCCTACACGGAGGAAGGGCTCAAGCGCATGAACGGCTACCTGAGCTCCTTTACCGGGACCACCACGTTCGCCCTGGTCACCCAGGAGCAGCGCTATTCCACGGCGGATATCCTGGCGGGCGTGCAGTCCGGCGTAAAGCTGGGCGGAGGGGCGGCCGGCACGGATGACGACACCCTGTACGTGCAGGATGCCGCGGACTATTCCGTCCGGCCGGACAGCGTTACCCTGGGCGGGTACTCCACCACACCCGACGCAGAGTACCTCAAGCAGATGCAGGATGAATCCTCGCCCAACTCCGACGTGGATATGGACGACTCCGGCAGCGAAATGAGCGAGTTCAACGTGGACCTGGGCATCAATCTGGGCTCCATGGAGCTGGCGGTCACCGACTATGTGACCATCCTGCTGGATGAAAACAAGGTGGGCTTTGCCGTGGGGCTGCCCCTGGGCGAAACAGGGGACGAGAGCAAGGGCTTTGCGGATAAGAATAAGGACAACTGGACGCAGTTCGGCGACTTCTTCAAGAAGGGGAACTTCGGCGGGGACGAGAGTTATAAAAAAGCCGCTACGGAGCATACCCGGAAGAAAAATGCGGACGCGGCGGCGGCGGCAGCCTCTCCCAATCCCTCGTCCCCGCCGCAGCCCAACCCGTACGACAAGACCCAGTTCAAGTCCAAGAGCTTCAGCGTGGGCTTTGCGGTGGGCCTGGCCTTCCTGTTTGAATACAATCCGCTGGACAACGGATATTATTTTGAGGGGATGACCGTATCCTTCAGCGTTTCGCTCACCTTCCGCATCCAGGCGCGGCTGACGGTGTGCCCCATCGTCTATTTCTACTTCCAGTTCGACGGCTCCATCGAGATCGCCACCGGGCTGGGGGTCATCCGGGATTCTGTGGAGATAACTCCGGCGGTGCTGGACGCCAAATCGGCCGCCAACTATGAAAAACAGATCAGCCTGACCTATATGGCGCGGCCCTCTGCCGGAGCGGTCATCACGCAGGCGGCCTACGAGAAACTGACGGCGGCGGGAAAGCTGCTCTACAAGGCGGCCGATCTGGCAGGCTACTACTACAGCGCCGCCTATCCGGCGTTTGCGGACGCCAAGGCGGTCTATCTGGAGACGGGGGATTACTTCCTGACGGGCGAGCAGTACGGCGTGCTTACCGACACGGAAAAGGAGAATTACGAGTGGACCGTCAGCGGCGCATACAACAAGAGCCATTACCGCAGCTACAGCGCGGCGCTGGAGGCCTACAACGCGGCCGCCGCATACTCCTTTGAAACGGGGTACAAGGCGTTCAACGTCCGCTTCTCCGGCAAATTGGCGGTGGACGTTTACACCAAGCAGGACGGCGCCTGGAAACCCGCCCCGGAGGGCTCCGGCTATATCAGCGGCTTTATCAGCTCCGACGGGAAGGCGGACACCCAGGTGGTGCTGAAAAAGCAGGACGGCATGACCCTGGCCGAGACGGTCAAGGTGGTGCTGCGGCCGCTGGACTACGATACGCAGACCACCCTCGACAAGACCACCATCTCTTACATCGCCCAGATCCAGGACATCCGCAACGAGGTGTACTGGAAGGGCATCAGCATCTCGCCCTCCATCGGCCTGGAGGTGGGCGCGGGCGTGGGCGTGGAACTGCTGAAGGTGGAGCTTTACGCCAAACTGGGCCTGGAGGCCACGTTCCTGCTGGGGGTATACAACACCAATTACGACCCTTATGACATGGACGCGGGCAACGATGAAAAGTATGCGCCCGCCTCGGTGGAGAGCTTTGGATTCTCCATCGGGATTGGACTGCGGGTGGTGCTGTTGGCCTTTACCTTTGAGCTGGACGCGGCCACCTACTGTGTGGATTATGACGGAGCGGACTGGGAGACCGGCTGGCATTTCCTCAATGACTGGGTACAGGACGCATCGGAGGACGGCTTCCTGGGGGTCACCATCCGCCCGCCCCAGAGCACCGAACAGAAGCTTTACGCGCCGGAGGACAACGCTGAGCCCGAACTGGGCACCCTGGCTTACGACCCAACCGACGAGACCGTGCCGTTCCAGCTTTCCGGCTACGGCAGCAGCGTGGACGCGGCCAACCTGAGCACCGCTGTGCTCCCCGGCGGGGATTACAAGGTGATCCGCGCGGGCGAGCGGGACTTTATCGTCTATACCGTCTCCCGGAGCGAAGCCGGTATCGCCGGGGAGGATGTCCCGCAGCTGGTCATGAGCGAGCTCAAGCGGGTCAACACGGCGGCGGACGGCCAGACGCCCGCATACAAATACGGCTTGGCCAACCCGACTGGAGCATCCGGAGCGGGCGTGCCGCTGTATCTCGTGCTGGACCCTGACGGCACCGGCGACCTGGACTTCGACGTCTGGGTAGAGGAAGGGAGCGACGGCACGAGCGGCGCCGCCGCCTACACCATCCACAGCACATGGGTGAGCTATGCCTCCGCCGCGCAGACGGAGCCCACTAAGCCCGGCTCGACCCCTTACGGCGGTATGAACGCGGACAACTATAAGACCATACCGGCGCCGTCCGCGCCCGCAGAGAGCGCCTACTACACGGCGACCGGCGAGACCTATACTACGGAGGACTACGGCCAGCTGCCCCAGGAGGAACAGGCGCTGTGCAAGGAAACCGGTTCGGGCACCTGGACGAAATATACCCTCGCGGAGGGCTATGCCACGCTTGCGGCGGCGGAGAGCGCCTATCAGGCCGCGCAGAGCGCCTATGCGGCGGACCGGGACTCCTATCAGGCATGGCATGCCTACTACCTGTCCCTGGACAGCTACAACGCCTACCTCCAGGACCGGCTGAAGAGCGCGGCGCAGAACACCGTCCTCAAGGCCGCCGAATGGAGCTATACCAGCACGCCCTATTCCGGTGAGGGCGAGGGCGCGCCGGAGATCCGAAATGACGCGGCCTTCCATCCGGCCCAGATCCTGGGGGGCGACGGCGCGGGAGGCAGCGTGGGCTATGTGTTCGCACCCGCCTCCAACGGCAGCGGCAGCGCGGTGTTCTTCGGCAGCACGCTGACGCAGGATGCGTCCGGCGAGGCGTACGATCGGTACGTCCAGTTCCTGACGGACAGCGGGATGGCGGACACCGACTACGCCGACTACCTGAAGAGCACAAAAAAATCCACGCTGGACGTGCTGGGTACCCGGTCCAACCTGAACCTGGCCTGCCAGAGCGGCGGCGTATGGAAGGTATCCTCCATGGCGCTGGCCGAGGGACAGACGCTGGGCAACGTGGAGTTCACCCAGCTGGACGACGGCGCGTACTACCTGGCCTACACCACCCGGCAGGACGCCTACGAGGGCAGCGGCAAAAACGCGGATCATCTTACGGTGGAGCGGCTCTTCCTGCGCAAGGTCACGGCCTCCGGCGATACGGTCGAGTGGGGCACGCCGTACCTGCTGCGCATGACGCGGGATTACGACCAAGACAGCGGTAAGGACGGAATCTATACCGCCGCCGGGGCCTTTACCGCCTATGAGAGTCCCTATTTCTCCAACCTGAGCTTCCTGACCGCGGCGGTCGACAGCGATATGCTGACCGGAACGGAAGAATCCTTCTCCACGATGGCGGTGCAGGAGCATACCTTCCTGCTCTTTGAAATGAACGGGGCCACCTATCTCATTTTGGATGACAGTCTGAAGAGCATCACCGCATCCCAGACGGGCGCCATCCACCCCTTCTTTACCGGCGCGAAGCACGCGGACGGGGCGCAGGAGGCCTCCGGCAAGCTGGAGGTCACCATTGGCGCGGACGCCAAGGGCAACCTGTTTGCCGTCTATGTGGGGAGCGTGCCCAACACCACCAACAACGCCCTGTATCTGTCCGCATATGATCCGGCCACCAATACCTGGGGCGACGGGGTCATGCTGGCCATGCGCAACATGGACACCTATGAGGCGTCCCTCCGGTACGACTGGGGCAGCCTTACCGCCCAGGCGGCCTATCTGGGCCTTGCGGGAGAAGGCGGAGGCCTGCTGACCGACGCGGACGTGCGCAGCCTCTACGGTGAGGACGCGGACAACGTGCTGGCCAATCTGAAGGCCTACCCCGACGATCTGGGCGACAAGAACAACCTGACCTTCTCCAACGTACAGGCCGTGCAGGGCGCTGCGGGCGAGCTGCTGGTGCTCACGCAGGGGACGCTGGCCGAATTGGGCGTCGTCTCCTATACAAACGGCGCCGAGACCGCGTACATGGTCATGCCGGAGTATGCAGACGGCGGCATGAGCAGTTCCCTGGGCATGTATGCCGTGAGCTACGGAAAAGGCAGCCAGAATCTGGGCGAGGGGAAGCTTGCGTTCGGCCACACGGACTTCAGCGTGGGCAGCCGGCTCTATGTGAGCCTGAGTGCGGTCAACACCGGTGACACGGCCTTCCGGGGCAGCCCGGCGCAGCCCATCACCGCCACCCTGACCGCCGATGGTCAGGCGTTGGCCAGCTGGAAGATCGAAAGCAACATCCGCTCGGGACAGACCTTGGTCCTGGACGGCGACTGCGCCGCGCTGGAGCGCGACCTGCCGGAGGGGACAACGTTCACCCTTACCCTGCAGGAGTACGAGGGGGCGGGCTACGAAGACCCCGCCAACGTATCCGTCGACCTGTTCACGGTGGAGCAATACCCGGACCTGGGCGTGGAGGATCTGACGGCCACAGTCGCAAATGTTTCGGCAGACGGCAGCACGACCACGCTGAACGTGGAGTTCGTGGCTGCCAACCGGGGTTCCGGCAAGGCGGAGGGCGTCTATGCGCAGTTTACCTATGCCGACGCAACGGATGAAAACGGCGAGGCCACCTACGCGGTGCTCCCCCTCACGGGCAGCGACCTGACCGTCGACCAGGCCAGAAGGCTGGAGACCCTGGCGGCGGACGAAAACGGGGACGCCAATCTGGCGCAGGGGATCCTTTACCTCTACAACGCCGCGGACGGAAACAACGACCTGGAGGCCGGATACGGCAGGCGGGTCAGCGGCACCGTCACAGTGCCTTCCAAGGCCTTCGCGGCGGGAGAGTCCGGCTACCTGAAGCTGAAGATCGAGCTGTTCACCGGTTCCGACCGGATTACCGGCCTGGACGCGGGCGTGGTCAACGCCGTACATGACGAGTACTACGCCGCCAATAACGCGCAGACGGTCGACCTGCAGGCAGTTACCCGCTATACCGCGGCTCCTTCCGTGGTCATCCCCATGGGGACCACCACGCTGGTGCCCGTGACCGCGGTCAGCGCCCGGGGGACCCGGCCCGCCCTCAGCGTCACGGAGATCGACGATGCCACAGACGGACCAAACATCGGCATACTCAATTTCCGGCAGAGCACGGCCGCAGGCGGAAGCGTCTCCGGCGTGTTGTCCATCACGCCCTCCAGGCCGGGCACCGGCGTCATCCATCTCTATGACGCGGATACGGAAAGCCGGGTCGCCGTGGCCTTTACCGTCACGGAGGCTGCCGAGGGCATCGATATCTTCAACGACAACGGCGCGTTCACCTTCTACAACGCCGACGGTACGCCCTACGATGCGGAAGCGGTCGGGAACCAGTCCTGGGCGTTCAACAGCGCCCCCGGCTGGGGCACGGGCGGGAGCGCGGAGATCCCCCTGCGCAGCAACCTGTCCATCGGCGAGCAGGGCGCATCCTTCACCTTCCGTACCGTGGCCGAGTCCATCGACCTTTATTTCCAGGGCTCGATCGAGGTGAGCAGCAAGGACTATCCCAACTATCAGGGCGACGCCTGTACCAACGCCACCGGCGGATCGACGCCCACGAAGATCACGCTCGGCTCGAACGACGACAACACGGCGTATACCGTGACCGTCAAGATCACCAGCACCACCGCAAGCTTTGACCGGCTGGTGGAGCACTATTCCGGCGGCGTGGTGCCTACGCCGGACTATGACGGGACCAACCCGCTCTTCATCTGGAGCCGCAGCTTCCCCGCCACGGCTTCCATCACGGGCGGGGGCGCGGCGATCCCCCTGTCCCTTTACGTGCTGGACAACAACGGACTGGACTATATCAGCATAAACGGCACCCGCTGCAACGCCGCCAGCGGCGCGGTAACGCAGCTGGATGGGGACGGCCTGCTCTGGCGGTATGATTTCGGAGCCCTGGCCGCCAACGGGAACTACGACATCACGGCGGTGGATATCTCCGGAAACACCGTCAGCACCACCCTGATCGTGGATTGGTTCAACACGGCGGCTTCGGGCGACGAGACCACCGTGGCCGTACCGCGGTACGGTGCGGACTTCTATCTGGATGCGGCCAAGTGGGGTGGGACTCCCGTCGGTACGGGGGCCATCGAGAAACTGAACATCACCTTTACCGAGCAGAGCGGAAATGAAAAGGCCACTGGAAACACGCATGAAGTCTATTGCTTCGACGGCAGCAGTTTTGCGCCGATGACCGCCGAGGCCTCGAACGCGGCGATGTTCAAGGTCAGCGGAAACGGCATCTACTGGACCCGCACCGTAAACAGTGATAAGACCTGGAGCGCGCAAGTGCTGTACATGGGCCAGGTGGACGCAAATCTGCCGCAGGTGACGCTGGCCTTCAACCAGGCCGGCGGAGCGCTGGAGTGGAGCGCCTACAAGACCGGAAGCGCAGCTGCGCAGATCACGGATGTGGCCGTCAACGGCTATAAGGTGAACGCGCAGCCGGGCAAGAACCTCTACGGGACGCTGGAGATCGCGTACAACGGTACCTACACCATCACAGCGGAGGATGCGGGCGGAAACCGGAACAGCATTGCATGCACCGTAGACGCCCTCAAGCTGGACCTTGCCGGGTGCTCCGCCGCCTCCACCGGCGCCTGGAACCAGGCCCGGAACAACGGCAGAGTGGAAGCAGACTTGAGCGGGGCCGTCGGCGCCTCCTATCACGGGGAGGATTCCAACGAGGCACAAAACGACTATCATGCCCGCTACCAGACGGCGCTGGTTCCCGGCGGCTATGACCTGAACGGACTGGCGGAGGACACGGAACTGGTCTGGACGCCGGTGAACAAGGGCAACGCGTTCCGGTGCGTCTACGAAGGCCTGACCCCCGGCGCGTACCTGCTGGTGGTACGGGACGCGGCAGACCCGGCAAATGTGAGCAGTCTGCCGGTGAGCGTGGCGGACGACGCCATTACGGTGCGGGCTGTCACCCTGAATGCATCCAGCAGCTCCGCATCGGACGGACAGGTGCTGGCCACCGCGGCAGGCGGCAACACGGAAAGCTTTGAGTTTGCCATCCTGGCCGCACCCGGCTACAAGGGCAGCACGCCCGGCATCGCAGACTTCCTCGCGCTGGACACAGCGCAGAGCACCCAGGATGACATCGTCTGGAGCCTGGCCGACGACCCGGCGGTCAATCAGCGGGCCAAGACCTTTACAGGCCTCAAGGCGGGGCAGTATCTGGTGGCGGTGCGCGGCGTCTATGGCGCCACGCAGGCACAGCTCGCGACGCTGGTTGCCGCCCGGAAGACGCTGAACGACGCCAAACGGGCGCTGGCAGAGGCGAAGGACCCGGTTGCGGAGGAGCTGGAACGGCTGAAGGCCGCCGTAGAAGCCGCACAGGCCGGATATGACGGCGCGGTACAGGCGCTCCAGAATGCTTCGGCGGCGGCTTACGAAGGTGCGAGCGGCTATTGGGACGGGGCGGACGTGATCGTGGTGACCGTCGTTGACAACAGCATCTTCGGCGGCTCCTCCAGCGCGGGCAGCCGCAGCAACCTGCGCGGGGTCAGCGCGGACGGCAACGGCTCGGCGGTGTATACCATCAAGTCGTCCAAAGCGGACCTGACCCGTGCGGACAGCCAAAGCATCGTGGAGGCTAACCAGACCAGCAATGTGGTGCTCAAGGGCGGCGGCCTGGCCGTTTATATCCCCAGGGGCACGCTGGAGGAAGGCTTCGACGTGAACCGCCTGATCGTAAAGCCGGATGAGGCAAAAAGCGGCATGGTGGTGCAGTATACCGACCTGGGCGGAACGGCGGTCATCCGGCCGTGGTGCCTGGTTTCGGACGGCGCCGCGCAGTATATCGCCGCGGGCGCGGGAGACTACGCGCTGGTGATGGGCAGCGCCGATTTCGAGGATACCGATTGGCTTTGGGGCGCTGAGTCCATCGGCTTTACCGCCCGCAGGGAGCTGTTCACAGGTACGGGCGAGGGTCTGTTCTCTCCCAACCTGCCCATGACCCGGGCCATGTTCGTTACCGTGCTCTGGCGCATGGCGGGCAGCCCGGCGGCGGAGGGCGGGCTGACCTTCACCGATCTGAAGGGCGAGTGGTACCGCCAGGCGGTACGGTGGGCCGTTGCAAACGGTATCGCGGACGGCTACAGCGCCGAGCGCTTCGGGCCGGACGACCCGGTCAGCCGGGAGCAGATGTGCGTGTTCCTGTGCCGTTTCCTGGAGCACCTGGGCTGGACGCTGGACCGGGAGTTCTCCGGCGCGGCGTTCGCCGATGGCGCGGGCATCAGCACCTGGGCGGCGGACTGCGTGGATATCTGCACCCGGGCCGGCCTGGTCCAGGGCGTCGGCGGGAACGCCTTTGCACCGAAGCAGAGCGCAAGCCGCATGGAGGTGAGCACGCTGCTGACCCGCTTTGTGACAAAACTGGTTGAAAAATACTGCGGCGTATGAGAGAATAAGAACTGCGGGGACCGCCTTGCGGTCCCCGCAGGCGCGTTCCGGACGCAAAATGGAAAGGAGGCACATGGCGGATGAGACGGCTGGGCTATCGGGCGCTTGCGCTCCTGACGGTAGCGTCCGTCCTGCTGCTGTCCCCCGGACGGGCGGCGGAGCAGCCGGAGACGGAGTTCGACGGATACCTGGTGCGCCTGAGCGATCCGAGGGAATGGAACGGCCCTGTGCTTCTGAGCGCAGGCACCTGTGAAGAAGTAAGCGACGGACTGTATCGGGTGGAGGATCTGGAGACGGCCCAGGCAATGGACCAGCTGGGCATGGCGGAGTACTACGAGCCCAATTACCGCCTGGAGCTGCTGGAGAGCGGGAGCTATATGCCCGCTCAGTGGAACCTGCTCACGGTCCATGCCCAGACCGCCTGGGAGCATACCGACGGGCAGGGCGCGTACGATATGCGCGGTACGGGAGTCACGGTGGCGGTGATCGACTCCGGAGTGTACCGGGAACATCCGGATTTCAAGCAGGAGCATATCCTGGATTACTACGATCTTGCGGGCACCGACGACGGGGTGGACGTCTGGCACGGCACCTTTGTGGCAGGCGTTATCGCGGCCCAGGTGAACAACGCCCTGGGGGTGGACGGGGTAGCCCCGGATGTGACGATCCTGCCTATTTGTGTGACGAAAAACGGGGGTTCGGATACCGCCCTGCTGATCCAGGCCATCGATTACGCCGTCAAACAGGGCGTGGATGTGATCAACCTCAGCATCGGGGGGAAGTACGGAAACGAAAGCCTGAAAAAGGCCTGTCAGGATGCGGTGGATGCCGGAATTCTCGTCATCGCCGCCGCGGGAAATTATAAGTCCGGCGAGACAAAGAGCAGCGCCTGTTACATGTACCCCGCCTCCTACGACGGCGTAGTGAGCGTGTCCGCCTGCAAGCAGGACGGGGAAACGGTGAGCTTTGATTCCAGCTATTCCTACTTTAACGACAGGGTCACGGTGGCCGCGCCGGGTACGGGCGTACAGTCTCTCTATCTGGATGGGGGTACGGCGACCAAACAGGGCACTTCCTTTGCCGCGCCGGTGGTCACGGCCATGGCCGCCATGGCCAAGCAGCGCAGCCGGGCGATCGCCCCGGAGACGTTTACAGCGCTGCTCTGCGGCAGCGCTGTCGATCTGGGCGAGGCGGGCTACGACCTGTACTATGGTTTTGGACTGGCGGACATCGCAGCCTTCGCCGGGGCGCTGGACCGAAGCTATTCCGTCACCTATCGCCTGGGCGCGGAGGATGCGGCGTTTGCGCCGGGCGCGCAGGTTCCCCGGGCGTATGCCCTGGGGCCGGAGGATATCCCCCTGCCGGAGCCGGTCCGGCCGGGGTACCGCTTTTTGGGCTGGTACGAGACGGAGGACGCTTCCGGTACGCCTGTTGGGGAGCTCCCGGCCGGCTGTGTGGGGGACAAGACCTATTATGCGGCATGGAGCGATGTCTCCACCCGCTATTTCGCACAGTATGCTTCCGATGGGCGGCTGCTGGCGGTAGAACAGCTGCCGCAGGGGACAGACCGCATTGCGGACGTGGAGGTGGAGATCCGGGACGGGGCCGTGCTGGGCAGCCTGTTCTGGGTGGATGAGACCGGCGCGCCGCTGAGAGAAGCCGAATACGCTTTACTGAACGGGACCCGTACGCTGGAGTCCTGACCCCCCGCGAAACTGTCGAAAAAGCGGGTGGACGCTGCCAGGCGGGCGATGACGATCCTGTTTTGACAAGCGGGACCCCGCACCGCATCCCTTCGGGGGTGCGGCGCGGGGTCCCGTTCTGTCTGCGGTAACGTGTGGTCTATTCTGCAAGCGGTAGGGTAATGGTGAACACAGAGCCCTTGCCGACGGTGCTGGAGAGCGTGACCCGGCCACCATAGAGCTGGACGATATGCTTGACGATGGCCAGCCCCAGGCCGGTACCGCCGTTTTTGCGGGCGCGGCCCTTATCGACCCGGTAAAAGCGCTCAAAGACGCGATTTTTGGCCTCGTCGGGAATGCCGATGCCGGTATCGGACACGCAGATCACAGCCTGGCCGTCCCGGGCGGCGGCGTTCACCTCTACCCGGCCGCCGGGCTCGTTGTACTTGAGGCCGTTTTCCATCAGGTTGAGCAGCAGCTCCTTCAAACGGCCCTGCGGCACGGCCACAGAGGCGGCGCTGCCGGATACGTTCAGCGTTACGCCCGCCTTTTGCGCGGCGGGGGCGAGAAGCGCGGCGGTCTCCCGGGCTACGCTCAGAACGTCGGAATGCTCCTCGCATTGGGCAATGGCGACCGACTCCAGCTCGGAGAGCTTGAGAATGTCGTTGATCAGATCGATCAGCCGGTCGACCTCCACACCGATCATGGTGATAAAACGCTTTTGATCCTCCGGAGAGGCCACCATACCGGTGGAGAGCATGTCTGTAAAGCCTTTGATGGAGGTCAACGGAGTTTTGAGCTCATGAGAGACGTTGGCGGTAAACTCGCTGCGGATGCCTTCCGCTTTTTTCAGCTCGGTCACGTCGGAGATCAGGATGGACGTGCCCACCCGCTGGCCCTCATACTGGCGGCCGGAGACGGGGGAGATGAACATGCGCAGGCTGCGGGCCTGTTCGGTAAGGGCGTCCACATCCAGCACCACGCCGCTGTGCCGCTGCTTGGATTCGGCAATGGCCTCCCGCAGGCGGCGGGAACGGGTGAGCAGCAGAGCGCCGTCCTCTTCCCCCTCCGGAATGCCGAACAGGGAACGGGCCGCGCGGTTGATGGCCAACACCCTGCCGCCCTCGTCCAGCAGGATCAGACCCTCGCCCATGCAGTCCAGGATGAGCCCCACCTTGTCCCGCTCGGCGGTGATGGACTGAATGTAACCGCCCAGCCGCTCCATGAGCTTGTCGATATAGCGCAGGATGGGCCGCAGCTCGTCGTCGGCCTGGAATTCCTCCAGAACCGGGGTCTGGGTGCCGTCCAGAACGCCCTGCAGGGCGCCGCCCACGGCGTTGAGGGGCTCCAGGACCTTGTTGGCCGTGCGCCGGGACAGGATCAGGGTCAGCAGCACGCCCGCCGCGGAGGCCAGCAGAAAGCCCCATACGCTGCTCAGGGCCAGGCTGTTGATGGAGGACAGGGGCATGGAGGCACGGCCCACCATACCGTCGGCAAAACGCTTGGCCACATAGAACATGTCGGTGCCCAGCGTGTCCGAGCGGCGGGTAGCCTCCCCCCAGCCGCTGGAGGAGGCCCGTTCCACCTCGGGCCGCGTACCGTGGTCGTCCAACAGCGCCGGGTCGGCCTCCGTATCGGCCAGTACCGTACCGTCCGTGTCGATGATGGTCAGGCGTTTTTCCGGGGCGGCCTGCAGGAACTGGGCGACCACACCCTCCGGGTCGGTGATGGCGCTTTGGGCGTCCATGAGGATCAGCAGTTCCCGGAGATTTTCCCGGGCGGCCTCCACCTCCCGGCTGCGGAACATGAGCACCCCCACGAGATTGGAGATGAGCAGGGCGCACACCACGGTAAGCAGCGTAGCCCCGATGATACGTTTTTTCATTGGCAGGACCTCCGGAAATAGGAGTGGGGGACGGCGGGCCGGGCGGGCCGGCCCTGTGAGGGGATGGGAAAGGGCGTTCTCAGCTCATTTTATAGCCCACGCCCCGGACGGTGGTGATCACGTCCTCCCCCAGCTTTTGGCGCAGGGCTTTGACGTGCATATCCACGGTGCGGGTCTCGCCGGTGTAATCGTAGTCCCAGACGGCCTGAAGGATCTCGTCCCGGGTGAGGGCCACGCCCTGGCGGGTGCACAGCAGGCGCAGAAGCTCGAATTCCTTAAAGGTCAGTTCCACCAAAACGCCGCTCTTGCGCACCTCGCGGGCGGCGGGATCGATCTCCAGGTCGCCGCAGGTCAGGATTTGATCGCCCTTCCGCTGGGTGCGGCGAAGCACCGCTTTGACCCGTGCCTGAAGCTCCATGATGCCGAAGGGCTTGACCACATAGTCGTCCGCGCCCGCCTCGAGGCCGGAGACACGGTCCATCTCAGCGGTGCGGGCGGTGAGCATGATGACCGGGATGTCGCCGGTGTCCCGGCCTGAGCGCAGGCGGCGCAGGATCTCCAGGCCGTCCATGCCGGGAAGCATGATATCCAGGATGTACAGGGCGGGCAGGCTTTCGCCCTCTTCCTCCTGGAAGAGGGCCTCCCCCGACTCATAGGAGCGCACGGCATAGCCCACCGACTGGAAATAGTAGCGCAGCATCTCGCGGATGCTCTCGTCATCCTCCACCACCACGATGGCTTTGGGCATGTGATCACCTTCCGTTTTGTTTGCTTGTGCAGGGGCGGCGCCCCTGCGTTATCCGACCAGCGCGCCGGTGACGCAGAAAATGGCCCACTGGGCAATGTTTACCGCGTGGTCCGCAATGCGCTCCAGATACTTGGCGATGATAATGAGATCAATGGCCTGGTCGGCCGCCTCGCGGTTTTCCACGATCAGCTCCACCAGCTCTCCCTTGATGGTGCGGAAGAACTCGTCGATCTCATCGTCCAGGGCGATGACCGCGCGGGCGGCTTCATCGTCCCGGTTGACGTAGGCAAAAATGGAGCGCTTGACCATGACGGAGGCCTTCTGGCTCATGGTGCGGATATCCAGAAGGGTACGGTCCTGCTTCTGCTGCTGAAGCAGCAGGGAGATCTCCGCGATGTTGGCGCACTGGTCGCCGATGCGCTGCAGGTCGGTGACCATTTTCAGGGCCGCCGAGATCGTGCGCAGATCCCGGGCCACCGGCTGCTGCTGCAAAAGCAGCCGCAGACAGCGGTTTTCGATGTCCCGCTCCATCTGATCCATACTCCTGGTCATCTCGATCGCCGCCTTGGCGGCGGCGTCGTCGCTGGAAGAGAGCGACTCCGTCACCACGTCGATGGCGTCCTCGGCGGCGGCGGACATGTTGATCATTTCGTAGTTGAGCTCCTGGAGCTCCGCGTCAAAGGTCTTTCTCATGGTTGCCTCCTTATCCGAACCGCCCGGTAATATAATCCTCCGTGCGCTTGTCTTTGGGCATGGAGAACAGTTGGGTGGTCTCGCCGAACTCGATCAGCTCACCCAGCAGGAAAAACGCGCATTGATCGGAGATACGGGTGGCCTGCTGCATATTGTGGGTGACGATGACGATGGTATAGTCCTGTTTCAGGTCCGCGATCAGGTCCTCGATTTTGGAGGTGGAGATGGGGTCCAGAGCGCTGGTGGCCTCGTCCATCAGCAGGATATCGGGTTCCACGGCCAGCGCGCGGGCAATGCAGATGCGCTGCTGCTGGCCGCCGGAGAGGCCCAGTGCGGACTTTTTCAGACGGTCCTTCACCTCGTCCCAGATGGCGGCGCCGCGGAGCGAGTTTTCCACGATATCGTCCAGCTTGCTTTTGTTCTTGACGCCGTGGGTGCGGGGGCCGTAGGCGATATTGTCGTAGATGCTCATGGGAAAAGGATTGGGCTTTTGGAAGACCATGCCGATCTGCTTGCGCAGCCAGGTCACATCCAGGCTGGAGTCATAGACCTCCCGGCCGCGGTACTTGACGCTGCCGGTGATGCGCACGCCGGGCACCAGGTCGTTCATCCGGTCCAGCGTTTTCAGAAAGGTGGATTTGCCGCAGCCGGAAGGACCGATGAGGGAGGTGACCTTTTTTTCCGGGATATCGATGGATACGTCCTTCAAGGCGTGGGTAGGACCGTAATAGAGATTGAGCCCCTGGGCGGAGAGAATGGTATCGTCCATGGCGGCCTCCTTACTTTTTCTTTAGCTTCTTGCCCACCAGTTTGGCGGTCAGATTGATGACCAGGGTGAGCAGCATCAAAATGGCGGCGATGGCGAAAGCCACGTCAAATTCCGCGCGCTCCTTGGCGTACACATACAGTGCCACCGTCAGGGTAGCGCCGGAGCTGTGGAGGAAGTTGCCCCAGGAGGCGAAGAAATGGTTCAGGGACATGCCCATACCGGCGGTAAACAGAAGAGCGGCGGATTCCCCCACGATACGGCCCACCGCCAGGATGCAGCCGGTGACGATGCCGTCCACCGAGGAGGGGAGCACGATGGTGCGGATCATATGCCACTTGCCGGCGCCAAGGCCCAGCGCGCCTTCCCGGTAGGACTGGGGGACGGTCTTCAGGCTCTCCTGGGTGGTGCGCACGATGGTGGGCAGCGTCATAATGACCAAGGTGAGCGCGCCGGCCAGCAGAGAGGATTGAAGCCCCAGGAACTGACAGAAGAAAAGCATGCCTACCAGGCCGTAAATAATGGAGGGGATGCCGGTAAGCGTCTCAGTGGCAAATTCGATGGCCGAGACCAGACGGCGGTTTTTGGCGTATTCCGTCAGGTAGATGGCGGCGCCCACGCCCAGGGGGAGGATGAAGATCAGGGTGAGGACCACGATATAGACCGTGTTGAGAATATTGGGCAGGATACCGATGGTATCCTTCAGGTAGCTGCTCTGGGTGGAGAGCAGGTTCCAGGTGATATGGGGCAGGCCGCGGTAGAAGATATAGCCGATCATGAAGACCAGCAGCGCGCAGGTGAGCCCTGCGCTGAGGTAGAGCAGCAGGCGCAGGGCGCGGTCATACAGGCGGCGCCTGCCGGACAGCGGCTTCCTTTCCATCAGTATATCACCCCTTCTTCCCTTTGAGAAGTGTATTCAGAATGACGTTGATCAGCATAATGAAGAGAAACAGCACCAGCGCGATGGAGAAGAGGGCCTGGCGCTGGAGTCCGGCGGAATAGGACATCTCGCTGGCCACGGCGGTGGTGAGGAACTTGACGCTTTTAAACAGCGAGGGCATATTGGCCACGTTTCCGGCGACCATGAGGATGGCCATGGCCTCTCCAATGGCGCGGCCGATGCCCAGCACCACCGAAGCGGCAATTCCGCTGGAGGCGGCCGGGACGGAGACCCGGAACACCGTTTCGATCCAGGTGGCGCCCAGGCCCAGGCTGGCCTCCTCATACTCGGGGGGCACCGCCTTGAGCGCGGTTTCCGACACACTGATGATGGAGGGGAGGATCATGACGGCCAGCACGAGGATGGCGGCGAAGAGACTGGCGCCGTCGGGCAGATGGAACCACTCCCGCACCGCGGGGACCAGCACGATCATACCGACCAGACCGTAGACCACCGAGGGAATGCCCGCCAGCAGGTCCACCGCCGGGCGAACGACGGCGGTGAGCCTGGGCGGGGCCACCTTGGCCAGAAAGATCGCGCAGAAAAGCCCGATGGGAACGCCGATAAGGATAGCGCCCGCCGTGCCGTAGACGGAGGTGAGGATGAAGGGGAGGATGCCGAACTTGGGCTCGGCGGCGGTGGAGGCCCACTCCCGACCGAACAGGAACTCGACAAGGCCGATCTCCCGGATGGCGGGCAGGCCCGTGAGGACAAGGTATACGCTGATGAACAGGACAAAGGCGACGGCGATCAGGCCGCAGATCAGGAAGACGATGTTCATCGCGACTTCCAGCGCATTGCGCGCGCCCTTCGTTTTCATGGCAGATCCGCCTTTCCGGGTTTTAGAATGTATCAGAAGCCGTGGACAGCCCCGAACACGCCGACCGCACAAGGCGGGGGCGTGTTCGGGGGAGAGGGATTGGATGGGTTACTTCACAGGGGGCACAGCGCCGGCGGCGCGGATGATGTCGGCCACATCGCCGCTCATGGCGTAGTCCAGGAAGGCCTGGGTGGCGTCCGAGGGGGCGGCGCCGTCCTTGGTGACCATCACGAAGGGACGCTGGATGGCGTAGCTGCCGTCCTGCACGGTGGCCTCGCTGGCCTCCACGCCGTTGACCTTCACGGCCTTGACGGTGTCGTCCACGGCGGAGAGAGAGGCATAGCCGATGGCGTTGGGGTTGGAGGCTACGTTGGCGATCACATCGCCGGTGGAGGTGAGCTCGTTGGTGTAGACGCACTGGTCGGCCACGCCCACGATCTCTTCAAAAGCGCCGCGGGTGCCGGAGCCGGCTTCACGGCCGATGAAAGCCACGGGGCCGTCGGCGCCGCCCAGTTCAGACCAGTTGCTGATCGCGCCGGTGGCCAGCTTGGCGATGTCTTCGACGGTCAGGTCCTCCACCGTGTTGGCGGGGTTGACAATGATGGCCACGCCGTCCAGGGCGACGATATGGGCCACAGCGCCATTGGAAACTTCCTCGTCCTTCAGCGCGCGGCTGGAAAGGCCGATGTCGCAGGTGCCGTCCAGGATGCTCTGGATGCCGCTGCTGGAACCGGTGCCGCTGTAGCTGACGGTCACGCCGCTCTGGACGGAGCCGAAGGATTCGATCAGGGCGCCCATCACCTTTTCCATAGAGGTGGAGCCGTTGGTGTTCACAGTGCCGGACAGCGCGGCGGGCGCCTGAGTCTCGGGAGCACTGGTCTCAGGGGCGCTGGTCTCGGGAGCGGGGGTGCCGGCGGAGCCGCCGCCGCTGCCGCCGCAGCCGGCGAGCATACCGACGCAAAGAGCTGCGGAGAGCAGCAGAGCAAGGGTCTTCTTTTTCATTTTTTCGATCTCCAATCATGCATGTTTTGTTGATTTCTCGGGAACAATAATCAGTATATCCGCCCATTGTAAAGTTGTCGCGCAAGGATTTGTAAAGTGTGTGTAAAGCGCCGCGGTAGTAGGATTGCCGGTTTTGCGCCGAAAAAAACGCCCATCCCGCTTTGTAAAGCGGGATGGGCGTTTCCGGCGGCCGAACAAGCGGCTTTGCCGCTTGTTTGAAGCAGCTGCGGCCTGCTGCGCGCACTCGCTGCCCCCCCATAGGCGGGCAGCTCGCACACCTGCGGGGCGTTTCCAGCGCCTGGGATCGCCTCACAGGCCAAGCCAATTCTTCAGGTCCATAAGGTCGGGGGCAATATGATCGCAGGGATAAGGCGCGAAGGCGGAAGCGGGCGTGGTGCCGTTGAGAACCGCGCAGAAATGGGCTCCGGAGCGCTGGGCGGCCTGTGCGTCGAGAATGGTGTCTCCGCAATAGAGCACCTGATCCGGCGTCAGGTTCAGAGCGGCCACGGCGGCCAGGATCCCCTCCGGGTCAGGCTTGGGCCGGGCGACCTGGTCGCCGCCGGTAACGGAGCAGAGCAGACGGACCACGTCCAGGTGCTCCAGCACTCCGCGCAGCGTGGAGCCTTTTTTGCTGCTGACCACGCCGGCGGGGATGCCCCGTTCCCGCAGGGCTTCCAGCAGCGCCCGTGCGCCGGGGAAAAGCTGCGTGGTGGAGATTTGGAGCGGGTTGGCCTTTTCCACGTAATACCGGCGGAACAGGGCCCGTTGGCCGGGGTCGCCGTCTCCGGTGAGAAGGGTGTAGCCGTCTTCCAGAATATAGCCCACCGTTGTCCGGACCGACTCCCGGTCCGGTTCGGCCAGTCCCATCCGGGCAAAGGCATACTGGAAGCCGGTCACGATCGCCTCGGTGGCGTCCCCGAGCGTATAATCAAAATCAAAAAGTACCGCTTGAAATTTCATGAGCTCCATCCAATCGTCTGATGATTTTGGCGGGATTGCCCGCCACCACGCAGTGATCCGGTACGTCGCGGGTGACCACCGCTCCGGAGGCCACCACCACGTTGCTGCCGATGGTCACGCCGGGATTGATGACCGCGTGACCGCCGATCCATACATCGTCCCCGATGGTGACGGGCCTGCCGTACTCCAGCCCCAGTCGGCGCTGGGCGCCCTCGATGGGGTGGGTGGCGGTATAGATGCCCACGTGGGGGCCCAGCATGCAGTCCCGGCCGAAGGTCACGGGGCACTCATCCAGGATGACGCAGCCCGCGTTGGCGTAAAAGCGCTCTCCCACGGAGATGTTGCAGCCATAGTCGCAGTGAAACCCCGTTTCGACCCAAAAGGACTGGCCGGTTCGCCCAAAGAGCGAGCGCAGCTGCGCTACGGCCGCCTCCCGGTCACGGGTGTGGTTGAAGTCGAACAGGACCTCCCGGCAGCGGCCGGCCGCGGCCTCGATCTCCGGGTCCGCGCAGGAAAAGGGTTTTCCGGAAAGCATATCGTCCCAGCTACTCATACTGCTTCCTCCCGGTCGTGCTGGGGATGTGCAGTTCATCCCGGTATTTGGCCACGGTACGGCGGGACAGAGCGCAGCCCTGCGCGCTCATCCGTTCGCACAGCTTTTGATCTGAGAGGGGCTTGCGTTTATCCTCCTCCGCGATGAGCTTTTTCAGCAGCGCCTTGGCCGCATCCGGGGAAGCGGCGTCGCCGCCGTGGAGAGTGGGGCCCAGGCTGCGGGAGAAAAAGTAGCTCAGGGGATACACGCCCATGGAGCACTGGATATACTTGTCCTTTACCGCGCGGCTCACCGTGGACTCGTGCACGCCGATGCGCTCGGCCACATCGGCCAGGGACAGGGGGACCAGATGGCCCGGACCCTTGCGGAAAAAGGCCTCCTGAAGATCCAGGATGCACTCGGCACAGGACATGAGGGTGCTGCGCCGCTGCTCGATGGCACGCACCATCCACTTGGCCTGCCGGACCTTGCCGCTCAGGTATTCCTTGACCTCGTTCTCGTCGCTCTCCTTCATCAGACGGGTATAGTAACTGCTGATGTTCAGCGTGGGGAAAAAGTAGTCGTTGGTCAAAAGCTCAAAGTGATCGGGAAAGCTGACCACGATGATGTCGGGATTGATGTAGGTCAGATTCTCCCGGGCGGCAAAGCCGGTGCCGGGGCGGGGATTCAGGGATCGGATCAGCTCGCAGGCCTCGCGGACTTCCTCCGGTCCCGCCTTCAGTTCCCGGGCGATGAGGCCGTAGCGGCTCTTGGAGAGCGCCTCCAGCTGGCTCTGGGCGATCTGCACCGCCAGGGCGTTTACCGGCGCGCGCCGCTCCAGCTGGAGACGCAGACACTCGGATAGGTCCCGCGCGCCCACGCCGGCGGGTTCCAGGGTCTGCACCACCCGCAGCGCCTGCTCCAGCAATGCCTCCGGCTGGCCCAGATCCGCGGCCAGGGAGGCCAGGTCCTCGTCCAGCCAGCCGCTCTGGTTCAGATTTTCCACCAGAAATTCCGCACAGGCCATGACGGGCGCATCCAGCTCCAGCACCCGGAGCTGGGAAAGAACGTAATAATAGAGATTCTCGTCGGAATCTTCCGTGGTGCCGTAGTTGTGCAGGGGGCTGTCTTCTTCCTCCGTATCCTGCTGATGATAGTAACGATTCTGAGGGTCTGTGGACTCCAGCCACTCCAACTTTCGACGCAGTATGGAGAACTCATCCTGCTTGTCATAGTTCTCCTCCGGTTCCAGCACGGGATTCTCCTGGACTGCCTCCTCGATGTACTCCAGCAGCTCCTGAGAGCCCATCTGGAGGACCTCCATGGACTGCATCATCTGCGGGGAGAGAGACTGGGTCTGCTTCTGCGACATGTTCAGCTCCAACGTGCTGCCCTCCCTTCCATTCGACAATTTCACTCAAAGGAGAGTATACCACGAAAAGGGGGGCGGATTCAACATTTGCCGGTGTAGAAAATGAGCCCGCCCCGAAAGGGCGGGCTTACGGCAGGCGTTGAACGATGGTTCTCCCGTTTCGCCGGGCGGCCAAATGGAAGGACCATCGTTTGAATTACTGCCGGATCACGGTGCCGGTCTTGCCTGCCACGCCGTCCTTCGCCTTTTCCAGCAGGGTAATGAGCGCGGAGCGGCCGGGGGCGGAACGGGCGAACTCCACCGCCGCCTGGACCTTGGGCAGCATGGAGCCGGGGGCGAAGTGGCCCTGGCCCATATAGACCTCGGCCTCTTCCGGGGTGAGCGTATCCAGCCATTTCTGATCGGGCTTGCCGAAGTTGATCGCCACCTTTTCCACGGCGGTGAGGATGATCAGGGTGTCGGCCTGCACCTGCTGGGCCAGCACACAGGAGGCAAAGTCCTTGTCAATGACGGCCGGCGCGCCCTTGAGATGATGCCCCTGCGTGGCGTAAACGGGAATACCGCCGCCGCCGCAGGCCACGACCACCAGACCGGCCGCCGCCATGTCCCGGATGGACTGGATCTCCACGATGGACTTGGGCTTGGGGGAGGCGACCACCCGGCGATAGCCCCGGCCGGCGTCCTCCATGACGGTGTAGCCCCGCTCGGCCACCATCCGGTCGGCCTCCTCCTTGGTCATAAAGGCGCCGATGGGCTTGGTGGGGCTCTGGAACGCCGGGTCGGAGCGGTCCACCTCCACCTGGGTGAGCACCGTGGCCACTCCCTTTTGGATATCACGGTCCAGCAGCTCCTCCCGCAGAGCGTTTTGCAGGTCGTAGCCGATGTAGCCCTGGCTCATGGCCACGCAGACCGACAGGGGGCAGGGGATGTACTTCTCAGGGTCGGAGCGGGTCAACTCCTGCATGGCCTTCTGGATCATACCCACCTGGGGGCCATTGCCGTGGGAGAGGATGACCTCGTGGCCTTCCTGGATCAGATCCACGATGGCCTTGGCGGTCTGGCGTACCGCCGTCATCTGCTCCGGCAGATTGTTGCCCAGGGCGTTGCCGCCCAGAGCGATCACGATGCGCTTGCCCATGACAGAGACAACCTCCTTTGGTCGCTTGAAGGTGAAAGGGACGGCCCGCCCACAAAATGGATGCGGACGGGCCAGAGAAAGGGGAACAGGTATCCAAAAGCAACGCCGGACGCGTTACTTGTTGAACCAACGCTGGGTGCCGCGCTCCTCCAGGGCCTTCAGCACGGCCTGGGGATCTCTGCATTTGGCCAGGAAGATCATGGCGGCGATGATGTAGGGCTTGTAAGAGGCCTCTTTGTACAGCGCCTCGCGGTAGCGGTCGAAGACGCTCTCCTCCACCTCGCCGTCCACGCAGGATACGCCGTTGATGTCGGCGGGCAGGCAGTGCAGGTACAGCGCCTTGCCGTCCCGGGTGGTCTTCATCCGTTCCTCGGTGCAGCACCAGTCCTTGTGCTGGGCGTTTTGCGCCAGCAGCTCCTTTTCCAGGGCCTTGATGCCTTCGCTGTCGCCCTGGGCGTATAGGTCGGTGCGCTTCTCCATGGCGGCAAAGGGAGCCCAGCTCTTGGGATACACGATGTCCGCGTCCTGGAAGGCCTCGGCCATGGAATTCACGCGCCGGAACGTGCCGCCGGCCTTTTCCGCGTTCGCAGCGGCCACGGCTTCCACCTCGGGCATGACCTCGTAGCCCTCGGGATGGGCCAGCACCACGTCCATGCCGAAGCGGGTCATCAGGCCGATGACGCCCTGAGGCACGGAGAGAGGCTTGCCGTAGCTGGGAGAATAGGCCCAGGTCATAGCGACCTTCTTGCCCTTCAGGTTCTCCACGCCGCCGAATTCGTGGATGATGTGCAGCATGTCGGCCATGCACTGGGTGGGGTGGTCGATGTCGCACTGCAGGTTGACCAGGGTCGGCTTCTGCTCCAGCACCCCGTCCTTGTGGCCCTGGGTGACGGCGTCCACCACGTCGTGCATGTATTTGTTGCCTTTGCCGATGTACATGTCGTCCCGGATGCCGATCACGTCGGCCATGAAGGAGATCATGTTGGCGGTCTCACGGACGGTCTCGCCGTGGGCGATCTGGCTCTTGCCCTCGTCCAGGTCCTGGACCTCCAGGCCCAGCAGGTTGCAGGCGCTGGCAAAGGAGAAGCGGGTGCGGGTGGAGTTGTCCCGGAACAGGGAGATGCCCAGGCCGGACTCAAAGATCTTGGTGGAGATGTTGTGCTCCCGCATGTAGCGCAGAGCGTCGGCCACGGTGAAGACGGCCTCGATCTCATCGTCGGATTTCTCCCAGGTCAGGAAGAAGTCGTTCTCATACATCTCCTTGAAGTTGAGCTGGTTCAGCTTGTCGATATAGCTGTGAAGCGTGGCATCCATGATCGTATTCTCCTTTTCTATTGTAAATGATGGATTGGTGGGAAGGATGCTAAACTTAGGAAAAAAACTTTGTGAATTATTTGATGTCGTTGTTCGTCTTGCCGGCCCGGAACTGGGTCACGTCGGCGGTTTTGTTCTCCTCCCGGTACAGGCCGGGAACGGCGGCGTACAGGGCGGCGCAGGTAACGAGGTCCTGCTTCCAGGTGATCTCGTTGGGGGCGTGGGCCTGGCTCTCCGCGCCGGGACCGAAGCCCACGCAAGGGATGCCGTATCGGCCCTGAATGGCCACGCCGTTGGTGGAGAAGGTCCATTTGTCGGTGAGCGGGCGGCCCTCACGCAGGTGCATGGCGTCCCGCTTGGGGTCGGCGTCGGCGTGGCCGATGCGCGTTTCCCCCCACAGGGCGTGGTGGGCGTCCGCCAGGGCCTGGACGTGGGCCGCGCGCTCCTTATTGATCCAGGTGGGGAAGTAGCACTCGGTCTCGTAGACCTCGCCGGTCCAGGAGGGGCGGTCGTACATGTACATGGATACCGTTACATCCTCGCCGTACTTCTTCACGCTGGGCAGGTCCCGGATCTCCTGCAGGCAGGAGTCCCAGGTCTCGCCGGCGGTCATGCGGCGGTCGATGGAGATGGAGCAGGAGTCGGCCACGGCGCAGCGGCTGGGGGAGGTGTAGAAGATCTGTGAGGTGGTGCAGGTGCCCCGGCCCAGGAAGCGGGCGTCCTCATAGTGCTCGGGGTTGTACTTGGGGTCGAGCATCTTCACCAGGCCCTTGATCGCAGCGCCGTCATCGGCGGGGTTCTCGTTGAGGGCGCGCACGTCCTGGAGGATGTCGGCCATCTTGTAGATGGCGTTGTCGCCCCGCTCGGGAGCGGAGCCGTGGCAGGAGACGCCCTTCACGTCCACGCGGATCTCCATGCGGCCCCGGTGGCCCCGGTAGATGCCGCCGTCGGTGGGCTCGGTGGAGATGACGAACTCCACCTGCTCCTTCCGGATGCCCTTGGCGGGGAAGAACTTGTTGACGATATACTGCCAGCACATACCGTCGCAGTCCTCCTCCTGCACGGAGCCGACCACCATGATCTTGTAGCCTGCGGGGATCAGTCCCAGCTCCTTCATGATCTTGGCGCCGTAGACCGCGGAAGCCATGCCGCCCTCCTGGTCGGAGCCGCCGCGGCCGTAGATCACCGCGTCGTCCTCCCAGCCCTCGTAGGGGTCGTCCGTCCAGTTGCTCCGGTTGCCGACGCCCACGGTGTCGATGTGAGAGTCGATGGCAATGATCTTGTCACCGTCGCCCATCCAGCCGATCACATTGCCCAGGCCGTCCACCTCCACCTGGTCATACCCCAGCTGTTCCATCTCAGAGCGGATGCAGGCCACGACGTCTTTTTCCGCACAGCTTTCGCTGGGGTGGGAGATCATGGCCCGCAAAAAGCGGGTCATGTCGGCCTGATAGCCCTGGGCTGCTTTCTTGATCTGCTCGTAATCCATGATTGTTTCCCTCCATCATTCATCCATATCGTGATTGATTGCCATGGAAAGCCCCCGCGCAGCGAGGCGCCGGGCGGCGCGTACAAGCGGTTTGCCCAACGGGCAAACCGCTTGGCGCAGGGGCGGTCCGCTCGCCCCGGGCCGGTAAGGGAACCCGGGGCCCCA
Organism: Lawsonibacter hominis; assembly: GCF_014287895.1. Taxonomy (GTDB): domain Bacteria; phylum Bacillota; class Clostridia; order Oscillospirales; family Oscillospiraceae; genus Lawsonibacter_A; species Lawsonibacter_A hominis. Next base: position 129,482 of record NZ_JACOPP010000004.1, on the reverse strand, counting down.
TGATTTAACGCTGCTAAACCGTGGGATATTCGCCGTCCCAGAGCACCTTGCGGAACTTCATGGGGTCGGTGTTGCCCTCAGTGGAGAAAAGAAGCACCTGGGAGAAGCGGTCCAGGCCGATGGCCTGACGCAGGTCCTGGTATTCGTCGTTCTCCATCAGCGCGGCAATGAGACCCATGCCCACCGCTCCGGACTCGCCGGAGATGACCACCGGGTCGCCCTTGACGGGTACCCCGAGCATCCGCATGCCCCGGGCGCTGACCCAGTCGGGGCAGGAGACGAAAGCGCTGACGTGGTTGCGCAGGATGTCCCAGGAGATGGTGTTGGGTTCGCCGCAGGCCAGCCCCGCCATGATGGTGGTCAGGTCTCCGTCCACCATGCGGGGCGCGCCGTCCCCGGCCAGGGCGCCCCGGTAGAGACAGTCGGCCGCCTGGGCCTCCATGACGATGAACTTGGGCGGGTCGTTGGGGAAGAGGTTGGCGTAGTACCCGATGACCGCGCCCGCCAGACTGCCCACGCCCGCCTGGACGAACACATGCGTGGGACGGTTTATGCCCATCTGACGCAGCTGGTCGGCGCTTTCGCTGGCCATGGTGCCGTAGCCCTGCATGATCCAGGCGGGGATCTCCTCGTAGCCGTCCCAGGCGGTGTCCTGTACGATGACGCCGTGGGGAGTGGCCTCCGCCTCGGCGGCAGCCATGCGCACGCAGTCGTCGTAGTTCACGTCCTCGATGGTGACGGCGGCGCCCTCCTTGGCGATGTTGTCGTACCGCGCCTGCGAGCTGCCCTTGGGCATATGGACCACCGCCTTCTGGCCCAGCTTGTGGGCCGCCCAGGCCACGCCGCGGCCGTGATTGCCGTCGGTGGCAGTGAAGAAGGTGGCCTGGCCGAAGTCCCGGCGCAGGGCCTCGCTGGTCAGATAGTCATAGGTCATCTCCGACACGTCGCGGCCCATCTCCTTGGCGATGTACCGCGCCATGGCAAAGGAGCCGCCCAGCACCTTGAAGGCGTTCAGACCGAAACGGAAGCTCTCATCCTTTACGAACAGGCCCGCCAGGCCCAGATAAGCGGCCATACCGTCCAGCCGGGCCAGCGGAGTGATGGAGTACTGGGGAAAGCTGCTGTGAAAAAAGCGGGCCTTGGCCACATTGGTCAGGGACATGACGGGCAGCTGCCCGTCGTCGCTTTTGGGCATGTGGTTGACGGCCCATTTGATCCGGTCTTTCATTGCGACTGCGCCTCCGATTTCTATGTTCTGTCCCCATCATAGCACGGGAAATCTGCAAGTCAATAGGTTTCCAAAAAAATTTTTGTGCAACAAAAAAGTTTTTTAGATTTTTGTTAAAATTGACGGTGCAGGAATGGTTGCCTTTGTACATTTTCGGTGTTAAGCTAGAGCCATAAGATCAAAGAAAAGGAGACATGGCCATGTTTACCCTCACGGTCAACGGCGCGCAGGTACAGACGGAGCAGGACGGCTCTCTGATGGAGCTGCTGCGGGGCATGGGGCTGACTTCGGTAAAGGACGGGTGCGGTCAGGGCGCCTGCGGCACCTGTACCGTCCTGGCGGATGGGAAGCCGGTGAAAGCGTGCGTGCAGAAGATATCCAAGTTCCAGGGAAGGGCCATCGTCACCGTGGAGGGCCTCAGCCCGCGGGAGAAGGAGGTCTACACTTACGCCTTCGGCGCGGCGGGCGCGGTGCAGTGCGGTTTCTGCATCCCGGGGATGGTGCTGTGCGCCAAGGGCCTCATCGATCGGAACCCGGATCCCACCCGGGACGAGGCGGCCGTTGCCATCCGCAACAATATCTGCCGCTGCACCGGGTATAAAAAAATCATCGACGCCATCCTTCTGGCCGCCCGGCTCTTCCGGGAGGGGGCGGAGCATTTGTCCGCTCCGGCGGTCACCGGCGTGGGCCAGCGGGCCCACCGCCTGGACGTGCCGGAGAAGGTACAGGGCTGGGGCAAATACGCCGACGATATCCAGATGGAGGGCATGCTCTACGGCTCCGCCCTGCGCGCGGCGTATCCCCGGGCCCGGGTGCTCTCCATCGACACCAGCGCGGCAAAGGCCCTGAGCGGCGTCCACGCGGTGCTCACCGCGGCGGATATCCCCGGCTCCTCCAAGGTGGGCCACCTGAAGCACGACTGGGACGCGCTGGTGCCCGTAGGCCGCCTGACCCACTATCTGGGGGACGCGGTCGCCCTGGTGGCCGCCGAGACCCGGGCGATCGCCGAACAGGCCAAGGCCCTCATCCGGGTGGAATACGAGGTGCTGCCCGGAGTGTTTTCACCCCAGCAGGCATTGGCGGAGGGGGCGCCCCTGGTGCATGAGAGCGGCACGTCCAACGTGCTGGCCCATGAACATCTGGTCCGGGGCGACGCGGAGGAGGCGCTGCGCCGCTCCGCCCATGTGGTCACCCGGACGTATTTCACCCCCTTTACCGAGCACGCCTTTCTGGAGCCGGAGTGCGCCGTGGCCCTGATGGACCCGGACGGGGAGAGCGCTCTTATCTACTCCAGCGATCAGGGCACCTACGATACCCAGCACGAGTGCGCCCTGATGATGGGCTGGGAGCCGGAGCGCATCCACGTGGTCAACGCGCTGGTGGGCGGCGGTTTCGGCGGCAAGGAGGATGTGAGCGTCCAGCATCATGCCCTGCTGCTGGCCTACCACACCCGCCGGCCGGTGAAGGTGAAGCTCACCCGGGACGAGAGCATCCTGGTCCACCCCAAGCGCCACCCGGCCTGGATGGAGGTTACCACCGGGTGCGGCGCGGACGGCCGGCTCACCGCCATGAAGGCGGTGGTGGTCACCGACACGGGGGCCTACGCCAGCCTGGGCGGGCCGGTGCTCCAGCGCCTTTGCACCCATGCCGCCGGGCCGTACAACTATCAGGTGATCGATATCGACGGTACCGCCGTCTACACCAACAACCCCCCCGCCGGGGCCTTCCGGGGCTTCGGCGTTACCCAGAGCTGCTTTGCCGCCGAGTGCAACCTGAACCTGCTGGCCGAGGCGGTGGGCATCTCCCCCTGGGAGATCCGCTACCGCAACGCCATTCGCCCGGGCCAGGTGCTGCCCAACGGCCAGATCGCCTGCCCCGGGACCGCCCTGGTGCAGACGCTGGAGGCGGTAAAGCCCCTCTACGACAGCCATCCCTACGCGGGCATCGCCTGTGCCATGAAAAACGCCGGGGTGGGCGTAGGCCTGCCCGACTGGGGCCGCTGCCGCATTACCGTGGAGGGCGGAAAGCTCTATCTGCGCTCCGGGGCCTCCTGCATCGGACAGGGACTGGGCACCGTGCTGGAGCAGATCGCCTGCGAGACCCTGGGCGTGGGCCGGGAGCGCATCGTCTACCCCAATGCGGAGACCAACAACGCCCCCGACGCGGGCACCACCTCGGGCTCCCGCCAGACCCTCATCACCGGCGAGGCCTGCCGCCGGGCCTGCGTGCAGATCAAGGCCGAGCTGGACGGGGGAAAGACCCTGGAAGAGCTGGAGGGGCGGGAATTTTTGGGGGAGTATCTGGCCAAGACCGATCCCATGGGCGCGGACAAGCCAAATCCGGTCTCCCATGTGGCCTACGGGTACGCCACCCAGGTGGTGTGCCTGCGGGAGGACGGCACCATCGAGCAGGTGGTGGCCGCCCACGACGTGGGCCGGGCCATCAATCCCCTGAGCGTGGAGGGACAGATCGAGGGCGGCGTGGTCATGAGTCTGGGCTACGCCCTGACGGAGGCGTTCCCCCTGGAGGAAGGACGGCCTGCCGCCAAATTCGGCACCCTGGGCCTGTTCCGAGCGGACAAGACGCCGGACGTGCGCTCCATCATCGTGGAGGCCAACCCGGAGCCGCTGGCCTATGGGGCCGTGGGCATCGGAGAGATCACCTCCATCCCCACCGCCCCCGCCGTCCAGAACGCCTATTACCGCTGGGACGGGAACTTCCGCACCACCCTGCCGCTGGAAAATACGCCTTACAGCCGGACAAAGAACTAGCGCCATCGCAGGGGAACGCCCGCGCCGTTACCGGCGCGGGCGTTCCCCTGCGGCAAAAGGGGCCGTCAGGCGGGGCGGAGCCGCCGGCGGGTGATGACCGGAAGGGAAGGAGGTAGGCCTGATCGGGCCAAGACCAGCCGGGACGGGCCGGTATGCCCAAAAGCGGTTGACAAACGGGCGGCGTTGGCATAAGATGAATTACATCAAATATTTTTGATGTAAGGGGGAGGACATGGTGACAGATCATCAGAAACATGCAAAGGTGTTCCGGGCACTGTGCGATCCCAAACGCCTTGCGATTCTGGAACTGCTCCGCAGCGGTGAAAAATGTGCCTGTGTGCTGATGGACCGGCTGGAGATGGGGCAGTCCGCCGTCTCCTACCATATGAAGATTCTATGTGAATCGGGGATCGTCGCGAGCCGGCAGGAGGGGAAATGGACCCATTACCGCCTGAGCGACACCGGGCGCGGCGCCGCGGCGGAACTGCTGATGAAGCTTACCACGCCGGACCTGGGACCAAGCGGCGAAGAGGACTGTTGCCGATAGGAGGGGCGGCGGAACGGGAAAATTTTTTTCGAAAACACATCAAAAAAATTTGATATGAACAGCGAAACGGAGGGATATGCTTGCAGGTTTTACGGGCTCTGTGGCAGTTGATTCAGAATGAGGTCCTTGGAATGAACTGGCTGAACAGGCTGGTGGGAGCTCTCTTGACTGCCCTGGGACTGGACACGGGCGCACGTTGGGTGGGAAGCGTTCAATTTTTCCTTTACGACGGCATCAAGATCACGGTACTGCTGTGCGGACTGATTTTTGCGATATCGTATCTCCAGAGCTATTTTCCGCCTGAGCGCAGCAAGAAGATCTTAGGCCGTTTTCATGGCGTGGGGGCGAATGTCGTATCTGCCCTGCTGGGGACTGTGACGCCCTTTTGCGCATGCTCCTCCATCCCGCTCTTTATCGGTTTTACCGGCGCGGGACTGCCGCTTGGGGTAACGTTCTCGTTTTTGATCTCCTCTCCGATGGTGGACCTGGGGAGCCTTATGCTGCTTATGAGCGTTTTCGGCGCGAAGGTTGCCGTTGTCTATGTCATCATAGGGCTGGTGATTGCAGTGGCCGGCGGAACAATGATTGAAAAACTGCACATGGAGGCCTATGTGGAGGACTTCATCCGCAAGGCGGGAAGCGTGGAGGCGGATTGCCCCGCACTGACAAAACGGGAGCGTTTGCAGTACGCGAACGAGCAGACCGCGTCCACCTTCCGAAAGGTGTTCCCCTATATCCTGATTGGAGTGGGGATCGGCGCGGTCGTCCATAACTGGATTCCGGAACGCTGGATCGAAGCTGTTTTAGGCGGCGGCAACCCGTTCGGCGTGCTTCTTGCGGTACTGGCCGGCGCTCCCATGTACGCGGATATTTTCGGTACGATCCCCGTTGCGGAGGCATTGCTCTACAAAGGTGCGCAGCTTGGCACCATCCTGGCCTTTATGATGGCGGTTACCACATTGAGCCTGCCGTCCGTCATTCTGCTCCGCAAGGCGGTGAAGCCGAAGCTGCTGGGACTGTTCATCGGTATTTGTGTCGTTGGGATCACGATTGTAGGATATTTGTTCAATGCGGTTCAGGGCTTACTGATTTAATGGAGGTATTGTTATGGGACTGTTTGGAACCAAAAAAGAGAAGCTGCGGCCCGGCTGCTGCGCAGGGACCGGCGGCGCGGAGCGGACCGGGGCGCCGGAAGCCGTCACGGGGGTGAAGGTATTGGGCTCCGGCTGCGCGAAATGCAACGCGCTGGAGCAGGCGGTTCGGGCCGCCTTGGCAGAACTGGGCATGGAAACCGCCGTCGAGCATGTGACGGACTTCGTGCAGATCGCGTCCTATGGCGTCATGACGACCCCGGCGCTGGTGGTCGATGGAAAAGTAGTGTCCTGTGGCAGGGTGCTCCGAAAGGAAGAAGCAAAGACGCTTATCGCACGGGCGAGAATGTGACGGTACCACCGGGCGCCGCCGCACAGGTTCTTTGCGGCTCGCTCTTGGCAAAGGCTGCGGTGCTGTCCCGAAAAAATGCCTGGCGCTAAGCCGGGCATTTTTCCGGGGCGGGCGGGCAAGGCGAACGGCCGCCAACGGCCGCCCCGTGCGGAACGGGATGCCGTATCCATGCTACAGCGGACCCAGCAGGTCGGGGCCGGGCAGGCTCATCTGCCGCTTGCGGGCGGCGGAGAAGGCCAGCTTCTCCGACAGCCGGCCCTGATCTCCGCAGGCCAGGGTATCCCGGTAGGACCGAAGGTTGGCCAGCAGCCGGTCCAGCACCTCCAGCAGGGCGGGGGCGTTGAGGGAGAAAAGCTGGGTCCACAGTCCCACGTCCAGCGCGGCCACCCGGGTGCAGCCCCGGAAGGAGCTGCCCTCAAAGCCCTTACAGTCAAAGAGCATCGGGTCGTCGCAGACCGAGACGGCGATGATGTGCATCACCTGGCTGGTGTAGGCGATCAGAGCGTCGTGGGCCTCCGGCGTGGTCTGGTATACGTCCCGAAAGCCCATATGGGCGGCCATGCGTTCCAGCAGGGCCACGTGTTCCGGGGTGCTGTCCGGGCGGCGGCACAGGATGAAGTGGGAGTCCCGGAACATCTCCGCAAAGGCATGCTCGATCCCGGAAAACTCGGTGCCCGCCATGGGATGGCATCCGATGAAGTCCACCGACGCCGGCAGGACCTGGGCCGCCTGCATGACTGCGCTTTTGACGCCGCATACGTCCCATACCAGCGCGCCGGGCTTGAATTGATCCCGGTAGGCGCTGAGAAAATCCACGATCCCCTGGGGGTGCAGGGCAAGCGCCACCACGTCGGCCTGCCCCAACACCGCCGCCGCATCCTCGCAGACCCGGTCGGCCACGGCGTGTTCCCGGGCGTAGCGGAGGGTGGGCTGGGATACGTCCACGCCCACCACTTCAAAATCCTCGAAACCCTTCAGGGCCAGGGCCAGGCTTCCTCCGATCAGACCCAGGCCCACGATGACGATCGTGTGTTTCATACCGTTCTCCCTATGCAGGCGCCCAGCGCGCCCAGCTTGTCCATCAGCGTGCCGAACTGCTCCGGGGTGATGGACTGCGCCCCGTCGCACAGCGCATGGGGCGGGTCGTTGTGGACTTCCACGATGAGACCGTCCGCTCCGGCGGCCGCGGCGGCCAGACTCATTCGCTCCACCATCCAGGCCTTGCCGCAGGCATGGGAGGGGTCCACCACCACCGGCAGATGGGAGAGCCGCTTCACCGCCAGTACGGCGGACAGGTCCAGGGTGTTGCGGGTGTAGGTCTCAAAGGTGCGGATGCCGCGCTCACAGAGAATGACCTTTTCGTTGCCGCCTGCCATAATGTATTCTGCGCTCATGAGCCATTCCTCGATGGTGTTGGAGAGGCCCCGTTTGAGCAGGATGGGCTTGGTGGTATGCCGTCCCAGTTTTTTCAGCAGGTCGAAGTTCTGCATATTCCGGGCGCCCACCTGGATCACGTCCACGCACGCCTCGAACAGGTCGATGTATTCGGTGCCCATGATCTCGGTGACGATGGGCAGGCCGGTGGCCTCGCGGGCCTCCTTCAGCAACTCCAGACCCTGGCACTCCAGGCCCTGAAAGGAATAGGGGGACGTGCGCGGCTTGAACGCGCCGCCCCGCAGGGCTGCCGCTCCGGCGCCCTTCACGGCCTGCGCCACCGCCACGATCTGCGCCTCGCTCTCCACCGAGCAGGGGCCGGCGATGACGGCCAGGCGCTGGCCGCCCACCAGGATACCGTTGCCCAGATCGATCGCCGTGTCGTCCGGATGATATTTCCGGTTGGCCTTCTTGTAGGGTTCGGTGACCCGCATGACCCGTTCTACGCCCGGCAGAAGGGCGACCTTCTCCTGGTCGATGCCCTCCGCGTTGCCCTCGGCGCCCAAAATAGTGGTCTCGGCCCCTTTGGATATCATGACCTTGACTCCGCCGGCCTCCATGGCGCGCACGGCCTGCTCCAGCTGCTGCTGGGTATGCTCTCGTTTTAAAATGACAACCATTGCAGTATGCTCCTTTCCTGTAACACAAAAACCGCGGCAGCCCAACTGGGCTGCCGCGGCGGGTGCGTCCTGGTCGATGCAGGGAACGCCTCATCCAGACAGACCGGTTATGGGCAGGCAGAAGAACCGCTACCATAATAATAGCGGTAATAGCCGTATCCATAACCGGTGTGCTTCCACATGAGAAAACCACGCTCCCTAGTACTGCGTACTTTAGCACTTTTAGGCGCGAAAGTCAAGAGGAAGTTTTCGGGTTGAATTCCTAGTGAACCTGTGGTATTATAAGAATAAGAAAAGGTAGGGATGCCACATGAAAATTTCCACCAAGGGGCGCTATGCCCTGCGCCTGATGTTAGATCTGGCCATCCACAGTGAAGGGAGCGCCGTCCCGCTGCGGGATGTGGCCCAGCGGCAGGAGATCTCCGACAAATATCTGGAACAGATCGTGACCCAACTCTCCCGTGCGGGCCTGGTGCGCAGCGTGCGGGGCGCGGGGGGCGGCTATCTGCTGACCCGGACGCCGGAGGGTTATACCGTGGGCGAGATCCTGCGGGTGCTGGAGGGCAGTCTGGCCCCGGTGAGCTGCGCCGACGGCGTGGGCTGCTGCGAGCGGGCCGACCGCTGCGTCACCGTAGAGGTGTGGCGCGAGATCCAGGCCGCCGTGGACGGCGTGGTGGACCATCTGACGCTGGCCGATCTGGTGCGCCGCTACCACGAGAAGTTCGGCGGCCGGACGCGGTTGTAAAAGCCGGGAAAGCCTGTTATACTGATCCTGCCCCGGCAGACAGGCGGTTGCCGCCTGTCCGCCGGGGGATCCAAATAAAATAGCGAGGTGATCCGTTTGGCAAAGGAGCAAGGGCTGGTCCAGCTCTATTATGGGGACGGAAAAGGGAAGACCACGGCGGTCTTCGGCCTGGCCTTCCGGTGTGCGGGCTGGGGGCGCAGAGTGGTCGTCGCTCAGTTTTTGAAGAGCGGCGCCGGCGGCGAGGGGAAGGCTGTGGAGCGCTTTCCCGAAATCACGCTGCTGCGGACGAAGGGCGTAAACAAGTTCACCTTCCAGATGAACGACGACGAAAAGGCCGAGACGGCGGAGAACTGCCTGAGCCTGTTCCGCCAGGCGGTGGAGCTGGCCCGGCAGGAGCAGGCGCGCCTGCTGGTGCTGGACGAGGTCATCGACGCGACCTACGGCTTTTTGCCCATGGAGGAGCTCTGCGCCTTCCTGGACGGGCGTCCGGAGGGGCTGGAGGTCGCGATCACCGGTCACAGCCTGCCCCCGCAGCTGGCCGAGCGGGCGGACTATATTTCCCACGTGGTGAAAGAAAAGCACCCCTATGACCGGGGCGTTATGGCCCGGAAAGAGATCGAATTTTAAAGAGGACAAAGACCTGCTTTGTCCGGCTGCCGCTGAGCCCCCGCCGTTTGGGCGGGGGCTCAGCCTGTTTTCAGCCCCGGTCCCGGACGCTCAGCGTAGCGGCGGTGAGAGAGTTGACGGCCCCCAGCAGATCCACCAAAAGCTGGTTTTGGCACACCAGGGTCTCCAGGATCCGTTCCAGGCACGCCTGTGTCTGCGCGTCGCTTCCACAGGGATAGGGCGGCAGGAAAACAGGACCCGCCGGGCGCTCCTGGAGCGGGTTTCGGTAGCGGTTCATCGGTTCTTCCTCCAGCGCGGGCGCCGCCGCCTGCTCCGGCTGGAGCCGGCGGCCCTGGGCGATGATGGCCTGGGCGGCGGCTTGGGCCCTGGCCCGCTCCAGCGCCCGCTGGTCATTGCGTTTCACCATGGTGAGTTCCCTCCTTTTTCTCCCCATACTATGCTTTTGAACGCATATGGGACCCTTTTCGGAAAAAGAATGAATGGAAGCGGTTGACATTTTAAAAGTTTGTGATAAACTAAACTGTATCATTTGAGACAGAAATGGGGCGCGGCCGTGGAGGAGACACTGAGGGCGCTGCTGGCGGGGACCTTCCTGTTTCGGGGCGCGCCGGAACAGGCCCTCATGTTTGCGTTGTCGGACGGACGCTGCCGGCGGGAGCGGGCGGAACGGGGGACGGTCATCTACGCGCCCCACCGGTTCCGCCGCTGCCTGGCGGTGGTGCTGGCGGGCCGGGTGCAGGTGAACAAGGGGGAGCTCATCATGAGCGTGCTGCAGCCGGGCGATCTGTTCGGCGCGGCGGCGCTGTTCAACGACCGGGCGGATTACGCCACCACCCTGACCGCCCGTTCCCGGTGTGATCTGCTCTTTTTTCCACAGGCACTGGTGGAGGAGCTGATGGCCCGCTTCCCGGCGGTGGGGTATAATTATGTGGCCTACCTGTCCCAGCGCATCTGGTTTTTGAATGAGAAGATCGACGCCCTCGCCGCCGGAAGCGCCGAGGGCAAGCTGGCCCAGTATCTGCTGACGCACAGCCGGGAGGGCTGGATGGAGTGGGACTGCTCGGCGACAGGCCTGGCCAAACGGCTGGGTGTGAGCCGGGCCTCCCTCTATCGCGCGCTGGATGCCCTGACCGCCTCGGGCGCCATCCGGCGGGAGGCGGCGGGCATCCGCCTGCTGGATGAGGAGCGGCTGAACGGGCTGTGATCCAAACGAGGAAAGGAACGAGGAAATCATGAAACGGAACAAAACTGCGGCGCTGCTGCTGAGTCTGGCCCTGACCTTCGGCCTGCTGGGCGGGTGCGCCTCCACCGCCGCCCCGGGAACGGCCGCTCCGGAGACGGCCCCGCCCGGGACGGCGGCCCCCGAGACCGCCGCCCCGGAAACAGCGGCGCCTTATGTTACGGTAAACTTGGGCCTGCTGAAAGGCCCCACCGGTATGGGCGCCGCCAAGCTTCTGGCCGACAACGACGTAGACTTTGCCCAGGCGGAGGCCGGGACCTATGAGGGCACCCTGCTGCGCTACGAGGTGACCCTGGGCGCCGACCCGGCCAACGACATCGTGCCCAAGCTCATCAACGGCGAGCTGGACCTGGCCGCCGTGCCCACCAATCTGGCCGCCAGCCTGTACAACAAGACCCAGGGCGGCGTGAAGCTGCTGGCCCTGAATACTCTGGGCGTGCTCCACATTCTGGAGAACGGCGAGAGCGTTCACAGCATGGCCGACCTGGCGGGCAAGACCCTTTACGCCACCGGCCAGGGCGCCAATCCGGAGTATGTGCTCCATTATCTGCTGGAGCAGAACGGCTTGACCCCCGGCCGGGATGTGACCATTGAGTGGAAGACCAGCGACGAGCTGACCACCCTCATGGCCTCCGGCGAGATCGAACTGTGCATGCTCCCGGTACCCGCGGCCACCAGCGTCATGCTCCAGAACGCCGACGTGCGGGACGCGGTGGACCTGAACGACGCCTGGGCCGGGTCCGGCGCCCGGGGGACGTTCACCATGGGCTGCCTGGTGGGGCGCACGGAGTGGCTGGAGGAGAACAGCGAGCTGGTAAGCGGAATCCTGGCCGACTACAAGGCGTCCATTGCATACGCCAACGCCGAACCCGAGCAGGCCGCCGCCCTGATGGAGCAGTATGAGATCGTTCCCAAGGCCGCCGTGGCCAAGGCGGCCATCCCCCAGGCCAATTTGGTCTATGTGGACGGGGAGGACCTGATGGAGGTTTCCAGCTACTATGAGGTGCTCTTTGCGGCCGATCCCACTTCGATCGGAGGTGCCATCCCCGATGACGCCTTCTACTACGTCCCGTAATCGGATAGGCGCAAGAATACGAAACGTTGTCATACCCCTGGCCTTTTGGCTGGGGGTTTGGCAGCTTGCGGCCCTTTGGGTGGGCAAGCAGCTGCTGCTGCCCGGTCCGCTGGCGGTGGCGGCGCGGCTGTGGGAGCTGGCGGGAACGGCGGTTTTCTGGCGCTCGGCTCTGATGAGCCTGGGGCGCATTTTCGGCGGCTTTGCCGCAGGCGCGGCCCTGGGGGCGCTTTTGGCCGCCCTCACCTGTGCCCAGCCCTGGGCCGGACGGCTGATCGCCCCGGCGGTGAAGGTGATCCGGGCCACCCCGGTGGCCTCCTTCATCGTGCTGGTGCTCCTGTGGGCGCCCACAGGGCGGGTGCCCGCCGTGGTTTCCGCGCTGATGGTGCTGCCGGTACTGTGGGGCAATGTGTGCAAAGGGATCGGCCAGACCGATCCCAAGCTGCTGGAGGCCGCCGGGGCCTACCGCTTTTCCACCGGAAAGAAGCTGCGTCTCATCTATGTGCCCTGCGCCCTGCCGTATGTCGCCAGCGGCTGCGCCACCGCCCTGGGTCTGGCCTGGAAAGCGGGGGTGGCGGCGGAGGTGCTCTGTCAGCCCGCCCTGGCCATCGGCAAGGAGCTTTACCGCGCCAAGATCACCCTGGACACGCCCGCCCTCTTCGCCTGGACGGCGGCGGTCATTGCCCTGAGCTTTGTGCTGGAGTACGCCCTGGGTTTCCTGTTCCGGCGGTGGGGAAAGGAGGCGCGGGTGTGATATCGGTGTCGGATATTACCGTCTGTTTTGCAGAGAAGACCGTTTTGGACGGGTTTTCCCTGGCGGTACCGGAGCAGGGGATCACCGCCCTGTCCGGGCCCTCCGGCTGCGGCAAGACCACCCTGCTGCGGGTAGTGGCGGGGCTGCAAAAGCCGCAGGCCGGGACGGCGTCCCTCCCCGGACCGGTGAGCCTGCTCTTTCAGGAGGACCGGCTGCTGCCCTGGCGCACGGTGGGGCAGCACATCACCGATGTGCTGCCGAAGGCCCGGCGGGGGGAGGTCGGCCGCTGGCTGGAACTGGTGGAGCTGGCGGGGGAGCAGGCGCGGTATCCGGCCCAGCTCTCCGGCGGCATGGGCCGGCGGCTGGCGTTGGCCCGGTGCCTGGCCTGCGGGGGCGCGCTGCTTTTGCTGGACGAACCGTTTGCCGGTGTGGACGCGCAGCGGGCCGGACGCATCCTGGCGCGTATCCGGGCCCTGGGAACGCCGGTGCTGCTGACCAGCCATCAGGAGGCGGTGCTCTCCCGCTGCGACCGGGTGCTCGCTCTGGAGGGCCCGCCCCTGCGGCAAAAAAACAGATGAAGATTTCATTAAAAAGCCCGAAAGCGCGTTGCGCTTTCGGGCTTTGCTTGCTATAATGCAGACCATGCAAAACGTAAAAAAGACGTCATGAAAGGGTAAAAGAGGCGTAATATGAGTTCCCAGGTATCCTACCCCAAACAACGGAATGAACTGCGGCGGCTGCACTACCCCAAGCTGGCGCTGGACGAGGTCAAGGCGGCCCGGATCTCCCGCCTGCTGCTGATGCTGACCCCGCTGCTCTCCTTCACGCTGGTGGAGGCGCTCAACTATAATAACCCCTGGACCGATTTCACCGCGGTGCAGATCCTGCTCAACCTGGCCTGGTACTATCTGGGGGAGCTGGCGTTTTACACGATCTTCCGGCGGCGGACATCGGCGGTGAAGTGGGGCCTGGGCACGGCCTGGGCGTTCGGCTGCGCCAGCCATTACCTGATCGCCTTTCGGGGGCGCACCCTCTTCCCGGCGGACTTCCTCTCCCTGCGTACCGCCGCGAATGTGGCCGTCCATTACGACTATACCCCCGATTTCAAACAGGTGATCACCTTCCTGATCATGCTGGCCGTTCTGCTGCTGGTGTCGCTGCTGCCGCGGGAGGCGCGGCACGCCCGCTCCTGGAGGCGGCTGGCGTGCACCGCGGGCGTGACGGCGGCGTACCTCGCGCTCTTCTTCGGGACCGGGATCGTGGAGGCCCTGGGCGTGGAGCCCTCCCTGTGGACCACCCGGGGCAACGGCCTGCTGCTGAATTTTACCGTTTGTATGAAGTACATGCGCACCGAGCAGCCGGAGGGATACTCCCCCCAGGCCGCCCAGGCGCTGGCCGGCGGCGCGGCCGCCGGCGCCGAAGCCGAGGGGGAGACGCCGGTCAACGTGATCGTCGTCATGAACGAGTCCTTCTCCGACCTGTCGGTGCTGCCGGGCGTGCAGACCAATCAGGACGCGATGCCCTTTCTCCGCTCCCTGACGGAAAACACGATCAAGGGCTATGCCTATTCCTCCGTGTTCGGGGGCAACACCGCGAATTCCGAATATGAATTTTTCACCGGCAATACCATGGCCTTTCTACCGGCCAGCACCGTGGCCTACCAGCTCTATGTGTCCGACGGGGACCCCTCCCTGGTGGGACAGATGAAGGCGCTGGGCTACCGCTGTGTGGCGATGCACCCCTATCTGACCTCCGGCTGGAACCGGGTGAGCGTATACGCCGATTACGGCTTTGACGAGACGTATTTCCAGCGGGATTTCCAGGACTGGGACTACCTGCGGGGCAAGGCCGGGGAGGGGTATGTCTCCGACCGGTCCAACTATGAGCATCTCATCCGGCTCTACGAGGAAAAGGAAGCGGGCGAAAAGCTCTTTTTCTTCAACGTGACCATGCAGAATCACAGCAGCTACAACATGCCCTGGACCGGCCTGGAACGGACGAGCTGGCTGACCGGGCCCATGGAGGGGAAATTTCCCACCGTGGACCAGTACCTCTCCCTGATCCATGAGAGCGACCGGGCCTTTGAAGAGCTGGTGGAATATTTCGCCCAGGTGGAGGAGCCGACGATGATCCTGCTGTTCGGCGACCATCAGCCTCAGGTGGCCACCAGCTTTTATAACCGGGTGCTGGGAACCGACCCCGCCACCGCCTGGGCGGAAAAAAAGCAGATGGTGCCCTTTGTGCTCTGGGCCAATTACGATATCCCGGAGGAGGAGGGGGTGGAGCTCTCGCTCAATTATCTCTCCGCCCTGCTGATGGACGCCGCCAATTTGCCCAGGACGCAGTATCAGGCGTTTTTGTCCCGGCTCCGCCGGCAGCTCCCTGTGATCAACACCGTGGGGATCCGGGACAGCGCGGGCAACTGGTACGGAGAGCGGGACGCCCTGCCTCAAACGCTGGCGGACCAGCTGACGCAGTACCGGATTTTGCAGTACAACAACGTTTTTGACAAGGACGAACGGGTTCCCGGCGTATTTGCGCTGACCGAATGACGCGGGCCGTTTTCGACAGACTGTGACGTCCCCCGGCGGTCCCGCTAGGACCGCCGGGGGACGTTCCCTGCTTGCGCCCTTCCAGAGCGTCTACAGCCCGAACCAATACCGGAAGAGCAGCCGTCTCCAGCGGGGGAGCGCGGCGTCCACGCGGGCGGCGCAGGCGCGGGCGGCGGAGACAACGGCTTCCCGCTCCGGCTGGGTCATGGCGTGCTGGCTGAACGCGGCCTTTTTGGCGAGCGCTTCAGCCGTCTCCGGCATCACGCCGCCCCAGCGCTCCAGCCGCCGGAGGTAGAGATAGGCCTCGATCACGGCCCGGTTGGCGTCTGCCTGGCGGAAACGGCGCTCCCGCCGCCTCAGCGCCAGCCGCCGCCGCAGGGCGAACAGCGCCAGAAGCAGGCCCATCCCCGCCGGGAAGAGCAGCAGGCGCAGATCGAAGGGCGCGCTCTGGGCCGCCTGGGCCTGAGGCGTGGGCGTGGGCGTGGGCACGGCGGCGTTGGGGCCCCGGGACGGCGCGGGAGCCGCGCTGGGGGTGGGCGTGGGCTGCGCCGTTTCGGCAGGAGCGCCGCTCTGGCCGGGCTGCGCCCCGGCGTAGGCGGGGGTGACCTCCACGGGATGCCACCCGTAGCCGTCCAGGTAGATCTCCACCCAGGCATGGGCGTTGGAGTCGGGCACGCGGGCCGTTCCGGAAGAGGCCACGTCGGCCACGTAGCCGGACACATACCGGGCGGGGACGCCGTTATAACGCAGCAGCAGGACGGCGGCGCTGGCAAAATGCATGCAGTAGCCCCGGCGGCTTTCCTCCAGGAACCAGCGCACGTAATCCTCCCCCTCCGGGACGGCGGGCGTAGCCGGATCGTACACGGCCAGCTGGCCCAGGTAGTCGGAGATCAGGGCGGAAAGGGTCAGGGCAAACGCGGCGTTGCCCCCATAGCTGCCGTACATCAGCGCCTGATAGTGCTCGTTCTCCGCGCCGCCGGGCAGACAGGCCTCCGGCTCGGCCACCATGGAGATCAGGTGGCGGTACAGCGTGTCGCTCAGTGCGTCCGGCACGCCGGTGTAGTTTTGATAGACGAAGCGGGCGTATTCCTGCTCGGCGTCCCGGAGCTCCTCCGGCAGCTGGGCGCCGGAGAGCGGGTCGCATTCGGGCTGCACATAGAGCGTATGCGTCCAGACGCCTTCCTCCCGGGCCAGATAAGCGTCGTGTACAAACTGCCCGCCGGAGATCTCTTCCGGAGTGGAGAGCAGCTGATAGGGATAGTATACATAGCCCGGATCGGCGCCCAGATTGCGGATGGTGACGCTGGCGTAGTCCTTGCCCGGAACACTGGCGCGGTCGGCCAGGGCGGGAAAATTCATGGGCTGAACGTCGTCCCGGGTCCAGGCGGGGCGGTAGGTGCTGCTGTAGAGGGGCTCGCTCTCGTAGCTTTGCTCATCCAGGGGCGCCCAGGAGCCGCCGTCGTATACCGCGCCGGAAAATCCGCGCAGGTAGAGCCGGCCCCGCAGGGAGGTGCTGACCTCCAGCACCGTACGCCCGGAATAGCGCAGGGGGCCCGCGTCGGCCAGGTCCACGCTGGCGTCGGCCCCGGACAGGGTGCCGCCGCCCCCCAGCTTCAGGCCGGGGAAGAGCCGGTCGCTTACGCGCACGGCCCAGTTGGTGATCGCCTCGTTGGCCTGGTCCGCCCAGGCGGGGCGCCGGTAGGACTCCTGCGGCAGAGCCACATTCAGCAGCAGCAGCACGAGTGCCAGCACCGGCAGGGCGACCAGACAGAGCCGCGCGCTTCCCCCGCCGTCCCACCGGGCGGTGAGCGAACAGAGCACAAGCACGCCCCAGCCCAGCAGTACCGCCATCAGGGGCAGCCATGCCGGGGTCAGGGTGAACGCCAGGGGAACGGCCAGGAAGGGAAGGGAGAAGAGCAGCGTCAGAAGACCGGAGCGCAGCCGGACGATGGACAGGCCCAGCAGCGCGCCCAGCGCCGCCGCGGCGCACAGCGCCAGCGCGGTGGCGGCGCGGAGCCAGGTCTGCTCCGGGAGTTGGGCGATGGGGTGAATGTAGCTGTTGCGGCCCAGACTGTCGGAAATGGAATTGTGAACGGCGCAGCGCAGGGCGATCTCGCCCAGCGTCAGCGTATCCCAGAGACGCCACAGGGCCAGGAGCCACAGCCCCAGCAGGAGCAGCAGAAGCAGCAGGAGCGACAGGCGGCGCCGGGGCAGGGAAAAGACCCCCAGGAAAAGCAGGGAGCAGGCGGCGCAGCCCAGCAGCAGCGGCAGGGACAGAACCGCCGCGCCGAAGGCGGTTAGAAAGGAAAAAAGCGTCCCGGTCAGAATCAGAAAGAGCAGCGCCCCGTCCCCCAGTACGCCAAGAGGACCCCGCCGGGGCGCGCGGGCACGGCGACGCCTCATACCGCTGCGCCCCCTTTCAGGCCGTGGGCCGTCACGTGGATGTGGCGGCCTCCGGCGCTTTGGACGCAGAGCGCTCCGTCCAGGATGGAACGGCCCGTCTCCGGGGCGGGGGCGGAGCAGGCGGCGGCGAGGGCGGCGCACAGGCCCCGCGCATCCTCCACCGAATGGTCCTCCACTGCGCCGCTCACGGGGTCGGCCCACTGGATGCGGTGGGGGCGTTCCCGTTCCAGCAGGGCCCGGGACAGGGCGCACAGACGGTCCAGCACGGCGTCCAGGGTCTCGGGCGTACCGAAATGATCGAAGCTCAGGATCAGTTCCGCCCGGCAGGGCTCCAGCACTTCCCGTACCACCAGCTCGTCCCGCTTGGTGGAGAGCTTCCAGTGGACGCTCTTCATGGGGTCGCCGGGGCGGTAGGCGCGCAGGTCATAGTCTTCGCCGGGGCCGCCGCCGGGCCGGGGCCGCAGGCGCTTTCCGCGGTCCTGTTCCCCAGTGAGCTCCGGAGGGATCTCAAGAGATGCAGGCACAGGCAGCACCAGCAGCTCCGCCTGACCAGAGACCGGGCGGGGAAGGGAGCACAACCCCAGCAGGTCGCATATGCTCAGCCGCGTCACGGTGCATACCAGGCGTCCGCAGTGGGCGGTGTCCGCGTCCAGGGAAAAGGCCGCGCCCCGGGAGGCGCCGCGCACCTCCCGACGGAGGGTCTCGGTCTGACCGGTCAGCTGGTTGACATAAGACAAACGGACCCGCAGGAGGGAGAGGGGAAGCCCGGCGGGGTTGCGCAGCCGGACCTGGAACCGGGCGGCGCCGCCCCGCTCCACCGCCAGGACGCAGGGAGAGAGCTCCAGGGCGCAGGAAAGAATGGCCGGCAGGCTCAAGGCCAGGGCCAGAACAGGAAAAAGGACCACCAGGGCAAGCAGGAACGCGGAGAACCAGCCCTTGAAAAAGATCTGGAACAGCAGGGCGGCAGCCAGGGCGGCGGCGTAAGCGACACGTCGGTGCAGCATGGCGGCCTCACTTGACGCGGGGCGCGGGCACGACTTTGAGCACGTCTCCCGCCGGATCGCATCTGCCGTCCTGCTGTGCCCGGGGTGAGCGGATCAGCCGGTGGCTGACCACATCGGAAAAGACGGTGCGCACGTCTTCCGGATTTACATAATCACGTCCCAGGACCAGGGCGGCGGCCTTGGCCATGGCGGTCACCGCGAGGGTGGCCCGGGGGCTGGCCCCCTGAAGGAGCATGGGATGCTCCCGGGTGGCGCCGACCAGGCGGACGATGTAATCCAGTACCGGATCGGACACGTGCACCGCATCGGCCTGGGCCCGGAGGGCGTTCAGGCCGTCCAGGTCCAGCACCTGCTCCACGCGCTCCAGCGGATTGCCGCTTTGTTTGCGGCGGACCATATCGGCCTCGTCCGAGGCAGTGGGGTAGCCGATGGACAGGCGCACCATGAACCGGTCTAGCTGGGAGTCGGGCAGCAGCTGAGTGCCCGAGGCGCCGGCGGGGTTCTGTGTGGCGATGACCAAAAAGGGCTGGGGCACCGGGTGCGCCGTTCCGTCCACCGTGACCTGGCCCTCCTCCATGGCCTCCAGCAGGGCGGACTGGGTGCGGCTGGTGGCCCGGTTGAGCTCGTCCGCCAAAAAGAGATTGCACAGCACCGCCCCCGGCTGATACTCCATTTTGCCTGAGAGCTTGTTGAAGAGAGAAAAGCCCGTAATGTCCGAGGGCATCACATCCGGGGTGAACTGGACCCGGTTATACTGTAAGGCCAGGGCCTTGGAAAAGGCCAGGGCCATGGTGGTCTTGCCCACGCCGGGGATATCCTCCAGCAGGATGTGCCCCCGGGCCAGAATGGCCAGCAGCGCCTTGGCCAGCACCTCGTCCTTGCCGACCACGGCTTTTTTTACCTGCTCCAGGATCGCCAGCGCCACACGGTTGCCTTCCATAAGCCAGTCTCCTTTGTCTCGTTTCATCCATAGGGTCTATTTTATCAAAGCGTACCATTATGTCAACGAAAATACGATTACAAATCCGCAGCCGCAGCTTTAGACGCAGCGCACATTGCCGAAGTTCCGGCGGCGGAAGCAAAAAATCGCGCCAAACCCTTGCGCTGGGGGCGCTTTTGTGGTATAGTTGGGCAGGATAGTAGTGGAAGTATGGTGAGAGTGGGGTTCGCCCCGCTCTTTCTTATTGAATAAAACCGGGAAGCAATTTTCTGGAAGACTTGAAACGGAGGTGAGCCCGTGGCGAAAGTGACCGAGCTGGTGCAGGGCCTTGCCGCGCCCATGGCGGCGGCGCAGGGCTGTTCGCTCTGGGATGTGGAGTACGTCCGGGAGGCGGGGCAGTGGTTTCTGCGGGTGTATATCGACAAGCCGGAGGGCGTTTCCATCCATGACTGCGAGGCAGTCTCCCGCCCTCTGTCCGACGCGCTGGATCAGGCGGACCCCATCGAGGGCAGCTATGTGCTGGAGGTCTCCTCCGCCGGGGCGGACCGCCCCCTGAAAAAACCGGAGCATTTTGAACAGTTTATAGGCGCGGAGGTGGAGGTGCGCCTCTACCGTCCGGCGGACGGCCGGAAGGATCATGTGGGGACGCTGCTGGCCTATCAGGACGGGGACGTGACCATCGCCGCGCCGCAGGGGGAGCGTACCTTTCCCAAAAAGGACGTGGCCCGGGTGAGATTGAGCGTGCGGTTCTGACGCCGCGTGGTGATTGTGAAGGAGAATAGCTATGCCGAAGAAGAATACGAAAGCGCAGAAGTCCAATGAACTGGACGGGGCGGAGTTCTTTGCCGCCATCGGACTGATCGAGAAGGAAAAGGGCATCCCCAAGGACTATATGCTGGAGAAGATCACCCAGGCCCTGGTCTCCGCTTATAAGCGCGATCACGAGGGCGTGGGGGACAACGTGGTGGTGGAGGCCAACGAGGCCGCCGGCACGGTGCGCATGTTCGTGAAGAAGGACGTGGTGGAGACCGTCGACAACCCCTGTACGGAAATGAGCCTGGAGGAGGCCCGTCAGAAGCTGCCTCAGGCCGGCCTGGGCGATGTGATCCGCATTGAAGTGCGTACCCGCGACTTCGGCCGAATCGCCGCACAGACCGCCCGCCAGGTCATCATCCAGGGCATGCGGGAGGCCGAGCGGGGCATGATATATGATGAGTTCAGCTCCAAGGAGCATGAGATCCTCACCGGCGTGATCACCCGCGTGGACCCCCGCTCCGGCGGGGTGAGCCTGCGCATCGGCTCCGGCAGCGAGGCCACCGAGGCCTTCCTCGCCCCCGGCGAGCAGGTCCGCGGCGAAAGCTACGTGGAGGGCATGCGCCTGAAGGTATACGTGGTGGAGGTCCGCCGTTCCACCAAGGGGCCCCAGGTCCTCATCTCCCGCACCCATCCGGGCCTGGTCAAGCGCCTGTTTGAGCTGGAGGTACCCGAGATCTACGACGGTACCGTGGAGGTCAAGTCCATCGCCCGGGAGGCGGGCAGCCGCACCAAGCTGGCCGTCTGGTCCGCCGACCCCAACGTGGACCCCATCGGCGCCTGCGTGGGGCCGAAGGGCCAGCGGGTCAACAATATCGTAGACGAACTCAAGGGCGAGAAGGTGGATATCATCAAATGGTCTGAGGACCATGCCGCCTATATCGCCGCAGCCCTCTCCCCCGCGGACGTCATCAGCGTCGCCACCCAGGAGGAGGGCAAGACCTGCCGGGTGGTGGTGCCCGACGACCAGCTCTCCCTGGCCATCGGCAAGGAGGGGCAGAACGCCCGGCTGGCCGCCAAGCTGACGGGCTGGAAGATCGACATTAAGCCCGCGTCCGCCCCCGCCGGGGAAGAGCCGGAGGACGTGGTGCTCGAGGACGAAGACGAGACTGAGGCGTAAAGCCCACGCAGGAGCCCCGGGGGACGGGGGCGCTGCGGGCGGGGAAAAGGCGCGCGGCGAATCAGCGCGCAAACGCCTCAGCGAGCGCAACAGCGGGAAGGGAGGAGCGTACCGTGCCCAAGAAGATACCCCTGCGCCAGTGCGTCGGCTGCCGGGAGATGAAGCCGAAGAAGGAGCTGATCCGGGTGGTCAAGTCCCCGGAGGGAGAAGTCTCCCTGGATTTTAAAGGGAAAAAGCCGGGCCGGGGCGCCTATGTCTGCCCCGATTTGGAGTGCCTGAAGCGGGCGCGGAAAGCCAGGGCCCTGGAGCGGGCCTTTTCCGCCCCCATGCCCGACGGGGTGTATGACGCCCTGGAGGAGCAGATGAAGGAGGGCGGAGATGGATAGTGTGCTGCACCTGATCGGCATCGCCAGGAAGGCGGGACGCCTGGAGATCGGGGAAGAGCCGGTGGGCGCCGCCGCGCGGGCGCGGCAGGCCAGGCTGATCCTGGTGGCCGCCGACGCGGCGGAGAACAGCGCCCGGCGGGCCGCCCACTTTGCCGAGGCGGGCAAGACCTGCGTGCTGCGTCTGCCCTATCCCAAGAGCGTGCTGGGGGGCATGGTGGGGCGCGCGTCCTGCGCCATGCTGGCCCTGACCGACGTGGGGCTTGCTTCCGCGCTGGCCGGAAAGCTGGCCGGGGCGGACCCGGAGCAGTATGGCGCGGCGGCGGCGGAGCTGGCGGTCCGGGCGGAAAAGACCCTTCAGCGCCAAAAGGAACAGCGCCGCCACGAGAAAAACCTGCAAACGGGCAAAAAGAAGCCCTGGGCCGCGCCGCCGAAGGAAGCGCCGCACCCGCCCGGCAGGGCGGAGGAGCACCGCCGCAGAGCCGGCGCCCAAGCCGCAAGGCCTGGGACGCCGCCGTCCAAGGCGGAAGCGCCCGCACCCAAGCCCAAGCGTTCCCTGCCCCGGGGCGTGGTGACCGTCAAGAAGAAGACGCCATGAGACGAAATGGCATACGTGAGCATTGGAATGAACCGGGCTTGTTCCAATAAGAAAGCGCAGCGCAGGCGCCGCGTTTTCCTATTGGTGCAAGCCTGCCAGTTGGAGGTGGCTTTATTTGCTGAACAAGTATCGAGTCCATGAGGTGGCCAAGGATTTTGGCAAGAACTCCAAGGAGATTGCCGATATCCTGACCCAATACGCGACGACGCCCAAAAATCACATGCAGGTGCTGGATGACCGCGAGCTGTCGCTGATCTTTGAGAGCCTGACCCAGCGCAATCAGGTCGAGAGCATCGAGAGCATCTACGCCGATGTGTACCGGGAGCCCAAGAGCGCCCAGAGCGCCAAGGCTCCTGCGCCCCAGCAGCAGAACCAGGGGAACCGCCCGGCCCAGACGAACCAGCGCCCGGCCCAGAACGGCGGCCAGCAGCAGCCCCGGCGGGAGGCCCAGCCCCAGGCCCAGAAGGCGGCCGGGGCGGCGGGCGCGCAGACCCAGAACAACGGCGGCCAGCCGCCGGCAAACCGCCCCGCCACCCGGGTACCGGAAAAGAAGGTGGTGGATACCCGCAAGGGCGGCAACGTCAACCTGGAGAAATACGACGAGCGGCTGGAGAAGCTGGCCGCCGGAAAGACCAATCAGATGCAGGCGGGCAAGCAGAAGTTCCAGGGCCGCAACAACAACCGCCGGGGCGCGTTCCAGGGGAACAAGCGCCGCCAGGAGGAACAGGAGAAGATGCGCCGGCTCCAGATGGAGATCGCGAAAAAGACCCCCCTGGTGGTCAAGATCCCCGACGAGATCAGCGTGGGCGAGCTGGCTTCCCGCATGAAAAAGACCGGGGCCGAGGTGGTCAAGACCCTGATGAAGAACGGCGTCATGGCCTCGCTCAGCGATGTGATCGATTTTGATACCGCAGCCATCATTGCCGAGGAGCTGGGCTGTAAGGTGGAGAAGGAGGTCATCGTTACCATCGAGGAGCGCCTGATCGACACCGCGGAGGACAAGGAGGAGGATCTGGTGCCCCGGGCCCCCGTGGTGGTGGTCATGGGCCACGTGGACCACGGCAAGACCTCCCTGCTGGACTATATCCGCTCCGCCAACGTGGTCTCCGGCGAGGCCGGCGGCATCACCCAGCATATCGGCGCCTACCAGGTGGATGTGAACGGCAAGACCATCACCTTCCTGGATACCCCCGGCCACGAGGCCTTTACCGCCATGCGCGCCCGGGGCGCCATGGTCACCGATATCGCCATCCTCGTGGTGGCCGCGGACGACGGCATTATGCCCCAGACCGTGGAGTCCATCAACCACGCCAAGGCCGCCGAGATCCCCATCATCGTGGCCATTAACAAGATGGATAAGCCCGACGCCAACCCGGACCGCATCAAGGAGCAGCTCACCGCCTACGAGCTGGTGCCCGAGGAATGGGGCGGCGAGACCATCATCTGTCCCATTTCGGCGAAGACCGGCCAGGGCATCGACGAGCTGCTGGAGATGGTCACCCTGACCGCCGAGATGAAGGAACTCAAGGCCAACCCCAACCGCACCGCCCACGGCGCCGTGATCGAGGCCAAGCTGGACAAGGGCCGCGGCCCGGTCGCCACGCTGCTGGTGCAGAACGGCACCCTCCATCAGGGCGATGTGATCATTGCCGGTACGGCGGTGGGCCGGGTGCGTGCCATGACCAACGCCAAGGGCGAGAAGGTCGCCGAGGCGGGCCCCTCCGTGCCGGTGGAGATCATCGGTATGGGCGAGGTGCCCGGCGCGGGCGACGACTTCCACGCCGTGGCTGACGAGCGGATGGCCCGTGAGCTGGTGGAGCAGCGCAAGCACGAACAGAAGATGGCTGCCTCCGGCCCGGTGGGCAAGGTGAGCCTGGAAGATCTGTTCAGCCAGATCAAGCAGGGCGAGATGAAGGATCTGAACATCATCGTCAAGGCCGATGTGCAGGGCTCCGCCGAAGCGGTCAAGGCCAGCCTGGAGAAACTCTCCAACGACGAGGTGCGGGTGCGGGTCATTCACTGCGCCGTGGGCGCCGTCAACGAGAGCGATGTGATGCTGGCCACGACCTCCAACGCTATTATCGTGGGCTTCAACGTCCGCCCCGACAACAACGCCAAGGATACCGCCGCCCGCAATCATGTGGATATGCGGATGTACCGGGTCATTTACGACTGCATCAACGAGATCGAGACCGCCATGAAAGGGCTGCTCTCCCCCAAGTTCAAGGAAGTGGAGCTGGGCCAGGCCGAAGTGCGCAATGTGTTCCGGATCACCGGCGTGGGTATGGTGGCCGGCTGCTACGTCACGGGCGGCAAGATGCAGCGGGGCGCCCAGATGCGCCTGCTACGGGACAACATCGTCATTTACGACGGCGCCATCGCATCCCTCCAGCGCTTCAAAGACAGCGTGAA
The DNA here is from genome assembly GCF_014287895.1 of Lawsonibacter hominis. Taxonomy (GTDB): domain Bacteria; phylum Bacillota; class Clostridia; order Oscillospirales; family Oscillospiraceae; genus Lawsonibacter_A; species Lawsonibacter_A hominis. Next base: position 104,776 of record NZ_JACOPP010000004.1, on the reverse strand, counting down.
GGAGGTCGCCCAGGGCTACGAGTGCGGCATCACCTTTGAAAAGTTCCAGGATATCAAGGAGGGCGATGTGATCGAGGCCTTCCTGATGGAGCAGATCGAGGTGTAGACCGTCAGGATTTGGCGAGCACCAGACTGCCCCGGTCGCCCTCCTTGGGCCCCGCCGCAGGCGGGACGGCGCATTGCGCCGCACAAGCGTTTTCGCAAAGCGGAAACCTTGGCGCAGGGCCGGATTTACTCCGCCCGAGCCTGTGAAGGAACCTGGGGGGCCCCGCGGCGCAGGGCGCCGTGGGGTGGGCGATGGGACCGAGGCCTTCCTGATGGAGCAGATCGAGGTGTAGACGCACGCCTGCCCGGGGAAAATACCGGGGTGTGCCGGAGGACTTCTATCCGGCCATGGAACCGCTGCCTGTTGCGAACGGGCAGGTCTGCCGCAAATTTCGCATTTATTTAACAAACGGATACAGGCCCGTTCCGTCCCCAAGTCATTTGAGGAGGGGCGGGCCTGTATTGCGTTTCTTGAGGAGATAGGTTATGGCAAGTAATCGCATCGGACGCATCAACGAGGAGATCCAGCGGGAGCTGGCTAATCTGATCCGCACGGTGAAGGATCCGCGGGTCCATGGACTGGTGTCCATCACCGCGGTGGACACCACCTCCGACCTGCGCTACGCCAAGGTCTATGTCAGCGTGCTGGACCGCAGCGACGTAAACGAAGTGGTCCGCGGGCTCAAGTCCGCCGGCGGCTATCTGCGGCGGGAACTGGGGACAAGGCTGTCCCTGCGGTATACCCCGGAGCTGGTGTTCGAACGGGACGACTCCATCGACAAGGGCGCCCACATCCTGGAGGTTTTAAAGGATATCGAGCGCAGAGAAGAAGGGAATTGAATTTGGATTACAGGGAAGCCGCGGCGCTGCTGCGGGAGCAAGACGCTATTTTGATCCTGACCCATAAGCGCCCCGATGGGGACACCATCGGCTGCGCCGTAGGGCTGTGCGCTGCGCTGCGGAAGCTGGGCAAACAGGCCTGGGTGCTGCCCAACCGGGACGCCACCAGCCTGTTTACCCCCTATCTGGAGGGCTATCTGGCGCCCGAAGCGGTCCGGCCCGCCTTCGTGGTAAGCGTGGATATCGCCGGACGCAGCCTGTTTACCCCTGAGGGGGAGGTGTGGCTGACGCGGGGCATCGACCTGGCCTTTGACCACCATCCTTCCTACGAGGGCTTTGCAGCGGCGTGCTGCGTGGACCCGGGCCGGGCGGCCTGCGGGGAGCTGATTTACGACGTGGTGCGCCAGCTGGGGCCTGTGACGGCGGAAATCGCCCAGCCGCTCTATGTGGCGGTGTCCACCGATACCGGCTGCTTCCAGTATGGCAACACCACCCCGGCCACCCACCGGGTGGCCGCCGCGCTGATGGAGGCCGGGATCGATTACGCCAGCCTCAACAAGCGCCATTTCCGCACCAAGTCCTTCCGGCGCCTGCGTATCGAGAGCATGATCGTGGAGGGGATGGAGCGGTACGACGGGGGAAAGACGGCCGTCGCCACCGTGACACTGGCCATGATGGCCGCGCTGGGCGCCCACGAAGAAGACGTGGAGGATATCGCCGCCTTTGTGGGCCAGACGGAGGGGGTGGAGACCTCCGTGACCATCCGGGAGCTGGCGGAGGGCGAGTGCAAGCTGAGCGTGCGTACCAGCGGCGGGCTCAACGCCACCCGCGTGTGCGCCCTGCTGGGGGGCGGGGGCCATGCCGCCGCCGCGGGCTGTACGGTAAAGGGCTCCGTGGCGGACGCCAGGGAAGCCATCCTGAACGCCATCCGGACGGTACAGCGGGATGGCTAACGGGATCCTGGTCGTCGATAAGCCGTCGGGTTGGACGAGTATGGACGTCTGCGCCAAGCTGAAGGGTCTCTTTCAGGAGCGGCGGGTGGGACACGCGGGTACCCTGGACCCCATGGCCACGGGGGTGCTGCCGGTTTTTCTGGGCCGGGCCACCCGGGCGGTAGAGTTCGCGGCGGAATCCGAAAAGGAATATATCGCCGCGTTAAGACTTGGAGTTATCACGGATACCCAGGATATCACCGGGAGCGTGCTGGAGACGCGGCCGGTCGCTGCGGGCCGGGAGGAGCTGGAGGCCGTGCTGGAACGCTTCCGTGGGGAGATCGCGCAGGTGCCCCCCATGTATTCGGCGGTCAAGATCGGCGGGAGGAAGCTTTACGAGCTGGCCCGAAAGGGGACCGAAGTGGAGCGTCCCAGCCGGCGTGTGACCATCCGCGCCCTGGAAGTGCTGGAAGAGGCGGATGTGCGGAGGGATGCGCCCTGCGGGTTTGAACCGGAGCCGGATACCTGGTTTCTGCGGGTGGCGTGTTCCAAGGGGACCTATGTGCGCACGCTCTGCCATGAGATCGGACAGGCCCTGGGCTGCGGCGGCACGCTGTCCGCCCTGCGGCGCACCCGTGCGGCAGGGTTTGGCCTGGAGGGCGCGGTGACGCTGGAGCAGGTGCGCGCGGCGGGGGATCCGGCGGCCCTGCTGCTGCCGGTGGACGCCTATTTTGCCCGGTATCCCGCGCTCACCGTGCCGGACGCGGCCCTTTCCCGGGCGAAAAACGGCAATCCGTTCCCCTGTGCCGCAGCCGACGGGGACTGGCGGGTCTACGGTCCGGACGGGGCCTTCCTGCTGCTGGGCCGCTGTAGGGGAGGACAGATGAAGACCATCAAAAGCTTTTTCGAGGTGTAGTCGCTTGGATACCAATGAGAACGTAAGAAGGGTCGTCGCCCTGGGCTTTTTTGACGGAGTGCACCTGGGCCACGGGGCGCTTCTGCGCCGGGTGGGAGCCATCGCGGCGCAGAAGGGGGCCGTCCCCGCGGCGGTGACCTTTGATACCCACCCCACCAATCTGATCCTGAACGTGCCGATGCCCCTGCTTACCTCGCCCCTGGACCGGGCGGAGCTGATGCGCCGGTATTACGGCATCCGGGATGTCATCGTCACCCACTTCGACGAGCGGATGATGCACATGCCATGGCAGGAATTTGTCACTCAATATCTGGTAAAAGAGAACGGCGCGGTCCATCTGGTGGCGGGACACGATTTCCACTTCGGCTACAAGGGGGAGGGCAACCCGGAGCGGCTGGCCCAGCTGTGCGCAGCGCAGGGGATTGGCTGTGATATCGTGCCCAAGGTGGAACGGGATCACATCACGGTCTCTTCCACCTATATCCGCACGCTCATCGCCCAGGGGGAGATCGAGCGGGCCAATCAGTTTTTGGGACATCCCCACACGCTGACCGATCGGGTCTCCCACGGCAAGAAGCTGGGCAGCACACTGGGATTTCCAACGGTAAACCTGCGCTTTCAGCCGGGCGTACTGGTGCCTGCCTTTGGCGTGTATGCCACCCGCGTTTTTTTTGAAAACGGGGACAGCCGTCCGGCGGTGACCAACGTAGGGGTGCGCCCCACGGTGGACGACGGCGGCCGGGTCAACGTGGAGGGATTTATCCTGGACTTCAGCGGGGATCTGTACGGACAGACCATCCGCATGGAATTTTACAAGCGCCTGCGGGGGGAGCGGAAGTTCCCGAATCTGGAGGCGCTGCGCAGCGAGGTCATGCGCAACGCGGAACAGACCCGCGCCTATTTCAAGCGCACGGAAGAACGATAAACGCCTTGCGCGGCGCCCAAGTCCTTTTACGGACACTGGCCGCACACGCAAGCATATGAGCAAGCCCATGTAAGACACGACATTGCCGATCTGCCTGAGAGGGGAACTGCTATGCGCTATCGAAGAATGTACCCGGCCGCACTTTGCTTTGCCGCCTTCTTGGCGGCGATCGGGCTGATATTGGACGATCCGTCCAATATTCTGCCGGGCCTGTGGAAGATCATGATCACCGAGGACGCCCTGATCACCGATTATATGGAGATCGCCGGGGTGGGGGCGGCTTTTGTCAATTCCGCCCTGGTCACCCTGATCAGCATCGGCATCCTCTATCTGGCCAAGGACCCCATCAACGGCTATACGGTGGTAGAGATCGGATTGATGGCCGGGTTTGCGCTGTTTGGGAAGAATATCGTCAACATCTGGCCTATCATCGGCGGGACCTTCCTTTATGCCAAGCTACGGCGAGAGCCCTTTTATACGTACGCGTCGGTCTCGCTGCTGGCTACCGCGCTCTCGCCGGTGGTCAGCTATGTGGCGCTGGACAACGGCTGGGGCAATCTGCCGGCAGGCGTTTTGGTGGGCATATTGATCGGCTTTATCCTGCCGCCCCTCTCGGCCTATACCTATAAGATCCAAAACGGAATGAATCTGTACAACATGGGCTTTGCCTGCGGGCTGCTGGCCCTGATCCTGGCCCCGGTGATGAGCTCCATGGGGGCCGACCTGTCCACCAATTACCACTGGGCCACCGGCTATAATCTCCCTTTGGGGGCGGCCATGGGCGGCATGTGTATCGTGTTTATCGCAGCAGGGCTCTTTTTCTGCAAGCGCCCGGTTTGGGCGGCCTGGGCGGGCTACCGACGCCTGCTCCAGACCACCGGCCGCGCCCCCAGCGATTACCTGCGCATGCTGGGCTCCGCCCCGGTACTGATCAACATGGGCGTCAACGGGCTCATCGGCATCGTGTTTATCCTGGTTACCGGCGGTGATCTGAACGGGCCCACCATCGGCGGGATCATGACCATCATCGGCTTTTCCGCCTTCGGCAAACATGCCCGGAACATTACGCCCGTCATGCTGGGCGTGGTGCTGGGCGGATTGCTGCTCCACCAGGATCTGGGCGCCGGCGCCATGCAGCTGGCCATGCTCTTCGGCACGACGCTGGCTCCCGTCTCCGGCTATTTCGGATGGCCGTTTGGGATCGTGGCGGGTTTTCTCCACTCAGCGGTGGTGCTCTATGCGGGATCTCCGGTGTCCGGCCTCAACCTGTACAACAACGGCTTTTCCGGCGGGTTGATCGCAATCGTGCTCTACCCCATCATCACCGCCGCCATCCGTCACCGCAAGCCGGAGCTTCAGGACGAGGATTACTTCGACGCATTCGAGCATGATACGCCCACCGTTCCGCCGCCCCCCGGAAAGGAAAAATGATCGGAATGCAAAAAGCGGCGCCGTCCTTTTGGACGGCGCCGCCCGGCTTATCGAAAGACCCTGAGACGACGCAGGAAAACAAAGCGTTCCTGCGAAAGGGAAACGCCCCGTGCAGGGCTTTCGCCGCCGCAGCGGCGAAAGGGACTGAAGATCCGTCTTTTCTAAGAACACGCGCCTTAGAAAAACCACCGCTCAGCCCGCAAACGTGCGCGCGCGGCGCGTGCGCTGCGGTGGGCTGCCCCCCTTCGGGAACAGGCCTGCTCGAGACAGCGCATAGTTACCTGGATGCGTCGTTTTGGGCAGGGGCCTTGGGCTTGTTGGGCTCCACCCCGTCGAAGACGGCTTTCGCACTGGCGCACAGGCCGGCCAGGCCCTGGATCTCGCTGGGAATGATGATCTTGGTGGCCTTGCCGTCGGCGGCGGCCTGGAAGGCCTCCAGGGCGCGGATCTTGACCACCTGCTCGTTGGGGTTGGCCTCGTTGAGAAGCTTGAGCGCTTCGGCGGTGGCCTGCTGGACCTTCATGATGGCCTCCGCCTCGCCCTCGGCCTTCATAATGGCGGCCTGCCGGGCTGCGTCGGCCCGGAGGATGACGGACTGCTTCTCGCCTTCCGCCACCAGGATCTGACTCTGCTTCTGTCCCTCGGCCTGGAGGATGGCCTCCCGGCGTTCCCGCTCGGCCTTCATCTGCTTTTCCATGGCGTCCTGGATCTCCCGGGGCGGGATAATGTTTTTCAGCTCCACCCGGTTGACCTTGATGCCCCAGGGGTCGGTGGCCTCGTCCAGGATGGCGCGCATCTTGGAGTTGATGATGTCGCGGCTGGTCAGGGACTGGTCCAGCTCCAAATCGCCGATGATGTTGCGCAGGGTGGTGGCGGTGAGGTTCTCAATGGCGCTCATGGGGTGCTCCACGCCGTAGGTATACAGCTTGGGGTCGGTGATCTGGAAGTAGAGCACGGTGTCGATCTGCATGGTGACGTTATCCTTGGTGATGACGGGCTGGGGAGCGAAGTCCACCACCTGCTCCTTCAGAGAGACGGCTTTGGCCACTTTTTCAATAAAGGGGACCTTGAAGTGGATACCGACGCCCCAGACGGAGTGGAATGCGCCCAGCCGTTCGATGACATAGGCCTTGGACTGCTGGACGACCTTAATGTTGGTGGCCAGCACCAGAATGACGAGTACGATGAGAATGATCACGATGATGGGAATGATCGGCGGCATGTCAGTTCCTCCTTTTTAAACCTGCGGCGTCCGCGCGGCTTCCGCCGCCGGCGTCACGATAACCTTGACTCCTTCGATCCGCAGCACCCGCACCTTGGCGCCCGAGGGGATCGCGGCCGCATCCGGCTCCGTCCGGGCGGTCCAGACCGCGCCCTGAACGGTGATCTGGCCCTGGGCCTTCAGGTTGTCGATGTCCTGCGTCACGATCCCCTCCGCCCCGATGACCCGGTCTGCATTGGTGGCTACCCGGGCGGGGTTGACGTACTTTCGGGCCAGCGGCCGCACGGCCAGCAGGCACAGGAACGAGACCACCAGGAACAGCGCGATCTGAAGCCAGATGTTGGAGACGAAGAAGGACAGAATGAGCGCACACAGCGCGCCCACACCGAACCAAATTGAGGTCAGCCCCACGGTAATTGCCTCGGCGGCGAATAAAAGCACCATGGCGACCAGCCAGAAGATACTGGGAACCGGCACAGGCACCCCTCCTTTTTCGGTTTCTGGTTCTATCCTAACACAGCGCAGGGAAAAAAGAAAGTAATTTCGCGTTCCGGATTTGCCAAGCACAGGGAAATCAGGTATACTATACTGGACTGAAATCAGAAGGCGTATGAGATGGAGCGGATCGGATGAAAGAAATGCTGCAATTGGCCGTGCCCACCCTGTTTGGGCTGGAGGGCCTGTGTGCCGAGGAGCTGCGGCGGCTGGAGCTGCCTGAGGTCCGGGCGGAAAACGGGCGGGTGCTCTGCCGGGCGCGGGCGGAGGATATTGCCCGGATCAACCTGAACCTGCGCACCGGCGAACGGGTACTGCTGGTGCTGGGCAGTTTCCCGGCCGGAAGCTTCGACGCTCTGTTTGAGGGGACCCGCGCGCTGCCCTGGGAGGAGTTTGTTCCGCGGGAGGGGAGCTTCCCGGTAAAGGGACATGCCCTCAATTCCGCCCTCCACGCGGTGCCCGCCTGTCAGGCCATCGTGAAGAAGGCGATCGCCGCCCGGCTGGGGGAGCGGTATGGATTGGAGCAGCTGCCCGAGACCGGGGCCCTTTACCAGGTGCAGTTTTCCATTATGAAGGACACGGCCACCCTGATGCTGGATACCTCGGGGCCGGGACTGCACAAGCGGGGCTACCGGGCGGTGGGCGTGACCGCTCCCCTGCGGGAGACCCTGGCCGCCGCGCTGGTGCTGCTGTCCCGCTACCGGGGCAGGGACCCCTTCTGCGACCCGTTCTGCGGCTCGGGCACCATCGCCATCGAAGCCGCGCTGATCGCCAAGAACCGGGCCCCGGGGCTGTCCCGGGCCTTCTCCGCCCAGAAGTGGCGGTGGCTGGACGCCAAAAGCTGGCTGGATGCCGCAGACGAGGCCATGGACAGGGAATTCGGCGGGACGTATGACATCTGGGGAGGCGACGTGGACCCCAAGGCGGTGGAGATCGCACGGGCCAACGCCGTCAAGGCGGATGTGGAGGACATGGTGCGCTTCGAGACGGCGGATGCCGCCCGGTTCCGGCGGGATACGCCCTATGGCCGGGTCGTTACCAATCCGCCCTATGGAGAACGCATCCTGGAGAAGCGGGAGGCGGAGGAACTTTACCGCGCATTCGGCCGGGCGGTACGTGATCTGCCGGAGGGGTGGCGCGTGAGCGTGCTCTCCTCCCACACCGAGTTCGAGCGGACGTTTGGGCGCACGGCGGACAAGAAGCGCAAGCTGTACAACGGGATGATCAAATGCGATCTGTTCCAGTATGGAAGATAACGGGAAGGGAACTGCCATGAAGCATCGAAACGCGATCCGTCTGACCGCCGCGGCCCTGTGCCTGTGCCTGGCCGCGGCGTGCCTGTACCCGTCCGCCCAGGCTGCTCCGGCGGGCTCCACGGTCTGGGGATTCAGCGAGGGGATGGCCCTGTGCGAGCTGGACGGCAAATGGGGCTACGTAAACGCCGGGCGGGAGGTGGTCATCCCCATCCAGTACGACAGCGCCGTCTCCTTCTCCCTGGGACTGGCCGCCGTGGAGCTCAGCGACAAGCTGGGCGTGATCCGGCAGGACGGTACTTATCTCATCCGGCCCGAGTATGACAGCCTCATGCCCATCAACTGCGGGTTGTATGTCGTGCAGAAGGGGATCAAGTGGGGCGTAGTGAGCATCCTGCCCTTTTCCGACGGGCAGGGCGGAGCGACCCAGGTGCTCTATGATCTTTCCTACGACAGCATCCAGGTGGTGGAGCAGGGGGGCAGTCAGGTGCTGGAGCTGACCCGGAAGGGCGTCAAGACCATTGTGCCGCTGTTTGAGCTGCCCGGCATTCTGGCCCAGAAGGGGGCGCCCTCCGCCCAGTTTCCGCTGAACCGGGGCAAGCTCCCCGGCTTTTCCGACGTATCCCCCCGGGACTGGTACGCCCTGTGGGTGGATGTGGCCTATAATGTGGGCCTGATGGAGGGCGTGGGCGGCAATCAGTTTGCGCCTGGCCGCACCCTGACCGTGGCGGAGGCCCTCAAGCTGGCCGCTACCCTGGAGAGCCGCTACCGGGAGGACGACTTCCATCAGCGGCCCGGTTCCGGGAAGGACTGGTACAGCGCCGCGGTGGACTACTGCATCGCCAGCGGCATCATCACCAGCGGAGCGTTCCGGGAGACGGACTATACCAGACCGGTCAAACGCTGGGAGATGGCCTGTATCTTTGCACACACCAGCCTGGCAAAGGGGATGCCCGCGCGCAACAGCCTGGAGCGTGTCCGCGCCGCCGTGCCCGACGTGGGCATGGGCACGCCCTGCGCGGAGGAGATTTACAGCCTGTATGCCAAAGGGGTCCTGGCGGGGGTGGACGCCAACCTGACGTTCCGGCCCGACGGCGCCCTCACCCGGGCCGAGGCGGCGGCCATCGTCTCCCGCATGGCCCGCACGGAACAGCGTATCACCCTGTGGAACGTGAGCTTTTTCAGCCGTCCCGCGGCGCAGGACGCCCTGCCTGCGGAGAGCGCCGCTTCCGAGGAGGCGGGCCCTCTGCCGGAGGAGGCCCCGAGTCCCTGAACCTTCTCCAAGGGAGGATTGACCCGATGAAGCACCTGTTTATCATCAACCCCCATGCCGGGAAATACGACCGCAGCCATGAGATCCGGGAGAAAGTGGCGCGCGTTATGGAAGGGCGGGGGAAAGACTATGAGATCCTGGTCACCCAATACGCGGGCCACGGCCGGGAAGAGGTCCGCCGGGCGGCGGAGCTGGGAGAACCCCTGCGGGTCTACGCCTGCGGCGGGGACGGTACGCTCAACGAATGCGTCGTGGGCGCGGCAGGCGCCCCGAACGCGGCGGTGACCCATTACCCCACCGGTTCCGGCAACGACTTTATCCGGATGTTCGGGCCGGACACGTGCCGGTTCCATGACCTGGAAGCCCTGCTGGATGCGCCCCAGGAGAGCCTGGACCTGATCGATTGCAATGGGCACTTGGCCCTCAACGTCTGTTCCGTGGGGTTTGACGCGCGCATCGGTCTGGGGGCGGCGGACTTCAAGAAGCTGCCCCTGGTGAGCGGGACCATGGCCTATCAGCTCTCCGCTCTGCGCACCATTCTGCAGGGCATCCACCGGCCCTACCGGGTGGAGCTGGACGGCGAGGTGCTGCCGCACAAGGAGTTTACCCTCCTGTGCGCCTGCAACGGCCGCTATTACGGCGGCGGCTTCAACCCGTCCACCACGGCGCTGCCCGACGACGGGGCGCTGGATTTTGTCATTATCAAGGCGGTCTCGCGCCTGACCATCCTGGCCCTGATCGGAACGTACGCCAAAGGCGGCGCAAAAGAGATCCCGCAGATCATCCTGCGCCGGGGCCGGGAACTGAAGATCATCTGCCGGGAGCCGGAGATGGTCAATCTGGACGGGGAGCGGGTCGACCTGTCTGAGCTCTCGATCCGGCTGTCTGCTAAAAAAGTGAATTTCTTTTTTCCGGAAGGTACCCACTATGATCCGGCCCGGCGGGGAAGAGTTTTAGAAAAAACGAGATAATAGAAGAAAAAGAAAGAGTCAAACTCTATTTTGAAGATAAATTGAAAAAACGGAATGGCACGTTGGAAAATTTACAAAATATTAAAAAATTAGGACTTGCGCAAATTAGCAAGTGAGGGTATTATAATAAGCGTGTTAGCACTCCGGTAAAATGAGTGCTAACACGCTTAACAAGTTTACAAGAAAATAACACATACATGAAGGAGGAACCCCAAATGAAGCTCAAACCCCTTGCAGATCGCGTGGTCATTAAGATGGTGGAGGCCGAGGAGACCACCAAGAGCGGCATCATCCTCACCGGCGCCGCGAAGGAGAAGCCCGAAGTGGCCGAAATCATCGAGGTAGGCCCCGGCGGCATGGTGGACGGCAAGGAAGTCACCATGACCGTGAAGAAGGGCGACAAGGTCATCACCAGCAAGTATTCCGGCACTCAGGTCAAGGTGGACGGCGAGGAGTACACCATCGTCCGTCAGTCTGATATTCTGGCTGTCGTGGAGTAAGACCCGCCCGGGGGAGTTTCCGTTCCCCGGATCGGAGTCCGCCATGCCGCGGAAGGCGGCACAGCGGGTTCCCCACCCAATGCCTTTGCACGGCAAAGGCGGCCGCCCGCCGGTGGCGGAGCAGGCAACGGCGTTCTGCGCAGGCGCACAGGAGGGATTGGCCGCAGGGACAAGAGAAGGCGCCCTGGGATGTGTCCTGCTTCGGAAGCATTCAAAATTCGATTCCGCTGAGGCGGAATTTACTTGGAGGTAATCGTTATGGCTAAGATTCTCTGCTACGGTGAGGAAGCCCGTCACGCGCTGGAGCGCGGCGTCAACCAGCTCGCCGATACCGTTAAGATCACCATGGGCCCCAAGGGCCGCAATGTCGTGCTGGACAAGAAGTTCGGCGCGCCCCTCATCACCAACGACGGCGTGACCATCGCCAAGGAGATCGAGCTGGAGGACCCCTTTGAGAATATGGGCGCCCAGCTGGTGAAGGAAGTTGCCACCAAGACCAACGACGTGGCCGGCGACGGCACCACCACCGCCACTCTGCTGGCCCAGGCCATCATCCGCGAGGGCCTGAAGAACCTGGCCGCCGGGGCCAACCCCATGGTCATGAAGAAGGGCATTGCCAAGGCCACCTCTGCCGCCGTGGAGGCCATCAAGGCCAATTCCAAGAAGGTCAACGGCACGGAGGACATCGCCCGCGTCGGCGCCGTCTCTTCCAGCGACGAGACCATCGGCAAGCTGATCGCCGAGGCCATGGAGAAGGTCTCCCACGACGGCGTCATCACCGTTGAGGAGTCCAAGACCGCCGAGACCTATTCCGAGGTCGTCGAGGGCATGCAGTTCGACCGGGGCTATATCACGCCCTATATGGTCACCGACACCGAGAAGATGGAGGCCGTTCTGGACGACGCGCTGATCCTCATTACCGACAAGAAGATCTCCAATATCCAGGAGCTGCTGCCCGTTCTGGAGCAGGTGGTGCAGTCCGGCAAGAAGCTGCTGGTCATTGCCGAGGATGTGGAGGGCGACGCCCTGTCCACCCTGATCGTCAACAAGCTGCGCGGCACCCTGAACGTGGTCTGCGTCAAGGCCCCCGGCTTCGGCGACCGCCGCAAGGAGATGCTGGAGGATATCGCCGTCCTCACCGGCGGAACTGTGATCTCCTCCGACATGGGCTATGAGCTGAAGGAAGCCACCATGGATATGCTGGGCAAGGCCCGCCAGGTGAAGATTTCCAAGGAGAACACCATCATTGTGGACGGCGCCGGCAGCGCCGATGCCATCAAGGGCCGCGTCAACCAGATCAAGAATCAGATTGAGACCACCACCTCCGATTACGACAAGGAGAAGCTGCAGGAGCGCCTGGCCAAGATGGCCGGCGGCGTGGCCATCATCCGCGTCGGCGCCGCCACCGAGGTGGAGATGAAGGAGAAGAAGCTGCGCATCGAGGACGCGCTGAACGCCACCCGCGCCGCCGTGGAAGAGGGCATCGTGGCCGGCGGCGGCACCGCCTACGTCAACGCCGTTGCCGCGGTCGAGAAGCTGGTGAGCGAGGTCGAGGGCGACGAGAAGACCGGCGTGCGCATCATTGCCAAGGCCCTGACTGAGCCTGTGAAGCAGATCGCCACCAACGCCGGCATCGACGGCTCCGTGGTGCTGGAGAAGATCCGCGAGTCCGGCAAGACGGGCTACGGCTTCGACGCCTATAATGAGGTTTATGTGGACATGATTTCCGCCGGTATCGTGGATCCCACCAAGGTGACCCGTTCCGCCCTGGAGAACGCCGCGTCCATCTCCGCCACCCTGCTGACCACCGAGGCTCTCGTCGCCGATAAGCCCCAGCCCCCCGCGCCCGCCGCACCCGCTGCCCCCGACATGGGCGGCATGTACTAAGCAGTACCCGTAAACCCTTGAAATAGCTGGATTCCGGCGCAGGAAAATGCGGATTTACGCCACACTTACGCCACAACAAAAGCGCATGATAGGGTATAAAAGACCGACATTCACAGTAAATGTGAGTGTCGGTCTTTTTCTCATTGCCTCAACTCAAAACCGCCTGCCGCTACTCGGATGATCCGGGTCATGGTAGGCGGTTCTGTATTATTTCGCTACACTTGGCTTGCGCAGATTATCTTTTAACGCACGCATAGTATTTGTGATGACTTTTAATTCCCAATGGGTACAGTCGGACAAGAGTTCTGATACCTCTCGCTCAAATGACGCTTTGGAATTCTCTAAACTGTCGCACAGCAGATCATCCACCGTTACCCCCAGGGCATTCGCAATATTAACGATGGTGGGAAGACCCAGTTTTGTTGCGCCACGCTCAATATGCGAGATGTTCGACGGCTCTTGATTGGAGAGTTCCGCTAATACCTGCTGTGTGATCCCGCGCTCCTTTCTGTACCGGCGAATACGCACTCCAATAGCGTGATAATCAAGTTCCATTTTACCACCTCGTTCCATACAAACTTATTGTATATCCGATTAGGATGTGGTAAAATAAAGCAAATATCCGAAAAGGATATATAATAATATCTGCGCATAATTAGGGGAGGTGGTGAATATGCGCGTTCAAATGTCCCTGTTGGAGTACTTATCGTACCGCTGCAAACCGGCTATTTTATCCGATTTGCACGACATGGGTGAACTGGAAAGAAACCGGCTGGCTCGGGCCATAGGGCTTATCCAAGCGGGGGATGTTCCTTTGGGCGAGTGGAACGATGCCCTGCTGTATCTTTCCAATGGCCCGCCTCAGCCAACAGCCGAAGCCGCAAGGGAGCGGCTGATGGATTATTTATATCAAAAATAAAACGGAAAGGAAAACCAAACCATGAAAAAACGAATACTGGCAACTTTGATGGCCATCTGCTTGTTGGCGGGCTGGGTGCCCACCGCGGCGCTGGCGGCAGAGGACAAGATGCCGGACAGTGGGATACCCATTGTCTGCACCATGGAGGAGAACTGCAATGCAGAGACCCGCGACGAGGGCTGCCCTCTGTATGTGACACCAGAGGAGCCTGTGGATGATGCGGAGGAACCCCCTGCGGAGGGGGCGGAAAGTCCCGCCCCGGCTGGCCCCACTGTAACGGCCTTGCAGAAGCGCATCAACGCCCTGCCCGGTGTAGCCGAGTTGGCGGAAGTGGACGAGGACGAGCAGGCCGCAGTCTATGAGGAGGTCTGCGCCATCTATGGTGCCATCGCACCGCTGGACGCGGCGCAGGTCGAGGCGCTGGATATGGCCACACTGGAAACGGCTGCGGCGTTCCTCACCCAGCAGATTATGCCGCTGGCGGAGGAAACCGGGAATTCACCCGACAAGCAGTGGAAAGATACTGTTACTGTTGTTCCTGATGGGTATTCAGCCAATGATACTGAAAAGACGGTCTCTATCTCCAGTGCTGAAGGTATGGCTTGGTTCGCAAAGCAGATTGAAGCCGATACCACATATACGGGCTATACGATTACATTGGAAAATGATATAGATCTTGGGTCACATGATTGGATTTCGTGGGACAACAAAGGGACATTTTCAGGGTGCTTCGATGGAAACGGGCACACGATCCGAAATCTGTATATTACGGGAAGTAGCCATGGGCAAGGGCTGTTCCCTGTGATAAAGAACGGGGGCGTTATTAAAAACCTCCATGTTGAAGACGCTCAAATCACAAGTTCTGTGGCAACTATGGATATGAGCGGCATCATCGCTTTTAAATTAGAGGACGGCACCATTACAAGCTGCCATGTTTCCAACTCAAGCATAACGCAGAGAAGCGGCGCTGGCATGATTGTCGGAGCAACGGTGGCGAATACTGGTGGGGTTATCTCGTATTGTTCGGTCAACAACTGCAAATTGACTTTGTCCGCTTCTTCAGACATTCGTGGTGGCGGTATTGCCGGGGAACTTCGCGCTGGGAATATTTATTCCAATTGTTTGGCTGACGGACTCTCTGTTTCGCTGTCTCTTACCGCGACAAACAAACAACTTAATGTCGGCGGCATTGCCGGTTTTAATTTGGGAGGAACTGTTGAGCAGTGCTGTGTGCGTAATATTTCCGTTACCTATTCCGGCGAGAGTCCGGCTTTGAACATTGGAACGGTTGTTGGCTCCTTTAATAGTGGATCTGTCAGTATGTGCTATGCAGAACAGGATGATACCTTTTCATGCACGGGTACAAATTCTTCCAATGCGGATGTGACTGAGATTGCTGAAGAGCAATTCAGTGAAAAGGGTAGTTTCCCTTATTTGGATTTTGACAAGGTGTGGAAGATTGACCCCCAATCGGGTTTGCGCCTGCAAGAAAAGACAGTTTTCCCGGCACTTTATTATGCAGAGAAGCTGAAAATCACATATGGCGACAATGATAAAACCATTGGTGGCTACACTGGAACCGGAGGGGCGATTCCGGTACGCGTGTCCGTCGATGTTCCTCTTGATTGTGTATCAGTTACGATTGACGCGTCTGCGAGTTCCGGGGCAAGTTTGCACGGTGTCCCGGAAACGATCACTTTTCCCGAATCGACGGAGACGGCGGTAATGAGCCACACATTCAAGGTCGAATATGAGGGGGAAACCGGCAAAGAAATCACTATTATCCTGACGCGTCCCCAAAAACTTGCGGGAAGCGGCACGGAACAAGAACCGCTTATTGTTTCGTGTCTGGAGGATTTGAAGAATCTGTCGAAAAACATTACCCAGCGGAACATAGAGGGTGCCTATGTTTCCATCGCTTCTGATATTGCTTGTGGTGGCGCTGCGATACAACCTGTGTCCTCTGTGAAAAGTGTGGCCGGAAATGGACATACGATTTCCAATTTCACAATTAATGATACATATACTGCCGCAACAGGGTTATTGAAAACCCTGACTTCCGGTGGAAAGATTTCCGATCTATATATTGATTCTGCAACGATGAGCGGAGGTCAGGGTAGCGGAATCCTTGTTGGTACTATCGAGACGGATGCTGAAGTTGAAAATTGCGCTGTGACAAGCAGCTCTTTTACCGGGAATATCAATCATTACAGTGGACTTTTGTTTGGGACGAATAAGGGAATTGTATCGAGCTGCTATTGCGAGGGAGATACTCGTAACGCCGCATCAAACATTTTGAGCGGTGCGATAGGCGGCAAAAATGAGGGCACTGTTAGGTCCTGCTACTCAAACGTGTTTGTTACAGGAAATATGAGTGGTACTGATAAAGGTGCATTCGTTTGGAGCAACAGTAATGGCAAAATTACGGATTGCTTTTGGAACGCTGAACGAATCAAAAACTGTTTCTCCGCTGGCCCGGCTTCGCACAGCACCCATGTGGGAACCGTAACAACGAGTGCTGGCGTGAAATTTTCTGCTGAGGGCGCCTTGCAATTTGGAGATACCGCACAGGTGAAGATAACCTACTCGGCGGAAAAAAACACTTATTATCCAACGGCCCTGGCGGGGTTCGGTTTCGTTGGTGATTCTTGCGCATCTGTGTCTGAAACCGGTAACGGAGTTTCTATAACAGGTCAGAAAGTAGGGACTTCGACCATTTCCGTCTCTGTAACGAACAACGGGAAGTCTTGGCCGTTCCAGACCTTTGAAGTCGAGGTTTCCACAAAAATTGTTGCTGTTACCATGGCCGAAAAAACCGAAGCCTACGATGGAACTGCCAAGACCATCGATGCCACCGCTGGCGATAACAACACACTTCCTGAGGGGTTGACTTTGGTGTATAGCTACAAGGCGTCCAGCGCCGAGGACAACGCCTATACCCATATCGCACCCACGGCTCCTGGTACTTATACCGTTAGGGTAGAGAGCGGCAATCCCAACTATACGCTGACCGGTACTACCACCGCGACGCTGACCATCTCCGAACCGTCTGCGACTGATAAGAGCGGAGAAACCACCGTGACCGCTCCTGATTCCCTGATTTATGACGGGAAGGCAAAGGAGTACGACGCGGCCTGCAATGGAATCAAAAGCTGGACATATACCTACTGCAACGAGGATGGTACAAAGCTGGACTCCGCGCCGGCCAATGCTGGTAAGTACAACGTGACCATTACAGGCAGAGAGAATGATGCTTATGCCGTCAAGACAATGGATTTTGAAATCACCAAGGCCAAGCTGACCGTCAAGGCCGACGACCAGACCATCTATGTGGGCGGTACCCCGGCAGCATATACCTATACCGTTTCCGGTTGGCGGGGAAGTGACGGGGCCAACGCGGCCGCTCTGCTGATAGGTGTTTCCGTTTCCTGCCCCACGGCGGATGCAGGCAAGGTGGGCGATTACTCCGTCACCGTCACTGGCCCGGCATCCATCGACAACTATATGATTACCTATGAAAACGGCATCCTAACCGTCCGTACCCGTTCCGGCGGTGGCGGCAGTGGCTCCAGTATCTCCGGCAATACCACCACGGAGACCATCACCAACAAGGACGGCTCGACCACTACCACCGTCATCAACAAGACCACCGGAACCGTCACGGAGACCACCAAGTACACGGACGGCTCCACTCTGGTCGTGGAGACCAAGAAGGATGGCACCGTGACCACCACCTCTACCGCTGCCAACGGCATCGAGGTCAAGACCGTGGACGCGCCGGGCGAGGACGTAACGGCCTCCGTCGCCATCCCCAAGAGCGTGGGTACCGCCACTGTGACCATCCCCGCCGATGTGGACTACGGCACCGTGGCCATGGACGCCAAGACCGGCGAGATCGTGAAGCTCTCCTTCCCCACTGAGGGCGGCCTGGCCGTCAAGCTGGACAGCTCCGCTGATCTGATCCTGGTGGACAACGCCAAGGACTTTGCCGACACCAGCGGCCACTGGGCGCAGGACGGCATTGACTTTGCCACCGCCCATGAGCTGTTCTCCGGCACCAGCGCCACCACCTTTGCCCCGGACAGCCCCATGACCCGGGCCATGCTGATGACCGTGCTGGCCCGCTTTGACGGCCAGAACACCACCGGCGGCAGCGTGTGGTATGAGAAGGGCATGGAGTGGGCCAAGGAAAACGGCGTGTCCGACGGCACCGATCCCGACGGCTCCATCACCCGGGAGCAGCTTGCGACCATGCTCTGGCGCTATGCGGGCAGCCCCGCAGCCGAGGCGGGTTTCCTGAGCCGGTTCGCTGATGCAGCCAGCGTCAGCGGCTACGCTGCTGATGCCATGAGATGGGCAGTTTCCACCGGACTGATCGGCGGCATGGGGGATGGCACCTTGGCTCCCCGGGGCAACGCCACCCGCGCCCAGGTCGCAACGATCCTCATGCGCTTCGTTAAGAATCTAACCAAATAACGCCAAAATGGGCGGGAGAACTTCTCCCGCCCCTCCTTTTTGCTATGATCAGACCGGCGGCATGGAACGCCGCCGGTCCTCTCATTGTCAAAGGAAAAGGCCGATGTCCACGAAAGAGGAATCGGCCTTTCTTTGTTTTGACTATAGGTTATTCCCAACGGAGGGGCCTTTATATTTGTTGGACGGAGCTAAAACTGTTTGTTCAAAGGACTTTGTCCCTTGTTGTACGGGTATGCTGTGTTTACAAGTGAGGGAAAATGGAATGAGACCATTTGAAGCTTATCCACATTGACAAGGCCCACAGGTACAAAGACAGAGAAACTAGCTGTAGCAGAGTATCTTTACCATCTGTAATTGTGAGAGGATAAAATTTTTGATTGCTGTAAAAAAGGTCTGCCAATTGGATGTTGTATAATTAAATTTTGTTGCATGACTGTAGGTACCGGCGTGTTTAGAATTAGGGCCAAGAGGAACGCTGGCCGCTGATGACCAATTTTTGAGTCTCATTGGTATCCGCATGGGGTCGAGTTATTATGCGGCGTACATCACATGTTTTGCCAGTATCTTTATAAATAGACCTTAACGTGAGCAAGCAGAGTTGCAACCCCTAGAGGGACTGCAACTCTGCTTGCTCTTTGTGATATGTTTTTGCAACGAACCGCTTTTTCCTGTTCAAAGCCTATATTTTCGAATTAGTTTAACCGCACGGGTCTGACTGATAGACAAATCTGTCGCTACGCCGCGGCTGGAGGGGTGCTTTTGGTAGGAATTAAGAATCATCTGCCGCTCCAACTCCTCCAGCGCACCGTCCAGTGATGTAGGGAACGGAGTCAGCGTCTGATCATAGCTAACCACGGAGAAGATGTTTTTGGGCAGGTGGTGCGGCTCAATAGAGAAGTCATCTACCATGACGGTGATGCGCTCAATCACATGTCGTAGCTCCCGGACATTACCCTTCCATGCGTAGGAGAGCAGCAACGGAATGGTATCTTTGGAGAACGTATGGGACTTTCCGTACTGTGTGTCAAACTGGTTAAGAAAATAGGTGGCCAGAGGTATAATATCCTTTTTGCGCTGACGCAGTGGCGGGATGGTCAATTCAAAGATATTCAGACGATAGTAGAGATCCGCTCGGAATTCATTGCTTTCGATGAGCTTTGTCAGGTCCTTATTGGTGGCGGCGACAATTTTGACATCGATCTTCACCGGAGCGGTGGCACCGATGGGCAGAATTTCTTTCTCTTGAATGGCACTGAGCAACTTCGCTTGAGCAGAAAACGGCAGCTCTGAAATCTCATCCAGCAGCAGGGTGCCGTGGTTTGCAGCCTCGAACAACCCCGTTTTGCCGCCGCTCTTGGCACCGGTAAAGGCGCCCTTGACATAGCCAAAGAGCTCGGATTCCACTAGTTCTCTAGGCAGGCTTGCACAGTTTACCGAGATAAAAGGCTTATCCTGGCGATCACTGATTTTGTGCATATACTTAGCCAAGGCAGTTTTGCCGGTACCCGACTCGCCTACAATCAGACAGTTGGCATCCGTTCGGCCTACCCGCTGGATGCTGTCCATGATAGCCTTCATCTCATCGCTCTCATAGAGCAGTTCCGGGCGTAATTCGTCCGCGGAGGCAACGATCGCAGTATTTTCTCCGGTAAAGATCAGGTTGTCGCTGACAGTATCCCGCACGCTCATAACAACGAACTCGATTTCATTATTCCGATCAAAGATCGGGACAGCGACGGTAAACAGTTTGGAGCCCACAATCGTCTTCTGACGTATGGCATAGGCTTTTTTATCTCGGTAGACATGAGGCAGAATAGAGGTATCCCACCATTTATCGTGTTCAAAAATAGTAAGTTCTTTGCCAATCAGGTCGTCTGGCTCGAAACCGTAATGTCTAAGGCAGGCCTTGTTAATATAAACCATACGGTAATGGTTATCGTAGATGCATACTTCGTCATACAGTTCATCCACGAGACGGGCCAGGGTATCGGTGTCTAGGTATCGGTAGGTCCGGTCCATGAAACATTCCTCCTCCAATCACGCTTAGTCACAGTCCCATAGCCCTACTGTAGCACAGAATTCCAGGGGCCGCAAGCGAATTTGAATCGTTTTTAACTTGCGAGTTGTTTTCGACTCGAGCAAAATGTGGATTTGAATTGCGATCAACTCAAATTTACGACGTTTGCCGCCTTATGACGGCGGTATGCCTTGTCGCGTTTCCCTCCGGCTCTAAGTCTTGCGCTATTTTTTTCATGATTTGGCACCATATTTGCAATGGTATAAGGCAGAGCACAAAGCAAAGGAGGAAAACGTATGGAAAAACGCGCCATTCAAATGGACCCCCACGACAATGTAGCCACAGTCTTGTTTGATGTGCAGATCGGAGATATGGTTTGGGTGTATGACCAAAACCAGGTTTTGGTGGAAAGGGTTGTTGCACAAAGCCCCATTCTCAGCGGCAATAAGCTCGCGTTGAGCGACATGCCAGAAAAGAGCACCATGATCAAGTACGGAGAGAACGTCGGTGTAGTCATCAAACCCATCGCTAAGGGCCACCTGGTCCATGTTCATAACGTGCGCAGCATGCACCTGGACATTCCCGACTCCATCATCAGGGATATCATCAGCGTGATGAACATTACGGAATGAGGTGGAACGAAATATGAAATTTCAAGGTTATATTCGTCCCGACGGCAAGTTGGGTATCCGAAATAAGATACTGATTGTCGCACTGGACGAATGTTGTGATGGCCTGGCAAAACGTATCGCCGAGGGTCACCGGGATGTCGTGGTGCTGACCAACCATTACACTTGCATGCTGGGAGGCAATGAGGAGACCTTCTACCAAATGGTGGGCATATGTGCGAACCCCAATGTAGCGGCTGTGCTGGTGCTGGCCATGGGTTGCGGCAGCATCCTCATCAGTCACTTCGTCGATCACGCAAAGAAATGCGGAAAACCTATAGAATCGATCAACTGCATCGAGGTAGGCGGCACCAAGAAGTCCATCGCCCTGGGCCGAGAGAAACTTGAAAAGCTGATCGAATACGCACAGCAGGTTCCCAGGCGTGAGGGCACAGCCGCCGACCTGTTTGTGGGTATCAAGTGTGGTGGTAGCGATACCAGTTCGGGTATCGCATCCAACCCCAGCGTGGGCAAGGCCGCAGATATACTCTACGAGTTGGGCGCCACTACCGTGGCCGGAGAGCTCATTGAGCTGATGGGCTGTGAGGAACAGATTCAGCGGCGGGCCATCAGTCCTGAGGTGGCTGCGGATATCGCCGCAGCCTCAGATAATGAACTGAAGCGCTGGAACGTGGATGGCGCACCTGTGGAGTCCATGAGCATCGGGAACTGCATAGGAGGCTTGACCACCATTGAGGAAAAATCTTTCGGTGCCCTTCATAAGACCGGCAGTGCTCCTATCCAGGGCTTCCTGCAAATCAGCAACAGCGGCATCGACCATCCCGACAAGCCAGGCTTCTATCTCTCTGACGTCAGCCACCTCTGCGGTGGTGCAGGCACCAACTTCGCAGCGCTGGGCGTCCAGGTCGTCATGTGGACCAGCGGCGCTGCCGGCTTCGATAACGAGTTGGTCCCTGTTATCAAGGTCAGCGGTAACAAAGATCTGATTAACGACGACGTAGATGTGGATGCCACCGGCATTATGGACGGCAGCGATTCCGCCGCCCGGGTGGGGCAGCGCATCGTCGACAAGGTGGAGGCCGTCTGCAACGGAGAACCAACCGCCACCGAGGGCTTCGGCAGCAGCTTCCTAACCCTCTATCAGAAGGATGTGCGTGTGGAACAACTGCTCCGCTTGAAATACCCCCACTGCCCCATGGGATGCTGAGGTGAAGGAAATATGGACTGTATCAAATTCAACCTTTCCATTAAAAATAATGCAGGACTCCCTCACTACCCAAACCCCGGCTTGCGCGACACCCTGGAGCGCTATTTGAACTGGCTGGAGCCACTGGTCACCAAGGAAGAACTGGCACAGGCTATAAATGAAGTCGACGCATTCCAAGCATTAGAACAGTTTCCCCGCCTGGAGCGTAAGATGGACGAGTTGGCCGAAGGCTCTGATGACAGTTACATCTATAACTACTGGGTCAAGGGTCACCTGGGATTCCGCGACCCCATCTGCCCCTACACCAGTGTACCCATTCTCTATGACAATCCGACCCTCCGCAACCTGAGCCAGGCCGAAAAAGCTGCCGCCCTCCTCTTTGCCACGGCGGAGACCTATCGGGTATTCCGCCAGAAGGGCAACGGCGCTTATAACATTGGCCCAAAGACTTATTCTAATGACGAACTTTTCGGCGCATTAGCCTCTATCAACCACATTGCTCATGGCCAGGATGTCATGTATATCTCCGATGAGATATCCCGGCATAGTCTGGTCCTGTACAAGAACCACATCTATACCGTCGAGGTCATCACCCCCGAGGGGAAACCCATCCCTTACGGCAACCTGCGCTATAGCGTTGCTGCCATCCTGAACGATGCGACCCCTGGGCTGGAAGTCAACT
Organism: Lawsonibacter hominis; assembly: GCF_014287895.1. GTDB lineage: Bacteria > Bacillota > Clostridia > Oscillospirales > Oscillospiraceae > Lawsonibacter_A > Lawsonibacter_A hominis. Next base: position 82,156 of record NZ_JACOPP010000004.1, on the reverse strand, counting down.
TTAACACGGTCACTTCCGAACCGGAGCGTGATATGGCCGGCGACTTGCTGGCCGGGCTGCTGGCCATTCCCGGCAACGCTGAGGAGTATGAAGTAATCAAAAAGGCGATAGCCGTAGTAAACCTGGACACCTGTGCCCCCGAGACTGTGCTGCAAAAGCTTTATACCGCCTGCGGCGACCCGTTGTGGTTTAACCGCTTCCACGGCAAGGGAACTCAGTTCAACGTGGCGGTCAATGGCGCTATGTCTATGATCGTTGACCATACCTACTGCGACGGCGGCATTGAGGTCTACCTGGTCAAGCGGGTGGGTGAGATCCTGGGTGAGATGGACCTCACAGCTGGAACCGATCAAGCTGCATATCGCGAACTGCAATTCCATCTGGATAGCTTTGAAGATCGGCTGCGCCAGTGCTTTGCACGGTTCCGAAGTAAGATGAGCGCCTTTGATGCCCGTGTCGTCTCCTTCCCCGGTTTAAGCCGCACCGTTCTGAGAGAGCATGGGATTCTCTCCGGCGACGGATTCATGCACATTGCGTTCCAGGCTGCCCAACAGATGACCTGGAACGACATTCGCAACACCTATATCTCAGTGGACTGCCGCAAGTTCTTCCGCGGCCGAACAGAGGTCAATCGCCCGGTGACTCACGCCTCCAAGGCCTTTGTTGCAGCCCTGCTGGACGATTCCGTCTCAAAGGAAGAACGTCGTCGGCTGATGCTGGCGGCGTTGGATGCCCACCACGAGCGTACCAGGCAGGCACAGGCGGGAATGGGCGTCAACCGTTACCTGTTTGCCGTGCGTGAGGTTTGTAAGGACTACGCTCAAGAACTGGGCTTTGCCGAGCAGCCAGCCTTTTTCCGAAGCAAGGGCTTCGCCCGCATTTGCGAGGACAGGCTTTCCTGCACCTCCTTCGGCAACGATGACATGAAGGGGTGCTATTTCCCGCCTGTGATGCCTCACGGTTTGGGTATCTTCTATCATATCGACGAGGAGGCCTATGCTATCATCACTATGTTCCTGGAGGATGGTGATATGCTGGACCGCTTTGACGAAAATCTCCACACCGCCATCGCAAAAATCTTAGAGAGCTAAGAAATGAAATGAGAGGAGAGATTTCCACGTGAAAAAGCAAGGTTTTAGAGAGTCTTTGAAGCTGATTGACAAGAAAGTCCTCATCATCTCTTGGATTGCACTCCTGGCCCTGTCCCTCCCCATCATCCTGTTTCCGGAGGCCAGTGGTGCAGTTGTCGGCACACTGAACGGCTGGGTCTTGGATTATCTGGGCGCACCTTATATGTGGTTTGGTATCTTCTGCCTCATCTTTTGCATCTACATCATCGTCAGCCGCTATGGCAAGGTCCATCTGGGGGACAAGGGCGAAAAGCCCGAGTTCAAGACATTCTCTTGGGCTGCTATGCTGTTTTGCTGCGGTGTCGGTGCCGGCGTGCTATACTGGGGCTTCATCGAGTGGGGCTATTATTTCCAGGCGCCTCCCTTAGGCCTTGAATACGGCACTTGGCAGGCCGGCGAGATGGCTCCCGCTTATGGCTTCTTCCACTGGGGGCCCACTGCCTGGGCCATCTACGCCGTCTCTGCCTGTACCTTTGGCTATATCATGTTCGTGAGAAAGAGCAATGTTCTAAAGTGCAGTGAGGGTTGCCGCGGCCTGCTGGGTAAGAAGGTGGATGGCCCCCTGGGCAAGGTCATCGACGTGTTCTTCATCTTCGGCATCGTGGGCGCCGTGGCCACCTCCCTGGGTCTTGCCAATCCTCTGGTTACAGCATGCATTTGCACCCTGTTTGGAATCGAAGCCACCCCCATGCTCCAGATCATCATCCTGCTCATCATCGTTGCCATGTTTGGTCTCAGCGCTTACTCCGGCCTGAACAAGGGGATCAAGTTCCTCAGCGACTCAGGCGTATGGCTGGCTTTGCTGCTGATCGCATTTGTCTTCGTGGTTGGCGACACCAAGTTTATCTATGATACCACCACCACAGCTATCGGCCTTATGGCGCAGAATTTTATCCGGATGTCCACTTGGCTCGACTCCATCGGGTTATCCGGCTTTCCCCAAAGCTGGACTGTGTTCTACTGGGCATGGTGGGCCGGCTACGCCCCCTTCCTGGGCATGTTTATCGCCCGCATTTCCAAGGGCCGCACCGTCAAGAGTATGGTAGCCGGTTCCCTGCTGTTTGGCAGCGCAGGCTGCATCCTTTTCTTTGGTGTGCTGGGCAACTATGGCCTGGACCTCCAGTTGAGCGGCGCCTTCGACGTGGTCAACTCCCTCAGCGAGATCGGTCCCGCCAACACCATTGTGGAAATCCTGCTTACCCTCCCCTTCGGGAAGATTGCTGTCATTTTGGTGGCCCTGCTCTGTTTCGTCTTTGCGGCCAATTCCTATGACTCAGCCTCCTATATCATCGCTGCCAACTCTCAGATTCGCGTGGAGAACGGTGAATCCGTGCCTATCCTGCGGCTAATCTGGGCTTTTGGCCTGTCCCTGATCCCCATTGGCTTTATCATTTTGGATGCGCCTCTGGCTACCCTGCAGACTGCTACCCTGGTGCTGTCCATCCCCATCGCTTTTATCATCGTGATTATTGGTATCTCCTATCTCAAGATGGTTAAGGAAGATATCCTCTCCGGCGTTTTGGATCAGCCTCTTGTCGTGCGTAACTTCTCCGAGCTCACGAAGACTGAGATCTCTGCCAAAAAGCAAATCGTTGACGATGACATGATATCAAAAGGGGCGCGCTGTAGAATAAAGTTTGCAACGCGCCCCTTTTCTGCTCATGTTAGCGAAGCGGCAGAGGACAGCCGCCTATTGCGGATAGAGCGGAAAACCGGCGGCAGGGCACATGGAAAACAACCATGTGGCCTGCCGCCGGTTTGCTGTTTTATGGGGGAAACCTTAACGGGCGGTATAAAGAAAAACGACTGGAACCCGCCACCCCGATAAAGGGATAAAGAGGCAGGGAAGATCGGCACCCAGCGGACATTTTTCCTGATTTGACAGCGGGAAAAGGCTTTTTTCAGGGCGTTTCGTCCGCATGCTTTTATGAACAGGCCCTATAAGGGCCTACTCAAGCTACCACTTTAGCTGGTAGTTATGACTTTGCTGGATGGCTTTGGAAAACAGGGGCGCCGCTCTGCGGATCAGCAGCAAGCGGGTTTGCAATCCGGTGCGAAGCGAGAGGAGAAACAGCCGGAGTCTCCCCCGCAGAACTGCAGCGATGAAAGGAATTCTGCTGCGTCAATGGCGGCGGGGTGCAGGAAGCGGAGAAAACGGTTCAGCGCGGCTTGCAGTGCCGTTGGGGAAAAGCCGGGATGAGGTCCCATCGGAGCCCCGGCCTTGGACGGGAGGCGCTGCTCAGGACAGTTTGGATATGGCCGCCATGTCCTGTTCCAGGTCGCGGTAGACCGCGTGATAGAGCTTGTAGTAGTCATTGTATTTGGCGTGGGCTTCCGGGTCGGGCCGTACCTTCTCGTCCAGCACCTGCCAGCTCCTGATATCCTCCAGAGTGAGCGTGCCGGTACCCAAGCCTGCCAGCATCACATCGCCCAGGTTGGCCTCGACATCGTGGATCGGGCAGACCACCGCGTGGCCGGTCACGTCCGCGAAGATCTGACGCCACAGGGGAGACTTGCTGACGCCGCCCGCCAACAGGATATATTCGCCCAGGTCCTCGCCGGTGGACTCCATGGTGTGGCGCAGGGAGTAGGCCACCGCTTCCAGAAAAGCCCGGTAAATATGGGCTTTGGTGTGGGCCAGAGAGAGGCCGAAGATAACGCCCTTGGCATCTGTATTCCAGACGGGGCTGCGCTCTCCCATAAAATGGGGCAGTACGATAAGGCCGCCGGAGCCGGGAGGGATGCTGGCCGCCTGCTCGTCCAGGACGGCGTAGGCGTTCGCTCCGCCGGCGTCTTCTTCCGCCTTCTCGCGCTGGGCAAAGGTATCGCGGAACCACTTGACCACAGCGCCGGCGGTGGCGCCGCCGCCGAAGGAGTAGGATAGCGCCTTGGAGTTGATGACATAGGGCCACTCGATGAGCCCCTGAGCCCGGATGGGGCGGTCATGGATCAGAGCGGCGCACATCGAGGTGCCGATGGCGGCCACATACTCGCCGGGCTCAAAGACGCCCAGACCAAAGGAGGCCACGCCGCAGTCCACGCCGCCGGCGCACACAGGGGTTCCCTCATTCAAGCCCAGCTCCAGCCCGGCCTGGGCGGTGAGGCCGCCCACGATGTCCCGGGACTCTACGATGCGCGGGGGCATCATCGTGCGGGGGATCCCCATGTCATCCATCAGCTCGTACGACCAGCCGTGTGCGTTCATATCGAAGATACCGCCGATATTGCCTGCGGCAGAGTAGTCGATCGCCACCTGCCCGGTAAGCCGATAGATGACATAGTTGTTGGGAGGGAGAAAGAGACGGGTACGGCGCCAGTTGTCCGGTTCGTTGTCCCTTATCCAGAGGATCTTCAGATAACCGTAATAGGGGTCGGTGCCGTTGTGGGTGATACGCTGCAGTTTTTCCGGATCGATGTGTTCTTCCACCCAGCGCTGCTGAACCGTGGCCCGGCGATCCATCCAGATCAGGCAGGGGCGTACGGGTTCCATCTGCTCGTCCAGCGGGATGCCGGAGCCGCCGTAGAGTCCGCTGATGCAGATACCGGCCACGTCGGCAGGGGATACTCCGGATTTCTGCACCGTATTGCGGATGGAGCGCTTTGCAGCGTCCAGCCACACATCCGGCCACTGCTCGGCCCAAAGCGGCTGGGGGGTGAGCACGTCGTATTCCTGGAGATCCTGGGCGATGAGCCGGCCCTGCGTATCCATAAGAATGGATTTGGTGCCCGAGGTACCGATGTCGGTACCGATAAGGTATTTCATCATGCCCTCCCGATTCAGAAGCGGAAGGCGACCTTGAAGTCGCCGTATTGGCCGGAGGCGCGGTCAAAAGCGGTCTTCCAGTCGTCCAGGGAGAAGACGCTGCTGACCACGCCGCGGGTCTTCAGTGTTCCGTCGGCAATGTGGTCGATGACGTAGGGGAAGCAGTAGGGGGAGAGGTGGGAACCCAGCACGTCCAGCTCCTTCCGGTCTCCGATGATCGACCAGTCCAACTGGGTAGGCGCGCCGAAAACGGAAAACTCCACAAAGCGGCCCAGCTTGCGGATCATCTGCATGCCCTGCACCACGGAGGAGGGATGCCCGGTGGCCTCGATATAGATATCGCACCCATAGCCGTCGGTGATCTCCTGAATGGCGGCGACCACGTCCATTTTACCCGGGTTCCAGACCAGGTCGGCGCCAAATTCCCGCGCCTTTTCCAGCCGCTCGTCCAGCATATCCAGAACGATGAGCTTTTTGGGGCTGCGCAGTTTGGCGTAGGTCACCATGCCGAGTCCCAGGGTGCCGGCGCCCGAGAGCACCACCACATCCTCGCAGCCGATGTCCGCCCGGTCCACACAGTGCTTGGAGCAGGCATAGGGCTCGATGAGCAGGGCGGCTTCCAAAGGCATGTCCTGGGGGACCCGGTGGATGACGGAGCGACCGGTGGGAATGCGCACGTACTCTGCCATGCCGCCGCAGAAATCGTGGAAAAAGCCGTAGATCTCGTGCGGCTGGCACATCCAGTAATGTCCGTCTTTGCAAAAGCGGCACGCACCGCAGGGAGCGATTTGATCCACCGCGATGCGCTCGCCCAGGGCGTAGCCGCTGACGTTCTCCCCGGCCCAGACCACTTTGCCGATGAACTCATGGCCGGGAATGAAGGGGGGCTTGACCCATGCGGGCTGGGTGTCGTCCCCCCAGAACATGGCCGCTCCATGCTGACACTTCAGGTCGCCGGCACAGATGCCGCAGCCCTCGGTCCGGATCAACAGATCGTCGGGGCCGCAGGCGGGGACGGGATAGTCCGTCTCCAGACGGTAGTCGGTGGCGCTGTAGGCCACAAGAGCCTTCATGGTTTTGGGCAGAGTTCCCTTTGCTTCCATAACTAGTCTACTACCTTTCACAGCAAAATTTTCACTCAGATACAAGTAAAGGCGCCGTCGATGACGAAATCAGCGCCGGTGGTAAAGGCGCTGGAGTCCCCCGCCAGATATACGCAGATGGCCTGCAGCTCCTCGGGCTTTCCCATGCGGTGCAGGGGTGCCACGGCGTTCCACTGCTCAATGAGGGGGACGAGCGTGGGGGAGTTTAGGGTAAGCTCGGTGCCGATATAACCGGGACTGATGCAGTTGACCCGTACATTGCGGGCGGCCCATTCCACCGCCAGGGACTTGGTGAGCTGAATGACCCCGGCCTTAGAGGCGTTGTAAGAGCACTGAGGCTGTGGGACATTGACGATATGGGCCGACATGGAGGCGGTGTTGATGATGGAACCGCCCCCCTGCCGGAGCATCTGCCGCCCCGCCGCCTGGGCGGTGAGGAAAACGCCCGTCAGGTTGACGTCCACAACGCTGCGCCACTGCTCATAGCTCATCTCCTCGGCGGGGATGTTCCGGCAGATGCCCGCGTTGCAGAAGGCCACGTCCAGCTTGCCGTAGCGGGCCAGGATGGAGGCCATCATGGCGTCCACATCCGCCGGATCGGTCACGTCCGCCCGGACGGCCAGGGTGCGTGCGCCGGTGCCGGCGGCCAGGGCGGCAGCGGTTTTCTCCGCCTCGTCCAGGTCGATGTCTACAATGGCCACGTCTGCTCCGGCCTCGCAGAAGGCCGTGGCCACGCTCTTGCCGATCCCGCGGGCGCCACCGGTGACAAACGCCGTCTTCCCGTCCAGCCGCAGCTTTTCGATGATACCCATATACGCAGCCTCCTTACTTCTTGCTCATCAGGGCTTCCAGGTTGCTCATGGCCACGGCAAAGAGGAAGACCAGGCCCTTAATGATCCACTGCCAGTACTCGGGCACGTTGCACATGGTCAGGCCATTGGAGAGAATGCCGATGATAAAGGAGCCGATAAACACATTCAGTACGAAGCCCTTGCCGCCCTGGAGGGTGACGCCGCCCAGGACGGTGGCGGTGAGCACGTCCATGGCGAAGTCGGAGCCGGTGGAGGGCTGGCCGGTCCCCAGACGGGCGGCCATCAGAACGCCGGCGATGCCTGCGGTGACGGCAGAGACCACAAAGGTACCCACCACGACGGCACGGGTCTTGATGCCGGAAAGACGGGCGGCTTCCTGATTGCCGCCCACGGCATAGATCCGCCGGCCCAGAAAGGTGCGGTTGAGAAGCAGAAAGCCCAGGGCGAACATGACTACCATGACGATGAGGGGAATGGGGATCACGCCGAAGAGGAACCCCTGGCCCAGGTGCTTGAAGCGGTCGGACAATCCGGTGACCGAACTGCCGCCGGTCATCAGGTAAGTAAATCCCTTGATAATCGTCTGCATGGCCAGCGTGCCAATGAGGGAGGGGATCTTGAGCACGGCGGTCAGCGTGCCGGAGACCAGGCCGAACACACAGCACAGCAGCAGCGTGAGCAGGAAGGCCACCGGGATGGACAGGCCCATCTGGGTCATCAGCGTGGCGGAAAGGCAGCCGGTAAAGGCCAGGATGGAGCCCACGGAGATGTCGATCTCGCCCACCAGCAGCACCATGGTCATCCCAACGCCGGCAATGCCGTAGAAGGAGACCTGACGGCCCACCAGAAAGAGGTTGTTGGGGGTAAAGAAGTTGGAGTTGGCCACCGAGAAAATAATAAGCTCCAGGATCAGGATAAAAATGATGCCGAATTTATTGTAGAAGGAAATCAGCTTTCCCGCGGTTCCTTTTGTATTCATGGTTATCTCCTCATCTCCATCACGCCAGGCCGGAGGCAAGGCTGAGTATTTTGTCCTGAGTAGCGTCCTGATAGAAAAGCTCGCCCTTCAGCGCGCCCTCATGCATCACCAGGATACGGTCGCTCAGATTCAGGATCTCGGACATCTCGGACGAGATGACGATCATGCTTTTCCCCTTGGACTTCAGGTCAAACAGAAAGTCGTAGATCTCGCGCTTGGCGCCCACGTCGATACCGCGGGTGGGCTCGTCAAAAATGAGAATGTCCGCGTTGGTGGACAGCCACTTGGCCAGGACGATCTTCTGCTGATTGCCGCCGGAAAGGCTGGAGACCGGCTTGTCCAGGGAGGGCAGCTTGACGGACAGCAGCTTGACCTTGGATTGAAGCAGCTCCTTCTCCTTGCGGCTGGAGATCATCAGGCCGCGGCACAGCCTTTGGATGACCACGATGGACATATTGATGCTGATAGGCAGGATGAGCATGAGTCCCTCCCGTTTGCGGTCCTCTGGAATGAGGCCGATGCCGTTTTTGATGGCCTGAGAGGGGTTTTTGATGGCGACCGGCCTGCCGCGGATGGAGATGCTCCCCTTGTCCAGCTTGTCCGCGCCGAAAATGGCGCGCACGGTCTCGGTGCGGCCTGCGCCCACCAGGCCTGCAATACCCAGGATCTCCCCCCCTTTTAATTCAAAGGAGACGTCCTTGAGCTTCCGGTTGGTCAGGTGTTCCACCTTTAAAACGGTGTTGGCCCCGGCATAGTCGAAGCGGCCCGGACGGGGAGGAAACTCCTGCGACAGCTCGCGGCCGATCATCAGGTGGATGAGCTCTTCCTTGCTGGTGTCGGCCACATCCATGGTACGAATGAACTGCCCATCCCGCAGGACCGTGATCTTGTCGCACATGCGGAAGACTTCTTCCAGCCGGTGGGAGATGTAGATCATGGAGATGCCGTCCGCCTTCAGTTTGGCGAGCACCCGGAACAGGATGTCGATCTCTGCGTTGGTCAGCGGCGCGGTGGGCTCGTCCAGGATGAGCAGCTTGCTCTCTTCCAGAAGGGCTTTGGCGATCTCCACCAGCTGGCAGTAGGCCACCGAGATATCCTTGATCTTGGCCTGACAGTCGATGTTGACGCCCATGTCCGCAAAGACCGCACGGCTGCGCTGAAGCATGGCCTTGGAGTCGATCAGGGGACCGCGGCGGATCTCCTTGCCGACAAACAGGTTTTCCCAGATGGACAGCTCCGGCACCAGATTGAACTCCTGATACACCATGCCGATTCCCGCTGCCTTGGCCTTAATGGGGGTCAGGCTGGGGTAGGTCTGGCCGCCGGTGACGATGCTGCCGCTCTCCGGTGTGATAGCGCCGGAGAGAATTTTGCACAAGGTGGATTTGCCCGCGCCGTTTTCTCCGATCAGGGCGTGGATCTCCCCTTCCCGAAAATCGACGCTGACATGATCCAGCACGGTAATGGGGCCATAGCTCTTGGTCAGGCCCTGCGCTGAGAGAATGATCTTTTTCTCCATAGTGTCACCTTTCCGGTGCTCCCAACTGCCGGAAAAGCAGCTTCCGGACGCCCGCCCGATGACGAGCGGGCATCCGGAAGAAGGGAGCGCAGGTTTTTCTTACATGTTATTGACGAAATCGATGAGGTCCTGGGAGATGACGTACTCGGGCTCACGGGAGCGATAGTCGTCCACGTTGTCCTTGGTGATGGCAATGGTGGTGATGGGGAAGGGATCGTCATAGTCCATGCCCAGAGCGATCTTCACCATGTTCTCCACCCAGTAGAAGCCGATCTCGGACACAAAGCGGTCGTTGCCCACCGTGCAGCGGTAGACGGTATCCTCCTGCACATAGTCCAGCACGGTGTCGGTGCCGTCGCAGGAGCCCAGGTACATGTTGGTGGTGTCCAGCCCGGACTGGACGATGGCCTGGTAGGCCCCGATGCCCATTTCGTCGTTGTACACCAGCACCATGTCCACGTCCGGATTGGCCTGAAGGGCGGACTCGGTAGTGGCCATGGCGTCCTCGGAGCTTGTGGCTTCCACGGTGACCCACTCCAGCTTGCTCTCGTCGCACAGGGCCTTGATGGCGTCCTGCCAGCCCTGGCTGCGCTGTACGGCGGCCTCCTCCAGCGTGGTGATCACGTTGAGGATTTTGGCGGAGCCGTCCAGCTTGCTGTTGATCCAGTCGGCGGCGTTCTCGCCCAGGCTGTAGCCCCAGTCATACTCGTTGTAGCCAAAGTAGGTGGTCGCGCCCACGCTGGTGTCGTAGGGATAGATACCCACCGGGATGCCGGCGTCCATGGCGTGCTTCAGGGTGTCCTTCATCGTCTCCACGGAGATGCATTGGCACAGGATGCCGTCCACGTTCTGGGCGATGTAGTTCTCCACGTTGGTGACCTGCTTTTCCGGTTCCATGTTGCCGCCGTCGGTGATGATCACATTGCAGTTGGTCTGTGCCATGAATTCCTTGTAGCCCACCACCAGGTTTGCCATAAACTCGTGGCGCAGAGACATGACGCAGGCGCCGACGGAGATGTCGGAGAGGTCCACCACCAGATCGCTGTTGGCGGCAGGGGTCTCGGGGGCGCCGCTCTCAGGCGTACTGGTCTGGGGCGCACCCGTGCTGGGGGCGGTCCCGCCGCTGCCGGAACAGCCGGACAGGCAGGTGACGGCAAGCGCGGCGGCAAGCGCGAGAGAAAGCAGTTTTTTCACATCAAATACCCTCTTTCTGTTTTTATATACGGCAGGAGATCCTGTCATATCCATCCTTAGTCGTAGTACCCCTGGTGGGATTTGATCAGCGTTTCAAATTGGGCCATATCGTGGCCGTACAGGATCTTGGCACCGGTGCGCTTGGCGTAGTCCAGCAGATACTGGGCGGAGCGGCGGAAGCCGAGCGAGTCGTACAGAATGCCGGGCACCTGGATCTCCGGCTTCACATTTTCCTCAAAATAGATGGCGTCGGCCACCACTAGCAGAGGGCCGGTGTGCTCCAGCTCCACCTTCATGGCCACCATGCCGAAGGAGTGGCCGGAGCCCAGATTCAGCAGGGTGACGCCGGGGACCAGTTCCACTTCCCGCTCGTCCGGGCGCAGCAGGCGCCAGTTGAGCTGGGCGTCGATGAAGTGCCGGATGTCGGAAGGGACGTGAACGTCCAGGCCCCGGCCGGTGACAAAGGCCTTCAGCGTGGCGGTAAACTCCTCCTCACTGACGATCACCTGGGCGTTTTTAAAGTGGTGGAGGTTGCCGGCGTGATCCACATGCAGGTGGGAGATGACCACATACCTGATATCCTCCGGGGCGACGCCCAGCTGGGCCAGGCGATTGAGAAGCAATTGCTCCTCCGTGACATAATAGGGGGACTGCTCGGGGATAAAGGCGGGCCAGTTGCGCTCCCAATCCGGGTCGCAGCCGGTGTCGAAGAGGATCCAGCCGTCCTCGTGCTCGATGAGATAGGCCTGGATGGGGATGTTGATCCACTCGGTTTCAGGGTTGCGGTTGGAGGCGGTGGCCGAGTTGGCTCCGGCGATAAAAAACGATTTGTCCAGGGTCTCCCAGCCGTTGTCCAGAATGTAAAATTTCAACGCGATCCCTCCTGTGCTTCACTTTCGGCTATCTTAATTATCAAAACACTTTTTGTAATCTGATTTAATAAACTGATTACATATTAGGAGTGGACTGTAAATTTGTCAAGAGACAAGATGAAAAAAGAAACTGATTTGGCTAAAGTGTCAAATTTGATTTTTCAAAATTGTATACATTGAGCAATCCAATTCGGAATTTTTTTCCTTGCACAACCAGCTTAAGTGTGATATAGATATAATGAGATGGTTTTAGAAAATGGTTTTTAATAAGCGGGCAGGGCCATGGACGGGAAGGCTTTGGATGATATGGCTTTCCTTTTTTTAACGGATAGAATGTGAAAAAATTAACGTTTGAGAGCTGAGGGAATATGGAGCAGAAGATTACCGCCAATATGGGAATCAAGCAGGCCAACCGCACCAATATTTATAACCTCCTCCACGGCGAGGGCGCGCTGTCCAAGCAGGCCATTGTGGGACGGCTGCACCTGTGCCTGCCCACTGTGACCCAGAATATCGCCCAGCTGCAGGAGGAGGGACTGGTGGAAGAGGTCGGCTTTTTGAGTAATACCGGCGGGCGGCGGGCAAAGACCTTCGACGTGGTCGCCGGCGCCCGCACGGCCATCGGCCTGGATATCACCCGCAACCACATCACCGCCGTGGCGGTAGATCTGCGGGGGACCATCACTGCCAGCGTCCGCCTGCGGTGCCGATTCGAGCGCACGGACGCCTACTACCGCCGTTTGGGGGCGGTAGTAGAGCAGATCATCCAGGAGGCCGGACTGCGGGCAGAGCATATCCAGGGGGTGGGGATCGGTCTGCCTGCGCTTATCGCCGGGGACAACCAGAGTGTTTTTTACGGAAAGATCCTGGAGATCACCGGAGTGACAGGGGCGGAGTTTGCCCGGTATATTCCCTATCCCACCGCTCTGTTCAACGATGCCAATGCCGCGGGCTTTGCCGAACTTTGGATCAACCGGAACCTCTCCAACGCTTTTTACGTGATGCTCAGCAACAACATCGGCGGCTCGGTGGTCATCAACAATCAGATCTACTCCGGAGAACACCTGCACAGCGGGGAGATCGGACACCTGACCATCGTACCCGATGGAAAGCCCTGCTACTGCGGTAAAAAGGGATGTGTGGACACCTACTGCGCGGCCACCGTGCTGTCCTCCCTGACCGATGGGGACCTGGCCGCCTTTTTTGCCCTGCTGAACCGGGGCGCGCCGGAGGCCGGGGCGCGGTGGGACACGTATCTGGATCACCTGGCGGTCACCATCGCCAATCTGTATATGCTCTTCGATTGTCCCATCATATTGGGGGGGTATGTGGGCGCGTACATTGGGGATTATCTGGAGGAGCTCAAGCGGCGGATTGACCAGTATAATATTTTCGGGGACCGTCCGGATTACCTGCGGGTGTGCTGCTACAAGCAGGAGGCCATCGCCGCCGGGGCCGCCCTTAACTTTATTTCCGACTTTCTGCGTACGATTTAGAAAAAGAACAACGGGGCCCGCAGCATACGCTGCGGGCCCCGTTGCAGTTGGAAGGCCGCTGCCGTCCGGATCCGATATACCGGGCAACGGGCGCTCACAAGTCCGGCCGCCCATTGGTTCGGGTGCGGGACGCTTACTTTTCCAGCCAGTTCCCAGTGGCCTCAGCCTTCAGGTAGGCGTTGATAAAGCCGTCCAGATCGCCGTCCATCACGCCGCCCACATTGCTGGTCTCATATCCGGTGCGGGTATCTTTGACCAGCTGGTAGGGCATAAATACATAGGAACGGATCTGGCTGCCCCATTCGATCTTCATCTGCACGCCCTTCAGGTCGGAGATCTTTTCCGCATGGGCCTGCATCTGCAGCTCCACCAGCTTGGAGCGCAGCATCTTCATACAGGTGTCCCGGTTTTGGAACTGGGACCGCTCCTGCTGGGAGGAGACCACGATGCCGGTGGGCTTGTGGATCAGCCGCACGGCGGAGGAGGTCTTGTTGATGTGCTGGCCGCCCGCGCCGGAGGAGCGGAAGACCTGCATCTCGATGTCCTCGGGACGGATATCCACCTCCACGTCGTCGGGGATCTCGGGCATGACCTCCAGCGCGGCGAAAGAGGTCTGCCGGCGGGCGTTGGCGTCAAAGGGGGAGACCCGCACCAGGCGGTGCACGCCGTGCTCGCTCTTCAGGTGGCCGTAGGCGTTTTCCCCCTCGATCAGAATGGTGGCGCTTTTGATGCCCGCCTCGTCGCCGTCCAGATAGTCGATGACCTGGTAGTTGTAGCCGTGGCGCTCGGCCCAGCGGGTGTACATGCGGTAAAGCATCTGGGCCCAATCCTGGGCCTCGGTGCCTCCGGCGCCGGCGTGGAACGTCAAAATGGCGTTGGAATTATCATATTCGCCGGTGAGCAGGGTGGACAGCTTGGCGTCCTCCACGGCGGCCACGAGGGCGGCAAAGCCTTCCTCCACCTCGGGCACCAGACTCTCATCCTCGGCCTCGTTGCCAAGCTCGCACAGGGTCATCAGATCATCCCACTGAGTCTTGCGCTTCTGCTGGCCTTCGATTTTGTTGCGCAGCTGCTTGACCCGCTGCTGTACCTTCTGGGCCTTCTCCAGGTTGTCCCAAAAGCCGTCGGAGGCGCTCTCCGATTCCAGCATCTCCGCCTCCCGCTGGGCGGCCTCCAGCCCCAGGGCCTGGTCCAGATCCTCCAGTTCGGGGCGCAGGTTGTTCAGCTTTACTTTGTATTCGTCAAACTGCAGCATCACATACACTCTCATTTCCATAAAATAGCCCTCATATTATATCCAAAGAAGCCGGTAATGTAAAGGGCAAACGGCTTCCGGACGCCAAAAAACCGCCCGAAGGCGGGCGGTTTTCAACGGTCGCTGGCAAGCCAGTCCGGGTCGGCGCGGAAAATGAGATCGTCCACGTCCTCCCTGGGAGCGGCGTCAGGCCTGGACGGCGTATGTTCCTCGTGCTCCTGCATCTGCCTAACCTCCTTCGTGAGTGATGTACATATCAGTATATGCCTTCCCACGGAAAAGATGCACGGGAATCCTGTCGTGCGTATGGGAAAACCCGGCATGGCGAAGCCATGCCGGGTCAGCAGGGGTGTGCTCACGCTTCAGTCACCGGCCCAGCCAGACTAGGTTGGAATCGGTGACAAAGTTGGGCACGCTGTAGAGCACCACCGCAGCGTCGATTCCGTTTTGCTTGATATAGTCGGCGACGGAGAGCTTGTAGTAGCGCAGGTCGATGAGGTGGATCTCGGAATAATGGGCGGTGAGGAAGGGGGCCAGAGAGTCGGTGTAGGAATCCCGGATCAGCAGCAGCTTGGGGCCCTCCCGGCCGGTGCGGATGACCCCCAGGGACTGCTGCCCGCCTAGGAACATGGCATACTTGTCCTTCACGGCGAGGAAGGATTTGTCGTACAGCTGCCGGGGCTCCTCCACCGGATTGCCGTTTTTATCGTAGGTGTAGGAGGTGACGGAGATCCCGTCGTCGGGCACATAGGTGTCGATCACGTCCGGGCGCACCCAGCGCACGCCGGAGGAGGAAAACACCGTGCCGTAGAAGGCGGTGCTCACCGTCGTCTTGGCGTACTCCGAAAGGGGCACCGGCTCCAGGCCCATGGCGTCCGCCAGGGCGGTATAGCCGTAATAGGCGCCCAGGCTGGTCCAATGGTGATCGGTACGGTAGAAGATATCCTCGTCCCTGTGGGCCCAGAGGGAAGGGTAGGTATCATACCAGTTTGCCTGGGTGGCCGCCTGCGCCTGGGTCAGCAGATCGGTCTGGCTGGCGTTGGGCGCGCCCTCGGGCAGGCGGTCGGCCCAGATGCAGGCCTGTGTGGGGATCAGTGAGAAATACACCGGGATATCCACATTTTCCACAAACTTATTAACATAACTCAGATTATTCGTCACCTTCCCGGCGTCGGGCGCCTGAAAGTGGGTGATCAGGGTATCCTGCTTGCCGAAGTAGACGCCATTGTTCTCCTGTTTGCCCAGGGCCAGCTCGGTGGCGGACTTCAGGGCGATCCAGCCGTCCCGGAGGACAAACTGGTCGTTGACATAGGTCTCAAAGTCGGACATGAATGCTCCGCTGACCAGCGTCTTGACCGAGGGCGCGGGCAGCTGCTGCAGGGCGCGGTTCTCCAGCTGAGAAAAGTCGCGGTCGGGGGAAAGCGTATTGGCGGCCAGAAACAGGCCCAGGAACGCGCAGAACAGCGCGGTGATGAAAATGCAGTAGCGTTTCGTCATGGGGACCTCCTTGGACGGAAAACGATTTTTTGCCGCGGGCGGAAGGCCGGCGGATCATGCAGGCCGCGCCGGCGGCCGGGCGGCGTCAGAAGCGAAAGTATAAAAATGGGTTATACGTGGCGTCCACCAGATAGGCGGTGGAAAAGACCAGTCCCGCCAGCAGGAGCACGGGCAGCAAAAGACGCATGGACCGCTCCGGCAGACGCCTCCAAAGCCGGGCGGCCAGGGGGGTGGAGGCTACGGCGGAAATCAGCAGTACAGGCAGGAAGGAGCGGAAGTAATACCATGCCGCCGCATCCGTCAGTCCGCCCCCGGCCAGACCGAACATGGCCTTCAGGTAAGCGCCCAGCTGGGAGAAGTCCTCCACGGCAAAGATGGCCCAGCTCACCGCCACCAGAAACAGGGTATACAGATGCCGCAGCAGGGCTGGCAGCTTGTCCAGCAGCTTGAGCAGGAAGGCCTTCTCCAAAATCAGCAGAGCCGCAAAATAAAGCCCCCAGAGCAGGAAATTCCAACTGGCCCCGTGCCAGATGCCCGTGGCGGCCCATACCACCAACAGGTTGAAAAACAGCCGGGGTGTGGAGACCCGGTTGCCGCCTAGAGGGATATACAGATATTCCCGGAACCAGGTGCCCAGGGAGATGTGCCACCGCCGCCAGAACTCGGTGATGGAACGGGAGATATAGGGATAGTTGAAGTTGCGCATGAACTCAAAGCCCAGCATCCGGCCCAGGCCCACGGCCATATCGGAATAGCCGGAGAAGTCAAAGTAGAGCTGAAACGTAAAGGCCGCCACGCCCAGCCAGGCCCCGGCGGTGGTGAGCTCTGCCGCAGGCAGGGCCTTATAGGCATCCCACAGCAGTCCCAGATTGTTGGCCAGCAGGACCTTTTTGGCCAGGCCCACCACAAAGACCTGCACGCCGGAGGCGAACTGTTCCGGAGAATGGGGACGGTGGTCGATCTGATCCCCCAGGTCCTTGTATTTGATAATGGGGCCCGCGATGAGCTGTGGAAACAGGGTGACGAACGTACCGAAGTTGATGAGATTTTTCTGTACCCCGGCGTCGCCGCGGTACACGTCGATGGTATAGCTCATGGTCTGGAAGGTGTAGAAGGAGATGCCGATGGGCAGGCTCAGACCCAGCCGGGGCATGAAGGGCAGCCCGATGGCGGCCAGGCTCCCGGCCACAAAGGCCCAGTATTTGAAAAAGAACAGCAGCGCCAGGTTGAAAATCACGGACGAGGCCACCGCCCGGCGGGCCGCCCGGTCATTGCCGCGCCGCTTGCAGCGTTCCACCAGCATGCCGTGGGTGTAGTCAATGGCAATGGAGGCAAACATGATGAGGATATACACCGGCTCGCCCCAGGCGTAAAAGATCAGGTTGAAGACCAGCAGCACCGCGTTGCGGGCCTTCAGCGGCGTGAGGTAGTAGACCAGCAGCACGATGGGCAGGTACAGGAAGAGAAAATACGGACTGGAAAAGACCAAAAGGTCACCTTCTTTTTTGCGTCATTCCGAATACCGCCCGGCAGGGGAGCCCTGCCGGGCGGTTCCGTTCCATTATAACCGGAAAAGACTATTTTGTATAGGTATTGAAGGCCGATACCGCGTCGGGCGCCGATTCGCTGACGGCGAACAGGATGTAATTGCCGTTGGATACCAGCTTGTAGTTCTGCACCAGCTCCAGCTGGGCGGGCAGATACTGGGACCACTGCTCCTCCAGATCCTTCTGGCGCTGCTCCAGCGCGGATTTTACCGCATCCAGCTTGCCGTCCTTCACCTTGGCAATAAAAAATTCAGTGGCCTGAACGCTCATCATGGGCATCTTGCAGATGTATTCCTCCAAATCGGCCGCGTCGATCCCGTAGAGAGCGGAGAGGGTGTCGGCGTCCACATCCATCAGGGAGGGCAGATCCAGCTTGGCGATGTCGTTCCAGGTGGACGCGACGGGGGAGGCGGACGGCGTGCTCTCCGGCGTGGGAGCGGGCGTGACGGCGCCCCCCGGCTTTTGCGTGGGAACGGGGGTGGCTTGCGGCTTTGCGGTGGCGGCGGGCGCGTCGGAAGGCGGAGGAAGCTCCGGAGCACCGGTCTCCTCCGGGATCGGGGGTTCCTCCGGGGACTCCTCCGGCAGGTCGGGGGAAGCAGTGGGAGCAGCGGTGGCCTGGGGAGACGGTATTGCGGAAGGCGTGGTCTCGGGTGCGGGCGTATTCCCGCCGCCGCAGGCGGACAGCAGGCCCAGACTGAGGGTCCCGGCCAGGGTCAGGACGAGCAGGCGTCGGTTCAGGTTCATAGAGATCGGTTCCTTTCTGATTGGGTTGTGCTGTCTTTGACGGACGGACAGGACAAAAAGTTCCCGCCTCCGCAAAATTAGGGTATTACCGCATCATTCAGCGCGTACGGATCGGTGCGGAAATTTGTGCCGCCAAAAGGCGCAAAACTGCAGGAATACTTTGCGTATTGCAAGGTTTTGCAACGCATTTGCGGGGCAAATTGGCCGCCAAGACGTGCGTGGGGAATTGTGCGGTGACGCCTTAAAATAAACCGGCGGCCCGGAGCAAGCTGCTCCGGGTCGCCGGAAGAGACTGCGGGAAAAGGCATTTCGGCCTTTTCCCGCAGAGAAGGGGCGGGACGGATGGAACTCGGGTCCTGTGGAAAGACCGCCCTGCCCGTCAGAATTGTGGTTCCCGTTTGTTCCGCCGCCTTCAGGCACTCTGCCTGGCGTCCGCTCCGGGGTCTTCCTGGCTGTCGTCGCTCTGCCCGCCCAGGTTGGCCAGGGGAAGCACAACGGTCATGCGGGTCCCCACACCGGGCCAGGAGCGCACCTCGAACCAGCCGCCGTGGCGGTCGACGATCCACTTGGCGATCGCCAGGCCCAGGCCGGTACCGCCGGTCTGGCGGGCACGAGACACATCGGTGCGGTAAAAGCGCTCAAAGATATGGGGCAGGCTCTCGGAATCGATGCCCTGTCCCTCGTCCTGGACTGAGATGCGGGCCGCGCCGTCCGCAACAGAGGAGCGCAGGGTGATGAGACCGCCGGCGGGGGTATATTTGATGGAGTTGTCCACCAGGATGCGCAGGCACTGCTTCATCAGCCCCATGTCCGCGAAGACGGGGACCGCCCCGTCCCAATGGGATGCAAAGCGATGGGTCTGGTCGATCATCTCCGTCTCGCGCAGCACCTCGGCGGCCACCTCGGTGAGGTCGAAGGCCTCCATCTGAATGTGCATGGAGTCGTTGTCGCCGCGGGCCAGGAAGAGCAGCTGCTCCACCAGCTCCTTCATGGAATCGGCCTCCTGCCGGATGGCGTCGATGGCCTCCTGCCGGGTGGCCGGATCGTCCTTCCCCCAGCGGTTGAGCAGGTTGGCGTATCCCTGGATGACCGCGATGGGGGTACGCAGTTCGTGGCTGGCGTCAGAGACAAACCGCATCTGAGAGCGGTAGGCCTCATTGATCCGGTCCAGCATGGCATTGATGGCCTGCGCCAGAGTCTGAAGCTCCTTCTGGGTTCCGGGCAGATTGATGCGCTGGTCCAGATGGGTGGCGTTGATCTCATCCAGCTTTCCGGCCAGCACCTTCAGTTCCTCCGGCGACATGCCGGAGACGTTGTTGAGCTTGGCGGCAGTGGCGGCCAGCTCCTGGATGGGACGCAGCACCTTCTTGATGGACCCGGCGTTTTTAAACAGGTTGGAGATCAAACTCACCAGCTGGCAGATCAGCAGGACCCGGGCGGCGAAGAGGAAGATGGACGCGGGGGCGGACAGATCCAGCCAGATGGTATAGGGCGTGCCGTCGGGATCCATTTGAAGGGTGTAGCTGGTCACGCCGCCGGTATGAAAGGTGACAAGGGAGAACAGCTCTGTGTCGCCGGGGTCGAAGTACCGCACTCCCCCGGCGGTCTCCGCAGGAGAGGGCAGCCAGCCGGGCAGGGGTATCCCCTGCGCCTCGGAGATGCCCGCGGTGACGATGGAGTCGCCCGCCTGCATCCACGCGCTTGCCTCCGCCGTGGGCACGCCCCGCTCCTGGACCAGAAGGCTGATGTCCGCAGCCTGCCGCTCGGCATAGAAAAACAGTCCGCCGGAGAACAGCAGGCAGAGCAGCAGATCCATGCAGAAATAGATGCCCAGCAGCCGGAAGAACAGCCGGGTATTCAGCCGGGCCACAATGGAGGATCTGATCCGTCCGGGCGGCTTGTTGTTGGGGTTGCGGGTCATAACGGCGCCTCCTTATCGTTCGGCCAGCCGCTCCAGCACCGGCGTCAGGGCCTGTTCGCTCACCCAGTCGCCGCCGTGGAGGAAGGCATCCTGCATGGCGCGTTCTCCGGCGTCCTTGGGCGGGGTCCTGGTCACGGCCTTGGTCATCAGGGCCATCATGGGCCGATAGACGCCGGTGAGCCGGTCAGGGGCATAGCCGCCCCGCAGATAAAACAGCGGGACCTGCTTCAGCGCGGCGGGCAAGGCCAGCTTGGCGGTATAGGCCGGGTCTGGAAGGGACATGCCCACAGCGCAGACGGCCTTCACGTCAAAGCGTGCGGCGGCCTTTTTCAGCCCTTTGATCCCGCCGGCGCACAGCCAGCCCAAATAGAGCACGGGGGCGCGCTTGGAAAGCGCGGTCCCGGCCTGAGCCAGCTCGTAAGCCGGCAGGCGGGTCCGCTCGGCCAGCAGGGCGGCGTAGCGGGCGGTAAAGCCGGTGGCGCTGGTGTATACGATGGCGTTGATGTCCATGATCCGGTCCCTCTTTTCCTGTAAATGCCGGCCCGCATCCGTGCGGGCGGCGGAGGATCGGTCCGGCGCTCCCGGCCCGGAGCCGTCAGCCGTTCCCGTCCTCGCGGATGACATATCCCACACCCCGGACGGTGTGGATCAGCTTGATGTCAAAGCGTTCGTCGATTTTGGAGCGAAGAAAGCGGATATACACGTCCACAGCGTTGGTCTCCCCCACAAAATCGAAGCCCCACACGTGATCCAGCAGAGATTCCCGGGAGATGACCTTCTCCTTGTTCTCCAGCAGGTAGCGCAGCAGGTCAAACTCCCGGCGGGTCAGCTCCACGCTCTGACCGCGCACCTCCACCTCGTGGCGCTCGGTGTCCATGGTGAGCGCCCCCGCGGCGAGCAGGCTGCGGGGCTCTTCCGCGGCCTGGGCGGGGCGCTTGCGCAGGGCGGCCCGGATGCGGGCCAGAAGCTCCTCGATGGCGAAGGGCTTGGTGATGTAATCGTCGGCCCCCATGTCCAGGCCGGAGACCTTATCCACCACCGTATCCCGGGCGGTGAGCATGATAACGGGCAGCTGGCTCTCCTTCCGCAGGCGGCGCAGCACCTCCATGCCCGACAGGGCGGGAAGCATGATGTCCAGCAGCACCAGGTCGTATTCTCCCGACAGGGCGCGGTCCAGTCCGGTCCGGCCGTCGAAGGCCTTATCCACCTGGTATCCCTCGTATTGCAGCTCCAGCTCCACCATGCGGGCCAGTTTCTCCTCATCCTCCACCAAAAGGATCTTTTCGGCCATGCCGCCGCCTCCTCCCATCGAATCGCGCGTTCCAGCCGGGGCTGTGCGCGGGTTACTTTTTGGGGTCGTCCTTGCCTTGCGCGGCGCGGGTAAACGCGTCCTTCACCTGCTCCACCGCATCGCCGACGACGCCCGTCACCCGGTTGACGGCGTCTCCTGCCCCGCTTTTTTCCAGATCCGGGCCGGAAAAACGGTATCTGCATCCGAAAAACAATCCCAAAAGGAGCAGCGGCACGGAGATCCAGAAGGCCACAAGGATGAGCAGGATCAGGATCAGTACCGGCAGGGAGGTCATCATCTCCCCATGCCGCCAAACCTCAAACTGATTGACGGTGCTGTGCCGCAGCAGATCCACAGCGGCCAGCAGCAAGGCCTTGAGCTGAGCCCGGAAGCCGGGGCGCTCCGCGTCCTGGCCCGCGCTTCTGCGGCGGCCGCCCCGGGAGGGCGCTGTGGGGACCAGGGCGGCCCCCTCCGCCGCATCCCGGCTGGGCCGGGTGGAGTAGTAGGCGCTTTTGGCTGCGCCCCTGGTGCGGCCCTGCCGCTCCAGCAGAATCAGGGCCTCCAGCAGGTCGCCCTGCGTCTGTTCCAGCAGGGCGCGGGCCTCCTCGTAAGACAGGTCCGCTTCTTCCCGCAGCCGCTCCACTTGTTCCAACGTGACCGCCATAGGGTGCACATCCTTTCGCCGGTTGTTCTGTAGAAAGTATAACCGGCGCGGGCTAAATTGGCCTTTAGACTTTCTTAAAATCCGGTTAAATCCAAGGTCAGGCAAATCTATTATACTATGCGCGGCCTGCCGGTGCAAGCGGGCGATTCCGTCCGGCGCGGCCGGTTGCCATACGGTTTAAAAAATGATATAATGCAGCAAAGCCCAAGGCAAATGATCTGGGGGGTGGTATGGAATGAAACGACTCCGGCGGCTGCTGGCCTGCCTTTGCGCGGCGGCTCTGGTGATGGCGCTGGCGCTCTCCGCCGCCGCGTCGGAGGAATCGGTCTATCAGATGGCGGTGAACGACCGCTTTGTGGACATGTCCGCCGAGGCCATGCCCTTTCAGTCCGACGGAGTGCTGTACGCGCCCTATACCCTCTTCGACGGAAATGTGACCGGAGTGGCCCTGGGGGTATCCTTCAGCGTAATGCGGGATGATTCGGGGTATTATCTGTATATGTACCGCATCGGCGGGACCCTGCGCTTCGATCTGAACGCCGGTACCTGCACCGATCAGAATACCGGAGAGAGCATGGGCATGCGCGCCATTATCCGAAACGGGACCATTTTCCTGCCGCTGAACCGGGTCAGCCGCTATTGCGAGCTGACCACCAGCCAGCGGCTGACGCCCTACGGAACGTTCCTGCGGCTGACAAACGGCAAGGAGAGCCTGAGCACCCAGGAATTTTTGGAGGTGGCGATGGTCTCCGGCCGGCTCCAGAACCGGTACAACGATTATATCCGCAGCTTGTCGCCCTCCGCCAGCGTTCCGGCGGTCACGACGGCTCCGGGACAGACGGTCCCGCCCGCGCCCACGCCGGGCGGGGCTGAGACGCCGGACCGGAACGGCGTGCGGCTGTATCTGGCCTTCCAGTGTACCGACGGCAGCGGGCTGGAGGCGATCCTCGATACGCTGGACCGCAGCGGCGTGCGCGCCCTGTTCCTGTTCCGGCCGGAGGATCTGGCCGGAAGGGGTGATCAGGTGCGGCGTGTGGTGGGCTCCGGCCACGCAGTGGGGCTGCTGCTCCCGGGCGGCGATCTGGATGCGGTCCAGGCGTCGTTGTCCCAGGGCAGCGCCCTGCTGGAGCGCATCGCCCGCCTGCGGATCCATACCGCGGCGCTGGAGCAGAACGACGGCCAGGTGCTCCGATGGCTGACGCAGCTGGGCTGGGCCTGCTGGACAGGCAATGTGGACGGCTTGGACGACGGACGGGGCCAGGCCGCCCAGGCAAACGCCATCCTGGCGGCGGCGGCGGAGCGCGGAAGCGTGCGTATTACCCTGGACGACGGCGCCGCGGGCGCCGGGATCTTGTCCCGCATCCTGCCCCGGCTGCAGCAGGCGGGGTACAGTATCCGCCTGGCGGTGGAGAGCGAATTGTGAGGAAACGGCATGAGAAGGGTATATCTGGATAACGGGGCCACCGCGTTTCCCAAGGCACCCGGCGTGGGAGAGGCCATGGCGGATTATATCGGCCGGATCGGCTGCAACGTCGGCCGGGGCAGCTACCCCGGAGCCTGCGCGGCGGGGCGGACCGTCCTGTCGGTGCGGGAGCGGCTGAACGCCCTGGTGGGCGGCCCGGGGGCGCGGAACGTGGTCTTCACGGGCGGCGCCACCCATGGCCTGAACCTGCTGCTCAAGGGCCTGCTGCGGCCCGGCGACCGGGCGGTCACCTCCGCAATGGAGCACAACGCGGTGCTGCGCCCCCTGAACCAGCTGGAGGCGGCAGGCGTGCGTGTGGACCGCCTGCCCTGCAACGGGCAGGGGGAGCTTTTGCTGGAGCAGGCGGAGGAAATGCTGACGCAAGACACCCGCTGCGTGATCCTGACGCATGCCTCCAACGTGTCGGGCACCCTGTTTCCCATTGGGGAGATTGGGGCGATGTGCCGTGCGCGGGGCATCTTTTTCCTGGTGGACGCGGCTCAGACGCTGGGGTGCGTGCCGGTGGATATGGCCGCGATGGGGATCGACGGCCTGGCCTTCCCGGGCCACAAGGGACTGCTGGGCCCCCAGGGCATCGGGGGCGTGGTGGTTACCGACGCGCTGGCGGCCGAACTGGAGCCGCTGCTCTCCGGCGGTACCGGCAGCCGGTCCGAATCGCTGGATATGCCGCCGTTCCTGCCCGACCGGCTGGAGGCGGGCACCCTCAACCTGCCGGGCATTTACGGCCTGGGAGCCGCGCTGGATTATCTGGAGCGGATGGGAGCGCCCCTCCGGGACCGGGTGCGCAAATTGGGCGGACACCTCTGGGCGCGGCTGATGGAGCTGGAGGAGGACGGCCTGCGGGTGTTGGGGACCCGGGAGGTGAAGCGCCGCACCGGTGTGGTGTCGGTGGACTTCCTTCACGCCGATAACGGAGAGATGGCCTTCCGTCTGGAACAGGAGTATGGGATCGAGACCCGCTGCGGCCTCCATTGCGCGCCTATGGCCCACCGGACGCTGGGGACCTTCCCGCAGGGGGCGGTGCGCTTTTCCGTGGGACCGTTCACCCGCTTTGAAGAGATCGACTATGTGCATGGCGCCGTGTACGAGCTGCTGCTGGAGACGGGCGGCTGAACAGGCGCAGACCCGGCGAAAGCGGCCCGCACCCCCTTTGATTCGGGGCGCGGGCCGTTTTGCATGGAAGGGCGAAGCGCGCAGGCGGTCAGGAGATCTGTACGTTGACGCCGTTGACCTGTACGCCCTCGTCGGCGCGAATGAGGATGTACTTGACTCCGTCGATGACGCGGGTGTCTACCAGATCGCCCCGTTCGGCGCTGACCCGGATGGTCACGTCCGGGGTGCGCAGCTCCAGCTGCCTGGTGTCCACCAGATTGCCGGGGCTCAGGGCGGCGTCCGGGCCGAAGGCCTCGTCATACTTTCCGTCGAAGGACTCCGCGTGGCGGTCTGATACGCCGCAGGACCGGAGCACGCACGTTACCGTGCCCTTGGACAGGGTCAGCGGCTCGGCCTGCCTGCATTCCTTGTGCTCCTGAATGAGCTGGCACAGCTGCTCCTGCACGGCCTGCACCACCTCCAGGCTGCAATCCGCTCCAAGCGTATCGCCCAGCAGGGACTGGAACGTCTCTTTCTGGGCGGAGGCGGGCATGGGGATGGGGCTGCGGAAGAGCGCGTCCACGACCTCCGGGTGATTTTCCGCGGTGTCCCGCGTGTAGTACAGCGCGTTATACAGGTTGGTGGTGCGCTCGTCAAAGGCGGGAAAGAGAAAGCCCAGCTCGGGGGCGGAGACCAGCCAGTCCGGCACCGGCGTGCAGAACTCGTTTTCCCGGATATGGTAGCTCAGGCCCGGCTTGGTCTGTTTGACGGGGCACACCGCGCACAGAAGGTAGGAGAAGACCTCGGCGGAGGCGTCGTCCTGCCGTTCCCCGTCCCGGGAGCGGTAAGGTACGTCGTAGGCGTCCCGGGCCAGCAGGATCAGGTAATTGCCCTCCAGCGACAGGCTGCCGATCACCTGCTGGAAAAAGGTCTGCACCGCCTGCTCGTCCTTCAGGGCGGAGCTGCGCAGGGCCATGAGGAGCCTGTGCTCCGGACTGTCCGCCACCTGCTGGGTGGTAAAGGTGATGTCCACCAGGTTTTTGCCTATGCCGCCGGAGAGCGTCTTGCGGAGAAGGGAGAGAAATTTTTCGCTTTCCTCCTGGGACAGGAGGGCCAGGGACTGGTCAAATTGGGAGACGATCTCCCGGTTTTCGTTGACACAGCAGCCGCGGATGTGCGTGATGCTGGTCTTCTCCGGCCGGAAACGGCGGCGCAGCTCTGCGATTTCTTTTTCGTTCATCGGGATCCTCTTTCATCATAGGAATGGGGGGCGCCGCCGGCAAAGCGGCAAGGCGCCTGTGGAAAAAGCTGAGGGGTCCCCGGCTATGGCCGGGAACCCCTATTATAATGCGGATGGAACGGCGCCGCAAGCCCCAGGGTCTGTATCCCAATCTTATACCAATTCTCCATAAAACGGTTGAACCGTTTTGTGGAGGCCACAGAATGTGGCTCGGCGGCGTAGCCGCCAGGAATGTCGTCAATACTGTTGCTTACGCCACAGGCGCTGCGGCGTCATACGCCGCAATAAAAAGGCTTACTAAACTTTTTTATTAAGAAACAGTATTACAAGCGCCGGGGCAGCGGGTCTTTTTTGCCCGGACGGCCTGGGTTTCCCCGGGAATCCGGCAGGCTTGCGGCGGGAAGCTGCTTGTCCGGCAAAAATCTCCCGCTGCCAGCCGTTCCGAAGGCTGGAGGACCGACGCTAAAAGGTGACGCCGGACTCCAGGATCACGTTGGCATAGGAAGTGGTCTCCCCGGTGCGCACCACGCAGGCGGCCTGAGGAAGCAGGGCTTTGAACGCCTCGTGAGGGACGTAGCAGATCTGCGTGCCCGGAAAGCGGCTGCGAATGGAACGGTCCATTTCCGGGCTGGCCGTCTTGATCTCCTCGGCCAGCGTGATCTTCTGCACGGCCAGCTCGGACAACACGGCGTCCAGCACGGACAGGAGCGCGGGAACGCCCTGTGTGACGGCCAGATCGATCCGCCGGGTCTCGGGCGGGATGGGAAGCCCCGCGTCGCCCAGGACCAAGGTCTGGGTGTGTCCCAGCTTGGCGATCTCATGGGAAAGCGCGCTGTGGAGCAGCTTGCCTTTTTTCATAAAGAAGCTCCTTTCCCCATTTCCCCCAGGCTGCCCGCGGCCAGGGCGGCGCGGACCTCCTCCAGCAGGGGAATGGCGTCGGCCGCGCCCCGGCGCTGGATGCACAGGGCGCTGGCGGCGGAGGAGAGCCGGAGGGCTTCCGGTATGGGAGCGCCGGCGAGCAGCGCGCCCAGATAGTAGCCCAGAAAGGTGTCCCCCGCTGCGGTGGTGTCCACCGGACGCACCGGAAAAACGCCGCAGGACCAGGTCTCCCCGCCGGCGCGGCAGACGGAGCCCCCGGCGCCCAGCGTGAGCAGCAGCTGGGTATCGGGGCAGCGCTGGGCCAGACGGTCCAGAATGTCCGCGGGCGCCTGGGTTCCCGCCAGGGCGGCGCCCTCCCCCTCGTTGATGACCAGCCAGGAGAGCAGTTCCAGCGGGTAATCCGCCACCTCCGGCGCCATGGGGGCGGCGTTGAAGGCCACCCGCAGGCCCCGGCGGACCGCCTGCCGGATCAGGTAGGGGATGCCGTTGACCTCGTTTTGCAGGAGCAGCACATCCCCCGGTGCAAAACGGCAGAGCGTCTCATCCACAAAAGACTCGGTCAGGCAGGTGTTGGTGCCGCCGTAGAGGAGAATGCAGTTTTCCCCGGCTTCCGTCACCTGGATGACGGTGTGCCCGCAGGGCTGGTCCAGGGCGCGGATCAGGCCGGTATCCACCCCGTAGCGCTGCAGCGCGTCCAGGAGCGGCGCGCCGCCCGTCCCCACCAGACCGGCGTGCCAGACCTGCAGGCCGGCCTTGGCGGCGGCGATGGACTGGTTCAGCCCCTTGCCGCCGCAATGGACGCTCCGCGCCCGGGCGGCCAGGGTCTCGCCGGGGCGGACGAAGTGGTCCACCTGATAGGTATAATCCAAATTGAGAGAGCCGACGCACAGTACCTTCATCCGGCGTCCCCCCTCAGTACCAGAGCTGGATGCGGGCGGCGCGTCCCGCCGGGAGGGAGAGGCGGGCGGCGGGAGGGACGGCCGCTCCATTCACGCAGACAGACACCGGTTCGGCGGCCGGGAATTCCACCCAGGACTCCTCCGGTTGGGCCGGGACGGTGAGCTGCGCGTAGTGGCTTTCATAGAGGAAGCCGGAGAAGCGTCCCCGGGCGTTGGAACGGAAGACGGTCCGGCCGTCCAGGTCCACCTGCGCGGCGTCGCCCAGGCGCAGCTCCATCTGGCCCAGATAGGTGCGCAGGTGGCGCAGCTGCATCGCCTCTCCGGAGATCGAGCCGAAGCTCAGACCGCCGTCGGGGTCGGTGTCTACAAATTCCAGCACCCACATCAGGGGCAGCAGAGCGCCCCAGCCGTAGAAGGGATCGGCGTCCACGCTCTTCCCCACGCCGGTGAAGGTGTTGTAATTCTCATAGCAGGCCCGTTCCTCCTCCCAGGCTCGGGCGAAGACCTGGGCGCTGCGCTGCGCCAGGCGGTGGGCTTCCTCCTGGAAGCCGTAGCGCTTGAGGCCCAGGTAGGTGAAGAAGTTCAGCGGCGGCCACATGCGCCCCCGCCAGTACACGTCGTCCCGGACCGCGGGGTCCTTCTGCCAGATGGAGGGCAGGGGAGCCGCCGTCCAGAATTCGCTCTCGTCGAAGATGTGCTCCACCAGACGGCGCGCCCGCTCCGGAGTTGGAATGCCGGCCACCAGGGGATAGAAGCTGGTGGGGGAGGGGCTGACAAAGCCGTTTTCCCAGTGGCGGTTGGCGTAAAGTCCCCGCTCCTCGTCCCAGAGCCGCTCGTCGATGCGGCGCTTGAAGGCGTCGGTCTGGGCGCTCAGCGTCCGGGCCGTATCCGCGTCCCCCAGCGCCCGGGCCAGCTTGGCCAGGGACTCTCCCTCCAGCGCCAGCAGGCTGTTGAGGGCCACGTCCTCCATGTTAAGGGTGCCTGCCTCAGGCACGAAGCGGGCGCTGTCGTACATGGGGCTGTTGTCCATGGCGGCCTCGTCCTTGGCGGCCAGCTTGGTGCGCTTGAAATGGCCGTCCCCGCAGTCGGGGGAGCTGCCGTACTCCAGCACGCCGTTGCCGTTGCCGTCCCGGTGCTCAAACCACCACAGATGCGCCCGGTGCAGGGTGGGGAACACCTGGCGTACCAGGGAAAGGTCGTGGGTCAGCTCATAGTATTTCAGTACGATATAGCCGAAGATGGGCGGCTGGGAGCGGTCCACCCACTCGGTAAACTCCGACATGAGGCAGGCCAGGTTCCCGGCGGGGACGGCGTTCTCCATGCTGGCGCAGATGTTGCAGCGGGCGGTGGCCCAATCGCCGGACCAGGCGGCGCAGAGGGCGTGGTAGAGCACGTCGTCCAGCCAGAGGAACCAGCCGCCGAACTTCTTATCGATCCAGAAACGGGTGAGGGAGGTGAGCACCCGGCCGTTTTTGAAGTCGGCCAAGGTGTTCCAGGCCATCACGTCCCGCAGGGCCTCCGCGCAGCAGCCGAAGCGGCCCTCCTGCTGCAGGGCTTCTCCCGCCCGGGCGCGGATGGCGTCCAGCGCGTCCTGCTCCAGCGCCAGGGCGGCTTCCGCCCCCGCGCGGGCGCCGGCATCCCCATTGGCTGCGCACAGGGCGAAGTCGATGACCGGGGTCTCCTCCAGGTTATAGAGGAAGCTGCGGTACCTGGGCCGGGGAGCGTCTTCCAGAGGGGCGTAATAGCCCAGCTCTTCCATGCGGCGGCCCACGTAGCCCTCGTCGTCGGTCAGGCACTCCCGGATGGGGCGGTCCTTCAGCGCCACCGCAAAGCGGTAGCTGCGCAGGGCCATGGCGACGCTTCCGTCCGGCGCGCGGGAGACGCAGCCGTCCCCCTCGAACCCGACGGTGAGCACGGGCAGAAAGCGCAGGCCCCATTCCCCGTTGGCCAGGGTGCTCACCCGGCCCCGGACGGTCCAGGGGTCGCTCTTCCAGTATTCCAGCTGGAGTACCGTGCCGTTGTGCTCGGCGGTCAGACGGCAGTAGCGGCCGTCGGCGTCGTGCTCATAGAGCTTGATGTGTTCGCTGAAGGGGAAGCTGGTGTAGGCGCCGCTGGAAAAGCTGTACGCCCCCAGAGACACGGACAGCCGGGCAGGCAGAAACATCATGGCCGCCGGACTTTTGGCGCTCCAGGTATTAAAGTATTTTTCCCTTGAAATTTGAAACATAATGCCCTCCTTACCGCGCACGCACGCGGTGTTTGATTGGACAGCCCCGCGGGGACGGCCGGGGGGTTACAAAGCGAACACCGACGCGCCCATGACCCGCAGGTCCACGTCGGAGCCCACGGTGAGCGGTTCGGCTTCCCGGGCGGGGATCAGGGCGAACAGGATGCGCTCCCCGCAGCGCAGCGTGATGCGGATGGACTGGCCCAAAAACAGTTTGTCCTGGATCCGGGCGCTCAGATCCCCCTGGCCCGGGGGGAGGAGGGCCAGGTTCTCCTCCTTGATAAGCGCGCGCACCCGGGCGCCGTCGGAGACGGCCTGCTCGCCCACGGGCAGGGCCAGCCCCCCGGCGTTCACCCGGCCATGTTCGTAGCGGCCCTCCAGCACGTTGGAGGCCCCGATAAAGTCGGCGGCAAAGGCGGATTTGGGGTGGAGGTACACCTCGGCGGGGGTATTGTCTTCGATGATCTGCCCGCCGTGCATCAACAGCACCCGGTCGGCCATGGAGAGCGCCTCCCCCTGGTCGTGGGTGACAAAGACGGTGGTGATGCCGATCTCCCGCTGGATACGGCGTACTTCGATCTGCATCTGCTCCCGGATCTTCCGGTCCAGGGCCGAGAGCGGCTCGTCCAGCAGCAGGATGTCCGGCCGGTAGACGATGGCCCGGGCCAGAGCCACCCGCTGCTGCTCGCCGCCGGAGAGCTGAGCGATGCGCCGGGGCGCGTAGCCGTCCAGCCGCACGGTCTCCAGGGCCTGGCCGACCCGCTGCTGCAGCTCCGCCTTGGGGACCTTTTTCAGGCGCAGGGGGTAGGCCACGTTTTCAAATACGTTCATATGGGCGAACAGGGCGTAATTTTGGAACACCACGCCGATGTTGCGCTTCTCGATGGGAGAGCGGCTGATGTCCCGGCCGTCCACCAGCACCTGACCCGCGTCCTGCCGGACGATGCCGCTGATGGTATTCAGCAGGGTGGTCTTGCCGCAGCCGGAGGGGCCCAGCAGAGCCAGGAATTCCCCGGTCCCGGCGGTGAGCGATACCCCCTTGAGCACTTCCTTTTTTCCGTAGCTTTTTCGCACGTCCACGATCTTCAAATCAGCCATTGAGTACTTCCTCCGTCGTTGCAAGCCGTACCTGACAGGGCATCAGGGCGGCGATATCGTGCAGGGCGGCGTCCAGCGCGGGGCTGGAGCCGGCGCAGGCGTCCCATACCAGAGTAACGGGCAGGCCCAGGTCTACCGCGTCCATCAGGGTGGCCAGGACGCAGAATTCGCTCTGGACGCCGGTCATCAGGATCTCAGCGTAATCCGCCGCCAGCAGGTGGGCGCGCAGAGCGCCGCTGGAGAGGGCGGAATAGGTCTGCTTTTCAAAGGAAAGGTGGCCGAGCGCTTCCAGAGCGGGGACCAGGCGGGCGCACTCCGGATCCCGGTTGATCCCGGCAAACTCCGCGTTGTAGCGCTTCCAGGTGCCGGGGGGATCGGAAAAGGGCAGGTGCCGGGTAAACAGACGCCTGGGATAGCGCCGGCACAGGCGCAGGATATTGGCCTCGGCCCGGTCGAAGCCCGGCGTGGCCCACGCGCCGCCGGGCGCGTAGACCCGCTGCATGTCGATGACCAGAAGCGCCGCCCCGCTCATAGCAGAGACCTCTTGCTGCCGTAACCCAGCTTGTTCACCAGATAGACCAGCGCCGTGGAGACCAGCACCATAATGGTGGCCAGGGCGTTGATGTCCGGCTTATAGCCCACACGGACCATGTTGTAGATCTCCAGGGGCAGGGTACGCACGCCGAAGGGGGCCAGATAGTACTGGATGACGAAATTATTGAAGCAGACCATAAAGGCCATCAGGCCCCCGGCGGCCACGGCGGGGAAAATGCCGGGCAGCACCACGGTGAAGAAGGCACGCAGGGGGCTCGCCCCCATGGCGCGGGCGGCGAACTCCAGGTTGTCGTTGAGCTCGCACAGGGCCGGGTAGACCAGCAGTACCACATAGGGCAGCACGCAGATGCTGTTGCCCAGATACATGCCCAGATAGGACCGGCCCAGGCCGATGAAATTGAAGATCATCAGCAGCGCCACGCCCAGCACCAGCCAGGGGATGATGACGCCCATGTTCAGCAGGGCGGAGAACACCTTGGCAAATTTGGCGTTGGAGCGTTTGAGCCCCAGGCTGGTCATGACGCCCACCACCACCATGGTGAGGGTCACCAGCAGGGAAAACCAGATGGAAAGCCAGGTGGCGCCCCCCAGGCTGGCCCCTGTGAACAGGCGGACGTACCACTTGGTGGAGAATACGAAAGGAAAGGTGCCGTACTGGGAGGCATTGAAGCTCATGAGCGCGACGATGAAGATGGGCAGGAAGATAAATGCGTACACCACGATCATGACCGCCCGGATGAAGGGATACCGTTTTTTCATAGCCGCCTCCCTGCCACGCCGCGGATAACGGCGTTGATGATAAGCGTGATGACGCACAGGACCAGCAGGAACAGCACGCACAGGGCGCAGCCCCGGCCGATGTTCAGCGATACGGAGAAGTTGGTGTCGATATAGGAGCCGATCAGCATCCCGTTGGTGCCGCCGGCCAGATTGGCCTCTACAAAGCTGCCCGCCGCCGGGACGAAGACGATGATGATGCCGGAGAGCAGACCGGGGGAGGAGAGCGGGAAGATCACGTCCAGGAACCGCCGCGCCTTGCCCGCGCCCATGACCTGGGCGGCGTAGAGCTGGTTATCCTCGATCTTGCACATGGAGGAATAAAGACACAGCACCATATAGGGCAGAAATTCATACAGCAGGATCAGGAACACCGCAAAATTGGTGTACAGGATGGAGGTGGAGGCGTTCCGGCCGAACAGGCCCAGCAGGCTCATGACAGGGCCGTTGGCCTGCAGCAGGACCATCATGGAGTAGATCAGCAGCAGCTGGGAGGTGAAAAAGGGGATGATGATGAGTACCACCAGCAGGTTGCGGTGCTTTTCGCCCACGCATTTGGCCAGGCCGTAGGCGGTAGGGTAGGCCAGCAGGATGCAGGCCGCGGTGACGCTGCCCGCCATGGCCAGGGATTTGCCCATCAGCGGAAAAAAGAGCCCCTTTTCCAAAATGGTGGCGTAATTGCCCAGACTCAGCGCCGCATCCAGGGCCAGGTTGTTTCCCTGGATCAGGCTGGCAAAGACCAGCACAGCCAGCGGCGCCACCACCAGCAGAGCCAGCATCCCGGTGCTGGGCAGCATGAGCAGCCAGGTAGAAAGTTTGGATTTCGTCATGCGCGTTCCGCCCTTCTCAGAGTGATGAAACAAGACGGGGGAGACGGCTGCGCGGATCCGTCTCCCCCGTTGATGATCGCGTGCTCAGGAGGCCTTGACCTCGTTCCACAGGTCCAGCCAGGCCTGGTTGGTCTCCTCCGGGATCTCTTTCTGGAACACCAGCTTCTCCGGCAGGCCGTTGTCGACGTACAGGGCGGCCTTCACATCGCCGGAGAGACTGTCCAGCACCTTGGTGTTGGAGGGGATGGGGGGCTGCATCTCCAGATCGGCGGCATAGGTGGACTGGAACTGCTGAGAGGTCATCCAGTCGATCCACTTGTAGGCCAGATCCTCGTTGGGCGCGTCCTTGGGAATGGCCCAATAGTCCACCCAGGCGATGGTACCCTCCTTGGGATAGACATAGGTCATCTTCTGGCCGGTGGCGTTGAGCTGGGTGGCGGCACCGGACCAGACGCTGCCGGCGACCACTTCGCCGGCGGAATAGGGCTTGGCAAAGGAGTCATAGCTGCTCCAGAAGAGCTTACAGTTGGCTTTCAGAGAGAGCAGGGTATCCTTCACCACGTCCAGGTCGGGATCGTAGGGATCTTCCCCGGCGTAGGTGGCGGCGATCATCACCGCGGTGGTGTGGTCGTCAAAGAAGGCGATCTTGTTCTGATAAGCAGGGTCCCACAGGATGCCCCAGGAATCCACCGTGTCCGAGATGGCGTCCGGGTTATAGCCCAGGGAGGTAGTGCCCCAGGTCCAGGGCACCCCGAGGATGTTGCCGTCGGCGTCCTTCACATCCTCCACATCGCGGATGTCCTCCCGCAGGTCGCCATAATTCTCCAGCCGGCTCACGTCGATGGGCTGGAACAGGTTCTCGCGCTTGCCGATGGCCACATAGGCCATGTTGGGCAGCACCACGTCGATCTGCCCCAGGCCGCCCTGGCGGAGCATGTTCAGCAGGGCCTCTTCGGAATCGAAATACTGATGGACCACCTTGCAGTTGTTGGCCTCCTCAAAGGCCTGGACGGCGTACTCCGCATCGGAGCCGTAGCCCTGCCAGTTGGCCACGGTCAGGGTGCGGACCGCGCCGCCCTCCCCCGTACCGGAGTTCTGGGGGGCGGCCGTCCCGCCTCCGCCGCTTCCGCCGCCGGAGCAGGCGGCAAGGGAGAAGAGCGTTAGACCGGCCAGGAGCAAAGAGACAAGCTTTTTCATTTTGACACCTCCATAAAATAATTGGTTCAGAGATAAAACGTTTTAGTTCCAGTTCCAAAGAGAGCGATTTATGTTCTGCTCGCAGGATCAGAATAGCACACTGCACTGCAGAAGTCAACGAAAAAAGAGAAAACGTTTTCCTTCAAGACGGCAGAAATTTGACGGAAGCCCGCCGCACCAAATGGGTGTCAAACAGAAGCTCCCGCTGCGGCGGCGGGGGGGCGCCTTCGATGTGGTCGATGAGCAGCTGGGCGGCGGAGCGCCCCAGCTGCTGCACCGGGTTGTAAATCGTGGTCAGCCCGGGGTTGAGCAGGCGGGAAAAGGGAATGTCGTCGAAGCCGGTGACCGAGCAGTCGTCGGGCACCCGCAGGCCGCGTTCGTTGAGCAGGCGGATCACCCCGTAGGCGATCAGGTCGTTGGCACAGACAAAGCAGGTGATGGAGCGCTTTTCATCCAGCAGCTGCTTGGCCGCCTCATATCCTGCGT
The DNA here is from genome assembly GCF_014287895.1 of Lawsonibacter hominis. Classification (GTDB taxonomy): domain Bacteria; phylum Bacillota; class Clostridia; order Oscillospirales; family Oscillospiraceae; genus Lawsonibacter_A; species Lawsonibacter_A hominis. Next base: position 47,606 of record NZ_JACOPP010000004.1, on the reverse strand, counting down.
CCTCCGAATAGGCGCAGTGCTGCAAAACGCCCCTGGGGGCGAAAGAGATGCCCCGCTCCTCCAGCGCGTCCAGAAAGCCCCGGCGGCGCATATCGGCGGAGAAGACCCCCTCCGGTCCGGCCAGATAGGCAAAGGCGCGGTGCCCCATGTCCAGCAGATAGTTGGCCATTGCCGCCATGCCGTGCTGATGGTTGATGCGCACGCAGATGCCGTCGATGGGATCGCCCCAGTTGTCCACAAAGATCAGAGGCACCCGGCTGCTCCGGATCAGGTTGGCGGTGCGCTCGCTCATGCGGTAGTTGTTGTAGATGATGCCCGCTACGTAGTTGTCCCGCAGATAGCTGAGGTTGCGCAGCTCCTTGTCCTCGTTGTTGTTGGAGTTGCAGAGCACCACGCTGTAGCCGCGGGAGGCGGCCATGTCCTCCACACCCTTGAGCAGCAGGGTATAGAACTGGTTTACGATGTCGGGCACCACCACGCCGATGGTATTGGAGCGCTTTGTGATCATGCTGCGGGCTACGTTGTTGGGCTGGTAGCCGTAGGTCTGTACGATCTGCTGGATGTGTGCGCGGGTCTCCCGGCTCACTCCGGCAGGGTTGTTGTTGATCACGCGGGAGACGGTGGCAGGGGAAACTCCGGCAATCCGGGCAATATCCTTGATGGTCATAGGCTTCTCCATCTCCTCCCTCCCTTGGTCTTTTTACCTTATCACATTTTCGGATAAAAGTAAACCGTTTTCGTAAAAGAAGGCCCGTTCAGAGATCCAGCATGGCCGCCATGGCCCTGACCCGGCGTTCCAGCGCCTGACGGACCAGGGGACTGTCCCGGTCGGCGTCAAAGCCGTGGTAGGAGCCGGGGACCCGCCAGAGCTGCGCAGCCACTCCGGCGCTTCGGAGCCTGCGGACATAGGCTTCGGCCTCGTCCCGGAGGATATCAAATTCCTGGGACTCCACATAGGCGGGCGGAAGCCGGGACAAGTCCTGGGCGGACAGCGGGGAAGCGTAAGCGGCCATGTCTCCCGCGCCGCGGCGCAGATAGAGCTCCCACGCCTGGCGGTTGGCGGAGGGCGGCCAAGGGGCCGCCGGGAAGAGCCGGTGAGAGGGACAGGCCATGGTCCGGTCCAGGACGGGATAGATCAGGGCCTGCCCCCGGAGGGGCGGGCCGCCCCGATCCCGGGCGAGCAGCGCAGTTCCGGCGGCCAGACAGCCTCCGGCGCTCTCGCCGTAGAGAAGGAGACGGTCCGGGTCCACGGCGCAGGGGGCGTTCCCGGCGGACAGAAATTGCAGCAGCCGGAAACAATCCAGCAGGGACGTGGGGAAAGGGTGCTCCGGGGCCAGCCGGTATTCCGGCAGGAAGACCCGTACGCCCAGCGCGGCGGCAAACCAGGCGGCGTTTTCCAGCATCATAGGCTCCAGCGCGAACAGAAAGGCGCCTCCGTGGAAGTAGAGCACACCGGGGCGGCGCTCGGCGGCCTCGCCCGCCGCTACGCTCCAGCACGAAATGGCCGCCCTGTCCGCGCCGGGGTAGACGAAGCGGTGGACCGCCACCCCCTCCGGCGGCCGCCAGGAGCGCACCTGGGCATGCTCCCGGCGGCGAACCAGCTTCCGGCGCAATGCTTCCCCGGGGCGCCGGTAGTCCCGCGGCGGAGGCGGCGGCGCAGACAGCGCAGGATCATAGGGATACGGGCCTGGAACGATCCGGTCCATGGCACATTCCTCCCAAAACAGGATGTCAATCAAAGCATACCACAGCGCGTCTCCCGCCGCAAGACGAGCTGCAGCAGCGTTTTCCTGAAGGAGGGTGGGAACGAGGGTGGTTGATGGGAAGCTGTGAGAGGTCCTGTCAACCGGTCTCTTATCATACGCCGCCCCCGGAGGATAAGGGACAATACGGTTTTTCGGGACCAATAGGCCCGCCGGCTGCGTTATCCCCCTTGCCGGGCGGCGCCCGCCGAAGGCAATAACGCCGTCAGCGCTGATTTTGGCCGCTGGCAGGCGTATTGTCCCTTGTCCGCTGCGGGTATCGTTGCGCGATGGCTGTAATTCCAAACTGCAGCAAAAATGAAATTGTGGAGACACAACGGGGCAGGGGGTAAAGAAACCTGAAGTTTTATGAAACCCTCCGATGTGGCGCGTTATTCAGCGCCGCACCGGAGGGTTCGCTTAAGATCGGAAAGAATCGTGGCTCTGAAAAGGCGGTGCACCATGCATGTTTTGGTTCGCCGTCATGAGACGGCCGCTTTTTTCAGAACGTGCGGGGAGCATAAAAAGAAACGAGAAGGGGGGGTTTTGCTGTTTTATGAGCGATGCGGCGCAGGGGTCCTTCGGGGCCCGGCGAGTTCATCTTCTGAAAAGACGCACTTTTTGTGGAATAGAAAAAGGAAGATACTGCGTTCCGTTTTGTCGTTTTTGGTGCCGGACGCACGCGGACTGCTACACGGCATCCGGGCGGGGCGCGATATGCAGCGTGCGGAACCGGGACGTGGCATCCACCAGTGCTCTTTCCACCGGGATGCGCTCGATTGACGACGCGCCGTAGAAGCCGGAAATGCCCTCCACATGACGCATGATGTATGAAAAATCCTGCGGTTCTGCGATGGGGCCGCCGTGGCAGAGGATGATGGTATCGGGATTCTCGGCACGGATTGCCTCAATCCAGCTGCTGAGCATCTGTGCGCACCGCTCGATCGGCGGCGCCACCTGGGCTGCCGTGAGGCCTTTTGTCGTGAGGCCAACATGCAGGCACAACATATCCGAACCGTTTGCAGCCAGCTGGACGGCCTGCGTGAGGTTGTATGCGTATGGTGTCGTGACCATGCCGCGGTCCTTTGCGGCCCGCAGGAACGCCAGTTCCATCGCCATGCCGATGCCTGCGGCATCCAGGGATGTCACAGTGCGCGCACCCTCCATCTGGTCCATCCCGCCCATACCGGGTACGTTCTGCACGCCGCTGTAGCCCGCCTGCTTGAGCTGCTCTATGAACCCCATCATGTCGCGGAAGGGATCTTGAATGAATACGCCTGCCAGGACTGGCGTATGGGGCGCCACGGGCATGACTTCCTGTGCCATCTTGAGCACCAGATCGTTCGCATTGCCGAAGGCGAATCGCCCAGCCATGGAGCTGCGCCCAGCCATGCGGTACTTGCCCGTGCCATAGACGATGATGAGGTCGGCGCCGCCCCGTTCCTCGGCGCGCGCCGCAAGGCCGATGCCTGCGCCTGTGCCCACGATGGGCTGCCCTTTGCGCAGCGTTGCCCGCAGCCGTCCGAGCACTTCTTCTCTTGTCATATACATGCTGTGCGGTGCTCCTTTCCCGCCGTGATGAGCGCGTGAAGCTTCTTCGCCGCGGCTTTTCCGAACGCCGGGTCATTGATATGCAGCGGCAACTCCTGCAGTTCCACAAGCGGCGATACCAGCGCGGCACGGATGGCGCTGAATAATGCGTCATCGGCCGCCGGGTCCCAGAAGGGGCCGCCCTCGCGGTCGATTTGCGATACGCCGTGCAGGGGCAGGAGCAGTGCGCACGGGGCCGTGCACGCATTCAATTTGTCGGCGATAATCGTGCCTAGGCGCCGGTTCTCCTCGGGCGTCGTGCGCATGAGGCTGCTTGTTTCGCCGCCGTGGAACAGGCGGTGGGAAAAGCGCACCGGTCTTTCGTTGATATTCACCATGTCCAGGGCACCTACGCTCACCACCTGCGGTACGCCGCCCTGCGCGGCGGCGTCGAGGCGGTCGGGTCCGGCGGCACATACGCCCCCGCACAGGGTGTCGGCCCACTCGGTGGTGGTGAGGTCCAGCACACCGTCGATGCCGCCGCCGCGGATTAATTCCTCCATAGTCTGCCCACCCGCGCCGTTGGCGTGGAATACCAGTACCTCATAGCCGTTTGTCTCGAGCCAGGCCTTCGCGGCCTCCACACCGGGCGTCGTCATACCGTACATCGTAGCGGCCACGACGGGTTTTTCCTTTTTCAGCGTGGGTGCCGGCCCCAGTTGTGCGGCGCCTGTGACCGCGCCGGCGGCGGTCCGGAACACCGCGCGCGAAATGCTGTTGAGGCCGGCGATATCCACCACCGAATTCATGACGAGAATATCGGTGCCCTGCCACAGCCTCCCCGTTGTGGCGCTGGCTGCGATGGTGGAGACCATGACCTTGGGAAAACCGACGGGCAGCTGCCGCAGAGCCTGCATGCCCAGCACTGTGCCGGAACCGCCGCCCAGTGTGATGGCGCCGCTGATACGGCCTGTGCTATACAGATCTTGAATACACCGTTTCGCGCCCTCAATCATCACGGTGACAGCCTCCAGCCTGTCGCCCGATGAGAGGGCCGCCAACGTTCCGCCGCCCAGACGAGCTACCTCCACGTTCGGGATAGTGGCGGAGAATACGGCCTCATGGGCGCGCGCGCTCACGTCCACTGAGATCACGTCCGCAAGCGGTGCGAGCGCATGGATGCAGTCGATGAGATAGGCTAACTCTGCACCCTTCGTGTCGAACGCACCCAAAACAGCGATGCTCTTCATACGGACTCCTCCTGTTTTTCCACGGCGATCTGCTTGAAATCACGGATGACGTTGATGATGGCCCGCTCCACGGGGATGCGTTCGATGGAGGAGCCGCCCAGATAACCGTCCATCTCCGGGATGGCGTCGTACACGCGCTGCACATCCTCCGGCGTGGCAAGAGGTCCGCCGTGGCACATGATGAGCACGTCCGGGCGTGCATCCTTTGCGGGCGCGAGTATCGCACGCATTTCCTCGATGCACGCACCGAGCGGCGGCACCTCGACGCCGTCGTCATTTCCCGCCGTCAAGCCCAGGTTCAGCAGGAGAATGTCCGCGCCTGCCTGTGCCAAGCGCAGGGCCTGTTCGGCATCATAACAGAAGGGAGCCGTGAGAAGATCCATACTGCGCGCTGTCTCCACAAGCTCAATCTCCTTGGAAAAGCCAAGACCGCCGGCCTCCAGGTTCTTGGCCATGGCGGGCCTCATCATCCCCATCCCGGGGCTGTTCTGCACACCCGCGAACCCCCAGCGTTTTAGGTTTTCCAGCACCATATCCATGCGTTTAAAGGGATCCTGAGCGAACACACCCGCCACGGCGGGCGTGTGGGCAAGCACCGGCAGGATTTCTGTACCCATCTCCTCGGTGACGGCGTTTGCGTCGCCGAACGAAAATTTTGCGAGGAGCCCATTGCGCCCGGACATGCGGAACCGGCCGGTATTGTTGACAAAGATAAGGTCTGCGCCGGCTCTCTCGGCACATTTAGCCGTGAGACCGATGCCCGCGCACACACCGAGGATGGGGCGCCCTTCGGCCAGTCCAGCGCGCAGCGCACACAATACTTCGCCTCTTGTAAATGATCTCATATTCAAACTCTCCTTTTTGAGCTGAGGGTAAGCGCCCCAAACGCCCGCACGCTCTGCATCAGCGCCTGCTCCACCGGGATGCGCTCGATGGTGGATGCGCCGTAAAACCCCGCCAGCCGGGGGCAGCGCTGCATCAGATACCGCATTTCCACTGTGCTCACAATGGGGCCGCCGTGGCACAGTACGATCACGTGGGGGTCCAGTTCTTTCGCAAGCTGGCTCAAGGCGTTGATGCGCTCGGCGCAGCGCTCCAGCGGTGTGATGACCATGCTGTGGTCGCTCTCGCGCCCTGTGAGCCCCATATGCAGCACCAGCACATCCGCGCCGGCCTCTACGAGAAGCTTCAGGTGATCCGGGCGGGAGCAGTAGGGCGTTGTAAGCAGGCCCCGCCGGTGTGCTTTGCGCACAAGCTCTGCCTCGCGGGCAAAGCCGTATCCGACCGCCTCCAGTGCGGCCGCACATCCCGCGCCCTCCATAATTTCCTGCCCGCCCATACCCGGGATATTCTGCACTCCTTCGTAGCCCAGCGCTGTAAGCTCGTCCAGAAAGGCGTCCATATCACGGAAAGGGTCCTGCGCGAACACGCCTGCGATGAGTGGGGCGTGCCGAACAAGCGGCCGCAGCTCAGCCGCCATGCGCACGGTCTCGGCGTTCGCGTCGCCGAAGGCGAAGCGTCCCGTCATGGAGCTGCGCCCCGCCATGCGGTATCGGCCCGTCGCGTAGGCGATGATGAGGTCGGCGCCGCCCTTTTCCTCCGCCACGGCGGAGAGGCCGGTCCCGGCCCCTGTTCCAAGGATGAGCGCACGGTTGCGTTCCTTTTCCCGAAGGCTCTCCAATATCTCTGCCCTGGTACGTCTGTTCATGTTTACAGCTCCCATTCTTCCGGCGGTTTAGCCTTGATTCAGTCCGCCGCCTTCTGTGTCTCCAGTGCGGCCTCCAGTGCAGCGATATCCTTGTCCGAGCAACCTTTGAGCATGCCCGGCTTGAGTGCGATGAAACCGATGAGGCCGACGATGGAGATGGCGAGCTGGAAGAACAGCGCGTTGCGGAAGCCCGCGATGCTGAAGTCGGCCGGGATAAACAGCCCCCAGATGGTGGAGACCAGTGCATTGCCTACGAGCCACGAGATGAAATTGGAAGCGCCCATAAACCCGCCGATAAATTTTACACCGCACATCTCACGCATAAGGGCATAGACCGAAGTGGTGGAGGTATAGAAGGTAAAGCCCATAATGACAAAAATGACGGCATAAGCAATCGTTGAAAGCTGGGTGGTGAAGACGGCCAGCAGTGCCACGCAGGCAGAGATGACGATGTAGGAGATGACGACAAGCGGTTTTGCGGGAATCTTTTTGCACACGAGCGCGATGGTCACACCGCCGATGCACGAGGCGATATTGCCCACCATTAAGATATTGCTGCTGACGACGGGATCTACCCCGAGCCCCTGCACAAGAAACGTGCCGCCCCACGCCGAGAATACCATGGGAACCGTCATGCCCACCAGCGCGCCTGCGAAGCAATAGAGCCAGAAGCCGCCCGTCCGGGCGAGGTGCTTGACAGAAGCCAGCGGAGAGACGGCCTTCTTCTGCAGCGCCCCCTGCCGGTCGCGTACAAATATCCATGCGCCCGCGGCCACGAGGATAGAGGCGGCTGCAATGAGGCCGAACGTGTTGTTCCAGCCGATGCCGCCGATGAGCAGCACGAGCGGCGTGGTCGCGACGAGGCCGCCGATCTTTCCGGCCGTCATAAACATGCTGTTCACACGCTTATAGTTGTCGGCGCTCTCCCAGGAGGCGATATGGCGGCTGCAGACGTTGAACACACAGGCCACTGCGGCCGTTAGGATGCCGCGGCCCACGAGGATGAGCGGAAAGCTTTTCGAATAGGCCATCAGCAGAAGGCCGCCTCCCGCCAACAGATAGATCACACTCAGCAGCTTGCGCGCGCTGATGCGGTCCGTGATGAGGCCGGCAGGCAGCTGCATGATGGCGTTGCACCATGTGTACACCCCGATGTAAAGAGCGACTTGGCCTGCGTCGAGCGCAAGGTCGGTTGCGAGAATAGAAGCCGTCATGCTGGTGGCGTAGCGGTGAAAGTTCACCATGGCGTATGCGACGAACAAAACAGCGTACATGCCGCCCTTGTTCACCTTTGCGTTGTTTGTCTCGGACATTTTCCTTCCTCCTTTTTCATGCAAGCGCATTCGAATCGGCCGTCGAACAGTTTTGCTGTGAAGCGCAGCTTTATTATAGGGAACGAAAGAAGGACTGTACAATATAGAAAAACTATTCAATTATAATAAAACATAATAGAGAAACCTCAAAATTTCTCTTTTGCCGAATGGCTATCGAACTCTTTGTATATTGTGCATAAAAAAGCAGTTTTGATGGAAAAACCCATCAAAACTGCTTATAGGGTTATTGTAAAAAATTATTTTACATCTTTTTAACGAAAGGGTACGCTAGGTTTGGGAGGATGCAGACGTGCCCGGTGCCGTGTGCAGCATATGGGCAAGGAAGGCCTCCTGCGCTTTGCTGAGGTGCTTGTCGCGCAGACGGATGAGGCCGACGGAGAAGATAATGGGGTGCTCGAAGTGCACACCGCGCAGCAGCGGCTCGCCGGGGCACTCCTCTACGAACAGGAACGTGGAGGCCAGGTTCTTGCGTGCGAAGTTCTTCATGGTGGCTGTCTGGCTCGCATACAGCATCACGTTCGGCTCAATGCCCGCCTCCTGAAAATAGTTCTTGATAATGGAGTTCTGGTAATAACTGTCTTTGAATAGCACGATGGGCGATGTGCCGATGTCCCGGAATGAGACACGTGCCTTCTGGGCGAGGGGGCTGTGGATGTTCGTCCACAGCATCAGTTCCACCTTCAAAAAAGGATAGGTGACAAATTCCTGGTCGCCTATACTGTTGAGGATGGCCACGGCAAAATCGCGCTCGCTCTCGCGCAGCAGGTTTGTCACTTCCCCCTGTGCGTCCTCGTATACCTCCAGCCGGTAGTCGGGATATTCCTGCATGAAGCGGTCGAGAAGATTCGGGAAAAAATCGCCCACGATGGGCGGCAGGCTGAGCGTTACGGTGCTGCTGCTGTTCAGATGCTGCATCGTCTGCTCGAGCGTACGCACCTCGTCCAGCACACGGTTGACGCGCTCCAAAAAAAACGATCCCTCGCGTGTGAGCATCATGCGGTTGTTCTGGCGTACGAACAGCTTTACGTGCAGTTCTTCCTCAAGTTCTTTGATGGCCATGCTGATAGACGGCTGTGAAACGAACAGGGAGTCCGCCGCGCGCGTGGTGCTGCCATAAAGGCAGACGGCTTGAAAATACCGCATCTGTGAAAGTTTCATCCAAGACCCTCCTTTTCCAACCCGCTTCGCTCTGATGCCGCGGGAGGTACCCGTTCTCTTCTGCGCTCTTCTATTATAGTCTGTGAGACTATTTTTTTCAAATGCGGCCAAAATGGCCGCTGTCCGCCCGTCTATTCCGAATCTCAAAAATTAAGGAGGCATCTGTATCATGCTTGCTCTGGTGGGCCTGCTGGGCATCGTTTTGTTCATCGTGCTCCTCGCGCGCAACAAGACTATCATGCCCGCGGCATTCGTCATCGTTATCCTGCTCATCCCCCTGTGCCTGGGTATCCCCTTAAACGAGATCAGCGGCTACATCACGGACGGTATCGCATCCACGGCAACGCTCGGCATCATGGCGGCGTTTGCGATCCTGTTTTTTACGCTTATGAACAAACTGGGCGTCTTCGACACCATTGTGGGCGGCATTACACGCCGCATCGGCAGCCACATCTATCCCGTGCTGCTCGCCACGATGCTCGTCTCCATCTGCTCCCATCTGGACGGGCAGGCCCCTTCCACCATCCTTGTTACGATTCCGGCGCTCTATCCGTTCTATAAAAAGTTGCGCATCCGGCCCGTCGTGCTTACGTTTATTCTCTCGGCCGTGGTGGGCATCTGGAGCTTCCTGCCATGGGGTTCCGTGACGCTGACGAACTCCGTTGTGATGGGACTGGATGTTCTGGACATCTGGCAGGAGCTGTTGCCTGCGCTGCTGTGCATGACGGGCATCCTGTCACTGGTGCTCCTGGGAACTGCGTACACGGAAAAAAAGCGCATCGCCGCGGGATTAAACGACAAGACCGCCTATGGAAGCATGTTCCAATCCTCGGGCGAGGAGCTGCCTGCGCGGGCGCGCCGCCTTCTGCCGTTCAACACGGTCCTTACGGTCGCCGTGCTCATTCTGCTGTTTTTGAATGTCGTGAATACAGCCGTTGTGTTCATGGCGGGCTATACGGTGGCGGTCCTGGTAAATTACCGCACCATAAAGGAGCAGATGGCACACTTCAGTGAGCATGCGTCCACTGCACTGATGATCTGCCTTGCCATGGTGCTTGGCGGTGTGTTCGGCAATGTGCTCAATGACTCCGGTGTGCTGAACGCCATGATCACAGCCCTCGTTTCGGTGTTCCCACAGAGCTGGAGCCGATATCTGCTCACCATATTCGGCACGTTGTCCTATCCGCTGGGCTGCTTTTTGGGGCTCACTGCCTACAGCTTCGGCGTCACGCCCGTTATCAATGGCGTGGCGGCCAACTTCGGTTTCTCCGCGCTGCAGTCTGTCTGCGCGCTGGCGCCCGGCTACAGCATGAGCATAATGGCGTGCCCGATCATGCCCAGCACGCATTTGATGCTGGGCGCGGCCGGGATCGACCTCAAAACACATTTCCGCTATTCCGGCTGGCGCCTGCTGATGCTCGCGCTGGCATTCCTGGCCGTCACCATTCTGCTGGGGAACGTGCCGCTCTGACTTGGCGGCGCGTCTCTTGTCGTTTATCCGGCAGATACCATCTTTGAAACGCTCCCTGTGGGGTATGGTCTGCTGTGCGCTCTGCGGCCCAGCCTTTTGGGGCTTGGCCTGTTTTGCAGGCTTGCGGTCAGGACGCTTTCTTTCTGCGCACGGCCGCTTTGCCCTTTTGGCGATTTGCAATCGGCTTTTCCTTCGGTTCAAAAAGCCGCTATCCATATCTACCCCGATATGTGCTTTGTACCCAAAGCGTCATTCCCTGCCGTTTTCATCTGATGCGCATTCGGATCTCACTGCCCGTCCTGGTTCTTTGCGGAAAACGGGGCGGCAAGGATCGTGGAATCTACAATGGTACTCTTCTTCAGAAGAAGTCCTTTGCAAACAGCTGTTCCTGAAGAGTGCGGCTCAGGTCTGCGGCGAAGCTCAGGCCGCACCGGATGCGGCAATTGAGTACACGAAGGAGCGCGTCCAGTTCGGCCGCCGCATTTCCCAGTTCCAGAACACCCAGTTCCAGTTGGCCGACATGTACGCCAAGACCGAGGCCGCCAAGTGGCCGGTATACTCTGCGGCGATGAAGAAACAGAACCACGAGCCCTACCTCGGGGGTGGTGTCGGTAAAAGGAAGACGGCACCATGGACCGTGCGGCAATGGAGAGCATTACCAACCATGACAATCTGGCCGCGGTGGAGGCGGCGCTGGCAGGTGTCCTTGGCGCTGGGCGGTAGCTTGGCGGTGGATCGGCCTATCTATACGCCATGAGGAGGGGAACAAGAAGTGGTATAAGGTTTAGAGAAGCACCATATTTGTTCGCATCCCAAGAGGACCGGACTTTTCGGCTGGAATACTTTCCGATTGTATGACGGTAAGGACGCATTCAGGCCGCAAAGAGAAATCAAAAGGGAAAGCGGGCGGGAGGCCCCCATATCCATTATCGGTTTGGCAAGCGAATCTATCTGATTTCAGGGGCACGCAACCGATAGTTGCGGACGCTGAAACGTAAAATGGGTGGCGCGGCGGGCGGAAATCTGGTAAACTGAACGCACAAGCACAGAGAAGGAGCGTTGGCGAATGAATCTAGAGATTGCAAACCGGCTGGTGGCGCTGCGGCGGGAGCGGGGGTTATCCCAGGAGGACCTGGCGGCCCGGCTGGGGGTGAGCCGCCAGGCGATTTCCAAGTGGGAACGGGCGGAGTCCTCTCCCGATACGGATAATCTGATCGCCCTGGCCCGGCTCTACGGCATTTCTCTGGACGAGCTGCTGCTGCAGCCGGCTCAGGGGGGCGACCGCTGCGAAAGCCAGTACGCCTATGCATCTCAGACGGGACCGGCCGCGGCGGAGGAGGCGGAGGACGAGCAGGCAGAGGTCTTCGCCGCCGCGCGGGAATGGGACGAAGCGGAGCGGGCCTGGGAAAAGCAGCAGAAAAAGGTGTTTGAAAAAAAGAAGCAAGCGCTTTTGTGGCTGCTGACCCTGGTGCTGATGGTAGCTTTGCCTGCCGCCAGCGCGGTATTGGGACTGGGTGACGTATATCCGATCATTGTGGTCATTGTTTTCCTGATCACAGGGTTTCTGCTGGATAATTGGCACCCGGGCTGGATGCTTTTTCTGAGCATCCCCCTCTATTATGCCATCAGTGAACGGATCTTGGGTATATTCTGGTGATCAGACGGCGCGTCCGGGGTTGGACGCGCCGCTTTTTTCTGCTATAATGCGGAAGGAACCGCGGAACCGCCCGGCGCCCGTTGATGGGCTCCGTGCTTCCGGAAGATCACAACGCAGGGAGGGATACCATGTCCCATACCATTTTTCTTGTGGAGGACGACCCCGCGCTGCGGGGGGAGCTGGCCGCGCTGCTGGAGCGGTACGGCTATGTCTGCGCCTCCACCGACGATTACGAGGATGTGGCCGGACAGATCTTGTACAGCGGGGCCCACCTGGCCCTGCTGGATCTGAATCTGCCCCGGTATGACGGCTATCACGTCTGCCGGGAGCTGCGGCGGCAGTCCCAGCTGCCCATCCTTGTGGTCACCAGCCGTTCCACCGAGCTGGACGAACTGATGAGCATGAACCTGGGAGCCGACGATTTTCTGACCAAGCCCTATCACACACAGATCCTTCTGGCCCGCATCGGCCGGCTGCTGCAGCGGGCCTATCCCGCCCAGGGCGGAGCGGTGCTGTCGGAACGGGGCCTGACCCTGGACCTGAGCCGGAGCACGGTCCTGCTGGACGGGCGGGAGGCCGAGCTGACCCGCAACGAGGCGCGCATTCTCCAGCTTATGCTGAAAAACCCGGAGCGCATCGTCTCCCGTGAGGAGCTGATGCACGCGCTTTGGCAGTCGGACGCCTTTGTGGACGACAACACCCTCACCGTCAATGTCGCACGCCTGCGGCGAAAGCTGGAGGGCCTGGGAGCGGAGGGGTTTCTTACCGCCCGCCGGGGACAGGGGTATCAGCTGTGACGGCGGGCTGGTTCTGGCGGGACAAGGCGCCTTATCTGGCGGGACTGGGCTTTTCCGTGCTGCTCTCGGCGGTGCTGCTTTGGGTCTTGTCGGTCCATCCGGGGGCCATCGCCCTGCTGTGTCTGGTCTTTCTGCTGGGCGGACTGCTGCCCCTGACCGCGGAATACATCCGCAAAAAGACATTCTACGACGAAGCCATGGGCATGCTGGACGCGCTGGAGCGCAAGTACCTGTTCTCCGAGCTGCTGGAACAGCCCTCTTTCCCGGAGGGGGTCTTGTTCTGCCGGGCCATGGAGGAGACCAACAAGGCCATGAACGACGCCCTGGCCGCCGCCAGGAGGGACATGGCGGACTACCGGGAATACATCGAAACCTGGGTCCATGAGGTCAAAACGCCCATCGCCTCGGCCCGGCTGACCCTGGAGAACCTGCCGGGTCCACCGCTTCAGGGGCTGGAGGAGGCCCTGTTTCAAATCGAGGGTTATGTGGAGCAGGCGCTGTTCTACGCCCGGAGCGGCGCGGTGGAGCGGGATTATGTGGTGCGCCCCATGGCCCTGCGCCAAGCGGCCTCCGACGCGGTGAAGAAGTACGCCCGGCCGCTCATCGCCGCGGGGTTCTCCGTGGAGCTGGAGGGATTGGACGCCGTGGCCTACGCCGACGGAAAGTGGGTGGAATTTATCCTGGGCCAGCTCATTTCCAACGCCATCAAATATCGGGGCGAGCACCCCCGGCTCGTCTTTACGCAGAGCCGGGCGGAGCAGTCAGTGGCGCTGAACGTGGCGGACAACGGGGTGGGGATTCCGCAGGCCGATCTGCCCAGGGTATGTGAAAAGGGCTTTACCGGGGAAAATGGCCGGAAGCTGTCCAAACGCTCCACGGGACTGGGCCTTTACCTGTGCAGAACGCTGTGCGGGCGGCTGGGGCTGGGCTTCTCCATCGCCTCGCAGGCGGGGGAGGGGACCCGGGTGTCCATCATCTTTCCCAAGGGACGTTTTTATCTGCTGGGAGAACGAGAGGAGTTAAAACAATGACCGTACCGGAACTGATCGCATCCATTCGTCCCGCCGACGGGGCCGCCCGGGCGGCGGCCCGCCGCCGGTGGGATTCCATCGCCAAGCCCCTGGGCAGCCTGGGTCTGCTGGAGGAGGCGGTGGAGCGCCTCGCCGGGGCCTCCGGAAGTCCGGACGTGGAGACCGCCCCGCGGGCTGTGGTGGTCATGTGCGCCGACAACGGCGTGGTGGAGGAGGGGGTCACCCAGACCGGGCAGGAGGTCACCGCCATCGTCGCCGAGAACATGTCCACCGGGGATACCAGCGTGTGCGCCATGGCCCGCGCCGCCGGGGCGGACGTGGTGCCGGTGGACATCGGCGTGGCCCGGCCGGTCAAGGGGGAGCGCATCCTGCAGCGGTGCGTCCGCCGGGGTACCGCCAATATGACCCGGGGCCCCGCCATGACGCGGGCGGAGGCCGAGCGGGCCATTCTGACCGGGGCGGCGGTGGCGCGGGAGCTGAAGGAGCAGGGCTGCCGCCTGCTGGCCACCGGAGAGATGGGGATCGGCAACACCACGACCTCCAGCGCCGTGGCCTGCGTGCTGCTGGACCAACCCGCCGTGACCATGACGGGGCGGGGCGCGGGGCTTTCCGACGCGGGGCTGCGGCGGAAGATCGCCGCAATCGAGCGGGCGGTAGCGGTCAACGCCCCCGACCCCGGCGATCCCCTGGACGTGCTGGCCAAGGTGGGGGGACTGGATCTGGCCGGGCTGGCCGGAGTGTTCCTGGGAGGCGCGGCCTGCCGGCTTCCCGTGCTGGTGGACGGCTTCATCTCCTCCGTGGCCGCCCTCATCGCCGCGCGTCTCTGCCCGGCGGCGGTGGATTACATGCTGGGCTCCCACGCCTCGCAGGAGCCGGCCGGGACCCTGGTGCTGGAGGCGCTGGGGCTGCGGCCGTTCCTCTTTGCCGGGATGCGGCTGGGAGAGGGGACCGGCGCGGTGGCGGTGATGCCCCTGCTGGACATGGGCCTTGCCGTGTACCGGGAGATGGCGAGTTTTGACGACGTGAAGATCGAGGCGTATCAGCCCCTGGGGGGGGAAGACGAATGCTGATCCTGGTGTCCGGCGGCGCCTCCAGCGGCAAATCGGCGTTTGCCGAGGCCCTGGTGGGCGCGCGGGGCGAGCCCAAGCTCTATCTGGCCACCATGCAGGTGTGGGACGCCGAGAGCGAGGCCCGGGTGGAGCGGCACCGGGCCATGCGGGCCGGAAAGGGCTTTGAGACGATAGAGCGCCCGGCAGACCTGGCGGGATTTGCACTGCCGGAGGGCTGCGCCGTGCTGCTGGAGGATCTGCCCAACCTGTTTGCCAACGAGTATTTCGGAGCCGCTGGGGCCGCGGGCGCGGCGGAGCGGGTGCTGCGGGGGGTGCTCCGGGCTGCGGAGCGCTCGGCCCTGCTGGCGGTGGTCACCGGCAACGTGTACGCCGGAGGTATGGATTACGCGGCGCAGACCCGGGCCTGGCTGGCGGAGCTGGCGCGTCTGGAGCGGAAGCTGGCCGCCGCGGCGGAGCAAGTCTGGGAGGTCGTATGCGGTATCCCGGTCGGCTGGAAGGGGGAAGCGGTGTGAAAAGCCTGGTCATTGCCTTTGCCATGTATTCCAAGCTGCCCATGCCCCGGGTGGAGTGGGACGAGAAGAGCCTGTCCCGGGCCCTGTGGTGGTTCCCGGCGGTCGGCCTGGCGGCGGGAGGACTGCTGTGGCTGTGGCTGCGCCTGAGTCAGCTGCTGGGACTGAGCACTGTGCTTTGCGCCGCCGGGGCGCTGCTGCTGCCGGTGGCCGTCAGCGGCGGCATCCACCTGGACGGCTTCTGCGATACCTGCGACGCCTTGTCCTCCCACCAGAGCCGGGAGCGGAAGCTGGAGATCCTGAAGGATTCCAACACGGGGGCCTTTGCCATCATCTGCTGCTGCCTGTATCTGATCTGCTTTTTTGCCGTCTGGTGCGAGGCGCTGCCCGCCGGGCGGGAAACGTGGGTGCTCGCGCTGGGCCCGGTGCTGTCCCGGAGCTTGTCGGGCCTCTTTGCCGCCGTGCTGCCCAACGCCCGGGGCAGCGGGCTGCTGGCGGCCTTCACCGCGCCGATGGACGCCGTGAAGGCGCGCTGCGTCCTGGGTCTGTGGACGGCGGCGGCCGGTGGGGCCATGGCGCTGCTCTCCCCCTGGGCGGGAGCGGGCGCGCTGGCGGGGGCGGCGCTGGTCTGCCTGTACTACACCGTCATGTCCCGGCGCCAGTTCGGCGGCATCACCGGGGATCTGGCCGGCTTCTTTCTGCAGCTGTGCGAGCTGGCAGTGGTGCTGGGAGCGGCCGTGGGCATGCGATTGGAGGTGTTTGGATGATCCTCATCATCGGCGGTGCGGGCCAGGGGAAGCTAGAGTATGTGCTGCAGAAGACCGGCCTGGGGCCGGAACAGGTGGCAAGGGACCCGGAGACGGCCCGCAGCCGCCCTGTTTTCGCGGGGGTGGAGCAGTGGCCGGAGCTGGAGGAAAACGAGCTGCTGGCGGCCAACCCGGAGATTATCCTGATCTGCGACGAGGTGGGCAGCGGCGTGGTGCCCGCCGACCCGGAGCAGCGGCTGCGCCGGGAGCAGGTGGGACGGCTGTGCTGCCGCCTGGCGGCGCGGGCCGAACGTGTGGAGCGTATCTTCTGCGGATTGAGCATGGTACTGAAAGGAGAAGGCACATGGAACTGATCTTGATCCGGCATGGCACCACCCAGGGCAACCTGGAGAAGCGGTTCATCGGTACGCTGGACGTGCCCCTGGCCCCCCAGGGAGAAGCGCTGGCCTGGCAGGTGGGGCCGACGCTGCCGGCGGTGGAGCATGTTTACCGCAGTCCCCTGCTGCGCTGCCGGCAGACGGCGCAGCTGCTGTGGCCCGGGGTGGAACAGACGGTGGTGGACGAGCTGCGGGAGACGGACTTCGGCCCCTTTGAGGGGAAAAACCACGAGGAGCTGAAGGACGATCCTCTCTACCAAGCCTGGATCGGTGCGCCGGGGGGCGCTAATTTTGCCGCCCTGCCGGTGGGCGAATCGGCCCAACAGGTGGTGGAGCGGGTCTCCGCCGGCCTGAAGAAGGTGGCCGCGGATGCCGGGCGCCGGGGCTTTGGACGGGTAGGCGTGGTATCCCACGGCGGGGCGCTCATGGGCCTGTTGGCGCAATACGGCCGTCCCGAGCGGGAATACTACGGCTGGATGTGCCCCAACTGCGGCGGGTACCGGGCTCAGCTGGAGCCGGAGACCCTGCTGCTGCATGTAACGCAGGCATTTCCCGGGGACGGCGGCAATTTCTTAAAATAATCGAAACCGTGAAACTTTTCCTTGCCCCCGTTCGTCGGAACCTGTATACTGGACTAGCGTCCGTTTGCGCGCCTGCGCCATTTTCCAGTGCTTCAAACAGACGTCAGGCCGTGTTTCGGGCTGGTCGAAGCAAGGCCGGAACGGTGTTGTCATTTCACAAAAGAAGGGGGCGTCTCCCTTGGCCCGACGCGTCATGAAGAGCGCAGTTTCCCCCGCCCGGCGGGTGGGAAAGATCCTATACCGGGTGGCGGTGGCGCTTTCCGCCGTCATCGTGGTGCTTTACGGCGTATACCGCTATTTGGCCCGGCCGCCGGAGCTTACAGGTCCCGCGCCGGCGGCCGGCATACAGCCCACCGATGATCCGGATACGGAAGTGGACGAGCGCCTGGCCGCCGTTACCCCGGCGCCGGAGCCTGCCATGGCGCGCAAGGAGTATACCTATACCTTTCTGCTGGTGGCCAGCGACCAGGGCAACGGCAACACCGACACCATGATGGTCGCCACGTACGACACGGTGAACCAGACGGTGGGGCTGGTCTCACTGCCGCGGGATACCTTTATCAACGGGGTGCGGGAGTCCAACGGCAAGAACTTCTACAAGCTCAACGCCGCATACGCCTATAATGGGATCGACGGGCTGAAGACGGAGGTCTCCAAGATCCTGGGCTTTCCCATCGACTACTATATCAAGGTCAACATCAGCGGTTTTGTCCGCCTGGTGGACGCGGTGGGCGGCGTGGAATTTTACGTGCCGGTGGATATGAGCTACGACGACCCCACGCAGGACCTGCACATCCACTACAATAAGGGCAGCCAGTGGCTCTCCGGCGCCGACGCGCTGAAGGTGGCCCGCTGCCGGCAGAACTCCTATATCGACGACGCGGGGCAGGTCCACACCTATGACATCTACAACGGCGCGGATGTGGGGCGCACACAGACCCAGCGGGACCTGCTCACCGCCGTGCTGAAAAAGGCCGTCGCCAACCCGCAGAAATTCCCGGAATATATCGATATCCTCCTGAACAACGTGAAGACCGACCTGGATCTGAACGCGCTGACCTATTTCGGCACCAAGGCCCTGGACTTTGACTTTTCGGCCGGACTGACCACAGCGGTGCTGCCTGGGGACGGCACCATCACCTACCGCGGCTGGACCTGGTGCTATCAGCTCTATCCCGACCAGGTGCTGGAGCTGGTCAATACCCACAGCCTCAACCCCTATACCACGGACCTCACGGCGGACATGCTGGAGATCATGCAGAAGGACTGAGCGGCGGGCAAGAGGAGACGACGCGGGAGCCTGGTCTCTTATGCCGGCGGCGGACCTGCGCATCCCGGCGGTCCATGCAAAAGAAGAAGGCCTGGATATCCGCATACCAGAAGCAGCGCTGCCCCGGACAGGGGCAGCGCTGCTTCTGGTATGCGGAGCAGGTAGGGATATCGCCGGGGCCGTCGGCGCGGCGGTGTGCCTATTTTCAGATGCGCTCCGTTTCGGATCACATTGACATCGTAGACCTTGTCCAAGCGGTTTTTCGACGATTGGACGAACTGGGCCTGCAAGCTATCCACGATGCCTTCAGGAAAATTTGCGGTGCCCTCCGTCCCTATGGCGGCGACGGTTTCTTCACTCTGTGACGGAAGCGTGCCGCTCTGGAGAATGGCGTCAATGTCCGCCTTGAGCTGGATTTCGATGTGATCCTCATAGACCCTGATTTGCTCGATAATCAGCTCCAAATCATTGCGTTCCAGCTTGGGCTTTTGAAGGATATCCTCGAATACCTCCATGGCGGTCTTGGCGATGCGGTTCATCTGAATGATGGTGTTGCGTTTGTCCTCCGTCATGGTGATATGGTGATTGAGACCATCCATGCGGCGCAGCAGGTCGCTTTCCAAATCATTGTAGGTTTCTTCCAGGGTCTCCTCATTCTCCGGGTGCTTCATGATATCCCGGATGCGCTGGCGCTTCGCGGCGTTCAGTTCCTCCTGCAAATCGGCGAGGACTTCCGCCGGATGCTCCGCCGAGCGCTCGGTCTCGCCGATGTCCTCCTGCTCGCGGGCAAGGTCGGCGTTGAGGCGTTCCAACATGACTGAGGAGTTTTCCTTTACCTTGCGGACATATTCCTTCACCACCGTATCCAGCTTGTCCACGCGGATGTGATGGCTGGTACAGGCTTTCACCCCCCGCTTGTGGTACCCGCCGCAGCGGTAGGCGTCCCGCAAGTCCTGCCGGCTCATGGCGAACATGGGGCTGCCGCAGTCGCCGCAGGACAGGAAGCCGGAATAGATGTTGTCGTTGATCTTCACACCCCTGTAGCAGGAGGTGGTGCGCTTTTCCCGCAGGGCTTTCGTTGTGGCGAAGGTGCGGTAGTCGATGATGGCTTGATGGTGGTTTTCAAATACCAGATGGTCATTCTCGTCCCGTTTCAGCTCCCTGCCATTGATCTTCTTGCGGGTGTACTTGCCCTGCCGCAGGGTGCCAAACTCCGTGGTGTCCTCGTTCAGTTTTACTGGGATTCACAAAAAGGCTGGCGCAAATCAGTCCAGGCCGTTGCGGTACTGGCGACGATACTCCGCCGGGGACATATGGGCAAACTTGTGAAAGACCGTATAAAACTGGCTGATATTGCTATATCCCACCTCGGAAATGATCTCGCTGACGCTCTTGTTGGTGGCAATAAGCAACTTTTGAGCCTGGGAAAGGCGGAGATAGGTAACGTAAGACTTAAAGGACATCTGGGTGGACTTCTTAAAAAGATGGCGAAAGTAAGAAGGATTCATATCCAACAGGGCTGCCATACGGTCAATGGTGATAGTTTCACTGTAATGGATGTTCAGATACTTGATGGCTTTCTGCACCTTGACGTGCAGCAGAACATCCCCGGTATCCTCCTGTTCACTGTTCTGAGCGTAGTGGCGCGAAAGTTCAAGGAGAATCTGCCGCACCTTGATGTCCAGCTCCATCCGGCGAAAAGGGTCATCTCCCTGGTAGAGCGCCAAAGTCTCATTGAACAAGCTGTACAGCCGTTGCGCTACAGGAAGCTCTGCGTCGATCTTATTGGTAAAGGTGAGAGGATTGTATTTCAGAAAAGAAAGATAGGAAAGGTCAAACTGCCGCCCGTGGGGATGGGCGATAAATTCTGGCAGAAAAATGAGGAAGATGTACTCCGTCTCTTCCCCATCCTCGCCAATGGCTACATGGTTTTCAAAGTTATTGGAGATGAACAGGTCGCCTTTCTTTACGCTGTACACCTTGTTCATATAGACAAATTTGCCCCGTCCATTGACGCACAGGCCAATTTCGTAGTACTGGTGCCAGTGGATGCTATCCCGGTTTCCTGAGACGGTAAAGGGAAAAATGTGCATAGGGAAGCCTGGAAGAAAATCATAACTCCAATTGATCCCGTCCATTCAAGCACCTCCATTGGTTGTGCCATAGTATATCACAAGCTGGGACAAAGAGGAAGTCTCTTGAAAAACAAGCCGTTTTTGTCAGTAATTCCACCATATTTGCAATTGTCATTGACAAAAATGAGGTGTACACTATAAACAGGAAAGGCGAACGGTACAGAAACATTTTTGTGTATTTTACTATTCGCCGATAACCACCACCAATTTGAACAGGAAAGGACGAAAAACAATGAAAAGTATGCTGAAACGTCTTGCAGTCGGCTCTCTGTCACTGGTCATGCTCCTTGGACTGGTGGGATGCGGAGGAGGCTCGGAAGAAACTCCCGCCCCCGATCCCGCCGGGTCCGCCGCAATGGAGGAAGGCCCCAAGACCTATAAGGTGGGCTTCTCCAACGTGTGGGTGGGCAACTCCTGGGGCGTCCAGTGCGTTAATGAGCTGGAATCCTACCTGAAGAGCGATCCCCGCGTGGGCGAGTATTACATCACGGACGCCAATAACGACGTCAACAAGCAGATCTCCGACATTCAGGACCTGATCAGCAAGGACATCGACCTGCTGATGCTCCAGGCCATCTCTCCCGATGCCGTGGTGCCCGTCATTGAAGACGCCAAGTCCAAGGGTATCACCGTGGTCACCTGCGTCTCTCCTGTGAACACGGACCAGTATGATGCCTCCGTGTCCGCCAAGGATCAGGACTTCGGCCGCGTGGGTATGGAGTGGCTGGCCGAAGAGATGGGCGGCAAGGGCAACATCATCATCCTCAACGGCATGGCCGGTCTGTCCTCCGCCGTGGATCGTCGGGCTGGTGTCCAGGAAGTTCTGGACCAGTATCCCGACATCAAGGTCCTGGGTGAGGAATACGCCGACTGGGATTACGCTAAGGGCAAGACTGCGACTGAGAACCTGCTGGCCGCATTCCCCGAGATTGATGGCGTCTGGTCCTGTGGCGGCGACATGACCCGTGGCGCCGTGGAGGCCTTCCTGGCTGCTGATCGTCCCCTGTGCCCCATGACCGGCGAGGATAACAACGGTTTCCTGAAGATCTGGCGCGACAACACTGAAAACGGCTTCACCTCTATCGCCACCTCCATGCCCACTTGGCTGTTCGCCGAGGGTGCCCGCATTGGTCTGGATATCCTGGACGGCAACGCTCCTGCCGAGAAGGACACCGTGGTAGAGATCCCCGTTATCACCCAGGACCAGCTGAACGATTACGTCCGCGATGACCTGTCCGACAGCTTCTGGGCCAACACCCACATGTCCGAAGAGGACCGCGTGGCCCTGTACGGCGATGGCCAGGACGGCACCCAGGGCCTGGGCTGACAACAACGTACTACACAGATTCCAAATGCACTGGGGGAATTTTCCCCCAGTGCATTTTAGACCAAGGTTTCGCCTTCTACAGGGCGGAAGGAGTGAATCAGATTGAGCGAGCATCCCTATCTTGAAATGAGTGGGATCACCAAGCGTTTTGCTGGTGTGACGGCGCTGGATTCCGTGAATTTCAACTGCGAACTGGGCGAGATCCACGCTCTGGTGGGAGAAAACGGCGCGGGAAAGAGTACGCTGATGAACCTCTTGGGCGGTCTTTTGACTCCTACGGAAGGAACGATACGGCTGGATGGAAAACGAGTGGAGTTGCCCGACCCCAACACCTCCTATGACCACGGGATCGGCTTCGTCCATCAGGAATCCAACCTGCTGACCAACCTGACGGTGGCGGAAAACATGTTCCTCTCCCATGAGATCCTCCGCAAGGGCGTTCTGGACCGGGCGACCATGCGGCAGAAGGTGATGGAAGTGAACGAGCGTCTGGGGTACAAACTGGACCCCGACGCCCAGGTTGGTAGCCTGAAGCTGGCAGATCAACAGCTCACTGAGATTGCCCGTGCGGTACTGAGTGAGCCGAAACTTCTCATTATGGACGAGCCTACCGCCGCGCTCAGCGAAGAAGAGGTCGAGCGACTGTTCGCCATTCTGCTGAAGCTGAGAGATCAAGGCGTAGGTATCATTTACATCTCTCACCGGTTGGAAGAAGTGGTCCATCTGGCGGACCGGGTGACCGTATTCAAGGACGGCAAGAACGCCGGTGAGCTGGAACGTGGGGATATCTCCAAGGACCGGATGATCACCATGATGGTGGGCCGGACCCTCAGCGACATCTATCCCGACCGCTCCGCTGTCACGCCTGGAGAGGTCCTGCTGGACGTAAAGGGCCTGCGGGTCCCCGGGGCTGCGGAAGATATCAGTTTTACCGTCCGTGCGGGAGAGATCGTGGGCCTGGGCGGCCTGGAAGGCCAAGGCCAGCGGGAAACCGTACGGGCCATCTTTGGAGACCTGCGCTACACCGCTGGGGAGATCACTGTCCGCGGTCAGAGCATAGCCCCCAAGCAGACCATTGGCGGACGCATCCGCAGCGGGCTGGGCTATGTGACCCACGACCGGCGAGGTGAGGGGCTCATCCTCCATGAGTCTATCCGGGAGAATACCTCCCTGGCCGCTCTGGAACGGGTCATATCCAAATTCCACCTGATCAAGGGGGACGAGGAGCAGCGTCAGGCTCAGGCCCAGGCAGGACGTCTAAAGATCAAGACCCCTTCTCTGGAGCAAAAAGTGGGAAACCTGTCCGGCGGCAACCAACAGAAAGTGATGTTGGCCCGCTGGCTGATGGCTGGTCCCAAGGTACTGATCGTGGACGAGCCCACACGGGGCATCGACGTGGGAGCACGGATGTCGGTCTATGAGATCATCCACGAACTGACCCAGGAGGGCATGGGAATCGTCATTCTAACCAGCGATATGCTGGAACTTATTGGCCTGAGCGACCGCATCCTCATGTTCTATGAGGGACATCTCACTGCCGAAGTACCCCGGGCAGAGGCCACGGAAGAGCGGTTGATGCAGGCGGCCAGCGGCGGAAAAAAGGAGGGGAGCGCAACGTGAAACTCAAACATACCGTTCGACCGCAAATGAAGAGCCTGTTCGTCATTTACGGGCTTTTACTGGCAGTCTTTCTCATCATGGTCGTGATCTCCCCCACCTATCGCTCAGCGGAAAACATCGGCAACATCATCGTCCAGTGTGTTCCTCTGGCCGTAGTCAGCCTGGGACAAACGGTAGTCATGATCGGCGGCGGCATCGATATGTCGGTAGGCTCGCTCATTAGCTTGTCCACCTGCATTGCCGCCGTGGTGATGAAGCCCGGGACGGGCCTCAGCCTGGCGCTGGGTATACTGGCGGTCTTTCTGGTCGCCGGGATTGTCGGACTGTGTAATGGCATAGGTGCAAACTACGCCAAGGTACCGCCCCTCATCACTACCCTAAGCATGATGATTCTGCTCTCCGGTGTGGCCCAGGGCGTACTACCTGTGGCCGGCGGAAAGGTCAATGCCGGCTTTGCAAAAGTGATGATGGCTCGGGCCGGTATCTTCTCCATGTCTATCCTCATCCTGCTTATTGTCTATCTCATCATCCGCCGCTTTATGTACCGCACGCCCACCGGCGTGTCGGTCTACGCCGTCGGTAACAACGCCGACATCGCCGCCTCTATGGGTGTGCGGACTAAACGGGTAAGCGTGCTGACCTATGTCATTGCCGCTCTGTGTGCGGCGGTCACCGGCCTGCTGTTGGCCAGCCGGATACGGATCGGCGATCCCCTGGTGGGCACCACCTTCGGTCTGGACTCCATCACTGCCGCCGCCATTGGCGGCACAGCCCTCACCGGCGGCGTGGGCATGGTGGCGGGCAGCATCGCCGGAGCTTTTCTTATCGGAATGCTCTCCAATATGATGAACATTCTGGGTATCAATCATTTTTATCAATACGTACTAAAGGGACTTCTGCTGGTGGTCGCCATGATCATCTACTCCCTCTCGTCCATGGTGGAGGTGAAGAAGCATGACAGAGCGTAAACTGGCGCCCCGCAACCTCTCGCAAAGTGCCAAGCAGATGGTGATCCTGCTGGGAGTCATCCTGTTGCTCTTCGCGATCCAGGGGATCATGCGTCCCGGCTCCGTAACGGTGGGCCAAGCCATGAATATCTCCCGTCAGGCCAGCGCCCTGGGCGTGGTAGCCTTGGGACAGGCGCTGGTCATCCTGGGCGGCGGCATCGACCTTTCCGTAGGCAGCATGGTGACCCTGACCAACGTATTCGCCGTCTCCATCATGCAGGGCAAGGATGAAAACATCCTGCCCGCCGTAGCCGTGTGCCTGCTGCTGGGCCTGCTCTGCGGTGTGGTCAACGGGATCGGCGTACTCAAGTTGAACATCGCCCCCTTCGTGATGACCCTGTGCACCATGTCCATTCTCCAAGGTGTCTATCTGGTCTATACTGGGGGCTCACCCAGCGGCAATGTCTCCCCCTGGCTGAAACAGATCGGCAACGGCTTCCTGGTGGGGCCCATCCCTTATTCCACTGTGATCTGGCTGACCCTGGCCCTTCTGGTGTGGGTGGTGTTGAAGTTCACGCCCTACGGCCGCAAGCTCTACGCTGTAGGAAGCAACCCCAAGGCCGCCCGCTTGTGCGGTATCCGGGTGGAGCGGATCAAGTTTTCTACCTATATATTGTCCTCCCTGCTGGCGGTAGTGGCCGGCCTGCTGGCCTCTGGCTACATCGGGACCACTTCCCTGTCCCTGGGCAATGATTATATCAACAACTCCCTGGCTGCGGTCCTCATTGGCGGCAATGCCATTGAGGGCGGCAAAGGCGGTGTGTGGGGCTGTGTGCTGGGTGCGTTTTTCATGATGCTCCTCTTCGCCCTGCTCACCATGCTCTCCATCGGTCAAGTGGGTAAACTCATCGTCCAGGGCCTCATCATCTTCGGCGTGGTGGCTGGTCAGGGCGTATTTAAGAAGGAACGGTAAGATAACCTTCCCATAGGGGAAGTATGGAGGTCAAAGATGAAACTGGGCGTCAATCAATTTTGCTGGCCCATGTCCTGGAGTGTGGGGGAAGTCCTTCGCTCGGCAGCCAAGTTGGGCTATGAGCGCATGGAGATCTGTTTCACCGCCGCGGACGGCGCTGCCCCGGGCGGCGGTGTCACCGATGCGCTGGACATCAGCGGATACCACAATCCTCTTTTGAATATGCACTCCACCGAAGCGGAGATCCGCACTCTGGGCCATATGGCGGAGGACTGCGGGATCTCCATTGGCAGTGTGGGCGGCATCGTTAGCTTTTCCATCTATCCTCTGACGGCAGAGGATGAAGTGACCGCCGAAAAGAGTGAGTACGCTTTGAAAAAGATGCTGGATGGAGCCCGTATCCTCGGCGCCTCCACCATCCTGGTCATTCCCGGGATGCTCACCGAAGAGATGGACTACCCGGCGGCCTATGACCGGGTGCAGGAGCGCCTGGCCCGGTTGGCCGACTACGCACCGGACATTGATCTGGCAATCGAGAACGTATGGAATAATTTCCTGTACAGTCCTCTGGAGTTGAATCGGCTGGTGGATGAGACCGGGCGAAGCAACTTGGGCATCTACTTCGATGTTGCCAACGCCAAACGCTTCGGCTATCCCCAGCAGTGGATCCGCACCATGGGCAAGCGCATCAAGCAGGTCCATCTGAAGGATTATCGGATGTCTGTGGACAATATCAACGGCTTTACCAATCTGCTGGACGGAGATGTAAACTACCCTGAGGTGGTTCGTGCCCTGGCTGAGACCGGATTTGATGGAACTGCCGTGGTAGAGCTGACACCTCCCGCCCACTATCTGGTGGAACAGACCCTGCGATATGCAAAGGATACTGCACGGAGCCTGTTTTCCGCTTACTATTCATAAAAATCACCGCTTACGGCGGCAATGAAAGGATGGTTTTCAATGGATAAGATCTATGGCGTGATGATCGTGGGGACTGGCTGGGTCTCTGGCGAGCATATTCGGGCGTTCTCCATGAACCCCTATTCCAAGGTGGTGGCGCTGGTGTCCCGGAGCGAGGAGAAGGGGCGGACCAAGGCCTTGGAGTGCGGTGTTCCCGATGCCCGGGTGTACACTACCATTGACGAGGGACTAAAGGACCCTGATGTGGACATCGTGTGTATCTGCACGCCCAACCACCTCCACGCGGAGCAGACGATCAAAGCCGCAAAGGCGGGCAAGCACATCCTCATTGAGAAACCCATCGCCCTGAACTGGGACGACGCCAAGGCCATGAAGGCCGCAGTAGATGAAGCCGGGGTCAAGACCCTGGTAGGCTATGTTCTTCACTGGAATCCTCTGTTCCTGACGGCCAAAAAACTCCAGCAACAGTATCTGGGCAATCTGTACTACGCCGAGACCGACTATTTCCACCGGGTCACCGAGAGCTACCCCTGCTACTCCTGGACCTGTCAGAAGGGCGTGGGCGGCAGTTCCCTGCTGGCCGGCGGCTGTCACGCCGTAGATGCCATGCGCCAGTTTATGAAGAGCGAGGTGGTGGAGGTCACCGCCTACACCAGCGGATGTCGGAAAGACTTGGAGTTCGACGGTACTCTGGTGATGATCCTGAAGTTCGCCAACGGTGCTATGGCCAAGATCGGCAGCAGTTACGACACCATCTCCCCTTACATCTTCAACCTGCATCTGTACGGAGATAAGGGTACCCTGCTGAACAACAAGCTCTACTCTCCTGAGGAGATTCCCGGTCAGTTGGACTACATGGAGATCCCTGTGACCACGCCGGACAGCGGCGATGTGACCCACCACCCCTTCCCCCAGGAGATCGACCACTTCATCGACTGCATCCGCAACGACAAGGAGACTGAGGTCAGCCTGGCGGACGCCATGAAGACCCAGGCCATCGTGTTTGCAGCCGACAAGTCTGCCGCAGAGGGCCACCCCGTAAAGCTTCCGCTGGACTAAATTTTTCAGGCAAGACAGTAGACCGCCCCGCGACAGAAAATAGTGTCGTGGGGCGGTTTTTCGTTATTATGTATCTCTCCACCCCTTCCGTTTTGCCAAGTCCGGCATTCCAAAGCAGAACGGTTCCCACGGTGCCAAAGTGTAGCCCGAACGGTCGCGGTCCTCGAAAAAGGTCAGGGTAGAGCCGGGAAATTTTTGTTCTACAAAGTCCCGGATGATGGCCTTCTGGTTCTCAACGGAGACATTGTCCCTATCCATTTCGTCATCCAGGGAAATGCGGCAATATCCCGCGATGCGGAGATTATTCTCCATCCCCGCGGCCTGCCTTCAGATACTTTGACATGGCCCGGTCGAAGTCCGAGATGTACTCCGCGTCCTGAGGCTTTCGGAACTGCTCACAGACCTCAGAGACGCACCGCGCTGCCGCCTCGCGCGAGACCTTGCCCTTGCCGGGCAGCACGTCGCAGCGGCTGAACTCGAGGAGCCGGTCCGTCTGACCGAGCCAGCCGGCCATGCTCATTGGCTGTCCGTCCTCCGCCATGAGCCGCGCGTAGTCGATAAACATGGTAACGAGCCGGTCTAGAGGCCTCCGGCGCCGGACTTGTAGACGGCGACCTGGCACTTCTTCGGCTTATGCTCCCGGCACAGCCCGTCTATCCGCGCGCGGACGCCCGCGTCCGCGTGTTCGGCCTTTGAGACAGCCCAGTGCAACAAGAACCGCTCGACAAGATATGACAGAATTTGCTTTGAAACTGTGATGCACTTGAGATGTGCCCGCCCGGAGTGGTATACTGTTCTCAGTCAATTATAGGGGTGAATAGCTTGGCTGATATTGAAAATGCTGCCGTTTGGGGCATTCACCCGAAGGATGACTCCATATTTTTGAATCAGGATATCATTGCGATAACGTGACCATGTGCTTATGTTTCGGAGCTGCGCCAGTTCTCTTTTGGCGAGGCGGCCGGCGTGTGTGATAAACTTCATATGAGCTCGAACATATGAACTGCGGGGTGGTGAAATTGAAAAGAGCCAAGCTTGGATTTACGGCCTGGCCTCTGTACCGCAAGCTGTTTTTGGTCATGGCGCTGATTTCGCTTGTGCCGGTGTTGATTGTGCTATGCGTAGCTCTGATGCTTACATACAGGACGATGGAGGAGCAGCTTGTATATGACAGCAAGATGAGCGTGGAATGGCTCCAGGAGCGGCTGGAGATGGAAATTGAGGACTATACGCGGACGTTTTACGAAGTTGAAATAGACAAGGATTTCAGGAGCGCCCTCTCTCAGTGGTGCTTACAGGGAGACGAGCTCAACTACAGCTCCAAGCTGGAGCTCATAACCGGGCTCAACCAGACCGTCAGCATAAACAGGAACATAAACGCGATAGAGCTTTACAACCTCAGCCGGGACAAGGCCCTCATCGCGGAGCGCTCCAGTACGTTTTTCACAGATACGGACGGCCGGCTGGAGCAGTGGCTCTCTCGCGACGAGGCGCTCCAGAGCAATCTGGTGTTCCTGAGAAACGGCAGGGAGATACTTCTCATGCACCAGATGCACCGCTTTGAAAACGGCGAGCCATATGCGCTTTTGGTGCTGCGGCTGAGGGCTTATTTTGTGCAGGACATACTTGACGCCATCAAATCCACACCGCAGGAATCCATCATACTTTTCAACGACCAGGGAGAGGTCATAGAATCCGACATGTCCGAATACGCGGGATTCGGTGCGGAAGAGGCGCTTGGTTACGCAGAGCGGCTGTCCGGGACCATCTCCGGCCACACCCACGAAAACGGCTGCTACTGGTTTTACCGCTCCGTCAGCGGCGGCAAGCTGAATATCGTCCAGGCCATGCCGGACAGCGCGATACGCAGTTCGCTCGAGGGCACTCTTGTAAGCGGCATTTTTGTCGCGATACTCGCGGTGGCGGCTTCGATGCTGTTTTCAGCCATAGTGTCGCGCGTGATAAGCCGCCCCATAGTCGAGCTCGCCAATACGATGCGCAGCAGCACCTTTGAGGACAACGTGCTCGTGCGCTCCCGGCGCAGCGACGAGATAGGCTTCCTGCTGGACAGCTTCAACCTCATGCAAAAGCAGAACAAGGAGCTCGTGGACAGCGAGTACACCAGCCAGATAGCCCGCCGCAGCGCACAGCTGCAGGCGCTCCAGTCGCAGATAAACCCCCATTTTCTATATAACACTTTGCAGGTAATCGGTGGCCTGGCCCTGCGGAAAAACGCGCCCGAGATATACTCCGTCACGACCGCGCTCGGGGACATACTCCGCTACAGCCTGAACTTTACGGACGAGACCGTCTCCCTCGCCGAAGAGCTGCACTATTTTGAGAGCTATCTCTCCATCCAGAAGCAGCGGTTTGGTGACAAACTGCACATCAGCATAGCCGTGCCCGGAGAGATAGCGGCCGCTCCGGTCCCGAAGCTGATATTGCAGCCGATACTCGAAAACAGCTTTCAGCACGGCCTGCCGGACAAGAAGGCGTGCTGGGACATATCCATCGAAGCCGTGCGCAGGGACGGCCGGCTGGAAATAACCGTCTCCGACAACGGCGTCGGCATACCGCAGGAGAAGCTCGCAGAACTCCGGGAGACGCTGCGGACGGCGAACTACGGCGGCCTTCGCTCGGGGCGGCACATAGGCCTCGCCAACGTGAACATGCGAATACGGCTGCGCGACGGCGGAGATCCGTTCGGCGTGGACATCCAGAGCGTCGAGGGAGAGGGCACCGTCGTAACGCTGGTGCTCAGGGACAGGCTTGGAGAGGAGGGAAATAATGAACTGCACCGCAGTGATAATTGACGACGAGCCCTGCGTCCGGGACGTCGTGAAAGCCCTGGGGCATTGGAGCGAGCTGGGCATTGCCGTGGTCGGAGAGGCGGAAGACGGGGCGGCCGGTTTGGAGCTGGTCATGCAGCTCAAGCCGGACATCGTGATATCGGACGTCAAAATGCCGCGCATGAGCGGGCTTGAGCTCGCCTCCCGGCTCCAGAGCGCGCCGTGCCCGCCTCAGGTCATGATAGTCAGCGGGTATGACGACTACGACCTCGTGAGGCAGGCCCTGAAGTGCGGCGTCACCGACTATCTGCTCAAGCCCATCAAGGAGTCGGAGCTCAACGAGCAGCTGACAGCCTGCGCTCGGGCGGTGTCGCAGCGCTCCGCGGACGCCCTCAAGCCTTCAGAATGGCAGGCCATACTCGAGGGCAAACCCTGGCTGGTGCGCTTCCGCTCCTTCCAGTATGAGTTGGGCGAGCTGCTGAGAAGCGCCGACAAGAAGGTGATACAGGAGCGGTTTGCCGCCCTCAAGGCCGGGATAGGCGGCGACGCCGGCCTGCCGGAGACGATATACTGCTATTACTCGCTCGTCGCCGTGCTGCAGGGCTTCATGCAGGAGAACGGCCTGGAGGGCGGCGGCGAGCTCAGCTACGTGTTCGGCAGCGGGGACGACATGGACGGCGTCCTGAACCGCGTCTGCGAATGGTTCTGCGAGGCCTCGGACGAGGCCGCCCGGCGCCTGAGGCAGCGCGGGCGGCTGGATATCGGCCAGGTCAGGCAGTACATAAGCGAAAATTACGACAAGAACCTGAGCCTCCAGTCCGTGGCCGACCACTTCTATGTCAGCCGCGAATATCTGAGCCGCAGCTTCAAGGCCGAGTACAAGGGGAGCTTTTCCGAGTACCTCCTCTCCTGCCGGATGGAGCGGGCGAAGGTCCTCCTCGTCGAGTACAACCTCCCGATAAAGGAAGTCTGGAGGATGCTCCGCTTCGTTGACCAGACGCATTTTTATAAGTGCTTCAAAAGATATTTCGGCATGACGCCGGGCGAGATACGCGCGGCATCAAAAACAGACAACAAAACAGGTCAAGCATAGCTAATGCTATTTGCACAAAAGTTGTGTATTCTTTAATCAGCGATTGGTAAAAGCGACTAAAATGAAAAGGAGGATACACAATGAAAAAGTACCTGGCACTGTTTTTGGCGCTGTGCATGCTCTTGGCGCTTGCGGCATGCGGAGAGCCGTCGGAGCCTGTCGGCAGCTCGGAGCCGCCTGCCGACAGCGGCGAGCCCGTAAGCGAGGAGCCAGTGGAGGCCGAGCTCGACATAATGATGAGCTTCCCGCAGTTCATGGACCAGTGGGAGACCTACTGCAAGCAGTTTGAGGAAAAGATGCTGGCGGAGGAGAACATCAAGCTCACCATAAATCTCGAGATGCCCAGCTCCGGCGACTATGAGAGCGTGCTCCAGACGAGGCTGACCGGCGACGACGCGCCCGACCTCTTCACGCTGCACAGCAACAATATAGCCGCCTACTACGACGCGGGGCACCTCGCGGACCTCTCCGGCGAGGCGCTGGCTGAGAAAATCTATCCCGACGTGGCCGCCATGGTGACCTACGACGGCAAACTCCTGGGCGTGCCCATCGAGAGCCAGGCCTGGGGCCCGCTGTACAACAAGGCCATCTTTGAGGAGTGCGGCCTCGAGGTCCCGAATACGCTGGACGAACTCAAAAATGTCGTCGCCGTGCTGGAAGAAAACGGCTATACCCCCTTCATGCTGGCCTTCCAAGAGCAGTGGGTGCCGCAGCTCATGACCGCGCTGACGCTGGGCGGCAAGGTCTCCGGCGAGGTCCCCGACTGGGTGGACAGGATGAATGCCGGCGAGGGCTCCTACACCGAGATGGCCGAGATTTTCGATGTCATTGACCTCATCATGCAGCACGGCACGGACCGCGCGATGGAGCAGGGCTCCGAGGCGGGCGCCGCCGCCTTCGCAAACGGCGAGGCCGCCATGTTCGTGCAGGGCACCTGGGCCTCCGGGACCATCATGACGACGAACCCGGACATGCAGCTCGGCGTGTTCGCCCTGCCCATAAACAACAACGTGGACTGCACCAGGGTCAATCTCTCCGTATCGACCACCCTGGCCGTCCACCCGTCCAGCGATGAGATGGACCTCGCGCTCAAGTTTGCGAACTACGTCCTGGACGACGCCGACTCCTCCGCGCTCTTCGAGAGCTGCTCCTTCAACCCTCTGGCCACCTGCCACACATATGAGCCCGCGAGCTGGGTGGCGGACGCTTCGGCCTATGTCTCCGAGGGGCGCTGTTATAAGGACCTGGTGCTGCCCTCCGCCGTCACCGATGAGCAGGGCAGGCTGCTCCAGGAGTACTACGTCGGCAGCGTGACCAAGGATGAGATGATCCAGAGGCTTGACGAGGTGTATGCTCAGACGATAGCCGGCTGACAGAATTTTTCCGGAAGGGCGGGCCGCGACCCGCCCTTCTATCTCATGTACGGAGGTGTTCGGCTTGAGCGGAACCAAGAGGGCCAATCTGAGGCTGCTGCTGTTCTGCGCCCCGGCGCTCGTTGTCTACCTTGTATTCAAGCTCTATCCGGCCGTCGCGGGCATCGGCTATGCGATGACGGACTGGAACGGCCTGAGCAAAGACTATGAATTCGTGCTCTTTGACAATTTTATTGCGGCGTTCAGGGACAAGTATTTCTGGCAGTCGGTATGGTTCACGCTGAAATATGTCGCCGTCATGGTCGCAGTTGCCAACACGGCCGCTCTGGCGCTGGCCGTAGCCATCGAAAGCCGCAGGCGCGGACGCGGGGTATACCGCACGATTTTTTACATGCCGAACATGATAAGCATGGTCATCGGCGGCTACATGTGGATGTTCATCTTCACGAAGGTGCTCTACTACATGGCCGACAACTGGGGCATGAAATTCCTCGACCACTCCTGGATAGGCGACCCCAGGTATTCCTTCGCGGCCATCATCATAGTCGCCTCCTGGGCCACGGTGGGCTATCTCATGATAATCTACATGGCGGCGCTCCAGGGCGTGCCGAAGGACCTCCTTGAGTCCGCCGAGCTTGCGGGAGCCAACTCCAGGCAGTGCTTCTTCCGGGTGACGCTGCCGCTCATCCTCCCGGCCGTGACCATATGCGTGTTCTGGACGCTGAACTCGGGCTTTCAGGTGTTCGACGTCATCTACGCTCTCACGGGCGGCGGGCCGGGGCGGGCCACGCAGTCTGTCGCCATGAACATCTATGAGGAGGCCTTCCGCGGCAACATACGCTACGGCTACGCCACGGCGAAGTCCACCATCCTGTTTGTCATCGTCCTCATAATAACGCTCATCCAGCTCCGGGTGATGAAGTCGAGGGAGGCGGAGCTGTGAAAAGACGCAGGAAACTGGGAGGAGCCCTCGTGCATCTCCTGCTCATCATCGGGGCGCTGTTCTGGCTCGCACCGCTGCTGCTGGCGCTCATGAACTCCTTCAAGACAAACGGCGAGCTGCTGACAAACGTCCTCTCCCTGCCCCAATCGCTGAGCTTTGAAAACTACGCCCGCACGCTGGACAAGATGCACTATTTCCGCAGCCTGGGCAACACCGTCCTGCTCTCCGGCGTGAGCGTGACGCTCATCATACTCTTCTCCTCCCTGGCCGGCTGGAAGCTGTGCAGGACGAAGACGCGCCTGTCCAAGTTCATCTTCGGGCTTTTCGTGTTTTCAATGCTCATCCCCTTCAGCTCCATCATGATACCCATATACCGCGTCATCCTCGCCCTCAAGCTGAAAAATTCCCTGCTCGGGCTCTCGCTCGTTTACGCGGGCCTCGGTGTGAGCATGGCGGTGTTTCTGTATCACGGCTTTGTAAAAGGCATCCCTCAGGAGCTCGAGGAGGCGGCGGAGATGGATGGCTGCGGGCAGCTCCAGGTGTTCCGGTACATGGTATTTCCGCTGCTCAAGCCGATCACCGCCACGGTCTGCATAACCAATGTCCTCTGGGTCTGGAACGACTTCCTCCTGCCGCTCATAGTCATCTCGGACAACAAGAAATACACTCTGCTGCTCTCCACAAACACGCTCTTCGGCCAGTACAGCAGCGACTGGACGGCGATACTCAGCGCGCTTATTATAGCCGCGCTGCCCGTCATCGTGTTCTACGCCTTTTTCCAGAAGCAGATACTTCGGGGCATATCCGAAGGCGCGCTAAAGGGGTGACGGCATGGAAAGGCTGTACGTTGAAAAAGGCCGCCTGACGGCGGGCGGCGTCCCCGTGCTGCTGCGCGGCTTCGGCCTGGGCGGCTGGCTGCTGCCCGAGGGCTACATGTGGAGGTTCTACACGAAGTGCGACCGCCCCCGCCGCATAGAGGCCCTTATTGAAAAACTCTGCGGCGCGGAATACGCGGCCTCGTTCTGGGAGCGGTACTACGGCTCCTACATAACCGAGGCCGATATCCGTCTAGCGGCCCAAAACGGTTTCAACTCGGTGAGGCTGCCGTTCAACGCCCGGCACCTGAGGGAGCCGGGGTACCTCCGGTGCATAGACGACTGCGTCCGCTGGTGCGGGAAACACGGGGTGTACGCGATACTCGACATGCATGCCGCGCCCGGCGGGCAGACGGGGCAGAATATTGACGACAGTGAGCGGGATTTGCCAGAGCTCTTCATGCGCCCGGAACACCGGGACGAGCTGTGCGCACTCTGGGCGCTGCTCGCGGCCAGGTACCGCGGCGAAGCGGCCGTGGCGGGCTTCGACCTGCTCAACGAGC
The DNA here is from genome assembly GCF_014287895.1 of Lawsonibacter hominis. Lineage (GTDB taxonomy): Bacteria > Bacillota > Clostridia > Oscillospirales > Oscillospiraceae > Lawsonibacter_A > Lawsonibacter_A hominis. The sequence continues at coordinate 12,796 of NZ_JACOPP010000004.1, read as the reverse complement.
CGCTCATAAGGAAGGACGCGGAGCATAACGGCCGGCTTGTCCCCCTTTACCTGCGGATCACGGAGGCCGTAAGGCGCGCCGACCCGGAGCGCATCGTCATCTGGGAGGGCGCACACTGGGCGACCGACTTCTCCGTGTTCGACGCGCTGGAGAGAGAGGACCTGCCGGAAAACCTCGTGCTCCAGTTCCACAAGTACTGGAGCACGCCCGACGAGGAGAGCCTCGGCGGTTTTCTCGGTACGGCCCGGCGGCTGGAGCTGCCGCTCTATTGCGGCGAGTCGGGCGAGAACAACCTGGACTGGTACGCCGCCATGTTCCCGCTGCTGGACAGGCTCGGCATAAGCTGGAGCTTCTGGTCCTACAAGAAAATGGCGACGCCGAACTCCGTCTCCGTGTTCCCCGAGCCCGAGCGCTGGGGCGAGCTGCTGGATTTTCTGGACGGAGGCGAGCCTCCCGCGAGGCCGCAGGAGATTTTCAACGACTTCCTCGCCTGCATAGGCCGCGCAGAGATACGCCGGGACGTCCTCTCGGCGCTCTGCCGGCGCCCGCCGGTACGCATACCCGCCGAAGCCTTCGACGGGTGTCGGGTATCCGGGCCCCGGGGCGCCGGGGCGGACTTCCGCCCCACCTCGCCCGTCACGATAATTTTTGCCGACGGACACACGGGCGCGCCGGATTTCCGCCGCTACGGCGGGGAGCCTCAGCCCGAGAGCGAGCGCATGCTCGTGAAGCTGCGGGAGGGAGACAGCGTGACCTACCGTGTCGCCTGCTCCGGCAGGATCCGGGTGCGGGTGTCGGCCTCAGCTCCCGGCGGGCTGTGGGCAGACGGCGGCTCCGGACTCGTGAGCTTGGAGCGCGAAGGCGGCGGGGCCTTTGTCGAACTGGACGGAAAGCTCACCCTGACCTGTGTGTCGGGCGAGGCGCTTTTGGATTATATAGAGGTATTTGAGCTATGAAAATAATGACCACATCCGGCGGGGCGGCGGGCCGCGCCGCGGTTTGCCGCACCTCTTTTCATCCGGACGCCGCGAACCGGGAGGAACTCATCCTCAACCTGTATCCGGAGGAACGCTTTCAGACCTTCCTCGGCTTCGGCGGAGCCGTCACCGACTCCGCGGCGTATGTGTACTCCACTCTGGCCCCCGAGCTCCGGGCCGAAGTCGTCGGGGCCTGCTACGGGGAGGAGGGGCTGGGCTATACGCTGGCCAGGAGCCATATCGACAGCTGCGACTTTTCGACGGAGCCCTACTGCGCGGACGCGCTGGAGGATGACGCGGCGCTTGAGCGCTTTTCGCTTGAGCGCCCGGGCAAGTACATCTTCCCCATGCTGGACGACATAGTCCGGGCCTGTCCGGGGCTCAAGCTGATGCTCTCGCCCTGGTCGCCCCCGGCGTATATGAAGGACAGCGCGGAGCGCACCGGCGGCGGAAAGCTGCGCCCCGAATACTGCGGACGCTGGGCCAGGTATATGTGCAGGTACGCGCTGGAGTACAGACGGCGCGGATACGGCGTCTTCGCCATGTCTGTGCAGAATGAGCCGAACGCCGTCCAGAGCTGGGAATCCTGCCGATACACGCCGGAGGAGGAACGGGACTTCCTGCTCGGCTTCCTCGCCCCGGAGCTGCGAAGGCAGGGACTCGGGAACGTCGTGCTCACGATATGGGACCACAACAAGGAGCGCCTCTTCGACCGCGTGGACGCCATCTGCTCCGACCCCGAGGCAAACGCCTGCGCTGGCGCGGCGGGCTTCCACTGGTACGGCGGGGACCACTTCGACGCGCTCAGGCTCGTGCGCCGGAAGTACCCGGACAAGCTGCTCATGTTCACGGAAGGCTGCATAGAGTATTCAAAGGGCTCGCACGGCGCGCAGACCGCGAACGCGGAGCGCTATGCGCGGGAGATCCTGCACAGCTTCAACGCCGGCCTGAACGCCTTTTTCGACTGGAATGTGCTGCTGGACATGAGCGGCGGCCCGAATCACAAGGGCAACTACTGCGACGCGCCGATAATGGCGGACATCGTCGCAGGCGAGCTCAAGTACAATCTCAGTTACAGCTATATCCGGCACTTCTCCCGCTACATCCGTCCCGGGGCGGTGCGCATCGGCACCACCTGTTATGACAATGACCTGGGCTTCTGCGCCGCGTTCAATCCCGACGGCTCCATAGCCGCCGTGGCGCTGAACACCTCGGATGAGGAGAAAAGGGGCTTCGTCCGCCTGCACGGAAAGCTGGCCGAGGCCGTCTTTCCGGAGCACAGCATAAGCACCCTGCTCATAGGCGGAGAGGAGGCCTGACGTGGACTGCTGCTTTGACGGCGACGTCTTTGTGCTCCGGGATTACAACCGGGAGCCACCCTTTTCCGGGCTGCTGCCCGGCGTCGCCGGGCTCCGCGGGGTTCCGCTGTGGTGCTTTTATGTGAGCCGCGGCCAGGGCGTGGCGTCCTTCGGCGCGGGGGAGCGCGACGGCGCGATGATGGAATACGTCCCGGCCGTGACGGCGTATGAGGACACGGCGAGGAAGGGCTTCCGCACCTTCATAAGCTGCGGGGGACGCTGCTTCGAGCCCTTTGCGCCCGACGACCCGGCCCAAAAGCAGGAGCTGCGCGTCAGCCGCGCGGCGCTGGAGCTCAGGGCCCTGCACGAGCCGAGCGACATCGAAGTCCGCGTCGAATACCGCATCCTGCCCGGCGAGGACATGGGCGCGCTCATGCGCCGGGTGACGGTACGGAACACCGGCGGCGGCAGCATAACGTTCAGGCTTGCCGACGGCATGGCGCGGGTGATACCGGCGGGCATACGCAACCGCGAGTTCCGCGAGATGGCAAACCTGCTCAAGAGCTATTTTGACGCCCGGCTCGACGGGAGCGGCGCCGCCCTCTTCTCCTCGCGCACGACGACGGAGAACACGGCCAGGGTGGGGAGCGTGCGCCGGAAGAACTTCTACTTTGCCTCAAGCGGGGGCCGGGCCATGAAGCTCGTCTGCGACCCCGTGCGACTGTTCGGCCCCGACACGGCGCTGGGCAGGCCCGCGCGCTTCTACGAGGCCGGCTTCGACATGGGCGGAGCGCCCTCGGACGCCCGCGACGGCATCCCATGCGCCATGGCTCTGGGCGAGTTTTCCCTCGCGCCAGGCGGGGAGGCGGTGATAGACGCCTTTGCCGGGAGCGCGGACAGCGCGGAGCAGGCAGCGCTCTACACACATAAATTTACGGACAAGGCCTGGTGCGACGGCAAACACGCGCTCTCGGAGCAGGTGGTCTTGGAGCCGGCCTCGGCCCTCGAGCTCGAGACAGCAGAGCCTCTGTTCGACGCCTATGTGCGCCAGTGCCTGCTGGATAACGCCCTGCGCGGCGGCTGGCCCGTTACGCTGGGAGGCAGGCTGCTGCACCTGTACGGCCGCAGGCACGGCGATTTGGAGCGCGACTACAACTACTTCCGGCTTCAGGCCTCGCACTATTCGCAGGGCGACGGCAATTTCCGCGACGTATGCCAGAACCGCCGCAGCGACGTGCTGCTGTTCCCCGAAGCGGGCGAGAGCGAAGTTCTGGAATTTCTCGGCCTCATCCAGCCGGACGGATACAACCCGCTTGAGATACATCCCTCGCGGCTCGTCCTCGGGCCCGAAGGCCGGGGCGCGGCGGCGGAGCTGCTCCGCGGCGGGGAGGCGATAATAGAAAAGCTCTCCGCGGGCCTGAGCGCCGGAGAGCTGTGGAGCGAGCTGCGCTCCGCCGGATATGCGGACGCGGACGAGCTGACCGCCAGGCTCTGCCCCCTGTGCGAATACCGGGCGCACTATGAGTTCGGCGACGGCTATTGGATAGACCACTGGACCTATGTGCCGGAACTTGTGGACAACTACCTGAAAATGTACCCGGAGTCGCGGGACAGACTGCTGTTTTTCTCCCGAGTCGGTTGGCCGGAGGCGGGGGCGAGGCTCCGTCCCTTGCGCGAGCGGCTCACAGCCTCCGACCGGGGCCTGCGCCAGTATGAGGCGGTCAGGGAAGCGGCCCTCCCTGCCTCCGGTGCGCCGGAGACGAGCGTTTACGCCAAGCTGTTTTTCCTCGCCGTCCTCAAATGCGCCACCCTTGACCCCAGGCAGACCGGTATGGAGATGGAGGCGGGCAAGCCCGGCTGGAATGACGCGCTCAACGGCCTGCCGGGGCTGTTTGGAAGCAGCTCGTCCGAATGTGCGGACCTGCTTCTTCTCCTGCGAAGGCTGCGGGGCTGGTGTGACCTGCCGGAGGTGGAGTTCCCGTCCGAGTTCATCGGCTTTGCCCGCAGATTGAACGGCCTGCTGCACAGGTTTGACTTTTGCCGCGCGCCGTCCCTGGAGTTCTGGCTCGCGTCGCTGAAGCTGCGGGAGAAGTGGCGGGCCAGGGTATACTCCGGGGAGCTCGGCGGCGGGAGCGAGAATGTGACGCGCGAGGAGCTCCTGAACATTGTCCGCGGGCTTGAAGAGCTCGTTCAAAACGGCCTGCGGCGGGCAAAAAACAGCTCCGGCCTGCTCGACACCTATTTTATAAACGAGCCTGCCGTCGAGGGCGCTCTGCCGTCCGAGGATACCGTCGCGGCGGTGGAAAGCCGTCCGCTGCCGCTGTTCCTGGAGGGTCAGGCGAAGCTCATGCGCGTTTTCCCGGACGAGGCTCCGAGAATACATCACCTGGTCGAGGAAAGCCCGCTCTATGAACGCGAACTCAAAATGTACCGTCTCTGCGCGCCGCTGCACGGAGAAAGCCCGGAGTTGGGGCGCATAACGGCCTTTACGCCGGGCGTCTTTGAGCGGGAGAGCATCTTCCCCCACGCCGAGTTCAAATATCTGCTGTCGATGCTGGACGCCGGTCTGTACTCCGAGCTGTTCGAGCGTATGAGGACCGTGCTTCCGCCGTTTTTTGACCCGGCCCGATACGGGCGCAGCACGCTTGAAAACTCGTCGTACATCGTGTCGTCGGCAAACCCGGACGCGGAGCTGGCCGGCAGGGGCTTCGTCGGCCGGCTGAGCGGAGCGGCGGCCGAGGTCATCACTCTGTGCCTGCGCATGTTCCTGGGCGACAAGTTGTTTTACATGGAAGGCGGACAGCTCGCTTTCGCCGTGGAGCCCGTGCTGCCGGGCTGGCTGTTCAGGGAGGACGGAACCCTCAGCTTCCGCTATCTCGGCTGCCGGTTTTCATACGTCAACCCGTCAGGAAGGCACACCTATGGCCCGGACGGCGCAAGGCCCGGACGGCTTGTCTGCGGCAGCCATGAGTTCTCCCGCCCCCTCCTGCCGTCCGCCCTCGCGTCCCGGCTCCGTGAGAAAAAGCTCGAAGAGCTGACCGTCCTATTTGAATAGCCGAAAACCGAGTGTGTGAAAGGAGAAGCAATGAAAAACGCAAAGCGAATCGTAGCGATGACCCTTGTGACAGCGTTGTGCCTTTTCAGCTTCGTATTGACGGGCTCAACAGAGGCCATAGCGGAATATACGCCCACGCTGTCAATGCTGCACACAAGCGGAAAGTACATCTATAACGAGGAGAATGAGCGGATAACCCTGCGCGGCACCAACCTCGGCGGCTGGCTGATGCAGGAGGGCTGGATGACGCCCCTCGGTTCGGGTGAAATTGACCACAATTTCATAGTAAACATCACCGCGTCGGACACCAATGGAAACAATATTGCAGCGTATGCTAGCGACACCGTGACAGAAAACGGGTTGACCACAAACAACATGAACACATACTGGCAATCCACCTCCGCACAGGCCGCGGACAGCGCGGAGCTGCTGATAGAATTCGACAAGACCAGGTACTTCGACAGAATAGTTGTAGAAACGGGCCCCAATCATACCGGAGACTATCTCAGGGGCGCGGTCGTGTGGATGAGCAACAACTGGACCGACTGGTTTTCTCCGGCCTCGATAACCGTAGATGAGAGCAAGGCGTCGGAGGGCATTATAACTGTACTCACCGGTGAACAATCGGCAAAATATATCGCAATCCGGCCGGGAAGGGCTTCGGAGGACGGACAGTACTGGACCGTGGCAAACATAAGCCTCTGTATGACCGACGAATACAATGTCAGGAATCATCTCATACGCCGATTCGGTGAGAGCAGGACCAATGAGATGATAGCGACCTTCCAGGAAAACTACATCACAGAGGCCGATATTATAAACATTGCAAACATGAATATGAATTTTGTTCGTGTCCCCGTTTACTGGATGGACTTTGCCCTGAAGGACGGAACACTCAGAACGGATGCGGACAGCGGCTTTGCCAGGCTCGACTGGCTGCTAGAGGTCTGCGATGAAAACGGTATATATGTACTTATCGACTTTCACGGCGCGCCCGGGGGCGTGAATTGCTGGGCAAGCTGCGGACAGGCCAGCACAATTCCGACCGAGCTGTATGCCGGAGATCCCGATACAGTAGAATGGAATCAGAGCGTAGTACTCAACATATGGAGCGCCCTGGCCACTCGATATAAGGACAATCCGACGGTAGCCGCCTACGGACTCCTGAATGAGCCCGTGCTGAACTTCGACACGAACCCTGCGTATGAGAACCTTAAATACGGCTTTTATGACGAAATCTACGACACGGTGCGCGCCATTGACAACAACCATATAGTCATATTTGAGGAGTTCATGGACTGGAGCGTGGCAGCAAACCGGCCCGAGCGCCAGACCTGGACAAACTATATGTTCGATAAGCATCCGTACGACATGCCGAATTACCTGTCCTGGGACGCCCAGAAGTCGCTGGCAAACAACACTGTGTCCACGATGTCGCAGATACAGGACCAGTGGAACGTGCCCCTCATCGTCGGCGAGTTCTGCCTTTACTACTTTTCGGACGTGTGGGACGATTTTCTGTCCGACCTCAACGAAAACAGCATCTCCTGGACAAACTGGAACTATAAAGTCAGGGGAACGATATACGAAAGCGGCGGCGGTAATTGGGGGTACTATAACACCTGGGATGGCGAAGACCCGGACCTCATGCACGACAGCGCGAATGAGATAGAGGCGATTTGGGCCGCGACCGGGACCGCCTCCCATTACCAGGCAAACGAGCCGCACATAAACATAGTCTCCGCCAGGGCTGACGGAAGTACAAACCATCCATATGTAGCTCTGGACAGAAGTTCGTGGGTCGTGAGCGCAAACGGCAATCCGCAGTGGCCATATGACCCCGTATCGAACATGATAGACGGCAGCCTCTCAACTCGTTGGACAACAGGCGAGGCCCAGACCGCAGGACATTATGTGCTCGTCGATTTTGGTCAAACCGAAAACTTCGACAAAATAGTGCTGGAGCACGATGCAAATGATTATCCGGGGTCATACAAGGTCGAGATATCACAGGATGGAGCGGTATTTACCGAGGTAGAGCTGAACAATATTCACATAGGCTTCGGGCCTAAAATGGTTTTGCTGCCAAGCACGCCGCAAACATCGAGATATGTAAAGATCAGTTTAACAGGCCCAAATCCTATCGACAACTGGTGGTCTATCTGCGAACTTAATATACTATGGAGAAATGTACATGGTTGAATGCCTTCAGCCACGGAATAGAAGAGATGCCTTTCTGAGCGGCTCGGCTCTAACTGATAAAAGGCCCGGCGTTTGCAAAACGCCGGGCCTTGCTATATTCTTCGGCTTTTATCTTAGCGGCTGTATGTCGGCACCACTCCTCCTTTTCCGGGTTACATGCGGAACGTATCGGCTGATCCTCAAAGTGTTGAACCGCGTCGTTGCTCATACCATGTGCCCCCCAAAAATTTTTATTTTATTGCACCATATTTTGCCTCAAGGTCAACTTTCACCGAATTTTTCGCGCCACTTCGAGCATGGCGGAGCAGAAGCGTTCCCATGGGTACAATGTTTTCAGCGGGGGTTCCCCTGGCTTGGTACGCCCGTTTGGGTCGAAAGGGCCCTGGGACGGGCCTTTGGCCCAAACGGAAACAGACGACGGCAAGAAATTCATGTGTACGTTAAGGGGCCCGGAGCATATGCTCCGGGCCCCTGTTTCAGGCGGCGGTTATTCCCTGAGCAGATAGGCATACTGGTCGTATACGGCGCAGATGGTGCGGCGCAGGTCCTCATACAGGCCGCAGCCGGGGTCGGATACCTCATACGCGCCCACCTGGCCGGCCAGCCGGACCCGGGTCGTTCCATCCGCCAGGCGGAGGAACCCGTCGTTTTCGCTGTGGTCAAAGTCCTCCTCGCTCCAGAACAGGGTGAGCTTCTCCCGGTAAGGACGGCTGTCGTAGGGGCAGAAGGTGGCGCAGTTGCCGCACTCGTTGCACATGCCGTCCACGTGGAGGATCTGGCGCATGGTCATGCCGGGCACCCAGACCGCCACGTTGGCACGGTTGGGGCAGACGCTGGCGCAGGTCTCGCACACGGTGGCGCAGCCCAGGCAGCGGCTGTCGGCGCAGCGTTCGCAGTCGGTGCAGAGGCTGCCGTGTTTTTCCAGCAGGGCCTGATAGCGCTCCGCTTTCCGGTTTTCGGAGGCATAGGTCTCGGTCTCCACTGCGGCAATGGCCCCTGCAGCGCGCGCGGCGTCCGCGATGGCCTCCACCACAGTGCCCGGCCCGTTCTGTCCGTCGCCTGCTACGTAGACGTGTTTCACGCTGCTCTCCAGCGTCTGCGGGTCTACCACGGCCCGGCCCCGTTCGTCTACGGCCAGAGCGTTGGAGCGGTAGAAGGCGGTGTCTACCTTCTCGCCCACCGCGGTGATGACGGTATCGGCGGGCAGGTCCACCGTCTCCCCGGTGTCCGCCGGGCTGCGGCGGCCGGAGGCGTCTGGATCGCCCAGCCGCATGACCCTGCACCGAAGCAGGCCGTCCTTTACGCCCACGGGAGCGAGCAGTTCCCGGAACTCCACGCCGTCGGCCAGGGCCAGTTCCAGCTCCTCCTGATCGGCGGGCATATAGCGGCGGGTACGGCGGTACACCAGACGCACGTTCTTCACCCCGGGGATGCGCCTGGCGGCGCGGGCGGCGTCCATGGCGGTGTTCCCGCCGCCGATGACCGCCACGTTTTCGCCCAGAGTCAGACCGGCGGGCGCGGATTTGGCCTGCTCCAGAAAGTCGATGACATTGAGCGCCTGGCCGTACTCCAGCCCGGCGCTGCCCTTCTGCCAGGCGCCGGTGGCCAGGATCACGTCGGTATAGCCCGATGCCAGCAGAGCGCCCACGTCCGTGACAGTCGTGCCCAGCCGGAACTGGACGCCCATGGCTTTGCAGAGGGCAACGTCGTTGTCGATGGCGTCGTGGCCGATGCGGAATTCCGGAATCACATGACGAACGATGCCGCCCAGGGCGTCCCGGCGCTCAAAGACGGTCACGTCCACCCCGGAGCGGGCCAGGAAGTAGGCCGCGGACAGGCCGGCCGGGCCGCCGCCCACCACGGCCACCTTCTTGCCGGGCACAGGCGCGGCGGGCTTCCGGTCGGACAGCAGGGCGGCAAATCCGCCCTGGGCGGCCTCCAGCTTCTTGGCGCGGATGTAGACCGATTCCTCGTAGCTGCCCCGCATGCATTTGTCCTGGCAGCGGTGGGAGCAGATGGTGCCGGTAATAAAGGGCAGCGGGTTGCGCTGGGTAATGACCCGCAGGGCCTCCTCGTACCGGCCCTCGCCCACCAGACGCAGATAGGCGGGGATGTCCTGCTCAATGGGGCAGCCAGAGCGGCAGGGGGCGGTGAAGCAGTCCAGCAGAGGGACCTTTTGCTCCAGCTTTTTGGATGGGATGGGCTTCATGGGCTTGCGGTAGCGCTCCCCCGCCAGGGCGGCGTCCAGCAGGGCGTCCACCGCGGCCGCGTCGACTCCGCTCCAGGGGGCGCCCTTGCCCATCAGCGCCTGGCCGATCTGGGCAAAACGCTCATAGCCGCCGGGCTTGAGGACGGTGGTGGCCATGGTGATGGGCCAGATCCCCGCGCCGAACAGGCCCTCTGCGGAGAAGATGTCCGCGCCGCCGGAGTAGGAGATGCGCAGCCGGCCTTTGAATGCGTGGGTGAGCTGGCTGGCCAGGGAGAGCGTCAAGGGGAACAGGGGGCGTCCCGACATGTACATCTCCGCGCTGGGCAGCTCCCCGGCGGCTACGTCTACCGGGAAGGTGTTGGTCAGCTTCACGCCGAATTCCAGATCCCGCTCGCCGGTGAGCTTCATCAGCCGGTGGAACATCGGGACGGCGTCCTCCATTTGGAGGTCCTCCTTAAAGTGATGATCGTCGAACTGGATGTAATCGTAGCCAAGGCGGTCCAGAGTCCTGCGGGCAAAGTCATAGCCCAGCAGGGTGGGGTTGCACTTGACGTAGGTGTTCAGGTGCTTTTCCGTGATGAGATAGGTGGCGATGCGCTCGATCTCGTCGGGAGGGCAGCCGTGGAGGGTGGACTCGGTAATGGAGCGGCTGACCTGCGGGGAAATGGCCCTTACATACTCCGCGTCCACGGTTTGGAACCGCTCCAGATGCGCCAGGGTCCAGGTCACGCACTCCTGCCAGATGGGAGAGGCGGAGGCGTCCTTCATGCCTTCGATGTACCGGTCGATCTTCTCGCTCCGAATGCCCGCCAGGTCATAGCCCACGCTCATATTGAATACAAAGGCGTCCGGATCGCCCAGGCCCAGCTCCTTTGCCAGCAGCTTGCAGGCAAACCAGGCCTTTACATATTCTTCGTAGGCCTGGGGCACATAGAGCTCGGTGGACCACTCGCAGTTGTAGCACTCGTCGGCGGCGGTGATGCAGGGCTTGCTGACGCACCTGGCCAGCTCCTCGCCGTCCATGACCTGGACGGTCTTCAGCTCAAAGAACCGGCAGCCCGCCGCGTAAGCGGCGATGATGTTCTGGGCCAGCTGGGTGTTGGGGCCGGCGGCGGGGCCGAAGGGGGCTTCGATTTTTTCGTCGAAGATCGGCAGAGCGCCGCCGTCTTCGTGGCGGGGCAGCTTGGCCACCCCGAAAATACTGCCATAGGTATGATATTCGGATAAGGCCCAGTCCATCAGCTGGGAAAAGGGAATGGGACGCATGATATCGCTCATGACGGAGACCTCCTACATACAATAGATACCTTCTGCAAGGAATACCGGCCGCCGGTCCCCGGATGGACGCGGCGATCCGGGCTGCTCTGTGCGTCAATAGGCGCGGTGATTGAGCCGGCCCCATAGTTTTTTGGACTGCTCCAGACACCAGGCATTGATCCTGCGCCCCGTCCGGCTGCGCCGGGCGGGGGCCCCGGCGGTTTCAAATCTGCGCGGGGCAAGTGAATTGCCCCGGCATCAAGGGTTTGCCTGCGGCAAACCGCTTGTATGAGGACAGGATCAACCTGCGGTTCAATAGGCGCGGTGATTGAGCCGGCCCCATAGTTTTTTGGACTGCTCCAGACACCAGGCATTGATCCTGTCCTCGTCGATCCCCACGAACTCCCGGTCCCGGTAGACAAGCTTACCGTTGATAATGGTGGTACGGCAGTTCTTTCCCATCATGCCGAACAGCATGTGCCCGTCGATGTTTTCCGCGGAGAAGGGGGTAAAGGGCTTGTAATCCATGACGATCACGTCAGCCGCCGCGCCGGGCTCCAGCACGCCCAGCGGCTTTTGGAAGTAACGCGCGCAGATGGCGGGGTTGTTGCGGAAGAGCATGCCCATGGCCTCGCACCAGCCCACGTTGGGGTCGCAGGCGTTATGGCGCTGCATGGGCAGCAGCACCTTCAGGCTCTCCAGCATGTCGTGGGTGTAAGCGTCCGTCCCCAGGCCCAGGAGAATGCCGCGGGCATAGAGCTGGAGCACCGGAGAGCAGCCGACCGCGTTGCCCATATTGGACTCCGGATTGTGGCAGACCATGGTGCCCGTCTCCCTGAGAATGTCCATCTCGGCGGGAGAGATGTGGATGCAGTGGCCCAGCATGGTCTTCTCCCCCAGAATGCCGTTGTAGAGTAGACGGTTGACGGGCCGGCAGCCGTAATTGCGCAGGGAGTCGTACACGTCGTTCATACCCTCGGCCACGTGGATGTGGAAGCCGGTCATACCGTCGTTGGCCCGGACCATTTCCTCGAAGGTCTTGTCCGAGATGGTAAACAGGGCGTGGCCGCCGAACATGGCCCGGATCATGTCGTCGTCCTCGTCCCGGGCCCACCGGGCAAACTCTGCGTTTTCCCGGATGGCCTGAGCGCACTTCTCCGCGCCGTCCCGCTCGGATACCTCATAGCACAGATTGGCCCGGATGCCCACCTCATGGCACACGTCCTTGATGGCGAAGAGAGAGCCGGGGATCTCGCCGAAGGAGGCGTGATGGTCAAAAATGGTGGTCACGCCGTCCCGGATGCAGTCCAGCACCGTGGCGTAGGCGCAGGCGCGGGTGCCGTCCAGCGTCAGGTGGCGGTCGATGTTCCACCACTGGCCGTCCAGCACCTCAAAGAAGTTGGTGGGGCGGAACCCGTCGATGGCCAGCCCCCGGGCCAGGCCGCTGTAGATGTGGGTATGTACGTTGATCAGCCCGGGCATGATGACGCCGCCCCTGGCGTCCACGAACTCTGCCTGGGGGTATTTGGCGCGCATCTGGGCCAGAGGACCCGCCTCCACGACCATCCCGCCGTCCAGGACGACCGCGCCGTCCTCCAGATAGGGGAGCGCCTCGCTCCGGGTGATAAGTCTGCCGTTGCCGACCAGCAGCATATGCCATTCCTCCTTCAGTTGATTTTCGGACTGTAAAGTTAAATGAAAGTTGAAGACCCGTCAGCCCTTCTGGTACAATGGTTTCACCACAAAACACATGTACTCTCGAAAGGAGACGAGTCTTCGTGGCAAGATTATACCAACT
>NZ_JACOPP010000003.1 GCF_014287895.1 Lawsonibacter hominis | reverse complement strand
AGTTGGTATAATCTTGCCACGAAGACTCGTCTCCTTTCGAGAGTACATGTGTTTTGTGGTGAAACCATTGTACCAGAAGGGCTGACGGGTCTTCAACTTTCATTTAACTTTACAGTCCGGCCTATTATACCATAACAGCACCGCGGCATAGGGACTTTGTCAGCGGATCCAACTGAAGCTAATCAGGGGAGCTTTTTATGACCTGAAGGACTCCGTACATATGGGACGGGGGTGGGATGGCTCAGTCAGCTGCCGGCGGGAGCTGCGCAATTCCCTGACAGATACGGCGCAGCGATTCGGCGCGCCCCAAGACACAACACAGTTCCACCGCTCCGCCGGGCGTAACTGCCCTGCCGGACAGGGCAATGCGCAGCGGCCACAGGATGGTCCCGAGCTTGACTCCCTGCCGCACAGCCAAGCTGGAGAGAGCGGCGTGCAGGGCGTCGTCGGTCCAAACGGGCAAAGCCTCTAGCTCCGAGCGGATCTGGATCAGCAGTTCGGCGGAATTCTTCTCGTTGACGCGCCACCTTTCGCTGCGGTAGAGCTCGTTGGGGTATGGCGGGAGCGCGCCGAGAAAGTCTATCTGCGGCGCGATATCCATCCAGGTGGTACAACGGGGCTGAAGTAGTCGTGCCGCCAGCCTTAAATCGACCTGGGAGTCCTGCACCGTCTCTTTGAGATAGGGCTCTGCGCCGACGTAAAAGTCCTCGGGGGAGAGCGCTCGCAGATAGCAGGCGTTGAAGTAGTTCAGCTTGTTAAGGTCGAAAATGGCAGGGGACTTGGAGAGACCAGCGATATCAAAGTATTCAGCGAGTTCTTCCAGCAGGAAGAACTCGCGTTCTTTCTGCTCTCCTGTGGGGGCCCACCCCAGAAGAGCTACATAGTTGACGATGGCATCAGACAGATACCCCATGGCCAAGAGGTCCTCATAGGAGGGGTCGCCGTGGCGCTTGGACAGCTTATGTTTTTGATCCCGCATGACAGGAGCACAGTGGACGTAGTGGGGAATCTTCCAGCCAAAACTCTGATAGAGGAGGTCGTATTTGGGGGCAGAAGATAGGTATTCACTGCCCCGGACAACGTGAGTAATACCCATCAGATGGTCGTCGATCACGTTGGCAAAATTGTAAGTGGGCAGTCCGTCCCGCTTAATCAGAATCTGATCATCCAGGGTCCTATTATCCACGGTGATATCTCCAAAGACCAAATCATGAAACGTGGTTCTCCCCTGGCGGGGGATCCGCTGCCGGATAACGTAGGGCCTGCCGGCATGCAAGTTGGCCCGGACCTCCGCCGGACTCAGAGCACGGCAGGGGTCATCACCCCGGTCAAATACGCCGCATTCCTCCTCGGGTTCCATTTTTTCACAGAAGCAGCGGTAGGCGCAGCCTCGCTCCACCAGCAACTCCGCATAGGGGAGATACAGCTCCCGCCTGGCGGTCTGGACATAGGGCCCCACGGGCCCGCCCACATCCGGCCCTTCATCCCAGGACAGACCGCACTGGCGCAGGGTACGGCAGATGATCTCCACAGCGCCCTCCACCTGGCGCACCTGATCGGTATCTTCAATACGCAGCAGAAACTTTCCCCCGGCACGGCGGGCAATCAGCCAGGCATAGATCGCGGTACGTAGGTTGCCCACATGCATATAGCCGGTGGGAGACGGTCCGAAACGGGTACGCACTTCGCCGGTTGGAATGTGTCGCTCTATCGCTTCAAACCACTGTTCTTTCATATAATAAGGCCCCTTTCCCCCAAATTTGTCCCCAATTCTATTTTGTTTTCCGGGGGTTGTCAAGGGAACCTCCCCACCGCCGACGCCGCGGCGCGGCAGAGAGACGGTAGGCCGGTCCCGGTGGTCCCGGCCAGTGCGGGGGCAAATCCCGCTCAAATTCAGCAGACGGCACCGAAAGTCCGACAGCAGTGGGGCCAAGTTCGTGGATTAGTACCATAAATATTTTTAATGGTGTATTAGAAAGGTGCATTTTACAGGGCCAAGTCAGTCTGATATATATATTGCAGGCGCGGAACAGGGGCCATTGCGGCAGACTATTTACTGGAAAAGGATATGGAATTTTTAAGATGGAAAAGGGAATGGTATTCAATATACAGCGCTATTCGCTCCACGACGGAGCAGGGCTGCGCACCCTTGTATTTATGAAAGGGTGCCCCTTGCGGTGCCTGTGGTGCGCCAATCCGGAGGGGCAGCCGCCGCAAAAGACCCTCTTTTTTCAGGAGAAAAAGTGCTGCGGCTGCAGAAAGTGCGTGGAACGGTGCCCCACGGGGGCCTCTGCGGAGCGGAGCGGTTTGATTGTCTGGGACAAAACGCGCTGCACGGAGTGTATGGAGTGTGTCAAAGTCTGTCCGACCGGGGCGCGCAGCGTCTGCGGCAGAGAATATACAGTTGCAGAGTTAGCATCGGTGGTGGAACGCGACAGCATTTTTTACCGCGGCCACGGCGGCGTCACGGTGGGGGGAGGCGAGCCTCTGCTCCAGGCGGATTTCGTATCGCAGTTCCTAAAAGCCTGCAAAGAAGAGTACGCCATTAACACCGCCATTGAGACCTCCTCCTACGCAACCTGGGAAAAAGCCAGTTCTGTATTCGACTATGTGGACATCTTTCAGATGGATATCAAGCACATGGACAGCGCAGAACACATGCGGCTGACCGGCGTTCCCAATGCTCCCATTTTGGCCAACATTCAGCGCGTAGCACAGACCTATGATTTTTCCAAGCGCACCATGATCATCCGCGTCCCGGTGATTCCTGGTCTCAACTCCTCTGAGGAGAACATCGCCGCCACAGCGGAGTTTGTTAGGCGCCTGGAGGTGGTCAAGCGGGTGGAACTCCTGCCCTATCACAGTTACGGCGCGGCCAAGTATGAGCGGACCAAGTGGTCGGGCAGTTACCAGTTGAACGCGCTGGCGCCGACGGCCCCGGACGAGTTGATGGAGCGTCTGGCCGCGCTGGTAAGATCCTTTGGGCCTTACCGTAAAGATCGGGGGCTGAGGAGAGGGGGAGCGGAGCAGTGCCGCTCTCCGTACGTATACGGAACACTATCGGTACCGGGGCACGCCGCCCCAGACTAGAATGGTGGAAATATCAAGAAGGGAGATACTTAATGTCATGAAAAACAAAGCCATTCTTCATGCGACTGACGAGCAGAAATACTTTGGGCAGACCACGGTATACGGCTGCACGGACCGGGTCAGAAAACTGATGGCCCAGATGCACGACGCGCCCTACGGCGTCTGTCTTCACCGCGCCCGCTGCTTTACGGAGGTCTATCAAGCCAACGAGGACGAACCGCCGGTTATGAAAAAGGCAATGGCCGTCGTAAAGACGCTGGATACCCTGCCGCTTCTCTACAACGAGGGTGAGCTGATTGTCGGACAGCGCTCCACAAAGCTGAAGTCGGTCCCGCTACACCCCGAGGTGGAGACCTGGTGGATCATGGAGGAGGGTGGCCTGAAGGGCCTGACCACCAGGAAGTTCAGTCCCTGTACCTCTACCCCCGAAGAGCAGCGGGAGTTTGAAGAGGAGATTGCGCCCTACTGGGAAAAGCGGACCCTGATGGCCAAATTCCGTAAGACCTGTCCTCAGGAGATCCAGGACAAGATCATCGGCACAAACTTCGGCGAGGTCTCCTTCGCGCTGGCGGTTTATGGAACCCACGTGCACCTGGACTGGCCGGAGATCATCGCCAAGGGGACCAACGCCTATAAGGCCTATGCCCAGAAAAAGCTGGATGAGCACAACTATTACGACCTGGAGGAGCGGGGAAAGGAGCTCTTCTACAAGGCCGCAATCTTGGTCCTGGAGGCCATGGAGCGCTTCTCGCACCGGTGGGCGGAGTTTATGCGGGAAAAGGCCGCTGTTGCTACCGACCCTACGCTTAAGAAGGAGTATGAGGAGATCGCAGCCATCTGCGATTATGTGCCGCATAATGCCCCACGTACCTTCCGGGAGGCCCTCCAGGCCATCTGGCTGGTGGTGTGCGCCTTCTATAACGACAGCACCGGTCCGCTGCTGGCCTACGGCAGAATGGATCAGTACCTGTGGCCGTTGTATGAGAAGGATATCCGGGAGGGAATCATGACCCGGGCAGAAGCTATGGAGCTGCTCCAGCTGTTCTACATCAAGACCAACAACATCTTCCTGTTCGCGGACAGCGACACGGCGCAGCACTTGGCAGGCAACGCGACGTTCCAAAACGTTCTGGTGGGCGGCTGCGATCAGTTCGGCAATGATGCGACCAACGACCTGTCCTATCTCATCGTCGAAGCCCACATGGATGCTCATATCCTCCAGCCCTCGCTGTGCGTCCGCGTTAACAGGAAGAATCCAGATCAGTTTTTGCTGAAGACCCTGGACTGCGTTGCGGGCGGGACCGGTTTTCCCTCCTATTTCAATGACGATCCCTGTATCTCGGTCATGACGCGCTACGGCAACGACCTGAAGGCAGCCTATAACTACAGCTGTACCGGCTGTGAGGATATCGGCCGGCCCGGCGGCTTCAACTGGGGCCCCGGCCAGTGGGTCAACTTTGCCGCGGCGGCGGAGCTCGCTTTGAACAACGGGATCCGCCACGCGGGTCTGCCCGGCCGCAAAGGCGGTGAGCGCATCAGCGTGGAGACAGGCGATCCCCGGCAGTTCAAGACCTTTGAGGACTATATGAACGCCGTCAAGGCCCACGTGGCGGCCCAAATCGACATGGTCTATATCGCGTCGCAGTATATTGTCGCCACCTATCAAGACTACCCGCTCATGGTGCAGTCCATCTTTATGAACAACTGTCTGCAGCGGGGCCTGCCCTACCACAGCGGCGGCGCTCGGGGCAGTAACACGCCCGGGTACTCCGCAGTGGGGATGGCCGACGTGGCCGACGCCTGTGCTGCGGTGAAAAAGCTGGTCTTTGACGACAAGGTCCTGACCATGGACCAGCTTTGTACTGCAATCGACGCCAACTTTGAAGGTTATGAGGACATCCGCCAAATGTGTCTGGCCTGTCCCAAGTGGGGCAACGACGATGACTATGTGGACGCCCTGGAGCAGGAGGTCATCGACTACTTTACCACCTATATCTTGCAGAAGCCCGGGGTGTTCTGCAAGTATGACCCGGAGCAGGAGACCGCGTCCATTCGTCACAAATGCGGCGCCTCCACCTCCCCAGTGTCCGGCAACGTCCCCTACGGACAGGGGACTTGGGCCCTGGCCAGCGGAAGAAAGGCGGGCGAGCCACTGGGCGATGCCGCCGGTGCCTACATGGGCATGGATATCAACGGCCCCACCGCCGCCGTCCGCTCCTACGGCAAGATCGACAACAACACCATCAGCGGCGGCTCCACCATCAACATGTATATCCAGCGGGAGAACCTGGCGACGCCCGAGGCTAAGGAGAAGGTGCTGGCACTCCTGCGTGGGACGTTTGCACTGGGGATCGAACACATCCAATTTAACGTCATGGACAAAAAGGTTCTGGCGGACGCCCAAAAAAACCCGGGAAAGTACCCCACGCTGATGGTTCGGGTCTCCGGGTACAGCGCCTACTTTGTGGAACTTGACACCTCTCTTCAAAACGCCATTATGGAGCGAACCCAGCATGATATCGCCTGAATCCTGTTGAGGAGAAAATGATATGCGCGCCGTGGACGTATCTCAATCCACCTCATTGCGTTTACGGCGTACGTACGGCTCGGGCGGCTGAGCCGCCCGAGCCGTACGCTCAAAACAAGGTCATCCGGGAAACGGGACAGGCCTGCGGGATCAAACAGCCGAAGAGGGGAGGCGCAATTTGAGGAGAACGTTTGCCGGACCTATTTTAAAATATGAGGAGTGGTGTTTTTCTGTGTTACAAATCATTTCGAAAATTGCAAGGCAAGTTGGACGCCTGGGGGTGAGGACATTTTTGGGGACCTAAATTCGTTGTCCTTCACGCAATCAGTCCCAAGCTGCGTCTGTATTCAAGTAGGCTCATCCACCCGAGTGACGATTTAATATGACCTTCATTGTACCAATGGATATAGGCATCCAGAGACCACTTGTGTTCTTTGAACTGCCTTGCCACCCAACGAAGGAAACGGGCGCAGCGGCAAATCCTATGGCGTCTCCGAGAAAGCTTTCTGTTGGCCTTGTAGACGGCCTCTCCACACCTTGCTGAGTAGCCGGGTTTTCTGCCCTTATTGCTTTTACGAGGCGGTGTGCCGCGTCGCAGTTCGTTTGCCACGGTGGCCGGAGAGCAGCCTATCTCTCCGGCAATAGCTCTGTTTAAGTAACCTTGGCGCTTGAGATGCTGGATGGCACCTCTTTCTTCACGCTGAAGGTGCTGTCCCTTCTTGCGTTCTGCTGGCTCTGTGATGTAATCTTGGCAGTCCATAGTGATTGCCCTCCTTTGGCAGATGTGGTGTAGGAACTTCATTCTACCATGCTGGGAAAATCACTATGGATTTTTTTGCCAGACGTCCAACTTCATTATGCAATCAACCAAACCATTGAAATGACTGGGATTTTGGAGTTTTACAAAGGACTAATTTTACACAGAAAAAAGGAGAAAAACTATGTTACAAGTTGTATGGGCCATTACCTTTATTGGCGTGATCATTCTCGGTATTATTGCTGGACGGAAAGTAAAAAACATTCAGGAATGGGCATTGGGCGGTCGTAATCTGACATGGATAGATGTAGGCTGTATCCTGGCTGCATTCCAAATGGGCGGAACCACAATCATCGGCGTTGCGCAGAACGGCTTTAAAATCGGCTATGCCGGCGCATGGTACAGCATTACCGGCACTATCGCTATGCTGTGTATGTTGCTGGTCGTAAAGCCCCTGCGCAGGAGAACCAATGGCGACTCCCTGATGTCTTTTATGTCTGACAGATATAGTCCCGCCGTCGCCAAATTCTACTCCTATTCATATCTGTTGATGGGCTTCTTCTACATTCCCATTCAGCTCTTCACTCTATGCACCGTAATCCAGTTGGTGATTCCTAATTCATCTCTGGCTGTTGCCGCTGTGATTGGTCTGGTACTGGCGGTTTCCTACAGCGCTCTGTCCGGTATTGAGGGCGCAAAGGTCGTAGGTAAGCTTACCTGCCTGTTTGCCTATATTTTCATTGCAGTCGGCACCTTCTTGATCGTGTCCAAAGCCGGTGGTTGGGCAGACATCAAGGCTGTCGCTCCCGCAGATCACTTTAGCATGGCCAATATGCCTCTTAACACCATCATTGGTTGGATCATTTCTTCCATCTGCGGCTTCATGACCATGCAGGCCGCTCTGCAGCCCACTCTGGCCGCGAAGGATGATTCTCATGCCGTTAAGGGTGCCATCGCCGGCGCAATTTTCTCTCTGCCCATGGGTTTCCTGACCGCCACCATCGGCATCGTGGCCTGCGTTAAGCTACCTGAAATTGACAGCTCCGCTGCGTTTGTGGAAACCGTCAACACTTTCCTCCCCAGCTGGCTCACCGGCATTATCCTGGGCATGGTCGCTTTGATTATCGCAACCACTCTGTCGGCACAGGTTCTGGCTGTCGGCACCATTATGAAGAATATTTATGTCAACGAAATCAACAAGAACGCCGAGCCCAAGAAAGTGCTGGCTGTTTCCAGAATCCTCACTTTTGTTTTCGCAATGCTGTCCATGATCCCCATCTTTGCAATCAGCAAGTCTACATTGTCCAATGTGTTCATGGTGGTTGTTACATGCGGTACCGCTCCGATGACCTTCTCTGTGGTATGCGGACTGTTCTGGAAGAAGGCTACCAAGCAGGGCGCACTTTGGTCAATGATCGTCGGCATCGTTGTGGGTATTGCCTGGATCGTTGCCGGTCTCAATGGCAAGCTGAATGTATGCTTCCCCATTCTGATTACTTCCTTCCTGGTAGGCTATATCGTTTCCAAGGCAACCAACAAGGAGATTCCTAATGTAACCGTGCAATAAGTAAAGGAATGCACTATGGAACACGATCTGAATGCAAAGCAGACAGTTTGCCGTATCATCGATCAGTCGCGGGACAAGTTGGCACAACTCACCAGTGAGATGGTGCGGTTTCCCAGCACGTTCGGACAAGAAGAAGACATCCAGCAGTATATTGCTGACCGTCTTGAGAAAATGGGTGCCGAAGTAGATTTTTGGTATCCGGATATTGAGCAAATGCGTAAGCATCCGGGTTTTTGCTCGGATCGGACGGATTTTAGCACAAGCCCAAATGTATGCGGCGTCTTCAAAGGCAGCGGCGACGGCAAATCTTTGATCCTGAACGGCCATGTGGATGTTGTTCCGCCGGGAAACGAGGATGACTGGTCTGACTCTCCCTGGAGCGGCAAAATAACACAGGATCGTGTATGGGGCAGAGGGTCGACCGATATGAAAGGCGGCTTAGCCTGCAATTTCATCGCTCTGGAAGCCATTTGGGCTGCGGGGCTGACCCTGAAAGGCGACATCCTGTTTCAAACCGTTATGGACGAGGAATGCGGCGGCATGGGAACACTGGCGCAGATCGTCAGAGGATACCGGGCAGACGGCGTGCTGATTCCAGAATGCATGAAAAACAATGTGGTCATTGCGACGATCGGCAGCGCGTGGGTTCGATTGACCGTTCCGGGACGCGGAGCGCTGCTGTCCAATGCGGAGGCCGGCGCCAGTGCCATTGAAAAATCGGCGTATATCTTCAACCGCTTAAACGAATTTGAGCGGGAGCGCACCCAGCGTTTGGCACATCCTCTCCTATCCCATGTAAAGACGCCGTTTAAAATCAACGTGGGTACTATAAAAGCCGGAAATTGGCCGTCCGCCGTACCTGATCAGTCTGTTATGGAGATTCGCTACGGCATGTCTCCGCTGCAGACGGTTGATGAGGCAAAGGCTGAGTTCGAGGACTATATTGACAAGATTTCTCAGGGTGATCCTTGGCTGAAGGATCATCGGCCTCAAATCGAATGGTTGGGTTGCTGCTGGCATCCATGCAGTATCGATCCGAACCACCCATTGGTTCGTCTGGTGGCGGACAATCATCGGGATGTCACCGGCGAAGACGCTGTGGTATGTGGTGCCGCAGGCGGTGCGGATAACGGTTCCTATGCCAGATTCCTGAATATTCCGGCGATTCTCTATGGCCCAGGCGAAATCTCCGTTGGACATCAGGCAAACGAGTATATTGAAATTGATAAAATGATGGATGCCACAAAGGTAATCGCGTCAACCATTCTGGATTGGTGCGGCTATTCGTCCAACCCATAATCAAAAAAGCAGATTTGTTTTACCGCAGCATTGGCTGCGGTAAAACAAATCCCTGAACATTACAAAGGACCTGCTAATGAAACCTGCAAAGGAAAGTCAATGGGGTACAGCGACATAAAGCCCTGCATTGTGGACCAACCAGGCCACCGGCGTATGGTAATTGCCCGTGGATTCCATGACCACACGGGTCTCACCGTCCAGACTTTTGAGCAGCTTTGCCAACTCGCTCAGTTCACTGGCGGTATGCCGAACTTCGTAAGCGTCAAATAAATGGGCGGCTTTCTGAGCCCGTCAATACCGGACTTCAAAGGGTGAAACCACCACCTCTCCAAAGAGGCACATGACGGAGATCATGCTTTTCCCTTTGGAAACATCAATGCCAACGCAGTTCGTTCACATTCCTCCAATCCTAAGAATCCACAACCGTAATCCATCTTTTCTCGCTGCCGATTCAATCTATTGCGTGACACGAACTCTCCGGTATTCGATGGCTCAACCTGCTTAAATCGAACGCTACAACAAGAGGATAGCTGACAGTCTTCCGTTCGGACATATAAGCCCAAGGAGTGAATGGTCAGCCAGTTGCTCCTCTCATTGTAGCTTAGGCACGAGATGGAGGGAACGCCGGACTGGCTGCCCGGCCTTCCTGTCCAAATTTATTGTAATAGGTGTGTATTATGGCTCAGTTAGACAGCAAGAAACAAGCGGTTTTTGACCGTATTGATCAGTTTCAGGATGAAATGGTGCAACTGGCCAGTGATCTTGTAAAGTTCCCCAGCCTATACCAAAAAGAAGAAGTTCAAAAATTTGTCGCCCAACGTCTGGAAAACATGGGAGCTAATGTGGATTTGTGGTATCCTGACATTGAGCAGATGCGTAAGCATCCGGCGTTTGCGTCAACACGCGAGAGTTTTGATACCAGCCCCAATGTGTGTGGTGTGTTCAAAGGCACCGGTGAAGGTCGATCTTTGATTATCAACGGACATGTGGATGTAGTTCCTGTCGGCCAGGAAAGTGATTGGGATGAATCTCCTTGGAGCGGCACGGTTAAGGATGGTCGTATCTATGGCCGCGGCATCGGTGATATGAAGGCAGGCATCGCCTGTAGCATGATCGCTCTGCAGGCCATTAAAGCAGCAGGACTCTCGCTGAAGGGCGATGTCCTGTTTCAAACGGTTGTAGATGAGGAGTGCGGCGGCATGGGATCGCTGGCACAGCTGTTGCGTGGGTATCGGGCTGACGCGGCACTGTTCCCCGAGTGTATGCGCAACATGATCGGCGTTGCCACCGTCGGCAGCACCTGGGTGCGGATCACAGTTCCCGGCAAAGGTGCCTTGCTGTCCAATGCGGAGACCGGCGCCAGTGCCATTGAAAAGGCATTTTATATTTACCAACGGCTGGACGTTCTGGAAAAAGACCGCACCCAGCGCCTGGCCCACCCGTTGCTGGCTGGTTTTAAAACGCCTTTTAAGATCAATGTTGGAAAGCTCAATGGCGGCAACTGGCCGTCCGCTGTTCCTGATCAGGCTGTCATGGAGATTCGTTACGGCATGTCTCCGATGGAAACCGTGGAGCAGGCAAAGGCTGAGTTTGAAGACTATATCAATCGAATTGCCGATGCAGATCCTTGGCTAAAGGATCATCATCCCGTGGTGGAATGGCTGGGTTGCTGCTGGCATCCGTACAGCATGGACACCGATGATGCCTTCGTGCAGATGGTTGCCGCAAACCATGAAGCCGTCGTCGGCAATGATGCTACCATTTGCGGTATTGCCGTGGCAGCAGATGCGGCACTGTATTCGAGATTTCTCGAGATCCCGTCTATACTCTTTGGCCCCGGAGAGGTCACCGTGGCGCATCAGGCAAACGAATATGTCGAAATCAACAAAATGATGGACGCAACCAAGGTGATTGCCGCTACCATTATGGATTGGTGCGGCTATCAGGACGCCGAATGATCGTGCAGCCCTATTGTTAACCGAAATAACAGAAACAGGCCTGTCAGAACTCGATTACACTCAGTGCAGATACCCCGCCGCAGGATGCGCATTGTGGCAAACATACTTCTTGGCAAATCAAGCGGATGTATTTTAACTTTAAAAAAGCCGTATGCATATTTTCTCTAAACTGGATGCGTTTGAGCAGGAACGCAGTGCCAGGCTGGCGCACCCGAAGCTCTCTCAGTACCCCACACCCTTTAAGATCAACGTGGGTAAGCTGAACGCCGGCGTCTGGCCCTCCAGCGTACCAGATCTGGCCGTTATGGAAATCCGCTACGGGATGTCCCCTAATGAGACGGTGGAGACGGCCAAAGCGGAATTCGAGGCATTTATCGAGCAAATCTGCAGCGAGGATCCGTGGCTGAGTGAACACAGGCCGGAACTGGAGTGGCTGGGCACCTGCTGGCACCCGATCAGCGTAGACGAAAACGAGGAGCTGATCCAACTCGTCAACCAAAACATGCGGCTGGTTCGGAAGCGGGAGACAGAGATCACCGGTATCGCCTGCACGGCGGACGGGGCTATGTTCAGCCGGTATTTAGGCGTTCCCTCTGTGCTCGTCGGATCCGGTGAGCTTCCGGAGGCCCACCAGGTCAACGAATCCGTCAGCATCTCTGAGATTGTGGACGCCTGCAAAGTGATTGCCGCCACGATTTTGAACTGGTGCGGCTATGAATCGTAACTCACCCTAGAGAGAAAAAACAGCGCCATCGCCTCTGTAGAACGGAGTGCGGCGGCGCTGTTTCTATTGTCCAGCCTAGCAGGAAAAGCCAGGGTTCGCCTTCTCCCACGCCTTCACCCACTTGCGGGTGAAGGTGATGAACGTGCGGATCTCCAGGGAGTTTTTTTCTCTTTACGGGTACACAGACCCATCACTCTGGAATATCCTTCTTTCAGCGGACGGGCATGCAGGGAATACCTGTGGCGGTAGAGGTACAGTCCGGGCACTACGCTAATACCGTAGCCCTGTTCCACCATACTCAACGTCATCCAATCGTCGATCGGCTTACGGGAGGAAAAAACCGGATCAGCAGGGGCGTCCGGCTTAAGGAGGTGATTCTTGAGGTACTTGTGCTGGACTGCCTCCTCGGGGAGGATGATGGGACCTTGGGCAATCTGCTCGATCCCGATTTCATCGAGAGAGGCAAGGGCGTGCTCCCGGGGAAAGACGACGTAATACCGGTCCTCGTAGCAGGGATAAAAGAGCAGATTCTGGCTGGAAATATCGTTAATAAAGCCGATATCAGACGTATCGGCCTTTAAATCGTTCACAATATCGATATAGTCCTTCTTTTCCCAAATTTCAAAGTGGAATTTGGGAAAATTTTTAGAAAAATCTACCAGCAACTGGGATGCCCAAGCAGTTGCCACGGTGGGGAGCACCGACAGGCGGATCGTATCGCTGGAATCATACCGCGCAGCCTTATAGAGGAGGTCTTCCGCCTCTACGGTTTGCCGCATAAGCGCTAAAAATGGTACCGCCGCGGGCAGGACTATAATCCCCTCGTTGCTGCGTGCGAAGATGATCTGGTGGAATTCCTGCTCGACCCGGCTGATAATATGGCTAATCCCGGACTGTGTATAGCCCAACTCCGCAGCGACCCGGGTGATGTTTCCCATTTCGGCGGCCTTCAGGATCACGCGGTAATATTCGGTATTGATAGTAACACCACGTTCCTTCCCCTGACACAGATGCAGACGCTTTCTCTGGAAGTCGCTTGAAACGATACTGGAACTGCTCTAGTACGGCTATTTTAGCATAGATTCCTCTTGACGTCCACCCAAAGATCGACACGGGCCGCCCCAAAAAGGGGCGGCGGCGTTCTATAGAACCCGGCAAAATGGCGCGGCCCGTGCGCCGTACAAGCGATCTGTGCTTTGCTCCAAAACCTTGTGTAGGGGCAATTCATTTTCCGAGTATGTAACATTATTTCCGGATGGTTAATTGTATAATGAAGTTGCCCAATCCCGCCGCGTCCTGCGGCGCGCTTGCAATTACAATAAATTTATGGTATCCTATCGTTATCTTTTTTCGAGAGGAGGGCGTACCATGGGCTGGGCGTTCGGCATAGTTATGGAAACTTTTGGAAATTTTTTAGGCCGTCCTGGGGGAAGTGCGCCCTTTTTGCGGGACCCACGGCGGTAAAACCATCGGATGTTTTATAGCCGCGGCAGTTCTGCCGCGGCCTTTTTCTGCGCAAAAAAGGCGTCTTTTCCTTTTTGATGCTTATTTCAACGTTCCTTCCCTGATGTAAAGCCAGACGCGCCCCGCGCGGCCAAACGCGTTGTGCGGCTCGGGCCGGCGCCTGCAGGGATGGAGCGATCAGAAAGGAACGATGCGATTATGAACCTGAACAAACAGATCCGGCGGCTTTTGCTGCTGGACGGGCTGAGCAACCTCCACCTGGCCGGGACGGCCTGGGTGCTGCTGCTCACCCTGCGCGGCTTTACCTTGACTCAGATCGGCCTGGCGGAGGGCGTGTTCCATTTGGTCAGCCTCTGCTGTGAGCTGCCCTCGGGTATGCTGGCCGACCTGCTGGGCCGGAAATGGACCCTGGCGGCCAGCCGGGCGATGGGCGCGCTGTCCGCCCTGGCCATGATCACGGCCCGGACCGGACTGGGCGTGTGTCTGGCCATGGGCCTGTGCGCCCTAGGCTACAACCTGGCCTCCGGCACACGTGAGGCCATCACCTACGACTCGCTTCTCCAATGCGGCCAGGCGGAGCGCTACCTCCGGGTAAGCGCCTGGCAGAACATTTTCTGGCGGGGTGCCGGGGCCGCAGCCCTGTTGGGGGCTGGGCTGACCGCCGCGCTGGGCTACCGGCTGGCCTACGGCTTGGACATCCTGGTGGACGTGCTGGCCGTGCTGACGGCGCTGGGCCTGACGGAGCCCGCCGTGGGCGCTCCGGAGCGGCGGCCTCGCCTAAGCGAACTGCCCCGGGGCTTTCGGGACTGCGCACGGGACGCGGCGGATTTTTTGCGCGCCAACCCCGCTGCCGCCGCGGTCATGCTCTTCAATGCTCTGGTGGGCGCTCTGGCCACCCTGCTGGGCTTCTTTCTCCAGGACGGCCTGACTTCCGCCGGGGCGGGGAACGCGCTGCTGGGTCCTCTGCTGCTCCTAGTGGCTTTGGGCGGCGTGGCCGGCTCCCGCGCCGCCCTGCTGCTGGAACGGCTGCCCTACCGGCTGACGGGGCTCCTCTGTCTGGCCGGGGTCGCCGCCGGAGCCGCTCTGTCGCTCACCGGCCGCCTGCCCCTGCTGGCCGCCGGAGGTTTTCTGGCCAGCGCCTGCGACGATGCGTTCCAGATGCTTACCGACGCCCGGCTCAATGCCATGATCCCCTCCCAGCGGCGGGCCACCCTCATCTCGGTCTCCTCCATGACCTTCAGCCTGGTCATGATCGTTCTCTCGCCCCTGACCGGGGCCGTTTGGGAGGGGCTGCTCTAATGCCGCCGCGCATTGTCCCCGGAGCGCGCCCTCAGCAAAAGGACGAAATTTTTATACCGCCCCTCCGGCCGTTTCCGGCTCGCGGGGCGGGTGTGGGGGTACGGCTTCCCTTCCGCGCCCCGGCTCCACAAGATGTCGTGTTGCCGCCCGGCGCGGGCCGCCGCGCCTCCCCCAGGGCAGAAAGGGCTTGACTGTGCCGGGAAAAACGTGTATCATAAACTCTGTAACCTTTTGTAATCTTTTTATTCAACTTGTTACGATTCGGCGCTTTCGTGCCGGATCGATCTTGATGTAAACCACTCGAACGGGAGGGATTCCCATATGGACGATATTCTGCATGCGCCCCGGGACGAGGACGCACAGCAGGCAGGCCTGCCCCTGGCAAAACGGCTGGAGCGTTACCGTGCCGCCTGGATGGACGGCATGGCCCGTGTGCGGCTGGGCGCCCGGCGGTTCCAGCACAAGCTGGACGAGGCCACGGCAGGGGGAAAACGGCTCTTCACACCGCTGAATTTTCTGGCTGTGGCCGCCGTGGTGGGCGTGGCCACTGTGGTGGCCACCGTTTACACGCCCAGCTACGTAGTGTCGGTGGACGGGGTGCCCCTGGGCACCGTGTCCGATCCCCAGGTCTTTGAGGATGTGATGGACCGGGTGGAGGCCCGGGCCGCCACCATTCTGGGCTATGATTATGAGATCCCCAGCACGGTGAGCTATACCTTTGCCCTGTCCGAGCGCGGGAAGCTTTCCGACACCGGCGAATTTGAGACCTATCTCTTCGACCAGATCGGCGCGGTGATGAAGAGCTATGTGCTCAAGGTGGACGGCACGTTTATCGGCGCAGCCGCCGACCGGGAGAGCCTGGACGCCCTGCTGGACGCCATCAAGGCGCCCTACCGGACCGAAAACACCGTCTCCGCCGATTTCACCTCCAATGTGGTCGTCTCTCATGAATACACCCCCTCCGACGTGAATCAGGATCTGGACGCGATGCTGGCCCGGCTGACCCAAAACACCAACGGCCAGACCACCTATGAGGTTCAGAGCGGAGACACTTTTATGCAGATCGCGCTGGACAACGGCATGACCGTCAGCGAGATGCAGCAGCTCAATCCCGAGATCGACATCAACCGGATCTATATCGGCCAGCTGCTCAACGTCCGGGAGGAGATCCCCTACCTGTCGGTGCAGACGGTGGATTCCGTCACCTATACCGAGGCCGTGGAGTGCCCCGTGGAGCAGGTGGAGGACGACTCCATGTACCAGGGTGAATCCCGTGTGATCGACCCCGGCGTTCCCGGCCAAGCGCTGGTCAGCGCCAACATCACCTATGTCAACGGCCGCGAGCAGGAGCGGGATATCATCAGCACCCAGGTGCTGCAGGAGGCCACCACCAAGGTCATCGCGGTGGGCACCAAGGTGCGGCCCTCCTGGTACCCCAACGGCTACTTTATCTGGCCGGTCTACGGGCGCATCACCTCCTATTTTGGCTACCGGTCCATTTTCGGCTCCTACAGCTATCACGGCGGCATCGACATCGCCGCTTCCTACGGCACCGGCATCGCCGCCGCCGACGGCGGCACCGTGACCTTCGCGGGCCGGGCCACCGGCAGCAATTGGAGCTACGGCAACCTGGTCATCGTCAACCACGGCAACGGCAAGGTGACCTATTACGGCCACTGCTCCAGCGTACTGGTCTCGGCGGGCGACCACGTCTACCAGGGCCAGACCATCGCCCGGGTGGGCTCCACCGGGCGCTCCACCGGCAACCACTGCCACTTTGAGGTCAAGATCAACGGCACCTCGGTCAATCCCCTGGCCTATCTGAGCTGAATCCCCGCTTCTTGAAGCAGTTAAACGTCCCAGGCGTATGTTCTTGGCCGTCTGGGGCCGGCCCCCGCCGGAGGCTTTTCCCATGGAAGCGTCCCCGTCCTTCCTGCATGGGCTTTGCGCGCTCGACCGTCTGCGCTCCCCCGCCGCCTGCCGCGGCGGGGGAGCGTTCTGCTCTTGACAAGCAATTTGAAATGTGATAGCATTTCTCCGTTCGATTCGGAAAATCATAGGAAAACGGCACGGATCGGGAGTAGTAAGCGGTCTTTCCTGCCCCAGAGAGAAAGCGTTGGGTGTGAGCTTTCGCAGGCGGGCCGCCCAAGTCGCCCGGGAGCCATGGAAGGAACTGCAGTAGACTCCATCGGGAGGGGCCCGTTATCGCCCCCAAGAGCGCGCGCGCCGTCCCGGCACGCGAATTTAGGTGGTACCGCGGAGTTGATTTCGCCCTAAACTGGCAGCAGTTTAGGGCGTTTATTTTGATTGGGAGGTCACTATGGAAGAATTTGAAAAACGATATAACGGGCTGGAGATCGAGCCCCAGATGCAGCAGCTGTGGGAGCAGCAGCAGGTCTACAAGTACGTGCCGGACCAGTCCCGGCCCATTTACTCCATCGACACGCCCCCTCCCACCGTCAACGGCAGCCTGCACATCGGCCACATCTTCAGCTATACGCAGGCGGAGATGATCGCCCGCTACCGCCGGATGAACGGCTACAACGTGTTTTACCCCTTCGGCTTTGACGACAACGGCCTGCCCTCGGAACGGCTGGTGGAAAAGGAGACCGGCGTAAAGGCCATGAACGTGCCCCGCAGCGAGTTCGGCCGCCAGTGCATCGAGATCACTGGAAAATACGAGGCGGAGTTCAAGGCCCTGTGGAAGGCCATGGGCTTTTCCTGCGACTGGGACCTGCAGTACTCCACCGTGGGGGCCCAGGCGCAGAAGATCTCCCAGCGCTCTTTTATCGAGCTGGCCAAGGCGGGCCACGCCTACCTCAGGAAGTCCCCGGTCCTCTGGTGCTCCGAGTGCCAGACCTCCATCGCTCAGGCGGAGCTGGACGCCAAGGACATCGACTCCACATTCAACTATATCCCCTTCGTGGTAGAGGGCAAGACCCTGGAGGTGGCCACCACCCGGCCCGAGCTGCTCTACGGTGTGGTGTGCGTCTTCGTCAACCCCGAGGACGAGCGCTACAAGGCCTATATCGGCAAGCAGATCACGGTGCCCCTGTATGAGTACGAGGTGCCCATCCTCTCCGATGAGCGGGTGAGCATCGAAAAGGGCACCGGCGTGGTCATGTGCGCCACCTTCGGCGACTCCACCGACCTGGACTGGTACAACGACTATCAGCTGCCCTACCGTCAGGTCATCCTGCCCGACGGCCGCATCGCCGCGGACGTGCCCTATATCGCGGGCCTCTCCGTCCGGGCCGCCCGGAAGGAGATCATCCGCCTGCTGGACGAGAAGGGCCTGCTGCTCAAGTCGGAGAAGCTGACCCACACGGTGTCCATCCACGAGCGCTGCGGCACCGAGGTGGAGATCATTCCCTCCCAGCAGTGGTATATCGACGTGCTCAATATTAAGGAAGAGCTTTTGAAGGCCGGCGACGCGATCAACTGGTATCCAGCCTCCATGAAAAACCGCTACCGCATGTGGGTGGAGAACCTGAAGTGGGACTGGTGCATCTCCCGCCAGCGGTATTTCGGCGTTCCCTTCCCGGTGTGGTACTGCGCAAAGTGCGGCAAGCCCCACTTTGCCGACGAGTCTCAGCTGCCCGTCAACCCCCTGGAGACCCCCTATCACGGCGCCTGTGAATGCGGCTGCACCGAGTTTGTGCCCGAGTCCGCCGTGCTGGACACCTGGGCCACCTCCTCCCTGACCCCCGTCATCAACGAGAACACCGCCCGGGGCGCAGGCTACGAGGAGCCCTTCGTGCCCATGACCATGCGTACCCAGGCCCATGAGATCATCCGCACCTGGGCCTTCTATACCATCGTCAAAAGCTATTACCACCGCCACACCATCCCCTGGAAGGACGTGATGATCTGCGGCTTCGTTCTGGCCAAGCCGGGTGAAAAGATCAGCAAGTCCAAGGGCAACGCCAAGCTCACGCCCAAGTCCCTGCTGGAGACCCATCCGGCCGACATGATCCGCTATTGGGCGGCCAGCGCCCGGCTGGGCACCGACACCTTCTTCGATCAAAACGACATGGTGGACTCCTCCAAGCGCTTTATGACCAAGCTGTGGAACGCCTCCAAGTTCTGCCTGTCCCACCTGCACGACTTTGATCCCGGCGTCCGGCCGGAGCTGCTGCCCATCGACCGCTGGATGGTGGAGCGGGTGCAGGAGACCGCCCGGAAGGCCACCGAGCTGCTGGACTCCTACGAGATCGGCCTGGCCCGCCACCTGATCGACGAGCTGTTCTGGAACGATTTGTGCGACGACTATATCGAGATCGTCAAGTCCCGCCTGTACGAGCCCGAGATCCATGGCGAGGCCGAACGCCGCAGCGGGCAGTACGCGGTGTTCTACGCCCTGCTGAACATCCTCAAGCTCTATGCCATCTATGTGCCCCACATCACCGAATATATCTACCAGAAGGGCCTGAAGGAGTTTGTGGGCGCGCCGTCCATCCACCTGCTCCAGTGGGAGAAGGGCGACCGGGCCGACGAGGATATCCTCCGCTTCGGCGAGGAGTTCAAGGCCGCGCTGGACGCCATGCGCAAATACAAATCCGAGCACAATCTGTCCATGCGGGATGAGATCGACCGGCTGGAGGTGGAGGCTCTCGCTTCCCACAAGCGCTGGTTCGAACAGAGCATGGGCGATCTGAACGCCTGCACCCACGCCAGGGAGATCGCGTTCCAATACCACGATTAAGCAGCGCAGCGGTCAGAAAAGCGGTTGAGCCGCTTTTCTGAGATGGCTGGGGCCTGCTGCGCGCACGGGCTGTCCGCCGCTGGCGGACAGCCCATGCGCGTTCAGGCGCAGCAGCGCATTCTCCGAAGCGCATGCCGCCGGAGAATGCGGTCTCAGCGTTGATTGCGCCGTTGCGGCGGCGAACCCCTGCCGAGGGCTTCCCCTTGTGCAGGAAGCGTGCGCCCGCTTGTGCGAGTCTCAGTCGTTCGACCAGCGGATGCGCGGGCCTGCCGTTTTCCGGGCAGGCCCGCGCCGGATTTTATTTTGCGTAATTGCTTCCAAACGGAAACTTTTTATTTCTTACGATCGTCTTAAATCTATAGACCTTTTTGCCCGGTTGCGATACAATAGCAACAAAAGGATATGGAAGGAGTACCGCCATGAAATCCCAGACAAATAAGCTTTGGCCCCGCGTCCTGTCTCTGGTTCTGTCTCTGTCCCTGGTCGCGGGCCTGATGCCCGCCGCGCTGGCCAGCAGTTCCCATACGCATACGCATACAGACGCATGCCCGAAAACACTGAACTGTGAGTATAAGGAGGGTTATCCCGTCGATCCGGATAACTCTAACAGGGTCATTATCTGCGGACAAGAAGAACACGCCGCTGTTCCAGGACATGAGCACAGCCCCGACTGCTATCCCAATGGCGATATGAACCAATCTCCCACTTGCGGCAAGGAAGTCGGCTCAGGTGCCGTTGAGGGCCATACTCACACTGATGCATGCTACCACACGCATACTGATGCATGCTACACCTATACCTGCAAATCTGTGACCGCTGTTACCGTCGCCCCCGGCTCCATGAGCCTGTCCGCCGGCGGAACCGCTACGCTTGAGGCGATTCTTGCACCCTCGGACGCTACGATCCAAGGGGTGACCTGGAGCAGTAATTCCAGTACCATCACTGTCAATTCCAGTACCGGGGCTGTTACCGTCTCTTCCGGCGCGGCCGCCGGCGATACGGCGATCATCACCGCTACCACAGAAGACGGCGGCTATACGGATTCCTGTACCATCACGGTCTCTGCCGCCGCTGTTTCCAGCGTCTCGATCTCCCCGGCCTCCGCTTCCGTCGCCCCGGGCGGCACACAGCAGCTTACCGCCACGGTCTCTCCTTCCAGCGCAAACCAAACCGTGACCTGGGCCGTGACCTCCGGTCCCGCCACGGTCAACGCCTCCACCGGGCTGGTGAAGGTGGACTCCTCTGCCGCGGCAGGCTCCACCATCAAGGTCACCGCCACGGCAGCAGGCGATGCGACCAAAACGGCCAGCTGCACCATCACCGTCACCGGTACGGCTACCGGCGTGACGGTCACTCCGGCCACCTACTCGCTCGTCCCCGGCGGTACGACTGCGCTTTCCGCCTCTGTCGCCCCCGCTGCGGTCAGTCAGGCCGTGACCTGGAGCAGCGGCAACGCTTCGGTCGCCACCGTCGATTCCTCCGGCAAGGTCACGGTCAACGCCAACGCCGCGGTCGGCTCCACCGTGCGCATTACCGCCACCTCCACCGCAGACGGCTCCAAGTCCGGCTATGCCACCATCACCGTTGTCAGTCCGCTGACCCTGAGCAAGAGCTCTGTAAGCGTGGCAATGGGCAGCACTACTTCTCTGCGCGCCACCACGGTCCCCTCCTCCAGCGCCAGCAGCGTACGCTGGAGTTCCGGCAACTCCAACGTCATCCGGGTGGGCAGCACCACCAACACCGGCACCTATACCGGCTCTTCCTGCACCCTCTATCCCAGAGCCACCGGTTCCGCCACCATCACCGCCCAGGTGACCATTAACGGCCGCACCTATACTGCGGCCTGTACCGTCACCGTCTCCGGCGCCGGCACGGCCACGGCGGTCAAATACTCCACCGACGAGAACACCCCCGTGGAATTCGACGCCAGCGACTTTAACGACGTGTGCTACAGTCTGACCGGCTACAGCCTGAATTACGTCTATTTCTCCCTGCCCTCCAGCACCCGGGGTACCCTGTACTATAATTATACCAACAGCAGCAACAACGGCGGCACGGTAAGCGCCAGCAAGAAGTATTACCGCACCGCCACCTCTCCCTATCTTTCTTACGTCTCCTTCGTCCCCAAGAGCAGTTATACCGGTTCCGTCACCATCGAGTACACCGGCTATAACTCCCAGGGCGCCGCCTTCAACGGGACCGTGGTGGTCTCCGTGGGCGCCGGCTCCGGCAGCGGCGACGTGACCTACACCACCGCGGTGGATGAAGCCGTACAGCTGGACAACGCCTCCTTCAACGATTACTGCAAGGATGTGACCGGCTACAACTTCGAATCCATCTGGTTCACGCCTCCCGCCACCAAATACGGCCGCCTGTACTATAATTACACTTCCAGCAGCCGGTATGGATACGTGGTGGACTCCAACGACGAGTTCTACCGCAGCTCCACGCCCTATCTGTCCGACGTGACCTTTGTCCCCGCCAGCGGATACACCGGCACCCTGGAGATCCCCTTTGCCGGCGTGAGCACCAATAACAAGTCTTTCTCCGGCACGCTGGTCGTCAAGGTGGGCGCCGAGGCCAAGGCCATCACCTATTCCACTGCCGCCAACACCGCCGTCCGCTTGGACGAGGACGATTTCATCGACTACTGCAAGGCGGTAACGGGCTACACCTTTAATTATGTGACCTTCGACCTGCCCTCCTCCAGCCGCGGCGTGCTCTATTACGACTATTCCGCGGGCAGCAGCTCCAACACCAAGGTCACCTCCAACACCAAGTATTACCGCACCTCCAAGCCTTACGCGGACTATGTCACCTTCGTCCCCGCCAACAACTACACCGGCACCGTCTCCATTTCCTTTACCGGCTACAGCTCCAACAGCACCAAGTTTACCGGGACCCTGAAGATCTACGTGGGCAAAAACGCGGGCGACGTATCCTACACCGCCTCCGTGGGCGAGAACGTCCGCTTTGTGGTGACCGACTTCAACGACTTCTGTAAGGATGAGACCGGTTCCAACCTGAGCTACGTCACCTTCGACCTTCCCTCCTCCAGCCGCGGCGTGCTTTACTACGACTATTCCGCCGGCAGCAACTCCAACACCAAGGTCTCCGGCAGCGCCAAGTATTACCGCACCTCCAAGCCTTATCTGGACTACATTACCTTCGTCCCCGCCAACGGCTACAGCGGCAGCGTGACCATTCCCTTTGAGGCGGTCTCCACCAGCGGCACAAAGGCCGCCGGCAACGTGATCATCACCTACTCCGCGCCTAAGGAGGCCACTGTCATCCGGTATACCTCCAACAGCTCCCCGGTGTCCCTGCGCCTGACGGACTTCATCTCCGCCTGCAACGCCCGGGGCAGCGCAGCGCTCTCCTTCGTGAAGTTCGTTCTGCCGGACAGCTCCTACGGCACCCTGTACAACGGCTATAAGACGCCCGCCACTCCGGGCAGCCCGGCCAGCGCCACCACCGCCTACAACGCTTCCGGCTCCCCCTCCATCGGCGATCTGGTCTTCGTGCCCAAGGCCGGCTTCACCGGCACCGTGACCCTGAATTATACCGGCACCGACCTGAACAACGCCACTTACTCCGGCGCCGTTCAGATCGTGGTCTCTCCCGCCTCTTCTTCCGCCGTCTTCACCGATGTGGGCACGAACTACAGCTGGGCCGCCGCGTCCGTCGACTTCCTGTACACCGGCGGCGTGGTCACCGGTACCAGCGCCACGCAGTATTCGCCCGCCAACTACATCACCCGGGGCGACTTTGTGCTCATGCTCTACCGCGCCTTCGGCCTGAAGAGTGCCGGCACCTCCAGCTTCCCGGACGTGCCCGCCAACAGTTATTACGCCCAGGCCATCGCCGCAGCCAAGTCGATGGGCATCGCCACCGGTACCGGGGACGGCAACTTCCGGCCCACCGCCCCCCTGACCCGCCAGGACGCCATGCTGCTCATCCAGCGTACCGTCCAGGCCACCGGCGGCATCATGAACAACGGTACCGCCCTGGCGCTGAGCGGCTTCTCCGACCGCGCTTCCGTGGCCAGTTACGCCCAGGGCGCCGTGTCCGCGCTGGTCCAGGCAGGCATCATCAAGGGCAGCAACGGTATGCTGAATCCCACCAGCTACCTGACCCGCGCCGAGATGGCCACCATCCTCCACCGTGTGCTGACCATGTGACAGCAGCCCTCAGGGGCGCCCGGAAAGGCGGCAGAGCCGCTTTTCCGGGCAAACAACGCCGCGCAGAGTTCGTCATCCGAAGATGACGGGCTAAAATCAGAATCCGGCCTTTTCAATGCGCACGTCCTTGAAAAGGCCCCTTCGCAGGACGGACCGGGTGACTTTTCGCAGGAAGTCGAACCCGGTCCGTCCTGCATCCTTTTGCCGCTTGTCTGAAGGAGCTGCGGCCTGCTGCGCGCACTCGCCGTCCGCCTATGGCGGGCAGCTCCCACGCTTACGGGCCGGGAAGTGTTTTCTCCGGCGCACCTCCCCCGGGGGACCCGCTCCTGCCCCTGCAGGGCAATTCATCTTGTGCCGCCCGGGAAAGCGGATCGGACCGGATCCGCGCCTGTACCCCAAGGGTATTTCTGCGCCTGCCCGGCAGGCTTGGGCACGGGCGCGAACGCTGCCAGGACTTTTCGACAAGCTGTGGGGGCGTCCAGCTCATTTCCGGACGCCCCCACTTTTTCCTGTTCGTTGCATGGTTTTTCCCAAAAACTGTCCCTTGACCAGCACGTATGTTCGATATATAATAATCGTACACCAGTTCGAATTTGAAGGGAGGATCCCCGGTGGAACTGCTGGATAAGCTGACCATTCTGGCCGATGCGGCCAAGTACGACGCCGCCTGCACCTCCAGCGGGCTGGACCGGGCCGGGCGGCCGGGACAGTTGGGTTCTACCACGCTGGCGGGCTGCTGCCACTCCTTTTCCGCCGACGGCCGGTGCGTCACCCTCCTCAAAGTCCTGATGACCAATGTATGTGCCTACGACTGCCAATACTGCGTGAACCGCCGCTCCAACGACGTACCCCGGGCGGCGTTTACCCCCCGGGAGCTGGCCGAGCTCACCATCCAATTTTATCGCCGCAACTACATCGAAGGGCTTTTCCTCTCCTCCGCGGTAAGCGGCAACCCCGACTGCACCACCGAGCGGATGATGGAAGCCCTGCGCATTCTGCGGGAGGAATATGGCTTTGCCGGATATATCCACGCCAAGGCCATTCCGGGGGCCGACCCGCTGCTGACCTATCGTCTGGGCCTGCTGGCCGACCGCCTTTCGGTAAACATCGAGCTGCCCAGCGAACAGAGCCTGAACCGGCTGGCCCCGGACAAGGCCCGCTCCGCCATTCTGGCCCCCATGGGACAGATTCGGGACGGCATCCGCCTCTCCCGGCAGGAGCTGGCCAAGTACCGCCACGCGCCCCGCTTCGCCCCGGCGGGCCAGTCCACCCAGATGATCGTGGGCGCCACCCCCGAGAGCGACCTGCACATCCTCCGCCTGACCGAGGGGTTATACCGGAAGTATCAGCTCAAGCGGGTCTTTTACTCGGCTTATGTGCCCGTGTCCGACAGCGCCCTGCTCCCCGCCCGCCAGGAGTTCAAGCCGCCCCTGCTGCGGGAACACCGGCTCTATCAGGCCGACTGGCTGCTGCGCTACTACCACTTCCGCGCCGCCGAGCTGCTGGACGAGACCCATCCGAACTTTGATCCCCGCCTGGACCCCAAGTGCTCCTGGGCGCTGCGGCATATGGAGCGCTTTCCCGTGGAGGTCAACCGGGCCGATTATGAGACCCTCCTGCGGGTGCCCGGCATCGGCGTACGCAGCGCCCAGCGCATCCTCACCGCCCGCCGCTGCGGAGGGCTCACCTTTGCCGGGCTCAAGACCCTGGGGGTGGTGCTCAAGCGCGCCCAATACTTTCTCACCTGCTCCGGGCGGATGCTGGAGGGCCTGCGGGTGAATTCCGACGGGGTGCTCCGCCATCTGGCGGAGCAGGAGCGGAGCCTGCTGGCCCAACAGGCTCCGCAGCAGCTCTCGCTCTTTGACGCCGCCCGTTGACAAGGGCGTTTTGTTGCCCCACGCCCGAAAAGGAGGACGCACAATTGGAGGTCTGGCCCCAGGTTTCTTATCAATATGACGGCAGCTTTGCCGGTTTTTTGTCCTGCGTGTTTGAAAGCTACGTGCACAAAGAGGCCCCGGTCTGCTTTTCCACCCCCGCCGACCCCCGGCTCTCCCTGTGGCCGGAGCGGGCGGTGGAGACCGACCGCGCCCACGCCCAGCGGGTCTGGCGCTCCCTGGCGCGCAGGATCTCCGCCGACGCCCAGCGCCTGGTCTATCGCAGCTTTCTCACCTGCCTGGAGGAGCGGGAGCTGCATCTGTGGCGGTTCATCGCTCTGGGGTACGAACGGGGCGGCGGGGTCATGCGCGAGCTGACCGACCCCCGGCTTGCCGTACTGCGCAAGGCCGACCAGCATCTGTGCGGGGAGGCTCAGCTGCTCCGCGGCTTCGTCCGTTTTTCGGACCAGGGCGGGGTGCTTGTGGCTGAGATTGAGCCCAAGAACCGGGTCCTGCCCCTGCTGCGGCCTCACTTCTGCGCCCGCTGCTCCGGGGAAGCCTTCGTCATCCACGACCGCACCCACCACGAGGCCCTGTTTTCCCGGCCCGGCCGGTGGGACATCGTACCGGTGGAAGGGTTTCAGGCCGGCGTCCCCGACCGGCGGGAGCTGGACTACCGGCAGCTGTGGCGCCGGTTTTACGACGCCATTGCCATTGCCGAGCGTTATAATCCCAAATGCCGCATGACCCACATGCCCAAGCGCTATTGGAACACGATGACGGAATTTCAAACAGAGGCGCCGGACGGCCGCGGCAGCCCACCCGGCGCCCCGCCGCGAAAGGAGCTCACAGGATGAAACAGGTCCAAATCACCGTATTACGCAAACAGCTCTACGAGGACTTCGCAAGCGAATTCCTGACTGACGCGCCGGAGGAGTGCGCATGCGTTTTCTTCCAGGAGGGGGACCGCTTCCTCTACACCGGCGGGGCGGAGATGCCGGAAGGCTTCTGTCCCTGGGCCTGGATCGACCTCTACCGCACGGTATCCGCGCTGTCCACCGGCTCCTCCTACACCCCCTGGCAAAAGCGGGACGGGGTCAGCGTGGTCTGCTGCACCGACGGCATCCGTCCGGTCACCTTTCTGCTGGAGGCCCTGTAGCTGCAAAGGGACCCGGCGCGGTAGCCCCGCGCCGGGTCCCTTTGCAATGTACTTACGCGCTGTGGGCCTCCTGCCAGCGCAGGGTGCTCGGGATATGGGGCGGGTTGCCCTTGAAATCCCGGTCAAACCAGGCCGGGACCGGTTCTTCCGCCGCGACGGCCCGGAAGAATGCCCCAAGCTGCTCCGCCGTCTCCTCCACCGCCCGCTCCAGCAGGCGGTCCAAATCCGCGTTGCTCTCCGCCGCAGAGGGGTGCGGCTCCTCTTTCAAGGCGATGCCCTTGGCGGAGCGAATGGGCAGCATATGACTCACCGCACCGATCACCCTTCCCCGCTTGGTTCCGCAGGAGCGGGCCAGAAAACCGATCAAAAAGGTCATGGCGCGATAGGCCTGCCGTACCTGCCCCGGCGAGGCATGCACGAAGGCCCGGGCGGCGGCCTGCCAGACCGCGCCGTCCTCCGGCGCCGCCGGCAAATGGGCCCTGCCGCATGGATCCAATCCATCGTCCTCCATCAGCATCCGGTCATACTCCCCCTCCATGGCCATGTGGGAGATGGGGCCTTCGGCGGCCCGTTCGTCCACATAGCCGTGGCAGGCGCTGTCCAGCGCCAGATGGCAGAGAAAGCCCGCCGTGTAGCCTACGGCCTGCGGCTGGCCCTCCTCGACCGCCTGGCGCAGCCGCTCTGCGGCGGGCAGCGCGGAGCGGCGGTGCATCTGTACCCCTTCCCGCCGGACGGCGTTGGGGCGCAGCGGCTGGTAAAAGAACAGCGGGTCCGGCCCCAGGCACCCCAGGTCGAAGGCCTCCCGCTCTGCGGCGATCGCGTCGGCAAGCCCTTGCGGAAGCGCTTCCAGCACCTTGCCGCCAAATTTCAGATGGGCATAGTAATTGGGCATGGTATGCTCTGGTTCCTCCTTACAGATCCGGGCGGCTCAGGAGAACGGCGGTTGATCCCGGCCCTGCGCAGGCCGCCCTGCGATTGCTCTACCTGACATTATAGCACAGCCGTCAAGCGTGGGAAGCAAAAACCGTCGGCAGTTTCCCCGGCGCCCGGGGAACTGCCGACGGTCCTTTCCGTTTATTTGATCGCAGGAAGGCCGCCCGGCCTGCCGGCATCCCGGCCATCAGCCGCCCAGATAGGCCTTCTTGACCGCCTCATCCTCCAGCAGCTGCTTTCCGGGACCGCTGAGGGTAATACGCCCCGTCTCCAGCACATAGCCGCGATGGGCCACTGAGAGGGCCATCTGAGCGTTCTGCTCCACCAGAAGGATGGTGGCTCCGCCCTTGTTCAGTTCCTGGATGATATCGAAAATCTGCTCCACCAGGATGGGGGCCAGACCCATGGAGGGTTCGTCCAGCATCAGCAGCCTGGGGTTGGACATGAGCGCGCGCCCCATGGCCAGCATCTGCTGCTCACCGCCGGAAAGGGTGCCCGCCACCTGGCGGCGGCGCTCCTTCAGCCGGGGGAACTGCTCGTACACCCGCTCCAGACCGGGGGCAATGGTGCTGCTGGGCTGGGTGAAGCCGCCCATCTCCAGGTTCTCCTCCACGGTCATCTGGAGGAAGACCCGGCGCCCTTCGGGCACCTGGGCCAGGCCGCGGGAGACCAGCTTGGCGGCAGACACGCCGCTGATGTTCTCCCCCAGGAAGGTGATGGAACCGGTCTTGGAGCGCAGCAGACCGGACACGGTCTGGAGCGTGGTGGATTTCCCCGCCCCGTTCGCACCGATGAGGGTGACGATCTCTCCCTCCTCCACCTCGAAGGAGACGCCCTTGACCGCGTGGATGGCGCCGTAATAGACATTGATATCCTGTACGCTCAGCAGCATCGTCTTACGCCTCCTTATGGGTACCCAGATAGGCCTTGATGACCTCCGGGTTGTTCTGGATCTCCTCGGCCGTGCCTTTGGCGATGACCTGGCCGAAGTTGAGCACGCAGATGCCCTCGCAGATGCCCATGACCAGGCTCATATCGTGCTCGATGAGCAGGATCGCGATCTGGAAGGTATCCCGGATCTTGACGATGTTCTCCATGAGCTCGGCCGTCTCCGAAGGATTCATGCCCGCCGCCGGCTCGTCCAGCAGCAGCAGGGAGGGATTGGTGCCCAGGGCCCGGACGATCTCCAGCCGCCGCTGGGCGCCGTAGGGCAGGGCTCCCGCCTTTACGCCGGCCAGATCCTGCATGTCAAAAATGGACAGAAGCTCCAGGGCCCGCTGGTGGGCGGCCTTCTCCTGCCGCCAGTAGTTGGGCAGGCGCAGGATGCCCGAGAGCATGGAATAGGGCTCCTGATTGTGCAGGCCGATCTTTACGTTGTCCTCCACGCTCAGATTGCTGAACAGGCGGATGTTCTGAAACGTGCGGGCGATGCCCATGCGGTTGATCTGCACGGTGGTCTTGCCGGAGGTATCCATGCCGTCCAGCAGGATGGTGCCCCGGGTGGGCTGGTATACCTTGGTCAGCAGATTGAATACCGTGGTCTTGCCCGCGCCGTTGGGACCGATGAGTCCCGCGATCTCGGTGCGCCCAATGGTCAGGTTGAAATCGTCCACCGCCCGCAGGCCGCCGAAGTCGATGCCCAGATGGCTGCATTCCAGGATGGGAGATTTGTCGATATCCCGTTCGGGGATGATGGAGTGGCTGGGCACGGGCACCATCTTGGGCTTGTCAAATTTCTTAGCCATCAACGCTGGCCCCCTTCCGTTTGGGAATGATCCGGGCAAAAAAGCTCTTGAGCATGGGGTTGTTGGTCGCCAGCATCACCAGGATCAGCACGATGGCGTACACCAGCATCCGGTAGGTGGCAAATCCGCGCAGCGCCTCCGGCAGGATGGTCAGGGCTGCGGCGGCGATGATGGAGCCCCACATCCGGCCCAGGCCGCCCAGCACCACGAAGACCAGGATGAGAATGGAGGTGTTGAAATCGAACTTGGTGGCGATGACGGCGGTCTGCCCCTGGGCAAACAGCGTGCCCGCCGCCCCGGCCAGCGCGGCGGAGAGGACAAACGCCATCATCTTGTACTTGGTGACGCCGATGCCCACGCTCTCTGCGGCAATACGGTTGTCCCGGATGGCCATGATGGCCCGGCCCGCCCGGCTGTTCACCAGGTTGAAAATGATGATCAGAGCCACCAGGATCAGGAGAAAGCCTGCGGTGAAGGTGGAGATCTTCTGGATGCCCGGAATCCCCATAGGGCCGTTGAGGATCATGCGCCCTCCCTCGCCCAGGGTCATGGTGTTTTTGAGGAAGCTGACGTGGAGCCCCACGCCGTCCATACCGATGTACAGATTATTGACGATGCTCTTGATGATCTCACCGAACGCCAGCGTGACGATGGCCAGGTAGTCGCCGTTGAGGCGGAGCACCGGGATGCCGATGAGGAAGCCCGCCACGGCGGCGCAGCCCGCGCCCACGATCATGGACACCAGCAGCCGCACCGGCGCGGAGGGAAGGGCGGCCTGGAGGCTGACCGCAGCCACCGTGCCCGCAAAGGCGCCCACGCTCATAAAGCCCGCGTGCCCCAGAGAGAGCTCGCCCAGAATGCCAACCGTCAGGTTCAGGGACAGGGCCATGACCACATAAGCGCAGATAGGCACCAGCTGCCCCTGAAGGGTGGAGCTCAGCCCGCCCCCTGCGCTCAGCGCCTGGAGGATCACAAAGGCAGCGACCACCATGACGTAGGTCAAACCGTTGGCCCTTGAAGTCTTGCTCAGTCGTTTCATATCCGCCACCTCAAACTTTCTCGCGGACCAGCTTGCCAAGCAGGCCGGCAGGCTTCACCAGCAGTACGACGATGAGCACGGCAAAGACGATGGCGTCGGAGAGCTGGGTGGACAGGTATGCCTTGGCCAAAATCTCGATGACGCCCAGCAGGATGCCGCCCAGCAGCGCCCCCGGGATGGAGCCGATGCCGCCGAAGACGGCGGCGGTAAACGCCTTGATGCCGGGCATGGAGCCGGTGGTGGGCTGGAGGGTGGGATAGGAGGAGCACAGCAGCACGCCCGCGATGGCCGCCAGGCAGGAGCCGATGGCAAAGGTCATGGAAATGGTGGTATTCACGTTGATCCCCATCAGCTGTGCCGCCGCCTTGTCCTCGGAGCAGGCCCGCATGGCCTTGCCCATCTTGCTTTTGCTGGTAAACAGGGTCAGGGCGATCATGATGACGATACAGGCCGCGATGGTCACGATGGAGGCATAGGAGAGGTTCAGCTGCCCTTCAAACAGGCTGATGCCGGTCTTGACGGCCCCGGTCTCCCGGTCGGTAACGGTAAAAAAGGTGGGGAAGATCTTCGGGTTGGAGGTCCAGAGCAGCTGCGCGGCATTCTGGAGGAAGTAGCTCATACCAATGGCGGTGATGAGCACGGCCAGGGAGGTGGCCTGCCGGAGCGGCTTGTAGGCCAGCCGCTCGATCACCACGCCCAGGGCGGTGCAGACCGCCATGGCCAGGAGTACGCCCAGGATGGGGGGCAGTCCGAAGCTGGAGCTGGCAAAGAAGCAGACGTAAGCTCCGACCATAATCACGTCCCCGTGGGCAAAATTGAGCATCTTGGCAATGCCGTACACCATGGTGTACCCCAGGGCGATGATGGCGTAGACGCTGCCCAGGCTGATCCCGTTGATCAGATGGTTCAGGAAGGTCATAACACACACCTCGTAATTCTCTCTCGGGTCCGAGTCCGGACCGGCGGACCGCGCCGCTCGTCCAAACAGGACCGCAACTTCTCTGTCGTCCTGAGCGAAGGGGAGGAAGCGCTTCCTCCCCTTCGCTCGGGACGACACGGCGGGACAAAAACAGAAGTAAGAGGGCTGCCGTTTCGGGCAGCCCTCTCGGAACTTCCGTAAGGGCGGGATAAATACCGCTGTTCTGTATGGCAGCTGTGTCCGGGCTTAGTCCATGCCCACGTAAGCGCCGTTGGCAATGACCATGCCCTTGGGGCTCTTGGAGACCGCGCCGGTCTCATCCCAGGTCATCCCCTCGCCGGTCAGGCCGTCAAAGGAGAACTCAGGGGAGGTGAACTGGGCGATCAGCAGGTCGCACAGCTCACTGGCGCTCATATCGGAGGTAGCGCCGGCATTGGTCAGGGCCTGATAAATGGCATAGACGCAGTCGTAGGCGTCGGCGGCAAACTGGTTGGGAATATCGCCGTACTTCTCCTGATACTTGGTCACAAAACTCCGGGTAGCGTCATCTTCGGCGTCGGCGTTGAAGGGGGTCAGCAGCATAACGCCTTCCGCCAGGGCGGTGTCGAAGCCGTCCAGCGTCAGGATGCCGTCCATGCCGTCCACGCCGAAGAACGTGGGCGCATACCCCACAGCCTTGGCCTGGGCCAGGATCAGCGAGGCGGGCGTGTAGTACATCGGCAGGAAGATCAGGTCGGCGCCGTTGGTCTTGGCGTCGGCGATCTGGACGGAGAAGTCGGTCTGGCTGTCCTCC
The DNA here is from genome assembly GCF_014287895.1 of Lawsonibacter hominis. Lineage (GTDB taxonomy): Bacteria > Bacillota > Clostridia > Oscillospirales > Oscillospiraceae > Lawsonibacter_A > Lawsonibacter_A hominis. The sequence goes on along the minus strand of NZ_JACOPP010000003.1, from coordinate 203,529 downwards.
GTAAAGGTGGTGGTGGACACGATCTCCAGGCCCAGCTCGGCGGCCTTGGCGACAAAGCTGTTGTAGATGCCGGTGGAGTACACGTCGTCGTTCTTGTAGATGACGGCGATCTTCTCGCCCAGCGTCTTATCCGAAATGTACTGCGCGGAAGCGGAGCCCTGGTTGGGGTCCATGAAGCACATCTGGAACGCGTTGTCCTTCCGGGGGATGTTCACGGTGCCGGTCAGAGGATCGGCCACGCCGCCCAGCACGTCGGTGGAAGAGGCGGAAGGCGTCAGCAGGAAGATGTGGTCGGCGTTGCTCTCGGAAGAGGTGGCCACGCAGGGGGTGGATGTAACGGAGCCCAGGAAGATCTGCAGGCCCCAGTCCTTCAGGGTGTTATAGGCGTTGCCCGCCTTCTCGGCGTCGTGGGCGTCGTCCTCATAGCGCAGGTCGAACCGGATGTCGCCGTTCAGGGCGTTGATCTCCTCTACGGCGATCTCGGCGCCCTGCTTGGCCGCGTTGCCGTAGATGGCCGCGCCGCCCGTCAGGGGGCCGGTGCCGCCCAGCTTGAACGCGGACGTGCTGCCGCCGGCGGGGGCGGTGCTTTCGGGCGCGCCGGTCTCGGGGCTGGTGGTCTCAGGCGCGGGGGAACTGGCGGTGCCGCCGCTGCCGCCGCAGCCGGCCAGCAGGGAGAAGCAAAGGGCACCCGCCATGGCAAGAGACAGGATGCGGGATTTCTTCATCATTCATTACCTCCTTTAAGGTTGTTGACAATTATATCTTCCCACAGCAAAATTGTCAACCGCTAAAATGCACAATGGCCGTCCAATGCGGACAGCCATTGTGGGAGATATCGACAATTTTAAAACGCGCCGGTCTAAATTACCAGCCCGCCGTTCGGCGCCAGCACCTGTCCGGTAATGAACCGGGCGGCGTCAGAGGCCAGAAAACAGACCGACTGCGCCACGTCCTCCGGCGTGCCGATGGTCCCCAGCGGGGTCTCCTCCGCCAGCGCCGCCAGCGTCCCGGCATCCAGGCGGGCGTTCATTTCGGTATCAATGACCCCCGGGGCCACGCAGTTGACCGTGATGCCCGAGGGGCCCAGCTCCTTGGCCAGAGCCTTTGTCAGGCCGATGACCGCCGCCTTGGAAGCGGAATAGGCCGCCTCGCAGGAGCCCCCCACCTGCCCCCACATGGAGGATACCGTCACGATGCGCCCCGCCTTCCGGTGGATGAAGTGGGGAAGCACGGCCCGGATGCTGTGGAAGACCCCATCCACATTTACGGCGAACATCCGCCGCCAGTCGGCGTCAGTCAAATCGCCAAACAGTTTCTGCTGGGAGATTCCGGCATTGCATACCAGAATGTCAAGTTGACAAAATTTATCTAACACATTGTCAACCATATCTTGTACCTGGACCGGGTCGGCCACGTCGGCCTGAAGGGCCAGTCCCCCGACCTGGGCCGCCAGAGCCTCTGCCTGGCCCCGGGAGCCGCGGTAGTTTATGACCACCCGGCACCCGTCCGCGGCAAAGCGCCGGACACAGGCCGCGCCGATGCCGCGACTGCCACCGGTAATAAGAACGACCTTTTGTCCCATTTTGTTATCGTCCTTTCAGCCAGTCCACGCACAGGGGATGCCATGCAGCTGCGTGGGCATTGCAGTGATCCTCGTCCCGGGCGCTCTCCCGGTCGGCCAGCCCCATGGCATGCGGCCCGTCCGCAAAGAGATGCAGCTCAAAGGGCACCTCCGCCGCCCGCAGCGCGCGGGCATAATCCAGCGTATTTTCCACCGGGACGGTCGCATCCCGCACAGTGGCCCACAAAAAGACGGGCGGGTGGCCCGGCCGGACCTGCCGGTCCAGCCGCAGCGCCTCCGGCGCTCCGATCTCCTCCAGCAGCGCCGCCAGGTGGACCACCGGATAGCCCAAAACCGCCGCGTCAGGCCGCACCTGATCCGGCGTCAGGCCCAGCGCCGCTCCGATCGCCGGATCCTCCCAACGGCCCGACAGATATCCTGCCAGATGTCCGCCTGCCGAAAAACCGCATACAGCCACCCGGTCGGCACGAAAGCCGTACTCCGCCGCATGCGAGCGAAGGAAGGCCACCGCTGCGGCCGTCTCCAGCAGAGGCTGGGGCCAGCGTCTGGGCAGCACACTGTAATCCAATACAAAGGCTTGGATCCCCGCCGCCAAGAAGGCCAGCGCCACGGGCTCGGACTCCGCGGGCGCCAGGCGCCGGTAGGCCCCGCCCGGGAGGATAAGCACCGCCCAGCGCTTGCCGTCATCGGCCAACAGGCCGGTGTGTTCCCGGCAATAGGCCCGCAGCCGGACTCCTTCCCCCGCCGTCAGCCCCGGATGCAGCTCTGCGGGGCCAAATTCCCGGTACAGCATATCTCCCGCTCCTTTTTCTCCGTTCGCCAGCTTTCTCCCTTTGCTCCAGTATAGCAGTTTCCTTCACTCTTTAAAAGAGGAATTCGGAAAAAAGTATTGACAAGTCGTCCTGTTGCGGATATAATAATCTTCGCTGTCTGGACGATTAGCTCAGCTGGTAGAGCATCCGCTTGACGTGCGGGAGGTCACAGGTTCAAGTCCTGTATCGTCCACCAGATCAAAGCTCTGGAACCATATGGGTTCCAGAGCTTTTTGCAAATGCTGTTCAAGCAGGGCAGGGCCGCAGAGGACGGGATGGGATCCCGTCCTCTGCGGCCCTGCCTCATCCCACAATTTCAGCCGGATTTCGAGGGGCCTCCTCCAGATCTTGCAGCCTTTGAAGCGGTCCTCATCCATTCCACCGGCGCCGATCCTGTCGCGGCGCAGGCGTGTGGGCGGCACGGCTCTGCCCTGTGCTATCCCATGGAACCGCGGCAGGCGCGTAAAAAAAGAAGACACGCTTCCAGCGTGTCTTCTTTTTTGGTGGAGACGACAGAACTCGAATCTGTGACCCCTTGCGTGTGAAGCAAGTGCTCTACCGGCTGAGCTACGCCTCCATATTTGGTGACCCGTACGAGACTCGAACTCGTGTTACCGCCGTGAAAGGGCGGTGTCTTAACCACTTGACCAACGGGCCATGTTGCCCAAGCGGGCCGGGGTCCCTTCCCGAAGGAAAGTCCCAAAAGACGGCACGTGCCGTCTTTTGGGTCTGGTAGCGGCACCTGGATTTGAACCGGGGACACTGCGGGTATGAACCGCATGCTCTAGCCAACTGAGCTATGCCGCCTTGTCAGGCCCTGCCACACAGGGCAAGAGTTAGTATACCCGATTTGTCCCGGCTTGTCAATCTTTTTTTACGGAAAATCAGTCGATTTTATACCCCACGCCCCATACCGTTTTGATGAACCGGGGATTCCGGCTGGGCTCGCCCATTTTCTCCCGCAAACGGCGGATGTGTACCATAACGGTATTGTTCCGGTCCAGATACTTCTCTCCCCATACCGTCTCAAACAGGCGCTCGGCGGAGATGACCTGTCCCCGGTTTTCACACAGCATCCATAGGATGTCAAACTCAATGGGCGTCAGATTCAGCTCCCGGTCGTAGAGCTGGCACTCATGCGTGCCCCGATTGATGACCAGGCCGTTGAAATCGATCAGGTCCCGGCTCTCGGAGGACTTGTCCGCCTCGTTATAGCGGGTATAGCGCCGCAGCTGCGCCTTCACCCGGGCCACCAATTCCAGAGGATTGAAGGGTTTGGTGATGTAGTCGTCCGCGCCGATGGTCAGCCCTGTGATCTTGTCCATATCATCCACCTTGGCGGTGAGCATAAGCACCGGAAAGTGGTGCTCCTTGCGGATCTCCCCGCACAGGGTAAAGCCGCTGATATCGGGCAGCATCACGTCCAGAATGGCCAGATCCAGCCGCTCGCGGGCCACGCAGGCCAGCGCTTCGGTGCCCGTGCCGCATTTGAAGACGGTGCACCCCTCGCTTTTCAGGTAGACCTCCACCAGATCGGCGATCTCCGGCTCGTCGTCTACAACCAGGATATTGGCATCCATGGCACGCTCCCCTTTCAGCGGTATTCCAGTGTGCCGCGGCAACTCTGCAAAGCGGTTGCTTCAGCCGGCGTACTTTGCCATCAGTGCTATTATAACCAATCTGCCGCAGGCAGGTCAAGCCAGGCGCATCATTGTAAGAAAAACATCAGGAACGGGCGCGAAAAAGAGCCGGGTCCGCGTTCGCAGGCCCGGCTGACCGGTTTTCGCCTTACTCGTCCCAATCGGCGTAGTCGTCCGTCTCGTCATGGCAGCAGCAGAGCTTCTTCTCTGCCAACAGCCCCTTCACACGGTCGACGAAATCGACGATCTTATCCCAATAGAGAACCACAGTGTAGGCCAGAGCGGCCAGGATGGTGAGAATGGTGAAAAACTTCACCACACCGCAAAAAAACTTTTTCATCGTGCAGGCAGCCTCCTTACCGTTTTTGCTGCTGATCCATTGCTATCCACAGTTTACACGTTTCTTTCCCAAAATACAAGTGCGCCGCCCTACTTTCTTGAAACTTTTTTCCCTTGTAATTTGCATGAAAATAGAATACAATATAGAAACGAATGAAAAGAAATCGGCCGTCTTCGCGGCGGCCTGCTTGCATTTTCCCAGAAAGGACGGGATTCCATGAAGCTGCAAACTGAAAAGGGCGAGATTACCATCAGCAGCGAGGTGTTTACCCACATCACCGGCGCGGCGGCGACCAACTGCTACGGCGTCAAGGGGATGGCGATCCGCTCCGCAACCGACGGGCTGGTCCACCTGCTGCGGCGGGAGTCCATGGCCAAGGGCGTCAAGGTGACCTATAACGACGATGCCACCGTCTCCATTGAGCTGCACATCATCGTGGACAACGGCGTCAATCTGATGGCGGTCAGCCGCTCCATCATGAGCGAGGTGCGCTATATCGTCAGCCGTACCACCGGCGCCGAGGTGCGCAACGTAGACGTGTGCATCGACTCCATGGTCATCGGCTGACCCCTGGTCCGCCATCGAAAGGAAGGAACACAGACATGAGAGAGTGTATTGACGGAGCGTCGTTTGCTCAGGCGATCATCCACGCGGCGGCCTCCATCAATCTACAAAAGCAGCAGATCAACGAGCTCAACGTCTTCCCCGTGCCCGACGGGGATACCGGCACCAATATGAGCCTGACCATCTCCACCGCTGCTGCCGAACTGCGCAAAAAGCACCCCAAGACGGTGTCAGACGCCGCCGCCGCCAACGCCTCCGCTCTGCTGCGGGGCGCCCGGGGCAATTCCGGCGTCATCCTCTCCCTGCTTTTCCGGGGGTTTGCCAAGGCCGTGAAGGACAAGGACGTCATCGACGGCCGCGAGCTGGCCATTGCCCTGGACTTTGGCGTGGCCGCCGCCTACAAGGCGGTGATGAAGCCCGCCGAGGGCACGATCCTTACCGTCTCCCGCCTGGCCGCCGCCCGGGCGGCTGACGCCGCGCGGGCCACGCCCAACGACCCGGAGGCCGTGCTGGAAGCCGCCATCGCGGAGGGCCAGCTCGCCCTGGAGAACACCATCAACCAAAACCCCGTACTGAAAAAGGCAGGGGTCGTAGACGCCGGCGGCAAGGGGTTTCTGGTCATTCTTCAGGGGATGCTGGACTCGATGCGCGGCCTGCCCCTGCCTGAGGAGAGCGGGGACCACGCCAAGCCCGAGCAGAAGACCGACTACGCCGCCATTGCCGCCGAGGAGATCACCTTTACCTTCGACACGGTGTTCATCGTCCGCAAAACCACCCGGAAAAGCCTGGAAGCCTTCCAGGCCTATCTCAACAGCATTGGCGACAGCCTGGTCATCGGCGAGGACGACGATGCGTTCAAGGTGCATGTCCATACCGACATCCCCGGCGCCGCCCTCACGGAGGCCCAGAAGTACGGTACCCTGGAGCTGGCCAAGATCGAGAACATGCGCACCCAGGCGGAGGATCTGGCCGCCGGCCGGCACATTCAGAGCACCGACGACCTGGAGGAGGCCGACCATTCCCACGCAGGCCGGAACGTCGCCCCGCCGGAAAAGCGATACGGCGTGGTGGCCGTCGCGGCGGGCGCAGGCCTGGCGGAGGTCTTCCGGGATCTGGGCGCCGACGGCGTCATCAGCGGCGGTCAGACCATGAACCCCTCCACGGAAGATATCATGCGGGAGATCGACCGCACTCCGGCTGAAATCGTCTACGTACTGCCCAACAACAAGAATATCATCATGGCCGCCGAGCAGTGCATCCCTCTGGCCGAGGGCAAGCGGGTGGTGGTGCTGCCCACCAAGACGGTGCCTCAGGGCATTTCCGCTCTGATGGTGATGGACCCGGAGGGTTCCGAGGAGGACAATACCGCCGCCATGACCGAGGCGCTGGGCCGCGTCCACACCAGTGAGATCACCTATGCCGCCCGGGACTCCGATTTCGACGGTTTTGCCATCCAGCGGGGCGACTATCTGGCCCTCACCGAGCATCAGCTCTTCGGCACCGACCGGAAGCTGGATAAGCTCCTGCGCCGTTTGGCGGAGGCCGAGCCCCAGCAGAATGCGGAATTTATCAACATCTTTTATGGGGAGGACGTGTCGGAAAAGGACGCTCAGAAGGCGCTGAAGCTTTTCACCGACGCCTGTCCCAATGCGGAGATCACCCTGCTGTCCGGCGGGCAGCCCGTTTACTACTATATGATCTCGGCGGAATGAGCCGTTGAGACCGGAGCGCGGCTGCAAAAGCCGCCCCGGGCGCGGCCCAATCCGGCAAACACACAAAAAGGACCGATTTCCCACCAGCTTGCGGGCTGGTGGGAAATCGGTCCTTTTGCCGTTCACAGTACCTTGGACAGGAACTCTTTCGTCCGCTCCTCCCTGGGGTTGGCGAAAAAGGCCTGCGGCTCGTTCTGTTCCAAAATCTTACCGCCGTCCATAAAGAGGACCCGGGTGCCCACCTCTCGGGCGAAGCCCATCTCATGGGTGACCACCACCATCGTCATGCCCTCCCGGGCCAGCTCCTTCATGACCTCCAGCACCTCGCCCACCATTTCGGGGTCCAGGGCGGAAGTGGGCTCGTCAAAGAGCATCAGCTTCGGCTTCATGGCCAAGGCACGGACAATGGCGATCCGCTGCTTCTGCCCGCCGGAAAGCTGGGCCGGGTAGGAATCCGCCCGGTCCGCCAGCCCCACGCGCTCCAGCAGCTTGACCGCCTCCGCATCGGCTTCTCCCTGCTTCATAAGGCCGGTGCGCACCGGCGCCAGGGTAATGTTTCTGCGGATGGTCATATTGGGAAAGAGATTGAAGTGCTGGAACACCATCCCCATCTGGCGGCGCACCTTGTCGATCTCCGTCTTAGGGTCGGTGATCTCGGTGCCGCCGAAGGTGATCGTACCGGCAGAGGGCGTCTCCAGCAGGTTGAGGCAGCGCAGGAACGTGGATTTGCCCGAGCCGGAAGGCCCGATGACCACCACCTTTTCCCCGGGGGAGATGTGCTCGCTGATATCGTCCAGCACCAGGTGGCTGCCGAAGGATTTGGACAGGTGTTTAACGTCGATCACTTTGACGCAGCCTCCTTTCCAGCTTGCCCTGAAGCCAGGTCAGGACCATCACGACCACCAGATACATCACGGCGATGCCCACGTAGGGGAACATGTACTCATAGGTCTTGGCGCCCACCGCCTCGGCAAAGTAGACCAGCTCCGTACCGCCGATGGCCGAGACCAGAGAGGTGTCCTTAAACAGCGTGATCAGCTCGTTGCCCAGGGCGGGCAGGATGTTCTTGAATGCCTGAGGAATCACAATAAAACGCATGGTGTCCAGGTAGTTGAGGCCCAGGGAGCGGCCCGCCTCGGTCTGTCCCATGTCCACGCTCATCAGTCCGCCGCGGACGATCTCGGCCACGTAGGCCCCCGAGTTGATGCCAAGGCCCAGGATCCCAACCATGGTATGGTTGCGGCTGGTCTTAAAAATGACGAAGCCCCAGATGAGCAGCTGGACCATCATGGGCGTGCCCCGGATGATGGTGGTATACACCTTGCACACACCGTTTAAAATACCCAGCACCACGTTCCGGTGGCCCAGCCGCTGCTGGTCGTGGGCGGTACGGACGACGGCCACCACCACGCCCAGCACAATACCGATGACAAGGGCGGCGATGGTGAGCTGCAGCGTGACCCCCATGCCCTTGAGATACAGCTTCCAGCGCTCCCCTTCGAGGAAGGCCCGGTGGAAGCCCACACTGAACCAGTCAAGGAACTCTATCAGCCGAGTACCCATAGGCTCTCTCCTTTCTTTGCCTCAACCGTTGGGGCGGACAGCGAGAAAGGCGGCTCCCGGAACGCAGCCCGGGAGTCGCCGCCTCAATGCTCACCCTTATTTCGTGGTAATATACTTGTCCACGATCGTCTGGAAGGTGCCGTCGGCCTTCAGCTCGGCCATAGCGTTGTTCACGGCCTCCAGCAGGGCGGTGTTGCCCTTCTTCATGCCGATGGCGTAATCCTCGGTGACCCACTCGCCATCCAGGATGGTCAGGCCCTCATTGGCGGCCACATAGGCCTTGGCAGGCTCATTGTCGATGATGACACAGTCCACCTGGCCGTTCTTCAGGGCCTCTACGGCCAGAGCGCCGGTCTCATAGGCGATGACGTGGTCCTCGCCGTAGCCGCCCTTCTCAGGAGTATCCGACGCATAGATGTAGCCGGTGGTGGCCTTCTGGCAACCGATCATCTTCTCACCCAGGTTGTCCATGGTCACATCGGAGCCCTCCTTGACGATGACCACCTGCACGCCCGTGGCGTAGCTGTCGGAGAACTCCATGACGGCCGCGCGCTCCTCGGTGACGGTCACGCCGGCCATGACGATGTCGCTCTGGCCATTCTGCGCGGCCAGCAGGGCGGCGTCAAAGCCCATGTCGTCCACGACCAGCTCCAGCCCCAGCTTTTCGGCGATCGCGGCAGCCACCTCCACGTCGATGCCCTCGAAGGTGCCGTCGTCCTTCACCATCTCATAGGGAGGGAAGGCGGCGTTGGTAGACATGTGGAGCTTGCCCGCTTCCACGGTGACCAGGCCGTCGGCGGGGGTCGTTTCCGGAGCCGTGGTCTCGGGCGCGGCGGTCTCAGGGGCCGGGGTGGCGGCGGTGCCGGAACCGCCGGAGCAGGCGGCCAGCAGGCTGACGGACATGGCCAGTGCCAGGCCAAGGACAGCAATCTTCTTAAACTGCTTCATTTTCATTCTCTCCTATTCATGGTATCCACAGATGTAATAGCCTCATTCCGGTTTGGATGTTTCTTATTATACACCATATTCAGATAAATGCAATATTTATTCATTCGTCAAAGCTGACAAAAAACAAAGGGCGGAGCCGGTCGGCTCCGCCCTTTTGCTGTTGCGTTTTAGGCGTTGGGCTGGGCGTAGGTAAAGAAGAAGTAGCCCAGGGGGGTGTAGTACATGCCGTTGATACGGTCGGAGATCATGTACTTCTGGGTGTAGAAGTACAGGGGGTTAAGGGCCCAGTCCTGGCCGATGATGATGTCCTCGGCGTCATGCATGGCCTGCATGCGCTCGGCAGGATCGGTGGTGGACTTGGCGGCCTGGATCAGCGCGTCGTACTCGGGGTTGACGTACTGAGCGTCGTTGTTGCCGCCGCCGGTGAGCCACATATCCAGGAAGGACATGGGATCGTTGTAGTCGGCGATCCAGCCGTTGCGGGCGATGGAGTAGTCGCCGTCCTTACGGGTCTGCAGGAACACGGCCCACTCCTGGTTGTTCAGCGTCACGGTCACGCCCAGCTCGGTCTCCCACATGTACTGCAGGGCCTCAGCCACGGCCTTGTGGGCGTCGGAGGTGTTGTACAGGTACTCGACCACCGGGAAGCCCTCGCCGTTGGGATAGCCGGCCTCGGCCAGCAGCTGGCGGGCCAGCTCGCAGTTGGCCTCGTAGTCGGCGTCGGTGGGCGCGTAGTAGTCGCCGCCGTTGGTGCGGAAGTCCGCGCCGGAAGCGCCCTCGGCGTCATACACGCCCGCGGGCACGAAGCCGCCGGCCTCGACCTGGCCGGACTGGGTCACCTGGTTGACGATGTAGGTGCGGTCAACGGCCAGAGTGAAGGCCTGACGGACCTTGGGATTGTCGAAGGGGGCCTTCTGGGTCTGGTAGCAGACATAGTAGGTGCCGATGTAGTCCACGATCTTCAGGTCGCCGGAGGCGATCAGGCCGGCGATTTCAGCCTGAGGCACATCCTCGATGAAGTCCAGCTCGCCGGAGTTGAAGCCGGACAGCATGGCGTTCTGGTCGTCCATCAGCTTAAAGGTGATCTTGTCGGGGCCCAGGTTGGCCACGTCATAGTAATACTGGTTGGGCTCCATGATGATCTCGGAGTTGTGGTTCCAGGCGGTCATGGTGTAGGGGCCGTTGGACAGGTAGGTAGCGGTATCGAAGGTCCACTGGTCGCCGGCGGCCTCGATCATGTCCTGACGCACGGGGAAGGTGGCGGGGAAGGCGCAGATCTCGGTAAAGTAGGGCAGATCGTTCACCAGCGTCACCACGAAGGTGTGCTCGTCGGGGGCGGAAACGCCCAGCTCGGAGGGCTCCTTCTCGCCGGCCATGATCTCATTGGCGTTCACGACGCAGTCGATCATGTAGTTGTAGTCAGCGGCGGTCTCGGGGGTGACCAGGCGCTGCCAGGAGTACACAAAGTCCTGGGCGGTGACGGGCTGGCCGTCCGACCACATGGCGTCGTCACGCAGCGTAAAGGTGTAGGTGACGGTGCCGTCGGCGTTCTCAGCCTTTTCATAGCTGGCGGCCTGGCCATAGGTCAGCGCGGCATTGTTGGCCGTACCGTCGGAGCCGTTGGCCTCCACGCCGGAGTCCTCCCACTTCATCAGGCCCTCGAACATGTGGCCCAGCATGATGGCGCCGTCCACGGCGGAGTTCAGGGCGGGGTCGATGGACTGGGGCTCGGACGCGATGTTCAGAGTGATCTCATACGCGCCGTCGGAAGGAGCGGTGGTTTCGGGAGCGGTGGTCTCCGGAGCAGTGCTCTCCGGCGCGGTGGTCTCCGCAGTCCCGCCGCCGCCGCAGCCGGCCAGCAGAGAAACCACAAAGATCACGGACAGAAGCAGAGACAGGAGCTTCGTCTTTTTCATTATATGGACCTCCATTTTTCATTTTTGTATCATTTCGCCTTACGGCGCGATACACAATGGGTTTCTTTGCGCCCGCATTCTGCGGGCGCAAAAAGGCCATGGCCTTTTTGGAACAAACCGATTATATCATAGAGCTCAGCGGAGTGTAAAGCAATTGTTTCAAATTTGTTACATAAATTTGAACAAAAATCCAGATCCTTTTCCTGCCGCCTGCGCCGGGCGTGGCCTTCCGTGCGCTCCTTACCCCGGCAGATGGCACGCGGCCCAATGGCCGGGCGCATATGCCCCCCGCGGGGCCGCGCCCCGCGGGGGCCCCGCCTTTACCGCGCTTCCTCGGGCGGAATCGATCCGCCCTGCGGCAAGGGTTTGGCCCTGCGGCAAGGGTTTGGCCATGCGGCCAAACCGCTTGGACGCCGCCCACGCGGCGGGCCGGCCCTGCCGGCCGAAGAATATGCGCCCCTTACCCCAGCAGATGGCACGCGGCCCAATGGTCGGGCGCATATTCTTTGAACTCGGGGACCGCTTCCCTGCACTTTTCTGTGGCATAGGGACAGCGGGTGTGGAAGCGGCAGCCGGTAGGCGGATTCATGGGCGACGGGATATCGCCCTCCAGTACGATCCGCTGCCGGGAGCGGCTTACCTCCGGATCGGGCACAGGCACTGCGGACAGCAGCGTCTTGGTGTAGGGATGCATCGGGTTACGGTTGAGCTCGTAGCTCTCCGCCAGCTCCACCATTGTGCCCAGGTACATCACGCCGATGCGGTTGGAGATATGCCGCACCACGCTCAGGTCGTGGGCAATGAACAGATAGGTCAGCCCCATCTCCTGCTGCATATCCTCCAGCATGTTCACCACCTGCGACTGGATGGACACGTCCAGCGCCGAGATGGGCTCGTCACACACGATAAACTCCGGCTTCACCGCCAGGGCCCGGGCAATGCCCACCCGCTGCTGCTGGCCTCCGGAAAACTCATGGGGATAGCGGTTGGCGTGCTCGGTATTCAGTCCCACCTGCCCCAGCAGCTCCTTGATCCGTTCCGTGCGCTCCGCCTTGGAAGCGCACAGCTTGTGGATGTCCAGCGCCTCGCCGATGATCTCCCCCACCGTCATGCGGGGGTCCAGGGAGGCAGAGGGGTCCTGGAAGATGATCTGCATCTTCCGCCGGTAGGGCAGCATGTTCACCTGCTTGGGCCGGGGCACCTTGACCTGGACCAGCTCCTCCCGTTTCGTGGTGGAGCCGTCCTTCTCCCGGACCGGCACGCTCTTGCGCTGCCAGGGATCCTTCCCCTCGAAGATGGTCTGTCCGTCATAGACGATCCGGCCCGAGGTAGGCTCATGCAGCTGCAGGATGGTCCGGCCCAGCGTGGTCTTGCCGCAGCCGGACTCCCCCACCAGGCCCAGGGTCTCGCCCCGCCGGATGAACAGGGACACGTCCTCCACCGCCTGCACGCCGGGGCCCTTTAAACCCTTGACCCCAAAATACTTCTTCAGGTGATCGACCTGTACGAGGATGTCTTTTTGCTCACTCACGGCCGTCCACCTCCTTCTTCTCCCCCTTTTCCCGCTCCAGCTGCTCCTGTACCCGCAGCCAGCAGGCCGAGCGGTGCTGGTTGCCCAGCTCCACATAGGGCGGCATCTTCTGCAGGCAGATCTTCATGGCGTGCTCGCACCGGGGCGCGAAGGGGCAGCCCTCGGGCGGGTTGAGCATGTCCACGGGAGTGCCCTCAATGGGGATCAGCCGCTCGTAGCTCTCCGCGTCCACCCGCGGCATGGAGCGCAGCAGTCCCATCGTGTAGGGGTGACCGGGCTGATAGAAGATATCGTCCACCGGCCCCTGCTCCACCATCTTCCCCGCGTACATGACCGACACCTTGTCGCAGATCTCCGCCACCACGCCCAGGTTGTGGGTAATAAAGATGATGCCCATATGGGTCTTCTTCTGCAGGTCCTTCATCAGTTCCAGGATCTGGGCCTGGATGGTCACGTCCAGCGCCGTGGTCGGCTCGTCCGCGATCAGCAGCTGAGGGTGGCAGATCAGCCCCATGGCGATCATCACCCGCTGCCGCATACCGCCGGAAAGCTCATGGGGGTACTGCTTCATCCGCTTTTCCACGTTGTTGATGCCCACCAGCTCCAGCATCTCCATGGCCCGCTTGGCCGCCGCCTCCTTGGAGACGCCCTTGTCGTGGGCCTTCAGGGCCTCGATCAGCTGGTTGCCGATGGTGTATACGGGGTTGAGGCAGGTCATGGGGTTCTGGAAGATCATGGCCACCTTGCTGCCGCGGAAGGCGATCATCTCCTCCTTGCTCTTGGCCAGCACGTCCTCCCCCTCAAAGGTGATGGACCCCCCGATGACCTTGCCCGGGGACTGCAGCAGCCCGATGATGGAGTAGGCTTCCACGCTCTTGCCGGAGCCGGACTCTCCCACGATGCCCATGACCTCGCCGTAATTCAGATCATAGCTGATGCCGCCCACGGCCTTGACTTCGCCCGCGGGGGTGAAGAAGGAGACGTGCAGATCCTTGACTTCCAGCAGCTTGCCGTTCTTTTCCGTATGGTCCATAGGTTTGTCTCCTCCTTTCTTATTTCTTCAGCCGGGGGTCCAGCGCGTCCCGCAGACCGTCGCCGAACAGATTCAGGCACAGGATCAGCAGGCTCAGGATGGCCGCCGGGATAAACAGGCGATAGGGATAGGTGGTCAGACCGCTCAGGGCCTCGGAGCACATGGAGCCCAGGCTGGTCAGGGGCGCGGACACGCCCACGCCCACGAAGGACAGGAATGACTCCAGGAAGATGGCGGACGGGATCTGCAGGAACGTGGTGGTGACGATCTGGCCCACGCAGTTGGGCAGCAGGTGGCGCTTGATGATGCGCCCGCCCTTCGCCCCCAGCGCCCGGGCCGCCGTCACGTACTCCTGCTGCTTGAGCTGGAGGATCTGCCCGCGGATGATGCGGGACATGGTCACCCAGTACAACAGCCCGAAGGCGATGAACATGGCGATAATATTGGGACCCAGGATGGTCACCAGGTTCTGCAGCGGCCCGTTGCCGGAGTTCTGGAACTGTTCCAGCGCCGGCTTCAGCGTGGCCGAGAGCAGCAGGATGATCAGCATCTCCGGTATGGAGTAGATCAGCTCCACGATCCGCTGCATGACCGTGTCCACCATGCCGCCGCAGTAGCCGGAGATGGAGCCGTACAGCGCGCCGATCACCAGCACCAGCAGGGCCGCGCACACGCCTACGATAATGGACACCCGGGCGCCCACCATCACACGCACCATGATGTCACGCCCCTGCTCGTCGGTGCCGAACACGTGGGGGAACACGTCCTCCCCGGCGGCCTTGCGCTGCAGTTCCTGCATCGAGTAGCCGAACGGCTTGGACTGGATGCCCAGCGCCTTCACGGCGTCGGCCTGGGTGACCTCCTCGGCGGTCTGCCCCTGGCTCACATTGGCCTGAGCGCGGATCTTGGCCTCCTCCACACGGGAGAGGGTCTTGCCCGCCGCCGCCGCTTCCGCGCGGGCCTTCTCCACCGCCTCGTCCGGGGTCAGCTTGCCCGCGCCGTTGTGCTCCTCCAGGTAATCGCTGATCCGCTTCTGGTCTTCCAGGCTGTAGTGCCACGGATGCAGCGACTCGGAGCCGCGCACCTGCTGCTTGTAGGTGTACGGAACCACCATCGGGCCGATGAATGCAAACAGGGCGATGATCACCACGATGCACAAAGCCACCATGGCCACTGTGTTCTTCCGCAGCCGCCGCCAGGCGTCCGCCCAATAGGACACGCTCTTCCGGTCCTGAATAAAGTTCTCCCGCTCCTCGGTGGTTGCCGCCTCGAAGGCGTCGCCGGGCAGCTCGTTCCACGACAGGATGTCCTCGATATCCGGCTGGAGGGAGCCGAAGGTCTTTTTCCGCTTGTGTTCGGCCATCGGTCAGTTCCCTCCCTTCGAAAGATTGATCCGCGGGTCCACCAGTTTGTACGCCAGATCCACCAGCAGGTTCATCACGATGATGAACGCCGCCAGGAAGATGGTCGTCCCCATGATCACGGGGTAATCCCGGTTCTGGATGGACTGGATGAAATAGCGCCCCAGACCGGGGATGGAGAACACCTTCTCCACCACCAGCCCGCCGCACAGGGTAAAGGCGATCTGGGGGCCCAGGTAGGTGATGACCGGGATGAGGGCGTTGCGCAGGGCGTGCTTGAAAATAATCTTCTTGTTCTTCAGCCCCTTGGCCCGCGCCGTCTTGATGTACTCCTGGTTGATGGAGTCCAGCATGGCCGTCCGGGTCTGCCGGGACAGGTAGCACATGGGATAGAACCCAAGCGCCGCGCAGGGCAGCACATAGCTCTTCAGCGTCCCGTCAAAGATCGTCGGGAAAATCTTGAGCCCCTCGATCCCGCCGCACAGCGTATGCAGCAGGATCGTCGCCACCACGAAGCCCGGCATTGAGATGCCGATGGTGCACACCACCCGCAAAAGGCTGTCCACCCAAGTCCCCCGCTTATAGGCGGCCAGGCAGCCCAACGGCACCCCGACCACCACCGCCCAGCAGATGGCCACGATGCCCACCTTCGCCGAAACCGGGAACATCTCCAGGATGATGTCCAGGACCGGGCGGTTCTTCTGCATTTTGATCGACACCCCGAAGTCCCCCTGCAGCAGGTTCCCCAGGTACTTTCCCAGCTGCACGATCAGCGGCTGGTCCAGCCCATACTTCGCGTTCAGCGCGTCGATCGTCGCCTGGGACGGCGTCTTCTCCGACAGCCACGGGTTCCCCGGTATGGCGTTCATCAGGAAAAAGGTAATGCAGGCCACCACCAGCAGCGTCAACAGCGCCATCACTACTCGCTTCGCTGTGTATTTTGCCATTTCTTCACTTCCTATATCTGTTGCTTCAATTCATGATGCCCCATATTAGCGTTCGTTTATTTTATCTTAAAAGCCCTCCTGCGTCAAGGGATTCCCTCCGCCTTTTTGATGGAAATGACTCCTTTTCTTGCAAGTGTCCTCACGACACGAACATTTATCCTCGTATTTGTCCATAAATTATTTCGGAAAACAATTTTCTTTATTATGAAAAACTGTTTTTTGGTGTCTTTTTTCTTCATTTTTAAACTTGCAAGCGAATATAAAACCATCAAAGTTAAAAATTATTCATTTGCAGCCAAACCCGTCAAACTAACGTGCTGAAGCATCCGACCAGAAACGATGCAAAAAGCGGCGCACGGACTTGCCGTGCGCCGCTTTTGGGGACATATTCTGCAAAATTCGATGCTTCAGGCGCATGATACCGGCGTACGCCCGTTTTCTCCGGCGGGCCGGAGCGGTTCAACCGCGCCGCGCCCCACACAGGCAGCGCCCCTCCAGCCGGATGCCCTATCAGTCAAACCCGAGGCCCATATAGCCGTGCGCCGTCCGCTCCCACAGCGCCCGCTTTTCCCGGTCGTACCACTTGACCATTCCGAACGCCTGGTTGTAGCTGCCCGGCAGGCCCTCCCACCCGGCGGGGGTACGCACATGATACCGGTCGGCGGGCAGCCGCTCCGCCAGCCGGGCCACGGCCCGCGCCAGGTGCTGAGACGGGATCAGCAGCTCCTTGCACAATACGCTGTGCCGATCCACATACTCAGCCGCGGCGCAGCCCTCCACACCGTCCACCGTGATCTTGTACAAGCCCCCGCCGTTCATACGGCTCATGCCCTGCTGGAACCGCAGCAGGCGCTGATCATAATGGACCGCGGCGGTATCCGAGAGCAGGGCGCGCCGCAGGCGGCCGTACTCCTGCGGCTCCGCCTCCGTCAGGCCGTCCTCCGCACGCGCCGGCCCCACCATGTCCCGCAGCAGCTCCAGCTTCCGGGTGGAAAAGGCCGGGCAAAACGCCACAGTGGCAAAAAACTTATGCAGGCTGGGCTCGGCGGGGACTACGGTGACACAATCGCTCCCCCGGGAAGACAGGAATCCGTCCACATAGTGCAGCAGCTGCCGCCCATATCCCTTACCGCGCATGGAGGGATCGGTGGCCAGGGCATAGACATAGCGTCCCGCCGCCTCCACGCCCCCGGGCAGGGACAGCGACACGGGCAGCAGCGCCAGCATGGAAGCCAGGCGTCCATCCTCCAGCAGCAGGAGCATATCCTCCTCCGGCATGCAGCAGTCATAAAACCAGTCGATCAAGCGGTCTTCGTCCCCGAAGGCCGTCTTCCAGAGCGCCTTCTGCGCCGGGATCTCCCCCGGCCTGGATGGGCGGATGTCCACCATCTGCCCCGCCTCCTTTCCAATGATCCGCCGGATCAGGTCTCCCTCTTCCACATCGCTGTGTGCTTTTCCACCATCTGGTCGGGGTAGTAGGATTCCTTTGCCTTGCGCAGCCCCTCCACCCCCATGTCGTCCTCCCGGTTGAGGTATCTCACATTGGGATGGCGTCCGCGCACCCAGCGGGCAAATTCACGGTTGATCATGGCGTAGGCTCCCTGAAGCTCTCCGTAGGCTTTCTCAAAGTGTACGTCGTAGGTGTCGCTGTTCAGCAGATCCCCCATGGTGAAGGCCACCACCTCGCCGTATACCCGGATCAGCCCTCCCTCCAGGCCCAGCGCCTGATAATGCTCCATGGCCTGCCGAAGGGCGACGCCCTCGTCCCCCAGGTCCCGTTCCTCCGCCTCTCCCTCCCGCGCGAGAGAGCGCCGGTACCACTCCTTGTCCATGGCCAGGCACTCGCCCAGGCTCTCGGGCGTGATCTCCTCATAGGTCCAGGAGGGATTGTTCTCCATAAAACGGTTGATATGGTTGCGCTTGGCATGCAGGCGCTTGCCGCCCAAATCGGCCAGGCGGTCGATCTCGTAGAGATAGTCGTATCCGTCCCGGTCGGCGGTGAAGGTAAACTGACCGGGAAAAAACTCCTCCAGCTCCGCCATTTGGCGCGGGGTAAGGCACACCAGCCGCAGGGGCTCGCCCCGCCGGGCCGCTTCCTCCTCCAGCTTCCGGATCACGCTCGCCAGATCGCCGCCTCCGGCGGGGAACATAAAGCTGCATCCCATCCGCCCGCAGACATGGGTCACCAGAAAATCGTCCACCCGGGCAATCTCCTGGTGGTACGCCCGGCTCCATACAAACAGGTTGGTAAAATTATAGTCGCAGCCCCGGTAGTCCGCCCGCCGCAGCAGCTCGTCGACCCAAGGCTTTTCCTCCAGGCGGGGAGGGTGAAAATCGATCATACAGGTTTCGTCTCCTTGTTTTCCCAGTGTACCGATATGTTATCACGCCCGCATCCATATGGCAAGCAAAACCGGCGCGCCGTCAACGCCTCCTACCTTTAATATAAGCAGGCGGCGGCAGGCCGCCTTCGTGCGCCGCGTCCCGCGCCTCAGCCTGTCCGTCCCACATGCTCCGCGTCCAGTCCACCCGGCCCTCCGCCGTAAACGCCACGCCCTCCGCCTCCAGCAGAGACCGCTGTACGCCCGGGCCGAACGCGCAGCTGGCGGAACCGTCGGCCCGGAGCACCCTGTGGCAGGGGACCCCCGGTTCCCTGCAGGCACGCAGGGCATATCCCACCGCCCGGGCCGCCCGGGGCGAACCCAGCAGCAGGGCTATCTGCCCATAGCTGGCACATTTGCCCTGCGGAATCTGCCGCACCAGACAGTATACGCGCTCATAAAAGTTCATATCCATCTTCTCCCGTGTCTCCGCGGTGGCCCCGCCGGCCTTCGCCCTTTTCCCCGTTTTTTCTTGCCTTTTATGTACTTTTGATGTATTCTGTTCCTGAATTCCGATGCTTTAACTTTGAAGGGAGGCAATATCATGGGTAAATTCGTCATTCGAAAGACCAGCACCGGCATCAAGTTCGACTTGAAGGCGGGCAACGGAGAAACCATCGCCACTTCAGAGGTCTATACCTCTGAGGATGCCTGCCGCAAGGGCATCGCCAGCGTTCAGAAGAACGCGCCCGCGGCGGCCGTGGAGGATCAGACCGTGGAGGGGTATCCCGCCGCAAAGCACCCCAAGTTCGAGGTCTACGCCGACAAAGCCGGGGAATTCCGGTTCCGTCTGAAAGCGGTCAACGGCCAAATCATCGCCGTCAGCGAGGGGTACAAGGCCATGGCCAGCTGCATGAACGGAATCGAATCCGTCAAGAAAAACGCCCCCGACGCCTCCATCGTGGAGCAGGCGTAAGGAGCGCGGCGTATGGATCTCAACGCTCAAATCCGTCAGCTGGCGGAATCCTTCGCTAAGGACAGCGCACTGCGGGCTCAGTTCCAGCAGAACCCAGCCAAAGCCGTGGAGAAGCTTTTGGGCGTGGATTTGCCGGATGATGCAATCCAACAGATCGTTCAAGGCGTGAAGGCCAAGCTCTCGGCCGGCAAACTTTCGGACACCGTCGATTCCCTAAAAAAACTCTTTTGACAAAAGGGACGCGTCCCCGAAACGGGGGGCGCGTCCCTTTTTGCGCACTCGCTAATAACCCGGATATACGTCGCTCTTCTTGGGCAGGAGCAGCGCGGCAATGAGATAGAGGACAACGCCGGTCACCACTACGGTGAGCAGGCTGAGCACCACCCAGATCAGCCGCACCAGGTTGGCGTCGATATTGAAGTATTCCGCGATACCGCCGCAGACGCCGAACAGCTTGGCTCCCTGCTCGATTCGATAGAGCTTTTTGGGTTCATTCATGTTGACCCCTCCTTGTCGTTCTGGGTACATGATACCACGCCGCTGTTAAAAAATCCTTCCGGAACCTTTAAAATTGGGTCAAAAGAAGAAATACATGATTGGAGATCGGTATCCATCCGGTTCGCCGCTGGTTCTCATTTTACCACATTTTCATTGCTTTTTTCAATCCGGCATTATTCACAACGTTCAAAAGTTAGTGGCATGTTGCGCCCTAAGATTCGATACATGTCTAGCGTTATAGAAAAGGGAATCTCTGCATAGAGGCGATTTGGCTAATCACCGCTGTCTGTTAAAACAGGTAATACTGCAACGATTCTGTGGAGTAGCACTGTAGCTAAAAATAGGCACAAGCACTTGCTGCGGGGGCACAGCCGCAGCATTAGGGCAGCAGCCGATTGGTGTGCATGCAGTGATGTGAAGCGGTGCCATAATGGCATAATTGGCGTTGCAGCAAAATTGTCTCCGTCGTGCATATTTTCCTACTTACCCCATTAAGAGAGAAGTATACTCCCGCATATCAGAAAGCGTTTCGATATGCAGGGCCAAATCGATAATTTTTTCTTCCGCCGCCTTGGGCAGCTTGCCGTAGGCCTGAACCTGTTTACGGAATTTTCCGATAATTTCTTCTTGAGTCGGATAAGACGTGTTGAAAATGGCAGGCTCTGCATCCTCAAACACGGCGCCATCCTTCATGGTGACGCGGACTCGGAAAAAGGGGTCGGTTTGGCCACTAGGCAATGGACAGACCCCGGATGTAGACTTTTGAACCAACTCCAGAAGTTCGGGGGTGCTCTGAAGCGCTTCTGACTGTATATACTCTATCCGTATATCCCCATGATACAGGACACAACAGACGTTGAACTGACGGCAGAAAAGAGCGTTGATCTGAGTTGGACTGCTGAAAGGCGCTGCATAGTAGTTGTAGCGAATGTTCCCGGATCGATCCACATCCACCCGACTGATATCAGCTAACTTGTAGCAACCTTCAAACTGCCTGCGTACCTTCATGGCGGCAATACAGGCCCCGGTATTCGGAATGCCGCAGGGAAAACGCTTGAAACAGCCCTCAGTAAAATATTCTGTTCCCAACCCTTCGATACATTTCTCGTAATTGGGCGATAATTCATCATTGTCGTTTCGGACAGCCAGACCCCAATGTCCAAAATACGGATCGGACAGACCACTCCATCCACCCTTAGCCAACTCGCAGGACATAATGCCGCATCGGGCACTTTCTCCGTTGTGGTATTTAAACTCTTGGGAATAGTCATAGTACGCGTTGGCGGGATCGGTGCTGTTGGTGGCGGCATAAGAGAGGGCAGCCTTGGTTTGGGCAGCATCCAAACCATAGTAACGCGATGTAAGAGCGGCCGCGGCGGAGGATACCAGGAGCATATCATAGGGCCAGCGTCTACGCAGGGAATAGAGCAGACGTGCCGTCATATCCTCCGCAGCCACGTTATGGGCAATAAAATCAGCGCCGCTGACACCATAGGCATCAGCCAACGTCAGGTTCAGAGGGATCAAAGTCTCACCCACATGGGAAGGAAGCGTCTCGCCGAAGATTTTGAAGGCCATGCTGCCATAGTCGTTGGAGCGGGTGGTCACGCAGTTGAGCAACACCGCATTGGGAAGCGGGGTACGAAAGCCATGCAAAAAGACAGGGGCCTCCCCAGCACCGCCCCACCTATACAGAAGATCGGTGAGGACTTGGTTGTCTTTGACGATGGCACCGCCGAACAGACAGCCCGTGGTATCCAGCAGTCGGTCCTTGAAGCACTTCACGTTCCAGTCGCTCAGGTGTTCGAATTTAGTATTTACAACGGTTTTACAGAGAAGGTCGGTCACCTTCGGCGGAGCGTAGCGCTCGTTGCTCATAATGGTCAACTCCTTGTATCCTATATAGCTATGATACGACAGCTTAGTGCTCACACCGCCCACAGAGATCACACGGCCGGCCGCGCTTACAGGCGGGAAGATCCAGCAATTCAAGGTAAAAACTAGTCGAGCAATGCTCGGCAATTTCAGCGGCGGCGGGCTCAGGGACTTCGTCAGTTTTATCTGCGTCTGTCATACACAGGCACCTCTTTCAGTCCGGTTTAAGCGGGGCAGGACCGGAATTACAGCGTGATATTCTCCATCAGCTTGTCTAAACTGGGATAGTCTTCGATGTGTTCTATAATCTCAATTGCCCGCTCTATTTTGTATTTAGGAAGGATCACTGAAGCACACGTACGGAAACGATCATAGAATTCTTCGTCGGACAATTCCCACCCCTCCATGTTAGTGCCCTTGGAGTAGAGGGTTTCTTCCGTGAATACCTGACTGCGGGCATGGACCTCCACCCGGCCATACCAGGAGCGCTGGTCTTTCTTCTTATGTTCGGCGTACTCGGGGGCGACATGCATCTTGACTCTGTGCATAAAGTCGTGGATGGCTGGATCGGTCAGGGCCTGGGTGTCCTGCCACGCAGGGCCTGGCTTGTAGTTCATGGCCGCCAAGGCGATACAGTAGGGGCCACTGAATTGGGCATCAATTTGGTTTTCCACGGCGTATTGGTCAGGATGCGCCACAAAGGCACTGGTATAACAGTCCACAGACTCAATCTCATGAGGGGCGAAGCGGTATTTCCCCAGGAGCTTATAGAAGCAGTCCAGCACGCTATGCAGATAGCGGCAGCAGGGGTAGGGTTTGAAGCTGTACGCAGTGGAGAACCATTCCTCGCCCAGCCGCTCGATCACCTTGTCTGGATCCCAAACCCCCTCCTCGCGGCAGTAGATGGCAGGGAAGCCCAGATCCGTGTCCAAGGTCTCCTTGTTTCCTGTATAGCCGAATTTGGCCAGCTGGGCGGCCTGGACAGAGCCTTGGGCCATCCAGGAGACAGGCACATACTTAATCATGGATTTTGGCATGGTGGACTCCCAGTCACGGCAAACAGGCAAGCTACAGAAGTATGCCGAGATGGCGATGGCATGGGCCATTTGCTCGCGGTCAAGCCCCATCAAGATGCCGTTGCCCACCGCGGCGCCAATAATGTGCTCGTTGCTGTTGCCAAAAATATCTGGAGTCTTACCACATTTCATAACGGAAACGGTCATGATGGACAGCAGAACCCGGCTGAGGCGGCGCGCTACCTCCTGGCCAACGCTGAGCGCAGCCAGCAATTCCTTGCCACTGGCTCCCTGAGCTTCCGCCACTGCCAATAGGGCAGGGACGACGATGGGTGGAATGTGGGGCACTGGATCCAGATCAAGACCGTTCAGCATCTCTGCATTTGCAAAGGCCGCCACCGGAGCAGAGTACTTGCCGCCGATTCCGATGAGCGTAGATTGTGGCACACCGCCCATTGCGCGGGCCATAGAAACACCGATTTTACCCTTGTCCGACGAGATCCCGCCCAGCGCGTCTCCAATTCCGTCCAAAAGCACCTTTTTGGCCCCCTGGATCACACGCTCCGGAAGCTTATTGTAGTTGCTGTATTCGCAGGCAAAATCAATAAACGCATTAGAAACTTTACCCATAAAATGTTCCTCCGTCTATAATCAGAGCGGCCGACGGACTCCACCGTGTCTGTAGAGGAGTCCGCCAGACCGCATCCGACAGGTTACTGATGATTAGAAGCTGAAAGCAAATACGCCCAAAGTGAATTATCACTCACATTATCTTTGTCGATTATTTATTGAAAATTGGCGATGAAATCCTTGTCCAGAGACATCTCCTCACGCATCTTCTTAGAGACCTCAGTATACATACCGTACTCGTGCTCCTCACAGTTTTGGGTGAGGGCGGGATCCACGTCGCCGCGGCGGGGCAGGGGCACGCCCTGCCGTACCAGAATATCCTGAACCTTTTTGATATCCACGCTGCGTACGGTGGTACCGTCGGCTACCGCCACAGCGGCGGCGATACCGGCGGCCTGGCCTGTACCGATGCACTGGGGAATCAGGTTGACCCAATCGATGGCCACGTCATCCGTAGAGATGTGGCGTCCCGGACACAGCATACCATCTACCTTTTGGGGCAGAATAGCGCGGTAGGGGATCTCCACAGGGGCACCGTCGTTCACGCTGCTGACCGTGGAGTGCCAGGCAATGACGTCGTCGTGCTTGGCGGCAAAGGCCCAGTCCTTGGGGGACATGACATACTCACCCACCAGACGGTAGCTGCAGCGGCAGCCCAGCTGGGGAGCAATATCGTACAGATAGGCGTCTTTGAACCCAATGGGGCAATACTTTTTGTAGATGTCCAGGATTTCGCGGATGGTGCTTCTGGTGATGATCTCAGTATAAGTCATATCCTTGATGTTGGCACAGTCGCGGTTACGGTGGAAGTTGGAAGCCCAGTAGACGCCGTCGCGGCTCTCAGGGTTCAGGCCAGTCATAAAGCCGGTGCGTTTGGTGATCATGGCGCGCATAGCCTCAAACACCTGAGGATTGGCCTTCTTCCACTCATAGAATGCCTCGTGGTTGACGCCGCCCACACGCCAGCCGAGCGATGTGGCGCTGGAGCGCATTCTGGTGTCGGCAAGGCCGGCAAAGGGGGCCCCTGCCTGGCGGAAGATATCGCCGTCGCCAGTGGCGTCAATGACTACCTTAGCAGAGATGGCCCGGCGGCCCTCCTTGCTCTCAAAAATCACGCCTTTGATCTCATTGTCCTCCATGATGGGCTTGGTGCCCCAGCAGTGGTACAGGACCCGGATGGCGTCCTTGTGTTCCAGCAACATGGCATCCATCTCGATTTTCAGCTCGTCGGCATCATAACAGACGGCATTGACCACGCGCTTGTCCATGTCGTTGATGCTGTTGGCATTGTTTCGGTTGTTGGCCACGCCGGTGGTATTGGGGCGGGTGACACCGCCCATGTAGGAACCCCAGAGGTTGACCAACACGGGATCACTGGAGCCCACTTCCTCGGGCTCGGGGCCCAGCACCGCGCCCGGGATCACCTTCAGACGGTCGAACCACTCCTGCTGGATACCCCGGACATAGGTCTGATTGTACCAGGACAGCTTGGGTACCATCAGCACATAGGCTCCGGTGACGTCTCCGCCGGAGTAGCCGTAACGCTCCATCAAAATGATATTCTTACAACCGGCGCGGGCGGCGGCGATGGCGGCGCTGTGACCGGCACAGCCGCTACCGACCACAAGGACGTCACATTCGTCATAATAGGGGACCGCATTGGTCTCGGTATAAGTCTTGGTTGTCATTGTCTCTATGTACCTCCATTCGCAAGATCGGGTGACTGATCGGTCGTTACAGGATGTGGGATAGGGATAGGTTTACCACTGGCGGTAGGCCTTCATACCGCCGGCGCTCTCGCGGGCCTTTTGAGCCAGTCCGGTATACAGGCCATATTCGTGCTGCTCACAGCATTCAGTGTAGGAAGGATCGGTCTTGGCGTTGCGGGGCAGGGGCACATCCTGGTCGCACAGGATATCCTGTACCTTCTTGATATCCACACTGCGGACAGTGGTACCATCGGCGACTGCCACAGCGGCGGCAATGCCGGCGGCCTGTCCGGTGCCTACGCACTGAGGGATCAGGTTCAGCCAGTCGATGGCCACGTCGTCGGCGGACAGATGGCGGCCGGGGCAGAGCAGGTTATCCACCCGCTGGGGCAGGATGGCCCGGTAGGGAATCTCCACAGGACCGCAGTCGTTGATTTGACAGATGGTGGAGTGCCAGGCAATGACGTCATCGTGTTTTTTGGCAAAGGCAAAATCATCGGAGGTCATGATGTATTCGCCCTGCAGGCGGCGGGAGCAACGGGTACCCAGCTGAGGGGCGATATCATAGAGATAGGCGTTGTGGAAGGCCATTGGGATGGCTTCCTTCAGATAAGCCAACACATCCCGCATAGTGGCACGAGTCTCCATCTCAGTCTTGGTCTGGTCGGCGATCTTGGTGCAGTCCATGTTGGGGTGCCAGTTGTTGATCCAACACATATCGTTTTGATTGGTGGGCAGGGCAGAGCTGCGGAAACCGGCCACCTTACTCAATTGGGCGCGCAGGGCCCCCAATGCCTCGGGCCGGGTGCGCTTCCACTGTTCAAATGCCTCCCAGTCGACGCCGGCGATGCGCCAGACCAAAGCGGTGGTAC
Source organism: Lawsonibacter hominis (assembly GCF_014287895.1). GTDB lineage: Bacteria > Bacillota > Clostridia > Oscillospirales > Oscillospiraceae > Lawsonibacter_A > Lawsonibacter_A hominis. Next base: position 177,683 of record NZ_JACOPP010000003.1, on the reverse strand, counting down.
TGGAACGGGTCTCACCATCGGCCAAACTCTTGTAGGGCGCGCCGGTCTGACTGAACAAATCACCGTCACCGGTGGCGTCAACGACCACCTTGGCCATAACTACCTTGCGCCCCTCCTTGCTCTCGAAGATGACGCCCTTGACGGCACCGTCCTCCAGGATGGGCTTGCAGCCCCAGCTGTGATACATGACGCGAATGGAATCCTGATGCTCCAGAAGCATCTTGTCCATCTCGATCTTCAGCTGGTTGGGCTCGTAGTAGACGGCGCGCACCAGGCAGCTGGGCTTGGCACCCTCGTGACCACTGCGGCTCACGCAGTCGTGGACGGCTTTCCATGCGTCAATCAGCACAGGGTCGGTGCTGCCAGCTGGTTACCTTTGGGCCCGCGGACGGCCTGAGGAATGGGCTCCAGACGGGTAAACCACTCCTCCTGAAGCCCGCGCACAAACTGCTTATCGTACCAGGACAGGTTGGGTACCATGATGACATAACCCCCGGTGACATCGCCGCCAGAGTATCCATAACGTTCCATCAGTACGATGTCTTTACAGCCGGCGCGGGCGGCGGCGATGGCGGCGGAGTGCCCTGCAGCACCACTGCCCACCACCAATATGTCACACTCTTCGTATATTTCCAACGTACTGGAAGGTTCGACATAGGTGTCTTTCATAGTTGTGCTCCTTTGATGATGGGGTTAGATTACAGAATATAGCTGCAGATGGTACCGACTGCAGTTGCCAGAACAATAAAGATGCCAACAACGAGCAAGCCCTTAGTCCAAATAAACTTCTTGGTCATGCCGGGCTTCTCCAGCAAGATGGGGGCATAGATAATGGCTCCGGGGGTCATGTAAGCGAAGAAGGAACTTGCGATGATGACGGTGGCCAGAGGAGTGGCACTGCTGATCACTCCGTTAGCCTGCATGGTGGCAGCGATGGGGAGGCAGATCGCCAGCAAGGGGTAGGAGGCGGCAAAGCCGCTGGTCAAGTTGGTGACCACGGTAGTCAGCACCACGGAGAACAGGACCAGAACGAAGACGCTGGGGGTGCCGATGGTGTTGTTAATGAGGTTGGCAATTGCGGTCTTAATGCCGTGAGTGTCGGAAGCGATACAGTTGCCCAGGATGGAAAAGCAACCGGCCATAGCAATAATCCCCCACAGGACCTTATCAGACATGACCTTGGCACCGTTAATCATGGGCTTGCCATCAATGCGGATTATGCACATGACGGCCAGGAGGCCGACCCAGATCCACACGCTGCCGTATTTTCCGGTAAAGGCTCGGATAGTGCCGCCGGCGGGTGCGAAGGTGCTGGCAAACAGATAAACAACACCGACGAGCAGCAGAACCAGCATGATAATTTGACGACGGTTCAGCTTCTTCTGCTCGGGCTTAAGGTTCATGTCCTCGAAGTTGAAATTCTTCAGCTTGGTCATATCAGGCTTCCAGACAAAGCAAACAATAGCCCAGTAAATCAGCATAATAGCAACGATGATGATACCAGCGGTGATGATATAGGCACCGGTGTCAAAGGCCAAACCGGCAGGTTCCAGAGCAGCCTCGGCCAAAGCCAGAGCACCGACGATTTTGAAGGGGAGGATGTAAATGCCCATCACGGAGTTGTAGACACCCAGCTGCATCGTGCGCCGCAATTCATTATCATCTTCGATGTCGCAGGCTTTACAGATTCCGTCTACAATGGTAAGGTACAGGATGACCAGAGCGGTGGAAGCCTGCAGCAGCAGGGCACAGAACATGAAGCCGATGAATAGAATAAACAGGAATGTCTTGGGTCGACCTTTGATGATTTTTAGAGAGAGTAGTTTGTAGACCAGTACCTGAACTGCACCGGAATCAGCAACGGCTCCGGTAACGGCAAGCAGCCAAATCAGCATTTGAATGGTTGTATTGCCGAACCAGCTGGTAAGCAAATCACCGGACGTGGAGAAACCACAGTCAATCATAGCAATAAAAGCGACCAATAAGGGCCAGAAGGACATGTTGCCGAAGGAAACCATCAGCAGGGTACCGATAAAGATGCCGATGATGCTGACGCCTACAGAATCAATACCCGCGAACGGAGGAACCACACGACCGAAAATGAAGATAAAGAATAGACCAATTACGACCCATACATAGTAGAGCTTATCAGAAGATTTCTTGGGTGCGCTAATTGCTTGTCCCATATTACAACCATACCTTTCTGCTCGCCTAGCAATTTTTGTGTACAAAGAACTATGACTGCGGGGTGTGGTGTTACTCTGATATGTGAATGCCTCCTCCCTCTCTTAAAATAACTCTCCAGCTGGAATTCGCGCTGTTTGAATATATTATAAGGGGGGGGCGGCTATTAAAAAGCACCTTTCTTTACCGATTCGTACCTCTTGTGCTACGGATAGAAGTGCAAATAAATACAGCGAAACGCTGAAAGCGGCGCCTAGATAGGAACCGCTTTCAGCGTTTCGGTGAAGTGGAACAGATACCACATATAACATCCGAAAAGTCTTCAATGTCTTCTACTGTCGCGTCCGGTCGGGCGGTCAGACATGATCTTTGTGGCATAACGAATGAATTCCGATGCGGCTGAATTATGTGACAGGCTAATATTCCAGTACATATTGTGGGTAATGGGCGGATAAAACGATAGTGGAAGCGCTTTTACATGATCCCAGTGCTCCACCATATGTTCGGGCAGAATAGAGCACACCTGACCACTTTCCGTCAGTTGCTGCAGCAAGGAGGCACTGGAGGTCTTCAAGACGACATTTAGACGGTCGATATAGATTGAGCGTGTCTTTAAAACACGTTCAAACCCGGCTACTGGTACCCCCAACAAAGCCAGCGGCAAGTCGGACAGATCTTGAGTGTCGGCGCTATCCTTCTGGGCCAGAGGGAATGTTTTGCTGACGCACAGGGACATCTTGTCGTGAAAGACATCCAGTGATTCTAGGGAAGAGAAACCATACGGCTGCTTTGGAGAAAATGCAAAGTCAATCTCATTGCGCCGAAAGGCATCGCATACTTGTGTTGTGGGGTACTCCAACACCTTTAAATTGATATCAGGGTGGGCCTTGATGAACGGAAGACAGAGCAATGTATACAGCCGATTGATGTTGGTACGTGAAATGCCAATGCGAATCTCTGGCCGTTGATCTGAAAGAGCCCCACATTGGACAATGTGCTGACGCGTCCCTTGGTAGAGATTAGTCATGTTTTTAAGCATATCATGAATCAGTTCACCCGACTCCGTTACCTCAACTCCGGTTTTGGAACGGGTAAACAACCTGCAACCAAATTCATGCTCAATTCCCAGAATGGCACGGGATACTACGGGCCGAGAGACAAATAAGGCCTCAGCTGCCTTAGCAATGTTCTTTAGTTCGTATACTTTCTCAAAATATTCCATCTGTGTTTGTGTCATGACGTCCCGCTCCAATAAATTGGGTTAAATCATCTGCCGTTCTCTTCCACCAGCATCAGGCAGCCGTCCTTGTCGTACTTCAGCCGCTGCACTTCCGCGCGGGTATTGCGTACGATATCGTCCATACGGATGCCCTCGGTAATGGTGGCTACAAAGGTATAGGCCACGCCGTGTTTTTTGGCCCGGCCGGTGCGGCCGATGCGGTGCGTGTAATTCTCCAGTTCATCGGGCACGTCGTAGTTAAACACCGCGTCCACATCGTCGATATCCAGGCCCCGGGCCGCTACGTCGGTGGCCACCAGCACCTTCATTTCACCCTTTTTGAACTGCTCCAGCGTCTTCTCCCGGATGCGCTGCTGGATATCCCCATGAATCGCCTGGCAGGAAATCCCCCGCATTTGCAGCAGCCCCGCCAGCCGGTCGGTCATATTTTTGGTGTTGCAGAAGGCGATGGCCCGTTCATACCCGCCGTGGGTAATGAGTGCGGCCAGTGTATCCACCTTCTGTTCCCGGCCGTCCAGGTCGATGCGGTACTGCTGGATATCCGGCTTGGAGTCCTCCACGGGACGCACGGTGATCTCTACAGGGTCGCGCTGGTACACCCAGGAGATATCCATGACCTCCCGGGAGATGGTGGCGGAAAACATCCCCAGGTTGCGGCGATGCTTGATCTGGTCCAGGATGCGGGTCACATCCCGGACAAAGCCCATATCCAGCATCCGGTCCGCCTCGTCCAGCACCACGGTCTGCACCTTGTCCAGCTTCACCGTGCGCCGTTTCATATGGTCCATCAGGCGTCCCGGGGTTGCCACCACGATCTGGGGCCGCTTTTTCAGCGTAGTGATCTGTTTGTCGATGGGCGCGCCGCCGTACAGGCAGACCGTGCGCACCCCTTCCTTAAATTCACACAGGTCCCGCAGTTCCTCCTGGATCTGCACGGCCAGCTCCCGGGTCGGGGCCAGCACCAGGGCCTGCACATCCTCACCGGCGGGGTCGACGTGCTCCACCATGGGGATACCGAATGCAAAGGTCTTGCCAGTGCCCGTGGGGGCCTTGGCAATCACGTCCTTCCAATCCATAAAATAGGGGATCGCGCCCGCCTGCACAGGAGTGGCCTGGACATAGCCCTTCTTGTCGATTGCCTTCATGATCTCCGGGGAAAGGTCCAGCTGCGCGTAATTGACGATCTCGTTGACTTGCTCGCCGTTGATCTCCATTGGTACAAAATTCCCTTCTGTTTCAAATTGCCTGATTCAAGGTCCCCACAGGCATCGAAACGCTCTTTCGTACCCAAACGCCCGCCCCGTCCGGGGGACGCGACCTCAAATCAACGGAAGCGCCGGCGCGCCCCCAGGTGGGAAGGCTGCGGAAGCACTCCGCGCCTCCGGAACCGATTGATTATATCATACTGCTTCTCTATTTGCAAACAGCAGGCTGATCTGGTATACTGATCAAATTTTGTATCCCCGGAAGCGGGGCTGTGACGGACGCCGCCCGGATGCCTATCCTTCCCGCCGAAACACATGAATGCGGAACGAAGCGCGCATCTTCAGCCCGTCCAGCGCCGCCAGGCGCTGCGCGCCCGCTCTGGGCGTTTTCCAATAGTACGGCGTCATCCGGAACAGATCCTGCAGCGCCGCCCCCTCCACCGCCAGATCCGCCTCCACCGGTACGATGCGCTCATAGGAAAAGCCCTCGTAAGGGATCGCCTGTTCCGGATTGGGATAGGGCCGTTCATAGAGCACCTGCTTGAGCTGCCAGAGATGCTCCGGCCCCGGCACCACGTACAGGTAAACGCCTCCCGGCTTCAACACCCGGCGGAATTCGTCCAGCGCCAGGGGGGAAAAGCAGTTGAGCAGCAGGTCGATCTGCCGCCGGCCCACCGGCAGGCGGTAGACCGAGGCCACGGCAAATTCCCCATGGGGCAGGCGTTTGGCCGCCAGACGCACCGACGGCTTGGACAGATCCACGCCCGCCAGCCGGCTCTCCCGCCCCGCCACGGCCAGCGCGCCGAACAGCCCTGCGGTATAATAGCCCTCCCCGCAGCCCGCGTCCAGCACCGCCGCCCCCGCTCCGGCGTGCTCCAGGGCCAGCGCACACAGGGCCTTCCGCAGGGGCGCGTAGTAGTCCGCCGATAAAAAGCGGCTGCGGGCGGCCGCCATCTCTTTGTCGTCCCCCGGATCTCTGGCGTGCTTTTGGTTGGCGGGCAGCAGGTGGACGTATCCTTCCCTGGCCCGGTCATAGCTGTGGCCGTTGGGGCAGGTATAGCTCCGCTCCCCCCGCTCCAGGGGCGCGCGGCAGATGGGGCAGCAGAACAGGCTCATGGTCGTCGCTCCTTCCGCAGCGTCGTCCGGGCCGCCGAAACGGCGCCTTTGCCGCTGGTTCAAATCTGCGCGGCAGAACCGCGGGAAGAGACCGCTCTTAATTCCCTTCCATACCCACGATTATAACACGGATCTTCCGGGAAATCGCACTTGACTTTCTCCGTTTGGGCTGATATACTATCAAAGCCGCTTTGAATGGGTCAGCAAGTGAAAAAGCGCCGCGTCACTGCCGCGCTTCGTTCCACCCCCGACAGCGAGCCCGTAATGAAGGAGTTGAAACTACATGCATGCGATCATTGAGACCGGCGGCAAGCAGTACAAGGTGGCGGAGGGCGACACCCTTTTCATCGAGAAGCTGCCTGCGGAGGCCGGCGACGCCGTGACCTTCCGCAAGGTTCTGGCCGTCATCGACGGCGACAAGCTCACCGTTGGCACTCCCGTGGTGGAGGGCGCCAAGGTGGACGCCAGCGTCGTGAAGAACGGCAGGGGCAAGAAAGTCATCGTCTTCAAGTACAAGCCGAAGAAGGGTTACCGCCGCAAGCAGGGCCATCGTCAGCCCTATACCAAGGTGACCATCGGCAAGATCTCCGTCTGATGACCACCGTTTCCTTCCGCACGGAGGGGGAGCGCATCACCGGCTTCACCGTGGCGGGCCACAGCGGCTGCGCCGAAGCGGGGGAGGATCTGCTCTGCGCGGCAGTCACCAGCGCCGTCCGTCTTACCGAGTGCGCCGTCAACGACGTACTGGGCCTGGGCGCGGCGGTGAAGGTGAAGGAAAAGGACGCGTCCATCTCTCTCAAGCTCCCCGGCGCCCTGGGGCAGACCAACGAGGCCACCTGTCAGGCTTTGATGACGGCCCTGATGGTCTACTTTACCACGCTGCACGAGGAGTATCCGGACAATATCATCGTGGTGGAGGAGGAATAACTCCCCACGCAACTGCTACACACGTGTTTGGAGGTGTAACACAATGCTGAAAATCGGTCTTCAGTTCTTCGCCCACAAGAAGGGCGTCGGCTCCACCCGCAACGGCCGCGATTCCGAGGCCAAGCGCCTGGGCGTGAAGCGGGGCGACGGCCAGTACGTTCTGGCCGGCAACATTCTGGTCCGCCAGCGGGGCACCCACATCCACCCCGGCGTGAACGTGGGCAAGGGCAGCGACGACACCCTGTTCGCCCTCAAGAGCGGCAAGGTCAAGTTCGAGCGCCTGGGCAAGGACCGCAAGCAGGTCTCCATCGTGGAGATCGCCCAGTAAAAATGGGTATACTAATGGCCCCGAACGTATCCCGTTCGGGGCCATTTCCTGTACGGAGGAGGGAAATTATGGCAGCTTCTTTTGTGGATACCGCCCGCATTACGGTAAGGGCCGGAAACGGCGGCAACGGTGTGGTATCCTTCCACCGGGAGAAATACGTGGCGGCCGGCGGTCCTGACGGCGGCGACGGGGGCCGCGGCGGCGACGTGATCCTGGAGGTCAACGACCACCTGTCCACCCTGATGGACTTCCGCTACAAGCGCAAGTATGCGGCGGGCAACGGCATGGATGGCCAGGGCAAACGCTGCTCCGGCAAGGATGGGGAAAACCTGGTCATCAAGGTGCCCCGCGGCACTGTCGTGCGGGATGCCGCGACGGGCGAGATCATCTGCGACCTGTCCACCGGGGCGCCCTTCGTACTGGCCCGGGGCGGCAACGGCGGCTGGGGCAACAAGCATTTCGCCACCCCCACGCGGCAGGTCCCCCGCTTTGCCAAAGCAGGCCTGCCCGGTCAGGAGCGGCAGGTGATCCTGGAACTCAAGCTGCTGGCGGACGTGGGGCTGGTCGGCTTCCCCAACGTGGGCAAGTCCACCCTCCTTTCGGTGGTCAGCAAGGCCCAGCCCAAGATCGCCAACTACCACTTCACCACCCTTTCCCCCAATCTGGGCGTGGTGTACGTGGAGGAGGGGGTCTCCTTCGTGCTGGCCGATATCCCCGGTATCATCGAGGGCGCCGCCGACGGCGCGGGCCTGGGACACGATTTTCTGCGGCACATCGACCGCTGCCGCCTGCTCATCCATGTGGTAGACGTTTCGGGCAGCGAGGGCCGGGACCCGGTGGCCGATTTCGAGGCCATCCAGGCGGAGCTGCGGGAATACAGCCCGGAACTGGCCTCCCGCCGGATGCTGGTGGCGGGCAACAAGGTGGACATCGCCGCCGACCGCACCGGACTGGAGGCGCTGCGCGCCCATGCGGAGGGCTTGGGCATGCCCTTTTTCGAACTCTCCGCCGCCGCCCAGCAGGGGACGCGGGAGCTGATGTACGCCGCCGCCCGTGAACTGGAGAGCCTGCCGCCCATCACGGTGTATGAGCCCACGTATGTGGAGCGGCCGCCGGAGGTGGACTTGAGCGAGCCCATGACCATCACCCGGGAGGATGACGGCACCTGGATCGTAGAGGGCCCCGCCCTTCAGCGGCTGATGGCCAACGTCAATTTTGGAGACTTTGAGTCCCGCAACTGGTTTGACCGGATGCTCCGCCAGTGCGGTCTGTTCGACCGTCTGGAGGAGATGGGCATCCAGGACGGGGATCCCGTCTCCCTCTATAATCTGGAATTCGAATATCAGCGGTAGCCCGTGCATGGGAGGCCGGCGTTTTCTGCGTACGTCCGCCGCTGTTTGCCCCGGCAGCGGAAAAGGGTGTTCTCTCAGGGTCCCGGTCGGGGAGCCGCTCTTTCCGCTGCCGCTAAAAGCCTTGTTATCGCTCTCTTTTCAGAATTCGCCTGCAAGGGTCGTGCCGCGGCCTCGGAAATGGCCCTTCGCACGAAATCTTGCCTCGGTTTCTTGTGAAATGGCCGGCAAAAATTTCGTGCAGCTTTTTCGAACGCCTCACAAAAAGATCCGCTGGGAAGGCCTGGCAGAGTTGAGTCGTCCGCAGACGACGGAAGGAAAGGAAGCTCCGTCATTTCCGGAGACAGGTGCGTCGGATAATGACACCTCTCATGACGGACAGTATGAACCCAACGAACGGAAAATTGCCATGGATCAGATGCTCTACGAGGAGCGGGACGCCATCCGGATCTGTTACCATAGCTGGGTGACGAAACCCATCGCGGAGCACCGGGCGGACCTGAAGGCGTTCCGCCAGGATCACAACGATTCCACCAACGAGGACGACGGAAAGCTGTTATGACCGCATCCCGGATATTCTGTGCGGAAGACCCGGCGGCCGCCGGTTTCCCAAACGCCGAAAGGCCCGGCGCCTGCGATGTGCAGGCGCCGGGCCTTTCGGTGCGGATGCGGTCGGAGCGGGAAGCTCTGCCGCCGGGGCGCTCCGGCGGCCGCCGTTCGATCAGGCCCCCGCGGCCGGCCGTTCCCCGTCCGCGTCATAAAAGTGCTTCACGTACTCCGTAAATTTCTGGATATACGGCTGGAGACTGTAGCTTTTATGCGAGATCAGATAGAGGCTGCGCCGGGCGGCGTCCTCCGGCAGTTCAAACAGGAGCACCCGCTTCTCCTCGCAGAAATTCCGGGCCGCCCGCTCGGAAATGATGGAGACCCCCAATCCCTGAGCGACCAGATTCTTCACAGCCTCCTGATCATTGATGCGGGCGGTGATCTGCAGCTGTCCCTCCTTGACCCCCATCCGCTCCAGAAACCGGTCCGCGCTTTTTTTGCTGCCGCTCCCTTCCTCCCGCAGGATCATCGGCTCCCGCAGCAGCTCCTCCAGCGCGATCTCCCGCCGCTCCTTCAGACGCAGAAAGTGCTCGTTGACCGGCGCGATCAGCACCATGCGGTCCTGATAAAACGGGATGCAGGACAAGGCTTCGTCCGTACACTTCATCCCGATCAGCCCCACGTCAAAGCTGCAGTTCAGTAGGCCGTCCACAATGCCCCGGCTGTCGCTTTGGTGGATGGAAAAGTAAACGCCCGGGTGGGCCTTCCCGTAAGCGGTAAGCAGCTCGGGCAGGAGGTAGGCCGACGGGATGGTGGACGCTCCCAGCCGTATGATCTGCCGGCTCTCCCCCGACCAGCGCTGAAGCAGATCGTCCTGCAGCTTCAGGATCGTGGCGGCGCACTCGTACAGCTCCCATCCCCTGGGCGTGACCTCGATGCTTTTGGTGGTGCGGACGATCAGGCGGGAATGGAGCTGCTCCTCCAATTGACGGATGTGGGTGCTTATGGTAGGCTGTGAGGTGTAGAGCTTTTCCGCCGCTTTGGTAAAGCTGCGGGATTCCACCACCGTCGCAAAGGACCGCAGCTGTTTAAGCTCCATGGCCGCCCCGACCTTCCAGCAGCCGCTCCAGCGCCCGCAGGGCCGCGTCCACCTCGTCCGCCGTGTTCCACCAGCCGAAGGAAAAGCGGATGGTGCCGGTGGGATAGGTCCCCAGCGTCCGGTGGGCCGAGGGCGCGCAGTGCAGGCCCACCCGGGTCAGCACGCCGTAGTCCTCCGCCAGGGCATACGCCACCTGCGCCGGGTCCCGCCCCGGCGTCCGGAGGGACACCACCCCCGTCCGCCCGCACAGGTCCTCCCTTCCGGACACGCAGACGCCCCCGGTTTTCTCCCGCAGGACCCTCACCCCGGCCAGGAAGCGTTCGGTCAGCTGCAGCTCGTGGGCGCGGACGGCGTCGATCCCGGTCTCCCGCAGCCAGAGCAGGCCCGCATGCAGGCCGACGATGCCCGGCAGGTTCAGCGTGCCCGGCTCAAAGCGGTCGGGCATGAAATCCGGAACACGCTCTGTATGGCTGAGGCTCCCGGTCCCGCCGGAGAGCAGCGGCTCCACCAGGGGGACCATATCCTCCCGCAGCAGAAATCCGCCGGTCCCCTGAGGCCCCAGCAGCCCCTTGTGGCCGGTAAAGGCCAGCGCGTCGATGTGCATCCGCTCCATATCGATGGGCCAGACGCCTGCGGTCTGGGCGGCATCCACAAAAAACCTCAGCGCGTGCGCCCGGCAGAATTCCCCCACCGCCTCAATGGGCAGCAGCGTGCCGCACACGTTGCTGGCATGGGTCATGACCACGGCACGGGTCCGGTCGGTCAGGCATGCGGCAAGGCGCTCCACAGACAGGCTCCCGTCCCCGGCGCAGGGGACGCGGGTGAAGGCGACCCCCCGCGCTTCCAGCTGGACCAGCGGCCGCATGACGGCATTGTGCTCCATGGAGGAGACCAGCACATGGTCGCCGCTTCTGAGAAACCCCTTCAGCAGAAGATTCAGGCTCTCGGTGACGTTCTTGGTGAAGATCACCTGCCTGCAGTCCTGTCCGCCGAACAGGCCGCACAGCAGCTGGCGGGTCTCGTAGACGGTCTCTTCGGTATCATAGGCCCGGGCATAGCCGCCCCGGTTGATGTTGCTGCCCACCTGGGTCATGAAACGGTACATGGCGTCCGGCACGGCCTGCGGCTTGGGAAAGGTGGTGCTGGCGTTGTCAAGGTAGATGCTCGGCATGGCGTCCCCTCCTCGCTGTCTGGCGCGGTCTTTTTTCCAGTATACCACTTTATTATTTGTTTTTCCAATAGATTTAGAAGAATTATAAATAATTGCAATTGGAAACGGCTGGTGTTTCCTGTTATACTGAGGGTGCCGGTTCTGGGCCAAGCCGGACGCCTGTCCCGCCCGCAGCCACGGGGCCCGCCCCGGCCCACAGACGGCAACCAAATCGTTTGAGAGGGGATTGCATATGGACCTTAGAAAGGAAAAGACCTCCATTCTTTTGGCCGGAGCAGTGATCGGAATCATTGCCTCCCTGCTGGTGTTCTTCGGGAATCCGGCCAACATGGGCTTCTGCATCGCCTGCTTCCTGCGGGATACCGCCGGCGCGCTGGGGCTCCACTCCGCCGCGGCGGTGCAGTACATCCGGCCGGAGATCATCGGGCTGGTATTGGGCAGCTTCCTGCTGGCGCTGGGAAAGAAGGAGCTTTCCGCCCGGGGCGGCAGCGCCCCGCTGACCCGGTTCGTTCTGGGTGTTTTTGTGATGATCGGCTGCCTGATGTTTCTGGGCTGCCCCTTCCGCATGATCCTGCGCCTGGCCGGCGGCGACCTGAACGCGCTGTTCGGTCTGGCCGGGTTTGTCTGCGGCATCCTGGCGGGAGTGTTCTTCCTGAAGCGCGGCTACACCCTCAAGCGCACCTACCGCCTCCCCGTCCTGGAGGGAAGACTGTTTGCCTGCATCCAGGTCGTCCTGCTGGTCCTGCTGGTGGCCGCGCCCTCCCTGCTCCGCTTTACCCAGTCCGGCGGCGGACCCGGCGCCAAACACGCGGCCATTTTGATCAGCCTTGCCGCCGGACTGATCGTCGGCGCGCTGGCGCAGAGGACCCGCCTGTGCATGGTGGGCGGCATCCGGGATCTGGTCCTGTTCCGGGAGACCAAACTGATCCTGGGCTTTGTCGCCATTCTGGTCAGCGCCCTGGCGTGCAATCTGATCCTGAACGCGGCCACGCCGGACACCTATTTCCACCTGAGCCTGGCGGGGCAGCCCGTGGCCCACACCGACGGGCTGTGGAACTTTTTGGGCATGCTGCTGGCCGGCTTCGGCTGCGTCCTGCTGGGGGGCTGTCCCCTGCGCCAGCTGGTCCTCTCGGGCGAGGGGAACACGGACAGCGCCATGACCGTGATCGGGCTCATGGCCGGAGCGGCCTTTGCCCATAACTTCGGCCTGGCTTCCAGCGGCGAAGGCCCCACCGCCAACGGCAAGATCGCGGTGATCCTGGGCATTGCCGTTGTGTGCGCCATCGCGTGCCTCAACACCTTTCGGAAAAAAGACGCATAAAAGGAGAGAGCGCTTATGAAAACACTGGATGCCCGCGGCCTTTCGTGCCCGGAACCCGTCGTCCTGCTGCGCAACGCCATGGCCGCGGGAGAGCAAGCCTATCAGATCCTCGTGGACAACCCGGCCTCCCGGGAAAATGTGACCCGTTACGCGGAGCATCAGGGGTATCATGTCACCTGCACGGAGCAGGACGGGGAATATACCCTTTCCATCGTCAAGTGAGATGACCTATATCGCCACCTTTTATTCCCATTTTGGCGCCATCCGCTATAAGAAGCTGTGCCAGCTCCATGGAATGGCGGCCACGCTCATGCCGGTGCCCCGGGATCTGAGCAGCAGCTGCGGCACCTGCGTGCGCTGGGAAGGAGACGCGCCCTGCCCGGAGCCGTCCTGCCCCGAGGAGGTCGAACAGATCGTGCAGGTGCTGGAGGCGGGCTACCGCACCTGCTATCGCGCGGAGAACAGCTGAAAGGAAGTGCGCGGATGGAAACGGAAGTAAAACTGACCAAGCTGGCCGCCTGCGCCGGCTGCGGCGCCAAAGTCGGCGCAGGCACGCTGGTGCGGATGCTGGAGGGGTTTGAGACCCATCAGGACCCCCGCCTGATCGTGGGCTACGACAAGAGCGACGACGCCAGCGTCTACGCCATCAGCGATACGGTGGCGTTGGTCCAGACCACCGACTTTTTTCCCCCCATTGTGGACGATCCGTTCCTTTACGGGCAGATCGCGGCGGCCAATGCCATGAGCGACGTCTACGCCATGGGCGCGGAACCCAAGCTGGCCCTGAACATCATGTGTATTCCGGAGCGGATGGAGGCCGCCACCGTGCAGGAGATCCTGCGGGGAGGCTACGCCAAGGCCTATGAGGCGGGGGCCATCATCACCGGCGGGCACACGATCCACGGCGCAGAGCCCATTTACGGACTGGCCGTATCCGGCTTTGTGCACCCCAAGGCGGTCCTGAAAAACTGCGGCGCCCGGCCCGGGGACGCGCTGATCCTCACCAAGCCCTTGGGCGTGGGCATTCTGACCACGGCCGCCAAGGCGGATCTGGTGGAGCAGCCGGTTCTGGAGCGCGTCTGGCGGCAGATGGCCACGCTGAACAAAACGGCCCGGGACATCATGGTCCGTTATCCGGTCCACAGCTGTACGGACGTCACCGGCTTCGCCCTGCTGGGCCACAGCTTTGAAATGGCGCAGGGGAGCGGCTGCTCCATCCACATCAGGACCAGCCAGGTTCCCTTCCACGCCGAGGCCTATCCGCTGGCTGAAATGGGCCTCATCCCTGCCGGGGCCTACCGCAACCGGGACTATGCCGCCCGCGGTGTGGCCGCAGGCGCCGGCGTCAGCCGTGCCATGCAGGACATCCTGTACGACCCTCAGACCAGCGGCGGACTGCTGATGGCTCTTCCGGAAGACCAGGCGCAGGCCTGCCTGGATGAGCTGCGCGAGCAGATCCCACAGGCCGCGATCATCGGTTCCGTGACCGAGCGGCTGGAACAGTGGATCTATCTGGACGAATAGGGCCGCGCGGTCCGGCCGGCTGTTTTCCCATCAACTCCAAAGCGGGGTATGCGCGTGTGCGCATACCCCGCTTTTGTTTGAAACCGTACCGCGTTTCCCTTATACGCCGAACCGCTTGAGCGCCTCTTCCACCTCTTGGACAAACGTCTGGCTCATCTGGGTTCGGAACTTCTCCACGGAAAAGTTCAGGTTGATGGTCCCCGTAATGCGCCTGCCTCCGTCACGAATGGGAAAGGCCACCGAGGCCAGCATATCATAAAGCTCGCCCACCGCTACGCCGTATCCCTGGCTTCGGGTGCGCACGATCTCCTGCAGCAGCTCGTCCCGGTCGATGATCGTATTGCGGGTATGGGGGACGATACGCGCCTTTGCGATCCACTCCATCAGCGCGTCCTGTTCCATCTGGGCCAGATGGAATTTCCCGGCGGCGGTACAATACACTGGACAGACCTGCCCCGGCGTAGGCTGCATCCCAAAGCTGATGTTTTCTCCCACACTGATGATGTGGATGATGGACGCCCCGTCGAATACCGTCAGTCCCACCTCACAGCCATACCGCATGGAAAAGTAATTCATGATGGGGATGATCCGGTCGATGGCGCCGTCCCGGTTGATGACATCGCCGGACAGGGCATACAGCTTGTACGTCAGATAATACTGCTTATTCGTATGCTGTTCCACGTACCCCAGGCCCTTCAGCCCGGTCAGGATACGGTGGACTGTGGCGGTGGACATGTCCAGCGCCGCCGATATCTCCTGGATGGAGAGCTTCCGCCCCATATCGCTCATGTACTCGATCACAGAAAAAATCTTCTGCATGGAGTCCTCATTACTGTTCATATTTCACCGCCGTCCCTACAGCCCAAAATTCTCCAGCGCCCTCTGGACATCTTCCGTGAAGGTGCTGCACATGTTTTCCTGATAGGTCTCCGGCAGCATACGGAAATTGAAGGTCCCGATCGCAGCCCCGCTCTGATCGTGAATGGGGAACGCCACTGCGTATACGATATCATACAGCTCGCCTTCGCTGACGCCGTAGCCCTGATCCCGGGTCCTCCGGATTTCCTGATAGAGCTGCTGCTTGTCAATGATGGTCCGTATGGTATGCGGCAGCAGCGCGCTCTCTTCGATCCAGCGGCTGAGCGCGTCCGGCGCCATCTGCGCCAGAAAAGCCTTGCCCGGCGCGGAGCAGTAGAGCGGAAACACCTGTCCGGGCCGCAGGCAGTCCTTTCCCAAATTAATGTTCCTCCCTACATTCAGGACGTGGATGATGGTGTCGTCCGCGAAGACCGTCAGCCCCACCTCGCAGCCGTAGCGCATGGCAAAGTAATTCATATAGGGGATCATATCCTGCAGAAAGTTATCCCGGTTGAGGGACTTGCCGGCCACTTTATAGACCTTATAGGTCAGATAATACCGCTTGTTTTCATCCTGATCCACATACCCCAGTTCCATCAGGCCGTTCAGGAGCCGGTGCGCGGCGGCGCTTGTCAGGCAAAGCGCCCCGGCCAGTTCCTGGAGGGGAACTTTGCGCTTCTCCCTGCTCAGATATTCGACCACAGAGAAGGTCCTCTGCAAGGTGCTTTCATTGGAAGCTGCCATATGCTCCCTCCCTTTCTATTTCCAAGATTTTATCACAAGAAACGCCCAAAAAGCAAGGGAGGCGAGACCCCCGGAGCCTGATGCGCTTATGCCTCATCCATATCCCGCAGCGCGATCGCGCCGGTGGGGCAGGTCCGTACGCAGGCGGGTTCCAGACCGTGCCGCCAGCGCTCGATACAGCCGTCGCATTTGATCATCTTACCGTCGGTCCCGAATGAGGGCGCTCCATACGGGCAGGCCATGGCGCAGCTGTGGCAGCCGATGCAGTTGGTATTGTCATATATGGTCAGGTTGGTCTCCGGATCCTTTTTCAGGCATCCGGAGGGACACCCCGCGATACAGGGCGCATCATCGCAGTGCATGCAGGACACGGACAAGTAGCCCTCCCGTCCCAGCGCCTCTACGTCATAGATATGCCGCAGAGGGCACACCCCGGCCTCCACGTCGATATCGTGCTGATCCATACAGGCCACAGCGCAGGCCCCGCAGGCAGAGCACTTTTCGATTTCCAGCAGCAGACGCAGCTTCATGCTTTTCCGCCTCCCTTCCGGATGCGGCAGCGGACGCAGTTATAGCCCGGATAGCCCGAATAGGGGTCCAGATGGACGCTGCCTACCAGCTCGTTGGCATCCGCTTCCCGGTAGCCGTGATACATCTGAAGGCACCCTGGCAGGATCCGCGCGGTGGGGTTGGCCCGTACCGCAAGAGTCCCGGCGGTACTCTCGATGGTGATCCAGTCCCCCTCGCCCACGCCCAGGGCCGCGGCGTCCCCATCGTTCAGGTCGGCCATGGGATCGGGGCGGAGGGAGCGGGTCCAGGGTACCTCGTGCATCCGGCTGTGCAGCGCGAAGGGGAGCCGCGCGCCCACCGACAGCACCATGGGATACTCCTCCGGCTCCGCCCGGTCCCAGGGGGGCGTATAGGTAGGCAGCGGGCTCAATCCAGGGGCGTACCGCTCGATGCTGGTGGAATAGAGTTCAAATTTCCCGGTGGGGGTATCGTATCCCCGCGCGGTATAGGCGCCCGGCTCATAAGGCCGGGCGTCAGGCACCCTGACCGGCCGGTCCTCCCGGATGCAGTCGTCCAGGCTGAGGGCACAGTCTGAGAGCATCCAGCGCACACAGTTTTCATAGCCCGAGCGCAGCAGCGGGTCGTCCAGGTCCAGAACGTCGGCCAGCTCCTTGATGATGGTGGAATCCGGCCGGGCGGAATAGAGCGGCGCGATGACCGGTTTGATATAGGTGGCAAAGCCGCCGGGATACACTTTGAATTCCTCCCGCTCAAAGGATGTGCACACGGGCAGGACAATATCGGAGTGGCGGCACATGTCCGTCATAAACAGCTCCGCGCTCATGACAAATTCCAGCTCGTCCACCGCCTCCAGGATCTTGTGGGGCTCGGGGAACATACGGTGGTTGAGGCCGAAGGCCATGACAGCCTTGACGGGATAGGGCGTCCCCTCCCGGATCTGCCGGGTCAGGTCGGTCATCTGCCCCTCGTCCATAAAGTGCTCCCACAGCGGAAAGCGCCTGTCGCCGATGCGGGGCGGGGCATCCTTCGGCTTGGTGGCATGAGTGAATTCATGCTCCCGGGTCTGAAACCCGGCCCACTGGTGGGAATAGGTCTCCCCGATGGGAAAATTGCCGCCTTTTACGTCGTAGTTGCCGGTAATGGCACTCAGGCTCATAATGGCGCGGAAGGTCTGGTAGCCGTTGCGGTGATGGACGATGGGCGCGCCGCTCTGGCTGATGCAGGAGGGCTTATTGGTGGCATACCACTCCGTGGCCCGCTCGACGTCCTTTGCCGCCAGGCCGGTAATCTCACAGACCCGCTTCAAGTCAAACTGCCGGACGTAGCCGGCGTATGCCTCGAACCCGTGGACATGGTGCTCCACATAATCCCGATCCACCCAGCCGTTGTCGATGATAAGCTTCCCCATGCCCAGCGCCAGGGCTCCGTCGGTGCCCGGCCGGATACGCAGGTGCAGGTCGGCCAGCTTGGTGGTCATGGGGGTGACCCGCGGGTCAATGACCACGATCTTCTGCCCCCGCTCCTTCACCTCATAGAGCTGCCGCAGCTGAGTCGGTTTGGAGTGGTAGGGATTGACCGCCCAGGCCATGAAGGTGGCTGCGTTTTGCACGTCGTAGGCGGAAAAGGTGCCGACCATATCCTTCCACGCCTCCACTGTGGCCATGTGACAGGTGGAGGACTCCGACCCGAAGTTGGGGGAGCCGAAGGAATGGGCCAGCCGCTGGAGGAAAGAGCGGTACCATTTGGCGTAGCCGGAATAGAACAGCACCGACTCCGGCCCATAGGCCGCTTTGAGCTGCTTCAGCCGCGCAGCGATCTCCCGGTAAGCCTCCTCCCAGGAGATCTCCTCGAACTGGCCGCTGCCCCGGGGACCCGTCCGGCGCAGCGGCGTTTGAATGCGGTCGGCGCGGTAGATATACTGCCGGTTGGCATGCCCCTTGGGGCACAGGTTCCCATTGCTGACCGGATAGTCCGGCGTTCCCTCGATCTTGACGACCCGGCCGTCCTTCACATACGCGTCGATTCCGCAGTGAAACAGCGGCTCGCATACGGAACAAAACGTGTGTTTGACCTCGATCCCGGTCTCCTTGCAGGGGATCTTCGCCTCTTGCAGGCGCTCCAGTTCCGTCATGTTCCTTCCCCTCCCATCAGCAGTTCCGTCAGCTCCCGGGGAAGGCCGCTTTTCAGGAGAACGGCCTTCATCTGCGCATCCGCGGGCGTATCGTGCCGGTACAGGGCCCGCAGCATGTAATTTTTTACGGCGCCGCTGTTTTTGAACAGATTCAGCAGGTTGATACAGCGGACCCGGCCGTCCGAAATGGTGGCCTCGGCGTACTGCCGTCCCTTGTCCACGAAGACCCGCCGCTCACCCGGCAGGCTCTTGTCTCCAAAGGAGACAAAGTCCATATCCATAAAGTGGGTGATGTTGTGAAGCAGGTTGCCGGGATAGGCCGCATCCAGTCCGGCCATGTTTTTCCCGGCCGTCTCTCCCTGACACACCGCGTTGGCCCACAGGCCGATGAGGCGGGTCCCCTCGATGGAGAGGTCGCGGCCCTGACAGCAATCCCCCGCCGCAAACAGGTCCGGCACGCTGGTTTGCATATGCTCGTCCACCACAACGCCCCGGTCGATCTCCACCTGCTCCGGCGCAAGGCAGTCCAAGGCGGTCCGGGTGCCGATGCAGACCACGACTGCGTCCACGATCTCCCGATCCCCGCCGGAGAAGCTCACCTCCGCCCGGCCGTCCTGTTCGCAGGCCCCGGTGGTCTTTTCCCCAAAGCGCAGGACGATCCCCCTTTCCCGGAGCTCGCCCTCGATCCGCCGGCTGGTCTCCGCAAAGGCGGCGGTCGGAAAAATGTGGGGCGCCAGATCGGAAAGCACCACCTCGATGCCCCGCTCCTCCAGCAGTTCCACGATCTTGATGCCCACCATGGAGGCACCTACGACCAGTACCCGCCGGAGCGTTCCCCCCGCCAAGGCTTCCTTGAGCCGCACCGCGTCCTCCACCGAGCGCATGGAAAAGATCCTCTCGTCGGGCAGCGTGCCCACCGGCGGCACGAAGGCCCGCGCGCCGGTGGATACCAGGATCTTGTCATAGGTTTGCACCGTCCCGTCTGTCCGCCGGAGGGTCCTGGCCCCGGCGTCGATGGAGGCCGCCGTGCATTGGTCAAACAGCGTAAAGGAGAGCTCCTGTTTCAGCTGCTCCATGCTTCCGAAGGGAAACATAGCTTCATAGGGGATCTTCCCCTTCACGTAATAAGTAGTCAGCATCGGGTTATAGGGCGGCAGCCCGGTATCGCTGTACACATCTACCGCCGCGCTGCAGCCGGCCGCGCGGAGTGCCTTGAGTGCATGGCAGCCTGCGCAGCCGAACCCTACGATTGCAAAACGCTCCATTCAAACGCTTCCTTTCCGGATTTGCGGCTCCTATTTCATCAGGTTGGGCAGCCAGGTCACCAGCCCCGGGAAAAGCAGCAGCAGCGCCACCACGACAAGCTGTATGCCCATCCACGGTGCAGAGGCCCGGAAAATCTGGCCCAGAGACGCGTCCGGGACGCAGCCCTTCAGCACGTAGACGTTCAGGCCCACGGGCGGGGAGAGCAGGCTGACCTGGATCATAATGATGACCATGACGCCAAACCAGATGGGATCCACGCCCAAGTTGCTCATGATGGGGTAGAAGATGGGGATGGTCAGCAGGATCATACCCATGGTGTCGAAGAACATGCCCAGAGGGATGTAGACCAGCAGCATCAGGATTATGGTAGCCATCATCGGCATCTGAGAGCCGATAAACAGATTGGAGAAGGCAGACGCAAACCCGCATCGGGTCAGGAAGAGCTGGAACACCGCCGCGCCGACCGAGATCAGCATGATCATGCAGGTCATCTTCACGGTGTCCACCAGGGCGGATCTGATCCCCTTCCAGCTCAGATTCTTCTTGATGGCCGCGATCACGACGGCGCCCAGGCAGCCCACCGCAGCGGCCTCGGTAGCGGTGGCGATGCCCAGATAGATGGAGCCGATCACGCCGCCGAACAATACCACGATCGCCCAGATGCCCTTGAGTGAACGCAGTTTTTCCCGCAGGGGGACCTTTTTCGAGGACACGGGAGCGAGCTTTGGGTTGATGGCGCAGCGGATGCCCAGATAGGCCAGCATGGCCACCGCCATGATGACGCCGGGGAGTACGCCGCCCAACAGGATGCGGCCCACGGACTGCTCGGTGGTGATGGCGTACATCACCGCCGGGATGGAGGGCGGGATCAGAATGCCCAGGGTGCCTGCGCCGGCAATGGTGCCCAGGCTGAGACGGCGGTCATACCCATAGCGGTCCATCTCCGGCAGTGCGATGCGGGTCATGGCGGCCACCATGCCCACGGAGGAACCGGTGGTGGCGGCAAAGCCCGCGCAGGCGAACACCGTAGCCATGCCAAGCCCGCCGGGAAGCCGGCCCAGCAGCTTATAGCCGGTATCGTACAGCTCGGTGGTAATTCCCGCCTCGTTGGCCAGGTTTCCCATTAGGATAAACATGGGGATGGCCACCAGCGTAAAGGAGGAAATGGCGCTGACCGGCGTGGTGGCCAGGGCGTAGTTGGCCAGTACCGTCCCCTTGGTCAGCAGCAGTCCTCCGGCCCCTACGATAAACATGGAGATCCCGATGGGGACCCGCAGCAGCATCAGTACGATCAGCGCCACCAGCGCAATCAGTCCGATCAGCAAAGGATTCATAACTTTTCCTCCTCCATCAGGCCGTTATTTCCGCCTTGGCCCAGAGCGAGCTTTACGGCATCCACAGTATCCAGGATCAGCTGCAGCAGCATGGCGGTGATCCCTAGGGCGATAGTAAACTTCAGCACATACACCGGCATTTTCATGGCGGAGAGCTGGATCTCCTTGATCGCCCAGGATTCTCCAAATGCCCGCCAGATGCACACGGCAAAGCAGAGAAACAGTGCGTCGCACAGCAGATAGGCGATTACGTCAACGACCCGCCTGGTCTGCTGCCCCAGCCGGTCATACAGCAGCTCCACACAAATGTGTCCTTTTTCCTTCTGGGTATAGGAAAAACCGAAATAGGCCGCCGTCACATACAGATAGATGGCGATCTCGCTCACCCCAAGGATGGGGGAGTGGAACACATTGCGCGCCACCAGCTCCGCCGTCATGATGATCCAGATCAGTGCGATCAGCAACGCCGACAGAAGTCCGAAGAAATCGGGTACCTTCCGCAAAAGTTTCATACAGTCGCTCCTTCCGTCTTTTAAAAGGGCGGGAGACCCCTTTGGGAGTCTCCCGCCGGATCCGCCGCAGGCTGCGGTCACTCGTAGACCTGATAGGCGATATCGTCCGGAGCATACTTGGCCACCAGTGCCTGATAGGTGTCCAGGATCTCCTGGCCGTTATACCCGTAAGAGGTAGCGGTATCCACAAACTCCTGGGCGTCTACTGCCAGCTTTTCCGCCCACTTGTCCCGCTCCTCCTTGGGGAGGACGATCACTTCGCCGCCGGCATCTTCAATGGCCTGGATGGAGTCCTTGATGGCCCCGCCCATCCACGTTTCGCTGGAATACTCGTCCACGAAGCGCTCATAGACCGTCTGGAAGGCCTGCTTATAGGCCTCGGGCAGCTTGTCATAGACCGCCTTATTCATGTAGATGCTGGAGGTGGTGTACATGCCGTAGCCGGTATAGATAAAGTAGTCGCTGATCTCCTGGAGCTTGTAGGAGACCGCCAGGGTGACGGGGATCCCGGTGGCGGCGTCCACGGTCTTGCGCTCCAGGGCCTCATAGATCTCGTTGGCGGCCATGGCCACGGGGGTCGCGCCCAGCTTGGTCATATCCGCATTGACCGCGCCCATGGCCCGGATCTTCAGGCCCGTCAGATCGTTCAGGGACTCAATCTTCAGGTTCGAGCACATGGCCAGCTCGCTGGGGGCCACGACGCCCAAGTTCACCACGTTCTGAGCGGCGCACATCTCCCGGAAGGGGGCGTAGGTCTGGAACATCTCATACAGGGCCTTGTTGGTCACCCACTCGGACGTGGTCGTATAGGGGATGGTGGCCACGAACGTGGGATAGAACTGCGTCTCGAAAAATCCCTCCGGGACAAAGGCGATGTCCGTCAAGCCCTCGGATACGGACGTCAGGGAATCGGTGGCGCTGACCAGGGACCCTGCAAAATAGTACTCAAACGTAAGCAGGCCGCCGGTCTCCTTGGATACTTCTTCAAAGAAGTATTTCAGCGAGGCGCCGTCCACACCGGTCTCAGGCAAATGCGTCGCAAAGGTCAGCGTCATAGGATCCGGCTGCTCTCCCGAAGGCGCGCCGCTTTCGGCTGCCGGTGCGCCGGTCTGCGGCGCAGGCGTGCCGCTTTCCCCCGACGTCTGTCCACCGCAGCCGCCCAGCGCCGCCAAAAGGGTCAACAACAGGAACAGGGCGAGACTTCTCTTACCGATCGTTTTCATAACATCCTCCTCTACAAGTCGTTTCCATTCCTTCTATTGTAAATATCCTTCTGGCTTCAGAACGATATTAACAAACAGCTTAAAATTTATATTTTTTATTTTTTCGATATTTTATCTATTTGAATGAAATAATTATTTTGTTCAAATAATTTATAGCATATTCCCCTCAGCATGTCAACAGGGAAACCACAATTTTCTACCCACAAAATAGATATTTTGCACTACTCTCCTCTTTTTCGCGCTGCTTCTCTATTGCAGCAAAAGAAGCCGTCTGATTTCACTCTTTTTTGCCACAAAAAAGTCCCGCCCCGCCGGGAGGGCTCCCGTTCTGAACCGGCTGAACCTTATTCCGCTGCAAGTGCGGAACCGCGCGCACAACACGGCCCGGCACACAGGGCCCGGATCAAGTCGTGCATCCGGTGGCCCTCGGTTTTCCCGCTTCCACTTCTCCGCCGCGCCAACCAACGCTGTCTCCGGTCCTTTTCCTGTCTTCCGCTTGACCGTCCCCCAGGGGGATACTGCCCATGGAGCTGCAGCGCAGCTTGGGCGGGAAGGCCCTGCCGCTGCCAGCGTCACACCCCGCCCAGCGGACCTGCTGCCCCGCGCTATCTGAGAGAAGGGCAGCCATTCCCCCACGGTGCAGTATTTTTTGACAGACGCGCTCTTTTCGGATATAATACGGATATATTGCGCCTGAATTGACCACGTCCGGGGGGATGTGGCCGTTTTTCGGCATCAACCGGTCCGGAGGGGATCCCATGCCGCGCTGTAAATCCGAGCGCAGCTGCCGCTGCGCTTTTGCCGTTACGCCCCCATAAGGGCGCTCTTCTCAATCTCCCTGTGCGTTCTTACACGCCCAAGGCAGCAAACCGCCCCATCTGCGTGCCAATCGGCGCGTGGGCTGATCCCGGCCCCGCGCCCTGTTCTGGAGGTTATCCGCTATGTCTCAGTATCAATCCGAAATCAATCGCCGCCGCACCTTTGCCATCATCAGCCATCCGGACGCGGGCAAGACCACGCTGACGGAAAAATTCCTGCTCTACGGCGGGGCCATTGCCCAGGCCGGTATCGTCAAGGGCAAGAAGAATTCCCGCGCCGCCACCTCCGACTGGATGGAGATCGAGAAGCAGCGCGGCATCTCCGTCACCTCCTCGGTAATGCAGTTCCAGTACGAGGGCTTCTGCATCAATATTCTGGATACCCCCGGCCACCAGGACTTCTCCGAGGACACCTACCGCACCCTGATGGCCGCCGATTCCGCCGTAATGGTCATTGACGCCGCCAAGGGTGTGGAGGCCCAGACCCGCAAGCTCTTTAAGGTCTGCGCCATGCGGGACATCCCCATTTTCACATTTATAAACAAAATGGACCGGGAAGCCCGGGATCCCTTTGAGCTGTGCGAGGAGCTGGAAAAGGAGCTCGGTCTGGAAACCTACCCGGTCAACTGGCCCATCGGCTGCGGCAAGGAATTTCAGGGCGTCTATGACCGGGGCAGGGGCGAGATCATCCACTTCACCTCCAACGGCGGCGCCAAGGCGGCCACCGCCACGGAAGTGCTTCTGGACGATCCCAACCTGGACGCGCTCATCGGGCCGCGGCTGCACGCCCAGCTCTCCGACGACATCGAGCTGCTGGACGGCGCGGCGGCGGAGTTCGACCTGGAGCGCGTGCGCCACGGCAAGCTCTCTCCCGTGTTCTTTGGCTCCGCTCTCACCAACTTCGGCGTGGAGCCGTTTCTGGAGGAGTTCCTGCGCATGACTACCGCTCCGCTGCCCCGAACGGCCGGAGAACTGGTGGTCGACTGCATGGACGACGACTTCTCCGCCTTCGTCTTCAAGATCCAGGCCAACATGAACAAAGCCCACCGGGACCGCATCGCCTTCCTGCGGGTGGTATCCGGCCGGTTCGACGCGGACAAAGAGGTCTACCATGTCCAGGCCGGTAAGAAGATCCGCCTTTCCCGGCCCCAGCAGCTCATGGCCGCCGAACGGGAGATCATTGAGGAGGCCTACGCCGGCGATATCATCGGCGTGTTCGACCCGGGCATCTTCTCCATCGGAGATACCCTGTGCGCTCCGGGTAAAAAATTCCGGTTCGACCCCATCCCCACCTTTGCCCCCGAGCATTTCCGCCGGGTGCGCAGTCTGGACACCATGAAGCGCAAGCAGTTTTTGAAGGGCATGGAGCAGATCGCCCAGGAGGGCGCCATCCAGATCTTCAAAACGCCCTATACCGGCATGGAAGAGGTCATCGTGGGGGTGGTGGGCACCCTTCAGTTCGACGTGCTGGAGTACCGCTTAAAGAACGAGTACAATGTGGAACTCTATATGGAGGGTCTGCCCTACGAATATCTGCGCTGGATCCGGAGCGCGGACGGCGAGCCGGTGAAGGAGGAGGACCTCATCCTGGGCACCGACGTAAAGCTGGTGGAGGACTATAAGGGCAATCAGCTGCTGCTGTTCGGGTCTCAATGGGCCATCGGCTGGACCCAGGAGCGGAACCGGGATCTGACCTTCTATGAATTTGGCGGCGGGATCGCCTGAATGCAAGCCAAGACCACGCGTGAAACGCGTGGCTTGAACAAGCCCTAAAAGGGCATGGTGAGGCCAGCGCCGAAACGACGCCGACTTTCGCCCCGCGAAAGTCGCTAAAGCGGGCAAAACAGGGCCCCGGCATCCAACTGGATGCCGGGGCCCTGTTTTGCGCACCTCTTCCGCCGTCGGCGGATAGACTGGAATAAAAGGAGGGCTTTGCATGCAGGAGACCAATTCGCGGCAGACACTCTGCAGCCAATTAAAAACAGTGGACGCCTCTTTGCTGTTTCTGCTGTTCATCATTCTTTCCGTCGTGCTGTCCTACGCCGCCGTTGGGATACAGCGCCGCCAACTGGCAGATACGCTGGCCGGAAACACGCAGGCCGCGGCGGCGCTGCCGCCGGTCTTTCCGATCCGCTGCTGCGCCAGCGCCCTGGTAATCGGCGCCCTGGGCTTTTTCCTGTGTCTGGCTCTGAACGCCTGGCAGCAGGCTTCCCAGGGCGACGACCCCGTCGCCCGAAAATCAGCCGCCGCCAACCTGTGCGCCTCTGTGCTGGTCCTGGCGGCCGCCCTGCTGCGGCTGGACGATCTGCTCTTTTTGCAGCGATGCCAGCCCGCTTTGGAAGAGAGCGGCGACCTGCCCGTTTAAGCGGTGCAAAAGGGGGACAGGAAATCCTGTCCCCCTGGTATCCTAGTTCGGCAGCTCTCCCACCCGGAAGAAGGTGAAGCTCCCGCAGGCCAGCGGTTTCCCGGCCGCGTCGGTGATGGTTACGTCGCACACCACGATCGTGCGCCCCGCCTTCCGGACCTCGGCGGCACAGCGGACCTCCCCCTTCTGAGCAGGCGCGAGGAAATTCAGGTTGCTGCTCAGGGTGACATACTGTCCGCCCAGCCCGTGGGCGGCACAGCCCGCTACGGTGTCCGCCAGGGTGACCAGGCAGCCCCCGTGGACGATACCGTTGGGGTTCAGGCTGCTCTCGTCCGCATGCAGGACGCCCTCGGCGCAGCCCTGCTCGATCCTTGTGACACAAATACGGCTGTTGGTGGAAAACGTGCCCGCTTGATTGACCCGCTCCAGCAGCTTACTGTAAAAATCCATCGAGTATCTTCTCCTCTGCCTCCTGCTCCGTCAGGCCCAGAGTCATAAGCTTGAGGATCTGATCTCCCGCAATGCGGCCGATGGCCGCCTCATGGATCAGCTGGGCGTCTACGCTGTTGGCCACAATGGCCGGGATGGAGGAAATTTTGGCCTGCCCCATGATGATGGAATCACACTGCACGTGACCAAAGCACTTTGCATTGCCGGTCATCCTGGGATAAAATACCTGTCTGGAGCCGTCCTGGGCCACGGAGCGGGAGATGACCCGTCCGTTGGCGTCCGCTCCGTCCAGAATGATCTCCATATCGCTCTCGGCGGTCTGGTCGCCGTGGGTCAGCAGTTTTTCCGTAATGACGACCTCGGCTCCCCTGGCAGCCACGACCTTGGTCTCCCGCTTGGTGGAGTCCACGCCCCGGATCTGGGTGGTCTCCATGTGGATGGACGCCCCTTCTTCCAGATATACCACCGTCCGGGGATTCATGACGCGCTTTCCCGTGCCCGGTCCCTCGCCGTAGTGGCGCTCCACATAGCGGACTTTGGAATTCTTCCCCACGTAAAAGGTATGCTCCCCATCGTGCTGGCTGGTCTCACAGCCGGTATTGTGGATGCCGCAGCCGGCCACGATGTCCACGTCGCAGTCCTCTCCGATGAAAAAGTCGTTATATACCATCTCGGACATACCGGTCTGGGTAATGATGACCGGGATGTGGACCGACTCGTTCCGGGTACCGGACTTGATGCGGATATCGATGCCCGGCTTGTCCGGCTCGGTCTTGGTGGTGATCTCGATATTGGCGGTGCTCGCGCGGGAGTCCAGCTGCCCGTTGCGGCGGATGTTGTAGGCCCCCTGAGGGGTCTTCTCCAACTCCGCGATCTCCTTCAGGAGTTTCCAATCGGTGTGATTCACTGTGCCGCCCCCTCCGTCATATAGCTGCACCCGGACAGGGTGTTGGCCAGGATCTGAGGGAATATTTCTTCCTTGGGCCCGTATTTGCTCACCCGGCCGTCGCTGATCATCACGATCTCATCCGCCAGATTGATGATCCGCTCCTGATGGGAGATGATGAGCAGGGTGGCTTCCCGCCGCCGGTGGATGGCCTGGAAGGTCTCGGTCAGCTTGGCGAAGGACCACAGATCAATGCCCGCCTCCGGCTCGTCGAAGATCATCAGCCCGGCCTTGCGGGCCAGAATGGTGGCGATCTCAATGCGTTTGACCTCGCCGCCGGAGAGGGATGCGTCCACCTCCCGGTCGATATAGTCGTGCGCGCACAGGCCCACCTTGGTCAAGTACTGGCAGCCCTCCTCCCGGGTGAGGGAGTCGCTGCCCGCCGCCAGCGCCAGCAGGTCCTTGACCTTCAGCCCTTTGAACCGCGGAGGCTGCTGGAAGCCGTAACTGATCCCCAGCCGCGCCCGGCCGGTGATATCCATCTGCGTGATATCGGCGCCGTTCCAGAGGATGCTTCCCCCCGTGGGCTGCACCAGGCCCATAATCGCCTTGGCCAAGGTGGTCTTGCCGCCCCCGTTGGGGCCGGTGATGACCACCAGCTTGTAGTCCTCCACCGTCAGGGAAACGTCGTTGAGGATGCCCAGTTCCTGGCCGGACTCCCCCTCCACCTGGTAGCTGAGGCCCTTGATTTCCAACATAAGCCGTTGCTCCTTTGTACATGGTGATTTCCGTGATTAAATATTGTAACATGCCCATCCGGAAAAAACAAGTATGTCCGCCGTTTCCCGGCCTCCTCCGGGGCATCCGGTCCGGATGGCGCATAGTATGGCTTAGATTCTATGCAGATTAGGAGGCAAATCCATGGAACAAGATAAACTGCCCTGCACCCCGCCCGATTCCCCGGACTACCCCTGCGACCGGGAGGTCTTTGAGCGGGTCTGGCGGCGGGTCATGCCGGAGGATCGGCCCGACTGCCCCTTCGTGCTGGATGAAGCAGCCGCCGCCCAGCCCGCGGCAGAAGCCGCGTCCCTCCCGGAAGGCCCTGCGGCCACCGCCGCCGCGCCCGGGGTCCTGTCCGTTCCGGCCATGCGCCCCGCCATGCCCATGCCCATGCCCCAGGAGGAGTCCGGCTGCGCGCCGGAACACGACGTACCCTGTCTGGGCGCGGCCTCGGCCGTATACGGCGCCCAGCTCCAGCAGTACATAGACCACGAACTGGCCGACTGGCGGACGTATCAGCTTCTCTCCCGGCGGGCCACAGGCACCGGCGGCAAGGTCCTCTCCACGATGGCCGCAGACGAGCGCCGCCACGCCAAGCGTTTGTCCACCGCGTATTTCCTGATCTCCGGCGTGCGCTACTGGCCGGTGGAGCGTCCGGCCGCCGCCCTTGCCTGCGCCTTTCCCGCCGCCCTGCGGGAACGCTTTGCGGAAGAGCAGCGGGGCGAGCTCTCCTATCTGGCCGCGGCGGAGGAGACCGGAGACCCCTGTCTGCGGGAGCTCTATCTGGAGCTGGCCGGGGATGAAAACGCCCACGCCTGGCTGCTGCGCGGCATTCTGGAGCAGCTGTAGCACGGTAGGGGCGGGTGTCACACCCGCCCCTCAGCCTGCACTCCGATGGTAAGGAAAACCGGACGGCCCAGACCCGCCTCATCCAAAAACCACGCCGTATGCATCAGCGGCCCGCCTTCCGGGGCAAGGTCGTAGACGGTGCGTTTCACGCCGCCGTCCTCGTCCCGCTCGGCCACCAGCACCCACTGGGTCTGCGGCAGAAGGGATATCGACTCCTCCGCCCGGCTTCCGTCCAGCACGCAGGCCGCCAGCGGTTCGTCCGAGCCGCCGTACTGGGTGACCGTTACCGTCTGCAGCGGCTGAACGGCCTGCAGGGAGACCTCCACGGAGAAGGAGGTGCTGTGCGTCTCGCCGTTCTCCGTTACGCTCTGCTGCCAATGTTCCGTGACGGTCATGCCGCCCGCCCCGCCGTAGCTGTTGCCGCTGCCGTCCAGATAGAGGCGCCCGTCCTCCGTCTGATACACCCGGTAGAGGGTAACAAAGCGCTCTTCCTCTCCCGCCCGGAAATAAACGGTGCCGGAGATGGTTTCCTCCTCCCCCTGGTCCGTCGACTTGTAGGCCATGTTCGGATGCGCCAGCTCCACGCTGCTGCTGTTCACCAGGTCTCCGTTTTCCTCCACACTCTGATAGAGGAAGCAGTTACGCCCCTCCAGACCGGGGAAGTCATACCGGCCCCGCTCCGCGTCGTACACCCCGAACAGCACGCTGCGCGGGAACGACAGCGCCCCAAAGCGCCCGGTATCCAGCGTCTGACTGCCGTATTCCGTCCAGCTGCCGTCGTCATAAGGGGTCTGCCTTGCACCGAACGCCACATGGAAGCCCACAAAGCGGTCCGCCTGCCCCTCCGGCCCCGGCGCGGCCAGCGGCACGGTCCCCAGAGCCGCCAGCACCGCCGCGGCCGCCGCAAGCAGCGCCAGGCGCCTACCCATCCGTTTCATCATCCTCCTCCAATCTTCCGTCAAAATGCAGAATATCGCCCACGTCACAGTCCAGGTAATAACAAATGCGGTTGATGGTATGGAACCGCACGCCGCTTGCCTTCCCGCTGCGCAGGATGGAAAGGTTTGCCTCGGTGATGCCGACCTTGGCGCACAGCTCCTTGGCCGTCATGCCCCGCGCCTTGAGCACATCGCTCAGAGATACCCGTATGGCCATGGCGCGCCCTTAAATAATGCTCTGGTTGTCGTCGTGGATAGCCTTGCCCTGTTGAAAGTAGCGGCACAGCAGAAAGAGCGCCGCTGAGAGCGCCACGCTCACCAACGGCAGGGTCATGGTAAACGAGACCTTCCGCAGCTGGGGCAGCAGGAGCAGCTGGAGCAGGTTGCCGCCCACGCACAGGAGGATGGCGCATTGGGCCGTCCGGCGGCAGCGCTCCGCGGTGATCCGGCAAAGCTCCACCGTCTCCGCCCCGAAGGGCTCCCGCTCCAGTGCCCGGGCCAGCCGGGCGCCCCACAGGAGTACCGCCGCCCCCAGGAAGCTGGGCGTCAGCCCCAGCAGCGTCAGGACAGCGCCAACTCCGTTGGTGCGCGCCGCCCCCGCCGGATCGCCGGTGTTGCCCGCGGTCACCGCCGCGGCCTGGGCCAGAAAGCCGCTCAGCGCCCCCCATACGGCCAGGAACACCAGCAGCGCCGCCGCGCCGGTCAGCAGGCCCCGGAACAAGCGGGACAGCCCCGCCTCCTTCTCCAGGCGCCGCAGCAGACGGAGCACCGCGTATCCGGCCAGGGTGGCAAACAGGGCGCCCCCCGCCGCCAGCGCCCAAACGCCGGTGAGATCCAACGTCTCCTGTCCGATCAGGGCGGCCCGATTGGCAAGCCGGTAGAGGCTGTACAGAAGCTGGGCGGCCAGCAGCAGCAGCAGCGCGTCCTCCCAGTACAGCCTGCGCCTGCGCCGCTGATACCACAGCCATCCCAACGGCAGTCCTGCCGCCGCCAGGCAGATGGCCCAGGCGGCCAGATTTCCGGCGTATCCCAGTCCGGAGAGCGCGCGCAGGCCATCCCCAATGCCGTCAATCAAGCCCAGCCCGGCCCGCAGTCCCATCCCCCACTCCGTCAGGCCGGCCAGCACCGCTCCCAGCGCGGCCGCCGCGGTCAACAGGAGCGCCTCCCGTTTTGTCATGTGCTCTCCCTCCAAATTATCGTTTTGCAATAATTTCTTTTTCAGTTTAGCGGAACTATTATCGTTTGTCAATCATTTTTTTGACGCCAAAAGGCCCCCATCCAAGTCATGGATGGGGGCCTTTTGCTGGATCAGATGCTCTCCGGATCGTCCAGGCGGCCGCCAAAGGCCTCCACGGCCCTGGCGTCCTCCTCCCGCTTCTCCTCAATGGCTTCCTTGAGAAGCATATCCTTGACCTTCATCAGTCGGATCGTGGAAGAGCGTTCGTTTTCATCCAGCTTCATGGAGATATACTTGATGGCCTCCTGCATCTGAGGGATCTTCACATACTCCAGCGCGTTGACGCGCCGCCGGGTCTTCTCGATCTCCTCCGCCAGCAGCTGGGAGGTCTTTTCGATCTGGGCCAGGCGCAGCATATCCTGAAAGATTCCGGAAAGGGCGTCCACCGCGTCGTCCAGTTCGCCCGAAGTGGTGGCAAAGCCGTAGGGATAGATCTCCCCGGCGTCGTCGCTCTTGGTCTTGAACTGATAGACGGGCACGTTCACGGACATGACGTTCTGGAAGGTCATGTCCAACTCCACGCTCTGTTTGGGGTAGAGCAGGGACTGCTCCAGCATCTCGGAGGACATGACCGCCGAGGCCACGGTGAAGGAGCCGTGGGCCCGGATCAGGGCCGCCTCCACCTTGGCGCGGAGCGCCCGGTTCTCCCGCACGACGTCCATAAACTGCTTCATCAGCTCATCCCGCTTGTCTTTGAGCAGCTTATGGCCCCGGATCGAGGTCTTGAGCCGGCCCTTCAGCCGGGTCAGCTCCTGCCGGGTGGGGTTTACGTTAATTGCGGGCATGACTTACCCCTCCTTTTTCGGGAGGTATTTGTCGATCAGCTCCGGCTTGATGCGTTTGAGCTCCGCCTTCGGGAGGATGGAAAGCAGCTCCCAGCCCAGGTCCAGCGTCTCTTCGATCGAGCGGTTTTCGTCGGTGCCCTGGGAGACATAGCGCTTTTCAAACTCGTCGGCAAACCGGGCGTACAAAAGGTCGGTGGGGGACAGGGCCGCCTCGCCCAGGATGGACATGAGTTCCTTGTTCTCCTTGCCGGTGGAATAGGCGGCAAAGAGCTGGTTCATGGTCCCCGCGTGATCCTCCCGGGTCTTACCGGGGCCCACGCCCTTGTCCTTCAGGCGGGACAGGGAGGGCAGCACGTCCACCGGGGGATTGACGCCCTTGCGGTAGAGCTCGCGGCTGAGGATGATCTGCCCCTCGGTGATATACCCGGTCAGGTCGGGGATGGGGTGGGTCTTGTCGTCCTCGGGCATGGTGAGAATGGGGATGAGGGTGATGGAGCCGCTCTTGCCCAGCTGACGGCCGGCCCGCTCGTAAATGGTGGCCAGGTTGGTGTACAGATAGCCCGGATAGCCGCGGCGGCCGGGGACTTCCTTCTTGGCCGCCGACACCTCGCGCAGGGCCTCGGCGTAGTTGGTGATATCGGTCATGATGACCAGTACGTGCATGCCCTTCTCAAAGGCCAGATATTCCGCGGCGGTGAGGGCCATGCGGGGTGTGGCGATACGCTCCACAGCGGGGTCGTTGGCCAGGTTGGTAAAGAGCACGGTGCGGTCGATGGCGCCGGTACGGCGGAACTCCTCCACGAAGAAGTTGGACTCCTCAAAGGTGATGCCGATGGCGGCGAAGACCACGGCGAAATTGCCCGCGTCGTCCCCCAGCACCTTGGCCTGGCGGGCGATCTGGGCCGCCAGGGCCGCGTGCGGCAGGCCGGAGCCGGAGAAAATGGGCAGCTTCTGTCCGCGCACCAGGGTGTTCAGGCCGTCGATGGTGGAAATGCCGGTCTGAATAAACTCGTTGGGGTAGTCCCGGGCGGCCGGGTTCATGGGCAGGCCGTTGATGTCCCGGAACTCCTCGGCCAGGATCTCCGGTCCGCCGTCGATGGGACGGCCCATGCCGTTGAACACCCGCCCCAGCATGTCGCCGGATACGCCCAGCTCCAGCGGGTGGCCCAGAAAACGGATCTTGGACTCGGCCAGGTTGATGCCGGCAGATGCCTCGAACAGCTGCACAACGGCGTTGTCGCCGTTGACCTCCAGCACCTGGCAGCGGCGGGTGCTGCCGTCGGGCAGCTCGATCTCGCCCAGCTCGTCATAGGTGACGCCGGAGACCTTGCGCACCACCATCAGGGGGCCGTTGATCTCCTGTATGGTACGGTATTCACGGATCATTCCTCAGCACCTCCCTTGGCGGCGGCCGCTTCGATCTGCTCGGCCATCTCGCGGGCCATGTCCGCATAAACGGCGGGATATTCGCTGTCGGGTACGCTCTTGGCCCGGCCCATCTTTTCCCGGAAGGGGATCTCGAACAGGTCGGCCACCCTGGCGCCCTTCTCGATGGCGGCGCGGCAGAGCCGGTCATACTCCAGGATCATGCCCAGCATCTTGTCCTGCCGGTCATAGCTGGAGTACCAGTCCACCTCCAGAAAGCCGTTCTGCTGGAGGAAGTCCTCCCGCAGCATCTTGGCCGTCTCCAGGGTCAGCTGGTCGGCGGCGGAGAGGGAGTCCTTGCCCACCAGCTGCACGATCTCGTTGAGGCTGGCCTCCTCCTGAAGGATGGACATGGACTTATCGCGATTGATCATGAACTGCTTGCCCAGGTGCTCGTCATACCAGGGCTTGAGGGAGTCCAGATACAGGGAATAGGAATTGAGCCAGTTGATGGCGGGGAAATGGCGGCGGTAGGCCAGCGAGGAATCCAGCGCCCAGAACACCTTGACGATGCGCATGGTAGCCTGGCTCACGGGTTCGCTCAGGTCGCCGCCCGGGGGGGAGACCGCGCCCACGGCGGTCAGGGAACCCCGGCGGCCGGCGTCAGAGCCGATGCACGCCACCATGCCGGCCCGTTCGTAGAACTGGGCCAGGCGGGAGGACAGATAGGCGGGGTAGCCCTCTTCGCCGGGCATCTCCTCCAGGCGGCCGGACATCTCGCGCAGGGCCTCGGCCCAGCGGGAGGTGGAGTCGGCGATGACGGCCACATCATAGCCCATGTCCCGGAAATACTCGGCGATGGTGATGCCGGTGTAGATCGACGCCTCACGGGCGGCCACGGGCATGTCGGAGGTGTTGGCGATGAGCACCGTCCGCTTCATCAGGGACTCGCCGGTACGCGGGTCCACCAGTTCGGGAAACTCCCGCAGCACGTCGGTCATCTCATTGCCGCGCTCGCCGCAGCCGATGTAGATGACGATATCCACGTCCGACCACTTGGCCAGCTGGTGCTGCATGACGGTCTTGCCCGAGCCGAAGGGGCCGGGGATGGCGGCGGTGCCGCCCTTGGCCACGGGGAACATGGCGTCCACGATCCGCTGGCCGGAGAGCAGGGGCGTCCTGGGGGGGTACTTGTGCCGGTAGGGCCGCCCCACACGGACGGGCCACTTCTGCACCATGGTCAGCTCGTGGCGCGCCCCGTTTGCGTCCACCAGCACGGCCACCGTATCCAGCACCGTGAAGGTGCCGGACTGGATGGACTCGATGGTTCCGCTCATGTTGGGGGGAACCATGATCTTATGGAGCACCACGCTGGTCTCCTGCACGGTGCCCAGCACATCGCCGCCGGTGACCTGGTCGCCCGGTTTGGCCACGGCATCGAACTGCCATTTCTTTTCCCGGTCCAGGGCGGGCACCTCTACGCCGCGGGGCAGGTTGTTGCTCCCCGCCTTTTTCATGATGCCTTCCAGCGGACGCTGGATACCGTCGTAAATATTTTCGATGATACCGGGGCCCAGCTCCACGGACATGGGCGCGCCGGTGGTCTCCACCGCCGCGCCGGGGCCCAGGCCGGAGGTCTCCTCATAGACCTGGATGGACGCGGCGTCGCCGTTCATGGTGAGGATCTCACCGATCAGGCGCTGCTCTCCCACCCGGACCACGTCGGCCATATTGGCGTCCT
This sequence comes from Lawsonibacter hominis, assembly GCF_014287895.1. Taxonomy (GTDB): domain Bacteria; phylum Bacillota; class Clostridia; order Oscillospirales; family Oscillospiraceae; genus Lawsonibacter_A; species Lawsonibacter_A hominis. The sequence goes on along the minus strand of NZ_JACOPP010000003.1, from coordinate 142,860 downwards.
TCAGCCCGGTGGCCACCACCAGCGGGCCGGAGACTTTGACGATTTTTCCGCTCAAATTGACTCAACCTTCTTTCACGTCGGGGGGCGCGGGCGGGTGCGGGCACCCGCCCCTGCGAAGCACCCCGCCTCCCGGAGTTTCCGCCGCAGGCGGCGCGACGGTTTTGTATCCAGGGAGAAGCATCCTCCCCCGGACTATAGAATATCCGCGCCTACAGCCCGTTCCACAGCGCTCTTCACGTTGGCCATACCGATGCCCAGGCTGCCGTCCTTGCCGGGGATGAGGATGACCGCGGGGGTCAGCTCATCCTTGTAACGGTCCACATCGGCCTGCATCCCGGCGGCATACTGCTCGGTAAGATAGATCACCGCGTAGTCCTCCTTTGCCAGGGTATGGAGGATCCTGCGGGCCTCCTCCGCCGTCTCGGCCGGAAAGACGTCCAGGCCCAGCGCCTTGAACCCCAGGACGCTGTCCTTGTCGCCCAGGACCGCGATCTTGTATCCACTGTTAGACATAGGCTTCACGCAGCCTTTCCCGGATGGTGTCCGCGTCCAGACCGGCCATACGGCCGGAGAGAATGGTACGGATGGCGGTAAACTCGTTTTCCCTGGCGTACAGGTAGCCCACCACTGCCTGCTCCCCAAACGGGATGCGGCGGGCGCGGGTCAGGTAGGCCATAACCGCGTCGTCGCAGGCGCGCTCAAAGGCGGTCAATTCCCCGCTGCCGGCCGCGGAAAGGGAATCCCCCAGAGCGGCGGCCTCGGCGAGCGCTCCCGCCCGGAATGCGGCGGACAGGTCGCCTCCCTTGCGGCTGGCCAGGGTACGCGCATCCACGCTGCCGCCGCTCAGGAGCACCTGATGGAGAAAATCGCTTCCCTTCCCCATCCGGGCCGAGCGTACGGCGGAGCGCAGGTTAGTGGCGTCGGTGAGCAGGCGCACGTAGCCCTGGAGGAATGCGCTGCCGGTCGCTTCCGCGGCGGCGTGCATCTCCTCAAAATAGGCCCGGTCCAGCACAAAGTCGGCCAGCTGGGGGTCGCCCCCGGCGTTCAGAAGCTCCTGCGCCTGCGTCACCGCGCGGCGAAAGGGCTCCGTGAAGTCCCGCAGGCTGTCCCGCTGAAACGCGTCCTTCACCGCGCCGGCGCTCCAGCGCCCCCCCCCGGACAGGAGGCGGTCGGCTTCCGCGCCCACCGCCTGGGCCTTGAGCAGCACCTTGGCGTTGTGGTAGTCGTATTTCATCTGAAACACTTCCACCAGCCCGGGATCGGGCACCGCGCTGCGCAGTTCCCGATACAGCGCCGCCCTGGCCTGGGCCAGCAGGGCGTCCAGGGCGGTATGGGTCAGCTCCGTCAGCTCCCCGTAACCGCACTCGGAAAGGACCTTGACGGCCTCGTCGTCCGTATGGGCCTCCAGCATCCGCTCCATGCGCTCACGGGTGAGCAGCTTGTTCTCCATGGCCCGGATGCGGGTGGATATGGTCAGGTAGTCGGTATCTTTGATCTTAGTCAAGACATTGCCTCCATTCGTCCGGAGTGCGCGTCAATCTCCGAAGAGGATCTGGGCGACCGGGCGGTCCAGCGCGCCCCGCTGGAGACGCACCAGGGTCTCAAAGCTGCAATTGACCTCCACATCCCCGTCGCTGAGGATCACCCCGCCCTGGATGGGGCGGGTCTGCTCGGACAGGGTGAGCCGGCCGCCGTTCAGGCGCTCGTTGGCCGCGGTGACCACCTGCTTGCCATAGCGGGTGCGGTCCTTCTGGGAGAGGATGACCGCCTCCCGGCCGGTGACGGCGGCCTTCACCGCCAGGTCGGCCAGCAGGGCTGTGTACTCCTGCTCCGGCAGGTTCAGCAGCTGCTCCAGCGCCTTGTCGTAGGCCCTGGAGAGCATCTCCTGCTTGGCCGCCAGCTCCAGCTTGCGGCACTCCAGCTGGGCCACGCTGGCCAGCCGCTCCACCCGCTCGTCGGCGTTCCGCCGGCCTCGGGCCAGGATGTCCTCGCACTCGCGCTTTGCCTGCGCGTCATACCGTGCGGCGATCTCGTCGGCCTGGCGGCGGGCTTCGGCGGTCAGCTCGTCGATCTCCCGCCCCACATCCTCCGCGATGCGTCCGGTGATTTTTTCGATTCCGTCCATAGCGTATCCCCGCTCAGAAGCCGAACATGATCATCAGGAAGGAGATCAGCAGGGAGAGGATGGCATAGAACTCCACGATGATGCACAGCACCATGCCCTTGGACCAGTCGTTGGGGTTCTTGGCCACGATGTTGACCGAGGCGGCGGCCACCCGGCCCTGGGCGATGCCGGACAGCAGGCCGCCCAGCGCCATGGGCAGGCAGGCGGCCAGGATCAACAGGCCGTTGGCCACCGTGAGTTCACCGACGGTTCCGGCAAACAGGCCCATCTTCATCAAAGCCAGAAAGCCGATGACCAGGCCGTATAGTCCCTGGGTGCCGGGGATGACCTGCAGGATCATGCACTTGGAAAATTGGGAGGGGTCCTCGGCCAGCAGGCCGGCGCCCGCCTCACCGGCGATACCGGTACCCTTGGCGGAACCGACGCAGGCAAGGCCCGCAGCAAGGGCCGCGCCCAGGAACCCGAAGAAGGGGCCGCCGTATTGGGCAATCAATTCACCGAAATTCATGTTACTGTTCCTCCTTGATGTCTACATATTTTGTGGCGATGTTCAGGGGGCGCCAGGGGCGGCCGCCCTCTTTATAGAACTGTTTAAAAAACTCCAGATATTGCAGGCGGGACGTGTGCACATAGGTGCCGATCACGTTCAGGCCAATGTTGAATGCGTGGCCGACGAGGAAGACCAGGAAGAAAATGGGGATCCCGATCACAGGGGGCAGGCCGCCGCCGGGCATGGCGCCCAAGATATTGAACACCTGACCGATGACGGAACCCGCCAGCATCATGACCATCAGGCGGGAATAGGAGAGGATATCCCCGAAGTAGCCGGTCACGCCGTTGTACACCGCTCCGATCACGGCGGTCACCTTTCCAAAGCCCTTGGCGTTGCGGCCCTGCGCCAGCAGCATGACGCAGCCCACGATCAGCACGACCGGGATGCCGTTCACGCTTCCGATGCCGGAGATTCCGGTCATATTCACGGCAAACAGGCCGATGCCGATGAAAATGACCCACCAGGTCCCCACATCCCAGACCGCGTCCATGATCTGACCGTCCCGGCACAGCATCCAAAACTTTACTGCCATGCCCACCACGATCTGTACCAGGCCCACGGCCAGGGAGAAGATGAGCACGGTCATCGGCTCGTTCATCACGTCCAGCAGGGGGGCCGGCAGACCGCTCCCTTCCGGAACTGAGAGGAAGGGCACCGCCGGTTGGGGCAGGCCCAGCATGTTGGTAAACTGATACAGAAAGTCCGAGAAGAAACCGCCCGTCAGCAGGCCGATCACCGCGGAGGAGATGCCGCACAGGATCATCAGCCGCACCAGCTGGCCGAATCCTCCCTTGGGCTTAACCTTCCATTGGAGGAAGGCGCAGGCCCCCGCCAGGATCAGGCCGTAGCCCAGGTCGGCGAACATAAACCCGAAAAAGAAAATATAGAACGGGGCCATCAGGCCGTTGGGGTCCACCCCGTCGTAGGCCGGCAGGGAATACATCTCCGTAATGGTCGTCAGCGGCTCGGTAAGCACGTTGCTTTTGAGCTTGACCGGTACCGCCGGGTAGTCCTCCGCCGCCGGGACCTCGGTCTCCCAGCAGCAGGTGAACTTCCCAAGGCGCTCCAGAAGCCTCGCCTCGTCGGGTACGGGCACCCATCCCTCCAAAAAGAAGGCCAGGTCCGTGTCCAGCAGGCGGCAGCGGGCTTCCTCCCGGGTGATCTCCTGGCAGGCCCGGTCCAGGCACTGCTCCAGCGCCGCCGCTTTGGGGGCGCAGCCGGCCGCCTCTTCCTTGGCCCTGCGCAGCGCTTCCTCGGTCTCGGCCATCCGCGCGTCCAGAGCCCGGTCGTTCTCGGCAGCGGTGCCGGTCCAGCCCCGCAGGGCAGAGCGGGAAAAGCCGTACTCCTTCAGCACCGCCTGGCAGGTCTCCTCCTGGCTCTTGTGGCAGAGGAGCACAAAATAGTGCAGCTCCGCGTCGCTCCCCGCCCGAAGAAGCGCCGCCAGGTCCGTCCCGGCCGCCAGCGCCCCCTCCAGGGCGTCCAGATCCACCGCGGCCGCCACGGTACCGAAGAAGACCGCCACATCCTGGGTGGAAGCGGTCTCCAGGGGGATGTCCAGCGCCAGCCAGGGCGCCAAAGCCAGCTTCTGGGCCTTGAGCTTGCCCTGTTCGGCGTACAGAGCGGAGATCTGCCGCTCCAGCGCATTGAGGCGTCCGGCATCGTCCAGTGCGGCGCGGTAGGCCTCGTTATCAAAGAGCGCGGCCTCCGTGATCACCGGCCGGGGCTTAAACAGGGAACCTTTTTCCTTGGGCGCGTATTTTTTCAGGGTCTTGAGCGCGGCCTCGGCGCCGGACTTCGCCTCCCGCGCCTGATTGAGCGCCGCCGTGTCCGGCCGGGTCAGCGACGCCCAATCCGGGTCGTCCCGCCAATCGGACGGCTCGTCGATCTCCACGCAGCCCATGTGCTGAAGCAGCCGCAGCATCTCTTCCCGCTCCGAGCGCATACCGATCAGCCGCAGCCGCTTCATTTTGACGATGGACATCAGCTATTCACTACCCTTCTCACGATGCTTTGGGCGGCTTCGGCCAGGCGGCCCTCCGCCTTCCCGCGCAGGGCTTCGCAGGATTCCCGGGTCTGCGCCGTCACCGTCTGCGCATTCCGGGCCGCTTTTTCCTCCGCTTCCTTCAGGAGGGCGCGGGCCTGCTCCTCCGCCTGGGCGCGCGCCTGCTCCAGCCGGGCCCTGCCCGCCCGCTCCGCCTCCGCCACCAGGCGTTTTGCCTGGGCTTGGGCCTCGATCTTGCGGGCCTGGTTGGCCTGCTCCGCCTGCGTCACCTGCTTGATTGCCTCCAGAGACATAATTCTCACCGCCTTTCCGAAATGGCGCGCACGGCGCTCATCAAGCGGACGGCTGGCGGGTCTTGGCCGCCAGCCGTCACTCCGCCGAGCACCGGGTACGCCGCGTCATTTTGACAAAAAACAAATTCTCCCGATCATACCCAAATGATACTTCATACAGCGCAGAATTTCAAGTTTAAAATTGTCGGTTTAGTTTTTTGCTTCTCTCGTTTTTTGCAAGGCCAGCGACATTTTCGTGCAGATTTACTGCAAAAATTTTGTACATCCCCTTTCAATCAAAACATTTTCCCGGTTCTTGCGTCATTCTCGCCAAAGTTTTTGGCAAAAGTTTGTGCAGTTTGCGGCGAGCCTTTTTGCAGAAACAAAACCGAGCAGGGACGCGTCTGCAAGCACGTCCCTGCTCGGTTCATTCGGTTGGCGTCCGAGTCAGCACAGCCCAATTCTCCCCTGCTCCGGCAGGGGCTTCGGTCACGGGCACCAGGCGCCCGGCGGGCAGGCCGGCGGCGCGCAGCGTCTGCTCATAGGCGCTCTCGTCCCCTGCAGGCACCGCGACATAGACCCGCCAGGCATGCTCCGCAAGCCAGGCCGCGGTCTGGCCGCTGCGGTCGTTTGCCTCGCCGGTCAGCACCGCCTGACTGCTCCCAAAGGAGACTTTAAGCTGGGGGTAATCGGCCAGGGCCTCTTCCAGCTCCCGGCAGAAGGTCTCCAGCGCGTCGGTCAGGCCGTCGGGATCATAATTCTCTCCGGCGACGATATAGTCCACCTGGCCCCGGGCCGGAAAGGCGCAGTTTTCCAGCAAAAGTTCGTCAAAGCCCAGTTCGGCCAGTTCGGCGCACACGCCGATCACATACTGCCGGGCGGCCGCATTGGCGGCGCTGAGCCAGCGGCAGTCTCCCTCGTCCCGCCAGTTGCCCGCGCTGCTTTTGATGCCCAGGCTCATGTCGGCGCGGGGGATCGCGTTGTCCCGGAAGCAGGACACCCGGGCGACCGTATACAGCTCCCCCGCATTCAGGCCCCGGATGGCCCCGTTGATGGCCGGGTCGGCTGCGGACACGCCCCCCGCCTGCGCCAGCTCCAGGCTGGAGATATACCCCAGGCTTCCGTCGTCGGCTTTCATATCAAAGACCGCCGCGGCAGCCCCCGCCCGGCGCACCTGCTCCTCCGCCGTGCCGTCGTAGAGGGCCTCGCGGGGCAGCAGCACCCCCTGCATCAGCGTTTCCGGCTCGGGCGTGGCCGTGGGCGCCGGTGTGGGAACCGGGCTGTCGATCACCAGAGGAGCACTCCCCGCAGGCTCCGGCGGGTCCTCAGCGCCCCCTTTTTGAACGAAGGGCAGATCCAGCCGGATGCCGTCGGAAGAGTAGACGATATGCCCGTCCATCAGCAGCAGCGTGGCTACCGCCAGCACCAGAAGGACGACCAGCAGCACGATGACCACCTTCAGGGCCGGGCGCAGCCGGCTGCGCCCGTGATAGGTGCCATACCCCTTGGCCGCCATCCGCCGTCACCTCCTCCGCAAGCCAAATCAATCACAGGATGCAGATATTATAGCACGATTTTCCCCGGAAAAAAACTGTGCCGGGCACTTTTTTATTCCCGGTCCTCCTGAAGCGCGAGGGCCGCATCCAGCTTCTTCAGCGCTGCGGCCACCAGATCCCGGTCCTCCTGCGTCATATCGCTCATCAGGGAACGGAAATAACCCCCGACGTCGGTGGCGGCCCGGCGGCGCAATTGCTGGTATTTCTCGGTCGCGCAGACATAGATCACCCGCCGGTCGGTCTCGCTGCGCTGCCGCTGGGCAAGGCCCAGTTTCTCCAGCCGGTCCACGATGCCCGAGACCGTGCTGTTTGCGCTGCCGGTACGCTCGGCCAGCGTGCTGATGGGTACCGGCCCGTCCTCTCCCAGCACCGTGAGGACCAGAGCCTGCGGAAACGTCAAATTCAGACGCCCGAAATGCGTGCGGAACTGCTGGGACATATGCTGGGTCACCCGCAGATAAGACAGGAAAATGTCGTGCTCTTCCATGCGTGCCCGCTCCTTTCTCTCTTAGCCCATGGCCGGGGTCATCAGCCGCTGCAGGATCACCGCCAGCTGGGACCTGGTTGCCGCGCCGCCGGGATCGATTCTTCCGTCGCTGCCCTGGATCAGCCCCAGCCCCACCGCATGGGCCATGCCCTCCCGCGCCCAGGCGGAGATGCTTGCCGCATCGCTGTAAAGGCTCAGGGTGCCCTCCGCCACATCGCCGCCCTTATACTGGGCGTAGCGGTGGAGAAGGACGGCCAGCTCCTGCCGGGTGACGGCGCTGTCGGGATTGAAGCGTCCCTTGTCGTTGCCTGCGGCGATGCCCTTCCCCTTGGCCCAGGCCGCCGCCGTCTCATACCAGGCCCCGGCGGCCACGTCCGGGAAGGGGGCTTCCACCGAAAACGCCGGTGCGCCCTCCAGCCGCCACAGTACGGTCACCACGGTGGCGCGGGTCACCGCCGCGTTGGGGCTGAACGCAGTCTCGCTGGTACCGGTCATATATCCCGCCAGAGACACCGCCTCCACCGCCTCGGCATACCAGGCGTCCGCGGCGACGTCGCTGTAGGCGGGAACGGAGGCGGCCGGGGCGCCTGCAGCCGCGGCAGGCAGAGCCAGCGCCGCGCACAGGCAGGCGGCGCAGGTCAGGGCGGAGAGGCGTTTTTTCATGGGGACACTTCCCTTTCGTCATGGAGTGCCTCTCATTGTACGACATGGATTTTAAAAATCTGTGAACAAGCGCTGAATCCAACGAAATTTTAGGGAAACGTTATAAAATCCGCGTGGCGGGCCCAGGCCCGCCACGCGGACTGACTGCTGTTTTGATCTGATTCAGACGGCCAGCGCCCAGTTCATGAGCAGCAGCAGCCCGAATCCGGGCGCGCCCAGTACGCCCAGCACCAACGCGTTGAGCAGGTTGACCCCCAGATTCACGCCCAGCACCCCGCCCACGCCGCTCAGGCACCACAGCACCGCCAGGCCCACCCCCGTCCGCGCCAAAACCCGGACCAGCCATTGCAGGGGCTTGCGCAGCGCGGCCAGCACGGCCACCAGGACCAGGCCGCCCACGATCCAGGGCAGGGCATTCAGCAGGCTCTCCAAGACCAGCCACCTCCCGTCAGGATATTTGCCAGTCCCTTGGCAGGCGCGCCTTCCGCGTCAGCTTATCTTGACCGTCCGCTCCCCGTCCAGCTCCTTTACCCGCCGGAGCAGATAGGAGTAGCGGGATTGGAGGGCGTTGATCTCAAATACGTACGATTCGATCAGATCGGCGTCGTGGGCCGTGTTGAAGCCCGAGTAGGCCTGTGCGATCAGAGTGCGGGTCTGGGCCAGGCTTTCCAGCAGGGCCCGGCGCTCCCGTTCCCGCTCACTCTCCCGCCGCCTGCGAAACACATAAGTCCTTTCCGCTTCTGCCATAGCGTCTCCTCCTTCTCTGGTTTCAGTCTATTTCCAGTTTGGACAAATATGACAGCCTCTATACCAAAAATCCCCAGGCATGTCCCGGAGCGGCCGGGACATACTAGAACCCGGACAGGCAAAGCATCTCCTTTTAAGCCGGTGCCGGGTGAGCTCACCCTCTGGCGAAAGGCGAAAGGAGACAGCGGCATTGGAACCCGTTTAAGGAAGACTTGAACCAGCCTCCAACGCCAACTGTCCGTTTCAGGAGGCCGCGCTGAAAAGCGCGGCCTCCTCTTTTTGTATACAGAAAACCACCGGCACGGCCGGTGGTTATGATTGACGGCACGCATACGCGGGCATCGTCCCGTTTCAGTATAAGCGTCTTTGGCCGCTCGGCGCCATTCCGCTCCCACGGAATGCGGACGCTCTTTTCCGCTTTGCTTGACACCCCGCCCCCAATTGGGATAAGATAAGATGTTAAAATATGTGAATGAGGAGAGGCCCATGGCTAAGAGCACTTCCCCCAAAAGTTACGGCAACGAATCCATCTCCGCCCTGAAGGGGGCCGACCGGGTACGCAAGCGTCCCGGCGTCATCTTCGGCTCCGACGGGTTGGAGGGCTGCGAGCATGCCGTATTCGAGATCCTGTCCAACGCCATCGATGAGGCCCGGGAGGGGCACGGCAGTCTCATCACCGTCACCCGGTATGAGGACAAATCCATTGAGGTGGAGGACTTCGGCCGGGGCTGCCCGGTGGATTGGAATGAAAAGGAGCAGAAATTTAACTGGGAGCTGGTCTTCTGCGAGCTGTACGCCGGCGGAAAGTACGGCAACAGCGAGGGGGACAACTATGAATACTCCCTGGGCCTGAACGGCCTGGGTTCCTGCGCCACCCAGTATGCCAGCGCCTATTTCGACGCGGTCATCCATCGGGACGGGTACGAGTACGCCCTCCACTTTGAAAAGGGAGAAAACGTGGGCGGCCTGCAGAAGACCCCCTACGCCGGGAAGAAGACCGGCTCACGTTTTCACTGGAAGCCGGATCTGGAGGTCTTTACCGACATCGACATTCCCCTGGATTACTACCTGGACGTGCTCAAACGGCAGGCGGTGGTCAACGCGGGGGTGACCTTCCGCCTGCGCAATCAGGCGGGCGGCAAATTTGAGACCACCGATTTCCGGTATGAAAACGGCATCATCGACTATGTCTCCGAGCTGGCGGGGGAAAATGCCCTGACCGCGCCGGTATTCTGGCAGACCGAGCGCCGGGGCCGGGACCGCCCGGACAAGCCCGAATACAAGGTGAAGCTGAGCGTATCCTTCTGCTTTTCCAACACGGTGCAGCGCATCGAGCACTATCACAACTCTTCCTGGCTGGAGCACGGCGGTTCCCCGGAAAAGGCGGTGAAGAGCGCCTTCGTCTCCGCCATCGACGGCTATCTCAAGCAGCAGGGCAAGTATCAGAAGAACGAGAGCAAGCTGACCTGGGCGGACGTGGAGGACTGCCTGGTGCTGGTCTCCAACAACTTTTCCACCCAGACCAGCTATGAGAACCAGACCAAGAAGGCCATCAACAACAAATTTGTCCAGGACGCCATGACGGAGTTCCTCCGCGCCCAGCTGGAGGTCTACTTCATCGAAAACCCTCAGGACGCAGGCAGGATCGCCGACCAGGCGCTCATCAACAAGCGCAGCCGGGAGAACGCCGAGCGCACGCGCCTGAACATCAAGAAAAAGCTCACCGGCGCCATGGATATCTCCAACCGTGTGCAGAAGTTTGTGGACTGCCGCACGAAGGACACCGCACGGCGGGAGCTCTACATCGTGGAGGGCGACTCGGCTCTGGGCAGCGTCAAGCTCTCCCGGGACGCGGAATTCCAGGGCATCATGCCTGTGCGGGGCAAAATCCTCAACTGCCTCAAGGCCGACTACGCCAAGATCTTCAAAAGCGAGATCATTACCGACCTGCTGAAGGTGCTGGGCTGCGGCGTGGAGGTGCACGACCGCCACGCCAAGGATATGGCGGCCTTTGACCTGGGCAACCTGCGCTGGAACAAGGTGGTCATCTGTACCGACGCCGACGTGGACGGCTTCCAGATCCGCACCCTCATCCTGACCATGCTCTACCGGCTCACCCCCACCCTGATCCAGCAGGGATATGTCTATATTGCCGAATCTCCGCTCTATGAGATCAATTACAAGGAGAAGACCTGGTTCGCCTATTCCGACAAGGAGAAAAACGAGATCGTGAACGGGGCGCTTTCCGGAAAGAAATGCGCCATCAACCGCTCCAAGGGTCTGGGCGAGAACGATCCGGAGATGATGTGGCTGACCACCATGAATCCCGCCACCCGCCGCCTCATCAAGGTCATGCCCGAGGATGTGGAGAACACCGCCGCCGTCTTCGACCTGCTGCTGGGGGACAACCTCCAGGGCCGCAAGGACCATATTGCAAACGAGGGCTATAAGTATCTGGAATTGGCGGATATCTCGTAAGGGAAGCGAGCATTTGGACGGAACGCCTCGCGGAAGGAGTACAGCGAGATCCGGTATTGGGGCGATTGGCTCCACAATGCCGGCGATCGGTCCCCAGTCCAATTCGCCATAGGTGCGCAGGCGCCCAGCGGCCCTTGTGTCTGCCCGCCGCTGCGGTAAAACTGCTGCAGGCTGTCCCCCAAAAGACGTTTTTGTACCGGTTTTGCCCGCCTCTCGCTTATAAATTTTTGATTTCCCCTCAGAAAAGGACTGATACCATTGGCGAAAAAGAAAGCCCCCGAGGAGGGGGCAAAGAAAGTCAACAACCCCAACGTCATGGGCCTGCGGCCCGAGGTGCTGGAACAGCCCATTACCGAGACGCTGGAAGTCAACTACATGCCCTACGCCATGAGCGTCATCGTCTCCCGGGCCATTCCGGAGATCGACGGCTTCAAGCCCTCCCACCGCAAGCTGCTGTACACCATGTATCAGATGCATCTGCTGGGGGGCGCGCGGACCAAGAGCGCCAACATCGTGGGGCAGACCATGAAATTGAACCCCCACGGGGACGCCGCCATCTACGACACCATGGTGCGCCTCTCCCGGGGCTACGGAGCCCTGCTGCACCCCCTGGTGGACTCCAAGGGCAACTTCGGCAAGGTCTACTCCCGGGATATGGCCTGGGCCGCCAGCCGGTATACCGAGGCCCGGCTGGATCCCGTCTGCGGGGAGCTCTTCCGGGATATCGACCAGGACACCGTGGACTTTGTGGACAACTACGACGGGTCCATGAAGGAGCCCGCGCTGCTGCCCACCACCTTCCCCAACGTGCTGGTCAGCGCGAATCAGGGCATTGCCGTTGGCATGGCCTCCAACCTGTGCGGCTTCAATCTGGGGGAGGTCTGCGACGCCGCCGTAGCCTTTTTGAACAATCCCGGGACGGATCTGCTGGGGGTCCTCAAGGCCCCGGACTTCCCCACCGGCGGCGCGCTGTTGTATGACGAGGCCGCCCTGCGGCAGATCTATGCCACCGGCCGCGGTTCCTTCCAGGTGCGCTCCAAATGGAGGCATCTGCCCAAGGAAAATCTGATCGAGATCTACGAGATCCCCTACACCACCACGGTGGAAGCCATAATGGACAAGGTGGCCGAGCTCATCAAGGCGGGCAAGATCCGCGAGATCGCCGACATGCGGGACGAGACCGATCTGAACGGCCTGAAGCTGACCATCGACCTGAAGCGGGGCGCCGATCCGGAAAAGCTGATGTCCAAGCTCTTCCGGTCCACCTCTCTGCAGGACTCCTTTGCCTGCAACTTCAACATCCTCATCGCCGGGATGCCCCGGGTGATGGGCGTGGGGGAGATCCTGGACGAGTGGACCGCCTGGCGGATGGACGGGGTGCGGCGGCGCACCTACTTCGTGATGAAGAAAAAGCAGGAGAAGCTGCACCTTTTGAAGGGACTCAAGCGCATCCTGCTGGACATCGACCGGGCCATCCGGATCATCCGCGAGACGGAGGAGGACGCCGAGGTGGTGCCCAACCTGATGATCGGCTTCGGCATCGACGACGTGCAGGCCGAGTATGTGGCGGACATCAAGCTGCGCAACATCAACCAGGAGTATATCCTCAAGCGGATCGAGGAGGTGGCGGGGCTGGAGGAGGAGATCGCCGATCTCCAGGCCATTGTCAGCGACCCCGGCCGGATCAAACAGATCATCGTCTCCGAGCTGGAGCTCGTCAAGAAGAAATATGCCCAGCCGCGGCGCACCGAGATCGTCTATGAGCTCCAGGCCGCCGCCGAGGCGGAGGACGCGCAGGATGTTCCCGATTATCCGGTGCATGTCTTCTGCTCCCGGGAGGGATACTTCAAGAAGATCACCCCCCAGTCCCTGCGCATGAGCGGCGAGCAGAAGTATAAGGAGGGGGACGGCCCCTTCCTCCAGTGGGAGGCCTCCAACCGGGACGAGCTGCTGGTCTTCACCGACCGCCAGCAGTGCTACAAGGCCCGCCTCAGCGACTTCGACGACGCCAAGGCCAGCGTGCTGGGCGACTACCTGCCCACCAAGCTGGGCATGGATGCGGAGGAAACCTTCCTCTGGGCCTGCATCACCGCCGATTATTCCGGGCACCTGCTGTTCTTTTTCCAAAACGGCAAGGCCGCCCGGGTGGAGCTTTCCGCCTACCAGACCCAGACCCGGCGCAAGCGCCTGACCGGCGCCTACTGCGACAAATCCCCGCTGGCGGCGGCCTACCTGCTCCAGGAGGACATGGAGATGGCGGTATACTCCACCGAGGGCCGCGCGGTCATCTTCCACACCGCCTGCCTCAACCCCAAGTCCACCCGCAGCACCCAGGGCGTGAACATCATGACCCTCAAGCCCAAGTGGCGCGTGGAGTCCGCCCTGCCCCTGGATCAGACCCCCATCGTCAACGCCGCCCGCTATCGGGCCCGCTCCCTCCCCGTAGCCGGGGCCCTGCTCCGGGAGGAGGACCGCGGGGAGCAGCAGATGACGCTGCTGGACTGATCCGCGTCTGCCCGTTCCAACCGTTCGCCGTTCAAGGGAGGTCTTGTATGAAGAAGGCGCTTAAGCGGTATCTCATCCCCTATCTCTGGATCACCCTGGCCTCCGCCGTGTATGCGGTGGGCTTCAACTGGTGCTATGTGCCCAATCAGATCGGTTTCGGCGGCATCACCGGCGTGGGGCAGATCGTCAACCACCTGCTGCCCTGGGCCCCCATCGGTACGGTGGTCATCCTGCTGAACATCCCCCTGTTCCTGCTGGGCTGGAAGCTGCTGGGCGGGCATCTGCTGGTATCCTCGCTGTTTGCGATGGTGGTCTCTTCGCTGATGATCGACCTGCTCACGGCGCTCTACACCTTCCAGCCCATGGAGCCGCTGCTGGCCTGTATCTTCGGCGGCGTGCTCATGGGGGCCTCTCTGGGCGTGGTCTTCCTTCAGGGCGCCACCACCGGCGGCACCGATCTGATCGCCCGGCTGCTGAAGCTGAAATTTGCCTGGCTGCCCATGGGCAAGCTGCTCATGGCCATCGATCTGGTGGTCATCGTGGCGGTGGCTCTGGCCTTCCGCAGCCTGGGTTCCGCTCTGTACGGACTAGTGGCCCTGTATATCTCCTCCATCGTGATGGATGGGGTGCTTTACGGCCTGGACAACGCCAAGGTGGCCTATATCATCAGCGACCGGTATCAGGCCATCTGCGACGCCATCATCCATGACATCGACCGGGGTGTGACCATCCTGCAGGGCGTGGGGGCTTATTCCGGCACGGAGAAAAAGGTGCTGCTGGTGGCCTTCAAGCAAAAGCAGATCGTGGCCCTGAAGCGGGCCGTGAAAGAGATCGACCCCGCCGCCTTCCTCATCGTCTGCGAGGCCCACGAGGTGCTGGGGGATGGATTCCGGGAGTACAAGCAGAACGATCTTTGACGGTCCGGGGGGCGGCACAGGGGCCGCGATCCCCCCTTGTCTGAACGAATCGCCGCCGCAGGGGCGGCTGAGGGCACGGCCCTGCCCGCACAACCGGCCCATCGGAAAGGAGCGCTGTTTATGCCCGACTATGAAACGCTCCGCGCCAATCTGGAGCGGCGCGGTTTTGACGTGACGTATTTTGAAACGGCCGCCCAGGCCGCCGACTACTTAGACCGGAAACTCGACGGCAAGACCGTGGGCCACGGCGGGGCGCTGACCCTGACGGAAATGGGCCTGCCCGAACGGCTGTCCTCCCACGCCGCCGTGTTCAGCCACTGGTCGGGCGGCACCTTCCAGCAGGCCGCCGCCGCGCCCATCTACCTGACCTCGGTGAACGCGCTGGCCGAGACCGGGGAACTCGTCAACATCGACGGGACCGGCAACCGGGTGGCCTCCACCCTTTTCGGCCATGAGGAGGTCTACTTTATCGTGGGGGCCAACAAGATCGCTCCGGACTACGACTCCGCCCTCTGGCGGGCCCGGAACATCGCCTCCCCCAAAAACGCACAGCGGCTGCACAAGAAGACCCCCTGCGCCGCCAGGGGGGAGCGCTGTTACGACTGCAGCAGCCCTGAGCGCATCTGCCGGGCCCTGGTCGTGCTGTGGGAGAAGCCCGGCGGGATCGGCCGGGCGGAGGTGGTCCTGGTAAACGAGGCCCTGGGCTTCTGAACCGAAGAAGGGAGCGGGTATGAAGAAACGGATCTTGGCGCTGCTGCTGGCGTTCTGCCTGCTGCTCTCCGGCTGCGCCTCCCTGCTGGAGCGCCCCTATACCGTGGTGGAGCCCCACACCGAGCAGCCCGCTGTGGGCGAGGACCCCTCCACCCTGCGGGTGGAGAGCTATTCCGAGCTGGTAGGGGCCGTGCTGTACCTGGTCTCCCAGTGCCAGGAGGAGGGGCGGGTGCAGCTGGTGGACTACGACGGGGACGTGGAAGACGCCCTGAACCGCGCCTGCCTGGAGGTGGCGCGGGAAGACCCGTTGGGGGCCTATGCGGTGGACTTCATCAAGAACGACTACACCCGCATCCTCACCACCTACGAGGCCAACATCTATATCTCCTACCGCCGCACCCCGGAACAGATCCGCGCCCTGGTGAACGTCACCGGGGCCAGCGCCATCCGCCGGGAGATGGGGGAGGCGCTCTCCGCGTTCCAGGGCGAGCTGGCCCTGCGGGTGGCATACTTTGTCGGAGACGCCGCCTCCATCGCCGAGCTGGTGCACCAGGCCTACTATGACACCCCCGCCGCCGCCCTGGGCATGCCGGCGGTGGAGATCTCCCTCTATCCGGACACGGGGATCCAGCGTATCGTGGAGATCCTTTTGACCTATCCCGGAGATGCGGAGGCCCTCCGGCGGAAAAGCGCGGAGCTGACCGACGCCGCCCAGGCCCTTGTGCTTCCGCTTCAGGCCCAGCGCTATAGCCAGAACGGCCGTCTGGGCCTGCTGATGGATCTGCTGCCTCAGCTGGCGGCGGAGCGTGCCCCCTCGGGGGCGGACGGCTCCGCCCACAGCACCGCCTGGGACGCCCTGTGCGGCGGCGGGGCGGACAGCGAGGGGCTGGCCCTTGCGGTACAGCTTCTGTGCGACCAGATGGAGCTGCCCTGCGCGGTCACGGAGGGGACGCTGGCCGGGGAGGCACGGTTTTGGAACACCATCACCGTCAATGCCGTGGAATACCAGCTGGACGCCTTTGCGGACGAGCCCGCGCCCCGCAGCAGCACGGATTTGGCCGCCCTCGGCTACGCCTGGGAGGGCCAGCCGGAAGCAGGCGGGACCATTCCCGCAGAAAATCCTAAAATTGAGACTTGACAGCGGCGGCGGTATTCGCTATAATATTTTTCGTCGCCGCAGGTGTAGCTCATCTGGTAGAGCGCCACCTTGCCAAGGTGGAGGTAGCGAGTTCGAGCCTCGTCACCTGCTCCATAAAAAACCTCTCCGCCGAATGCGGAGAGGTTTTTTCATAAGCACCGCCCCGGAGGGCGCATCCAAAAGCCGGGTCTCTCCCGCAGGCGGGGCGCGGTACCGCGCTCCTCCCCTGCATCCGTCCGGCGGAGCGCCGCCGGCCCATTCCATTCCGAGGAGGCGGTCCCATGGCAAGCAAATTGGTCCAGTCGCTGGGCGCTGCGGTCGCGGCCCAGGTGCCGGAGCACCCGGAGCGGGCGCGGGCGCTGCTGCGCACGGCCTATCGTTTGGTTGGCTTCCAGATGCGCCATCTGCCGCCCAAAACGGTACCGGGCGCCCGCTGTTACATGCAGGGGGCCACCGCCCGTTCCATGGTCTGCGCCCTGGACAAGCCCGGCCAGGCGGCTTGTGTGAGCATCTTTCTGCCCTGCGAGATCCTCCACGCCCTGGGGATCCCCCCCGTGCTGCCCGAGGGGCTGTCCTGCTATCTGGTCTCCACCGCCGCCGAGCGCCCGTTTATCGCCGCCGCCGAGGACCACGGCGTGCCGGAGAGCTACTGCTCCTATCATAAGATTTTGCTGGGCCTGGCGGAGAGCGGCGTGATGCCGCCGCCCCGCTTCGTGCTCAGCACCTCTCTGGCGTGCGACGCCAATCAGCTCTCCTTCCGCCGGGCGGCCCAGCGGTGGGGCGTGCCCCACTTCACCGTGGATGTGCCCTGGGAGGATTCGCCTCAGGCGGTGGCCTATGTGGCGCAGCAGCTGCGGCAGATGGCCGCTTTTGTGGCGGAGCATACTGGCCGCGCCCTGTCGGAGGAGGCCCTCCGCCAGGCGCTGGAGCGCTCCGGCCGCACCCTGGCCCACTACCGGCGCTACCTGGAGGAGCGGGCCGTGCGCCATGTCTCTGACGAGATGACCTCCGAGATGCTCTCCGTCTTCGCCCTGCACAGCATGCTGGGCTCTCCCGAGGCGGAGGAATACGCCCGCCGCCTGGCCGACCAGGTGGCCGCCCTGCCCCGCGCCTTCCGCGGCAAGCGTCTGGTGTGGGCCCACACGCTGCCCCACTGGCAGGACGCGCTGCGGGAGATCCTGAATTTCAGCGACCGGGTCGAGATCGTCGCCTGCGACATGGCCTGCGATTTTTGGGAAGCGCCCGACCCGGCACACCCCTATGAATCCATGGCCCGGCGCCTGCTGGGCAGCTGCTTCAACGGAGGGGCCCGGCGCCGGGTGGAGCGGGTGCTGGAGCTGGCCCGGCACCTGCATGCCGACGGGGTGGTCTGGTTCTGCCACTGGGGCTGCAAACAGACCTCCGGCGCGTCTCAGCTGGCCCGGCAGACACTGGAGGCGGCGGGCTTTCCCACCCTGGTGCTGGACGGGGACGGCTGCGACGCGGGCAACGCCAACGACGGCCAGATGGTCACCCGGCTCCAGGCCTTTTTGGAGCAGTTGGAGGGCAGAGCATGAAACCGCTTGGATACACCTGTAAATACACGCCCCTGGAGCTGCTGGAGGCTCTGGGCGGCCATCCCGTGCTGCTGAATCAGGAGTCCTGCGGCTTTCCATACGCTGAGCGCGTGACTCACAACCAGTTCTGCTGTCACGCCAAGGCGGTGCTGGAGGAGTGCCGCCGGACGGGCCTTCGGGAGCTGGTGCTGGTCAACTGCTGCGACTGCATCCGCCGGGTATACGACGTATTGGAGGCGGCGGGGGAGCTGGACTTTCTCTATCTGCTGGATCTGCCCCATCACGCAGACGGCTGCTCCCGGGCCCTGCTGAAGGACGGGCTGGAGCGCCTGGCGGCGGCCTACGCCGCCTACCGGGGGACCCGGTTCGACCCCGCCGCGTTCCGCGCCGCCTTTTCTCCCGCCCCTGCGCTGCCGGAGGGGGATTTTCTGGCGGTGACCGGGGCCCGGGCCGGAGCCGGCCTGCTGGAGACGCTGCGGCGCCGCTCTCCCCTTCCGGTGGCCGACCTGACCTGCGGCGGGCACCGCAGCCTTCCCCCGCCGCCCGAAGGGCTGGAGGGTCCGCAGCTGCTGGACTGGTATGCCGGGGCTCTGCTGGGACAGCTGCCCTGTATGCGCATGAACGAGATCGGCCGCCGGAGCGAACTGCTGGAGCAGCCGCGCCTGCGGGGGATCCTTTATCATACCGTCAAATTCTGCGACTATTACTCCTTTGAGTACGAGGCCCTGCGCAGCCGGACGTCCCTTCCCCTGCTCAAGTTGGAGACCGATTTCACCCCACAGGGGGACGGACAGCTCTCCACCCGTCTGGAGGCCTTTGCGGAACAGCTGGACCTGCGGGGCGCCCCGGCGGTGCATACCGCCCGGCGGGGGCGCCGCTATGTGGCGGGCATCGACAGCGGCTCCACCACCACCAACCTGGCGGTCCTGGACCTGGAGGGCAGCCTCCGTGCCAGCGCCATCGTGCGCACCGGCCCCAAGGCCCGGCAGGGGGCGGAAAAGGCGCTGGCCGCCCTGGAGGGGATCGGTCTGGACGATCTGGCCGCCGTGGTGGCCACCGGCTATGGCCGCAGCCACATCCCCTTTGCCACCGGGCAGGTCACCGAGATCACCTGCCACGCCCGGGGGGCCCATCATCTGCACCCCCAGGCGCGCTGTGTGATCGATATCGGCGGGCAGGACAGCAAGGTCATCTGCCTGGACGAGGACGGCGGGGTGAAAAACTTTGTCATGAACGACAAATGTGCCGCCGGCACCGGCCGTTTTCTGGAGATGATGGCCCGTGTGCTGGAGGTGGAACTTGCGGAGATGGGGACGCTTGGCCTGCGCTGGGAAACGGACCTGACCATCTCCAGCATCTGCACGGTCTTTGCCGAATCCGAGGTGGTCTCCCTGATCGCGGACAACCACAGCGCCGCCGACATCGTCCACGGGCTCAACCGGTCGGTGGCCGTCAAGACCGCCGCCCTGGTCCAGCGCGCCGGAGGATGCGGGCCCTATCTGATGACCGGCGGCGTGGCCCGCAACCAGGGCGTGGTGCAGGCGCTGGAGGAGCGTCTGGGCGCGCCGCTGTGGATCGGGGATACCCCCGACCTGTGCGGCGCTCTGGGCGCCGCCCTGTTTGCCCTGGACCATGTCACGGACAAAGGCGGCCCGGCCTGACCGGCCGGACCGCCTTGCTTTCCCAGTTACTCCTGCTGCCGGGGCGGGATGGTGGGCAGGGAGTCGTCCTCCCGCACCCAATCCTCCACATGGACCACATTGTACTCGGCCTTGGTATCCCGAATGACCACCCGCTGGATGCCCGCGTTGATGATGAGGCGGCGGCACATGGAGCAGGAGGTGGACCCGGCGATGAGCGCGCCGGTGGCCGGATCCTTGCAGGCCATATACAGCGTGGCCCCCATGGTCTCGCTGCGGGCGGCGGAGATGATGGCGTTGGCCTCCGCATGGACGGAGCGGCACAGCTCATACCGCTGGCCGGAGGGGATCTTCAGGGCCTCCCGGGTGCAGTAGTTCAGGTCCACGCAGTTTTTCCGGCCCCGGGGCGCGCCGTTGTAGCCGGTGGCAATGATCTCGTCGTTGCGCACGATGATGGCCCCGTAGCACCGGCGCAGGCAGGTGGAGCGCTCGGCCACGGTCTCGGCGATGTCCAGATAGTAATTTTCCTTGTCGATACGTCCCATAGCGGACCTCCATGCTTACTTTTTTTCTCAGTATAGCGGCTTTTCTTCCGCTGCGCAAGCACAATTCACATTTTGTTTACGCTTTCTTCCTTGACGGCGGGGCAAACTGGCGCTATCATTGTCCTGTTAAGGATTCCGTAAGAAACACCATAGCAAATAAACAGAAGGAGACGAGCTGTATTTCATGATCATGAATATGCTGCGAAGGCTGATGTACGGTCGATACGGCGGCGACCAGCTCTCCTTTTTCCTTCTGGTGGTCTATCTGATCCTGAGTCTGTTGTCGGGCCTGCGCTATCTGGCGTTCCTGCAATGGATCGCCCTGGCGGTGCTGGTATGGGACTTGTACCGGATGTTTTCCCGCAGGATTGACAAGCGACGGGCGGAGAACGCCAGATTTCTGCAGTTTGCCGGGCCGGTCATCCGCTGGTGCAAAATGCGCCGCACCATCTGCCGGGACAAGGAGCACCGCTACTTCAAGTGCCCCAACTGCGGACAATACCTGCGGGTGCCCCGGGGCAAGGGAAAGATCACCGTGAACTGCCGCAACTGCGGCGTAAGCTTTGAGGAGACCAGCTGAAACGAAACAATCCGGGGCCGCGCGATGGCGCGGCCCCGGATTTGTTTTGCTTCGGCTCAGCCGTGGAAGAAAAGGCCCCAGCCCAAAAAGCCCAGGCAGGCCACCACACCGGTAAAAATCAGCACGATGACCAGGTAACCCATGATGTTGCGCGCCTTCAGACCGGCGATGCCCAGCGCGGGCAAGGCCCAGAAGGGCTGGATCATATTGGTCCACTGGTCGCCCCAGGCGATGGCCATGGCGGCGCGGCCGTATTCCACGCCCATTTCGGTGGCGGCGGGCATAACGATGGGGGCCTGCACCGCCCACTGGCCTCCGCCGGAGGGTACGAAGAAGTTGATGATGCCGGCCGACAGGAAGGTCAGCACCGGGAAGGTCACGTTGTTGGAGATGTTGGTGAAGAAGTCGGCGATAATACCGGCCAGGGATACGCCAAGCTGGTTTTCGGCCACCATCAGGCCCATGATGCCGGCATAGAAGGGGAACTGCAGCAAAATGCCCGCGGCGCCGCCCGCGGCATCGGCGATGGCGTCCACATATCTGCGCAGGTCGCCGTGCAGCAGGATGCCCAGGAACATGAAGATCATGTTGACGATGTTCAGGTCCAGATTGAAGCCCTTGGTCGCAAAGTGATACACGATGTAGGCGAAGCCAAGCACCAGAGTGATGAACCACAGGACCTTGTTGTGCTCGATCCGCTCGGCGGGCGTGTCGATCGCGTAAGTACGCTCCTCGTCCTCCACCAGCAGGGAGGGGTCCACGGTAATGGTATGGGCCGTGTCGGGATGCATCGCGTAGTTGACCAACGGCATGACCAGCAGGATCACGGCTACCATGAGCAGGTTCATCGGGTGGAAGATCGTGGTGCTGGTAGGCGCCCGATACACGACCCCCAGGATCTCGGTACCGGTCTCGGCGCCCATTTGCAGCGGGATGGAGCCGGACAGGCCCGCATGCCAGATCACGAAGCCGGAGTAGGCGGAGGCGATGAGCAGCGGATAGTCCACGTCACGGACGCGGCGGGCCACCTCCTTGGCCAGCAGGGCGCCCGCGATGAGGCCGAAGCCCCAGTTGAGCCAGCAGCAGATGGTGGAGACGAAGGTTGTGATCAGGATCGCGCTCTTCTTGTCTTTGGCCAGGCTGGCAATGGCGCCCAGCGCCCGTTTGCAGATCTTGGCGGAAGCCATGGCGGAACCCAGCACCAGCACCAGCGCCATCTGCATGGAGAAAGACAGCAGGCCCCAGAACCCCTTGGAGTTGCCCCAGGCGTTGACCAGCGCCACAGGCCCCTGCTGCGTGCCGATCATGGCGGCGATGAACACCACGATCGTCAGGATAATGGCGAACAGGAACGGGTCCGGCAGCCACCGGTTGACGATACGGACGCAGCCATTGGTGAATTTCTTGAACATAATACTCCCCCTTGCCTTTCACATGTTTGGATGAAAAAAGCTACGGTCCTATTATATCCATTGTTAAAATTTTGTCAATATATTTTGAATATTTTGTGAACGTGAAAATTATTTCCAGACATGTTCCCTATTTGCCCACACAAAACCGTTCGAAGATCCGCGCGGTCACATCCTCCCGGATGCTGGCGCCGGTAAGCTCTCCCAGCGCGGAAAGGCCCTGCTCCACATCGGTGAGCACGGCGTCGGCCGTCACGCCCGCCGCCAAGGCGGTCTGCGCCCGTTCCACGCTCTCCAGTGCCCGCCGGGCGGCGGCGGCCTGCCGGGCGTTGGTCAGCAGCTCTCCCGCACCCTGATCCCCGCCGGTGGGGAACAGCTCCGCGACCTGCCCGGCCAGGCGGTCCAGCCCTTCCCCGGTGGCGGCGCTGACCACGCAGAGGCGGCCGAACCGCCGCTTCAGCCTCTCCAGATCCACCGCCAGCGGCAGGTCGGACTTGTTGACCAGGCAGATCACCCGGGGCGCCGCGGCCGCCTGCTCCATGGCCTGCTCATCCTCCACGGTCAGGGGGGCGGAGCCGTCCAGCACCAGCAGCGCCAGCTCCGCAGCGGCCAGGGCGCAGCGGCTGCGCTCCACGCCCAGCCGCTCCACCGTATCCTCCGTCTCCCGCAGTCCCGCCGTATCGATGAGCCGGAGCACCACGCCGCCCAGACGGCAGCGCTCCTCCACCGTATCCCGGGTGGTGCCGGGCACGTCTGTGACGATGGCCCGCTCGTAGCCCACCAGCGCGTTGAGCAGAGAGGATTTCCCCGCATTGGGCCGCCCCGCCAGCACGCAGGGCACGCCGCCGCAGATATACCGCCCCCGGTCATAGGTGGCCAGCAGGCCCTCCAGCGCCTCCCGGGCCCGGTCCAGCGCGCCGCCAATGGTCTCAGAACGGAAGGGGTCGATCTCCTCGTCCGGATAGTCCAGTACCGCGTGAAAGTGGGCCAGTACGTCCACCAGGCCGTCGTAGACGGCCCGCACCCGCCTCCCCAGCACGCCGGAGAGCTGTCCGGCAGCCTGCCGCACGGCGGCGGGCGTCTCCGCATCCACCAGGTCCGCCACCGCTTCCGCCTGGGTCAGGTCCAGCCGGCCATGGAGAAAGGCCCGTTTGGTAAACTCCCCCGGCAGCGCCTGCCGGGCCCCCTGGCGGAACAGGGACTCCAACCCCAGGGAGAGCACCATGGGGGAGCCGTGACACTGTACTTCCGCGGTATCCTCCCCGGTATAGCTGTGGGGCGCGCGGGAAATCGTGGCCAGGGCCTGATCGATGACCGACCCGTCCGGCCCCAGCAGGGCTCCGTAGATCAGCCTGCGGTCCTGCTGCTCCGCCAGGGGAAGCCCGCTGGCCGGGCGAAAGACCGCCGAGGCGGCGGCAATGGCGCCGTCGCCGGACAGCCGCAGGATCCCGATGGCCCCGGGCGCCGGGGCGGTGGCGATGGCGGCAATGGTATCGGACATGGGAAACACCCCTTTCTCTTCCCGTCGTGCTTCTTCATCTTCCAGGGACTGGTAGACGTAAAACTTTGTGGATTCCGCCGTTGATTTTTTTCTTGACTTCTTTTATGTCAACTTATCTTTGCATAACCGCCGGAATTTTCAGGGTCTGCACCGTTGTGGAAAACCCTGTGGAAAATGTGGAAAACCTCATGAACGGTGGATTTACAAAAATTTTACCAAAATAAGGCGCTGCATATTCCCCTGTATAATGCCCGTCAAAAGAATATTACGTTTTTTCCTATGACTGGCAGGAGCCGAACGTGTCCTCCCGTCCCCGAAGGGCGGGCGCGGGGGCGCAGGGGTCCTGTTTTCTAATTCTGCCGGAACACGTGCTGGTCGGTAAGCTTGAGCAGCTCCAAAACGCTTTCGAATTCCTGCCGCTCCCCGCTGTCCAGCCATTCCAGATAGCCCTGCCAGGTGGTATTGCGGCGTGTGACGACCGACAGGAGGAAGGTCGTCACCTGCCCGGCGGCGGCGGCTACCTCCCCGGCCGGGATCCCGTCCTCCACCCCCAGGGCGGCAGGGGGCTGCTGCTCCATTTTACCGGGCACAAAAGTGCGCACCCGCTGAAAGGCCTGGGGAAAATTCTGGGCGTCCAGCACCGCCTCCACCTGGAGCAGCAAATCTCCGATATCGGTGAACACGATGGGGCGGACCAGCCGCTGACCAAAGACCCGGCCGCTGATGCGGCCCTGCTCGGCACGGTCCACGCATACCCGCAGGGCGGCGGAGTTATGGTTAAGTCGGATGGACATAAGGCACGCCTCCTTTTAGACTTGGGCACTGAGCCGCTTTTGCAGCCACTCAGGGTTCATACAATAGCGCAGGGCCTCGGCCGGGGCGATCCGTCCGGCCTGGGCCAGCTTCAGGATGCTCTGATCCAGGGTGATCATTCCCTGGGCCGCGCTCTGGGCGATGACGTTGTCCAGCTGGTGGGCCTTGGATTCCCGGATCAGATTGCGCACGGCGTTGTTTGCCGTCATCACTTCGAACGCCGGCACCAGCGTCCCGTCCACAGCCGGGATCAGCGTCTGGGACACGACCCCCTCCAGCACCAGCGCGATCTGGGTACGGATCTGCCCCTGCTGTTCCGGCGGGAAAGAATCCACGATGCGGTCGATGGTGTTGGCCGCGCCGATGGTATGCAGGGTGGAGATGACCAGGTGCCCCGTCTCGGCGGCGGTAACGGCGGCCCGGATGGTCTCCGCGTCCCGCATCTCCCCCAGCAGGATGATATCGGGCGCCTCCCGCAGCGCCGCCCGCAGCGCGGCGTCATAACTGCGGGTATCGGTGGACAGCTCCCGCTGGGTGACCACGCTCTTTTTGTGCTGGTGGAGGTATTCAATGGGGTCCTCGATGGTGATCACATGGGCGTTGCGGGTGGAGTTCACCTGGTCCACGATACAGGCCAGCGTCGTGGTCTTGCCGCTGCCCGCCGGACCGGTAAAAAGCACCAGCCCCCTGGGGCAGGAGGCGAAGGCCATCACGTTGTCCGGGATGCCCAGAGCCGTGCGGTCGGGCAGGGTAAAGGAGACCACCCGCACCACCGCCCCCAAGCTGCCCCGCTGCTTGAGGGCGTTGACCCGAAAACGGGACAAGCCGGGCAGCGCAAAGGAGAAGTCGTCGTCCCCGGTCTGGAGCAGAAGGGCCATATCCCGCTCCCCCGCCAGGCGGTAGAGCCCCTCCAGCAGTCCGGCGGTGTCCGCCGGGCCCAGGCGCTCCCCCTCCCGGAGGATGACCCCGTTGATCTTATAGGCCACCGGCAGGCCGGCGATGAGCAGCACGTCGGACGCGCCCCGCTCCACCGCCTGCCGCAGCAGCTGCAGCAGTTCCATGGCACCTCTTCCTTCCAAAGGTTCTCGGATGAGCCCGTCCGTCCTCCGGTATCCCGTCCCAGACCGGCAGGGTCTCGTCCAGCTCCGCCTCCGCGGCCACGGTGCGCCAGTCCAGGATCTCCACCTCCCCGTCTGCGCGGCGCGCCAGGCGCAGGTACAGGGACTGATATTTCGTCACGGGGATCGTGGCCTCCAGCATATCCTCCTGCCCGGCGGCGAACGCCTCATAGCAACGGACTGCCTGAGCGTCGGCGGCGTAATAGGCCTGGACCGTGTCGGCGTTGCGGCGGGACAGGGCCAGATCCGCCCGGGCGCTGGACAGGGTCAGGGCGGCGAACACCGCCAGACACAGTACCAGCAGTACCGTTAAGATGGAGATGACGCCCACGCCGATGGGCGAGGTCTGCTTATCCAAGGCAGCGCACCCCCTCCAGCGTGTAGACCAGCGCGCCGTCGGCATAGACGGCGATATCCAGCGCGTCCCCCGACACGGTAAGGACACCGGTGAGACCGCTCCCGTCCTGCGCAGGCCACGCGGGCCGTACGCCGGTGGCGCGCCACTGCTCTGCGATGGTCTGGGCCGCGTAGACCGCCTCGGTCAGGCGCCGGCTCTCCCGGCTCATGCCTCTGGCGTGGAGCAGCAGTCCCGCGCACACCGCCGCGCACACGGCGAAAAGGAACAGGTCCAGCACCAGCTCGGTGAGAAACAGGTGGGTCCGCCTCATACCGTCCCCTCCTGTTCCACCCCGCAGCGGGGACACAGCGTGACGGTACGCCCCGCCGCCGCGATGGTGAGCCGTCCCCCGCCGCACGCCAGCTCCAGCCGCTCCAGCGGCAGCACGTCCACTCCGTCCGCAGGGGAGAGTTCCAGCCCGTCTTCCATATACAGCTCCCGGAGCTGCCCTTCATAGCAGTAGAGGATGGTGACATACCCCTCCTCCCGCAGGAAGAGGGCGTCGGAATCGCCAAAGCGCCCTACGGACACTCCCCCGGGCGCGTCGCTCCGGCGGACCTGATTGACCAGATAGGACAGCGCGGTACGCTGGGCATAGGTCTCATCCGCCTGGGCCGCAACGGCGCGGTATACCCCGCCGGACAGCAGGGTCAGCCCCATGGCCAGCAGGAAAAACAGGGCGCACAGCACCAGCACCAGGCTGGACCGGGCGCTGCGGCCAAACGCTTTCATCCGATTATGCCCCCTCCGTCCCAAACCGATCCGGCTTACCCTGTGGGCAGCACAGTGATATCAGGCATCAGATTGGAGGCAATATACCGGTAATCCACAAAATAGCGGCCTTCGTCCACGGATACGCCGTAATATTCCTCCAGATAATCCACCCCCGCGGGGTAAAAGCCCTCCAGGGCATAACACTGCACCGCCGCGCGGCGGATGGACTGTTCCGCCAGTTCCAGTCCTTCCCGGCCGGCCCGCCCGCCCAGGCTGCGGGCCGCCAGCAGAAGGGCCAGGGGGACCAGCGCCAGCAGAAGGGCCAGCGGCAATCCCCGGCGCAGGACAGGCCCTCTGCGCGCCATAGGCTACCCCCCCACCGCGGAGAGCACCCCCAGCAGGGGGAGCATCACCGACAAAAGCACCAGGGCCACCGCTGCGCACAGGGCCGCCACCAGAGCGTATTCGAACCGGCCGAGCAGCTGTTCCAGCGCCTGGTCGGCCTCCTGCCGGCAGCGTTGGGAAAGCTCCTCCATGGCCTGGTCGGTGCGCCCGGCCCGCTCGCCGGCGGACAGCAGTCCCGCCGAAAGTCCGGAGAGGACGCCCGCCTGCTCCACCGCCTTGCGGAAGGGCTCCCCCTGCTCCATCCGCGCCCGGCAGTCGGCCAGGGGCGCGGCCAGAGGGGAGCCTGCCAACAGACCGGCGGTGCGCTCCATGGCCTCGTCCAGCGGCACGCCGCTGGAGAGCATCATCGCCATGGCGGAGGCAAACCAGCTGCGGCCCAGCGCCCGGGCCGCCCTGGTGCGGGCAAACAGGCCGCTCAGCGCCGCCGCGCCCGTTTGGGCGCGCAGCAGCCATACCAGCAGCAGCGCGCACAGGGCCAACACCACCGCGGCCGCAGCGGTGACCGCCTGCCCCGCGCTGCCGAACCGCAGCAGCGCGGCAGCTACCGGGGAGAGCTCCACCCCCAGCTGCACGAAAACCTGTTGGAACACAGGAAGCACCCGGGCCACCAGCACCAGGAAAATCACGGCGATGAGCACCGCCATCACCGCGGGGTAGGCCACCGCCCTGCGCAGGGCCCGGCGGGTATCCGCCTGGCGGGCGTAATAGCGCCCCAGCGCGGCGAGCACCTGATCCAGGCGCCCCGACGCCTGGCCGATCTCTACCATGCGCAGGAGGTAATCCGGGAACCCGCCCGTCGCTTCCAGCGCCTGCGAGAGGGGCTCACCCCGGTCCAGGCCGGCCCGCAGGCCGGCCAGCAGGGTCCGCTGCCCCGGCTCGTCCGCATCGCCGGCCAACAGGGCCGCCCCCTCCTCCACGCCGATACCCGCCTGGAGCATCAGGGAAAGCTGACTGCAAAACAAAGACAGCGTGTCGTCGTCCAGCGTCTCCCGCCGCATCCGATCCCGTTCCATCCGGCCACCCTCCCTTTGGAAAGGGGCCCCACGGCGTGCCGCAGGACCCCCGCTTTCCAGCATAATTATGTCAATAGGCGTATTTCTGCGTGTAATTGGTGTCGTCGGTCACGTACTTCATGATGCTTTGGCTTGCCTTGCCGGTGGAAACAAAGGTGGGGTCCATCAGCGTCCAGCTCTCTCCGTCAAAATAGATCACCTTGTCCACCCAGCCCACGCCGTCGATATATACGTTGATCCAGGCATGATACGTGGTCCCGGCATAGCCCACCACCAGCTTGCAGGGGATGTTCTGGCTGCGGAGCATGGCGCACATCACCGCGGCATAATCGAAGCAGATCCCCTTCTTTCCCTCCAGCACACGGTCCACCACTGGCAGATAACCGCTCTGCACCGTCTTGGCCAGCTCATAATCATAGGAAAAGTTCTTGGTAACGAAATCAAACACCGCCTGCACCCTGGACAGGTCCGTCGCCGCCCCGGCGGCGGAGACGATCTCCGCGGCCTTGGACACCACGGCGGACTTGGCGTTGTAATCGACAAATTGGTTGGGGTAAAGGAAGGGCAGAAAATCGTTGCGCAGCTTCAGCTCCACCGCGGCGCTGTGGGCAACGGCATATTTGGTGCCGGTGGTGTTCTCAAACACCTTGACGGTATATTTGCCGTCTCCTTCGGTCAGCGGAAAGGTCTCCGTACCGCCCTGGTTGTTCAGGTTATAGGTGTAGGTGACGCCGCCCTCCTTGGTGATCTGTACCTTGATCTTCACATTCCTCCCGCCGGTATACGTCACCAGCAGGTAGCCTTCCGCCAGGTTGGAGGCGTCGATGGATGCCTTGGCGTTGGCGTATACGGTAACGCCGGTCTTGGTCTCCGCCTTGACGGGCAGGGAGGCAGGCTTGGCCGCCTTGGCCTCCGACGCGGCCAGCAGGACGCCACCCGCGCCCAGCACCAGCGCCAGTGCCAGCAGAGCGGCGGCGGCACGCCTGAGCTTGCTGTGTTTCATATCGATCGGTCACTCCTCAGTGGTGTTGGCGGGATAATCGTAATCCCCGCTCAGCGGAATGGTGTCCACCAGCGCCCCCCGGACCACCAGCCGGTGGTCCGCCACGCCGATGGGCGTACAGGTCGTCAGGGTGACGCAGGCGTAGCCCTGATTGTAGATGGGGCTCCAGTTGCTGGGCTCGATGACCTCGGTGCATTCCCAAAGGTACTGGTAGATCTGCTCACTGTCCTGGAGGTAGAGGTAGTCTCCCTCGGTCAGGGTATTGATGTAGTAGAAGGGCATATTGTCGGTGATCTTGCCGCCCCGCAGGCCGTTGCGGTGGCCGGCGATGGAGGTGTTGGCCCCGCCCTCGCCGGGCAGCTGGGCGTAATCGTACAGTCCCACCCCCCGCAGGAGGGTCTGGGCGTCCACCCCGTCCAGCACCGGCACATCCACTCCCAGCTTGGGGATGATGAGGCGCAGCGCGCCGTCGGCATAGCCCTTCCGCGCGTCGGTCACATACAGCTGATCCTTGGGCAATCCGTTGTCTTCGACCAGAGCCGGGTCGCCGCCCGCCTCGGCCTCCGGCGTCGGCTCCGGCGCAGCGGTGGCATTGGGGGTAGGCTCCGGCGTGGCGGCAGGCAGCGGCGCGGCTGATATCTGGGGGGCGGCGGGCAGGACGGACTGCCTGCCCTGCCACACCAGGGCCAGGACTGCGCCCAGGCAGACGCAGGCCAGGCACACAAGGACGGTACCCAAACGAGTGGCGGTGCGTTTTTTCATAGAGATAAGCTCCTATTGTTTCAAGACAGCTCACGGATCCGGTAGGTGATCTTGAGGAAATTCCGCCGGTGCTGGCGGTAAAAGGCGTTCACGATCCGTTCTACGACCATGGTGGAATCTTCAAAATTGGCCGCCGGCAGCATGACGACGTATTGGGCGCCGCTGTACTTGGAGACCACGTCCCCCCGGCGCAGGTTGTGCACCAGCACCTCCAGCAGCTGGTCCATGGTGGTGTTGAGCACGCCCAGGGGCGGAACTCCACCGTCGGGCAGGGAGACGGTGATCAGCGCGATATGTACGCAGGCCCCGCTGCGGGCGGAACGGCGGGCCTCCAGCCGGTAGGCCTCCTTAAAGAAGCCGTACTCGCACACAAAGGCCCCGGGCCGCTGGGCCGCTTCCCGCAGATTGGCCTGGATGACCTCCAGATTGGTCTCCAGGCGCTCCTCCACGTCCATAATCTCCCGGTAGAGAGCCCGCAGCTCCTCAGAGGGACGCACGCCCAGATTCCGGTAGAGCAGATCGGTCGCCTTTTCGTAATGGCTCAGGGCGGCGGAATCCTTTCCCTGGCGCAGCAGGGCCCGGACGATCAGGGTGTGCAGGCTCTCGTCCAGCGGGTCGAGCTGGCTGGCGCGGGTACACAGTTCGGCCATGGCCTCAAATTTCTCCGCGTGCTCCAGCAGATCGGCGTACTCCTTTACCGCCTCCAGGTACAGGGCATGATAGTGGGCGCTGATGGGTACCACCCACATCTGGTTGGCCAGCTTGGGCAGGTAATCGCCCCGATACATCTCGGCGGCCTCCTCATACAGCGCCATGCGCTTCTGGGCGGGCAGGGCGGTATCCTGGGCCCGGCGGCACAGCAGCTCGAATCGGTCCACGTCCATCTCACAGGCGATGGCCGGATTCCAGGCGTAGGCCCCCCGCTGGGAAAGGATGGGCTCCAGCCCCTCCCCAAACAGCGGCTCCAGCAGGCTGCGCACCCGATAGAGCAGGGTCTTGAGCGCATTGGTCGGATTGGCGCTGTTTTCCTCCGGCCAGAACAGCTCGATAAACTCCGACTGAGGCACGGTGCGTTCCCGATGGGCAATCAGGTAACACAGCACGTTCCACAGCTTTTGGGAGCGATTGATCTCATCGGTGAGCACATTACCGTCTACCCGAATGCGAAAGCCGCCCAGCATAGTGACGGCGACCCTTTTGACCACGGTCACGGGTGCGTTTTTGCCCATCGCTGCCCCTCCTTCTTCCTCCCCGGCACCTGGGGATACCGATTCAAGATAATTATAGCGTAACTTCCTTCATTTGGGTAGTGTTTTTTTTGCTTTTCACAGACAATTACAGGACTTTTACGCAATCGGTCCCCGGCCGGATGCATATTTTCCCGGCCATCCGGCCCATCCGCTCCACCCCGGTCCCGCAGGGTGCACCGCCGGATATCGGCCGCATTCCCCCCGGCGCACCGGGATCGCAGGTATTATAGCACATTATTCACTATTTGTATAGTAACGTTTTATATGGATATTATACTTTGATAACGGCGCTTGTAGTATTATTCCGGGGTGATGAGATGAACGAGCAGGGCGTCCTTTTGATCCAGGAGTACGGCCGGGTGGAGCTCCGGCTGCGCGAGCTGATGGACCAGCGCGGGATCTCCCGGAACCGCATGGCCCGGCTGGTAAATACCCGCTACGAGGTCATTGACAAATGGTATAAAAACCAGGTGGAGAAGATCGACGCGGACATTTTGGCCCGCATCTGCTTCGTCCTGCGCTGCGGGGTGGGGGATCTGCTGGTCTACCGGGAGCGGCAGCAGCCCGCGCAGCCGCGCTCATAAAAACCGGAAAATGGCACATCCTGAGAAAAACCGTTTGACTTGCGTTCGGGGCTGTGATATCATATCGGCAGTTGAAAAGGGAGTAGTTTGAAAGTCATGCCGTCAACATCACGGTCCGTCTGCGGACCTGGCGGTATGCGCCCGTCGTGGTAACAAGACTTTTCGGCAGCTGTCGCTATGGGCGGCAGTTGGCGGGAGGTCTTTTTTTATTGCCTCTCCCGCTTGTGAGACAATATGTGGAAGGAAGGAATCGTAATGGCAGAGGCCTATTACCGCAAGACCCCGCAGCAGGCGCTGGAGGCGCAAAAAGCCGCCCCCGCCGGCCTGAGCGGGGAGGAGGTGCGCCGCCGTACCGGGCAATATGGTCCCAACAAGCTCTCCGAGGGCAAACAGAAAAGCGTATCCCAGATCTTTTTCGAGCAGTTCAAGGATCTTTTGGTGGTCATCCTCCTCATCGCCGCGGTCATCTCCGCCCTTTCGGAAAACGTGGAGAGCACCATCGTCATCTTTGCCGTACTCGTTCTCAACGCCATTTTGGGTACCGCCCAGTACGTGAAGGCGGAAAAATCCCTGGAGAGCCTGAAGGCGATGTCCGCTCCCTCGGCCAAAGTGCTGCGGGGCGGCGTGCGGCTGGAGATCCCCTCTGCAGACGTGGTGCCCGGCGACATCGTGCTGCTGGAGGCCGGGGACATGGTGGTGGCCGACGGCCGCATTCTGGAGAACTTCTCTCTGAAGGTCAACGAAAGTTCCCTGACCGGCGAATCCGAGGGCGTGGACAAGACCGCCGAGGCCATCACCGCCGAGCAGGTGGCGCTGGGCGACCAGAAAAACATGGTCTTTTCCGGCTCCCTGGTCACCTACGGCCGGGCCACCGTGCTGGTCACCGCCACCGGCATGGAGACCGAGCTGGGCAAGATCGCCGCGCTCATGAACCAGACCCAGCAGCGCAAGACCCCGCTCCAGGAAAGTCTGGACAAATTCAGCGCCAAGCTGGCCACCGTCATCATGATCATCTGCGCCGCGGTGTTTCTGCTCTCCATCTTCCGTACGGGCATGGGCGTGCTGGACTCCCTGATGTTTGCCGTGGCCCTGGCCGTGGCCGCCATCCCGGAGGCGCTTTCCTCCATCGTCACCATCGTGCTGGCCATGGGCACGCAGAAGATGGCCCGGCAAAACGCCATCATCAAAGACCTCAAGGCCGTGGAGAGCCTGGGGAGCGTATCCGTCATCTGCTCCGACAAGACGGGGACCCTGACCCAGAACAAAATGACCCCCCAGAAGGTGTACGCCGACGGCTCCCTGCTGGAGGGAGACGACCTGAACCTGGTCAACGACGTACAGCGGCTGCTGCTGAAGGCCGCTCTGCTGGCCAGCGACGCCACCAACAATCAGCAGACCGGTGCCTCCATCGGCGATCCCACCGAGGTGGCCCTGGTGCAGCTGGGAGAAAAGTTCGGCGTGGACGAGGAGGCCTACCGCGCCCAGCACCCCCGGCTGGGCGAGCTGGCCTTCGATTCCGACCGCAAGCTCATGAGCACTCTCCACGATATCGACGGCGTCCCCACCCTCTTTACCAAGGGCGCCATCGACGTGCTGCTCCAGCGCTCCAACTACCTGCTCACCCGGGAGGGCCCGGTCGAGATGACCCCGGAACGCCGGGAGGCCATCTCCCGGATCAATATGGAGCTGTCCATGGAGGGACTTCGGGTGCTCTCCTTCGGGTATAAGGAGCTGCCCGGCTTCCGCCCCCCCGCGCTCTCGGATGAGGACGGCTTCACCTTTATCGGCCTGATCTCCATGATCGACCCGCCCCGGCCTGAGGCCATCCAGGCCGTCTCCGACGCCCGGGAGGGCGGCATCCGTACCATTATGATCACCGGCGATCATAAGGTCACCGCCTCCGCCATCGCCAAGCAGCTGGGCATCTTCCGGGAGGGAGACGAGGCCGTCTCCGGCGTGGAGCTGGATAACATGACCGACGCCGATCTGGATCAGCGGCTGGCCGGCATTTCGGTCTACGCGCGGGTATCTCCCGAACATAAAATACGCATTGTAAACGCCTGGCAGCGCCGGGGCAGCATCGTATCCATGACCGGCGACGGCGTCAACGACGCCCCCGCCCTGAAAAAGGCCGATATCGGCGTGGCCATGGGCATCACCGGCACGGAAGTGAGCAAGGATGCGGCCTCCATGATCCTGGCCGACGACAACTTCGCCACCATCGTCAAGGCCGTGGTCAACGGCCGCAGCGTCTACGCCAATATCAAAAACGCCATCCAGTTCTTGCTCTCGGGCAACGCGGCGGGCATCTTCTGCGTACTGTACGCCTCCCTGCTGGCCCTTCCCGTGCCGTTCCAGCCGGTCCACCTGCTGTTTATCAACCTGCTGACCGACAGCCTGCCCGCCATCGCCATCGGCATGGAACCCGCCCGCAAGGGCCTGCTGCGGCAGAAGCCCCGGGACCCCAAGGAGCCCATCCTCAACAAGAGCCTGCTCTCCCGCATCGGCGCTCAGGGTCTGCTGATCGCCGTGGTCACGATGATCGCTTTTTATCTGGGCTATCAGGAGAGCGCCGCCCTGGCCAGCACCATGGCCTTTGCCACCCTCACGCTGGCCCGGCTGTTCCACGGCTTCAACTGCCGCGGGGACGAGTCCGTTTTCCGTCTGAAGCTGTCCACCAACCTATATTCCATCCTGGCGTTCTGCGCCGGCGTGGTGCTGCTGCTGGCGGTCCTCTTTATCCCCGGCCTGAAAAGCCTGTTTCTGGTGGCGGCCTCCTTCCGCCCGGCCAACCTCGGGGAGATCGTGCTGCTGGCTTTTCTGCCCACCCTGGTCATCCAGCTGGTCAAGGTCCTCTGCGACCTGCGGCGCGGTAAATAAGCATAAAGCCGCCCCCCGGCGCGTCAGATCGCGCCGGGGGGCGGCTTTATCAAAGAGCGCGTGCGGTCTTTCCCGGTACAGGGCGCGCAGCCCTTCTCCCCGATAAAAAGCAGGCCCGTGTTGTAAACACGGGCCTGCCGTACCATGCAGAGCCTCCATGGGTCATGCCATGCGATGGGCACCGCTCCGTTTTCCGCTTCCTGCGCAGCCTTTCAGGCCTGCACCAATTCAATGGCCTGCTTCCCCGTCATGTGCTCTATGGTTAGCTCCAGCATACACAGCGGCGCCCATTCCCGGTCGATGACCGCCTTCCGGCGGTCCGCGCCGTCCTCCGGGGCGTAGCGAAGGGCCAGCGCTTCGATGGCGGCGCGCTTCTCCCGCTCGTCCTCCAGCACCCGCATCTGCCCAAAGACGATGACGCTTCGGAAATAGCTGGTGTATTCCTCCGGGACGACCTGATCCTGATCCACCACACAGAAGGACGCCTTGCCGCAGCGCCGGACGGCGTCCAGCTTATGGCCGTCCTTGGCACAGTGGAAATAGATCCTGCCCCCATCGTACACATAGCTGATGGGCACCGCGTAGGGGTACCCATCGTCCCCGGACAGCGCCAACACGCCGCAGGTCCTCCGGCAAAGGACGGCCTCACACGCCTCCCGCGTCAACGCCTGGCGCTTTCTGCGCATCTCCCGAAACATAAACATACCTCCCCTGTTTACAGGTCCTTCCGCATGATGGAATCGCGCTGCCGGGCGTCCCCCACAAAAAAGGAGCGGGCGCCGGTCTGATAAAAACCGTGGTTTTGATAAAAGGCGATCGTCTTGGCGTTCTTTTCCCAAACGCCCAGCCGGGCATACCGTTTCCGGCGTTCCCGCGCGGCGGGAGCCGCCCTCGTCCGGCGGGCGGAACGGGCCGTGTTTCGACAGCCGGCCGATACCGCGGCCCTGCCGTCCCGGGAGGCAGCCGCGCCCCCCTTTGCCTGCGGTTCAGGGTATTATCTCAAATTCCTGCTCGCCCATGTAGCCGGGTGCAATTTCATATTTCTCAAAGACCACCACGGGTACGCCGTCCCCGTTGAGATAGAACCGCTGGTCGTCGGCAATGGAGGTAAAGCCCTCCACCCCGTCCTCGCCGTGGAAGTACCGGTTGTCCGGGTCCTCCGCCTCCCGCCGGGCGATCTCCGCGCGGATCGCCTGGTTGGCCAGCTGTTTGTAGTTGGGCCCCAGCAAATCCCGCAGGGAGACCTCCCGCCCGGCCGGAAGGTCGATGTTGTAGGTGTACACCTCTGTATAGGCGCTGGCCAGCGTCTCGGTTTTGGTCAGCACAAAGGAGAGGTACTGCCCGTTCTGGCACTTGATCTCGTAGTCCACCGTGATGATGATGGGAATAAAATCGCTCTGCGCACCGCCGGTGGCCACATAGGCCTCCCGGGTCTCGCGGGCCCGGTCCTCCGCCTCCTGAAGCACCTGGTCGATGCGCGTGCGGATCTCCGTATTGACGCGCTGCTCCAGATCGGTATTGGCCGCCAGCTCCAGGGCGGGCAGGCGCACGTCGATCAGGTGATCCCGGTCGTTGATGGAGTACTCCTTCACGGTGATCACCCGGGCCAGCTGCCCCAGCACCGGCACCTGGTATACCGCCCCGGCAAAGGTGGGGCTGACGTTGAGCAGCAGCGCGAAGCAGGCGCAGCCGGCCAGCGCGGTGGCCGCCGCCCGCCGAAGTGCCCGCCGCCCCTTCCGCTGACGTTCCCCGCGCCGCACCGCGCCCGCCACGGCAAAGGCCAGCTCCTCCGGCAGCGCGGCCGCCTGATAGCGCGCCCGTGCGCGCTCCCATGCCTCATGCATCGTTCAGTTCCTCCCCCGTCAGTTCCCGCAGCTTCCGCAGGCCCTTGTAGAGCCGGGATTTCACGGTATTCAGATTGGTGTGGGTCGCCAGAGCGATCTCCTCCAGCTTCATATCTTCAAAAAAACGCAGCCGGATCACCGTCTGTTCTTTGAGGTCCAGCCGCTCCAGCGCGTCGTACAGGTCCAGCCGCAGGCCCGGGTCGGTCTCGGGGGCGGCCCGGTCGGCCAGGGTATCCTCCAGCGGGACCAGCCTTCTGCCCCGGCGGAAGTGGTTCATGCTCTCATTGAGCAGGATCCGGTAGAACCAGCTCTTCATATACTCCGGACGGCGCAGGGAGTCCGACTTGGACAGGGCCTTGACGATGCTCTCCTGCACCACATCCAGGGCCGCATCCCGGTTTTGGACATAGCTGTACGCCAGACGGTAAAAATCCCCCTGCCCCGCCACGATATAGTCCACCAGCTGGCGGTGGATGATCCCTTCGGTCTGCTCCAAGGCTGTACAGCGCTCCTTTTCTGATTCCTGAGACGGCCGGGGACGGCAAAAAGTTTCCGCCGGCGTGAAAAAACCGGGCCTGGCCCAGCGGCCCGGCCCGGTTTTTTACGCTGCCGCCTTATGGCCGCCGCGCTCCCCCTGCGGGGAAGCGTACAAGTGCAGCGGACGGCATCCCCGCAAAAATGCGGGGATGGTTAAGCAGTTCACCGCAGCGCGTCCAGCGCGGCCTGCGCCAGGTCATGGCTGGCCGGCACAGCCAGCAGCACCGTCGTTCCCTGCCGGTCCAGGATGGCTCCGTCCAGTTTGCCCACTTCCTCCGGCTGATAATCCTTCAGAGCGGCGATCTGGTCCTCCACCCGGCCCTTCAGGGCCTCCAGGGCGGCTTTGGCGGCATCCTCATCGGTCATGCGGAGCACCGCGATCTCCTCCGCCCCGGCGGTAATGGAGGCGTAGACCACACAGTCCTCCACCTGCTCCGGGTCCAGGCCGTAGACCATACAGGCGCTTTCCTCGTCCAGTGTGTCCAGGGCGTCCTCAAATGCGCCGGAATCCAGCAGCGCCTGGGCGGTCGTTTCCGGGTCATACCCGGCAAAGCCGCCCCCGCAGGCAGCCAGTCCCACGCTCAGGACCCCCGCCAGCAGCAGTAACAGCACTCGTTTCATGATCCGCTCTCTCCTTCCGCCGCGCCGGTCTGTCCCGCCGCGTATTCCTCCGCATCC
The DNA here is from genome assembly GCF_014287895.1 of Lawsonibacter hominis. Taxonomy (GTDB): domain Bacteria; phylum Bacillota; class Clostridia; order Oscillospirales; family Oscillospiraceae; genus Lawsonibacter_A; species Lawsonibacter_A hominis. The sequence continues at coordinate 105,477 of NZ_JACOPP010000003.1, read as the reverse complement.
ACCGTATGGTCCATCAGATAGGCCAGCCAGGTCTTGTACCAATCCTTGGTAAAGTGTACTCCGTCCACCGTGGCCTCGGCGGGGAGGACCCCGTCCGCGTCGCTCAGGGCGGCGGCCACGTCCAGCAGCACCACCTGCTGCTCCTCCGCCAGGCGGGGGAAGATGGCGTTATAGTCTGCCACCCGGTCGTTGTTCACATAGTAAGGCTGGCGGTTGGCCTTGCATTTGCCGGGGTTCACCGGCGCCAGGTTCTCCAGATAGATCACCGCGCCGGGCTGAAGGGCCTTTACCTGCGTCAGGAAGGCGGCGAACGTGTCCGCAAAGACCTGGTCGTCGAAATAGCCCAGTTCGTTGATGCCCAGGGATATGTAGATCTTGGCGTACTGCCTGCCCCGGCCCAGGGCGTCCAGCACGCTGTATTTGGTCCCGTCGATCTCCGCCACTTTGCGGCTGTTCATCTCAAAGATGGTCAGGCCCTTATAGCAGTAAAAATCCGCGCCCTTGACGCCGCTGTAGAGCCGCAGCCCGTCGGTGCGGGAATCCCCGATAAACAGGGCGTCTGCGAAGTAATCCATCTCCACCGTTTCGCGCTCGGGGGCGCTTTGGGAAAAGTCAAAGGCCGGGACGGGCGTGGGCGTGGGTTCCGGCGTGGGCGTAGGGGCCGGGGTAGGGGTCGGTTCCGGCGTCGGCACAAAGTCCGGGGTGGCCGGGGGCGGGGCCGCCTGCCCAGCCGGCGTGCCGGGGGCGGGCGACTTGCCCAGGGTGGGCGCTACGATCAGGCACAGGCATACCGCACCGGCGGCCAGCAGCAAGGGGAGCTTCCAGCGGCGGGGCGGCTGTTTCCGGTGCCGGGAATGCCGGTCGTTCCGGACGGAATCATAAACAGATGGGGACACGGGGGACACCTCATTTATCTCGATATTCAGGGGTCTGGTTCAGAATCAGGGCCTCCAGGGCCCGATAGGAATCCGCTTCATAGGTCGGGACGATCCCCGCCGTGCGGGGGGCATGGCCGGGGCGGTACCACGCGGTGTCCAGCCCTGCGTTGGCGCCGCCTTGTATGTCGGTGAGCAGGTTGTCTCCCACCATCAGCACCCGGCTGCGGTCGGCCACCCCCAGCGCTGCCAGCACCGGCGCAAAAAAGGCCGGGTCGGGCTTGCTGGCCCCCACCTCCTCCGAGATGAACAGCCAGGGGATCAGCTCCTTCAGGGGGGAACGCTCGAACCGTCCCCGCTGGGCCACGGCTACGCCGTTGGTGACGATGGCCAGGGTGCAGCAACGGGCCAGGCTGCGGCACAGATCATAGGCGCCGGGCAGCAGGTGCCCGCTCTCACCCAGGCGGCGCAGGTACTCCCGGTTGAGCTGCCGGGGATCGCCCTGGCGTCCCGCCGCCTCCAAAAAGGCCCGAAAGCGCTCCACCACCAGCCATTCCCGCCGCACCTCCCCCCGGTCGAACCGATCCCAGAGGCCCTGGTTGATCTTATGGTACAGCGCCACATCCGCCGCACCGCCGGGCAGGCCGTGGGCGCGGAGCAGTCCCGCCAGCGCCTCCCGCTCGGAGCGGTCAAAATCAAACAATGTATTGTCGGCGTCGAAGAGGACGACATCATATCTGGGCATATTGGTTCCTTTCCCGTCTAGCTCCGGTGTTCCCGCCGCTTTTGAAACAGCCGCACGAAGGAGGCCACCAGCAGCGCCCCCACTGCCAGAGCCCCAGCCAGGCCAAGGGTGTGCAGCAGCGTGGAGAGAAACAGGTCTACCTCGCCGCTCACAGCGTGCTCCATGGTATAGTAGATCCCGCCGCCCGGGACCAGCGGGAACAGCGCCACCAGCAGATAGCTGGTGACCGGGCACCGGCGCAGGCGCGCCATGATCTCAGACCAGGCGGAGATCACCAGGGCCGCCAGGAAGGCCTGGATGATATCGCTGCCCACCAGCGGGGCGGTCAGCAGATAGCACAGCCACCCCAGCCCTGCGCCTCCGGCACAGATGAACATGCCGATGCCGTGGATGTTGAAGAGGAAGCAGAAGCCGATGCAGGCCAGAAAGGCATACAGGCAGGGCAAAACGTAACCGCTGATCAGTTCCATGGCTCAACCTCCCGCGGTAAGGGCCGCCAGCCCCAGGGCAATGGCGGTACCCAGCGCGATGGCCGCGCCGATGAGCAGAGCCTCGGCCCCCTTGCTGATGCCGGACACCATATCTCCGGCCATAATGTCCCGCATGGCGTTGGTGATGGCGATGCCGGGCACCAGGGCCATGAGGGCGCCGATGATGATCTTATCCAGGCTCTGTCCCAGACCCGCCGCCGTCAGCAGCAGCGCCGTCAGGGCGGATACCGCCGCGCCGGCTACCGTTTTAAAAAAGAGGTTGGCGCCAAAGGCGCCGGTCAGGGCCAGGCAGAGCCCGATGGCGACCCCGCATACGCCGCCGCAAAGGCCGTCCCGCAGCGTGCCGCCGTAAAACAGAGAAAACATGCCGCAGCCCAGGAAGTACCCGGCCAGGCGGATGTACAGGGGGTAGCTGCGGCGCTCCCGTCCGATCTGAGCCACCTGCTCCAGGGCCGCGTCCAATTCCGGCGCTTCCCGGCACAGGCGGCGGCACAGGTCGTTGTACCGCTCCAGCTGGTCGATGTCGGTGCCATGGGCGGGCACGCGGCGGATCTGGGTCAGGGGACGCCGCTCCGGGGAGGTGAGGGTGGCGATGATACAGTTCGGAATGGCGAAGACTTCACCGGCAACGCCGTAGGCCGAGAGCAGCCGGTGCATGGACTCCTCCACCCGGTAGGTCTCCGCTCCGCTCTCCATCAGGCAAAGCCCCATCTCCGCCGTCAGGCTGAGCAGTTTGTTGTAATCCAGCTCCACAACGCGCCTCCCCGTTCACAGCAGATGCGTCAGGGGCATGACGCAGATCCCCGCCAGCGTGGCCCAGAGGGCAGCGCGGTCATGCCCGTACTGCCGGGAGGAGGGGATCAGCTCCTCCACTGTGATATAGGCCATGATGCCCGCCACCAGCCCGAAGAGCACCCCCAGCACCAGCCCATTGATGAAAGGCCGCAGCACCAAAAAGGCCAGCAGGGCCCCTACCGGCTCGGCCATACCGGAGAGCAGCGTATACTGAAAGGCCCGGCGGCGGCTCCCGGTAGCGTACCAAATCGGCATGGCCACGGAAATGCCCTCGGGGATATTGTGCATGGCGATGGCAATGGCGATGGACACGCCCAGCGCCGCGTCTTCGTACCCGGCCATGAAGGTGGCCACGCCCTCGGGAAAATTGTGCAGCCCGATGGCCAGCGTGGACACGAACCCCACCCGGAACAGGTCCTTGTGGGGAGCCTCGCCGGTGACGGAATCAAAGCCCTCATGGGGCACAAAGTGATCCAGCGCCATGGCCAGCAATACGCCCCCGGCCAGCGACGCTACCGCGGCCAGCGTTCCCGGCCGCACCCCAAGGGCCTGGTCCAGCAGGTCCCGTGCGTTAGGGTACAGATCGGTGAAGGACACCGAGAGCATCACCCCGGCGGCAAAGCCCAGCGAGATGGCCAGCAGCTTCTGGCTTTTCGTTTTGGTAAAAAAGACCACCAGCGCTCCCAGCAGGGTGGACAGGCCCGCTGCAAAGGAGAGCAGCAGGGCGCGGACGGCAGGATGTTCCAGCATAGATGCATACCTCTTCGATTGGGATGGGGCACGGCCCGCAGATCAGGAACCATACGTTTTGGAGGGGCTCCGCCCGGAACGTTGAACCGCGGGCCACGCCGATGCTTACGGCCCCGCCGGGCCGTCTCTGGTTCCATAGGGTAGTGTGCCGCGAAAGCGGCGCTTTAGTCCCTGCCGGAAACTTGCGAAAGCGCCCGGCCGGCGGGTCTTTGGGCCCTGGACACCGGTCAGCCGTTTCCGGCGGAGCATTTGGCCGCGTCAATGGCCAGCACGATCATCAGACAGAGCAGGGCGTCCTGCGCGCGCGCCACCTCCAGCACATAGGTATCCGTCCAGCGGAACAGCTGCTTGGACGCCTGCATGACCGTGCGCCCGGCCCCGTCGGTCACCCGGTACTCCCATTGCAGGAAGTCGCCCTCTACCTGCCAATCGTTGCAGTCCAGGGTAAAGCGGGGGCGAAACAGGGTAAATTCCTTTCGAATACAACCCAAACACACCCCTCCGGCATAGAGGGCGAACCGGGGCAGCAGGGTGAGCAGCTCCTCCTTTACCGTGCCCAGGTGGTCGCCCGCCGGACCGTAGATCTCCAGCCGGTGGCCCCAGGCCAGTCTGCCCTCCACCGTATAGACCGTGCGGCCTTCCCCATCGTAGATATCATAGCTGTCAAACCAGGAGAAAAACCGCTGCTTGAATACAAGCTGCATAAGACCTCCTTTCTCCGTCCTCTCTCAGACGGAGCAGAAGCGGGAAAAGTTGCGGTCTTTTTACGAAATCCGCCGCAAAGCGGCGCCGCTTTGTTTCTCAGCCATACGGCCGGTTCAGCGGACCTTATCGTATCACGAAATTTGCCCTGTGTCCAGAAGCGGGACGCCGCGAACCCAAAAAAGCACCGGCCGCGGCCGGTGCTTTTGGGTCCCTGTGCATTGCCGCAGGGGTACCGCCTTCGTATTACGGCTTCCGGGGCAGCCGGTGCCTGGTCCCATCCGGCTCCACGATCACCGTGTGTTCCAGCTGGGCGACCAGGTTGTCCCGGTAGGCGGCCACGTACTCCTGCCGCAGCAGGTCCCGCTCCACCATCTCTTCCGGGGTGAGCCCCCCGGGGCTCTTTGCTTTTTTCGCCAAAGCGTTGATCCGGTCGATCTTCGTCTGTTCCATTACACATATCGCTCCAATACCAGTAGGATGCGTCCTTTCCGGGACGTTCCGCCCACTTCCTGCACCACGCATTTCCCCAGGCCCCGGCAGGAGATCACGTCCCCCTGGGCCACCGCCCGGTCGGGTTTGACGCACTCCCGGTAGTTGAGCTGGAAGCGGCCCGAGGAAATGAGGTCGGCGGCCTTGCTCCGGGCCAGGGAAAAGCCGGAGGCGGCCACCGCGTCCAACCGCAGGGAGGAGACCGTATCCCGGATAAGCTTCCCCTGCACCGGCGGCGGGGAGAGCCGTTCCAGCGCCACCGGAGCCAGCCGCAGGCGTACCCGCCCCGCCTGCTCCAGATGGAGCAGCAAAAAGTCCCGGATCTCCTCCAGGACGATCAGGTCGCACGCCCCCTCGCCCACCAGCAGATCCCCCACCTTTTCCCGGTCCAGTCCCAGGCCCAGTACGCTGCCCAGAAAATCCCGGTGTGTCAGCGCCCCGTCGGCCGGGAAGGAAGCCCGCAGCGCGCAGACGGGACAATCTCCGCCCGTCTGGAAGTCCTCCGGCTCCTGCCAGTCGGGCAGGAAGACGCAGATATTACGCTGCGCTCCCTCGTAGCCCCCGAAAAACAGGTGCCGGGGATGTCCGGCCGCGGCCAGCAGCGCCTCCACGCAGGCCCGCTCCCCGGGGGAGAGGAAGCCCGTGTGGCTGGGAATGTTCCGCCGCCGGGCCAGCTCCAGCTTGTCCAGCACCCGGGCCAGCAGCAGCCGCTCCTCCCCGTTCCGGGCGGCCTTGTTCAACAGTTCCGTCTTTGTCATCTTCGTCCTCTATACCGCCGTGGACCGCTGGGCCCGATAGAGCTGGGCGTACGCCCCGTCCCGCGCCATGAGCTGCTCGTGGGTGCCCTCCTCCCGGATGCCGCAGCCGTCGATGACGATGATGCGGCTGGCCGAACGGATGGTGGACAGGCGGTGGGCGATGATGAGCGTGGTGCGGCCCCTGGCCAGCTCGTCAAAGGCGCTCTGGATCCGCGCCTCGGTCACGCTGTCCAGAGCGGAAGTGGCCTCATCCAGGATCAGGATGGGCGGATTCTTCAGGAAAATGCGGGCAATGCTCACCCGCTGCTTCTGTCCGCCGGAGAGCATGACGCCCCGCTCGCCCACCTGGGTCTGGAAGCCGTCGGGCATCTCCAGAATATCATCGTAGATCTCCGCCCTCCGGGCGGCCTCCACGATCTCAGCCTCGGTGGCGTCGGGCTTGCCGTAGCGGATATTGTCGTAAATGGTCCCCGCGAAGAGGAACACATCCTGCTGCACGATGCCGATCTGGGCGCGCAGGGAGTGCTGCTTAAGCTCCCGCACGTCCTGCCCGTCCACCAGGATGCGGCCCTCGGTCACGTCGTAAAAGCGGGGGATGAGCTGGCACAGGGTGGACTTGCCGCCGCCGGAGGGACCCACCACCGCCACGGTCTCCCCGGGCCGCACATGCAGCTTCACATGCTCCAGCACGCTCTCCCCGGCGCTCTCATAGCGAAACGTCACGTCGTCCACCAGAATGTCGCCCTTCACACCGGTCAGGTCCCGGGCGTCGGGGGCGTCCTGGATATCGGGCTCCAGACGCATCAGCTCCACAAAGCGCCGAAAGCCCGCCATGCCCTGCATAAACTGCTCTACAAAGGCGGAGAGCTTGCGGATGGGGGTGATAAAGGCGGTCACGTACAGCGCAAAGGTGGTCAGATCGATAAAATCCATCTCCCCCCGCATGATGAGAAAGCCGCCGAAGGCAATGACCAGCACGGACAGGATCCCCATGCAGAATTCCATCCCCGACTGATAGCGGGCCATGGCCTTGTAATACCCCCGCTTGGCCCCCCGGAACTGGTCGTTGGCGGCGTTGAACTTGGCGCTCTCCGCGTCCTCGTTTGCGAAGGCCTTGGCCGTGCGCATGCCGGAGATGGAGGATTCCACCTCTCCGTTGATGCCCGCCAGCTTGGCCTTGACCTCGGTGGAGGCGTCCATCATCCGCTTGCGGGAAACGGCGGTAAAGATCACAAAAACGGGGATCACCGCAAACACCACCAGGGCCAGCTGCCAGCGGATGGTGAGCATGATGCAGAACGCGCCCAGAATGGTCACGGTGGAGATGAACAGGTCCTCCGGGCCATGGTGGGCCAGCTCCGTGATCTCAAACAGGTCGCCGGTGACCCGGCTCATGAGCTGGCCGGTGCGGTTCTTGTCGTAAAAGGAAAAGGAGAGATCCTGCATATGATGGAACAGGTCCCGCCGGATATCCGCCTCCATGCGTACGCCCAGCAGGTGCCCCCAGTAGGTGACGATGAAGTAAAAGACGCTCTTGAGCACATAGGCCCCCGCCAGCAGCGCCATAACCACAAAAAAGGCGGAAAAGAGCTTCTGGGGCAAAAGGGTCTGCATCGAGCTGCGGGACACGATGGGAAACGCCAGGTCCACCATGCAAATGCACAGGGCGCACGCCATGTCCAGCGCAAACAGCTTCCAGTGGGGTTTGTAATAGGAGACGAAAATACGCAGATATCCGCTCTTTTTCATCTGTTGGGTGGTCAACTCCACGCCTCCTCTCAAAAACAGATCGACGATCCGGCAGTTTAGTATAGCCCCCCGCCCCGGCTTTGTCAACGGCCGCCGCCCGTTCTCCCTTTTACTCTATTTGTGCACGCTTAAAATCTCCGGTGATTTGACCATGTATTGAAGTTTGTTTGGCTACATGATAAAATTCACACAGGTATTAAAGAAGTGATAAACTGGAATTTGTTGTTTTGATTATTGATGTGCTTATATGTCTTTTTCTTATCAAAAAGTGCTTTTTTACTTCCGCAACCAGTCGCAACCAAAGAAATATCGTGATAGTTGGTAGTAGCAACCGTGAAATATTGCTATCATGAAGTCACGAAAAGAGGTGATTGAATGAAATATGATTTTTTAGGATTAGGAGTCGTTGTTTTTGGTGTTGTTATTCTAATTGGGGTGGCGGTGATAGCGACATTTATTACCGTTGGGATATTTCTCATAAAAGCATTGATTAGATATATCAAATCAGGCAATGTCAGAAAAGAAAAGTCCAGCATCAAAAAGTCTCTCGGCGAGGTTTTGAAACAGCATCGTGAAGAGTGTAAGATGACTCAGGAGTTTGTCGCAGAGTCTATCGGTGTAAGCAGGCAGGCTGTCTCAAAATGGGAGACAGGAGCATCTGATCCAAGCACATCCAATCTGCTTACTCTTGCAAAATTGTTCAATACTACGGCAGAAGAACTGTTGCGTGAAGTACAATAAGCGAGAGAAAAGGCTCATTTAATAACAGGGAGACTATTAGAAATGAAGAAAAAGACAAGGCGGTTTAAGATAAGATATATCATATTTGGATTATTGGGTGCAATTCTTTTGGCGGCACTTGTATTCATGCGGTTTGGTGGTTTTGGTACAGGAGAAAAAGTGAATCCAGAAGAGTTTTTAGCCTATGCGGAACCTGTGGAAAATATTTCTGTTCCTGAAAGTGCAAAAATAATTGCATTGGGAGAAGCCACTCATGGAAATGCGGAATTTCAGCAACTTAAGCTGGAAGTGTTCAAGCAGGTAGTTGAGCATAATGGTGTCAGGGCATTAGCTCTTGAGGGTGATTACGGTGGCTGTGAACAGGTAAACCGATATATACATGGTGGTGAAGGTACTGCGCAGGAAGCAGCAGCAGCGATTGGATTTTCCATTTATCGGACGGATGAGATGGCAGAACTCATTTCCTATATGCGTCAGTATAATGAGAGTGCGTCGGAGGCTGAAGACCTTCGTTTTTACGGTTTTGATATGCAGAGGATTGCTTACAGTATGAAGTTTTTGACGGAAATCTGCGAAGAACTGGAAGTAGACACAACAAACCTGCAAAAACTTGTGGAAGGTGAAAACTGGAGCGGTGAATACGATTCATCTACCCGAGTTGAAATACTTTCACAAGTAAAGAAAGAATTGAAAAACAAGAGTGGTTCAACTCAAGCAATCCACTTTACGGATATGCTGATGCAGAATTCTGAACTTCAAATGCAGGAAAATTCAGATGGTGGTACATTACGAGATCAATTTATGGCAGAAAATGTACTGTGGATTTTACAACAGGAGCAACTGAATGGTCATGAAAGCATTTTTGTGACAGGACATAACAGCCATGTCGCAAAATGGGGCAGCTATGATTCAATGGGTAAGCTTCTTTCAAAGGAAGCATCCAACGGCTACTATGTCATTGGAACCGATTTTTATAAGACCCATTGTAATATGCCGACTCGCTCGCCTGAAAAGCGTACAACGCAGGTATTTTATTCTCATGACCCTTTAGCAAAAACAGCAAAGCTGGCAGGATTAGATATTTGCTGGTTGGATTTTGGCAAAGTCCCGGAAAATTCCGAACTGGGTAGGCAAGCTGCTGAATATACCTATATGGGAACACTTGGAGAAAGCTACTCAATCATTATGCGACTTCTACCTTCAAGTTATCGGATGTTTCAGCCTCCTGCGGTACTTTACGATAGCATGATATTTGTAACGGAAGCAAATCCTACCCAAATAGTTAATGAAAAATAACACAATGCGAAATTCAAATTTGCAGAGGAAATGCTCATGAGAAAAATGGTTGGGTTGATCGGAATTATCGCAAGTGGTTTGTTACTCTCGTTAGAGATTTATATGCTTAAGGCATTACCGCATCATTCAACGCGTGCGGATTGGCGTGAAAATTTGTGCCGCAAAAAGGTGCAAAACCGCAGGAATACTTTGTGTATTGCAAGTTTTTGCAACGCATTTGTGGGGCAAATTGGCCGCCAAAACGTGCGTGGGGAATTGTGCGGTGATGCCTTAAAATTATTCAATCTTTAGAGATGGTACATGGGTCATGGAGAACAAATATATGGGGCTATCTATGTGAAACGCCTTGTGCTGTTGGATTTGGAGTTACCATTTGTATCCTTATCTTTTCAATTATTGCATTCTACCAAAAAGAAAAAGACTGAATCCCATTGGGGGAAGCATAGGAATGAAATCGACAGCTTTCAGCTGTAGGGGCAGTCTCATTTGAGGCTGCTCCTGTTATTTTGACCAAGATTACCCCAAATGCACAAATATGGTAAAAGGGATCACCCGTTTGCGGAAACTTCCTGTTACCGGATTGGAACCGCCTATTAACCCCTTCGCCGGGACCGTGTGATAGAATCAAGGCGTACCCGCTCGGGCGGCGGAACGCCGCCGTACCGTCGGGCAGGACGTCTCAAACGCTCAAAAGGAGGGTCTTTCATGAGAACGCGATCGCTTCCGCTGCTTTGCGCCCTGGCGTTGCTGCTCTGGCTGGGGGCCTGCACATGGCAGGCTCCAGCCCCATCCCAGGCCCCGGAAACGCCTCCGGCCACGCCCGAGCCGGCGGCAAGGTACGATTTCAAGGTCCTGCCGGTCACGGAGGAGGGCATCCGCACCCTCTACGGCTGGGAGGGATATGAGGTGCGCAGGATCACCCCGTTCGAGGAGGATTATCTGGTGGAGTACGACCCCAACGACGGGGCGGGGACGTTTACGCTGCTGAGCTGGGTGTTCGGCAATACCGGCCGCCGGGTGCAGCTGTGCGGCATGACGGAATTTACCTCTTACGAGATCACCGGACCCGGCCAGGTACGCTACAGCACCTCCGGCCTGGACGCGGGCACGCCCTGGAAGGGCCTGCCGGAGACCCGCGCCGTCCTGGTGCTGGGGGACGAAAACGGACAGGTATCCCCCCATTTTATTGAGTTTGCGGAGACTTCCGAGCCCGCCTGGCTGGACCCGGAGCAGCCGCTGAGCATGGGCTTTTGGTCCGACGGCGGACTCGCCCCCGGGGGGCGCTGGTATCAGCTCTATGACGCCCGCATCGACGCCGACGGGCTTTCCTTCTCATTTATCCCCAACGGGGACAGTGCGGAGCGCTTCCAGAGTTTTTTCCCCGCCTGCACCACCATCCCCTGCTTCGACACCCAATACGACCCGGCTGACCGCGCGTTCACCCTGCGGCTTTACAACACCAGTCTGGCCAGCGGCGGGATCGGTCAGGAGGATCTGGACTGGGCCGGGACGGGCGCATACGACGGTCTCTACCCCTACGCCTTCCCGGAGGGCGGCCTGGGCCGGGACAGCCACTTCCTCCGGGAGGTAAGCATCCGGCAGGACGGGGAAGACGCGGTGGTCACCGCCAAGCTGACGGAGCGGGCCTGGCGCTTTACGGTCAGAAGCTCCAACCTGGGGGGCGACGCCATCCCCTCCTTCCGGCTGGTCTTCCGGGAGTACGACTGGGAACAGGATGAACGCTGACGGCGGGCGGCCATACGCCGCCCGCCGTCAGCCTGCTGAAGTTCACCGTGCCAGCAGCTCTTTGGCCGAGATCCCGGGTTCAGTCATGGAATAGGGGTCCAGGATCTTGTCCAGGGACGCCTCGTCCAGCAGCCCTTCCTCCAAAATGAGCCGACGCACCGGGGCGCCGGTCTCGATGGCCCGCTTGGCCATCTCGGCCGCCTTCTCATAGCCCACATGGGGGCAGAGGGCGGTGATGATGCCAACGCTGTGCTCCACCATATCCCGGCAGCGCTCCCGGTTGGCGGTGATCCCGACGATGCAGTGATCCACCAGGGTATGTACCGCGTAGGTAAGGGTCTCCACGCTCTGGATGAGATTATAGAAGATGATGGGCTCAAAGGCGTTGAGCTCCAGCTGTCCCGCCTCGGCCGCCATGGTCACCGTCATGTCGTTGCCGATGATGTTGAAGGCCACCTGATTGACCACCTCCGGGATGACCGGGTTGACCTTGCCCGGCATGATGGAGGAACCGTTCTGCCGGGGCGGCAGGTTGATCTCCCCAAAGCCGCACCGGGGTCCGGAGGACATGAGCCGCAGGTCGTTGGACATCTTGGACAGGTTGACGGCGCAGGTCTTCACCGCGCCGGAGACCGCCACAAATTCATCCAGATTCTGGGTGGCATCGATCAGATTGAATGCCTGCACCAGGCTCAGCCCGGTGACCTTGGACAGATTGGGCACGATGCGGCGCAGATACTGCTCGTCGGCGTTGATGCCGGTGCCGATGGCGGTGCCGCCCATGTTCAGGCAGCGCATCTCGTCCTTGGCCCGCTCGAAGCGGGCGATATCCCGGCGCACCGCCTCGCTGTAGGCCCGGAATTCCTGACCCAGGCGGATGGGCACCGCGTCCTGCATCTGGGTGCGGCCCATCTTGATGACGCCGTCGAACTCCTCCGCCTTTTCCACCAGGGCCTGGTACAGCCGCTCCAGCTGGATCTGGGCCCGCACCAGCAGCTTGAGCACCGCCAGCTTGCCCGCGGAGGGGAACACGTCGTTGGTGGACTGGCCGTAATTCACGTGGTCGTTGGGGTTGACTAGGCGGTAGTCCCCCTTCTCGCCCCCCAGCAATTCGATGGCCCGGTTGGCGATGACCTCGTTGGCGTTCATATTCAGGCTGGTACCTGCTCCGCCCTGGATCGGGTCCACGATGAACGCCTCGTGGAGCTTGCCTGCGGCGATCTCCTCACAGGCGGCCACGATGGCGTCGGCCACCCGCTTCTCCAGAAGGCCGATCTCGTAATTGGTGATGGCCGAAGCCTTCTTGATCTCCGCGATGGAGTTGATGAGCTCCGGATGCATGGCCAGGCCGGTGATGGGAAAGTTCTCCGCCGCCCGCAGGGACTGCACCCCGTAATAGACGTCTTTGGGGACGGCCCGCTCCCCCACGGAATCGTGCTCGGAGCGGTAAAGCTGCTGCTTATCGGACATGGATCGGCACCTCTTTGCAAGTTTTCTTTCATATTATAGCTGCATTGTACCACCGCCGCCCCCGTTATGCAAGCGCTCATGCAAGACTTTTTGCATGCACGCCCGTTGTTTGTAAACTTTCCATGAATACCTCTTGAAAATAAGGGCACGAAGGATTATCATAGCGTTAGCACTCAAAACTCTGGAGTGCTAACGCTATGTTATTACAAATGAGTTTATATAGGAGGCATCCACATGGCAAAGAAGCAGTTCAAGGCGGAGTCCAAGCGTCTGTTGGATCTGATGATCAACTCCATCTACACCCACAAGGAGATCTTCCTCCGGGAGATCATCTCCAACGCCAGCGACGCCATCGACAAGCTGACCTACAAGGCCCTGTCCGAGGGCGGCGCGGCGCTGGACCGGAGCGCGCTTCAGATCACCCTCATCCCCGACGAGGCCGCGCGCACCCTTACCGTCCGCGACAACGGCGTGGGCATGACGAAGGAGGAATTGGAGCAGAACCTGGGCACCATCGCCAAAAGCGGCTCCCTCCAGTTCAAGAAGGACATGGCCCAGGCCGAGGGCATCCCCGAGAGCGACACCGACATCATCGGCCAGTTCGGCGTGGGCTTCTACTCCGCCTTTATGGTGGCCGACACCGTCACCGTCACCTCCCGGGCCTGGGGCAGCGACGAGGCGTGGCGCTGGGAGTCCTCCGGCGCGGACGGGTACACCCTGACGAGCTGCGAAAAGGCCGACGTGGGCACCGAGATCGTCATGAAGCTCAAGCCCGACGCCGACGAGGAGGACTATTCCCAGTATCTGAAGACGTACACGCTGGAGCGTCTGGTCAAGAAGTACTCCGACTATATCCACTATCCCATTAAAATGGAGGTGGAGCACTCCCACGAAAAGCCCCGCCCCGCGGACGCAGGGGAGGACTACAAGCCGGAATACGAGACCGTGCGGGAGTGGGAGACCCTCAACTCCATGGTGCCCCTGTGGCAGCGCCCCAAGAGCGAGGTCAAGACCGAGGAGTACAACGACTTTTATAAGGAGAAGTACGGCGACTGGGAGGACCCCCTGAGCGTGATCCACGTCTCCGCCGAGGGGACCGTGGAGTATAAGGCCATGCTCTATCTTCCCGCCCACGCGCCCTTCGACTTCCACTCCCGGGAGTACCAGAAGGGCCTGCAGCTCTACTCCTCCGGCGTGCTCATCATGGACAAGTGCGCCGACCTGCTGCCGGAGCATTTCCGCTTCGTCAAGGGCGTGGTGGATTCCCAGGACTTTTCCCTGAACATCTCCCGGGAGATGCTTCAGCACACCCGCCAGCTCAAGGTCATCGCCGCCAACCTGGAAAAGAAGATCAAGGGCGAGCTGCTGCGCCTGCAGAAGGACGAGCGGGAGAAGTACGAGACGTTCTGGAAGGCCTTCGGCACACAGATCAAGGTGGGCGTGGTCAGCGACTACGGCGCCCACAAGGAGCTTTTGCAGGATCTGCTGCTCTTCTGGTCCTCCAAGGAGGGCAAGCTGGTCTCCCTGGCCGAGTATCAGGCGCGGATGGCCGAAGGGCAGGAGTTTATCTACTACGCCTGCGGCGAGGACGTCCGCAAGCTGGAGAAGCTGCCCCAGGCCGAGCGCATCCGGGACAAGGGATACGAGATCCTCTACCTCACCGAGGAGCCCGACCAGTTCGTGGTGGACGCGCTGGGCGCGATGGGCGGCAAGAGCTTCAAGTCGGTGGACTCTGACGACGCCCTGCCCGAGAGCGACGAGGAGAAGGCCGAGATCGAGAAGAAGTCCCAGGAGAACAAGGATGTGCTGGACTTCGTGAAGCAGACCCTCGGGGACAGGATCAAGGAAGCCCGGGTATCCAAACTGCTCAAATCCGGCGCGGTGTGCATGACCGCCGACGGCCCCATCACCCTGGAAATGGAGAAGTACTTCCAGAAGGTGGATCCGGAAAACGCCCGAAATATGAAGGCCCAGCGGGTGCTGGAGCTCAACCCGGATTCCGGGGCGTTCGCCGCCCTGCGCGACGCGGTGGAGACCGACCCGGACAAGGCCAAGCAGTATGCCGAGCTGCTCTATCACCAGGCCCTGCTCATCGCCGGGCTGCCCCTGGAGGACCCCGCCGGATACACCGAACTGGTGTGCGCACTGATGAAATAAGAACCCGGAGGCCCACGCCATATGGCGCGGGCCTCCGGGTTACAGGCTGTCGAAAAACCCTCCTGGAGAAGAGCCTCGCAGAGTTGAGTCGTCCGCAGACGACGGAAGGAAAGGAAGCTCCGTCATTTCCGGCGACACGTGCGTCGGAAATGACACCTCTCATGACGGACAGGGCGACTTTTCTGCAAGAATCGAGCCCTGTCCGTCATGCATCCCTCTGTCGGAAAAGGCCTTTGGCCTTTTCCGACAGGCTGGAAACCCGGAGGCCCGCGCCATATGGCGCGGGCCTCCGGGTTCTTCGGGCTCCTCTTCCTCTACGACCTCAAGGATATCCTCGATGCCGCAATCCAGGGCAGTAATGATCCCACCAAGGGTCGCACTGTCATAGCGAACCACCCAATTTTTATAATAGTGGTCAATTGTCTGATACTTAATCCCCGACATCTTTGCCAGCGCATATCGGGAGATCCTGCGTTCATCCAAGTAGCGGTTCAGCTTCAGGCGGACTGTTTTCGCCATTGCAATCACCTCTTATTGGTATATATCTTACAATGGCTATTTTGCTATTGGCAATCTTCCGCTTAATGGATATAGTTAAACAGGCATATACCTATATATAGGTACGCGGTAATCGTATGGTCAATTACAAACATTTATATTCCGGCCTGTTCAACGCCATCACCGATGCGCTGGAGCTGCTGGCAGCCGGAGACGTGATCGCCATGCGCAATACCCTCCAGGACGCCCAGCGGCATACCGAGCAATGCTATCCGGAGGACGACGCAGCCCCCTCCAAAGGCCTGCTTACGTCCGGCCGAACCTAGACGCAAGCCTGCCGGAACGCCGGGCCCCGCCCCGCCTTTCGGCGCCACCCCCATAAAACACTCAAAGCAGGGGGCGGCAGCCCCCTGCTTTGGCTCAGCTTGTCGAAAAAGCTCCCGCAGAGCGCCTGGCAGCCTTCCCCGCAAGGGGCGGCGCCGCCGCAGCCGCGCGGGCGTCTTCCGCTACAGGAAAACGCTGTTTTCCGCGGGTTTGGAAAAATTCTGCTCCAGCATGGCCACATGGGACTGAAAGGCCGCGTCGTCAAAGTATTTGGCTCCGCGGGTGCAGCGGCGCACGCAGGCCTGGCACTTGATGCAGGTCCCCGTGACCTGCGTGACGTCGGCCGGGTTAATGGCCCCCATGGGACAGACCCGGGCACAGACCCCGCAGCCGCAGCACCGGCCCGGATCGGTCTGTGGCTTGGCCTTGAGAAACTTGGCCGGCTGGCCGTCCGTCCCCCTGGGCACGTAGTAGGCAGCGGCGGCGTCCCCGGGCACGGCCGCCGGGGCGGGGGGCGCCGCCAGGGCGCGCACCCGCTCCGCCACACATCGGGCAAAGGCGTCCGCCTGCCGCAGGTCGTCCCCATCCGGCCGGCCGGCCGCCAGACGGTCGGTAAAGGCATGGCGGCCGACAAAGGCGGCGGCGGCCACGGTGTGGAACCCGTCCGTCTCCAGCGTGACGCACAGCTCCGCCAGGGCGTTGTCAAAGCTGCGGTTGCCGAAGGTGACCACGCCCACCGCCAGCGCGCCGCCGCCCTGCAGCTTCGTCTGCACATCGGGCAGGATCTTGTTGGGCAGCTTGCCCGCATAAGTGGGCAGCCCGACGACCACCAGATCTCCTGCGCGGAACCGCCGCGGCTGCGCGCGGGCGTTCTGCGGCGTGAGATCCACCATGCGGCAGCTTTGCCCCAGTCCGTCCGCCAGTCCCGCTGCAAGGCGCTCCACCACCCTGCGGGTATTGCCGGTGGCGCTCCAGTACACGCCCCACACCTGCTTGCATTCCATGAAAACCGCCTCCCTTTTTTCCGCGGGCGTCCCGCGCCGCGGCATAAAACAAAATCGGGCCGCGCCGGCTAAGGGGCCGCCCCGCGCCAAGCCTCCCCGTCCGCAGGGTCCTCCGGCAGCGGCACCCGGCGGTGCTCCACCGGGCCCCACTCGGGCAGCGGCAGGTTCTGCATCGCGCCGAAGACCCGGTTTTTCAGGCCCGGATAGCGCCCGTCCAGCGCCCGGATCAGCTCCTTGATCTCCTGCCGCTTGGTGTTCCCGTCCGCCGGGCAGGGGTTGAAGACCACCGGCAGGCGGCCGCGCTTTGCCGCGTTGCGCAGCATTCCCTCCCCGCAGTAGAGCAGGGGCCGGATCTGAGTGATGCCGGTGCGGTCCAGATAGGTCACCGGCTGAAAACAGGACAGCCGTCCCTCATAGATCAGGGAAAGGAAGAAGGTCTCCACCGCATCGTCGAAGTGGTGGCCCAGGGCAATCTTCCGGATGCCCCGCTCGGCCAGCGCGTTGTGGAGGGCGCCCCGGCGCATTTTGGCGCACATGGAGCAGGGATTTTTCTCCTTCCGGAGATCAAAAATGATGTGATGGATCTCGGAGGGAAGCAGGGTGAAGGGCACGTCCAGCGTCCGGCACAGCTGCGCCACACCGGTGAAGTCCATCCCCTCTCCCCCGTCCACACGGCCCATGTCCAGGGTGAAGGCCTCCACCGTGAAGGGCTTGGGATAAAACGCCCGCAGTTTGGCCAGCGCCACCAGCAGCGTCAGGGAATCCTTCCCGCCGGACACCCCTACGGCCACCCGGTCCCCGGCCTGGATCATGTCGTAATCCTCCACACAGCGGCGGACATAGCTCAGGATCTTGTTCATAGGCACCTCAAAATTCAAAAATTGAAAGAGAGCATTCAAGCGTATCGATGAGAAAAACAGCGATTTCAAGAGATTTTATCTTTCTAAATTGAAAATTCCGAAAAGAAGGTTGACACCCCGGAACTACCGTATTATAATACAAAACGCTCCAATCGTCCAGATTGGGGCGACTATTGTGTTTAAGCAATTTTTGAAGATAGAAAGCGAAATTGGAGGTTTCACCATGTCCACTTTTATGGCCAACAAGGGGAACATCGTCCGCAAGTGGTATATCCTCGACGCGGCGGGCAAGCCCCTGGGCAAGACTGCCGCCGCTGCGGCCACCCTGCTGCGCGGCAAGCATAAGCCTGAGTACACCCCCCATGCCGACTGCGGCGACTTTGTCGTCATCGTCAACGCCGAGAAGGCCGTTCTGACCGGCAAGAAGCTGGAGCAGAAGTATTACCGCACCCACTCCGGCTGGGTGGGCGGCCTGAAGGAGACCAAGTACCGCCTGCTGATGCAGCAGAAGCCCGAGCTGGCCATGCGCGTGGCCGTCCGCGGCATGATGCCCCGTAACATCGTCACCAAGGATTCTCTGACCCGCCTGCATATTTACCGCGGCGCCGAGCATCCCCACACCGCCCAGAAGCCCGAAGCCTGGGCCGCCAACTAAGCAGGAGGTAGGAACTGATGTATAAGAGCAAGAAGCCTTATCTGTACGGCACCGGCCGCCGCAAGTCCTCCGTGGCCCGGGTGCATCTCTTCCCCAACGGGACCGGCGCCATCACCATTAACGGCCGCGACATCGACGATTACTTCGGCCTGGAGACCCTGAAGCTCATCGTCCGCCAGCCCCTGGTCACCACCGAGCTGCTGGGCAAGGTGGATATCGCCGCCACCGTCACCGGCGGCGGCGTCACCGGCCAGGCCGGCGCCATCCGCCACGGTGTGGCCCGCGCCCTGCTGGAGGTCAATCCTGAGTACCGCGCCGCCCTCAAGGCCGCCGGCTACCTGACCCGCGATCCGCGCATGAAGGAGCGCAAGAAGTACGGCCTCAAGGCCGCGCGGCGTGCGCCCCAGTTCTCCAAGCGCTGAGTCCACGTTTTCCGTTTCCGAAAATTGCCGCCCGATTCGGGCGGCAATTTTTTGTGTCTTTTGGGGCTGCCGCACCGGGCGGGCGCCCGCGCATGGCCTGCCGGCCCCCCGCGCCGCGAAGCGCCGCAATTTGCCGCATTTCAATTGCTTTTTTTGCATGACAGGTGTAGAATACCTTGTATTCTCTGCAAATCCTGGATTTAAGGAGGGCTTACGCCATGGACGAACGCGTAAGAGAGCTGCTGGAGCGGGTGCGCGAGACCGCCGTCACGGTAGGCGAGGCGGCCGGGACCACCGCGCGCTACGCCGGGAAATGCGCCGGTCAGATGGTCGATGTGGCCAAACTGAACATGCGCATCTTTGACCTGAACGGCGAAATCAACGACCTGCTCAAATCCATAGGCCGGATGGTGTACGACACCCATCGGGGGGCGGAGCCCGACGCCGCCTCCCTGGCCCCGCTTTTGAGCCAGATCGATGAAAAGCACGAGGCCATCGCCCAGCTCAAGCAGCGCATCCGTCTTTTGAAAAACGTCCGTTCCTGCCCGGACTGCGGGTGCGCCTGCGGCCGGGAGGACAAGTTCTGCAAGGCGTGCGGCCGCCCGTTGTGAGCAAAGCGCCGCGGTCAGGAGGACAGACGCAATGAATTACACATTTGAACAATACCGGCACAGCGCCGACTTTCTCCGCGCGCGCCTGGGCGGCTTTTCCCCCAAGATCGCCATGATCCTGGGTTCCGGCCTGGGTTATCTGGGCGACCTGGTGGAAGACGCGGCGGCGGTCCCCTACGGAGATATTCCGCACTTCAAGACCTCCACCGCCCCCGGGCATAAGGGCCGGCTGGTCTTCGGCACGCTGGAGGGCCAGCCGGTGGCCGTGATGCAGGGACGGATGCACCACTACGAGGGGTACTCCTACGAGGAGGTCGCCTATGCCGTGCGGGTGCTGCGGCTGCTGGGCTGCGATACTCTGATCGTGACCAACGCCGCCGGGTGCATCAACACCGCCTGGAAGGCCGGGGAGCTGATGCTCATTTCCGACCACATCAAATTCTTTCTGGAATCCCCGCTGCGCGGAGAGAACATCCCGGAATTCGGCGTGCGCTTCCCCGACGCGTCTCACCTGTACACCCCCGCCCTGCGCACGCTGGCCCGGGAGACCGCGGGCGAGCTGGGGATCGATCTGAAGGAAGGCGTGTATATGTATTTCCCCGGGCCCCAGTACGAGACCCCGGCGGAGATCCGTGCCGGGCGTATTTTAGGAGCCGACGCGGCGGGCATGTCCACCGCGCCGGAGGTCATCGCGGCGGGACACTGCGGCATGCGGGTGCTGGGCTTCACGCTGCTGTCCAACATGGCCGCCGGCATCCTGGACCAGCCGCTGACCGAACAGGAGGTGCTGGACGCCGCCGAGGCCTGCCGGGACAAGTTCTCCCGGCTGGTGCTGGCATGCCTGCGCAAGATCGACTGACATCATAAAAGGAGCATGAAATGGCTATACTCATCTATAATTGTACCGCCGTGCGCATGGACGAGGCCGGGACCGTGCTGCCCCACGCCTATGTTCTGGTGGAGGGCAGCAAGATCGTCTCCGTGGGCGACCAGCGGCCCCAGGGCTTTACCGGCCGCCAGATCGACGGGAAGGGCAACGTGCTGCTGCCGGGCCTGGTCAACTGCCACACCCATGTGCCCATGACCGCCATGCGCGGCTACGGCGACGGGCACGACCTTCAGGACTGGCTGCACCACTATATCTTTCCGGTGGAGGCCAGATGGGACGAGCGGGCCATCCGCTGCTGCACCGCCCTTGGCCTGGCGGAGATGATCGCCACCGGCACCACCTGCATCGCCGATATGTATATGTTTACCGACGCGGTGGCACAGGAAGTGGTATCCGCGGGGCTGAGCGCCAACCTGTCCTGCGGCGGGGTGCTCTTCGACCCCGTCTTCGACCCCAAGACCTGCCACGACTGCGTGGCCCAGGAGGCCCTGGCCCAGCGCTGGCACGGCTACGGAGACGGGCAGATCCGGTTTGACGCCTCCATCCATGCCGAGTATACGTCCCGGAGCGAGCTTTGGAAGTGGACGGCGGATTTTGCCAAGGCCAACGGCCTGGGCATGCATGTACACATTTCCGAGACCCGGAAGGAGCATGCCGAGTGCATTCAGCGCCACGGCAAGACCCCCGTGCAGACGCTGGACCGGTACGGCGTCTGGGACGTGCGGGGCATTGCCGCCCACTGCGTCTATACCACGGCGGAGGATTGGGCCATTCTGGCCGCCAAGGGAGTCTCCGCCGTCCACAACCCCTGCTCCAACCTGAAGCTGGGCAGCGGGATCGCCCCTGTGCCCGCCATGAAGGCGGCGGGCGTGAACGTGTGCCTGGGTACCGACGGCGTGTCCTCCAACAATAACCACGACATGTTCGAGGAGATGAAGCTGGCCGCCATCCTCCACAACGGCGCCGCCTGCGATCCCCTGGCCCTGGGAAGCTGGGATGCGCTGCGCATGGCCACCGTCAACGGCGCGGCGGCGCTGGGCCGAAAGACCGGGCGGATCGAACCCGGCTACGACGCCGACCTGATCCTGGTGGACTTCTCCCACCTGAACCTGTTCCCCTGCCATGACCCGGTTTCCAACCTGGTCTACGCCGCCCACGGCGGCGACGTGTGCATGAATATGGCCCGCGGCCGGGTCATATACAAGGATGGGGACTTCCTCACCATTGATCTCGAGCAAGTAAAGCGGGAAGTGGCAAACTATGCCGTGCCCCTGCTCTTCGGAACGAAATAAGGGGGACTGCCACTTGTCCAGCCAATCGAAAAAGAACACCTTTTATGGGGCGGCCGCTCTGCTGACTGTGACCACCATCGTGGTCAAGATCATCGGCGCCATCTACAAGATCCCGCTGACCGCCCTGCTGCCCGACGAGGCCTACGGCGATTTCGGCGCGGCATACAATATCTACAGCTTTTTTCTGACCATCTCCACGGCGGGGCTGCCCGTGGCCCTGTCCAAGACCGTATCCGAGTGCAACGCGCTGGGCCGGGAGAACCAGAAGGAGCGGGTCTTCCGGATGGCCTTCTGCGCCTTTTTGTTCATGGGCGTATTCAGCTTTATCTGCATGTCGGTATTCAGCCAGTTCGTGGCCACCCACGTCCTGCAAAATGAGAAGGCCGTCTATGCCGTACTGGCGCTGGCTCCGGCGGTGCTGTGCACCTGCATCTGTTCGGCCTTCCGGGGATACGCCCAGGGCCACATGAACATGGTGCCCACCGGCATCTCCCAGATCATCGAGGCCCTGTGCAAGCTGCTGCTGGGCCTGGGCCTGGCCCTGCTGATCCTCCGCTCCGCCATCCAGCCGGAGGATCTGCGCGACCGGCTCTCCGCTGCGGGCGCCCTGTTGGGCGTGTCCATCGGCAGCATCCTGTCGGTGATCTACCTCTTTTTCAACCACAGGCGGACCAGGCAGCGGCAGAAGACCGCCGCCGACGTACCGGAGCCGGGCAGCACGATCCTGGCCCGGCTGCTCAAACTGGCCATCCCCATCACCTTGAGCTCCTGTACCATGTCCCTGGTCACCCTCATCGACACCAACCTGGTCAACGGCCAGCTCCAGAACGTCTTTACCTCCATCCAGGGCGGCCTGTCCGGGATCTCCAACAGCTTTCTCGACATCTTCCCCAAGTCGGTGACGATCTTCCAGAACAATCTGACCGCCTGGCAGGAGGCTGCGGCGCTGAACCCGCTGACAGAGCTCAACCCCGTTCTGGATTCCACCCGCTCCCTCTACGGCGCCTATCAGAAAACCATGAGCATCTATAACCTGCCCTTTAACCTGATGGTGCCCTTCACCGCCTGTATCGTGCCCGGCATCTCGGCGTGCCTTGCCCGGCGGGACCGGCTGGGCGCCCAGCGGGTCACCGAATCCGCCATGCGCATCTCCGCCCTCATTGCCCTGCCCTGCGGCTTCGGCCTGTTCGCGCTGGGCGGCCCCATCATCCAGCTGCTGACCGTCGGCAACGTGGACGCCTCCATCGCCGGACCGCTGCTCTCGATCCTGGGCATTGCCTCCATCTTCGTGTGCATCCAGGTGGTGGCCGCCGCCATCCTGCAGGCCAACGGCATTGTGAATCTGCCCATTATCACCATGGTCATCGGCGGCGTCATCAAGCTGGCCACCAACTACACGCTGGTGGGCAACCCGAAGATCATGATCTTCGGCGCGCCGGTGGGCACGCTTTTGTGCTTTGCGGTGATCTCCATCCTCAATCTGGGCATCATCAAGCGGATGGTCCACCAGCCGCCCCGGTATACCAGGGTCTTCGTCAAGCCCTTCGTCGCCTCCGCCATCATGGCGGTCGCGGCCTGGGCCTGCCACGGGCTGTTCGCCCGTTTTCTCAGCGGCAGCTTCCTGAAAGACGCCATGGCCACGGGCGGCGCCATCCTGGCGGCCGTAGTGGTATATGCAATTTTAGTGCTGGCTTTGCGGGTCATCTCCAGAGAGGACCTGGAACTGATGCCCAAGGGTGAAAAAATCGCAAAAATTTTGCATATCCGTTGAGTTTTTTGGAAATATGGGTTGCAGGAGGCCTTGAAATATGGTAGATTTTCAGTATAAGGACGCTTATGGCGTCAAGGATCTGGAGGAGATCGTCCGCCTGCTCCGCGCCCCCGGCGGATGCCCATGGGATGCGGAACAGACACACGCCTCCATCCGCCGCAATTTCCTGGAGGAGGCCTACGAGGCCGTGGAGGCCATCGACGAGGGCAGCTCCGAACACCTTCAGGAAGAGCTGGGCGACGTGCTGCTCCAGGTGGCGCTTCATGCCCGTATGGAGCAGGAGGAGGGCCGCTTCGATCTGGACGGCGTGGCCGACGGCATCTGCAAAAAGCTGATCTACCGCCACCCGCATGTGTTCGGCGACGTGAGCGTATCCGGCACCGGCGAGGTTTTGTCCAACTGGGAGGCCCTCAAGCGCGTGGAAAAGGGCCAAGAGACCAACACCGACGCTCTGGAGGCGGTGGCCCGCTCTCTGCCCGCCCTGTGGCGTGCGGAAAAGGTGCAGAAAAAGGCGAAAAAGGCCGGTTTTGACTGGCCGGACATCTCCGGCGCGTTGGACAAGCTGTCTGAGGAGCTGGAGGAGCTGAAGGCCGCGGCGGCCCAAGGCACCAATGTGGAAGAGGAATTGGGAGACCTGCTTTTCTCCGCCGTGAACGTCTCCCGCTTTGTCAAGGCCGACCCGGAGCAGGCCCTGAACGCCGCCACCGACAAATTTATCTCCCGCTTCCGCAAGGTGGAAGCGCTGGCCGTCCGGGAAGGGCGAAGCATGGAAGGCATGACGCCGGACGAGCTGGACAAGCTGTGGGAGCGTGCCAAACGTACTTAAAAGCGGCAACGCTTTAAGTATATCAGCGGCGCATCCGCGCCGCAAAAACATAGGAGGAATAAGTACTATGAACAAGGCTGAATTGATCAATGCCGTCGCCGAGAAGGCCGGCCTGTCCAAGAAGGATACCGAGACCGTTGTGAACGCCACCATCGATGTGATCGCCGGCGCCCTGGCCGACGGCGACAAGGTGCAGCTGGTCGGCTTCGGCGCGTTCGAGGTCAAGAGCCGTGCCGAGCGCACCGGCCGCAACCCCAAGACCAAAGAGGAGATCAAGATCCCCGCCTCCAAGGTGCCCGTGTTCAAGCCCGGCAAGGCCCTGAAGGACACCGTCTCCAAGTAAAACAGGAGCGCCGAGCGCCCGGGACGCGAAAGGGCGCGCAGGGGGAACGTTTCTAAAATCCATGCGGCTCCGGGCTCTCCCGGGGCCGCGTCTTTTCCGGAGGCAGCTTATGCGATTGGACAAATGGCTCAAGGTCTCACGACTCATCAAGCGGCGTACGGTGGCCAACGAGGCCTGCGACAACGCCCGGGTAAGCGCCAATGGCCGCCCGGTCAAGGCCAGCTACGACGTGAAGCCCGGGGATGTGCTGGAACTGCGCTTTGGCGAACGCACCGTCCGGGTGGAGGTCCTGGCTGTGGACGAACACGCCAACAAGGCCGAGGCCCCCGCGCTGTACCGGGAATTGCTCTGACCCTGCGGCTCAAAAAGGCAGGCATTTTTGAGCCGCGATACAGCCCGGCGCGCACTCGCCGCGCTCATACGCTTGCGGGCCGAGCGGTGTTTCTTCCAAGGCGTATGTCCTTGGAAATGGTATTTCATCTTATTTCGCCGCCTGCGGGCGGCGAAATCCTGCCGGGGGCGCTGGCCCCATACCGGAACCCGTTCTCCTCTTGTATGGGTTTTGCGTTTTTCGGCAGACCGGGGCGGCACGGCCTTTCCGAAGGCTGCGCCGCCCTTTGTTGTATCCGCTCCTGCAACAAAAGCGCCCGTTGCCGGTAGCAACGGGAGGGACGCACCGCCCCCCCAAATACAGTCAGGAGGGAACGATATGAAACACATCAACTGGAGCGAGCTCACCCCCGTGTGCTACAGCATCGCAACACAGGAGGACAAGGACATCGGCGTGGCCGCCGACCTGCTTTTCCACAACATCCGCACGGGCATGGGCGTCCATGCCGGGTCCTATGCGCTGGGACCCGGGTACACCCCGGATTACAAGGCCCTCAAGGCCCTGTGGGATGCCTGCACCGAGGCGGAGCGTCAGGCCGTCAACACCGAATTCAACGCCTGGCTCCAGCGCATGAAGGAGCACTATCAGGAGCTGTGCCAGCTGTGGAGCGACGGGGACAAGAGCCTCAACCTGCGCTGCCGGATGATGACCGCTCTGGTGACGCCGGACACGGACGATGCTTAACAGCCGGGACATCGACGACCTGCGCGCGGACGTGGCGGCCAACTGCCGGGTCTGGATGCAGCTGTGCCGGGATGCGGGCCTTGCGGTCTGCATCACCGGCACGGTCCGGGACCGGGCGTACCAGGAATACTGCTACCGGAACGGGACCAGCAAAGGGCGCGTGCCTACCTTCCACGCCCAGGGTGTGGGGCTGGCCTTCGATTTCTGCAGGAACGTCAAGGGGCAGGAGTACTCCGACCCGGCGTTTTTCCAGCGGGCCGGGGAGCTTGGGGAGCGGGTCGGCTTCGAGTGGGGCGGGCGGTGGAAGTCCTTTCCCGACCGCCCGCATCTGCAGTGGAGCGGCGGCGGGAAATACACCGGCAGCATGATCCTGGCCGGGCGGTATCCGCCCGCCATGCCGCTGTACCGTGCCGCGGAGACCGCAGGGGAGGCCAAAGAGGAGGACGAGGATATGAAGCTGTACCACTGGTTTTCGGACATGCCGGACTGGGCGAGGGGGAGCGCGGAGAAGGCGTACCGCCGGGGCATCCTCCAGGCCGACGCGGACAGCGGAGCCGTGAACGTCTATGAGTGCAGCCTGCAGACCATCGTATGGCTGGACCGGCTGGGCCTGCTGGAGGCGGAACCCTCCCAAGCCCTTCTTTCATAAAACCTTCACGTTCCGTTCATATCTTGTTCACCAACCGCGCTCCAAAACGCGCTATGATAATCCCGTCAGGATGAAGCGACTGATCAACACACACACCACCCCTCCTCTCTCTTCTCTTTCCCTCTCAAACACCAGGAACGCGGGTCCGCCGGTTTTCGGCGGGCCCGCGTTCTGCATTTACCATAAGCGTACAAACTCTGCGCAAGATTTAATCTTCCCGTAACATCTTACGCTTTTTCCCTTAACATCTCCCGCGTATTCTATTCCTTGCAAGAGACAGTTTCTTTTTCATTTCATTGTATCCTCTTTCCTGAGAACGGGCCGGACGTCATGGAGCAGACGTCCGGCCCGTTCTGTTTGTACCCAGGGGGGTACGCTCATTGCGCCATTTGGATCCGCTTTCCCGTACAGCGCTCCAAAAAGGAGGCAAACGCCTCCGGGTCCCCGCTGAGGAAGCGGGACTTGTCCAGCACGAACCCCCGGCGGCGGTCCAGCATGATCACATAATGTCCCGCATCCCCGCAGATGGTACGGATCACGCCGCAGGTGCTGCGGGTGCTGCTCCGCCCGGTTCCCGTGGAGTAGCCGTGCGCGTCAAAGCAATCGCGTATGGTGACCGGCGTCTGATCCACCATGTGCCGTCCAAAACGATTGATATACTTCTCGTAAAAAAGGCGCTGCGGCGGGGCTTGTATCGTACCTCCTTTTCTGATACGATAACGTTCAGGCAACACCGCACAAGCATGCCGTGCCGCGCCGCACGGCGCATACCGATCAAGCGAGGGAGCGCCTATGTATTATCTGGAAAGCACCAAGACAGACCCCAGCTGGAACCTGGCGCTGGAACAGTACGTGTTTGACGTGCTGGGCCCCCGGGACGACTGTTTCATGCTCTGGCAGAACGACAACACCATCGTGGTGGGCAAGCACCAGAACACGCTGGAGGAGATCAATACCGACTATGTGAAG
This sequence comes from Lawsonibacter hominis, assembly GCF_014287895.1. Classification (GTDB taxonomy): domain Bacteria; phylum Bacillota; class Clostridia; order Oscillospirales; family Oscillospiraceae; genus Lawsonibacter_A; species Lawsonibacter_A hominis. Next base: position 78,522 of record NZ_JACOPP010000003.1, on the reverse strand, counting down.
GAGCACGGCGTGACGGTGGTACGCCGCCTGTCCGGCGGCGGAGCGGTCTATCACGATTTGGGAAACCTCAATTTTACCTTTGTGGCGGAGAACCGCTTCGGCAGTGAATTTGACTTTTCCACCTTCTGCCGGCCCGTGATGGACGCGCTGCGCAGCCTCGGCGTTCCCGCGGAGATCAACGGCCGCAACGACATGACCATCGAGGGCAGGAAATTTTCCGGAAACGCGCAGTACATGAAGAAGGGCCGCATCATGCACCATGGAACCCTGATGTATGACTCCGACCTGGAGGCGGTCAGCCGGGCGCTGAACGTTAAGCCGGACAAGATCGAATCCAAAGGTCTGAAATCGGTGCGCAGCCGTGTGACCAACATCCGCCCTTATGTCACAGACCAGACCCTGACGGTAGACGGCTTCCGGGAGATCCTGCGCCGCTCTATGTTCCGCGCTTATCCACTGACCGCCTATGCTCTCACACCGGAGGACCTGGACACGGTCGAGCGCCTGCGGCGGGATGTGTACCGCCGCTGGGAATGGAATTATGGCGCCTCCCCCGCCTGCCGCATCCGCAAGGAGCGCCGGGTGGAGGGCTGCGGCGTGATCCAGGTCCACATGGAGGTGGAGCACGGATGCATCGCCGCGCTGGCCTTTTTCGGGGACTACTTTTCCCTGGAAGACAGCGGTACGCTGGTCCAGCGGCTGCTGGGGGTCGCGCTGGAAGAGGGCGCGCTCCGCGCCGCACTGGACGGCTGCGCCATCGGGCGCTATTTCAGCCGCCTGGATCTGGACACCTTCCTTTCCATCCTCCTGCAATAAGGCTTCCCCCGCAGGCGCCCGGCGGCAGGCCGCCCCCCTGAAAACAGCCCAAACGCCCTGCGTGCGACAGGCCATATGCCGCTTGTGCCGCGGCGGGCAATTCCAGCTTTTTCTTTGCTGTACTATTTGTGAGTAATTTTTTGAAAATATAAGCGATTTGTAACCGTTGCGATGTAACCTATACTCAACAAGAGAACACCGGGCCGCTGCAGCCCGGTATCAGCTTCAAATTTTTTGTTGAGAGGGGAACATCCCATGAACAAACGTTTTCAGAAAATTGCCGCCCTGTCCTGCGCAACCGCTCTGACCCTGTCCCTCCTGACTCCCTCCGCCCTGGCAAACGGGAACGGGAAAGACAACGGAGAGGACAAGGGATCCACCGGGGCGGGTCAGACGGAGGTCCATATTCACGGCGTCAAGGACATTGCCGACAACAAGGACGAAGTGACCATCACCGTGGGCGACAAGTCTTATACCGGCGTCTTGAAGGGTGACAAACTTACCATTGAGATGGGCAGCACCGACAACGGCTTCGATTTTGGCAAGGACGAGTCCCTGGAGATCGGATATAAGACTGCCAACGGAAGCGGTACGATCCTCATCAAACACCAAGAGGGCAACGGCGCCAACATTGGAACGGAACACGATAAGGGCCTGAACAACTTCAAAGGTGAAGTCAAGCCCAATCCAGTCCCCTCCACCCAGCCCTCTGCTGAGCCTTCCGCCGAGCCCTCCGCTGTGCCTTCTGCTCAGCCCTCCGCCGAGCCTTCCGCCGAGCCCTCCGCTGTGCCTTCTGCTCAGCCCTCCGCCGAGCCTTCTGCTCAGCCCTCCGCCGAGCCCTCCGCTCAGCCTTCCGCCGAGCCTTCCGCCGAGCCCTCCGCTCAGCCCTCCGCCGAGCCTTCCGCTCAGCCTTCCGCCGAGCCCTCCGCCGAGCCTTCCGCTGAGCCCTCCACCGAGCCTTCCACTCAGCCTTCCACTCAGCCTTCCACCGAGCCTTCCGCTGAGCCTTCCGCTGAGCCTTCCGCTGAGCCTTCCACTGAGCCTTCCACTGAGCCTTCCGCCGAGCCTTCCGCTGAGCCTTCCGCTGAGCCTTTCGCCGAGCCTTCCGCTGAGCCCTCCACCGAGCCTTCCGCCGAGCCCTCTGCTGAGGTTGAGATCCTGGAAGACCCCACTCCGCTGGCTCCCGTGCCCGAAGTCGTTCTGGAGGAGTCCCCGGTCCCGCTGACCGACCTTCCCGAGGAGACCATTGAGATTGAGGAGGAAACCGTTCCTCTGGGCGACCTGCCTCAGACCGGTACGGCGATGACGCCGGCGGATCCCACCGTGACCGCAGGCCTGTCCGCCATTGCCGCCAGCCTGGCCGCCATTGGTCTGCTGATTAAGCGCACCGGCAAAAAGAACGACGACGCTGAATAAAAAAAGCCCGCTGCAATGATCGGTTGCAGCGGGCTTTTTCCCGTGGTCCAGCATATAATTCCATCAAGGCCCGGGCGTGCGTTCCCCTCTCGCGTCCACAGCGGCGCGGGACTGGAGGCACAGAGTTCTCTCCCGTCTGAGGGCGGATGCAAAATGCTCCCGCGCAGCCGCGGGCCGTCTCCTGCACAACAAGGCTGCCCGTTTTATTTGCAGCAAACGAAACGCACCCCCCGGCCGCAGCCGGGGGGCGTTCCAGCTTTATTATTTGCCGCCTTTGAGGGCCTTCATCCGGTCGGCGTGGCTCAGGATCCGCTTACGCAGCCGCAGATTTTCCGGGGTGACCTCCAGCAGCTCGTCATCCGCCAGGAACTCCAGGCACTGCTCCAGGCTCATCTGGCGGGGAGGCGTCAGCCGCAGGGCCTCGTCGGAGCCGGAGGCGCGCATATTGGTCAGCTGCTTCTTTTTGCAGATATTGACGCTGATGTCCTCCTGCTTGGGCGTCTCGCCCACCACCATGCCGGCGTACACCGGCACGCCGGCGCCGATGAACAGCACTCCACGCTCCTGGGCGTTATACAGGCCGTACGTCACGCTCTCGCCGGTCTCGAACGAGACCAGGGAGCCGGAATTGCGGCGCTGGATCTCCCCCTTCACTGGGGCATAGGAGTCAAAGACGCTGGCCATGATACCCTCGCCCTTGGTATCGGTCAGAAATTCGTTGCGATAGCCGAACAACCCTCGGGCGGGAACCAGAAATTCCAGCTTCATACGCTCCCCTACAGGAGTCATTTCCACCAGATCGCCTTTCCGGGAGCCGATCTTCTCAATAACAGAGCCCACCGCGTCGGCCGGCACGTCCACCACCAGGCGCTCGATGGGCTCGCACTTCTTCCCGTCGATCTCCTGGTACAGCACACGAGGGGGCGAGACCTGGAACTCGTAGCCCTCACGGCGCATGGTCTCGATGAGGATGGACAGGGACATCTCGCCCCGTCCCGCCACGTTGAAGGAATCGGTGGAGTCGGTCTCGCTGACCCGCAGGGACACATCCTTCATGGTCTCCCGGAACAGGCGCTCCCGCAGCTGGCGGGAGGTGACGAACTTTCCCTCCCGCCCGGCGAAGGGGGAGTCATTGACCGAGAAGGTCATCTCGATGGTGGGTGCGGAGATCTTCACAAATTCAATGGGCTCCACCGCCTCAGGGGCACAGATGGTGTCGCCGATGGTCACCTCCCCGATTCCGCTCATGGCAATGATGTTGCCGGCGGTGGCCTCGCTCACCGGTACCCGGCCCAGGCCGTCGAACTGGTAGAGGGAGACTGCCTTGGCCTTTTTGGCCGGCGCGTCCGCACTGTGATAGTTGCACACGGCAATGTCCTGGTTCTGCTTGATGGCGCCCCGCTCGATACGCCCGATGGCGATGCGCCCCACAAACTCATTGTAGTCAATGGAGGAGACCAGCATCTGGAAGGGCGCGTCCACATCAGCCTCGGGGGCGGGGATATAATCCAGGATAGTCTCGAACAGCGGCACCAGGTCGGTACCCGCCGCCTCGGGGGAGTAGGAGGCGGTGCCTTGGCGGCCGGAGCAGAACAGCATGGGGGAATCCAGCTGCTCGTCGGTGGCATCCAGATCCAGCAGCAGTTCCAGCACCTCGTCCACCACCTCGTGGATCCGCTGGTCGGGCCGGTCGATCTTATTGACCACCACGATCACCCGGTGGCCCAGCTCCAACGCCTTGGAGAGCACAAAACGGGTCTGGGGCATGGGGCCCTCGGCAGCGTCCACCAGCAGAATGACGCCGTTGACCATCTTGAGGATGCGCTCTACCTCGCCGCCAAAGTCGGCATGGCCCGGCGTATCCACGATATTGATCTTCACATCCTTATAATGGACGGCGGTGTTCTTGGCCAGAATGGTGATGCCGCGCTCACGCTCCAGATCGTTGGAGTCCATGACCCGTTCTACCGTGGCCTGATTTTCCCGGTAAATGCCGCCCTGCTTGAGCATCTCGTCCACCAGGGTGGTCTTGCCGTGGTCGACGTGGGCGATGATGGCTACATTTCTCAGCTTGGTATCCTGCAAAGTGGTGCACCTCAAATCCTATTTTCAAACAATATCGTTGTAAACTCGACCCTGTATTATACCGTAACCGGCCCAAAAACGCAATGTGTTTTTCAAATTTTTTCGCTGCCGGATCATTTCATACCGTTGACAGGGCTACCCACTTTGGGTTACAATAAGCAGGCGCCGGCGCATCCCCTCCGCCGGGCGGGGCGGCTGCATCGTCCAAAGGCCCGCAGTTTTGTGGCGCCCGTTTTATTCGCCGCCCCGGGAAAGCGGACTTTTTTCGGCGCCGGGCGGGATCTCCAAAACGTTCCGCCCCCCGGTTCCCCGGTGTGGCAGACGTCCCTTTTCCACCCTTATACGCGCCAGTAGCTCAGCTGGGCAGAGCACCGCCCTCCTAACATTTGGCGATCTCTCGTCCACCGGAGTTGCACAATTGAATATTTTTGCATATGCCCCTGTAGCTCAGTTGTATAGAGCGACCGCCTCCTAAAAATCGAATCGTTCGAATCCTGGAGCCCTGTAAAATTGAATAATTTCTGTATAAGCCCCCGTAGCTCAGTTGGATAGAGCGGTCGCCTCCTAAAAATCGAATCGTTCGAATCCTGCAGCCCTGCAAAATTGAATATTTTCTGTATAAGCCCCCGTAGCTCAGTTGGATAGAGCGGTCGCCTCCTAAAAATCGAATCGTTCGAATCCTGGAGCCCTGTAAAATTGAATATTTTCTGTATATGCCCCCGTAGCTCAGTTGGATAGAGCGGTCGCCTCCTAAGCGACAGGCCACTGGTTCGAACCCAGCCGGGGGTGCCAAAATGAACGATCCTACCCAATTCGAACAAGTTGATGAGACTTGCGGATCGGGTAGGGTCGTTTTGCACCTCAAAAGCCTTGGTATGACAGTGTTTTTTGAAGACATTATACCAAAGCGAATATGAGACGCTCAAATTCAAACCTCTTCAAATCGAAGCAGAAAACGTAAAAACCAGGCGATTCGAACACAGATGTCTCATTTGTCGTTCTTGCTGAAGTTTTCTTCCATCTGGCATGGTGTTAGATTTTTCAATGTTCGATGCGGTCGTTTGGTATTGTAAAACTCAATATAGGAGGCAACACTGGCTTGAAATGCTCTATCGGAAGGATGTTCTCTTCGATAGAGTTCTTCTTTTTTCAGCGATGCGAAGAATGATTCTGCGACCGCATTGTCATGTGGCTTGCCGGGTTGCGAAAAAGACTGCTCCGTATTGTGTTCATGCAGGAGCTGTTGGAAACGATGTGAGGTGTATTGCGCTCCTCGGTCGCTATGAAAAATAAGACCAGACGGTGGTTGGCGTTCCTCATATGCCATTTTGAATGTTGCGGTGATAAGTTGCGTACTATTCCTTTTTGAAATCTTATATGCGATTACTTTACGGGAGAAGAGATCAATGATCACGCAGACATAAAAATAGTGATCTCCGAGTTTAAAACAGCTAACATCGCTGACCCACCTCTGATTTGGCTGAGTGGCAGTAAATTGCTGTTGTAGGAGGTTCTTCTTTCGCTCCGGCTCACGCAATTTCAGATATTCCTTTTTCGCTGTTGTCCGAACACTGCTCAAGCCCATCTCACGCATGAGCCGTGAGACATATTCCGCACTGATTTGATGCCCACGCTGAATGAGAATCGTCCGAATTTTCTCCCCGCCCAACACCTGATGATATTCATCAAACACATCTCGAATCACTTGGCAATACTCTTGTCGGCGCTTCTCAAACCAGGCATTTTCACGCTTGTTTCGTAACATATGGTTGTAAAATGTACCACGGTCGACATCCAGAGCTTCGCATATTGTATGGATCTCATATTTTCCATAAAACGGCTCCAAAGCATGAAGCCGTTCCCTCAATGGTGCGGATACCAAACAATCAGCAGACTTTAGAATCGTGATGATATTTTGTAATTTTTCAACTTTACGCTGGAGTAATGTATATTCTTGATAGGAAAATTTCAATGGCTTTCCAGCACTGTCCGTAGGAAAAGATTTGAGCCACCGATATAAGGTGCTGCGCGGGATAGCGAGTTCATTGGAAAGAGTGGCAATGCTTTCCCCTTGCTGGCAGCGTGCGACAATGGATAACTTTTCTTTGTTTGAATATTTCATAGCAATATCCTCCTTTGTTATTAGGTCAGGATACCACGGAAAATAAGGCGAGGAAACTCGCAAGACTTCGCTGCTAATGTGATGCGCGAGATTAGCACCGATGTAAAAAGGTCGCTATAAGCAAGGACATAGCTTCGGCAAGAAGTTTCTCCGATGCGTCGACGGTTGAAGCCTCTAAACGGATACTATCACCGGACAATTCAAAATTGCAGAAGGTAAAAATGCTGTGGATACGATAAGCCGGTAGCAACATAATTTACTGGATTGACTACTGGTACAAATAGAGTGTCTATGCTGGTTGAGAGACTGAACATCGCCTCCCCTGTTTGTCAATAGGAATCACGAAAACTAACACTGGTTCTTCGGGCGCTAGCGCGAGAACATGATCGTGGCGAAAAAGTCCACCTTGCTATACACGCAGATTACCCGACTGAAGTGGCAAATCGAGACACACTGGCTGAGTGTTGGGCGTGCCTCCATTTCTTATTTACTGGATACAGTGGACAAATTATGGAAACAGCAGTACAATAAAAGGCATTAATAAGGTGAATGTATGGCACAAATCCAGCTTTGATATACGCAAATACTGGTTATCTTAATGCCTAATGCACTAAAGGAAGTGAGGAAATACCATGCCGAAATTTTTGAAGAACAATACAATTGTGTTGTTAGATGGTGGTGTTGAGTCTTATTTAATGGCACTTTATGGTATGGCTATGCCAACACTTAGAAACCTTCGTAAACCTGAAACTAAACAGGCTCCAATAGTCGGCCTTTATGGTGCTGCTGCAGAACTTCTGGTAAAAGCGTGTTTAGTTCAGGCAAAAGGTGTAGAGGCAATGTATAAGGATGGAAATATAGCATCTGGCGTATATCGATTTGGCAGTGAGGTCATTGAAGATATGCGCCGCTACATAAAAAACGAAGATAGTTGCATTTCCTATATTTGGGGAAATCCTGATGACCACGCGGAGCAAAGAACGAAGATTCTCCATTGCCTTGGGAAATTTAAACTACACCAAGAATTACGTGCTAATGGTCTGCATGCAGGACTCGGTTGTTCACGTGATATAGCAATTGCCGTGGCCTCGGATATATTTGATTTTATTCAATTGCTATCTCAGAGCAAAAAATTAAAGCCATACCTAAAAAATCTTCCAGCGCCTGAAGCGGCAATTCGGGATAGAGAGGTAATTATAGAAGATCTTACCCGAAGGTTTCGTTCTGCAAAAGACAATGCAGCAAAAGTAAATTTGTTGCGCGGAATGTATATTGTCCTACCGTATATCCCAGAAATAAAGCCAGATTGGGTTGATTCATTTGATCGAATTGCTGTCTCACCACCAACAGAAGGGGATCTGTCATATTTAGCAAAAACATTGACAGATGCGCATAGCATATATTTACTTAAAAACCGCGGTGGCAAAGACGGGGTACCTGTTCGGATTGAGCCTCATAACCCAGAAGCACTGCCAATAGCCATACAAAATATTAAGCGCACGCTAAGCACGACCCCGGATAAATTTAATAATGACATTTTGACAGCCAATACTCGTCTTGATGAAAATAGATTGGATTTACCAATTGACGAATTTTTAGTAGATTTGTACGCTTTAGGACTAGATTCTGCAGGTGTCTTAACCGCTGAAAATCGGAAATTGACCGCCCAACAAGCGTGGCCATTTGTTGCCGCCGCATATAGCACAAACGGTACTCCTCGCCCCTGCTGGTTTATTATCAGTCAGTGTGATGAAATTGATCAATTGATTGCATACATGCAAAGAGCAGCGATATGTGGGAACGGATTTTTAAAAAGAAGAATTCCAGAGTTAATTGCTTCATTGCAGGCATACAAGAATCATACAACAGTATGTTTCACTACCGCAAAAGATACTGCATTTAAAGATTTACCAGTAAGCAAAACAAAAATTGAAAATATGTCAGGGGAACAGAAAAAACCATTTACTCCAGTATTTTTAAGGAAGTATTTACCCAGTGATTGTGTAAGCGCTATGATTCAGGACTTTGTAACGGGCGCAAAAAATGCTGGAAATACATTGTCTGCACTTCTAGAGTTAGAGACACTAAGTGAGAACGATAGAAAGATTGCGTTAACTCTTCTTCCTCTTTGCTTTGACGGAAACAATAAAAATGGTCTGATTTCCGTACTTCGAACGAAACATTTAAAAAACTATATTTCTACTGCCAGAAAGATGATGTTTGTTGCAGATTTTATTGAATATGGCCCGGATTTTTGAGCATTTCAAGTATACTTATAAAAAAGTCTCGCATTAACAATAGTTTTAAATCCTGTTCCATGCTTCACTTTTAGTAATGCTGACAAAGCCCATATTTCTCCATTTTGGGTGTCCATTTTAGTGATGATTAACCCGACTTCTACAGATATGCATATGTTAACATCAGGAACTGATGAATACGTCAAGAAAAAATTCATCGAAATTACAAATTATAGTAAAATGATGGCACTTATTTTAATTGGGAGCCTGCTGCTCATTTGATATACTCGATGCAAATAAATCTCCACTGCGCCAAGGTTTTCGCTGTAAAGTAAAACACCCATACAACATATAAACGGCAACGCTCATATAAGGTGCATCTTTTTCGTCAACACGCTCCAAAAATGACCGCTGTGATCCGTTTTTTGATGGTTTACAGCGGTTTTTGTTATTATTTCCTCGGAGCGTTCTTTCCGCTCCACCGGAACGATTTTATACATTTTCCGCTGTATGCCTGCTAATTGGCTTCGAACTATTTTTCCGGCCTTGCTAATAAAAAACGCCGATTTGCTAATACGATTTTCCCGCCCTATTTTTCGGATGGGGCCGACGCCAGCAATGCGGCCAATGTGTTGGCCAGTTCCGGCGACTTGCGAAGCTGTTCCACCAGGGCCTCCAAATCCAATGTGGCGGGCACCGGTTCCTTTGGTTCCTCCGGGGGACGAACCGAACGCAGGTCAGGATTGGCATAGAAGGCGCTCTCAAACTTCTGGGCGTTGATCTTGTGGTCCTCGTCCAGAATGTGCGCATACACGCTGGTGATCATGTCGATCTGGGCGTGTCCGGTATCGCCCTGGGTGGCCTTCAGGTCGCCGTGGTTGAGCTTCAGCTTATAGGTGGTACTGGAATGGCGTAGGGAGTGAAAGACCACTTTGGGTAGCCCTGCCTTCTCCCGCAGCTTTTCGAACGACTTCAGGATGATACGGTCCTCACAGGGGCGGCCATTGGCCAGCGCCACCACCAGATCGTAGTCCTGATACTCGTCGCGGAGCAGCGCCCGCAGCTCGTCTTGCGCGGATTTCCATTCTCGCAGGATATAAGCCAGAGTCTTGGGCAACCACACCTTGCGGATACTGGAATCAGTCTTGGGCTTCTTCAAAATGATCCTGGTGCTGGTGTTGGGAAACAGAGGCGTGAACACATGGTAGATGTCTTTTTGCCCCAGCATCTCAATGGCTCGCTTAGAGGCCCGCGCCAGCTCCTTGTCGATGTAGACATAGGCGTTGTCGTCAGCGATTTCTTCATCGGAGATGTGGACATTGCTCCAGGTCAGTCCTAGAATCTCACCCATGCGCAGCGAACAGGCAAAGGCCAGGTTCATTGCCACATAGAGTTTGCTGTCCGTACACTGGTCCAGGGCGGTGCGGATCATATCGGCGGTCCAGATGTCCCGCTTCTTGTATTCCACTTTGGGCAACACCACATTATCAAAGGGGTTCTTGGCAACCAGCTCCCACCGAACCGCCTGCTTGAAGGCACAGCGGAGAAGTTTGATGATCTTCTCGATGGTAGCGTTGGTCACGAACTCCGTTTTGGCGTGGTGCGTCCTGGTGTTCACCGCAGGGGTTTTCTGCAAGGTCTGGATGTACTTGTCCACCACCCGCGTGGTGATGTCCTGCACCTTCATATCCCCGATGATGGGGTTGATGTAGTTGGCAATCAGCGAGTTTTGGCTGTCGTACATGGACACACCCCACCGTTTTTCACCATAGAGGGAGACGAAGTCCGACAGGAACTCCGTAATATTCTGATTGGTGGGCGGAAGAAAGGAGTTGGAGCTTTTCTGGCTCTCGATCTCTGCCTTGCGCTTCAATGCCTCCTGATAGGAAGTGCGGGTTTCCCACTTCTGTTTGGTCTCGCCGTTCTCGTCCACATGAGTGGAGTCGGTGGCTGCCAGCCGTCCGCTGGCCAGACCTTTCTTGATGCACTGACGCACCACTTCCTCAAACAGCCGGCGGAAAACCTTGCGGAAAGAAAGCTTGCGACGGCGCAGTTGAGAGATGGTGCTGTGGTCCGGTACCCGGTCAAACAGCTCCAGACCCAGATACCACCGCAGGGCCACATCCGTCTGAATCCGCTGCTCGATCTGCCGTTCCGATGGGATTCCGTACAGGTATCCTACCATCAGATACTTCACCAGCATCACTGGGGCGATGGACGGGCGGCCATACCTGGGGCTGTACAAATAGGCTGTTTCTTCACGCACGAAGGACAAGTCCAGCGTGGCTTCCAGTTTTCGCAGAAAGTGTCCCTCAGGGACCAAATCTTCTATCGTCACCATGTGCAGCTTCAGTTGCATTCCCATCCCCCTCTCCGCTCTTTTTTCATTATATCATATTTCCAGTGATACGCGGGCTTTGTCAACAGCCCCATGGTATCCAGAAGTTTTCTTTTCAGGGCTTTTGGGTAGTTCCTCATCGGCGTAATCTCCTCGAAATTGCTCTCAAGGCGTAGCCGCCGATTCTTTCTGTTTTGTCTAGATTGTGTCTACACGAGTTATGCCAAGATGTCCAGCCAAATGACAATGCATCTGACTTGAACAGCAGTGACAAAGGCATCAAGTGTTTTTGCATAGCGTATGGCTATGCCACGCCGCTGTTTTAACGCAAGAAAAGCGTTCTCAACCAAGTGACGCGTCCGGTACAGATATTTATCATACTCGCGTAGTTCCTTCCGATTGCGTTTCGGTGGAATAACCGGCTCCATGCCTGCATCGAGAGCATAGGAAATGATCTCATCGGTGTCATATCCCCGATCCGCCAGCAGTGCTTCTGCGTCAATGCCTTTGATCAGATGGATAGCTTCTTTACAATCTGCCCGGGTACCTTCTGTAACAATAATTTGGACTGGCATACCATGCACATCCACGGCCAGATGTATCTTGGTGTTGAGCCCCCTTTTGTCTTTGCCATGGCTTGATTACCGCCACGAGCCCCTGCTGCATGGGGATGCACTTTTACATGGCTCGCATCTATCATCAGCCATTCAAAGTCAGGCTCATCAATCAAGATTTCCAGAAGTTTCTCCCAAGTCCCTTTTCTGCGCCAGCGGATAAACCGCTGGTGTACCGTACCCCATTTCCCATAGGCGGGTGGAAGATCGCGCCAAGGCGCTCCGGTGCGTAGCACCCAAAGGACTGCATTGATGAATCTGCGATTATCCTCGGCTATTCCACCCCATTGGCCACGCTGACCAGGGAGGTAAGGCGCGATGAGTTCCCATGCTGCGTCACTGATGTCGTGCCTATGGTAGGATGCATCCATATCTTTAGCCTCCAACTGCTTCAGTTGCAACTATTATATCTCAAACTTCGCACCCTTAAAAAATACAACTTTTTAAGTAAGATAAAAACAAAAATGTGCAGGCCCAATATGTGTTAAAATGAAGTTACCACACATCACCAAACACATAAAAAGAGGGTCTGCACAATGAAGAGTATAGCATTTGATGAAGAAAATGGGAAGCAGACTTCCGCAAGGATCCAGGAATTTTTCAAGCGGTATCAGCTAAGTGAAATTCTGCGAAAAAGCAATGCCTACAAGCAGCAAGGCGTGTCCGTCATGGCCATCATGAGCTACCTGTTTTGCCTGGTATTTCGCAATCGCAGCATGTTTCTGGACATGCAATCCGGCAAGGCTCCATTTTTCGGAAAGGATGCCGTATACCGTCTCAAAAACGCCACGCACATCAACTGGATGCGCTTTACCACGCTGCTCTCTGCCAAGATCATTGGAACAACGTTGGAGCCTTTGACCAACGAAAAACGCAGGAACGCTTTTGTCATTGATGACACCGTTTTCGAGAGAAACGGCTCCAAAAAAGTTGAGCTGTTGGCGAAGGTTTACGACCATGCCCGTCACCGTTACACCCGTGGCTACCGCATGCTGACCCTTGGCTGGTCTGACGGCGTGACCTTCCTTCCGGTGAATTCCTGTCTGTTGTCTACAGAAAAACAGGAGAATCGGCTTTTTGAAGGAAAGGTTCTGAATTCTCGCAGCAACGGAGCAAAAATACGAAAATTGGCTGTGAAAAAGGGGACGGAAGTCATCTCAGATTTGATTTCCGAAGCCCAGTCTGCCGGGATTTGTGCAGACTATGTTCTCTTTGATCGCTGGTTTTCTTCCCCGAAGGTAATCCGTTCCATGCGGGAAAAGAATCTGGATGTCGTGTCTATGGTGAAGAAAAGCAGCAAGATCCACTACTCGTTTCAGGGTGAGCTGCTGTCCTGCAAGGATATCTACGCTCGGTGCAAAAAACACCGTGGCCGCTCCCGGTATTTGCTGAGCGTCCCCATTGAAATTTGCGGTGGAGAGCCGGAGGATGCGCCTATTCCAGCCAAGTTGCTATTTGTCCGAAACCGCAGCAACCGGAAAGACTATCTGGTGCTGATTTCTACCGATACTACGTTGACAGAGTACGAGACCATCCAGCTATACGGCAAGCGCTAGGACATTGAGGTTTTCTTCAAAACCAGCAAATCTGTGCTGCGTCTGACCGGCGAGTGCCGCTCTCTTTCTTACGATGCAATGTGCGCCCAGTGCGCCATTGTGTTTGCCCGATATATATTCCTGGCGGTTGGTATCCGGGAGAACCAGGATCTTCGTTCTGCCGGACCATTGTTTTGCCTGGTAGCAGACGAATTGGCGGACATATCGTTTACGGAGGCTTTGGAGAAATTGCAACTTTTTCTGGGAGAATTGCTGCAGGGGTTTAATCCCTTGCAGCAGGGTATTTGTGCCCTCATCGTGAAGTTCTTGGCTGATTTGCCTGCTGATATTGCGGAATTTCTCGATTTGGACAGCCTAAAGGCTGATTTTGACGCTCAAACAGGGTGCGAAGTTTGAGTATTATATCATTTGTTTCGTGTAGACGCCACCTAGGTGATATTATTCAAACGGACTTTCGGATGTGTGAGCAGAAGGCCATGACCTCGCTGAAACAAAGGAAAGGTGCATTGCTTATAAAGCGATGCACCTTTCCTTTTGTGGCAAATGAACCTTTACAGCACAACCGATTAATACAAGCCGTTGTCATTGATGGGCAACTCAAACATTGCCCACAGGGACGTGGGGTATCCTCTGTCCCTGTGGGTATCTGCTTGGGTGGTGTCCCCGGGCAGACTTCCGGGTCTTACAGAAATCCAGGAGTTTTACTTGCACTTAGCAGATGGCCAATCAGCCTTTGACATCCTGATTGGCCAGGGCCTCCCGCTCCAGCTTGGGGCAACCGAACTTCTTGGCCATCAGGCTGGTGACAATGGGGCAGAGAATGGCGGTGACAATGACGGCAGTAGCCACGGCTGCGGTGGCGGACTCCACCTGGTAGGCTAGGTTGGGAGATGCCTCTGCGATAATAGCGGGAACGGCCACGGCATTGCCAGCGGTAGTGCAGATGGCGGCGCCGGCGTAGCCAGGACGACGCAGAATCAGCTTATCGGCAGTGATGGTGAAGATACCGGTGAGAACCACTACCAGTACACCCAGGACGATACCGATGGCGCCGCCGGTAACGATGTTGCGCAGGTTCAGGCCGGTCCCCAGGCAGAACGCCAAGAAGGGCAGGGTAAACATGATGCCGGGTTGCAGGAATTTCCGGATGTCCTTGTCCAGATTTCCCAAGATGATGCCTACGATTAGGGGTACCACAGAGGCCAGTAAGGACTTCCAATCGAAGCTGGTTACACCGGCCAGACCCAGCCCCAGCAGGGTAAGAAAGGGGCCGTCATTGATACCTAGCAGGGACTGGGCACCCAGGTCGTTTTCATCCCCAAAGTTCGTCATCAGGCCCAGGTACATACCCCCGTTGCTGTTGGTGACGGCGGCCAGGAGCATTAGAGGGGTAATCCCCAGCACGCCGGCGGGGCCCCAAATCATGTTGGCGATGACGGTGGGCACGAAGCCGGCCAGGAACTTGGCGATTAGCAACACTGCACCCCGCTTGAGGGGCTCGCCCACCCGGGTGACGGTAATCTGAGAGCCCACGCACATCAGGCTGGCTCCGATAAAAGCAGAGGCTCCGGATTTGAATGTGGCGGTGGTCATGCCACCCAGATCCAGAAACTGAGGAAATACCAGATTAACGATAGCGCCCAAGAATAGAGGGACAACCATCAGACCACCGGGGACCTTTTGTATGGTTTTCAGGATTTTCATAGCTTGCTCTCCTCTCTAAAGTCCTTTGCAGACAGTATAAATTTTCAGGGAACTTAGCAGTAACTGCCCATTTGATCGATGGCCATGTCGGAGATGCCGTTGATCTCCGCCTTGACCAGCTCGCCGTCGCACACACGGCAGATATACTTCAGCAACTCATCCCCTAGAGCTTCCACCGTCTTCTCACCGGTGATGCTGGCGCTACTGTCGAAGTCGATGATGTCCTCCAGCCACTGGGCGGTATGTCCATTTCCGGTGGCCTTGAGGACGGGGGCGATGGCACTGCCAACGGGGGTACCCAGGCCGGTGGTGAACACTACCAACTGGGCCCCGCCGGCAATAAGGGACATGGTGGATGCCACGTCGTAGGCGGTGCCGTCCATGAATACTAAGCCCTTCTTGTCCACCATCTGCCCGTAGCTGTAAACCGCCTGGAAGGGCCTGGTACCGCTCTTGTGGACGCACCCGATGGACTTTTCTTCCAAGGTGGTGAGACCACCAGCCTTATTACCGGGGGAGGGGTTTACATTGCGGATATCCTCGCCGGCTTCCAGGTGGCGGCGTTCATTGGCCAGCACGGCGTCATAGAGCTGCTGCCCCACCTGGGGGGTACAGCCCCGGCGTTTGAGGATATTCTCTGCCCCGATGGCCTCCGGCGTCTCGCATAGGATGGTGGTGCCCCCCAGATCTACCAGGCGGTCGGAGGTATTGCCCAGCACCACGTTGATGGAAAAGCCAGAGGTGGGGTCGGAGCCACCGCACTCCAGGCCCACGATGAGTTCGCTTATATCGCAACTCTCCCGCCGGCAGGCCCGGGCCTCCTGCTGGAGTTGCGCCACCAGTTCCAGGCCATGGGCCACCGTGCGCCCCAGGCCTCCCTCCTTCTGGATGCTGATATAGCGGACGGGTTTATCGGTCTTTTTCCGGATGGCCTCCATGTACCGGGCCTCCTGGATGCTTTCACAGCCCAGCCCCACAATGAGGGCCCCGTACACATTGCCGTTGGCGATGAGGCCAGACAGGATCTCCAGGGTCATGGCGGTGTCCCTAGCATCTTGAGCACAGCCGTTGGGATTATAGAGATAGGTGGCCCCGCTCTTCTCACAGATCTTCCTGGCTGCTCCAGCCGAGCATATGCAGCCCGGCATGACCACCACGTGGTTGCGGATGCCTACGTGGCCATCCGTGCGGCGATATCCCATAAAATGCATGCCGATCCCCTCCCCCCCTCAGAGTGTACTACTCAGATTCTGCGTGTGGACGTGTTCCCCACGGCCGATGGGCCGGGTGGCGTGGCCGATATGCTCGCCATACTTGATGACGGAGCTTCCCTCCGCCAGATCCCGCAGGGCCGCCTTGTGGTAGAGGGGTACGTCGGTGGCGGCGGCAAGGGAAAATGTCTCACCCTCCCGCTGATAGCAGATCTCTCCGCCGGCGGGTACAGCCTGGGTAACGGTAACCACATCGTCGTTTGACGCCATAAGAACCGCATTGATCAAGATGTCTCTCTCCTTTCCAATCTTTCCATTTCCATGCAATCAAATGTTAGGCGCCGGGATATACAGGGCTCGATCTCCTCTGCAAAGCTACGGTGGAGCGGATGCTCCAGGTAGGCCTCCAGCGCCTCGTGCCCCTCCAATGTCATACGTACCAGCAGGTCTGCGTTGGTATCCCGGGGAATGCAGTTCCGGCTGACCTGGACATCTTCGATCCCCGCCAGTGCTTTACCGATGCCGGTAAAAACTTCGACGGCCATGGAAAAGACCTCGTCGGAAAAAAAGCCTGGTTTAAATTTCAACAGCAGATAGTGGATCATCGGGCCTCCTCGTTTTCTTGGCAGCGATGGGGAATTGCTTGAGATGCGCGTCTCGTTTTTTATAAAAGCAAACTGCATGCCAACAGTGACAAAGGCGGACTGCGGCGTGCAAACGCTTCCGGCGCAACGGGTCGGTCCGAGTCCCGCCGGGGTCGGGAAACAACGCCGTGGAAGCGTTGTTTCAATTATGAAATTTTAGATTTCATTTTCAAAACAGCTGTGGTAAAATGGAAAGCGGGGAGGGAACGCATGCAATGGATCAGAGATCAGATAAGCAATTTCTTGTCGTAGCCCCGGACGGTGTGGACAATATGGTGTCCTTTCGGGCACTACAGCCCTACATTTATAAATTTATCCGGTCCAGCCCGTGTCCCGAATTGCTCCGGCAAGTACGGGAGGCGCTCCAGGAAACCGATATTTATGGGATCCTCACGCGGGGCAGCCTGGCGCAATATCTTTATGTCAATCGTATCCCGGTCCCGATCTTTGAATTAAATTACGGGCTGTACGCCATCTTGACCCTATTGAAGGAATGCGTAGCGGATGGGTACCGCAAGATCTGTATTTTTGAGATCGGCTCCTACACGCCCGGACAGGAGCAGCAGGAGCAGCGGGCTCAGCTGTTCCTGGGGGATTACGAATTAAGCTTTTACCGGTTCTATGACCGCGCTTCGGTGGAGCAGGAAATCCGTCAGCTCTGGGGGCAGGGAAAGCTGGATCTTGTGATCGGAGACGTGGAGCCGATCATGATTGCAAAACGTCTTGGATTGCCCAGCCGGAACTTTGTGATCGATGAACGTTCCTATCGCAATACGATCGAAGAAGCACGCTATATGACGGAAATGACGCTGAAAGAGCGGGCGCAGGATCGTTTCATCTCCGTTATCACAAATATTATCGCAGAGGCTGTCATTATAGCGGATGAGACCGGAAAAATCAAAAGCTGCAACCTTCAGGCCGAGCGTCTTCTGCTAAAACGCGAACCCTGCAATCAGGTACAGGAACTGTTCGGCATGGAACTGCCCCTGCTGCTGGAACTCCCGGCCAACCAGCTGGCGGATATTCGCGGCAAACGTTATGTAGTCAGCGTCATCCCCCGGGTGGTGGGCGAAGAGCGCATGTACGCCTTTGTCCTCAGCAATGCCAACGACGTAGAAAAGATGGAGTTGTCAATCCGCAGGCAGAACCGGGAGCGGGGGTTAACGGCAAAGACCTTTTTTCAAGACATCGTCTGCCGTGATCCGGTATCCATACAGCTTGTAGAAATGGCCAAGCGCTATGCGAAGAGCAACGGCACGATTCTTCTAAGGGGCGAGACCGGCACTGGAAAAGAAGTCATCGCCTCCAGTATTCATAATGAAAGCCTGCGGGCCGACGGCCCTTTCCTTGCAATCAATTGCGCGACTTTTAATGAAAACCTGATAGAAAGTGAACTGTTCGGCTACGAAAAGGGCGCCTTTACCGGTGCGCTCCCCGGCGGGAAGCAGGGCCTGTTCGAACTGGCCCATCATGGAAGCCTTTTTCTGGACGAGGTGGGGGAGCTTCCGCTTTCTCTTCAGGCTAAATTGCTTCGCGTACTGCAGGAAAAAGAAGTCATGCGGGTGGGCGGAAGCCGGATTATCCCTGTGGACGTGCGGATCATTGCGGCTACCAACCGGGATCTGCTCGAGATGGTCCAGCAAAAGAAGTTTCGCGAGGATCTCTACTATCGTTTAGCGCTGTTGGAGCTGGACATTCCCCCCCTGCGCAGACGCAGGGAAGACATCGTTCCGCTGTTTACCAGCTTTTTGGCGGAAGTTTCCGAGCAGGAGAAACGGGCCGTGTTTTGGGACGACATGTCCGTTTTTGAGCCGATCCTGGATTACGATTGGCCGGGAAATATCCGGGAACTACGGAATTTTGCCGAACGCGTGGTGCTGCTGTGCAGGGATTATCGATTGGATCGTGCGTTTTTAGCCCGGATGATGCAGCAAAAGGGGCATTCGGATCTGCATGCGCAATATACCGCGCCGCTTACAGACGACCTCAAGGCGCTGGAACGCCATTACATCGCCTTCCTCTTGGAGCGCTTTGGCGGGGACAAGGACAAGCTATGCTCCTACCTTCACATCAGCAGATCGACCCTTTGGCGCAAGTTGGATCAGCCATACCGTTCGTAACCGGGCCCGGATCTCATAGCTTCCCTTCGTTCCAAATCGGAACGGAGAAACGCAAGCGGCCTTTTTCGTATATCATACGAATCGGCCGGCACACAGTTAGAAACGACAAAAGCGATGGCCATCCGAGCGGTTTTCCGGACAGTCATCGCTTTTGGAATAAAAAGGGAACCAAATCATCCCCCGCCCCCGGCCGAGGCGCCCTTAGGCCGAGGAGGCTCGTTCGCATCCGTGCTTGCTTGAACGGCGAACCGGGTCAGACCTTCCCGGCGGCCTTCAACCCGGCCAGCACCCGGCCCGGCGTCAAGGGAAACTCATGGAAGCGGACGCCGGTGGCATCCTCCACCGCGTTGCCAATGGCGGCCAGCGTGGGATTTACGCCGCACTCTCCGATGCCGATGATACCAAACACGCCGGAGGGGTCCGGGTTTTCCACCAGGATCGACTCGATCTCGGGGCGGTCGTCAGCGGTGGGAAGCATATAGCTGTGAAAGCCCTTGTTATAAAACCCCTTCCCTTCCACATAGGTCATCTCCTCGCGGACTGCATAGCCCACGCCCTGGAGCACGCCCCCCTCAATCTGCCCCTTGCACAGGCGGGGATTTACGGCCCTGCCCACGTCGTGGGCAGCGGCCACCTTGAGCACCTTGACCATGCCGGTCTCCAGGTCCACCTCCACCTCTGCGGCCTGGGCGTAGAAGGGCAGGCAGTTGGGCGGCACCTTGCAGGAGGAGGCCATGAACTGCTTGCCCTCCAGGTGGGCGGCGGAAGCCATCTCCGCCAGGGTGGACACGGGCTTGCCGCCGCTGGTAATTATGCCGTCGTCCAGCTCTAGGCTCCCGGGGTCCAGGTCCAGGTGCCGGCCCACCCAGGTGAAGATATCCCGGCGCAGCTCCTTGGCCGCGTCGGCCATGACGTAGCTGACGGTGTAGAGCGTCCGGGTGGCATGGCTGCCGATGTCGAAGGCGGCGGCGTCCGTGTCGCCAAACTTCATGACCGCATTCTGGAAAGGGACCCCGATGAGGTCGCTGGCCACCTGGAGGCACGCGGTGGTGGAACCGGGGCCGATCTCCGGAATGGCGCTGTTCACGAAGAGGGTGCCGTCCCGCTCGATGCGGAGGAGCACCGTATTATAGTCCACACAGAACGGAGCCGCGTTGCTCACGTGCGTACCGGCGGAGATCCCCACCCCCCTGCGGACCGGACCGGTCTGCTGAGCGGCCCGGCCGTGCTTTTCGTTCCACTGGATAGCGGCGGCCGCCCGATCCAGGCACTCGTTGGTGCCGCAGGAGCCCGGCGGGAATGGGAACCAGTTTCGGGTGTCCTCGCGGGTGGAGTTTTTCTTGCGCAGCTCGATGGAGTCCATCCCCAGCCTCTGGGCCATGAGCTCGATGGCGGGCTCCACCACGGCGTTTCCCTGGGGGGAGCCGAAGCCGCGCATGGCGCCGGCCGTCATCTGGTTGGTATAGACCGGCCAGCCGGTGTAGCGGAAGTTGGGAATCACGTAGGCGCCCGCCGTACCGCAGGCACCGCAGACGCCCACCAAGTCGGTGCCAAAGGTGGCGTAAGCGCCGGTGTTCAGCCACGCCCGTGTGTCCAGCGCCACAAAGGCGCCGTCCTTTCGGGCGCCCAGGCGGCACTCCAGATAGCCGCCGTGGCGGGAATCGGAGCAGGTAAAGTCTTCCTCGCGGGTGTAGATCAGCTTGACCGGACGGCCGCACTTCATCGACAGCGCCGCCGCCAGGATCTCGGCCTTGCCGGACAGGCCGATCCGCACGCCAAAGCCGCCGCCCACATAAGGGGGGTTGCGTACCGTGACCTTGCTGACGGGCAGGTCCAGGGCTTCGGCGAGGATCATTTTGGTGGGATAAGGGGCCTGGGTGGTGGAGATCACGTCCAGTCTGCCGTCGGGACAATAGGAAGCCACGGCGCCGTGGGTCTCCATCTGCGCCTGCTTGACCCGGGGCAGCTTCACCCGATACTCCACCACCTCGTCGCAGTGCTTGAACGCCTCGTCGGGATCGCCGCCAAAGGTGAGGATGACCGGACCGCCGCAGATGTTGTTGTATTCCGGATTGGCAAACCGGGGCTGGACCTGAGGGGCGTCGGGCTTGACGGCCTCCAGAGGGTCGTAGACGGCAGGCAGCTGCTGCCACTCGACCCGGATGAGCTTTACCGCCTGGGCGGCGATCTCCTCCGTATCCGCGGCCACGCCGGCCACTTCGTCGCCGATGTACTTGGGTTCGCCGGTAAAGATGGTCTGATCCAGCACCGGCTTATGGGGCAGCGGAGTGATGAACATGGGGGCCGCGCCGTTCCACAGCTTGGCGGTGGTATTTTCAAAGGTGCACACCGCGCGCACGCCGGGCAGGGCCTCGGCCGCGCTGGTGTCGATGGAGAGGACCTTCGCATGGGCGTAGGGGCTGCGGAGGATCTTGCCATGGAGCATCCGGGGCAGATGTACGTCAAACGTAAACACGCCCCGGCCGGTCACCTTGTCAAAACCGTCGTTGCGGGGGATGTCTTTTCCCACGTATCTCACGCTCAACCCTCTCCCCTCCTCATGCGGTCGGCAGCGGCTTCTACCGCCTGTTCGATGTTTACATAGCCGGTGCAGCGGCAGACGTTTCCGCCCAAGGCCTCGCGGATCTCCGCCTTCGAGGGGGCCGGGTTGGCGTCCAGCAGAGCCTTGGAGGACATGATCATGCCCGGGGTGCAGAATCCGCACTGGACCGCGCCCTTGTTCACAAACTCCTCCTGAAGGGGGTGGAGCCTGCCGCCCCGCTCCAGGCCTTCGATGGTCTCGACGCAGGCGCCCTCGGCCCGCAGAACGGGGATAATGCAGGAAGTGACCGCCTTGCCGTCCAGGATAACGGTGCAGGCGCCGCACTCGCCCTTTCCGCAGCCGATCTTGGTGCCGGTGAGATACATCTTTTCCCGCAGGAATTCCGCCAGCGAGAGGGCGGGGTCCACCTCCGCTGTGATCGGTTCGCCGTTGATCGTCGTATGCAACTGAGCCATACTGTCGTCACCTCTCCTTCTCTGTCACGAAAGCTGCGCACGGCAAGCTTCCAGCGTACGGCGGATGATTACGGGCAGGGCCTCCAGCCGGTACTCCCGGCTGCCGCGCAGCGGATTGCTTCTGGGGTTTGCGTTCTCCAGAGCCAGCTCACCCGTGCGGGCCATGACCGCTTCCGTCAGTTCGCGGCCCTTCAGATACGCCTCGGCTGCCGCGGCCCGGACGGGGCCCACCCCCACGGGCGCCATGGCAATGCGGGCCCAGGTCACCGTTTTGCCCTCACAGTGCACCATGGCCGCGCAGTTGAGCATGGGCAGGGAGAGGGACTTGCGCAGCTCCAGCCGGTAGAAGGCCGCCGCCTCGCCCTTTTGGGGCAGCGGGATGGAGATGCGCTTTACGAGCTGGCGGCTGTGGTCCACCCTGCTCTTGGCAAAGCCCGCGTACATCTCGCCCATAGTGAGCTCCGCCTCGCCGCCGGCGGAGCAGACGGTGAAGACCGGATCCAGGGGCGCCAACGCCATGGCGCCGTCACCGGCGGGCTGGGCGCTCACCACATTGCCCGCCAGCGTGGCGGAGTTCCGGATCTGCAGCGATCCCACGCAGCCGCAGCCCTGCGCCAGGGACGGGAAATATCGCTTGACCAGGGGCGAGCGGGCGATCTGCGTCAGGGTGGCCGCCCCGCCGATCACCAGGCGCTCTCCGTCTGCGGAGATCCCGGCCATATCGGCTGCCTTGGTTACGTCGATAAAGCACTCCGGGCAGATCTTTCCCTCTTTGAATTCCACCATCAGATCCGTGCCTCCCGCCATGATCACGCCCTTGCCCCCGGCCCGGGTCAGCAGCTCTACGGCCTCCCCGGATGACGATGCGCTGACATATTGCATTACCGCGTCTCCCCTTTCTAAACCGTTCGGTATTGTTTCCCTTATCTAAGCACAATCCCATCCCGCCGTCAATCCAGGCAAATTGTCTCATTTCTCAGGGGACGTTTTTCCCTTTCCCGTTTTATTTTTGATAGAATTATTCAATTTTTTTGAAAAAAAGCCGTTTGGCGTCTCTTTGTCCGCGCTTTTATTGATAAATATTAAACCACACAGTCTGGTTAATTTGCACAAAAATTATATGGTTAAATTATTCACAAAGTCAATTTTCGTTGTATGAATTGAAGGATAACGCCTTTCCTTCTCCGGCCGCCCGGCCGAATCCGGCTTTTTGTGCTATAATAATGCCTGCTGGACCGACCGCTTTGCGGTCCGTCCAGCAGGCAGCTGCCGTGCAATTGCTGCAACGCGTATTTCCGGCGGGCGCAAACCCTCCCCGCCGAAATCCGTATTACAATAAAATACCATCACCGTGAGGAGGGCATAGATATGGAGCAGCGCTGTCAGGTCGTCCTGTTCAGCAGCGCGGGAAAGAAGTGCTTTGGGCCGGGGCCGGCGGAGCTTTTGGAGCGGGTGGAGCGGTCCGGCTCTCTCCATCAGGCCGCCAAACAGATGTACCTCTCCTACTCCAAGGCCTTCAAACTGATCCGTGCGGCGGAAGAGGGCCTTGGCTTTTCCCTGATGGAAACCCGGATCGGCGGCGCCAGGGGCGGCGGGAGCATCCTCACCCCGGAGGCCCGGCGGGCGCTGGCCCAGTACCGCGCCTACGAGGCCGCCGTCCATGCCGCCGCCGAGGAGCTCTTCCCCCGCTTTTTCCCCGGGAACCACAGCCCTGCCGCCGATTCCCCGCCGTCCTGATCCGCCGGGGCAGGCCGCCCCAGGGGCGGTATCGGCGTGCCCCCCTCCGCGCCGGGGGACGGGCGGAGCAAGCGTGCGGCGCCGCTCAGGGGTAGGACGATCCGCCGCCCCGGAAGCTGGAGAGGTATTCCTCCACCGACCGGGTCATCTCCCGGGAAAAGCCGGAGTCATACTTCCGGTCACAGAAGGCCCGCAGCCAGTCGGCATAGGGCCGCTCCTCCGCTTTCCAGGCCAGCATCTGCCGAAGCTCCCCGGTGTCCATCCGGCGGTAGCCGTTTTCATGGACGATGTGCTTCAGCCCGCACCGTCCGGGCTTGGGCCGCGCCTTCTGCTGCTGCGTGGGACGCCCCAGCACCAGCATGACCGCCGGGAACACATAGTCCGGCAGGGCCAGCAGGGTGCGATGGATCCGGCACTGCTCCATGATGTCTCCGATGTAGCAGGAACCGATCCCCAGGCTCTCGGCGGCGGTGACCGCGTTTTGGGCGGCCACGGCGCAGTCGGTGACCGCCAGCATCAGATCCCCCGCGCCGGGCCTGCGGGGCGCGCAGCCCGCGGCACGGTAGGCGTCGTACCACTTCTGGCAGTCGGCGCAGAAGATAAGCACCACCGGCGCCCCGGCGATGAAGGGCTGATGATCACAGGTCTCCGCCAGGCGGTCCTTCAGGGCCGGGTCGGTGATATCCAGAATAGTGTACAGCTGCTGGTTTCCTGCCGTGGGGGCCGCACAGGCCGCCTCCAGGATGGCGCGCTTCTCCTGCGGCGTGACCGGCTCTCCGGAAAAGGCCCGCACCGATTTGCGGGCATGGAGCCCCGCCAGGATTTCATTCATATTACCTCACCTCAATGAAAGGATCTGATCCAATGCAGCCAAAACAGGCCCCCATCCTCACGGTGGACCGGGCGGACACCCTGCTTCCCTTTCTGCTCTCCCACCAAAAGGGGAAGAGCCGCAACAACATCAAAGCGCTGCTCACCCGGGGGCAGGTGCTGGTGGATGGGCAGGCAGTCACCCGTCACGACCATCCCCTCGTCCCCGGCCAGACCGTGTCTCTGCGTCCCCGTCTGCAGGGCGGCGATCTGCCCTTCCCCCTGCTCTACGAGGATGCGGATCTGCTGGCCATCGACAAGCCCGCGGGGCTGCTCTCCACCGCCAACGAGCGGGAGCAGGAGCGCACCGCCTTCCGTGCGGTGTCCGACTGGCTGCGGGACCGCGGGGAGGGCCGCGCCTTTCTGGTCCACCGGCTGGACCGGGACACCTCCGGCGTGCTCCTCTTCGCCAAGTCGGAGGCGGTGCAGCAGCGCTTTCAAAACGAATGGAACACGCTCATCCGCCGCCGGGGGTACCGCGCGGTGGTCGAGGGCGCGCCGCCCGAGCCGGCCGGCACCATCCGCACCCAGCTGCGGGAAAATCGGATCCACAAGGTCTATTCGGTCCGCTCCGGCGGCAAGACCGCCGTCACGCATTACCAGGTGGAGCGCCTGGGAGCGGACTACGCCCTGCTGGCCGTAGCGATCGATACCGGGCGCAAAAACCAGATCCGGGTCCACTTCAGCGAACTGGGCTGCCCCGTGGCCGGGGACAAGGTGTACGGCGCGGCCACCGATCCGCTGGGCCGCCTGTGCCTGCACGCCCACGAGCTGTCCTTTGCACACCCGGTCACCGGGGCGGAGCTGCTGCTGCGCTCCGAGACCCCCAGGGGCTTTTCCCGGCTGGTTCGCTAGGGCTGCCGTTCCGCCAGCCCCAGGCAGGTCCGGATGCCCGCCCGCAGCTCTACCAGCTCCGGATAGCCATAAAAAAAGTCCAGCTTTTGCTCCCACACGCTGCCGCCGCCCTGCCGGGGCCAGAGCACGAAATAGGTAAAGCTCTCGGCAATATCCTCCGAGGGATCGGTAGCGGCGTAGTCGGTCACGAAGTCGTCCTCGTGCCGCAGGAAAAAGCGATCGCTCTCCGGGTTGGCCCGGCGGTCGTCCAGGTAATCGCTCCAGAAGGCCTGATAGAAGTCGTCCAGATAGGAGCCGGGGACCGCCGCCATTCCCTCCTCATTGTAGGTGTCGGCGGTCTGAGCCGCGGTATAGGTCACCTGACCGGCGTTGAGGGTCAGGTAGTGGGTATACTCGTGGAGCACCGTCTCGGTAAACCAGTCCCCGTCTCCCGCGTCCGCAGGGTCCACCGCGATCTCCCAGCGCTCCCCCGCGCCGTCCAGCGCCGCCACATAGGCCAGGGTCTCGTCCGCCCCGTCGGTAAAGACGGTGAAGCGGGAAAACGCCGCCCAGCTTCCCTCCGGCAGAAGGCCGCGCATTTGCGCCCAGAGCGCCTCGTATTCCACCTCCCGATCGCCGTCCGGCCGGAACGGGCTTTCCGGGTCGGGCCGGAGGGTCTCATCCTCCTGGATCCAATACTCCGCCAACACCCGCTCGGCGGGGCTGTCGGAGTCCCAGCCGCCGCCGTCGCCCAGATATCGGGCGGTATAGCGCTCGTAAAGCCGGTTGAGCTGCGCCACCAGCCGCGCCTCCTCCCCCTCCGGCTGCCAGCCGCCGGAGGCTTGGCGGGCCTGACGCAGCGGGATGATGCGCTCCAGCAAAGCAACCACCCGCTCCTCCTCCCGCTCCGAGACCCGTTCTGCCAGCCGGCCAAGCTGGGCCCGGGCCAGATGCAGGGCCTCGGTATGCGCCGCGCCGGCGCCCGCCTCAGGCGCTGCGGCGGGTGCGGGAGCGCAGCAGGCCGAGCAGCACAACAGCAAAAACAGGATGCATACCGCCGCTTTTTTCACCCGACCACCTCTTTTCTGGTGGTATTTTACCACGGCTGCGGCGGAAAGAAAAGGGCGTGCCCCGCGTCTTTTCGAGACGCGGGGCACGCCCCCGGCTTTTCACGGATAAGCGGTCCGCCAAAAGCGGAGCACCTGCATATGGGCCGGCTGAGATTTGTGTTTCACGACGGGCACACCGCCGTGAAACGGCAGCAAACCTTCGTTTGCCGCTCCGGCCGCGGACTTCTGCGAGGCGGACGATAACGAGGCGGCGGGCCGCCTGTATCTTCCGTCACAGCTTGAGCGTCCAGCCGAAGGGATCGGAGACCGTGCCCCACTGGATACCGGTCAGGGTGTCGTACAGCTTCCGGGTCAGCGCGCCGATCTGTCCGCCGTTGACCGTTACGTGACGCTCGCCCCAGCCCATCTCGCCGATGGGGGAGACGACGGCGGCGGTGCCGGAGCCGAAGGCCTCCTCCAGCCGCCCCGCCTCGGCGGCGTCGAAGAGCTCCTCGGCGGTGATGAGGCGCTCCTCCACCGGAACGCCCCAGCTCTTGAGCAGCTCGATGCAGGATTTGCGGGTGATGCCCGGCAGGACGGAGCCGGTGAGCGCTGGGGTGATCACCGTGCCGCCGATCTTGAACAGCACGTTCATGGAGCCCACTTCCTCGATATACCTGCGGTGCACGCCGTCCAGCCAAAGCACCTGGGCATACCCCTGCTCCTCGGCCCGCTCTCCGGCCCGGATGGAGGCGGCATAGTTGCCGCCGCATTTGGTGTACCCGGTCCCGCCCCGGACGGCGCGGACATCCTGGTTCTCCACATAGATGCGCACGGGGTTGATGCCCTCTTTGTAGTAAGCGCCCACCGGGCAGGTGATGATGCAGAAAATATAGTCATGCGCCGCATGTACGCCCAGGCTGGGAGTAGTGGCGATGACAAAGGGGCGGATGTACAGGGACGTGCCCGGCTTGGCAGGCACCCAGCGCTCCTCCACGCGCACCAGCTGCTCGATGGCGGCAAGGGTATCTTCCTCCGGCAGCTGCGGGATGCACATCCGCTCGCAGGAGGAGTTGATGCGCCGGACGTTCTCCATGGGGCGGAACAGCTGCACGCCACCGTCCGGGCTGCGGTAGGCCTTCAGTCCCTCAAAGACCTCCTGCGCGTAATGAAACACCATGGCGGAGGGCTCCAGGGCCAGCGGCGCGTAGGGGACGATGCGCCCGTCGTGCCAGCCCTGCCCGGCGGTGTAATCCATCAAAAACATGTGGTCGGTAAAGGTCTTGCCGAACACCAGCATGTCCGGGTCGGGCAGCGGTTTGAGCGCCGCGGCGCGCTGGACGGGGTATTCCTTCATAAAAAGCGGCCTCCTTATCAAATGCTCTTTGTGCCCTTCAGTATGGCAGTCACCGGAGCAAAAGAATGTAAAGCGTGATACAAATTGGATAAAAGTTATTGTACCACACGCGGAGTTGGGGCGCAAGCGGACTTGTTTTTAACTTTTGAGTTTGGTATAATAAAATACCTTTATTGTTGAGTCCCGCGTCATGGGAGGTGTCTCATGCGAAAAAACAAGCTGTCCCATCTGCTGGAGCCCAGCCTCCGGCTGTATTTCCTATGCCTTCTGGTCTTTGCGGGCGTCACCGCCCTGTTCAGCCGCCCCGCCGCCCTGGCGGAACTGGCGGTGGTGCTGGTGCTCTACCTTTACTTCCGCCGCAGCAACGCCCACCGGCAGAAAGAGATCATCCAGTATATTGAAAGCGTCACCTGCAATATGGACACGGCCACCAAGGACACCATGGTCAACGCCCCCCTGCCCATGGTCATCTTCCGGCCGGAGAACGACGAGGTCATCTGGTCCAACGACCGCTTTCTGCAGATCACCGGCGAGCGCGAGCACCTGTTTGACACCAAGCTCACCGCCGCCGTACCCGACTTTTCCTCCCGCTGGCTCATGGAGGGCAAGACCGAGTGTCCCACCGAGGTGTTGCTGGGGGAGCGGCGCTTCCAGGTCTTCGGCCATCTGGTGCGCACGGAGGATTCCGGCGCCCGGGGATATCTGGCCACCACCTACTGGGTGGACGTGACCGATCTGGCCGACGTGCGGGACCTGTATTATGCCGCCCGTCCTGTGGCGGCCATCCTGATGCTGGACAACTATGAGGAGCTGATGAAGGGCATCCCGGACAACGCCCGCTCGGCCCTGCGCAGCGAGATCGACCAGCGTCTGGACCAGTGGGCGGCCCCCGCCCAGGGCCTGTTCTGCCGGTACGACCGGGACCGCTACCTCTTCCTTTTCGAGGAGCATTTCCTGGCCCAGTTTCAGGAGGGCAAGTTCTCGGTGCTGGACGCAGTCCATGAGGTGGTCAGCCCCAACGGCCTGCCCGCCACGGTGTCCATCGGCATCGGCCGGGACGCGGATACCCTGGAGGAGCTGTTCCAGTACGCCTCTTTGTCGGTGGAGATGGCCCTCTCCCGCGGCGGCGACCAGGCGGTCATCAAGAACAAGTTTAATTTTGAGTTTTACGGCGGGCGCACCAAGGAGCTGGAGAAGCGCACCAAGGTCAAGAGCCGGGTCATGGCCAACGCCCTGGGCGAGCTGGTGGCCGACGCCTCCCGGGTATTCGTCATGGGCCACAAATTTCCGGATCTGGACTGCATCGGCGCGGCCGCCGGCGTGTGCGCCATCGCCCGGAAAAAGGGCGCCCCGGTGAACATTGTCAAGGAGGCGGGCCAAAACCCCGCCAGCGAGATGATGGAGAAGCTCTCCCAGCTGCCGGAATACCAGGGCGTGTTTCTCTCCGTGCAGGACGCCATCCTGGCGGCCGACGTCAACGCCCTGTTGGTGGTGGTGGACACCAACCGCCCCGAGCAGGTGGTCAGTCAGGACCTGCTGGAGGCCTGCAACAAGGTGGCGGTCATTGACCATCACCGCCGGGCCGCCACCTATATCGCCAACGCCGCCCTGAACTTCCACGAGCCCTACGCCTCCTCCGCCAGCGAACTGGTCACCGAGCTGCTGCAGTACCTGCTGGAAAGCGCGGACCTGCGCAAGGCCGAGGCCGAGGCGCTGCTGGCCGGGATCACCCTGGATACCAAACAGTTCACCATGCGTACCGGCAGCCGCACCTTCGAGGCGGCCGCCTTCCTCCGCCGCTCCGGCGCGGATACCGGGGACGTGAAAAAGCTCTTCCAGAACGATCTGGAGGGCACCATCGCCCGGTACGACATCATCCAAAACGCCCGTATGTACCGCAACGACATCGCCGTGGCCCGGGTCGACCACCCGGTGGGCCGCATCACCGCCGCCCAGGCCGCCGACGAGCTGCTGAATATTTCCGGGATCGACACCTCTTTTGTCCTCTTCCCCGACGGCGAGGGGCGTGTGATCCTCTCCGCCCGGAGCATGGGGGATGTAAACGTGCAGGTGATCCTGGAAAAACTGGGGGGCGGCGGCAACGCCGCCACCGCCGGCGCCCAGGTGCCCGGCAAGAGCGTGGATGAGGTCACCAAGGACCTGCTGCGCGCCATCGACCAATACTTGGAGGAGGAATAGGCCCCGCCTGTTCCCTGTCCGTCAGAGGAGAATGGTTATGAAACGGCTGTTTCCCGCCGTGCCGGCCCTGCTGCTGTGCCTGACCCTGGCCGCCTGCGCCGCGCCCACGCCCACGCCTACGCCTACGCCCACGCCCACGCCCATCCCTGCGCTGGAGCCGCCTCTTTCAGACAGTACGAAGGCGCAGCCGGTCCCCGACTTTCTGGATACGGACCAGCAGGCGCTGTTTCTCCACGCATTTGAGGCGGCCAATTTCCTGATGGGCTGCGAGACCTCCTACGTGGACCGTTTCCCTTTTGACGACGGCAGCATGCCGGACCTGGACCATTGCCAGACCGTGGAGCTGGGCGGCGATCTCTATGTGATCTCCGTAGGCCGCTATGCCCGCTGGGCGGACTTTAAGGCCATGATGGACGCTCTGTTCACGTCCGAATACCAGGAGGAGCTGCTCTACTTCACCCGCGCCCACGGCACGCCACAGCCTCTTTTTACCTCCACTGAGGATGGCAGGCTGTGCTATCTCGACGCCTCCCGGGGCAGCAGCCTGGAGTACGGCTGGTCCGGGACACCCGACTCCTACCAGTTGGTGCGTCGGACCGAGGACGAAATCGTGTTCGACCTGATCGTCCACTACGCCGTCCTGGCGGAGGCGCCGGAGGGCGCGGAGGAACCTTTGATCGTTACCGGTGAAACCGCCGAAGCATACCCCATCCGCATGGAGCGTACCGAAGACGGCTGGCGCGTCGCGGAAATTCATCTCCCCTATTAAATGATGACAGTTCCAGAAAGGAAGGACGATAACATGAAAGTAATTTTACAGCAGGACGTGAAGGGCCAGGGCAAAAAGGGCCAGATGATCGAGGCCAGCGACGGCTATGCCCGCAATTTCCTCCTGCCCCGAAAGCTGGCCGTGCCGGCCACCGCGGAGAATGTGAACACCATGAAGATGCAGGAGAAGGCGAGAATGGCCCAGCAGGCCGCCGAAAAGGCGGAGGCCGAGGCCGTGGCCGCCAGGCTTGAGCAGCTGAGCGTGAAGGTGGTCGCCAAGGGCGGCAACGGCGGGCGGCTGTTCGGCGCGGTGACCTCCAAGGAGATCGCCGACGCCCTGAGCGCCCAGCACGGCATCAGCATTCCGAAAACCAAGATCGTCCAGGATGAGCCCATCAAGGCCTTCGGCGGCTATACGCTCAAGGTGAAGCTGGGCTACGAGGTCACCGGCACCCTGAAGGTGGTCGTGGCCGAGAACTAACGCGCGTTCGGGGGGCGTTTCCCCCGGACGGGAAGGCGGCCGCCTGCATTCAGGCGCGCCGCCGCGCGCTGCGGCGAAGCCGGTTCGCCCGCGCGCAAACAGCAACGGGAAGCGGGTGGAACACATGGCAACCGAAGAGGAGCTTTTGTCGCGGCAGATGCCCCACAGCGTGGAGGCCGAGCAAAGCGTGCTGGGCGCCATGCTCATTGACGCCCGCTGCGTGCCGGAGGTCATCGAAGCCCTGAAAAGCGAGGACTTCTATCTGCGGCAGAACCGGGAGATCTATGAGACCATCTATTCCATGTTCAATTTCTCCCAGACCATCGACCCGGTGACGGTGCTGGAGCACATGCGCCTGAACGGGGTATATGACGAAAACACCTCCCGCAACTATATTCTCCAGCTGATGGAGATCACGCCTACGGCGGCCAACGTAAAGGAGTATGCCGCCATCGTCAAGGACAAGTCCCTGCTGCGGCGCATCGCCGAGACCGCGGGAGACCTGACCGCCATGATCCAGGAGGGCACCGGCACCGCCCGCGAGGTGCTGGAGGCCGCCGAGCAGCGCATCTACGCCATCCGGCAGGGCCGCTCCGCCCAGGGCCTGGAGCACATTTCCAGCGTCATCCTCAACGTGTACGAGCGCCTCAACGAGCTGGCCGCCAGCGAACAGGCGGTCCCCGGCCTGTCCACCGGCCTGCCCGACGTGGACGCGGCCATCTCCGGTCTGAACAAATCCGACCTGATCCTGCTGGCCGCCCGCCCCGGCATGGGCAAGACCTCCTTCGCCCTGAACATCCTGCTGCACGCGGGCAAGTTCTCCGGCAAAACCGTGGTCTTTTTTTCGCTGGAAATGAGCCGGGAGCAGCTGGCCATGCGCCTGATCTCCGGCGAGAGCTTTGTGGACAACAAGCGCCTGGTGACGGGCAAGCTCAGCGAGGACGACTGGACCAAGATCGCCGCCGCCTCCGCCGCCCTGAACCAGACCCAGATCCTCATCGACGACAACCCCGCCCTCTCGGTGGCGGACATGAATGCCAAGTGCCGCCGGGTGGATAATCTGGGGCTGGTGGTCATAGACTACCTCCAGCTTATGACCTCCGCCGGCGGGCCGGGCCGCAGCGGCGATAACCGCCAGCAGATTGTCTCCGATATCTCCCGCGCCCTGAAAATCATGGCCAAGGAGCTCAACGTGCCGGTGCTCTGCCTGTCCCAGCTCTCCCGCGCCAACGAGGCCCGCTCCGACAAGCGCCCCATGCTTTCCGACCTGCGGGAATCCGGCGCCATCGAGCAGGACGCGGATATCGTCATGTTCCTCTATCGGGAGGATTATTACAACGAGGACAGCGAAAATCACAATCTGGCGGAGTGCATCATTGCCAAAAACCGCCACGGCGAGACCGGTAAGGTGGAGCTGCAGTGGCTGCCCGAGTATACCACCTTTTCCTCCCTTGACCGAAGGCACGAGGAATACTGACGTCCCGCGCCCGCCGTTCCCCCTCTTCGTTGTCCCGCCTGGGCGGGACAACGGAAGAACTGGGTGCTGCGCAGGCCCGCCCTCCAGCGCTTCCCCGCTTGCCCTGCGGGGCGGTTTCCCCTGTGTTTTTCCGCACGTCCAATCCATTTATTTCCGCCCCCGGCGGAAACTTTGCGAGGCGCGCTATGCTGCAAAAGGTGCTCTCTCTCTCGATGGAATACGATATGCTCCCCCGGGGCGGACGGGTCTTGTGCGCCGTGTCCGGCGGGGCGGACTCCATGTGCCTGCTCCACCTGCTGGGAGAGCTAGCAAAGCCCGGCGGCTTTACCATTGCGGCCGCCCACTTCCACCACCACCTGCGGGGCGCGGAATCCGACCGGGACGCGGCCTTTGTGGCCCAGTGGTGCGCAGCGCGCGACATCCTTTTCGTGATGGGCGAGGGAGATGTGAACGCGCAGGCTCAGAGCCGCGGTCTGGGTGTGGAGGAGACCGCCCGGCAGCTGCGCTATGATTTTCTCCGCCAAAGCGCCGAGGCTCTGGACTGTACGCGCATCGCCACCGCCCATAATGCCGACGACAATTTGGAGACCCTGCTGCTCCATCTGGTGCGGGGCGCCGGGCTGCATGGGCTGTCCGGCATCCCGCCCCGCCGCGACGGGATCGTGCGCCCCCTGCTCGCCTGCTCCCGGGCGGAGGTGCTCTCCTACCTGGCCGAGCACGGCATCCCCCATGTGGAGGACAGCTCCAATTCCGATGAGGCCTATGCCCGCAACCGCCTGCGCCATCAGGTGGTGCCGGTGCTGCGGGACCTGAATCCCCGCCTGAGCGAGGGCGTGGCCGCCACCATGGCCCTGCTGCGCGCCGACAACGACTATCTCAACGCCCAGGCCGCGCTGGTCTGCGCCAACGCCCGCTGGGCGGAGGACGACCTGGTCATCGAAGCCCGCCTGATCGCCGAGCTTCCCCCCGCCATCGCCCCCCGGGCGGTGCGGCGGCTGCTGGAGATGCTGGGGGACGGCAATACCAACTGTTCCTCCGCCCACCTGAACGCCGTAGTGGAGCTGGCCCGGGGGAGCGATCCCTCCGCCGTGGTCTTCCTGCCCGGCGGCAAGCTGGCCCAGCGGGTCTACCGGGAACTGCTGCTGACCCGTTCGTCCGATCCCCTGCCCCCCTTCCTTCCCGCGCCCCTGGTGCTGGACGGGGAGACCCTCCTGGAGGGCACCCCATGGCGGGTGCGCTGTCGCTCGCTCCCCTGTCCGGACGAGAGCGAACGCCTTCCCGGCGCGGTCTACCTGGACCGGGACAAGGTGGACGGTGTGCTGCTGCTGCGGCCCCGGCAGACCGGAGACGAGATCGCCCTGCCCCGGCGGGGGGGCACCAAGACGTTGAAAAAGCTGTTTATCGACGAAAAAGTCCCCCGACGGGAGCGGGAACATATCCCCGTCCTGGCCGACCGGGCCGGGGTGGCGGCGGTGGCGGGCTTTGGGGCCGACCAGCGCCGTCTGGCCCAGACCGGGGGGCGCGCCTATGAACTGCTATTTTGGAAGAAAGAGTGAGCGAGATGGAACAGATACTGGACAAAGATGTGGAACGGGTGCTGTTTTCCCAGGAGGAGCTGGCACGCCGGGTGAGCGAAATCGCCGCCGAGATCGACCGGGACTACGCCGGAAAAGAGCCGCTGCTGGTCAGCGTGCTGCGGGGGTCCTTCGTTTTTATGGCCGATCTGGTGCGGCAGATCCACCTGCCCTGCACGGTGGACTTTATGGCAGTCTCCTCCTACGGGGCAGGCACCGCCAGCTCCGGCCAGGTGAAGATCGTCAAGGACCTGTCCGAGCACATCGAGGGCAAGGACGTGATCGTGGTGGAGGATATTCTGGACAGCGGCAACACGCTGAGCTACCTGCTTCAGATCCTCCAGGCCCGCCGCCCCGCCTCGGTACGGCTGTGCACCCTGCTGGATAAGCCCTCCCGCCGCACCAAGCCGGTGGAGCTGCACTACGCGGGCTTCTCCATCCCCGACTACTTCGTGGTGGGTTACGGCCTGGATTATGCCGAAAAGTACCGCAACCTGCCTTACATAGGAGTGCTCAAGCCCTGTGTATACGAAAAATGACCGGGGCCAGGCCGGTTTTTAGCGCGCTGATTCAGCCCGGAAAGGACGTGTCCGCTGTTTGAAACGCAAAGGAAGCATGCGCGACGTGGGCTTTTATCTGCTCATCGCCGTGATCCTCTTGATGACCATCTTTGCCCTGCGCGGGGGGCTGGACGGCAGCGTCCAGACCTCTTACGGGGAGATCCGCCGCCTGCTGGAGCAGGAGCTGGTGACCCAGGTCCAGGTGGAGGACAATACCGTCACCCTCTGGCTCAAGGAGCCGGTCAACGGCCAGTCCACCATTACCTATGATGTGGCAAACCCCGACTGGTTCTACAACGACTTCAACGACCTGATCGTGCAGCAGGTGCACCGGGGCGTGATCACCGACTATAACTATCCCCAGGGCTTTGTGGCCCCGGCGTGGATGTCCTTTGTCCCCTGGATCGTGATCCTGGTGGTCTTCGGCCTGCTTTGGTACTTTGCCATCCTCCGCCAGAACGGCGGCGGGGGCGCCGGCGGGGACAAGACCGCCCGCTTTGGCCGTGCCCGCACCCGCACCGGGGCGGATGAACAGAAGAAGGTCACCTTTGACGACGTGGCCGGCGCGGAGGAGGAGAAGGGCGAGCTCCAGGAGATCGTGGAGTTCCTCAAGGACCCCAAGCGCTTTTTGGAGCTGGGCGCCCGCATCCCCAAGGGCGTGCTTTTGGTGGGCCCGCCGGGCACCGGCAAGACCCTGCTGGCCAAGGCCGTGGCCGGGGAGGCGGGGGTCCACTTCCTGTCCATCTCCGGTTCCGACTTTGTGGAGCTCTACGTGGGCGTGGGCGCCTCCCGCGTCCGGGACCTGTTCGACCAGGCCAAGAAGAACGCCCCCGCCATCGTCTTCATCGACGAGATCGACGCGGTGGGCCGCCAGCGGGGCGCGGGCCTGGGCGGCGGCCACGACGAGCGGGAGCAGACCCTCAACCAGCTGCTGGTGGAGATGGACGGCTTCGGCAACAACGAGGGCGTAGTGGTCATGGCGGCTACCAACCGGCAGGACATCCTGGACCCTGCCCTGCTGCGCCCCGGCCGGTTCGACCGGCAGGTGTATGTGGGCTATCCGGACATCAAGGGCCGGGAGGCCATTTTGAAGGTCCACGCCCGCAACAAGCCCCTGGCGGAGGACGTGGATCTGGCGGAGCTGGCCAAGGCCACCGGCGGCTTTACCGGCGCGGACCTGGAGAACCTGATGAACGAGGCCGCCCTGCTGGCCGCCCGGCGTCAGGAGCGTTTTATCCGCATGCAGGATCTGCACGAGGCGGTGATCAAGGTCATTGCCGGGCCGGAGAAGAAGAGCCGGGTGGTCATCGAGCGGGAGCGCAGGCTCACCGCCTATCATGAGGCGGGTCACGCCATCGTCATCCACGCTCTGGAGACCCAGGACCCGGTCCATCAGATCACCATCATCCCCCGGGGCATGGCGGGGGGCATGACCATCTCCCTGCCCCGGGAAGATGTGAGCTTCCAGTCCCGTCAGGCGCTCACAGAGCGCATCGCCGTCTGCCTGGGCGGCCGGGCCGCAGAGGAACTGGCCCTGGGCGACATCTCCACCGGCGCGGGCAACGACCTGCAAAAAGCCACCTCCATCGCCCGCAACATGGTCACCCGCTACGGCATGAGCGAGCGGGTGGGCAACGTGGTCTTCGACTCCGGCCACGACGAGATCTTCATCGGCCGTTCCATGGCTCAGGCCAAGAACTACTCGGAGGAAGTGGCCGCCCTCATCGACGAGGAGGTCAAGGCCCTCATCGACGGGGCCTACGCCCGCTGCAAGGAGATCCTCACCGGACAGCGGGACGCGCTGGATTTCGTGGCCGACTACCTGCTGCAGTACGAAACTATGGATGCCGCCGCCTTCGCGCTGGTGTTCACCGACCGTGCCGCCGTCCAGCCCCCCAAGGCCTTCCAGCCGGCGGCGCAGGAGGGAAAGGAGCCCCGGGATGAGCTGCCTCATTGATACCCTTCTGGGCGACATCACCCGGGTAGCGGCCGACGCCATCGTCAACGCCGCCAACTGCTCCCTGCTGGGCGGCGGCGGTGTGGACGGCGCCATCCATGCCGCCGCGGGGCCTGGCCTTCTGGCCGAGTGCCGCACCCTGAACGGCTGCGAGACCGGGCAGGCCAAGCTGACGCGGGGCTATGATCTGCCTGCCCGATACGTCATCCACACGCCCGGCCCTATCTGGCGCGGTGGGGTCTGCCGGGAGGCGGAACTGCTGGCCTCCTGCTACCGCAGCTGCATGGCGCTGGCCGGTCGGTACGGCTGTAAAAGCGTGGCCTTCCCTTCGATTTCCACCGGCGTGTATCGCTTCCCGCTGGAGCAGGCGGCCCCGATCGCCGTGGCCACGGTGCGGGACTGTCTGGCGGCAGGCTCCTGTGTGGAGCACGTCACCTTCGTCTGCTTCAGCCAGCCGGTCAAGGACGCCTACGACCGGGCGCTGGGCGCGTGTTGATATGGTAAGGAAGTCTTTTGCCGCCGCCGCGCTTGTGTTCCTGGCGTTTGCCGGGTTGCTGTATTTCAATACCGACGTCGGCACGCACAGGGCGTCGCTCTGACCTGCAGCCGCCGGCTTTCAGGCTGCTCCGTATCCGTTTGAACACAAAGGCTTCCTGTCAGTCGTAAGGCCGGGCAGGAAGCTTTTGCTGTTGTATGGGCCCCGCCGTTTGGACGGTACTTTGTAAGAAAAGTTTAACACACAGACCGCCCCGGCTCTGTTATAATGCCAGGGCAACCGCATCGAAAGGAGGGCAAGCGCATGCCTGTCGCACCCCCGCGGCCCCGCAGAAAGCAGCGGCGCAGCCCCGGGCTTTTCCCCATCCTGCTGGTCCTGGTGGCGGGATTGGCGGTGATCAAGTGGATCGACCCCTTTGCGTCCAGACGCTTCCCTGCCCCGGCGACCCCCGACTGGATCACGGCCGACCTGCTTCCGGTGAACCCCTATTCCCGGCCGGGGGAGCCGCTGGAGACGGTAAACGGCGTGGTGGTCCATTATGTGGGCAATCCCGGCACCACCGCGGCGCAGAACCACAGTTATTTCGAAGGCCTGGCCCAGACCGGCGAGACCTATGCCAGCAGTCATTTTTTGATCGGCCTGGACGGCGAGATCCTCCTGAACGTCCCGCTGGATGAGATCGCCTACTGCTCCAACGACCGCAATGAGGACACCATCTCCATCGAATGCTGCCACCCGGACGGCACGGGCGCGTTTACCCCTGAGACCTACGACGCGCTGGTGAGGCTGGTGCGCTGGCTCATGGAGTACTATCAGCTGGAGCCCTCACAGATCCTGCGGCACTACGATGTGACCGGCAAGGCCTGCCCGCTGTACTTTGTGGACCACCCGGACGCCTGGGAGCGGTTTTTGGCCGATGTGTCCCCCGCGGAAGAATAGTCCACTTTATCGTACATATGCTCCGTTATACTGTACTCACAACGAGACAGAAAGGAGCGCTGACCCATGGATTACGAGATCCGATTCGTGTACGGACATGTGGAGGTCTACGATCAGGCGGGCCGCTTCCGGTTCTCCGCCGACTCCGAGCGGGAGGCGCTGGAGGAACTGGAAAACGACGCGGCGTAGCAGCCTATGGCGGCACGCCGCAACACGCAAAAACGGGCGGCCTGTGGCCGCCCGTTTTCTGAAGCCGCCCGTTTTTCCCCGCGCCCGCTCTGCCCTAGTCCGGGATGTACGCCCGGATGCGCAGCTTCACGCCCAGATCCCGGGTGATCCGGCGGCAGCGCTCGACCGCCTCCGGCGTCTGATCCTTGTCCACAATGGTCATCACTACGTTGGGCACGTACTCCTTGGCCTTCCCGGCAAAATCCAGCATGGCGTGCCAGGCTTTCTCCCCGTCCCTGGGACGGGTCACGGCGCAATACTCCTCCGGCGTGGAGCCGTTGAGGGAGATGGAGAGCGTATCAATGCGCCCCTGGAGCCGCGGCGTCACGTCCTGTCCCAGGATCAGGTTGGCATGGCCGTTGGTGTTGATCCGTACGGGGGGCAGACCGCTCACCCGCTTTTTCAGCTCGTCCACCAGCCAGACGATATCCTCCGTGCGGTACATGGGTTCCCCAAAGCCGCAGAAGACCAGCTCACGGTATTTGGTGAGCTCCCGCGCCAGCAGGTCCTCCAGCGCCTCCTCCCGGCTGGGCTCATGCTCCAGCCACAGATCGTCGGCATAGATGCTCCCCTTGTGCCCGTTGTGCCGCAGGCAGAACACGCAGGAGCAGTCGCAGCGGTTGGTCAGGTTCACGTACAGCGCGCCCTCATACTCATAAGAAATGGTCTGCATCCCTTACCCCTCCCTGATTCCAAAAAATCGTTTTCCATTTTCCAGCGTGATCCGGAGGACCTCCTCCGGCGAAATGCCCCTCAGCTGGGCCACCTTCTCGGCGCAGCGCGCGATCATGGCGGAGTCGCACCGCTGTCCCCGGTAGGGCTCCGGAGCCATATAGGGGGCGTCGGTCTCCAGCATCAGCCGCTCCAGCGGCATCCACGCCGCCACCTCCGGCGCCCGCCTGGCGTTGTGGAAGGTGAGGCTGCCTGTGAAGGAGAGCATCCAGCCCCGCTCCAGCAGCACCCTGGCGTCCTCCAGGCTGCCGGAGTAGCAGTGGAACACCCCCCGGGCGTTGGGGTGGGCCCGCACCAGGTCCAGACAGTCCCTGTGGGCGTCCCGGTCATGGACGATGACGGGCAGATCCAGCTCCTCCGCCAGGGAGAGCTGGGCGTCGAAAAAGTCCCGGGAGCGCTTGCGCGCCTCGGGCGTTTTGACCCAGTAATAATCCAGGCCGACCTCCCCCACCGCCACCACTCTGGGGTGGGCGCACAGGGCCTTCACCCCGTCCAGCTCCGCCAGGGCGACCCCCTCCAGATTTTCCGGGTGGATGCCCGCCGCGGCATAGAGGTAGTCATAGCGCTCGGCCAGCGACACACAGGCGCGGGAGGAGCCCAGGTCGCAGCCGGGACAGACCACCAGCGCCACGCCACGCCCGGGCAGCGCGGACAGCAGCGCGTCCCGGTCGGCGTCAAAGGCCTCGTCGTAATAGTGGGCGTGGGTATCAAAGATCATGGGCGTTTCCTCGTTTCCAACGGCGTCTTTCGGGCGGCCGGCCGCCGCCGTTTTTTCTTCCGCTCTATCATACTCCATCCGGCGCAAAGCTGCAAGTCCATCTCACGCGGCCCGGTTGACAACGGCGGGGGCCTGTGGTATCATAGCCCTCAGATCACGGGAATGAGGTTCTCCCGGGGCCGCAAGGCCCGAACCGCCGTCCGGCTGATGACTTCTGCACGTTTTGCAGGGGGCATTGGCTTTTTTTCTGCCCTCTGGAAGGGATGGAACCAAAATGCTGACCAGTATCGCACTGCTCTGGCTGCTGGGCATGGCCCTGGGAGCCGCGGCCCGGAAGCTGCACCTGCCCGCCCTGGTGGGGATGCTCCTGGCGGGGATCCTGCTGGGCCCCTTCGGGGCGGACCTGCTCTCGCCCGCCCTGCTGAGCGTCTCCGCCGACCTGCGGCGGCTGGCGCTGATCCTCATCCTGCTCCGGGCCGGACTGTCGCTGGACCTGGGGAGCCTGCGGCGCTCCGGCCGGAGCGCCGTGCTCCTGTGCTTTCTGCCCGCCGCCTGCGAGGTGCTGGGCATGGTCCTGCTGGCCCCCCGGCTGCTGGGGGTGTCCGTATTGGACGCCGCCATCCTGGGCGCGGTGGTGGGGGCGGTATCCCCCGCCGTCATCGTGCCCCGGATGCTCGACCTGATGGAGGCGGGCTACGGGACGGAGCAGGGCATCCCGCAGATGGTATTGGCGGGGGCGTCGGTGGACGACGTATTCGTGGTGGTCCTCTTTTCTTCCTTCACCGGTATGGCCTCCGGCGGACGCTTTTCCCCGGCCGCTCTGGCCGGGGTGCCGGTCTCCATCCTGCTGGGGGCGGCCCTGGGCCTGGGCCTGGGCGGCCTGCTGGCCCGCTTTTTTGCCCGTTTCCCGCTGCGGGATTCCGCGAAAGCCATCCTTCTGCTCGCCCTGTCCATTTTGCTGACGGCCCTGGAGGACCGTCTGGGCAGCCGGGTACCCTTCTCCGGCCTGCTGGCGGTGCTGGGGACCGGGTTGGGCCTGTACCGCCGGCAGCCGGCGGCGGCCCAGCGGCTGGCCGCCAAATTCGGCAGGCTCTGGGTAGCCGCGGAGATATTGCTGTTTGCCCTGGTGGGCGCGCAGCTGAACCTGGAGTATGCCGCCGCTTCCGGCCGGGCGGCGGTGCTCCTGGTGCTGGGCGCCCTCTGCTTCCGGGCGCTCGGGGTGCTGCTGTGTATGGCGGGCGGCCCGCTGAATCCGAAGGAGCGGCTCTTTGCCGTGCTGGCCTACCTGCCCAAAGCCACCGTGCAGGCCGCTATCGGCGGGGTTCCGCTGGCCATGGGGCTCTCCTGCGGGCAGGTCGTGCTGACGGTAGCGGTGATCGCGATCCTGCTCACCGCGCCGCTGGGCGCCTTCGCCATCGACGTAAGCTATCGCCGCCTGCTGCGGCGGGCCGGCTGATCCCCGTCACAGAAGCCCATGCACAAAGCCTCAGGCGGAGCGTCCCTTTGGACGCTCCGCCTGAGGCTGTTTCTTGGTTTTGGTCCGGGGCCGCTCCCCGTTCAGCACAGGCCGTAGCCGGCGGGGACCTGGTCGTCCAGCATCAGCAGATGGAGCTTCTCGCTCCCATCCGGCTCTTCCTTTACCGCGGAGATGAGCATGCCGTTGGACTCCAGCCCCATCATCTTCCGGGGCGCCAGATTGGTGCAGGCCACCACGGTCTTGCCCACCAGTTCCTCAGGCTCATAGTATTCGTGGATGCCGGAGAGGATCTGCCGGGGCGCCGCTTCGCCGCAGTCCAGCGTAAAGCGCAGCAGCTTCTTGCTCTTCTTCACCGCCTCGCAGGCGAGGACCTTGGCGGTGACAAACCGCACCTTGCTAAAATCGTCGATGGTGATATACTCCGGGGCCGTTTCTTCCGCGGGAGCGGCGGCCTTGGTAGCTTCTTCCAACTCCTTCAGCTCCTTTTCCAGGTCGATGCGGGGGAACAGGTTCTCCCCCTTGGCAATGGGCGCGTCCGGGGGCAGCAGGCCCCACCGGGCGGCGGAGTCCCAGGTACACGCCTCCGGGGCCGCGCCGATCTGTGCGAAGATCTTTGCGCAGGTCTCGGGCATGAAAGGGGTCAGGAGGATGGCGGAGATACGCACGCACTCCAGCAGGTTGTATAGCACCCGGGCCAGGCGGGGGCGCTGCGCCTCCTCCCGGGCCAGCACCCAGGGCTTGTTCTCGTCGATATACTTGTTGGCCCGGCCAATGAGCTTGAAGACTTCCGCCAGACCGTTCTGGAAGGCGTAGTGTTCCATCTGCCCTTCGTAGGCGTCCCGCAGTCCCCGGGCCATGGCCTCCAGTTCGCCGTCCAGGGCGGGGTCGGCCTCCTGCTCCCCGGGCAGGGTGGGCCCGAAGTACTTGCCCACCATGGCGGTGGTGCGGCTGACCAGATTGCCCAGGTCGTTGGCCAGG
This sequence comes from Lawsonibacter hominis, assembly GCF_014287895.1. GTDB lineage: Bacteria > Bacillota > Clostridia > Oscillospirales > Oscillospiraceae > Lawsonibacter_A > Lawsonibacter_A hominis. Next base: position 36,210 of record NZ_JACOPP010000003.1, on the reverse strand, counting down.
TCGGTGTTGATGCGGCCGATGAGGGCCTCGTTGGAGAAGTTGCCGTCGGCGCCGAAGGGGAACTCCCGCAGCAGGAAGTAGCGCAGGGCGTCCACCCCGTAGCGCTCGGAGAGCAGGTAGGGATCCACCACATTGCCCTTGGACTTGCTCATCTTGCCGCCGTCCAGCAGCAGCCAGCCGTGGCCGTATACCTTTTGGGGCAACGGCAGGTCCAGCGCCATCAGCAGGGCGGGCCAGATGATGGAGTGGAAGCGCACGATCTCCTTGCCCACAAAGTGTACGTCGGCGGGCCAGAAGTCGTCATAGTCGTCGTACTTGGCGTTCTCATAGCCCAGGGCGTTGATATAGTTGGTCAGGGCGTCCACCCACACGTACACCACGTGCTTGGGGTCAAAGCTGACGGGGATGCCCCAGGTGAAGGAGGTGCGGGAGACGCACAGGTCCTCCAGGCCCGGGTCGATAAAGTTGTTGACCATCTCGTTGACCCGGCTGCGGGGCTCCAGAAAGTCGGTGTTCACCAGCAGGTCACGCACCCGGTCGGCGTACTTGGACAGGCGGAAGAAATAGGCCTCCTCCTCCGCGTCCCTGACCGCACGCCCGCAGTCGGGGCACTTGCCGTCCACCAGCTGAGTCTCGGTCCAGAATGCCTCGCAGTCGGTGCAGTACTTGCCCACATACTTGCCCTTGTAGATATCGCCCTGGTCGTAGAGCTGCTTGAAGATCTTCTGTACCGACTCCACATGGTAGTCGTCGGTGGTGCGGATGAAGCGGGTGTTGGAGATGTTCATCAGCTTCCACAGATCCAGCACGCCCCGGGGACCCTTGACGATGTTGTCCACATACTGCTGGGGGGTAACGCCGGCGGCCTTGGCCTTCTGCTCGATCTTCTGGCCGTGCTCGTCGGTGCCCGTGAGGAACATCACCTCATAGCCCTGCAGGCGCTTGTAGCGGGCCATGGCGTCGGCGGCCACGGTACAGTAGGCGTGGCCGATGTGCAGCTTGTCCGAAGGGTAATAGATCGGGGTGGTGATATAAAATGTCTTACGGTTCATCAGGCGTTTCCTCCGTTTCTTCCTCTTCTGCGGCTTTTTCCGCCTCCGGCGGGTCCATAGGCGCTCCCGGCCGCCGGGCCGCATTGTGCAGCAGGACCGCGGTGGATGAGAGCAGATAGACAACGGCAAAGCCGTACAGCAGCGTGGTCGCCGGGTCGTGGCCGTCCGCCAGGGTGACCAGGGAGAAATAGACCCCCAGCAGGGAGAACAGGACGGCCCGGAAGGGCTTGCCCCGTTCGAAGGAGAACCCGGCGTTGAAGTACAGCCCCAGCAGAACGGCAATGATCGCAAACAGCTCGTAGATATAATCCAGCTGCACCGGGTCCCCGGCCCGCACCTGATAGGCGGCGATGAGCCACACGCAGCCGGTATAGGCGGGCATGAGCAGGGTAAAGTTGTACTTGCCCTTTCCCTCGCCCCGGAAATTGTTCCGGGTGGTGGCGACCACGCAGGCGAAGGACGCCACGCACAGCGCCGCCAGGATCAGCCGGGTGACCACCGTGTTCTCCCGGCGCAGGAAGGAGAGCACCATCCCGCCCGCCGCCGCCAGCAGCAGGAAGGCGGAGAGGATCATGGCCGTGGCGTACAGGGTGTTCCCCTTGGCCTGGAAGGCCTGATCGTACCCGCCGGCAAAATCGGGGTACTTGCCGCGGCACAGGAGCACCAGCGCTGCGGCCAGGGCTGCGGACAGGGCGATCAGGGCCCAGGTTGCGGGCGAGCCGGGGATGTGCAGGCCGGTGTCCGGCTCGAAGGCCGTGGCCAGCTCCCACCGCCGCAGCAGAAAACCCGCCGCGCCCACCGCCACAGTGGCCGCGGGCAGAACGATCTCTTTTCGCATGGAATTGTCAGCATCCTTTCGGGATGGATTCGGACGCGCGCCGTCTTTTCGCTCGCCCCCAGGGGACAAAAAATGGGCGGAACCGAACGGATCACAGCCGCTATGCGGCTATTATACCACTGTTTTCCGGAAAGCGCACGGAAATTCTGGCGCTCCCTGAAAACAAATGGTACAATACAAAAGCGGCGTGCAGAGGTCTGCCGCCCACACATCCTAACGCAGCAGGAGGCCGCTATGCACACCGATCTGACGCAAGGAAGCGTCACCCGTTCCATGCTCGGCTTCGCCTGGCCGCTGATCCTGGGCAATCTGCTTCAGCAGCTGTACAATGTAGCCGACACGCTGATCGTAGGCCGGTTTTTGGGCGCCGGGGCGCTGGCCGCCGTAGGTTCTTCCTTCACCCTGATGACCTTTCTCACCTCTGTGCTGCTGGGCCTGTGCATGGGCAGCGGCGCGGTGTTCTCCATCCTCTGGGGCGCGCGGAAGGAGGAGGAGCTCAAGGCCAGCCTGTTCGTCTCCTTCCTTCTGGTGGGCGCGGCGACCCTGGCGGTGGCCGCGCTGGCGCTGGGCCTGCTCCAGCCGATCCTCACGGCCCTGAAGATCCCCGGCGAGATCCGCGCCGAGATGGCCGCTTACCTGCGCATCATTTTTCTGGGTCTGGGGTTCGCCTTTGTGTACAACTACATGGCCGCGCTGCTGCGTTCCCTGGGCAATGCGGTGCTCCCGCTGCTCATGCTGGGCGGCGCGGCGCTGCTGAACGTCGCCCTGGACCTGTTTTTCGTGCTGGTCCTGGGGCTCGGGGTCCCGGGGACCGCCCTGGCCACCGTCCTTGCCCAGGGGGCGTCAGCGGCGGGCCTGAGCGTCTGCTGCCTGAAATGGGCCCCGCAGCTGCGCCCGCAGCGGCGGCACTGCCGTTTCCGGCGGGATATCGCACGGAGGATCGCCGGCTATTCCATCCTGACCTGCCTGCAGCAGTCGGTGATGAATTTCGGCATCCTTATGATCCAGGGGCTGGTAAACTCCTTCGGAGTCAATGTTATGGCGGCCTTCGCCGCGGCGGTGAAGATCGACGCCTTCGCCTACATGCCGGTCCAGGATTTCGGCAACGCCTTTTCCACCTTCATCGCCCAGAACTACGGCGCGGGGGAGACCGGCCGCATCCGCCGGGGCATCCGTTCCGGTACGGTCACCGCGCTGGCCTTCTGCGTTGTCAGCTCCGCCGTGGTGGCGGGGTTCGCCCCGGCCTTGATGGGGCTTTTCGTCCCGCCGGAGGAGACGGAGATCCTGGCCGTGGGCGTGGAGTATCTGCGCATCGAGGGCGTCTGCTACTGCGGTATCGGATGTCTGTTTCTGCTCTACGGGCTCTACCGGGCCATCGGGCGCCCCGGCCTGTCGCTGGTGCTCACCGTCATCTCCCTGGGTACCCGGGTGGTCCTGGCCTATGCCCTGGCCCCCCTCCCCGCCTTCGGCCTGAAGGCGATCTGGTGGGCCATCCCCATCGGCTGGGGCCTGGCCGATCTGACGGGCTTTCTGTGGTACCGGTTTGTGGTGCTGCGCAGGGGGATCTAGTCCGGCCGCGCCTGTGCGCCCCGGGAACGCCCCCTCACCCGCTCACGCCTGGGCGGTGCTCTCCAGATACTCGTCGTAGGTCATCTTCCGGTCGATCAGCTTGCCGTCACGGGTGAAGTCGAACACCCGGTTGGCCACGGTCTGGACCAGCTGATGGTCGTGGGAGGAGAAGAGCACATTGCACTTGACCGCCTCCAGGCCGTTGTTCAGCGCGGCGATGGACTCCAGATCCAGGTGGTTGGTGGGCTGATCCAGCAGCAGCACGTTGGCCCCGGAGAGCATCATGCGGGAGAGCATGCACCGCACCTTCTCTCCGCCGGAGAGGACCTTGACGGGCTTGTACACCTCATCCCCTGAGAACAGCATCCGGCCCAAAAAGCCCCGGAGATACGCCTCGTGGGGGTCGGAGGACCACTGGCGCAGCCATTCCACCAGATTGTCGTCGCAGTCCTTGAAAAACTCGGTGTTGTCCTTGGGGAAGTAGGAGAAGGTGGCGGTCTGGCCCCACTTGACGGTGCCCTCGTCGGGCTCCAGCTCGCCGGTGAGGATCTTGAACAGGGCGGTATGGGCGTTTTCGTTGTCCCCCACGAAGGCGATCTTGTCCCCGTGGCCCACGATGAAGCTCACCTTGTCCAGCACCTTCACCCCGTCGATGGTCTTGCTCACGTCGGTGACGAAGAGGATATCCTTCCCCACCTCCCGGTCGGGCGCGAACGCCACCCAGGGGTAGCGGCGGGAGGAGGCGGGGATCTCCTCCAGGCTGATCTTCTCCAGCAGCTTGCGCCGGGCTGTGGCCTGCTTGCTCTTGGACTTGTTGGCGGAAAAGCGGGAGATGAACTCCTTGAGCTCCTGGGCCTTCTCCTCGTTCTTCTTGTTCTGGTTCTTCATCAGGTTCTGCATCAGCTGGGAGGCATCGTACCAGAAGTCGTAGTTGCCCACGTACATCTTGATCTTGTTGTAGTCGATGTCCACGATGTGGGTGCAGATGGTATTGAGGAAGTGCCGGTCATGGCTGACCACGATGACGGTACCGGGAAAATCCAGCAGGAAATCCTCCAGCCAGTTCACCGCGTTGATGTCCAGGTTGTTGGTGGGCTCGTCCAGCAGCAGGATGTCGGGGCTGCCGAACAGCGCCTGGGCCAGCAGGACCTTCACCTTCAGGCGGGCGTCCAGGGTGGACATGTCATTGTAATGCAGCTCCACGCCGATGCCCAGCCCCTGCAGGATGCGGGACGCGTCGGATTCGGCCTCCCAGCCGCCCAGCTCGGCGAACTCCTCCTCCAGCAGGCAGGCCTGGATCCCGTCCTCCTCCGTCATCTCCTCTTTGGCGTAGAGCGCGTCTTTCTCCTTGCCGATCTCGTACAGACGCTGGTTGCCCATGATGACCGTATCCATCACGTTGTAGGCGTCGTAGGCGTTCTGGTCCTGTTTGAGGACCGACATGCGGGTTTTGGGCAGGATGGAGACCTCGCCGGAGGTGGGCTCCAGGTCGCCGGAGAGGATCTTCAGGAAGGTGGACTTGCCCGCGCCGTTGGCGCCGATGATGCCGTAGCAGTTGCCCTTGACGAACTGAAGGTCCACATGGGAAAAGAGGGGCTGTCCGCTGTATTGGAGGCCCAGGTCGGAAACAGTGATCATGTCTTACTCCTTATCGCAAACTGATAAAATCGAAATTTAGCCCAAATAGTATATCACAAAAGGGCGGTAAATCAAGCCAAACGGCCGAAATACCAGCCGGTGGCGCCGTTTTTCTTCACCAGCGCCCGGTCGGAGAGCCGCCGCACCACCGAAAGGCGGTCTCCCGCAGCGATCTGCGGACGGTAGTCGGTGGAGTCCTGACAACGGAGCACCCCCTGGTCCTCATAGAGGTAATCGGTGAGCACCTCCAGCACCCGGCCGCTCTCCAGATGGCGGCAGCGGGAGAGCTCCGCGCCCCGCTCCAGCACCTCCACCCGGTTGCGGCCCCAGCGGATGTTGACGGAGTCGCCGCCGGCCGTCTGTGGGTCCAGGGCCGTGGCCTTGGGCAGGCCGTCGTAGCTGTACCAGGAAAAGGCCCCGCCCGCCGTCCGGGGCAGCACCAGGGCGTTGAGCTGTCCGTCCAGCTTGAGCACGCAGCCCCCGTCGATGCTGGCGATGTGCCGCTCCCGCTCCAGCAGGGGGGCGGCCGAGGGGATGTGCGGATCGTAGAGGGTCACGGGCCAGTGCCCCACCACGCACCAGCGGCGGAAGGCGTGCCCCTGGGCGAGAAATTCGTCGTTTTTCATGCAGGACCAGGCCTCCAGCTCCTCCAGCCCCGTTTCTCCCGGCACGCCGCCGTGGACGAACAGGTAGTCCGGGGTCTCCAGGATGACGGGCATGGCCGAAAGGAAGGCCAGTTCCGGCGCAAAGTGCCGGCGCAGCACCGCGCGCAGGGCAGGCAGCTCTTCCTGCGCGCGCAGCGGGAACCCCGCGGCACGGCCCATCTGGCAGATCAGGCTGCGCTCGCCCCACACCTTCAGGTAGTGCCGGTAGAAGGCCGGTCCGATCTCTCCGTCGGCGCGGGTGAAATCCTCCACCAGATTGTCGCAGTTGCCCCGCAGGGCGTAGACCGTGCGCGTCCGGGCCAGCTCCATGACGTAGCGCAGGGTGGCCAGGCTGTCCGGTCCCTTTTCCACCAGATCCCCCACCAGCACCAGAATATCGTCTTCCCCGTAGCCCGCCTTGTCCAGCACGCCCCGCAGGAAGGGCAGGTTGCCGTGGACGTCGCTGATGGCCAGCACCCGGCGGTCTTGGGGGAAGTCGGTATGCACTACTGTCGCTTTTCGTTCCATGGGAGCACCTCGCAGTTGATGTGGGATTGGGCGTATCATTTCTATTTTATCACGTGCGGGGGAAAATGTCACCACGAACTGCCCGCAAAAAGGGCACGCAAAAAGGGGACGGGGCGATCCGATCCGGAAGGCCCCGTCCCGCTTTTAGAATCTGTATTCTTAGGCAGAACGAAGTGGCTGGGGGCGGGATTTTGCTGCCGGACAAGGCGATTGGACGCCGCCATACTCTTTGTGTACGGCAAGCAAAAGCAACGCAGTATGGCGGGAAAAGACCCGGCCAGACGCTGCGGGAGGCTTATGGATACCGCTTCTTATTGCCGCACCCGGGCGGCAAAGGCCACCCAGCCGTTCTGCTCCCGCTTTTCCATGCACTCCAGTCCGCTGCGCTCCAGGGCGGCGGCCACCTCGCCGGAGCGGGTGTCGATGATGCCGGAGCACAGGAACACCCCGCCGGGGGCCAGGAAGCGATGGACCTGGGCGGAGAGGGGGATGATCACATCGGCGACGATATTGGCCAGCACCAGGGCGTAATCCCCGGTGGACAGCTCCTCCACCAGCGCCGGATCGGAGAGCACGTTGCCCGCGCGGACGGTGTAGCGGTCCCGCCCGATGCCGTTCATGGCGGCATTCTCATAGGCCACGTCCACCGCCTTGGGGTCGATATCCACCGCCGCCGCCCGGGACGCCCCCAGCACCAGGGCGGCGATGGACAGGATGCCGCTGCCGCAGCCCAGGTCCAGCACCGGCTTTCCCGGCGCCGCATACCGCTCCAGTCCCGCCAGGCACAGCTGGGTGGAGGCATGGCTGCCGGTCCCGAAGGTGAGGCCGGGGTTCAGATACAGCGCCGCCTTGCCCGGCGGCACCGGTTCGTCCCGCTCCCACTCGGGCACGATATACAGCCGCTCCCCCACGCTCATGGGCTTATAGTACTTCTGCCAGCTGTGGGCCCAGTCGTTCTCCCCCAGGCTGGCGGCGCGGTACGGCGTCTTGACGCCCTCCAGCCACTGCTCCAGCTGCCTGCGGCCATCCGCGTCGTCGGTGACATAGAGCTTGACCCGGCACACGCCCTTCATGCGCTCCAGCAGCGCGTCGTCCACGTAATCCCAATACGGACGGTTCTGCTCCAAAAACGACTTGAAGTCCGCTTCGTCTTCGATGGCCATCCCCGTCACACCATTGGCGGTGAGCCGGGCGCACAGTCCGTCCAGCTCCTCCCGGTTGGTATCCAGGACGACCTCCAGCCATTTGACCGCATCCATCAGCGGCGGCTCCCCAGGAAGAACAGGGCCACGGTGCCCGGGCCGGAGTGGGCGCCGATCACGGGCCCCACGTTGCCCAGCAGCACGGTCTTTACCCCCAGGCGGATCTTCACGTCGTCGGCCACCTTCTGGGCATCGGCTTCACAGTCCCCATGACTGATAAAGACGATCTGCTCCGCCGGGTCGAGCGCAGTTTCCGCCATATGGTCTACCAGCGCCTTCAGGGAGGCGCTACGGCCCCGGGCCGTGCCCACCTTCACCAGGCGGCCCTCGTCGTCCACGTGCATGACCGGCTTGATGGAGAGCATGGTGCCCAGTACGGCGGTGGCGGCGGATACCCGGCCGCCCCGCTTGAGAAAATGCAGATCATCCACCGTAAACCAGTGGCACAGGTGCAGCTTGTTGGCCTCCACCCAGTCCCGCACCGCCTCAATGCTCTCCCCCCGCGCCTTGTGCTGGGCCGCGTGCCAGAGCAGCAGGCCCTGGCCCAGGGAGGCGCACAGCGTATCCACCACGTACACCTTGCGCTCGGGGTACTTCTCTCCCAGCTCCTGTGCGGCGATTTGGGCGGAATGGCAGGTGGCCGACAGGGCCGAGGAAAAGGCCAGCACCAGCACGTCCTTGCCCGCCTGGAGCAGGGGTTCCATCTTCTCCGTAAAGTCGGAGATGTTCACGGCGGAGGTGGTCGCCATCTCGCCCTCCCGCAGCAGGCGGTAGAACGCCTTGGCGGACATCTCCCGGTTGTCGGGGTAGTTGAACAGGGTCTTCCCCTTGATGGTAAAGGACAGGGGAAGCACCTCCACCCCCATCTCCCGCATCAGCTTGTCGGTCAAGTCGGCCGAGGAATCGGTCAACAGCACGTAATCGCTCATCGCTTCAAATCCTCCCGTATTCATTCCGGACGCTCGTCCCGGTCTTTCTTCCTTCTGGTCTTTTCGGGCTTGACGGCGGGCGCGCTGGCATGCCGGCGCAGGATCTCCAGCACGCGCTCGCAGGCCAGCTTGTCGGCATAGCTGCGCAGGGCCAGGGCCAGGGCCAGCCGGGGCAGATCCTCCTCGTCGGTCCCCGCGTCCAGGCAGCCCGCCGTTACATCCAGGGCCCGGTCCAGCTCCTGCCGGAACAGCTCGTAGAGCCCTTCGGGCTCCCGCCCCTCCCGGGCGGCGGCCAGCAGGGCGCCCGCGTCCTTCACGGAGAGCACCTGCTTAAGGGCGCAGATCGCGGTCAGGTAAGCCAGATGGGTACGGGAGTACCGCTTCCCGTCGGCCCGGGGCAGGGCCCCGTCCTTGATATAATTGTTCACCATGGCGGAGGTAAGCGCCTCCCCCTCTCCGTAATGGATCAGCTGCCGGGGCATGTACGAGATGAGCTGGTCCATATACAGCCCGATATCCGGCAGGGCGTCCCACTCCGCGGGCCGCTCCTGCTCCAGCCGTTCCTGCAGGGTGCGGATCTCTTCCAAGACGCCGCCTCCTTTCTGGTTTCTAAAACCATATCACAAAATATTTGTGTTATTATACCACATCGGGAGCAGATAAGTAAAGCCAATCTCCACTTGAAACAGGCCGTTTTTAGTCACATAACAAGATTATGTGAGAAACGCGCCCCGATTCCGTTCTGCCAAAGCGCAAAGAAGGCCGCCTCCCAAGGGAGGCGGCCTCACAGCTTGCGAAAAAGGGGACCGCAGGGCGGCGCTCAGCCCGGAGATGACGACGGCTGCGCCGCTCTATAGACGCTTCATACCCCTTGCGGATGGCTTCTGCCAAGCGGGCGATAGCGATCCTCCTTCGCGCAGGCTGCGGCAGAAGGCCGTGTCACCGCATCGCCGGGGCGGCGCCCTCCCGGTCAAGAACAGCGGAGAGCAGCGCCTCGCCCGGCAGAGGGCGGGAAAAATAGTAGCCCTGGATCAGGTCGACGCCCCAGCGGGAGACCAGCCCCAGCTCCTTCGGGGTCTCCACCCCTTCGGCGATGACGGCGTAGCCCATGTTCTGCAGGGCGGCCACGATGCTCTGGTAAAAAGATGCGATCCTGTCGTCCTCACAGATGCCCACCAGCAGGGACTTGTCCAGCTTGATCTCGGAAAAGGGCAGCTTGAGCACGGTATTGAGGTTGGCGTAGCCTGCCCCGAAGTCGTCCAGGCACAGGCCGATCCCCGCCTCCACGAACTCCGCCGCGGCCTGGCTCAGGCTTTCGCTGTACTCGGTTGCCACGGTCTCGGTGATCTCAAATTGAAAATAGGAGGGCTTCAGTCCAAATTCCCGGATGATCCCGATCAGCCGTCCGGCGTGGCCGCTTTTCATCAGTTCGGTGGGGGACAGATTGATCTTCACATTCTGGATCTGCTCCATCAGTTCCCGATGTTCCTTCAGGAACCGGCACACCCGGCGCATTTGCAGCAGTCCCAGGCGGGCGATCTGGTCGCTTTTCTCCGCGATGCCGATGAACACCTCGGGCGCCACCGGCCCCAGCGTGGGGTGGCGCAGCCGGCTGAGGGCCTCCAGGGTGACATAGCCGCCCTTGCGCAGGGAATAGACCGGCTGATAGTACACCTCGAACCGGTCCTGCTCCAGGGCGGTCTCCAGGAAACTTTCGATCTCCTGGGTATAACGAAAGCCCTTCCGGGTCTCCTCGTCCCCCTGGATGAGGATGGTCTCGGGCGTTCTCTGTGCCAGGGCCGTCAGGTACTCCACATAGGCCAGCAGTGCGTCTCCGTCCCGCAGCGTCTGCGCCTCGATGACGCCGCAGAGGACTGCGGGCGAGTAGACCGGCTCGCCGTTGATCTGAACCGGGCCCGCAAAGCAGCGCTGGCTGCGCCTGCACACGCTTTCATACACGGCGATGGATTCCGTCATCACCAAAAACCGCTTGCCTGTGATGCGGAAGACCTGGCTCCGCTCGCCCGGCGCCTGCAGCATATGGGCCGTCTGGATCAGCAGCTGGTTGCCGAAGCCCGCCCCCAAAACCCGGTTGACCCGTTTGATCTGGCACAGCTCCACGGTGACAAGGTGAAACCGTTTCCCCTTTCCGATCTGGCTCTGGGCCAATTCCCGAAAATATTTGACGTCAAAGGCGCCGGTCAGGCTGTCGGTATAGCGGTAGGGATTGTTGAGGGTAAAAAACAGCACCGTGATGCTCAAGGCGATCCCGAAACCAGAGAGCAGCAGGTCATGGAACACGGCCTGGAGCGCCACACAGCCACCGCCGAGGAACAGCAGTTCCCAAATGGTGCGCATTTCCCGTCTTCCCAGCCGGCGGGCGCAGAGCATGCTGTTCCCTGCGATCAGCAGGATATAGGCGCCCGCAAAGACGTACATCCCCATATACAGCGGGCCCCGGAGATACCGTCCGGCCTCGTCCACGGTGAAGAGCACACCGCTCCAGTGGTTTCCCAGAATGATCAGGCCCATCAGCGCCGGCGGGAGCGCCCACAGCCGTTCCAGGCCGGGACGCCGGGATGCCGCCGGGCGCTCCAGCAGCGTCTGGATATAGCGCAGCAGCGTGTACGGCACCAGCACCTGAAGCAGGTACAGGATCACCAGGCAGAATTCGCTCACCCCGGCCAGGGCCGGCCGCGCCTGCATGATGAGGATGGAGCAGATGAGGTCAAAGCAGAGGTCCGCCATCCCAAACAGCAGAAAGCAGAAAAAAGTCCGGTTGTTGTCCAGATCCAGCCTGCGCTGCTCAACAAAGTGGTAAAGGATGATCAGCAGGAAGATCAGGCCCGCGATCAGAAAGTCCATATTATATGCCATACCGTACTATCCCCGCCCCTCTGCCGCCGCGGTCTCCGCCGGCTGCGCCGCCCGCGCCCGCTGCTGCTTTTTATGGCGGTACATCGCCTGATCCGCCTCATATTTCCAGTCGCTCATCCGCTTGACGCCCCGGTCCCCGTCCCGCAGGTAACTGACGCCCCGGGCGATGGACAGGGGATAGCGGCTGCCCTGGTTATAGTCCCGGATCGCCTGGTCCAGCCGTTCGTTCCAGATCCGCTCTTCCCCGTCCGGGTCGGGCAGGATCACGGCAAACTCGTCCCCGCCGATGCGGTAGCAGCGCCCCTGGGATCCGAAGGCCCGCTCGATACAGCGGGCTGCGCCGATGATCAGCTCGTCGCCCGCCCCGTGGCCGAAGTGGTCGTTGGTGTGCTTGAGTCCGTCCAGATCCAGGAAGACCAGCGCCACGTCCCGGTAGCGAACGCCCTCCGTCTCCAGCCGGGCCAAAAACGCGTCGAAGGCCCGCCGGTTCTCCAGCCCGGTCAGCCGGTCCTCCCGGGACAGGCGCTTGTAGACCAGCACCTCGGCCTTGAGGCGCAGGTTGGCCGCCATAGTGGTGATGAGGGATCCCAGCAGGCAAATGATGAACACCAGGATGCCGCATTCGAAAATGGAGCCGTAGTAGGGGATCTCCAGCGCCCAGTACAGCAGCAGGGCCAGCAGGCCGCTGGCGCCCAGCATAACGAAGGCCCTCAGCACCGCCAGGATCTCCCGATTGCGGCAGGCCCGATACTCCCGCAGCATCAGCACGCTCATCAGCCCGGTCCCGCCCGCCAGCAGCAGGTGGGTCACAAAAAGCATGTCGATCAAATCAATCCCCAGGAAATAGTTCAGCAGGCTCTGCACGATGGCGTTGAGATAAAATGCGCCGATGCATCCGTTCAGGCTGCGAAAGCGCTTCATCTCCCCGGTGTTGCGCACAAAATGCAGCATGGGGATCCCCAGCGTCATGAACGCATAAAAGGACAGATAGCACACCAGCGGCGATTGGCCGCTCAGCTCCTGGACCAGCGAGGAGTCCAGCGCACACCAGGCCCCGCAGAGCAGCAGAAAGCAGGCCACATCGCCGAAGCGCCGGTCCTGCATATGGACCTTGGCCAGGTAGAGGGCGATCACGGTGGCCGCCACGCTCATAAGGGCCATGGTAAATACGATCAGCAGGGTAAAGGCGTCTCCCGCGCAGTGCCGGCGGAAGACCGCGCTGCTGCTGCCCAGATAGACCTCCGCCAGGACAAAGCGGCCGTCCCCGGGATCTTCATAGCTCAGCACCAGCGGCTGCGCGCTCGTCTCCTCCGGCAGCACGGCGTTGCAGTCCAGCTTGGCCCGCATCTGCTTGTTGCGCGGAAACGCCGTATCGTCATAGGCGTAGAGCACCTCGTCCCCCAGCGCGATCTGCAGCCGGTAGACCGCCCCCCGGGTGGTCAGGGTCGCGCCCTGGTCGGCATCGGTCAGGCTGTCGTTGTACAGTACCAGGTCTCCCCCGCCCTCCAGCACGACCGTCCCCGGCACCTGCACCGCAAAGCGCCGTCCGTCCTCCAGCCGGTACCAGCCTGCCGAAAGCTCCCGTACGTCTTCCAGGGCCCTGTCCGTCTTCTGCCGGACCATCCCGCTCAGGGAGAGCCCAACCGTCAGCAAAACGCCCAGCACCAGCAGGCACTCCCAGCCCCGTCTGTTCAAACGTCCCGTTTTCCTCACCTCTCTGCCGTCCGCGCCAAATGCAAAGCCCTGCCAGGGTATGGCAGGGCTAAACTGAAATCGTGCAGCTGGCTGCCATCATCCATACAGGCCCTTTAGCTTTGCGTCGCCGCCTTTCGGCGGGTTTGCCACCGTATTTTGTTCGTTTTTATTGTAACTCCTGTTTCGGCCCGCTGTCAATCCGTTCGTTTCGCGAAAGATCCGCCCCGGCATTCTGTCCCCGCGCGGCGCGCCACGCCTCAAACGCCGGAACGGGAAGCGGCTTTGCATAAATGCAGCCCTGGATCAGATCGCAGCCCACCGCCCGCAGGAATGCAAGCTGTTCCGGCGTCTCGATCCCCTCGGCCACCGTAAGCGCGCCGAGCGTTCGGGAGCGCTCCATGACCGATGCGGCGACATCCCTTAGCCGCGCCCCCTTTCCCCGGCCCCATACATATCGTGCTGCGTCAGGGAAGAATAGTGGCTGTTGATGGTGCTGAGAGCGTCATACAGGGCCACCAGCAGATAGTTCTTGATGTTGCGGACATAGGCGGCTCTTTCGCTTTTGTGACAGTTTAATTCTACTACAGGATACTGCAAATATCCACTGTTCTGTGTATCGTTCCGCAGACGCAGCAAGGCGCCCCGGTCCCTTGTGTGAACCGGGGCGCCTGACGCGGCGGAATTCTTTTAACTTCTGGGGTTCTTGATGGCGGCCTGCGCGGCGGCCAGCCGGGCGATGGGCACGCGGTAGGGGGAGCAGGACACATAGTCCAGGCCCACCTTGTGGCAGAACTCCACGCTGGTGGGGTCGCCGCCGTGCTCGCCGCAGATACCCAGATGGATGTTCGGACGGGTCTCGCGGCCCAGCTTGGCGGCCATGGCCACCAGTTTGCCCACGCCCTTCTGATCCAGGTGGGCAAAGGGGTCGGACTCATAGATCTTCTTATCGTAGTAGTAGGAGAGGAATTTGCCCGCGTCGTCGCGGCTGAAGCCGAAGGTCATCTGGGTCAGGTCGTTGGTCCCGAAGGAGAAGAACTCGGCCTCCTTGGCGATCTCGTCGGCGGTCAGGGCGGCGCGGGGGATCTCGATCATGGTGCCGACCTCATACTTCATGTCGCTGCCGGCGGCCTTGAGGAGCGCGTTGGCGGTGGCCACCACCACGTCCTTGACGTACTTGAGCTCCTTGACCTCGCCCACCAGGGGGATCATGATCTCGGGGACCATCTTCCAGTCGGGGTGCTTCTTCTGCACGTTAATGGCGGCGTTGATGACGGCGGTGGTCTGCATTTCGGCGATCTCCGGGTAGGAGACGGCCAGACGGCAGCCACGGTGGCCCATCATGGGGTTGAACTCATGCAGCGAGGCAATGACGTTGCGGAGCTTCTCCACCGAGATGCCCATCTCCTTGGCGATCTCCTGGATGTCCTCCTCCTTGGTGGGGAGGAACTCATGCAGCGGGGGGTCCAGGAAGCGGATGACCACGGGCTGGCCCTCCATGGCCTCGTAGATGCCCTCAAAGTCGCCCTGCTGATAGGGCATGATCTTAGCCAGGGCCTTCTTGCGGTCGTCCACGTTGTCGGCCACGATCATCTCGCGGATCGCCTTGATGCGCTCGCCCTCGAAGAACATATGCTCGGTGCGGCACAGGCCGATGCCCTGGGCGCCGAAGGCATAGCCCTGGGCGGCGTCGCGGGGGTTATCGGCGTTTGTGTACACCATAAGCTGGCGGTACTGGTCGGCCCAGCCCATAAAGCGCCCGAAGGGGCCGGTGGAGGGGTCGGCGGGCACGGTGGGCACGGCCTCGCCGTAGATGTTGCCCGTGGAACCGTCGATGGAGATCCAGTCGCCCTCCCGATAGGTCTTACCGGCCAGCGTAAAGCACTTGTTGTCATAGTCCACCACGATCTCGCCGCAGCCGGACACGCAGCAGGTGCCCATGCCGCGGGCCACCACGGCGGCGTGGGAGGTCATGCCGCCCCGGACGGTCAGGATGCCCTGGGCCACCTGCATGCCCTCGATGTCCTCGGGGGAGGTCTCCAGGCGGACCAGGATGACCTTCTCGCCCCGCTCGTGCCACTGCTTGGCCTCCTCGGCGGTGAAGACCACCTTGCCGCAGGCGGCGCCGGGGGAAGCGGCCAGACCCTTGCCGACGATCTCGGCCTTCTTCAGGGCCGCGGCGTCAAACTGAGGATGGAGCAGGGAGTCCAGCTGCTTGGGCTCCACCCGCAGCACAGCCTCCTTCTCGCTGATCATCCCCTCGTCCACCAGGTCCACGGCCACCTTCAGGGCGGCGGCGGCGGTACGCTTGCCGTTGCGGGTCTGGAGCATGTAGAGCTTTCCGTTCTCGATGGTGAACTCCATGTCCTGCATATCCTTATAGTGCTGCTCCAGCTTATTGGCGATCTCGGCAAACTGCTCATATACCGCGGGCATCTCCTCATGAAGCTTGGAGATGGGGGAGGGGGTACGCACGCCGGCCACCACATCCTCGCCCTGGGCGTTGATGAGGTACTCGCCGAACAGGGCCTTTTCACCGGTCGCCGGGTTGCGGGTAAACGCCACGCCGGTGCCGGAGTTGTCCCCGGAATTGCCGAAGACCATGGACTGCACATTGACGGCGGTGCCCCAGTCGTAGGGGATCTCGTTCATGCGGCGATACACGTTGGCGCGGGGGTTGTCCCAGGAGCGGAACACGGCCTTGACCGCCTCCATCAGCTGCACCTTGGGGTCCTGGGGGAAGGCCTCGCCCTTCTCGTTCTGATAGAACTGCTTGAACAGGCGCACCAGCTCTTTCATATCGTCGGTGTCCAGTTCCACATCCTGCTTGACGCCCTTCTTCTCCTTCAGCGCGTCGATGATCTCTTCAAAGCGTTTCTTGGACAGCTCCATGACCACGTCGGAGAACATCTGGATAAACCGGCGATAGGAGTCGTAGGCAAAGCGGGGGTTGTTGGTAAACTTGGCCAGGCCCTCCACCACCGTGTCGTTCAGGCCCAGGTTGAGGATCGTGTCCATCATGCCGGGCATGGAAGCCCGGGCGCCGGAGCGGACCGAGACCAGCAGAGGATTGACGGGATCGGCAAATTTCTTGCCGCAGATCTCCTCCATCTTGCCCAGGTACTCATAGATCTGGGTCTGGATGTCCTCATTGATCTGGCGGCCATCCGTATAATACTGGGTGCATGCCTCGGTGGTCACAGTGAAGCCCTGGGGTACCGGCATGCCCAGATTGGTCATCTCAGCCAGGTTGGCGCCCTTGCCGCCCAGCAGTTCCCGCATGGAGCCGTTGCCTTCAGAGAACAGGTACACGTACTTATGCGCGTTGGCCATAGTCACATTCCTCCTAAGATAGTCGTTACGGGCATTATTATATCATTTGCATCATAAATTGCAATACAAAACCATCCGATTTTGTCCATAATCCACTCCTTGTTTTCCATTTCCCCCTGCCATATGATCTGTTTTCCCGAAAGGGCGGCCGCGGTGTGCATTTACACGGGGAAAGCGGGCGCCGGCAGGGCGAGGCTCCGCACAGTTCCGCCGACGGCCTGCTTCCGCCGCGCCTCCCTGTTCCATTGGCCGGCCTCCTCTCCGCCCGCAACCCCCTTTCGTCAGGCAAGCTGCTGCACACAGGCAAAAAATCTTTGCCTTTTGGCCCATAAGGCGCTACAATCGGAGCAGTACACAGAGGAGGCAATGGCATGACGGATCTGCTCATGAAATGCATCGCCCGCATCCGGAGCGACTTTCCCACCAAATTCGGAGTCCCCCGGCAGAGCGGCCTGGTGGACGCGCTGGAGGCTCTGGTGGTCTTTGAACCGGAATTCCGCAACCCGGATGCGCTGCGGGGACTGGACGGCTTTTCCCACATCTGGCTGATCTGGCAATTTTCCCAGGCGGTGCGGAAGACCTGGTCCCCGACGGTCCGTCCGCCCCGGCTGGGCGGTAATGCGCGGCTGGGGGTCTTCGCCACCCGCTCTCCCTTCCGCCCCAATCCCATCGGGCTCTCCTGCGTGCGGCTGCTTGGAGTGGAGGAGCAGCCCGGGCTGGGGCCTGTGCTGCGGGTGGCGGGCGCCGATCTGGTGGACGGCACGCCTATTTTCGATATCAAGCCTTATCTGCCCTATTCCGATATCCGGCCCGAGGCCACCGCCGGCTTTGCCCCCGGCGCGGACACGGTTTTGGAGGTCGTCTTTCCGCCCGGCCTGCTGGAGCGGGTGCCCCCGGAAAAGCGGGCGGCCCTGACGGGCGTGCTCTCCTGCGACCCCCGCCCGGCCTATCAAAAGGATCCGGACCGGGTCTACGGCTTGGATTTTGCGGGCTTAAACGTTCGTTTTTCTGTGTGCGGCCAGCTTCTTACCGTTCTGGATGTGCGTCCGCTGCCCGCGCATTGAGTCAATGCAGCCGGGCTTTTCCAGGCGGGGCTGCCGGCCCCGGATGTAAGTTCCCCTTGGGGCGCGGCCGGCGTGCGCCCTCCAAAAAGGCGGATACGACTCAAGTCGTATCCGCCTTTTTGGCTCCAGCGGCCACCGGCACCTCCGGCAGGACCGGGGC
The DNA here is from genome assembly GCF_014287895.1 of Lawsonibacter hominis. Lineage (GTDB taxonomy): Bacteria > Bacillota > Clostridia > Oscillospirales > Oscillospiraceae > Lawsonibacter_A > Lawsonibacter_A hominis. The sequence continues at coordinate 18,684 of NZ_JACOPP010000003.1, read as the reverse complement.
CCCGGCGATCCCGGCGCCCGGAAGGTCTTGGTATAATCATGTGCAACACGCAGCGCCGGCGGCCGGCATTCGGGCGCACGCGCCCCCTGCATTGGCACGAAGGGGGAAACCGGTCGCGATCACCATGCGCCAACATAGCCCAGTGTCACGGCGCTGCTGGCCGCGCCGGCGGCCATGCAGGCCGGGATGTCCTTTCCCCGCAGATATTCCATCACGAACCCGGCGATGTAGCTGTCCCCCGCCCCCATGGTGTCTTTCACCACGCAGGGCAGGACGCCCTGTGTATGGAACGCCGCGCCGTCAAAGGCCACGCTGCCCTTTTCTCCCCGGGTCGCCACGACCACCCGGGGGCCCAGCGCCGCCACCGCCGTCAGACGCTCCTTCAGGCGCTCCAAATCGCTGGCGTCGTCGGAGAAAAAGGCCAGTGTGGTATGGGGAAGGGCGATTTGGGCGGCCTCGTCCTCCGGCCGCTCGGCGCAGTCGAAGGCGACCGGCACCCCCCGGGCCGCAATCTGGGCCAGGCTCTTTTCCACACGCCCCCACAGCCCGGACACCACCAGGTCATGGGAGCAGAGGAACTCCACATCGCCGGGCGCGAGGACGAACTGCGCCATCACGCCCTCGTCGTAGTCGCCGAACACCCGCTCGCCGTCGATGAGACAGACGTGGCTGAGCGCGGTGGCTCCGGGCAGGCGCTTCACCCGGCGCACATCCACGCCCTTTTCCTCCAGCGCCCGGAGGATCAGCCCGCCGTATTCGTCGCTCCCCACCGCGCCGAGATAGGCGGACTGTCCGCCCATACGGCGGACGTAGACCGCCACGTTGACCGGGTTCCCGCCGGGAAACGCCTCGCCGGTGTTGTCGTAATAATCCACGCAGTTATCGCCTACGCAGGCAATCTTCATACCATCAGCTCCTTTGCCCGCTCCAGCGCCAGCCGCGCATACCGGGAGGGGGCGTCAATATAGTGGGTTACCAGCTCCAGGGTGGCGGCGCCGTCATAGCCCGCCGCGCGGATGTCCCGCAGCACCCGGCCCAGCGGCATCACGCCCTCGCCGGGCACCAGATGGGTCTCGCTGACCCCATCGGAATCCACCAGGTGGAGATGCCGCATCCGGCTCCCCAGGCGGCGGGGATAGTCCGCCGGGTCCTCGCCCTGCACAAAAGGCGCCGCCGCATCGCACATGCCGAACAGGGCGGGATGGTCCAGGCGCTCCAGCAGGGCGGCATAGGAGTCCAGGTCGGTGCACACGTCCGACTCGCAGGGGGTCAGGTTCTCCACCACCAGGGCGTGGCCCAGGCGCTGTGCCGCGTCTGCCAGGCGGAGCAGGCTGCGCTCCAGGCGCCGCGTCCTCTCCTGGGGCGGGAGGCCGCCGCTGTGTCCCATGGAGACGAGCGTGTACTCCGCTCCGACGGCGGCTCCGGCCCGGATGGCGGCCTCCAGGTACTCCATGCTGTCCTCCCACTGCCGCGGGCTGCCCAGCATATAGTTGTAGGGGTAGGCGTTGTGCTCCGGGGTATAGACCTTCACCGGCACCCCAAAGCGCCGGATCAGCGCCCGGACCTCCGCTCCATCGCCAGAAAGCAGATCCGGGGCAAACCCGTGGGGCCGCCCGCCCCAGAGCTCAATATAATCATATCCGAAACGGACGGCGTCTGCAAACGCATCTTCCAGCGCGGCGCGCTGATATCCACAGGTAAACAGTCCGAATTTCATGTCTCCTCCGCAACGGGCGCGGGGCGGAGGAGAGTCCTCCGCCCCGCGCGGTCAGCATCAATATTCCATCTGGCGGTAATAGCGCCGCAGCTTCATATCGTGGCCGGACAGCGCCTCCAAATGGGCGTCGATACGGTTGGTCACCGCGTGCATCAGCAGGTGGCTGAGGCTGCCGCGGTACTCCGGGTCGATGCCCTCCAGGGGGTAATCCGCCGTGTCGATCACGCAGAAATTGCCGCAGACCTTGGGCAGGAAGTGGGCCACCCGCAGGGCCAGCTCACGCTGGGAGTCCTCTCCAACAAACACGGTCACCGGGGTATCCCGGTCCACGATCTCCAGCATCCCGTGGAAGAACTCCGCGGCGTGAATGGACTTGGTGCGGATCCAGTGCATTTCCTCCCAGTAACACATGGCATAGGAGTAGGTGGCGCCGTAAAGGGTGCCAGCGCCCACGAAATAGTGGAGCTTGTCGTTCATGTGCGCCTTGGCGAAGGAGCGGCCAAACTCGTCGGCGGCCTTTTCCGCCGCGGCCAGCCCCTCCGGCAGACAGGCGTCCAGCTGGGCGTAGTAGCGGTCGTAGTCTTTGAACTCGCCCCGGAGGAACATGAACCGGTCCGCCGTCATGAAGAATTTCAGCTGCTCGTTGTGGGGGAAGCTGATGCACCAGTCCACCGCCCGGGCCAGGGGGGAGTCCTCCTTGTCGATGAACCCCAGCACCCGGGCGCCGGCGGCGTGGAGCTTTTCCACCGCCGCGCACATCTCCTCCGTAGTGCCCGTCACCGACGAGATGACCACGAAGGTCCGCTCCCCCACCCGCCGGTCGCCGGTGGTGTTGTACTCGGCGGCGTTGAGGGCAAACACCTCCATGGCGCTGCGCTCCTTCATGTGTACCGTGGTCTGAAGGCAGCTGGCCCACGTCCCGCCGATGCCCAGCCAGCACAGATTGCCGCACTGACCGGCCGCCGCGTCCACGATCGCCTCGATCTGTCCTCTCAGCGCCAGGGCGCCGCGGACATTGTCCAGATACGTCTCTTCCTCAAATTTTACCATGAATACTTCTCTCCTCTTTGCCGAGGGCTTTTGTTATATCAGCCTTCGCGCGGATTGATCATTCGCCGACCTTCAGCATCTGATAGTACTGGTCATAGATGGCCAGCGCGTCGCCCACGTCCTTTTGGAAGAAGATGTTGGTCTTATAGTCGAAATCAAAGGCGGGGTCGTTGCGGTACGCGTCGCTGGCGGCGGCCACGGCGGCGTCGTTGGGGCAGGAATAGGGGAAGTCCACCAGGTTGGCGGCCATGACCTCGGGCTCGCAGATGTAATTGAGGAACTTATGGGCCAGGTCGGTATGCTTGGCGCCCTTGGGTACTACAAACAGGTCAAAGCCAAGCTGTACCGGGTCGCTGGTAAAGGGGGCGATGGTCAGGGTGTTGTTCTCGCCCAGCTCGTTCATGGCCCAGGAGGCATTTCCGTCATAGGTCAGCATACAGGAGATGGTGCCGTTTACGATGTTTTCCTGGGTGGCGCCATAGGCGACCACGTTTTCGTTGAACTTGGTCAGCCACTCATAGGCCTCTTTGATCTCGCTCTCATTGGTGGAGTTGGGATCGTAGCCCAGTGCGATCAGAGCCATGGGGAACAGGTTGCGCGCACCGTCAATGCTGCCGATCTGGCCGGCCATCTCCGGCCGGATCAGGTCGTTGTAGCAGGTGATGTCGATGGGGCAGCGCTCGGTATCGTACACGATATAGATATAATTCATGAGATAGGGCACGCAGTAGTCCCGGTTGTCGCCAAACCAATAGGCCTCGTTGATATTGGCGTCGGCGTTGGGAATCTGCTCGTGGTCCAGCTGTTCCAGATAGCCGCCCTTGATGAGGGACTCCATGTAGGCGTCGCAGGTCATGATCAGGTCATAGCTGTCGCCGGCGCCGGCGGTCAGTTTGGTGATGGAGTCGGCGTTGTCGGACATATAGCTTAGGTTGACGGTGCAGTTGTTGGCCTTCTCAAAGTCGGAGATCAGGGTCTCGGAGATGTAGTCGCCCCACATGAAGATGTTCAGCTCACTGCTGGCGGCGGACGGTTCGTTTCCGCTGCCGGTGGGCTTGGGGTCTCCTCCGCCGCAGGCACACAGGGATAGCGCAAGCGTGAGCGCCAGGATCAGAGTCAGTGCTTTTTTCATTTTGTTGTTCCCTCCTACAAATAATCACATATCTTCCGCCGCCGGCCGGACCGGTCAAGCGGCGTGCGCGGATGAGCGTTTGGATTCCGCCTCTGCGGCAAGCCGGTTTTCCCGTTTTTTCAGGTACCGCTGCACGCCGTTCAGCGCCAGCATCCCCGCCACCATCAGGGCCACCATCACGGTGGTCAGCGCATTGACGTCGGGAGTGATTCCGGTACGGTTCAGCGACAGGATGAGCACCGGAAGAGTGGACTGAGACGGCCCGGCCAGCATATTGGACATGACCACGTCGTCGATGGACAGGGTAAACGCCAGGAAGGCGGAGGAAAGGATACCGGGCATAATGCTGGGCACCGTGACCCTCCAGAACGTCTGGAACCGGTTGGCCCCCAGATCCATGGACGCCTCCTGCAGCGTCTCGCTGTCGCCGGTGATGCGCCCCTTGATGGTGACCACGGCGTAGGGGATGCAGAAGGTGCAGTGGCCGATGAGGATGGTGCCCATGCCCAGACGGATGCCCACCGTCATAAAAATGATCAGCATCGCCACCGCCAGCACGATCTCGGGCACGATAATGGGCACATAGATCATCATGTTGATAAAGCGCTTGGTCCGAAACTCGAACTTTTTCAGCCCGATCCCGCCCAAAACGCCGATGGTCACGCTGATCAGGGTGGCCAGCACGGCGATGATCAGCGAATAAAGCAGCGCGTCCCACAAGTCGGTATTTGCAAAAGAGAACAGCTTACCGTACCACTCGGTGGTGAACCCCTGCCAGTAGTAGTTTCGTTTGGCGTCGTTAAAGGAGAATACGATCATTACCGCCACCGGGATATAGAAGACGGAATAGACCAGCACGGCGTAGAGGTTGCTCAAGATCCGCGCCGCTTTCCGGCGGCGCAGCCGTTTGTTCTTCGTCACGTCACACCACCTCCATATCCTCGAGTTTGGCAAAGCGCATATAAATGAAGATGAGCAGCGCGGTGATCGCCAGCAGCAGCACGCTCAGCGCCGCGCCCAGGGGCCAGTTCCGGATGGCGCCGAACTGGTTTTTGATGATGTTGCCGATGTAGAGCACCTTGCCGCCGCCCAGCATGTCGGTCACGGTGTAAATGCCCAGGGCAGGGATAAAGGTGAGAATGATGGCGGAGAAAATACCGGGGAAGGTCAGGGGGAGGGTCACCCGCAGGAAGGTGACCGACGGCTTTGCCCCCAGGTCCGCCGAGGCCTCCAGCATCGACTTCTGCAGCTTTTCGATGGAGGAGTACATGGGGAGGACCGCAAAGGGCAGCATATTGGTAATCAGGCCCAGCATGACCAGCCAATCGGTGTAAATGAACTTTATGGGCTCAGCCGTCAGCCCCAGGGCCATCAGCGCATGATTCACCGGACCGTTGGCCTGAAACAGCAGCATCCAGGCGTTCAGCCGCATCAGCGAATTGGTCCAGAAGGGGATCATGATGAGCATAATAAGGCGGGAGGCCACCTCAGGCGGCTTGCGGGCGATATAGTACGCAAAGGGATAGCCCACCAGCAGGCACAGCACCGTGGTCACCACGGCCACCTGAAAGCTCTTGGCAATGACCTTGAAATAAACCACATCCAGCAGCGTCTGATAGCTGTCGGTGCTGAATACATACTCCACTCCGCCGAAGGTGCCCCGGGTCATAAAGCTGATGTAAATGATAAAGAGCATGGGGATGGTGACGAACAGGATCATCCACAGGGAGACGGGGCCCGCCTGTGCCAGCAGGGGCAGGCGGCTGTGCCGCTTTTTCCCGCGGCGCGTTCCTTCGCGCTTCAGCATACCGCCGCCTCCCGGACCGCGCCCACCCTGGAGTCGTCATGGATGGCGACCGCTTTCTCGGCCTCCCACCAGATATGCACCGCGTCCCCCTCCCGCAGCGCGGGGTCGGCCTCCAGGCGGGAGAGCTTGACCTCCTGGCCGTTCTTCAGGTCCAGGCTGGTCTTGATCAGGGCGCCCATATAGATGAAGTCCTTCACCGTTGCAGGCAGGGAAAACCCGGCCACCGGTTCTCTGGAAACGCGGAGGTACTCGGGCCGGATGGCCACGCACAGCGCGTCCCCCACCCCGAAGCCCCGGCCCCGGCACCGGACGCCCCCCGCAGGGGTCTCCACCAAAAGCACGCCCTCTTCCACGCCGGTCACTCTGCCCTCCAGCACGTTGGATTCACCGATAAAGTCGGCCACAAACCGGGTGGCCGGGCGCTCATAGATCTCCATGGGCACGCCCATTTGCAGGATGACCCCGTCCCGCATGACCGCGATGCGGTCGGACATGGTCATGGCCTCTTCCTGGTCATGGGTAACATAGACGAAGGTGATGCCCAGCTTCTTCTGAAGGCGCTTAAGCTCGATCTGCATCTGCTTACGCAGCTTCAGGTCCAGGGCTCCCAGCGGTTCATCCAGCAGCAGGACCCTGGGGTTGTTGATGAGCGCCCGGGCGATGGCGATGCGCTGCTTCTGGCCGCCGGACAGGGCCTCCGGCTTGCGCTTTTCGTAGTCGGCCATCTGTACCAGCTCCAGCATCTCGGTCACCCGGCGGCGGATCTCGTCCTTGGGTACCTTGCGGATGGTGGGACCATAGGCCACATTGTCATACACCGTCATGTGCGGGAAGAGGGAATAGTTCTGAAAGACCGTGTTCACGTCCCGCTGGAAGGGCTCCTTCTCCTCCACGCGGACGCCCTGGACCTCAATGCTGCCCTCAGTGGCGTCTTCGAAGCCCGCAATCATGCGCAGGGTCGTGGTCTTTCCGCAGCCGGACGGCCCCAGCAGCGTCAAAAATTCTCCCTCTTCGATCTCCAGGTTCATGTCTTTGACGACATGGTTATTGCCGTACCATTTCTCCACATTCCGCAGAGATACGATGGAAGCTGCCATTCCTCCCACTCCTTTGCTCTCCAGGATGAGATAAGTATATATCTTTTTTGTACCAATTTCAATGTAAAATGTACATTCTAAACAGTTTTTAGTATATTATACAAGGCTCAAACATAAAAAATGACCACTATTCCAAAAATAGCGGTCATGAAATAATACCAAAGCATAAATTGGTATAATATTTACCTTTGAAAATGGACCAAGAACTCGCAACGGTCGCTGTGGGTATAGCTGCGGGAGAACTCGATGGCCCGCCCCTCCCGGTCGTAGGTGGCGCCGGAAAACTCCAGGACGGCGTTCTCCTCCCTGAGGCCGATCAGCCTGGCCTCAGCCGGATCCAGATGGGTGATGGCAAGACGCTGTTCCCCCCGAACCGGGTAGATCCCATTCCACCGATAGACCTCGAAGATGGAGAAGAGATTGATGTCCACCTCTTCAAAGCCGGGTACCACGTCGGTGGGAATGAAGATCTCCTCCAGCGCGATGGGCTTCCCATTTGCCTGGCAGATGCGCCGGACATACCAGATGTCCTCTTCCGGGGCACAGCCCAGGATCTGAGCGTAGAGGGGTCCCGCCTGCCGAAGCGCCTTGATGAGCACCCGTGTGCCGGGGCGCTGGCTCCGCTCCCGCATGGTCTGCCGAAAGCCGCCCAGGGTCTCCATGTCCCGTTCCAGCTTGGGGGCGGTGACAAAAACGCCCTTGCCCTGCACACTGTGGAGAAGCCCCTCATATTCCAGCGCCGCCAGGGCGCTCCGCACCGACAGGCGGTTGAGGCCGTAGGCCTCCGACAGCTGGCTCTCCGAAGGGATGCACGTTCCCGGCGGATACTCTCCCTCGTCGATCTTAGCGCGAATCACTTCCCGTAGCTGGGTGTGCAGAGGGGAACGGTCGGTCAGTTTATCCTTCATCCCCGCCCCCGATCCAGTAGAGGGTGCTGCTCATCTGCATCCGGTCACAGCGCCCGATGGTGCGGCAATATTCAATGAGGGACCCGTCGTCGCCATAGACTTCGCTGACGATCCAGAAGGCAGGCACCCCAGCCGCCGTCCCCAGGTAATCGGCCTCCTCGGGCGTAGTGGTGGTAATGCTGATTCTCTCATAGCCGTGGTGCATGATCAGGTGATAGTTCTCCTCCATGACGGCAAAGAGGGACCCGCCTACCAAATCCCGCTCCTCCAGCCCCGGGGTCAGCGCGGCGGGGATATAGGCGGTCTCGATCATGAGCGGGGTCCCGTCCAGCATCCGAAGGCGGATGACACGGTACAGCCTTTCTCCCAGCACACGCTGAAAGCGCCGTGCCAGCTGTTTATCACACTCCACCATGGAAAGACCCAGCAGCCGGGTTTCCGGCTTCATGCCCAGATCGGCCGCGTATTGGGTAAAGCTTTTCAGATCCTGCAGCACCCGGTCTACCCGCGGGGTAAAGCAGGTCCCGCTGCCCTGGACCGCATGCACGCGCCCGTCGCTCACCATCCGGGCCAGGGTGCTGCGCAACGTGCTGCGGTTCAGTCCCCACATCTGGCACATGGTCCGCTCGGGCGGAAACTTGTCGTTGCCCTTCATCTGATTTCTTATGATATATGCCTCGATGGCCTCCTGGGCCGCCTGCCGTGGGCGAGGGGTGTATCGTCTGACCTTGTCCACCATCGATCTCCTCCAAATTGGTATGACTTTATCATAGCATAGCCGCCCCTGCCCCGCAAGCGGCAGTTTGCCTCAACCCTTCGTATGGCCCCTGGCAAGCGCCGTTCAATCATTGTGCAAAACCTGATGGCCGGTCAAAAAACAAAGCGGAGGCTCACACAAGACAAAGTGTGCGTCTCCGCGCTTAGGACCGAAAACGGCATCGGGAGATACGGCCCTAGAACCTTTTGAATGCCTGCAAACCTGCTTATCACCAGCAAAGCAGCCCGACATGATCCGGTACAATACGTATGCAAAAGTAGAGCAACGTCCTCGCAAGGACAAACAGGCAGTCTTATATGCCTACAGTTTAACGCAGAAGAACGAGATATTCCCCTGATTTATTCCAATGCAGGAAATCAAAATCTGACCCGCCTTAAACAAAAAAAGCCCGATATTGCCTCTGTATAGCAGTCTTCAAATATGAACGGTTGCAATTTTTTGAAAAAATGTCATACTATAATCGAAATCCACGCTATATGGCAGGAGGGAAGCCCGTTGAACGGTAACTACTATCTCTTTACCAATCTTCTATCAGACGAGGAAACTCGCATCATTACAGATATCATCGGGCATATAGAACGCGGAGACGGTCGTATTGGCATCCAACAGATTGCAAACGAAAACTTTGTCTCATCCACATTTATTATTAAGATGTGCAAACGCTTGGGTTTCGATGGCTATAGTGAGCTCTACTACCATCTTTCTCAACGGGTCAATGTGTACAGTCAGGCTCCGAGAGATGCCGCTATCCGCGAGTTAGTGGACAACTACGATGAAAATATAGGCAAGAAATTTTGTGCTTTGCTGTCTGAGTTTCAAAATCAAAAGATTTTCGCGGATGGCAGCGGCTTTGCTGATTTAGTAGCAGACTATATCGTTCAGCGGTTGGCCGTCTGTGGCTTCATGGTATTTAATCGGGTGCATTTTTACGACTTTATGATTTTCCATAAAGAAAGCAAGGCGCTCGTGACCAATATTGAGCCATCCCTTATGATCGCTATTTCCCAGAGCGGTGAAGCAGTGCCCGTACTGAACGATGTGCGAACAGCCAAATCAAAGGGATTCAAGATTATCTGCTTCACCAAAAGAGAAAACTCCACATTAGCCCAGTTGTCGGACTTAGTGCTCATCGTTGACGGAGCAAAGCAAATGCTGGTCGGCGGAATTCCTAACCCATTTTTTGGCCGGGTTATTCTGGCGTTTGAGGAATTGATGGGTTATTATTTCCGGACGATTGGAGAATCGGATACAGTCGAAATAAAATAACTCAAACGGAAAATTTTTACTCGTGGCGGTATGCTATACTGTAATTGCAGATAGCATACCGTCTGCTTTAGGACGGTGGCTAAACAAAAAACAAAATGAAACGGGAGGTTTATTATGAAAAAGTTTTTTGCTCTTGCGCTGTCCTTGGTGATGTGCATTGGCCTGCTGGCAGGCTGCGGCGACAAACCCCAGACGGACAATCCCCCTCCTGCGGATTCTCAGGAGGAAACCGGCCCCAAGAAGGTTGATAAGCTGAGCGTGTACTTTGTCCCGTCTCGTGAGCCCGGCGAGATCATCACGGTTACTGAGCCTCTGAAGCAGCTCCTGAAGGATGAAATGCTGAATCAGGGCTATGACATTGGCGAAGTCGTCATCAACGTGGGCACCACCTACGAAGCTGTTGGTGAGGCTCTGGGTGCAGGCACTGCCGATGTGGGCCTGATTCCCGGCGGCACTTATGTTCTCTATGATGATGGCTGTGATGTTATCCTGACCGCCACCCGCGACGGTCTCAGCAAGGACTTCGATGACGCGAAGGATTGGAACGATGGCCAGCCTACCGAGGCTTCTACGAAGCAGGCTGTTTCCTATCGTGCTCTGATGATCGCTGGTCCCTCTGAAAAGGGCCAGGCGCTGACTGCCAAGGTCAATGCCGGCGAAGAGCTGACTTGGGATGACCTGAACGGCGCCAACTGGAGCGTTATGGGTTCTTCCTCTCCCGCCGGTTACATCTATCCTTCTCTGTGGCTCCAGGATCGCTATGAAAAGGGCATTACCGACCTCGCCAGCGCGGTCCAGTCCGATTCCTATGCCAGCGCCTTTGCTCGTCTGGCCTCTGGTCAGGTTGACGTTCTGGTGACCTATGCCGACGCCCGCCGTGACTATGCCGAGCGTTGGAACACCGAGTTTAACCGTGAAGGCTCCATCTGGGAGGAGACCGGCGTGATCGGCGTCACCGCTCCCATCTACAATGATACCGTTTCCGTCAGTAAGTCCGCACCCAATATGGATGCTGACATGGTTGCTGCTCTCCAGGAGGCATTCATCAATATCGGCAATACCCCCGAGGGCAAGGAAGTCATCGCTATTTACAGCCACAACGGCTATCAGAAGGCCCAGTCCTCCGACTATGATAACGAGCGGGCCGCTCAGCAGTTGATTCAGGAACTGACTGCAAACTAATCATCCCAAAATCGCCCCTAATTCGGAGGAGAGGATTTCCCCAGGCATACGCCGGAGGGGCGTCCTCTCCTCCGCGTTCTATCAAGAAACGAGGTGTACCTCATGATCGTATTTGACCATGTATCGAAAATTTATCCCAATGGCACAGTTGGTCTGGACGATGTAAATCTGACGATCCAGGACGGTGAGTTTGTCGCCATCATTGGACGTTCTGGCGCAGGTAAGTCCACGTTGCTGCGCGCCGTGAACCGGATGCACGACATCAGCAAAGGAACGCTGACCGTCAATGATACCAACGTCAGCGGCCTGCGGGGCAAGGCTCTGCGGCATTTCCGGCGTGAGATCGGCATGGTGTTCCAGTCCTTCAATCTGGTGTCCAGAACCACCGTGATCCGAAACGTCCTGTCCGCCCGAGTCCCGGAAATGCCATTCTGGAGGGTATTGTTGGGCGCTTTCCGCAAGGAGGATAAGATCACAGCTCTGGAGTCTCTTGATAAGGTCGGGATTTTGGATAAGGCATACATTCGAGCCGACCAACTATCCGGCGGCCAGCAGCAGCGTGTCGCTCTGGCCCGGACGCTGGCTCAGAAACCGAAGATCATCCTTGCCGACGAGCCGGTGGCCGCACTGGACCCTGTCACCGCAAAGCAGGTCATGGAGGATTTTGTCCGTATCAACAAAGAAATGGGCATCTCCATTTTGCTGAACATCCACCATGTTGAGCTCGCCATCGAATATGCCGACCGCATCATCGGTATCCGTGCGGGTAAAATTGTCTATGATGGCCCTTCCAAAGAAGTTGACCAGGCGGTACTGGACTCTATCTATGGGGAGGCTGCCAAGCAGGAGGCGACGGCATGAAACTATACGACCGCATTTTCAAGCCTCGGCAATACACGCTGCCCAATGGAAAAGTGGTTGAGGAGAAATTTACTCGACTGCCGCTGATCCTGCTGATCCTGCTGATTTGCACGGTCATATCGGTAAATGTCACAGGCTTTAACTTCACTGTTTTGGCGAGCAACGGAAGTAAGTTCTTCGATATTCTGAGAGATATGTTCCCACCCAAAACCGATTATCTCCCCAAAATTTGGCAGCCGTTGTGGGACACTATCAAAATGTCGATTTTAGGCTCTTTCGTTGGTGCGGTGCTGGCTATACCGTTTGCAGTTCTTGCCGCCAGTAATATCGTCACCAATCCGGTCGTTCTTTTTGTTGTGCGCCTGTTTTTGAGCTTGGTTCGCACGCTGCCGACACTGGTCTGCGCGTTAATCGCTACTTACATTTTTGGCCTGGGCACCATGGCAGGTACCTGCGCGATTGCGGTATTTACATTTGCATACATTGGCAAGCAGCTTTTTGAAATAATTGAGACTGTGGATATGGGCCCCTTTGAGGCAATGGAGGCTCTGGGAGCAACGCGCGTGCGTGCGTTTATTACTGCGGTATTTCCACAGGTGCTTCCGACATACCTTTCTGTGTCCTTGTTCTGTCTGGAGGGCAATGTCCGCTATGCCTCTATTTTGGGCTATGTTGGCGCCGGTGGCCTGGGCCTCATTATGAATGGGAAGATTGGCTGGCGTGAATATAGCAGCGTGGGAATGATTTTAATCGTCCTGTTTGTGACCGTGGTGATCATTGAGTGGTTCAGCCATGCGGTCCGTAAGCGCTTGACTTGAAAGGGGGCGGCAACATGGAAAACACCATTAAAGCAGCGTATGAAAACGCCCCGAAAACATGGATCTACAAATTACTCCTTGCCTTTGCCATCGCCTGTGTTTTGGCATGGTCGAGTTCTACGGTGGTCATCAGCAACGCGACGGGAAACGGGCTGGAGGTTGCCGGAAACATCCTCTCTGGCATTTTTCATCCGGACACGAAGTTGCTGTTCAACTTCACCACGTCCGGCGTGGCATATCTGCTGCTGGAGACTCTGTGCATAGCCTTCCTGGGCACGATTGTTGGCGCGGTCATCTCTGTACCGCTGTCTTTCCTGTCGGCACCTAACCTGATGCCCCGTCCCATTGCACTGATCGGACGCTTTGCGATTGCTGCCATCCGTACGATCCCTGCGTTTATCTATGGACTGATGTTTATTCGGGTCACTGGCCCCGGCCCCTTTGCGGGCCTGCTCACCATGTCCCTTTGCTCGATAGGCATGGTCTCGAAAAACTTCATCGAGAGCATTGAGGACTTGGATAAACGCATTTTGGAGTCTCTTGACGCCGCAGGGTGCACAACATTTCAGAAGATCCGCTACGGAATCCTACCCCAGCTGTTCCCGGATTTCATGTCCACGCTGATCTATCGGTTTGACATGAATCTCCGAGACGCCACCGTGTTGGGATTGGTCGGTGCAGGCGGTATTGGCGCCCCCCTAATTTTTGCCATGAGCGCCTACCGGTGGAATGAGGTCGGATCTATCCTGTTGGGATTGATCTTGTTGGTTCTGATTATTGAGTGGATCTCCGCAAAGATCCGCACGAAATTGACGCGGGGGTAACGCTATGGGAGAAAAACATCTGCAAATTTATTTCACCTCTGATCTCCATTCCTACATCTACCCCACAGACTATCGGACACCCGGTGAACGAGATATCGGCCTTTTCAAATGCGCCAACCGCTTTTGTAAGGACGGAAACACACTGGTGATTGATGGCGGTGATCTCCTCCAAGGCTCTCCATTGGGCGCATTTTGTCATGACTCCATCGGTGATGCCGAAAAATTCTCGAGTATCATGAACAGTTGCGGCTACGACTATGTGACCCTGGGCAACCATGACTTTAATTTTGGCATGGATTATTTGGCTACATACCTCAATGCACTTGATGCCCGCTGCGTCTGCCAGAATGCATTAAACAGTGATGGTGCGGTACGTTTCCCATGGCATATCCATGTCCTTGAAAATGGCTTACGCATCGGTATTGTCGGCATCGTGACCGACCATGTGAATGTATGGGAACGCCCGGAGCATCTGGTAGGTCTGAAAATTTCCGAGCCGTTTTCCGCCGCAAAGGCGGCCCTGAACGAGATGCATGGGCAGGTAGACTTAACTGTCTGTGTCTATCACGGCGGATTTGAGCGGGATTTGACCAGTGGCCGGGTACTGAGCGAGAGTACAGAGAATATCGGGTATCGGATTTGTCAGGAACTTGATTTCGATATTTTATTGACTGGGCATCAGCACATGTCCGTAGCGGGGCAAATGGTGTTCGGAACTTTTGTTGTTCAGCCATCCGACTCCGGTCGTGAGTTTCTCTCGGTACGAGCCGTGGTAGCCAATGGGCATAAAGCAATCACCAGCCAGACGATTCCCGCCAGCGGGGAATGTGAGCCGGCGCTGCTGGATCGCTTCACAGATATGGAAAAAGGCGCCCAGACATGGCTGGATGTTGTGGTAGGCCATTTAGATCGCCCGCTGCTTCCGGCCCCTCCTCTCGTCATGGCGGCGGAAGGCAACGATATTGCCAATTTCTTCAATGAGGTTCAGTTAGCGAGTTCCGGAGCCCAAATCTCAGCAACCAGCTTGGCAAATGAAGTAGCCGGACTTCCACAGATCGTTCACCGCAGGGATGTGTTAACGGCCTACCCCTATACAAATACGCTGACGGTATTGGAAATCAGTGGCGAAGTTCTGCGGAAAGCCATTGAACGAAGTGCTGAGTATTTTGCGCTGGACGACGATGGACAGTTGTGCGTATCAGACCAGTTCCTCAAGCCAAAAGTCGAACACTACAACTTTGATTACTATGCTGGCGTGGACTACACCATAGATGTTAAACGCCCCATCGGTCAAAGAGTATCCAGCCTAATGTATCATGGGCGGCCAGTGACCGCACAGGACAGCTTTACGATTTGTGTCAACAGCTATCGGGCCAGCGGTGCCGGAGGCTACCCCATGTATTTGCATTGCCCGGTTGTCCGAGAGATCAACGCAGAAATGTCGGATTTGATTTTGGATTTTTTCAAGAGCAAGCCACTTCTGACCGTAGAAAATCCGTCCAATTGCTGTGTGCTCATCGAAAAAGTGTGATCTCACTTCAGTAGAACTCCGTCTGTTACCATAGTGTTTGCCAATCTGATTGCATCCGGAAGGAGGCGGGGAAGATATTATATTTTCTGGACACGTTAAGAGGGTTGTCAATAGTTTCTATTTTCTTTCGTTTTCTGCTCGCAACTGCGTGCGGTGCTGTGATTGGATATGAGCGCGGCAAGCGGAAGCACGCTGCAGGACTGCGTACACATATTGTTGTTTGCATTGGCGCTGCGTCCGTTATGATGTTGAGTCAATTCCTTTCGGTCTATTCAGACTCCAGCACCGACCCGTCTCGTTTGGGCGCTCAGGTCATCAGCGGAATTGGCTTTCTCGGAGCTGGCAGCATTATCATCACGGGCCATCATCGGGGGCAACACATTAAAGGACTTACAACGGCTGCTGGATTATGGGCATCCGCATGTATGGGGCTTGTTGTTGGAAGCGGATTCTATGAAGCTGCGGTAATTATGTGCGCATTTTTGTTTGCAGTTATTGCAACATTGAATCATCTGGATGCAAAGTACCTAAAAGACTCTACCGTTATGCGATTTTATATTGAATACACTACAGAAACACCATTCTCAACCATTCTCGCAACATTGAGAGAGTACGAGTGGCATCTATCTAATCTCGAATATACCGGTGGCAACAATGCGCCAATCAATGGAGCTATCATTGATGTCCAGCGTTCGGGGCGGGATTCGGATCGCAATGCGCTGTTGTCTGCTCTGCGAGTTACAAACGGAATCCTTTTTGTCGAGGATGCATAAAACAAAACGGCTTTTATTTGCCCAGCCGGACGCGCCTTTACTGTAAAAAACTGTATGTGCCTTGACATGTATGCTGGTTCGTTCTATCATTAAATTAGGCGAAAGCCAATCTCGCAGCTTTCCGGTGAGGTCCACACCCCTGTGTGACCTCAGACGTTCATGAGCCTCGTAGGGCACCAACACCACCCTGTACGAAGGAAACTTCCATGAAGGTCTACAGTTTTTGGCGCTGTGCCGGCAGCGTGGGTGTGTATCTTTCCGTCGAAAGCGGAAAGGACACAAATGAACGACATTGTCGTTATCGAATACAATGGTGAGCAAGTATCAGTGCCAAAGGAGGTCGCAGACTTCCTGGAGCAGGATCGGAAACGGGAACAGGCGCAGGAAAAGCAGGACCAAAGGCATCTGAGTAAAAGTGAGTTTGAAACGGTGCTGTTCTGCTCGGATAGTGTCAGGCGTCCCGTGGAGGATACTGTCCTCCGGAACCTCCGACTTGAAAATCTGCGAAAGGCCGTCGGAAATTTGGATGACCAGGGCCAAGACCTGATCTCTCTTCGCTATGGCGGGGAACTGACCATGGAGGAGATCGGCAAGGTCTATGGGATCTCCAAGATGGCCGTATCCAAGCGGCTGAAAAAGCTTCACGAAAAGTTGAGGAACTCTGTCTCATGACAGGGCCCCTCAATTTTTTTATTTTTCTGGTTTACAAACCGCCTTTGAGTGTCCTTATAAGTGAGGGACAAAGTTCACCGGCTGGAGGCCGCAGCCGAGTGCGTCTCATCTGACTACAAAAGGAGCGGATGTTCATGACCCAATTCAAGATACACAATCAAGTGCTGATACAGCTTTTGAGGATCACAGCTGAGAGGGAAACCATGGACTACATCATTCAGGAGATGAAGCAGGACCTTGATGATGATATGCCAGCGGAGGAACTGGTGAGAGCTTTTGCGAAGGCACCTGACAAGCCTACCAAACTAACTACCTACCACCAGATGATCGCAATGGATAAATTGTTGGAGTGCGCAGAGATCAACTGCCGGACGCTCTGCGATCTGGTCCGCTATCAATATCTGAAGCAGGCTGGGATCGTCAACTCGGTGGATGAATTTTTACAGATGTTCCGCCCGGAGGTGAATTCTGATTTTGTGGAGGATGATTGATGAAACCTAAAAAGTTGGTTATCAAATGTATGGACGCACATCCTCTCTCTGAAGCGTGAGGACGCCGCCCGCCTGGGGTATGACAATGTCCAGGCGTGGCGTGCTCTCCTGCGGACAAACAGAAATGATATCGCTGCCGCCATGAATATTCCGCTGGAGGACTTCCGCTGGTACGCTGCGTTTCACAATGAGGGGGACCATCCCCATGTACATACGATGGCGTGGTCGGCAAAGCCGGGGCAGGCCTATCTCTCCAGGGACTCCGGCAGATCAAATCCGAGCTGACCAATCAGATCTTCCGTCAGGAGATGCTGCACATCTATGAGCAGAAATCTGTTTCCCGTGATGAGTTGGTTCGCCAAACCAGAAAGTCACTGCGGGAGTTGACCCGGCAAATGCGAAGCAGCATCTGCGACCAGCCGGACACGGAGCGGCTCATGCAGGAGCTGTCCTCTCAGCTGGAATCGGTCCACGGAAAAAAGTCTTACGGCTATCTTCCGAAGCAGGCGAAGAAAATCGTGGACGAGATCGTGGATCAGATGGGGCGTCTGCCGGTCGTCAGCGAGTGCTACGACCAGTGGTGGCAGCTCCAATGTCAGGTGGACGATCACTATTCTGAGAAGGAGCGCAAACGCCCAAAGCTCTCTGAGCAGAAAGAATTCCGGGCCATCAAGAACGCCGTCATCCGGGAGGCGGAGCATATCCGCATGGGCACAGTCTCCTTTGAGGACAAAGAATTGGAACGAGAGGACGAATGGTTCGATGACCGGCGGCTCTCCTACGACTGCTGGGATTGCTGGGATGCCATCAACAGTGAGGACACCCCGCTGGACGACAGGGACTACACCGCAAACAGTCTGAATGAGCTGGCGGAAGACGGCGACGCCTACGCACAATATTTCATGGGCAAGCTGTATCGGGACGGTGGCCTATTGGTCCCCGACTCTGTGAACGCCCGGTACTGGTTTGCCCAGGCGGCGATGCAGGACCTTCCTGTGGCGCAGTACGCCCTGGGCAAATTATATCTCTCTGACGATTCGGAGGTACACGACGTCGAAGAAGGCATCCGCTGGCTGAAAGCTGCCACTCAGAACGGCAGTGACTACGCCGCCTACCGTCTGGGCAAGGAATACCTGCGCGGCAAGTTCGTGGAGCAGGACGAGGAACAGGCCGTGGCCTACTTCACCCAGGCGGCAGAGATGGGAAATCAGTTTGGGCAGTACATGCTGGGCAAGCTGTACCTCATGGGGCGGAGCGTTCCCCACGACATGGACGCGGCCATCCACTGGTTGAAGCGGGCAGCAGACCAGGGCGACGCCTACGCACAATTCTTCCTGGAGCGCCTGGATGACTTCAAACCGCCCTCTGTCATTCTGTCCGTGACCAGACTGCTCCACCACATGGGAAATATCTTTCAGGACCACTCCCTGCCCAAGTCCGGTTCCACCGGAATGCAGATCGACCGCAAGCGGCTGGCGCAGCTCAGGGAAAAGAAAATTGCTCTGGGCCACAAACCGGATGACTATGAAGACCAGGGCTGGGGCGGCATGACCATGGGCGGATGGTAAACAGTCAGGAACTGCACCACATAAACAAAGAATACGCGTTGGATTTCTTCCGCAAAATCAGTAGCTTTCCGGTGGGAGTTGTGGTATGTGTGGAGGGATATCATAGAAGTGCAGAGAGTAAACACCCAAAAGTGATAGAATAAGAAATACAGGAAGGTGTTTACGATGCGCAAATATGATAAGGAATTCAAAGAGGAAGCAGTCAAGCT
>NZ_JACOPP010000002.1 GCF_014287895.1 Lawsonibacter hominis | reverse complement strand
ATGAGCACATTCAGCTAAAGACTGGAGAGGCGCCGCTTGCGCGTCGCCTCTCCACATAACACTCAATAGTTCCTGCCAGGGTCCCTTTTTGTACGGTCCGCACAACCTGGGGCAGTTCATGACAAGGCCGCTTTGGGCCGCTTCTTTTGTTTGGAGCGACGGAGGAGCGATTTCCTGCAGACCGATGGTATAGCGGGCGGCTTGGCCGCATATACATGTCCTGAACTCAAAAAGCGTTACAGAAGGGAAGGGCGCCGGTATGGAAACGACCTATCGGGAGTGGGAAAAGAAGCGGCAGGAGCAGAGCCGTGGACGCAGAGCGGCATCCCGGCGGAAAAGCGGCGGAAAAACGGTACTGGGCACGCGAGAGAGACGGAGGTTACTGCAGCTTGTGGTCTGCGTGGTACTGTTCCTCGTGGTCTTCATTGGAAAGGGCGTGTTTCCGGATAAGGTGGAGGCGGTGCGGGAGCAGCTTTTGAGCACGCTGCATTCGGACACGGATTTCCGGGCTGCCTTTGTCAGCTTGGGCCGCTCCATCTCAGAGGGGGAGCCGGTATTGGATACCCTGGGCGAGTTGTGGGTAGATGTGTTTGGCGGCGGGACGGTGACCGTCTCCGGCGGACTGACGCTGGAGCAGGCGCCTACGCTTCAGGCGCAGAATGCCTTTCTCAGCGGATATCCGCAGCGTGTCACGCCGGTATCCCACTGGCTGAACGGCGGCGGAATACAGTCGGAGCCGGGAGAGCCGGTGCCTATGCAGCCCTCCCCCAGTCCGGAGCCAACGCCCACCCCGGAGCCGGCGGTTGAGCACATGGCCTATGACGGCCCTGCGCTTCCGGACAATGCGACGATGGATAAATACAATTTAAAGGTACTCGGGGTGACCGAGACGGTCACCCCGGCACTGGGGTGGATCTCCTCTGATTTCGGCTGGAGGGAACACCCGGTGGATGGAGGCGAGAAGTTTCACAACGGCGTGGATCTGGGGGTGAACAGCGGAACGGATGTGCTGGCGTTTGCGGACGGGACGGTGGACTATATTGGGGAGAGCGAGATCTATGGCCAGTACCTCCAACTGAGGCATACGGGGGGACTGACCACCTTTTATGCCCATTGCAGCGAGCTTCTGGTACAGCAGGGCCAGACCGTGAAGGCCGGAGAGCGGGTGGCGCTCTCCGGCGCTACGGGCAATTCCACCGGGCCGCATCTCCATTTTGAGATGAAGCTCAACGGCGTGTTGCTCAATCCGGCCTATTATATCAATCCGGCCTGAGCATGCTGCGCTGGAGGCATGTGGAGATCAGCGGCGGGTTCCTGCTGGTTGCGGCGCTGCTGTTTTATCTGGATACGGAGAATCTGCTGTTCTGGGCCGCGGCGGCCTGCGCACTCCACGAGCTGGGGCACGGGCTGGCGATCCGCTGCCTGGGCGGACGGGTGGCGCTGCTGCGGCTGACCTGCGTGGGCGCGGAGCTGAAGCTGTCCGCTCGATACCCGATGGGCTATGGCAGGCAGCTCCTGGCTGCCCTGGGCGGTCCGGCAGCCAACCTTCTCTGCGCCGGCGCCGCCGTCCATATGGCAGGAGGAGGGGACGAGAGGGCCTATCTGTTTGCCGGACTCAATCTGGCGCTTGCCGGCTTTAATCTGCTGCCGGCGGCCCCGCTGGACGGCGGGCGGTGCTTGTGGTGCCTGCTGGCGTTGCTGGAAACGGAAGAGAAGGCGGAACGGATCGTGGCCGCGACCTCGTCTGCAGTATCCCTGGCCCTGACCCTGGGCAGTCTGCTGCTGACGCTGCGGGGACAGGCGAACCTGACGCTGCTGATCACGGCTTTGTGGCTGCTGCTCTCGCCTTGGACGGCGCGAAGAGGAGGCGCACGGGCAAGGGGATGAAGCGGCAGCGCACGATTGCGCCTGTGGCCGGTTCCGAATCGTTGGCCCCTTGGCGGGACGCAAGGTCTTCTGCAAATGCCCCCTGCCGGATCGCGCGGCGTTTTCCTTGCGATCTCTTTAAAATCTGCTTGCAATCCGATCCGCCGTATGGTAAACTATTACGGTCTCAATAAAGGGTGGTCCTCTGCGGCTGCCGCCCGGAACCGGGCGGCGTGAAAGAGCCGGCATGAACGCCTATAAACTAGGAGGAAACGACTATGGATCTCATGCAGGCATTCAGCAGCAAGTATCAGAAGGAAGCGCCCCCCGCGGCCAATGTGGGCGACACCGTTCGGGTGCACATCCGCGTCAAGGAAGGCAACCGCGAGCGTATCCAGGTCTTCGAGGGGACCGTTATCGCCAAGAAGCACGGCGGCATCGAGGAGACCATCACGGTCCGCCGCGTGTCTTACGGCGTCGGCGTGGAGAAGGTTTTCCCCATCCATGCGCCCACGATCGAAAAGATCGAGACCGTTCGCAAGGGCAAAGTCCGCCGAGCCAAGCTGTACTATCTGCGGGACCGTATGGGCAAGAGCGCCAAGGTCAAAGAGCGCATTTAAAACAGATCCGTCCCCCAAAAAGGAGAGGCATATGCCTCTCCTTTTTGGTTATATTGTAAATGTGACCAAAAACAGCGGGAGAAAACTGAAAAAAATTTAAAGTTATACTTGCCTAAACAACGGAAAGATGTTACGCTATAGTTACTAACCAAGAGGAAAGGAGGATTGGGGTCAGTCACGCGCAGACCAGGAAGACCAGAAAGAAGATTATAAAGGGAGGAACAACCATGTCACGCAAACGTTTCGGCAGGATTCTGGCAATGCTCTTGACTCTCACAATGCTTCTCTCCATGCTCCCTGCGATGGCGGCCGGGACGCAGGCCGCCGACAGTGTCTATCGCAACGGCAAAATTTATACTGTAGATGAAGAGTTTTCCATTGCCACCGCATTGGCAATCCAGGGCGACCGCCTGGTCTATGTGGGGGACGAGGCCGGTGTGGAGGCTTACATCGGCGCGAATACCAAGGTCGTGGATCTGGGCGGCAAGACTGTCATTCCCGGCCTGATCGAGGGCCATATGCACATCAACGGCCTGGGAGAGGACATGCTGGTTATCGACGCCTTCTGGAAGCCGAAGGACGTCATCCTGGCGGCCGTGAAGGCGGAGGCTGAGAAGGCCCAGCCCGGCGAGTGGATCCAGGGCAGCGGCTGGCTGAACACCGTGTGGGAGAACACCGACTATCCCACCAAGGAGGACCTGGACGCAGTGGCCCCCAACAACCCGGTCTACCTGAGCCGGGCAGACGGCCATATGTGCTGGGTCAACTCCATGGCCTTTGAGCTGGCCGGCATCACCAAGGACACCCCCAATCCCCAGGGCGGCGAATACCTGAAGACGGACAGCGGCGAGCTGCTGGGCTGCGTGACTGATACCGCCATGTACCCCATCAGCGGCCTGATCCCCGATTTCACTATCCAGCAGAAGAAGGATGCCCTGCTGATGGCCCAGGAGCAGCTGTTCTCCTACGGCCTGACCTCTGCCATGAACGCCGGTACCTCCGTGGAGTACCTGAACGAGGTTTACAGGCCGCTGTACGAGAGCGGACAGCTCAAACTGCGCTCCTATCTGCTGATGTCCCTGTCCTCCACAGAGGGCGAGCAGGCCGACTACCTGCGCACCACCGCGCCTCAGGGCGGCCTGTACAACAACCACATGGACGTGCGGGCGGTCAAGCTGTTCAGCGACGGCTCTCTGGGTGCCCGCTCCGCCGCCATGCTGGAGGATTACAGCGACCGGGCCGGTCATACCGGCAACAACCGCTATACCGATGACGAGATGTATGCTCTGGTGAAGCTGGCCTATGAGAACGGCTACCAGATGGGCAGCCACGCCATCGGCGACGCGGCCAACCACCAGCTTCTGGACTGCTATGAAAAGGTCTTGGCGGAGAACCCCAGAGAGGACCACCGCCTGCGGATCGAGCATTTCCAGATCCTGACCCTGGACGACATCCAGCGGGCCATCAATATGGGGGTTCTGCCCTCCATGCAGACCACCCACGCCACCTCTGACATGCTGATGGCCGAGGACCGCATCGGCACCGAGCGCATCAAGGGCGCCTATGCCTGGCGGACCATCATCGACAGCGGCAGCATTATCATCAACGGAACGGACGCCCCGGTGGAACTGGTCAACCCCTATCACAGCCTCTATGCGGCGGTGACCCGCAAGAGCCGCCTGGGCGAGCCCCCCGAGGGCTGGCACCCCGAGCAGTGCATGACCCGCGAGGAGGCCCTGCGCTCCTATACGAACTGGCCCGCCTACGGTGAGTTCAACGAGGACCTCAAGGGCTCCCTGGAGGTTGGCAAGCTGGCCGACTTCGTGGTCATCGACCGGGACTACATGACCTGCCCGGAGGAGGATATCAAGGACATCCAGGCGCTGCTGACCGTCTCCGGCGGCGAAGTGGTCTATCAGAAGGATACCTCTGTTCCCACCATCATGTGGAATGGCCTGCCCCTGACCTTTAACAGCGAGCTGATCGTAGAGCCGGGCAAGATCTATGTGCCGCTCAACGATGTGATCAACGGCATCAGCGCGGAGAAGCGCGCCGACGGCGCCAGCATGCTGGTCACCCTGAACGGCAAGTCCATCAAGCTGCCCGTCAAGACCGTAGACGGCGTGGATTATGTGGCGGTACGCGCCCTGTTCGAGGGCCTGGGCCGGAACGTGACCTGGTACGGCGACAGCCGGTGCGTCTCCATCGGTTGGCTCAAATAAGGATATTACAGCAAAAAAGCGGGGGGAGGCCCCCGCTTTTTTGCTGTTCTCCCCCTTTTCAAACCACCAGATATTGTGTATAATATTAAAATTAGCAAAAAAGGAGGCTGGAGCATGAACATCCAATGGTATCCCGGCCATATGACCAAGACCCGGCGGCAGATCCAGGCAGACCTGAAGCTGGTGGATCTGGTGGCCGAGGTCATTGATGCACGCATCCCCGTCTCCAGCCGGAACCCGGATCTGGACGAGCTGGTGGGGGAGAAGCCCCGCCTGATCGTACTCAATCGGGCCGATCAGGCCGATCCTGCGGGGACGAGGGCCTGGTGCGCCTGGTTTCGGGAGCGGGGATGGGCGGTACTGGAGACCAACGCCAGGGATGGAAAGGGTGTCAACCAGTTTTCCATTACCATAAAAAATGCAATGAAAGAGAAGCTGGAGCAGTGGAAGGCCAAAGGGATGGTAGGCCGCCCCATCCGGGTGATGGTAGTGGGGGTACCCAACGTGGGCAAGTCCACCTTCATCAATCAGGTGGCAAAGCGGAAATCCGCCAAGGCGGGGAACCGGCCCGGCGTCACCCGGGGCAGGCAGTGGGTCAGCGTGGATGCGGGACTGGATCTGTTGGATACTCCCGGAATCCTGTGGCCGAAGTTCGAGGATGAGGCCACCGGGCTGCACCTGGCCTTTACCGGTGCGGTGAAGGACGAGGTCATGGACGCGGAAACACTGGCCTGCCGCCTGCTGGAGCTGTTGGCGGCACGCTACCCCAATGCGCTGGAGCAGCGGTATCAGATCCCGGCGGACCTGTCCGGGCAGGGGTGGGAGCTGTTGGAAGCCTGCGGCCGTAAGCGTGGCTTCCTCATCTCCGGCGGCGAGGTGGATACGGAGCGCATGGCCAAGGTACTGCTGGACGAATACCGGTCTGGAACGTTAGGAAATATTACGCTGGAACTTCCGCCGGTGGAGTGAGGGAGACGCGATGGATCTGTGGGAACCGGAACGGGCCTGCTGGGCGGAAGGCGCAGCGCTGGTCTGCGGTGTGGATGAGGCCGGGGCCGGCCCTCTGGCCGGCGCGGTCTATGCCGCGGCGGTGATCCTGCCGCCGGAATGGAAGCTGGAGGGACTCAACGACTCCAAGCAGGTAAGCCCAAAGCGCCGGGAACGCCTCTTTGACCGCATCCGGGAACAGGCGTCGGCCTGGGCGGTGGCCTGGGCGGATGAACGGGAGATCGACGAGACCGATATCCTCAGCGCCCGGATACTGGCCATGCAGCGGGCCATCGACGGGCTTGCCCCGGCCGCAGACTTTGCCCTGATCGACGGAAACCGGGATCGCGGCAGGGCGGCGGCGATCACCACGCCCCACCGCGCGATTGTAAAGGGAGACAGCCTGTCGGCCTCCATCGCTGCGGCCTCGATCCTGGCCAAGGTCAGCCGGGACCGCTATATGGAGGAGATGGCCCGGCGCTATCCGGAATATGAGTTTGAGCGCCATAAAGGCTACCCAACCCGCCGTCATTATGAGCTGCTGCGGAAATACGGCCCCTGTCCCATCCACCGCAGGACTTTTTTAAAAAAGCTGTGAGCGGGGCAGAGGCAAAGCTGCTGGGCCGCTGGGGGGAGGCCCTGGTGGCGGAAGACCTGCGAAGGCGGGGCTGGCGTATCGTAGCTGCGGGCTATCGTTCCCGCTTCGGCGAGATCGACCTGATCGCGGAGGACGGGCGTTATTTGGCGTTTGTAGAGGTAAAGCTGCGGAAAAGCGGCGCCTTTGCCCCGGCGCGGGCTTTTGTGGACCGGCGGAAGCAGGAGAAGCTGCGTATCACGGCGGAGTGCTGGCTGGCAGAGCATCCGGCCGGCGGTCTCCAGCCCCGGTTTGATGTGGCGGAGGTCTACGCGCCCCGGGGCCTGGGCACGGAGCGCCCTCAAATACAATATGTCTTAAACGCCTTTTGAAAGGGGTGGCAGGGACCATGCACAGCACCATCGATCTGTTTGACGGGCACTGCGACACGATCCTTCAGCGTTACTTATACGGCGGGAGCCTGCGGAGGAACGAGGGCCATGTGGATCTGGAGCGCGCGGGCAAATACCGCCGCTACGCCCAGTTTTTTGCCCTCTTCGGCGCGGCGGAGGACTTCCCGGGCAGGGATCTGCGGCGCTTGCGGCTGGGGGAGCTGTTCCGGGAGGAGTACGCCGTGTTCCAGCGGGAGATGGCGGAGAACCGCGACCGGGTCGTCCACTGCCGCACGGCGGACCAGGCGGCGGACGCCTTTGCCGCCGGGAAGACCGCGGCCTTTTTGTCCGCCGAGGGCGGGGAACTGCTGGACTGCTCTCTGGAGCGGCTGGAGGAGGCCTGGCGTCTGGGCGTGCGGGCGGTGAACCTCACCTGGAACCACGCCAACGACCTCTCCGGGAGCAATGCCGAGGAGACGGACCGGGGCCTGTCCGCCCAGGGCCGCGCGTTTGTGGACCAAATGGGGCGGCTTGGTATGCTGGTAGACGTCTCCCACCTGTCCGACCCGGGCTTCTGGGACGTGGCGGAGCGGGTAGACGGCCCGTTTTTGGCCAGCCATTCCAATTCCAGAGCCGTATTTTCTCACCCCAGAAGCTTGACCGACGCGCAATTTACTGCCATAATAGACCACAACGGCGTGGCCGGGCTGAATTTGTATGCCCGCTTCCTGGGGGAACGGGCGGACGTGGATACGGTCGTGGCCCATCTGGAGCATTGGCTGGAACTGGGGGGCGAACAAAACGTCTGCCTGGGCGGCGATCTGGACGGCTGTTCCCTCCTGCCGGAAGGGATCAAAGGCATCCAGGACCTGGACCGGCTCTGGGAACGGCTTTTGCAGCGAAATTACAGCGAGGCGCTTTTGCGCGCTCTGTTTTTCGAGAATCTAATGAGGGTAGTGAGCGAAGTATGTACTATGTGAGCACGAGAAACAAGGAGGACCGGCGCACGGCCGCCCAGGCCATCGCCCAGGGACTGGCTGCAGACGGGGGACTGATGACCCCGGAGGTCTTCCCCAAGCTGTCCCAGAACGCCCTGGAGACCATGCGGGACATGTCCTATCAGCAGCGGGCCGTCTATGTCATGGGGAGCTTTTTGGATGATTTCACCTCTTCCGAGCTCTCGGCTTTTGCCTCCAGGGCGTATGGGCCGGATAAGTTCGATGTGAAGGCGGTGGCTCCGGTCCGGGACGTGGACGGGAACACCTACTGCCTGGAACTGTGGCACGGCCCCACCTGCGCGTTCAAGGATATGGCGCTGCAGATGCTGCCCCACCTGCTTTCCGCCGCGCTGGTGAAGAACCAGGAGGAGAAGACGGTGTGCATCCTGGTGGCGACCTCCGGCGACACGGGCAAGGCCGCGCTGGAGGGCTTCAAGGATGTGGAGAAGACCCGTATCCTTGTCTTCTATCCCAAGGACGGCGTGTCCGCCATCCAGCAGCTGCAGATGGTCACCCAGGAGGGCGAAAACGTGGGCGTGTGCTCCGTAGTGGGCAATTTCGACGACGCCCAGACCGGCGTGAAGCGTCTCTTCGCCGACCCCGCTCTGCGGGAGCAGCTGGCCGGGCGCGGCTTCTTTCTCTCCTCCGCCAATTCCATCAACTGGGGCCGCGTCCTGCCGCAGATCGTCTACTACATCTCCGCTTACTGCGACCTGATGCGGGATGGGAAGCTCCAGAAGGGCGAAGCGCTGAACGTATGCGTGCCCACCGGAAATTTCGGCAACATCTTGGCCGCCTATTATGCAAAGACCATGGGCGTGCCCATCGGAAAGCTGATCTGTGCCTCCAATTCCAACAATGTGCTGACCGATTTTCTGCGCACCGGCGTATATGACCGTAACCGCACCTTTTATAATACCATGTCCCCCTCCATGGACATCCTCATCTCCTCCAATCTGGAGCGGCTGCTCTTCGCCCTCACCGGCCATGACGACGCCGAGGTGCGGGATTATATGGCCCA
Organism: Lawsonibacter hominis; assembly: GCF_014287895.1. GTDB lineage: Bacteria > Bacillota > Clostridia > Oscillospirales > Oscillospiraceae > Lawsonibacter_A > Lawsonibacter_A hominis. The sequence goes on along the minus strand of NZ_JACOPP010000002.1, from coordinate 246,068 downwards.
ATTGAACCAGGATGGCCGCTACGAGGTGAGTCCCGTCCTCAGGGATAAGCTGGGCAAGCTCTTTGCCGCCGGGTACTGCGACGACACGCGTACCCAGCAGGTCATCGGCCGCATGTGGAACGAGCATAAGTATCTGATCGACCCCCACACGGCCGTCGCCTTCGAGGTACTGGACCAGTACCGAAAGGAGACGGGGGATGCATCGCCGGCTCTGGTGGCCTCTACCGCCAGTCCGTTCAAGTTCTGCGACAGCGTGCTGGGCGCTCTGGGCGTTACGGAGCTGGAGCAGGGCACCGCCATTCTGGAACAGCTCTCCGCCCGGACGGGCGTGGCCGCCCCCGCGCCGCTGGCCGGATTGAAGGACAAGAGCGTACGCTTTGCACAGAACGTGGAGAAGGACCATATGGTGGACCAGGTCCTGGAGCTGCTGAAATAAGATGGCCCTGTACGCGATCGGGGATACCCACCTCTCTTTGGCCTCCGATAAGCCCATGGATGTGTTCGGCGGCGGCTGGGAAGGGTATGTGGATAAGCTGAGAGAGGGGTTCCGGGCAGTGCGGCCGGAGGACACGGTAGTGCTCTGCGGCGATCTGTCCTGGGCCATGGGCCTGGAGGAAGGGGCGCGGGATTTTGCCTTTCTGGACGCGCTGCCGGGCCGCAAGCTGCTGCTGAAGGGAAACCACGATTACTGGTGGAATACCTCCGCAAAAATGAACCGCTTTTTTGCGGAGCACGGCTGGAAAAGCCTGAATATCCTTCACAATAACTGCTATGAATACGGGGAATATGCCCTGTGCGGAACCCGGGGCTGGTTTTATGAGGAAAAGGGGGAACAGAAGGTCTTCAAGCGGGAACTGATCCGCCTGGAGGCCTCCCTGAAGGCGGCGGGGGAGCGGCCGAAGCTGTGCTTTCTCCACTACCCGCCCTGCTATCAGGGCTATACCTGTCCGGAGATCCTTGCCCTTCTGGAGCAGTACGGCGTGGAGCGCTGCTATTACGGCCATCTCCACGGCGGCAGCCATAAGCTGGCGGTGGAGGGGCGGTACGGCGCGGTGGAATATCATCTGGTTTCCGCCGACTACCTGGGCTTCCGCCCACAAAAAATCTGCGAATAATGCAAAAAAAGTATGGAAATTTTCCTGCATATCTGATAGTATAGAGCGGATAACGCGAAAGATGGCACCGTTGGCGCGAAAGCGGCGCTCCGGGGCCTGACAGGAGGAAGTAAACAACATGAATGTCAAGAGCGTCGAGAAACAGGAGAAGAGCACGGTCGAGTTGGTCATCGAGGTGGGCAAGGAGGAATTCGAAGCCGCCGTCGAGAAGGTCTACAAGAAGCAGCGCGGCAATATCAGCGTGCCCGGCTTCCGTAAGGGCCATGCCCCCCGAAAGATCATCGAGGGGATGTACGGCTCCGGCGTGTTCTATGAGGACGCTATCAACGAAATCTATCCTGAGGCCTATGCCCAGGCGATCGAGCAGGAGAAGCTGGACGCCGTTGCCTGGCCCAAGGTGGAGATTGTGGACGTGGGCAAGGAGGGGCTGACCTTCAAGGCTGTGGTCACCGTTCGTCCCGAGGTCAAGCTGGGCGACTATAAGGACCTGACGGCCGAGAAGAACGAGGTCACCATCTCCGACGAGGACATCGACAATGAGCTCAAGCCCTTTATCAGCCGCGCTACCCGTGTGGTCACCGTGGAGCGGGAGGCCCAAAACGGCGATACCGTGGTCATTGATTTCGAGGGCTTTCAGGACGGTGTGCCCTTTGAAGGCGGCAAGGCCGAGGGCCACAGCCTGGAGCTGGGCTCCGGTTCCTTCGTGCCCGGCTTCGAGGAGCAGCTGGTGGGCGCCAAGGCGGGCGACGAGAAGGAGCTGGATATCACCTTCCCCGAGGATTATCACGAGGATCTGGCCGGCAAGGCCGTGGTCTTCAAGGTGAAGGTCAACGAGGTCAAGGAGAAGCAGGAGCCTGCGGTGGACGACGAGTTTGCCAAGGACGTGTCCGAGTTCGATACCCTGGCCGACTTCAGGAAGGATCTGGCCGACAAGCTCAGGGAGCGCCGCCAGACCCAGGCCCAGCGGGACTTTGAGGAAGCGATCATGACCCAGGTCATGGACAATATGGAAGTGGAGATCCCCGACGCGATGGTGGACTTCCGCGCCGAGCAGCTCGTCAACGATATGGCTCAGCGCATCCAGGCCCAGGGCATCCCCTTTGAGCAGTATCTGGCCATGACCGGCATGAATATGGACATTATGCGCGAGCAGGCCAAGACCGCTGCCCTGGAGCGGGTCCGCCGTGAACTGGCGCTGAGCGCCGTAGCTGCGGCCGAGGCGCTGGAGATCACCGACGAGGAGCTGGATGCGGAGTACAAGCGCCTGGCCGAGCAGTACAAGGTCAGCGAGGAAGAGGCGAAGACCAACCTCTCCGCCGACGATGTCCGGAAGGAGCTGCTGGACCGGAAGGCGGAGCGCGTGATCCTGGACAGCGCCAAGCAGGGCAAGCCGGCTGCCAAGAAGAAGGCCGCCAAGAAGACCGCCAAGAAGGCGGAGGAAGAAGAGCCGGCCGGCGAGGACGAGGAGAAGCCCAAGAAGACCACGGCCCGGAAGAAGACCGCCAAGAAGGCGGAGGAAGAAGAGGCTTCTGTGGACGAGGGCAAGGCAGAGGAATAAGTTGCCGTACGGCGGGCATACTGTGGTGTGTGACTGCCCGCCGGTGGTGGGATGGTCAGAGCCGGGCAGCCGGCTCCGACATCAAATAAAAGGAGATCCAAAACCATGAGCTTAGTTCCCTATGTAGTAGAACAGACCAACCGGGGCGAGCGGTCTTATGATATTTTCTCCCGGCTGCTCAACGACCGCATTATCTTCCTGGGCGAGGAGGTCAACGCGACCACGGCCAGCCTGGTGGTGGCCCAGCTGCTGTATCTGGAAGCCCAGGACCCGGATAAGGATATCCAGTTCTACATCAACAGCCCCGGCGGCTCCGTCACCGACGGTATGGCCATCTACGACACCATGCAGTACGTCAAGTGTGACGTTTCCACCATCTGCATCGGTATGGCCGCCAGCATGGGCGCGTTTCTGCTGTCCTCCGGCGCCAAGGGCAAGCGTTTGGCGCTGCCCAACGCCGAGATCATGATCCATCAGCCTTCTGCCGGCACCCAGGGCCAGATCACCGATATGGCGATCCATCTGAAGCGCTTGGAGATCATCAAAAAGCGTATGAACCACATCCTGGCCGGCAACACCGGTAAAAGTGTGGAGGAGGTTACCGCCGCCTGCGAGCGGGACAACTTCATGTCTGCCGAGGAGGCCCAGGAATACGGCCTGATCGACAAGGTCATCTATCAGCGCTGATCGAATCATAGGGGAGCGGGGATGCCATCGGCCCCGCTCCCTTGCGGTCTTCTCCCGGAAACCGCCTCCGTCACCCTCCGCGCGCCGGTTGGAACGGGGGTTCCGGAACCTTTTTGAGTTGAGGTAACACAATGCCGAAAAACGACGAACGCAACAAATCGGTCCGCTGCTCTTTCTGCGGCAAGCATCAGGAGCAGGTGAACCGTATCATCGCAGGCCCGGGCGCCTACATCTGCAACGAGTGCGTCCATCTGTGCATGAGCATCCTGGACGACACCTACGACCCGGAGGAGCCGTTTTCTCCCGATATCCCGGACGTGATCCCCACGCCCCGGGAGATCCGTGATGTCCTGGACCAGTATATCATCGGACAGGAGGACGCCAAGGTCGCCCTGTCCGTTGCCGTGTACAACCACTACAAGCGCATTTACTTCGGCGGCGGGGAGGATGTGGAGCTGCAAAAGAGCAACATTCTGCTCATGGGGCCAACCGGCTGCGGCAAGACGCTCTTTGCCCAGACCCTGGCCCGCATCCTGAAGGTGCCCTTCGCCATCGCCGACGCCACCACGCTGACCGAGGCAGGCTACGTGGGCGACGACGTGGAAAACATCCTGCTGCGTCTGGTGCAGGCCGCCGACTATGATGTGGAGCTGGCGGAGCGGGGCATCATCTATGTAGACGAGATCGACAAGATTGCCCGCAAGAGCGAGAATACCTCCATCACCCGGGATGTATCCGGCGAGGGCGTGCAGCAGGCTCTGCTGAAGATCCTGGAGGGTACCGTGGCCAACGTCCCGCCCCAGGGCGGGCGCAAGCACCCCCATCAGGAATTCATTCAGATCAACACCAAAAATATCCTCTTTATCTGCGGCGGCGCGTTTGACGGGATGGAAAAGATCATCGAGCGGCGGCTGGATAAGAAGACCATCGGCTTCGGCGCGGAGATTCAGCGGAAGCGTGAGAAGGACAATACCGCTGTCTTCAAGCAGGTCCAGCCCCACGATCTGCTGAAGTTCGGTATCATCCCGGAACTGGTGGGCCGCCTGCCGGTCATCACGACCCTCAGCGCCCTGAACAAAGAGCAGCTGGTACGTATCCTCACACAGCCCAAAAATGCCCTGGTCAAGCAGTACCAGAAGCTGCTGGAGTACGATATGGTGGATCTGGAGTTCCAGCCCGCCGCGCTGGAAGCGGCTGCGGACCAGGCCATCGAGCGCGGGATCGGCGCCCGGGGACTGCGGGCCGTGTTGGAGGAGGTCATGACCCGGGTGATGTACGACGTACCTTCCGACCCCACCATTACCAAGGTCACCATCACGCCGGAGAGCGTAGCGGATCACGTGCCGCCCGCCGTCGAGCATGATCCTGAGCGCACCGAGCGGCCCCGCCTGGGCGGCGCTGCCCTGCGCGCCGAACAGGGCGGCACTGCGCTGCGGGGGAACGTATCGTAACGAAAGCCATCTGGATACCAGCGGGGCGGGGGAGGTTCCCTCGCCCCACTGTGGCATCTATTCCTGTTTTCCGAGAGGAAGTGAATGTTCATGGAATCGAATCTGCCGGTCACCATGCCTGCGCTTGCCTTGCGGGGCCTGACCGTATTCCCCAATATGCTGCTCCACTTCGACGTGGGGCGTGAGGCGTCGATCAAAGCGCTGGATGAGGCCATGACCACCGGGCAGCCGGTTTTCCTGGTCGCTCAGCGTGACCTCTCTGTGGAGAGCCCGCAGCTGAACGACCTTTACACCATTGGAACCATCTGTAACGTACGCCAGATCCTCCGCCTGCCCGGGGACAACGTGCGGGTGATGGTGGAGGGGGTCAGCCGGGGGCGGATGCACAGCCTGCCCCAAACCAGTCCCTATCTGATGGCGGAGGTGGAGGAGATCCGGCCCGAGGAACCGGTGAAGCGCTCCGCCCGGACTGAGGCGCTGATCCGCCAAACCTATGAGCTGTTTGAGCGCTATATCGAGCTGGCCCCCAAGATGACGCCGGATATCCTCCTGTCCGTATTGGCCAGCGAAGACCCGGGCTATATTGCCGATTATATTGCCCAGAACCTGGCAATGCGCACCGGCGACAAGCAGGCGGTGCTGGAGGAGCTGCGTCCCGTCCGGCGCCTGGAACTGCTCTGCCGCACGCTCCGCCGGGAGGTGGAGATCCTGGAGCTGGAGCAGGATATGCAGGGAAAGGTCCGGGACCAGCTCACCCGCAGCCAGCGGGACTATTTCCTGCGGGAGCAGATGAAGGTCATCCAGCAGGAGCTGGGGGAGGAGAATCCGGGCAGCGACAGCGAGCTGACGGAATATCGCCGGAAGATCGCCCATGCAAAGCTCCCCGGCGAGGTGGCGGAAAAGCTGCTGAAAGAAGTAGGGCGGCTGGAAAAACAGCCTTTCGGCTCTGCCGAGGCCACCGTCATCCGCAACTACCTGGACGTGTGCCTGGAGCTGCCCTGGGGCAAAAAGACCAGGGAGCGCGTCGATGTGGCCGCAGCCCGCAAGGTGCTGGACGCCGACCATTACGGCCTGGAAAAGGTAAAGGAGCGTATCCTTGAATTTCTGGCGGTCAAGCAGCTGGCGCCGGAACTGAAAGGGCAGATCATCTGCCTGGTAGGCCCTCCGGGCGTGGGCAAGACCTCCATCGCCATGAGCGTGGCACGGGCGCTGCACCGGAAGATGGCGCGGATTTCCCTGGGCGGCGTCCATGATGAGGCCGAGATCCGCGGCCACCGGAAGACCTATGTGGGCGCCATGCCGGGACGTATCATTGAGGCAGTGCGCCAGGCGGGCACATCCAATCCGCTCCTGCTGCTGGATGAGATCGACAAGCTGGGCAACGACCAGCGGGGCGATCCCTCCTCGGCCCTGCTGGAGGTATTGGATGCCGAGCAGAACAGTACCTTCCGGGATCATTTTCTGGAGGTCCCCTTCGATTTGTCCGACGTGCTTTTCCTGACTACGGCCAACACCACCGACACCATTCCGCGGCCCCTGCTGGACCGGATGGAGATCATCGAGCTGACCAGCTATACCGATGAGGAGAAGCTCCAGATCGCCAGGAACCATCTGCTGCCCAAAGAGCGCAGGCGCCACGGCCTTCGCCCCGCTCAGATGAAGGTGACCGACGACGCCATCCGGGAGATCATCCGGGGCTATACCCGCGAGTCCGGTGTGCGCGTGCTGGAGCGGCAGCTGGCCGCCCTGTGCCGCAAGGCCGCTATGCGTCTGGTCTCCAATGGTGTAAAGTCGGTTCGCGTTACAGGAGACACTTTGGAAGAATTCCTGGGCGTGCGCCGGTTCCACCCGGAGCGCCTGCCCCGTATGGAGCAGGTGGGGGTGGTCAACGGCCTGGCCTGGACCAGCGTGGGCGGCGAGATCCTGGAGGTGGAGGTCAACGTGGTCCCCGGATCCGGCAAGGTGGAGCTCACCGGCAACCTGGGCGATGTAATGAAGGAGTCCGCCCATGCGGCGCTCTCCTATATCCGCAGCCGGGCGGCCACGCTGGGCATTGAAGCCGATTTCTATAAGACCAAAGACCTGCACGTCCACTTCCCCGAGGGAGCGGTCCCCAAGGACGGCCCCTCCGCCGGCATCGCGATCACTACCGCCATGGTTTCCGCTCTCACCGGGGCTCCGGTGAAGCGTGAAATCGCGATGACGGGGGAAGTTACGCTGCGGGGGCGTGTGCTTCCCATCGGCGGCTTGAAGGAGAAGACCATGGCCGCCTACCGCAATGGGATCAAGACGGTGTTCTTACCCATGGATAACCAAAAGGACCTGGAGGAGATCGATCCGACCGTCCGCGCCGCCCTGCAGTTTATTCCCGTGGAGCAGGTGGACGCGGTGCTGGCCCAGGCGCTGGACCTGGGCGGGCGGGAGGAAGGACTGCTCCGGGCGCGGCCCGTGGAAAGCGCCGCTCAGGGGCAGAATCTCCCCAGCTTCAAGCAGTAAAGGAGCGAATATGAGCGTCAATCTGCAAAAGGCGGAGTTTGTCCGTTCTGCCGCCAAGGCGTCCGATTTCCCTCGGGACCGCCTGCCCCAGGTGGCTTTCGCGGGCCGCTCCAATGTGGGCAAGTCGTCGGTCATCAACCGGCTTTTGAATCGGAAGAATCTCGCGCGGGTCGGCGCGGCGCCGGGGAAGACCACCCACATCAACTATTTCCTCATCGATGAGAAATTCTATCTGGTGGATCTGCCCGGCTATGGCTATGCCAAGGTCTCCAAGGGGGAGCGTGAGCGCTGGGGACGCCTGATGGAGGAGTGGTTTTCCGACAATACGCTGATGACCCTGGGCATGATGATCGTGGACGCCCGGCACAAGCCAACCGCAGACGACCAGACCATGGCGGAGTGGTTCCAGGGCAGCGGCCGTCCCTTCGCGGTCGTGGCCAACAAGCTGGATAAGCTGAAAAAGAGCGAGATCGCGTCCAACCTGGCCCGGATCCGGGAGACGCTTGGCCTGGACGAAACGGTAAAGGTGATCCCCTTTTCAGCAGAAAAGGGAGACGGAAAGCAGGAGCTGCTGGAACTGATCCTGGCGCATGCGGGGGAGCATTTATGAAATACGTGAAGTTGGAGCGGGACGGCGGCAGCGTGTGGGGCGTGCTCCAGGGCGATCTGGTACGCACTCTGGCCGCGCCGCCCTTTGATGGGATCTGCTATGACGGGAAAAGCCTGCCTCTGGCGGACTGCCGTCTGATGGCCCCCTGCGCGCCCACCAAGATCGTCTGTGTAGGGAAAAACTATTATGATCATGCCGTCGAGATGGGGGACGGGGTGCCGGAACGTCCCATCCTGTTCCTCAAAGCCCCCAATACGCTCAACCGCCCGGAGGGGGAGGTCCACGCCCCTGCCTTTGTGGGGCGGCTGGACTACGAAGGGGAGTTGGCCTTTGTGATCCGGAAACAGGCGAAAGACGTGAAGGCGGAGGAGTATGCCCGGTACATCCTGGGCTATACCTGTCTCAACGACGTGACCGCCCGTGATGTGCAAAAGAGCGACGGACAGTGGACCCGAGGCAAGAGTATGGACGGCTTCGCCCCCGTGGGCCCGCTGGTCACCGATGAGGTAGACCCTTCGGCGCTGGAGCTGGAGACACGGCTCAACGGTACGGTGGTCCAGTCGGGGAACACATCCCAGTTTATGACCCGGATTCCGGAGCTGCTGGCCTTCATCACCGCGTCCATGACGCTGGAGCCCGGCGACGTGGTGACCACCGGCACCCCCGCGGGCATCGGGGCGATGAAGCCGGGCGACACGGTGGAGGTCGCGATCCAGGGGATCGGGGTTCTGCGCAGCCACGTCGTATAGAGCGCTTTGCAGCGCACGGTGCGTCCCTGACCGGACGCACCGTGCGCTTGTCTGTCTCCCGAACGGTGAAAAAGGATGGAAATATCCCGCGCCTTGTGTTAATATACTACTGTATGTCCAAAGCGGTCCGTATGCCTGATGATGGAGGTAACTGATTTGACTTATTTGATGTCGATCCTTATGGGGATCATCCAGGGGGTGGCTGAATTCCTGCCCATCTCCAGTTCTGGCCACCTGGCCCTGTTCCAGGCCTTTTTCGGCATGGAAAACGTGGAAGAAAGCCACCTGTTTTTCACCGTCCTGCTCCATTTCGGCACGCTGGTCTCCGTGTGTTTGGTCTACTGGCGGGACATCGTGGAGATGATCCGGGAATTCTTTCTCGGGATCGCCTCCCTGGCCGGGAAGAAGGGGACGGGCGCAACGCCGCCTCCGGCCCGGCGTTTGGTGATGCTCATCATCGTGGCCACGCTGCCGCTGTTCGTGATGGTCCTCTTTCAGGACGCATTGGAGTCCCTGTTCTCCAATGTGATCCTGGTTTCCTGCGCCCTGATCGCCACCGGCTTTATCCTCTTTTTCTCCGACCGGCTGGCCCATGGCCGCAAGAGTGCGAAAAATGCCACGGTGGCGGACGCGCTCATCGTGGGCTGCGGACAGGCCATCGCCGTCATTCCCGGGCTCTCCCGCTCCGGTACCACCATCTCCGTGGGCATGCTGCGGGGCTTTGACCGGAATTTTGCCGTGCGCTTTTCCTTTCTGATGTCCCTGCCCGCCGTGCTGGGGGCCAACATCCTCTCCCTGAAGAGCGCGCTGGAAACCGGTTTTGATCACAGCCTGCTGCCGGTCTACCTGGTGGGCGTTGTGGTGGCCGCGGTCGTGGGCTATTTCGCCATCCGGCTGGTGAAGCTGCTGGCCGACCAGGGCAAGTTCGGAAAGTTTGCCTATTACTGCTGGGGCGTGGGCCTTGGCAGCCTGATCGCCGGGATCGTGAAGATGGCGGTGCTCCACTGAGTTCAGCTGCGGCCCCGGCGGCCGGTATGCCGGGGCCGTTTTCGGCTCCAAATCCTCGAAAGGACTGATGCGCAATGGCCACAGCACAAAAGAAGACCACGGGCGGGAAGCGGACAAGCACTGCCGCCCGCAGTACGACCACGCGGAAAAAAGCGCCGCCGCCCCCGAAGCCCGTCCGGCGGGAGGTCGGGGCCGTGGTGTGCCTGCTGCTGGCCATTTTTGCCGCGTTCGGGTACGTTCCCATTGAGGCCATCTTCGTGGACTTTTTCTGCGGTACCGTCAAGGGACTGATTGGCTACGGCTATTGGCTGCTGTCCCCCATGCTTCTCATCGCCAGCGGTATCCTGGCGTTCCACCGGGGACGCCCGGTGCGCCTGCGGGTGTGGTGCGCACTGCTGACGCCGGTGCTGACGGGCTGTTTGCTGCACCTGATCCTGGCAAGGGGGGAATACGTCTGGAGCATGGCGCTGGTCAAGAGCCTGTGGACGCAGGGACAGGCCCTCCAGAGCGGCGGCCTGGTCAGCGGCGTCATTGCCCTGGCCCTGACGGCGGTGTTCAGCAAGCCGGGCGCGGGAGTCATTTTCGTACTGGCGGCCATCCTTATGGTGATGGCTGCCTTCCATGTGACGCCGGCGGACGTGGTGGACGCTGTGCGGTCCCGTCCCCGGGCCGAGTATGAGGAGGAAGAACTGCCTGAGCCCGTCCCCAGGGAGCGCCGCCGCCGGGTGAAAGAGACGGCCGCATCCGCTGCCGCGGGCGCCACGTCCCGGCGCAGGGCGGAGATCGATATTCCAGTGGACGACGGTCCGCTGGCAGGGAAGCCCGCTGAAGTGGAGCCGGTGGCCAAGAAGGAGCGGTTCTTCAACCGCAGGCCTTCCGTGCCGACGCCGGATCAGGTACTGGCCGGGGAGGCCTCCGTTCCGGCGGACGGGCCTGCCGCGCCCGCGGCGCCGGTCCCGCCCATGCCGCCTGCGGCGGCGGAGTTGGCTCCGGCGCAGGCGGAACCCGTGCCGGAGCATGGCCCCGCACCGGAACCGGTCCCCATGCCGCCCATGCCGGAGATCGAACGGGAGCCCGCCGTGGGCAAGGGAAAGAAGGGAGAGACCGCCCAGGCCGCCGCGGAGGTGGCCCAGGATATTGCAAAAAATCTGGAGAGCGGCCCCCCCGTCTATCAATATCCGCCGGTCTCCCTGCTGAAAGAGGGGAGCGGTCTCTCCGCCAGCGACGTAGCCGGGGAGCTGCGGGCCAACCAGGTCCGTCTGTCGGATACCATCCGCTCCTTCGGCATCGACGCCAACATTGCCAATGTGACCCGAGGACCCTCGGTGACCCGGTATGAGGTGGAGCTGGATCAGGGTGTGCGGCTGAACAAGCTGACCAATCTGGCCGACGATATCGCCCTGGCGCTGGGAGCCACCGGCGTGCGGATCGCCCCCATCCCGGACAAGATCTCCATGGTGGGCATCGAGGTGCCCAACAAGCTGGTCTCTCCGGTACACATCCACGAGGTCATCGATTCCCGGGCGTTCCGGGACACCCCCTCCAAGGTGGCCTTTGCCGTGGGCAAGGATATCGGGGGCAACTGCATCGTAGGCAACATTGCCAAACTGCCCCATCTGCTGATCGCGGGTACCACCGGTTCGGGTAAATCGGTATGCACCAACTCCCTGATCATTTCCCTGCTCTATAAAGCCACGCCGGAGGAGGTGCGCCTGATCATGGTGGACCCCAAGATGGTGGAGCTGGGCATCTACAACGGGATCCCGCACCTGCTGATCCCGGTGGTCACCGACCCGAAAAAGGCCGCCGGGGCGCTTCAGTGGGCCGTGGTGGAGATGATGAAGCGCTACCGTTCCTTCTCCGAGATCGGGGTGCGGGATCTGGCCAGCTACAACGCGCATGCCGCCAAGACCGAGGGCATGGAGAAGATGCCGCAGATCGTGGTGGTCATCGACGAGCTGGCCGATCTGATGCTGGTGGCGGCCAAGGAGGTGGAGGAATCCATCTGTCGGGTGGCCCAAATGGGCCGCGCCGCGGGGATGCACCTGATCATTGCCACCCAGCGGCCTTCCGCCGACGTGATTACCGGGCTGATGAAGGCGAATATCCCCAGCCGCATCGCTTTCGCGGTGGCCTCCAGTTTGGAGTCCCGCATCATCCTGGATACCACCGGCGCGGAAAAGCTGGTGGGCCGGGGCGACATGCTTTATTTTCCCCTGGGGACCGGAAAGCCCCAGCGGGTCCAGGGCTGCCTGATCTCCGACGAGGAGGTGGCCGCCGTGGTGGGCTTTATCAAGGAAAACAGCGGCAGCGCGGAATATTCGGATGAGATCATCCATGAGATCGAACAGCACGCCGCCGAGAAGGAGAAGGGAAGCAAGGGCGTGGGCGGCTCCGCACCCGAAGAGGTGGGGGACGATTACGACGAACTGCTCCCCGCCGCCATCGAGGTGGTGGTAGAGACCGGTATGGCCTCGGTCTCCATGCTCCAGCGGCGGCTCAAGCTCGGTTATTCCAGGGCCGCCCGTCTGGTGGATCAGATGGAGGAGAAGGGCGTCGTGGGGCCCTTTGAGGGCTCCAAGCCCCGGCAGGTGCTCATTACCAAGGAGCAGTGGCAGGAGATGCAGTTCAAGCAGGGGATGGTGGACGCTGCGCCCGAGGGCGTGCCCGACGAACTGGAGTTCGAGGGAGACGCCGTCCCCCAGGGCCGGGACCTGCCCCCCTTCGACCCGGGCGGAGACTTTTAAACCAACTGGAAGCGCCTTGAAGCCGGAGGGCGCAGACTCCTCGAAGGAGTCTGCGCCCTCCGGCTTTTGGTATACCGGCCGCCTCGCACCAGGCGGACCGGCTTGTTTTTTTGCGTGCCGGTCATAAAGTGGGACGAGCGTTCATAGGATGTGCCAGTACGAAAGAAGGACGTGAATGGTGATGTATGAGAAGGAAATCCTGCGGTTTCATCAGGCAGCGGCGCTGCTGCCGCCGGAACAGCGCCGTGCGCTGGAGCGGCTGGACGACGCCGTGAAGGCGCGGACGGAGGAAATCCGCCTGCGGGCGGGGCAGCCGGTCAGCCTGGTGCTGCCGGAGGGAGAGATCACCCTGCCCGGCTGGGAACGGCCCGTTCGGACGGCCGAACTGGCCCTGCTGCTGGAGATCGCCACCCAGGCCTCGGCCCACACGGCGCTCTCCCAGGTGCGAAGCGGCTTTTTTACCGTCCGGGGCGGGCACCGCCTGGGCATCTGCGGAAGCGGTGTGGTAAAGGACGGCGCGGTGTGGAACCTGCGGCAGGTCTCCTCGCTGGCTCTGCGGATCGCCCGGGAAGCGGTCGGGATCGCCGCTCCGATCCTGGACAGGCTTTGGGCGGGGGAGGAGCTGCTCAGCACACTGATCCTCTCGCCGCCCGGCTGGGGCAAGACCACGCTGCTGCGGGACCTGATCCGGGCGCTCTCCGATGGAGACGGGGTCCCCGCCCGGCGGGTGGGCGTGGCCGACGAACGGGGCGAGCTGGCCGGCGTATGCGAGGGTGTCCCACAATTCCGGGTGGGGCGGCGCACCGACGTCATGGACGGCTGTCCGAAAAGCGCGGGCCTTCTGATGCTCCTGCGGGGCATGAACCCCCAGGCGCTGGCGGCGGACGAGATCACCGCGCCGGAGGATATCGCGGCGCTGGAGATGGCGGCCAACTGCGGCGTGTCCCTTCTGTGTACCGCCCATGGGGCTTCGCTGGAGGATCTGCGCCGGCGTGTGCTGTACCGGCGTCTGCTGGAGGCTCAGATCTTCCGCCGGCTGGTGGTCATCCGGCGGCAGGGGAGCCGGCGGTGCTATTCGGTAGAGGAGCTGGAACGATGCTGAAGCTGCTGGGGGTGCTGCTGCTGGCTGGGGGGACCGCCGCTGCAGGCTTTTGCGCTGCGGGACAGCTGACAAAGCGGGCCCGTGCGCTTCAGGCGCTCCTGGGTGCGCTGGAGCTGATGGAGCGGGAGCTTTCCTTCCGTCTGACTCCAATGCCGGAACTGCTGGAACGGCTTTCCCGGCAGGCCGATCCTCCGGCCGACGGGCTGTTTGCCGGTTGCCGGGAGGGACTCTCCAGTCTGGGGGAGCGGTCCCTGGCCGAGCTCTGGAAGGCGGGGGTGCGTCAGCCCGCCCTGCTGCTGGAAGCGGAAGAGCTCGCCCTGCTGGACGGCCTGGGCCAGGTGCTGGGAAGCTACGATGGAGAGGGCCAGCTGGCCGCTCTGGCTCAGACCTGCGCGGCGCTGGAGCGGGCGCTGGCGGAGGCCCGGTCGGAGCGCAAACGCATGGGAAGGGTCTATCAGACCCTTGGCCTGGCGGCCGGGGCGTTCCTGGCGATCTTACTGGTGTGATACCCGGCGCAGCCGCCGGAAAGGAAAGGGTAACGGAATATGGATGTGGATTTGATTTTCAGGATCGCGGCCATCGGAATCCTGGTCTCGGTGCTCAATCAGGTGCTCTCCCGCTCGGGGCGGGACGAGCAGGCGACCATGACCACCTTGGCGGGACTGGTGGTGGTGCTGATGATGGTAGTACGGGAGATCAGCGATTTGTTCGAGCTGGTAAAGAACCTGTTCGGGCTGTAGCGGGATGGACGAGATCGGACGGGCCGCCGCCGTTGCCGTGGCCGCGGCGATCTGCGCGGTGGTGGTAAAAAAGAGCGCCGGGGAAGTGGCCGTGGTTCTTTCCCTGGCAGCGGGAGCGGCCATTCTCATCCTGACGCTGGGGGCGGTGGAGGGCGTACGGACGCTCATGGACGACCTGGCCGATGCGGCGGGGTTAGCCCCGGCGGTGCTGGCTCCTCTCATCAAGACGGTCGGCATCGCCATCCTGACCCGGGTCTGCGCCCAGGTCTGCCGGGATGCGGGGGAGGGGGGGATCGCCGCATTCCTGGAGACGGCGGGAGCGGCCATGGCGCTGTTCGTAGCGCTGCCGCTGCTGCGGGCGGTGCTGGATACGGTGATCGCTCTGCTGTAGCCATCCGCACGCACGGGCGCTGCCGCCCGCTCCGCAGCCCGGCAAGCCGTATTTCCCGGATCATCCTGCCTGTGAATCACAGGCGCTAAAACAGGAGATACCAATGAAAAAACGGATTTTGACCACAGCGGCGGCGCTGCTTTTGCTGGCCTGCCTTTGCCCGGCCCGGGCCGGCGACGTGCTCGCCGCCCAATCGGAGGCATTGGACCTGGATGGCCTGGAGGACGCGGCGGGAGATTACCTTCCGGGCACGGACAGCCCGGTGGACGCCAGCCTGGACGAGGGCATCCAGTACATATTGGACACCGGCAGCGGTCAGATCTTCGGCGTGGTGCGCAAGGCGCTGCGCAGCGGCATCCTGCTGCTGACGATCGTGCTGCTCTGCGCGCTGGCGGAGGGGGTGTACAGCGGTATCGGGGACGGCGCTACGGTAGACGTGGTGAGTCTGGTGGGCGCGCTGGCCATCACTGCAGTGGCGGTGGCGGACGCCCACTCCCTGATCGGCATGGGCCGGGAGGCCCTGGATCATATGGAGCTGTTCTCCAAAGCGCTGCTGCCTACCATCACGGCGGCGGCCGCCGCCAGCGGCTCTCCCGGCGGGGCAGTGGCCCGGCAAGTGGCGACCATGCTCTTCTCCGATGTGCTCATGACCCTCATCACGCGGCTGCTGATGCCGCTGGTGTACGCCTACATCGCCGCTAGCGTGGCCTATGCGGCAGTGGGGAACGAGGGCCTCAAGCGCATTGCAGGCGCCCTGAAGTGGGTGGTGACCAGCATCCTGACCGCCGTACTGCTGGTCTTCACCGGTTACCTGACGGTCAGCGGCGTCATCGCCGGAAGCGCCGATGCGGTGACCGTAAAGGCCGCTAAATTCGCCATGTCCGGCCTGGTGCCGGTGGTGGGCGGAATTCTTTCCGATGCGGCGGAGACGGTATTGGCCGGGGCCGGCATCCTGAAAAACGCGGTGGGCGTGTTCGGAATGCTGGTGGTCCTGTGTATGTGTATCGCCCCGTTTTTGCAGCTGGGCATCCACTACCTGGCCTACAAGCTGACCTCGGCGCTGAGCGCCACCGTCTCCGGAGGAAGGGTGGCCGGGCTCATCGACAGCATCGGCGGGGCCTTCGGACTGGTGCTGGGCATGACCGGCTCCTGCGCCCTGCTGCTGATTATTTCCATGGTGTCCGCCATTACGGCGGTTTCGGGGTGAGACTATGCTGGAACTGATACGGCAATGGCTGGTAGGCATTACCTGCGCGGCCATGGTGGTGGCCCTGGCCGAAGGGCTCACGCCGCCGGGGACCATCCGGAAGATCGGCAAGCTGACCGGCGGCCTGGTGCTGCTGGTGAGCATACTGCAGCCGGTGGTGGAGCTGGACCCCGCTGCGCTGACCCGGTCCCTGACGGAATATAAGCTGGAGCTGGGCGCCTACAGCGCTCAGCTGGAGGAGGAGAATGGGGAACTGATGAAAAGCATCATAGAGGAGCAATCCGCCGCATATATTCTGGACAAGGCGGCACAA
This sequence comes from Lawsonibacter hominis, assembly GCF_014287895.1. GTDB lineage: Bacteria > Bacillota > Clostridia > Oscillospirales > Oscillospiraceae > Lawsonibacter_A > Lawsonibacter_A hominis. The sequence continues at coordinate 229,894 of NZ_JACOPP010000002.1, read as the reverse complement.
CAGGGCATCGCCTGCCAGGTGACGGTGCAGGCCGCCGGGGAAGGCGAGTGGCCCGTTCCGGAGACGGTGACCGTCCAGGGAACGCTCACCGGAGCGCAGCGGGAGGCGCTGGAGCGGCAAATCGAGGCGGACTTCGCCATCCCGGTCCAGCGGCAGTTTTACGAAAGCGGGGACGGGGCATGAAAACGGAAGCCTTGGGTGCATGGAGCAAACGGCTGCGCGGCGTGTTCGGCCGGTATAAGTTCGTGCTCCTGGTCATCCTGGCGGGGGCGGCGCTTCTTCTGCTGCCCTCGGTCGGGGAAAAGGAGACGGCGGCGGAGCAGACGGCGGAGCAGACCAGCCTGCTCCAGAGCGTGGACGCGCTGGAGCGCAGGCTGGAGGCGGCCCTTTCGCGCATGGACGGAGCGGGGGAGGTGACGGTGGTACTTACCGTGAAAAGCAGCGGCCGCCAGATCCTGGCGCAGGACGGCAAGACCACGGAGCGGGGCGAGACAACCGATACGCAGCTGACCACAGTGGTGGTGTCCCGGGGCTCCGGTTCGGAGGAGCCGGTGGCGCTCCAACAGCTTTCGCCCCAATATCAGGGCGCCCTTGTGGTATGCTCGGGCGGGGACGCGGATGCGGTACGGCTGAAAATCGTCGAGGCGGTCTCCGCCCTGACGGGGTTGGGCGCGGATAAAATATCAGTCTGTAAGGGAAAGTGAGGAAACGACGATGAAAGTTTGGAAACGCAATGCGGTGGTAGCCGCGATCGTGCTCTTCGTATGTGTGGCGGTGTACCTGAACTGGTCCTATCAGAAGGAGGGCGGCGACGCGGCGGAGACAGGCAAGACCTTGGGCGAGGCGGCCCTGGTAAGCGGTCAGACCGCCGACCCGCTTTTGGGCGGCACACAGACGGCCCAGCCGGGCGCCTCCGGGAGTCCTTCTCCCACCGGGGCGGCGCAGGCCAGCGGCAGCGATTATTTTGCCTCCGCCCGGCTCAACCGGCAGCAGGCCCGGGACAGTGCTCTGGCCATCCTTCAGGATGCTCTGGCCAATGAGGACCTGGATGAGACCATGCGCGCGGACAACAGTCAGGCCATCCAGACCCTGGCCAGCGCTACCGTGTCCGAAGCGCAGATCGAGAACCTGGTTACCGCCAAAGGATACAGCGACTGCGTGGCCTTTATCAGCGACGAGAGCGTCAGCGTGGTGGTCTCCGCCACGGAAAGCGGGCTGACCGACGCGGACGTAGCCAAGATCACCGAGATCGTCACCGACGAGACCGGCTGCGCCGCCAGCCAGGTCAAGATCATCGAGGCCTCCTGAGCCCGCCGTGCTCCGTTCAGCGGAAAATCTAGTTGTAATTTTTCGGTTTTGTGATACAATGATTACAACTGTGAAAGCAGAGTAAGCTGAGAAGGAGCGTGAAGCCGATGGCTGATGCGAAGGAGTACATTTCCCGCCCGGACGAGTTGGGAAATATCCATATATCCGAAGAGGTCCTGGCCGTGATCGCCGCCGCCGCCACCCTGGAGGTGGAGGGAGTGGGCAGTTTGTCCGCCAATCTGGGGACCGACCTGGCTGAGCTGCTGGGAAAAAAGAACCTGGCGAAAGGGATCCATATTACCGTCCAGGAAGAGAGCGTCCGGGTGGATGTCTCCATTCTCATCAAGTATGGTTATACCATCATCGATGTGGCCAAAGAGGTTCAGAATTGCGTATATAACGCCATCGAGAACACCAGCGGCCTGACGGTGGAATGCGTCAACGTCCATGTGGCCGGCGTCACCTTTGACCGCTCCGGTCCCAAAAATTCGTAACCGAACAAGCAAAAGCGCGCGCCGGCCGGCGCGCGCTTTTGCTCGTTTGAAAAAAGGCGGCTCGCCTCACGCCTCCGTACGCAGCCCGTTGAGACGTCTTCGAAGGCGGGGGCGCTCAGATCAGCGCCATGGTTTTTAAAAGATACAGCCAGGCGGTAAGGGTAAAGGCGCTGAAGAGGGTGGTGAGCATGATGATGCTGGAACTGAGGGTTCCGTCGTGCCCCAGGTTGCGGGCCATGACGAAGCCGCTCACCGTGGTGGGGCTGGCCAGCATGGCGACGGCGGCCACCAGCTTCTCACCCCGAAAACCCATGGCCACGCCCACGGGAAGAAAGGCGGCGGCGAAGATCACCAGCTTGAACACAGAGGCAGATACGGCGGGCTTCCAGCGCCCCAGGGCCTTTTTCAGATCAAAGGAGGCGCCCAGCGCCATCAGTCCCAGCGGCGTGGCGGTGGCGGATATGCTGCTGACCGTCTTTTGAAAAATGACCGGCTGGGGGATCTGCAGCAGGGACCAGGCCATGCCGATCACGATGCCGATGATGATGGGGTTGGTGACCAGCTTCCGCAGCGCGCCCAGGATGGCCGTTCCGTCCAATTTCTCCCCCGCCTCCCGGGTCGTCAGGGAGAGGGCGGCTACGGCCGCCACATTGTACAGGGGCACCGCGCCGATGATCATCAGCGTGGCCGCCTCTGAACTTCCATATAGATTTTCCAGGAAGGCCACGCCCAAAAGGGCGGTGCTGCTGCGGTAGCCGCCCTGGATGAATTCGCCCCGCAGCGGGCGCTGCTTGATGACCAGGCTGGCCACGGCCACCATCACGATGGAGAGCAGGGTGGCAAAAAAGCAGAAGAGCACAAAGGAACCGTCCCAGAAGGCAAAGAAATTCTGAGTGGACAGGTCCTTGAACAGCATGACGGGAAGGCCGATCGTGAACACAAAGCGGTTGAGCTTACCGGCGAAGGCGTCGTCAAACAGGCCGGCTTTCCGAAAAAACAGGCCAAACAGCATCAGTAAAAAAATGGGGATCGTAGCGTTCAAGCAATAAATCAGATTTTCCAGCATCTGCTCCATAGTGCGGTATCCCTCTTCCCGAAAAAGTTGGTAAGCTTGATTATAACGTCGAAATCCGGGAAGCACAAGTGAGTTACCAAATAGTAAGCCGCATAGAATGCGTCACCGGCCGCATAAAAATGAAACCATAGGGAGGGAGCGTTATGGAATGCCGGATATCCGAGCTGCGCTATAAGGAGATCATCAACGTACAGGACGGCAGCCGCTACGGCTATGTGGGGGACGTGGAAGTGGATCTGGACAGCGGGCAGGTCCTTGCTCTGGTGGTGCCGGGGCGGCTGCGCCTGTTCGGACTTTTGGGCCGGGAGGAGGATACGGTGTTTCCCTGGACGTCCGTGCGGCGCTTTGGGGCGGACACCATCCTGGTGGAGGCCGCACAGGTCCGGACCGGAACGGGGCGCAGGCGGTAATATTTGCATCTTTCCCCATTGCGGCGCGAAAGCGCCCGTGGTATACTGTGGAGGTTCCAATACCAAATACCACAGGAGGATACGCCTATGTGCGGCATCGTTGGTTTTATCGGCAGGGAGGAGGCCGCTCCGATCCTGCTGGACGGTCTGGCCCGGCTGGAATATCGGGGTTATGACTCCGCGGGCATCGCAGTCTATGGAGCGAAGGAGGGCCTGCAGGTGGTCAAGGCCAAGGGACGCCTGCGGGTGCTCGACGACATCGTGGCCGGCGGCAAGACCATCCACGGCCATATGGGACTGGGTCACACCCGTTGGGCCACCCATGGGGAGCCTTCCGACGTGAACTCCCACCCCCATGTCAGTGAGGACGGCCGGATCGCTGTAGTCCATAACGGTATTATCGAAAATTATGTGGAGATCAAGGAGTTTTTACAGGCACAGGGCGTACACTTTGCCTCCGAGACCGATACGGAGGTGGTGGCGCAGCTTCTGGAATACTACTATAAGGACGGCCAGGACGATTTGCTGGGCGCGGTGGTCAAGGTGCTCCACCGCATCCAGGGCGCCTATGCCTTCGGCATCATCTGCGCCGACCGGCCGGACGAGCTGATCGCCGCCCGGAAGGATAGTCCGCTGATCCTGGGCTACGGCAAGGGGTTCCACTTTCTGGCTTCCGATGTGACCGCCGTCATCAAGTACACCCGTGAGGTCTCCTATCTGGACGACGGGGATATCGCGGTTTTGACCGCCGACGGGATCCAGGTCTACGACGCGCTGCTCCAGCCGGTGGAGAAGGAGCGCTGCCACGTGGATTGGGAGATCTCCGCCGCCGAAAAGGGCGGTTACGAGCACTTTATGGCCAAGGAGATCATGGAGCAGCCCAAAGCCTTCCGGGATACGGTCTTTCCACGTATCCAGGATGGGCGGGTGGTCTTGGACGATTTGTCCCTTACGCCGGACTACCTGCGTGAAGTGGATAAGCTTTACATTATTGCCTGCGGCTCCTCTTACCATGTGGGGATGACGGCCAAGTACACGCTGGAGCGGCTGCTGCGCAAGCCGGTGGAGGTCACCCTGGCCTCGGAATTCCGCTACTGCGATCCCATTGTCACGGATAAGACCCTGGCCCTGGTCATCAGCCAGTCCGGCGAGACCATCGATACCCTGGCCGCCATGCGGGAGGCCAAGCGCCTCGGGGCGCGGGTACTTTCCATCGTCAATGTGGTTGGCTCCACCATTGCACGGGAGAGCGACGACGTGCTCTACACCTGGGCCGGACCGGAGATCGCCGTGGCCACCACGAAAGCCTACTCCACACAGCTGGCGTTGGTCTACCTGATCGGCCTGTACTGTGCCAGGGCGCTGGAGACCATCCGAGCGGCGGATTACGACGCTATTGTGGAGGAGCTGCTGCTCATCCCGACCAAGCTGGAGGCGATCTTGGAGAACCGGGAGGACATCCAGTACTTTGCCTCGCTGTATTTCAACCATCCGTCCATCTTTTTCATCGGGCGGAACATCGACTATGCCGTGGGACTGGAAGGTTCCCTGAAGCTGAAGGAGATTTCCTACATCCATTCGGAGGCCTACGCCGCCGGGGAATTGAAGCATGGTACGATCTCGCTCATCGAACCGGGTACGCTGGTGGTGGCTTTGGCCGGGTACCGTCCCCTGTTTGAAAAGACCATGAGCAACGTGGTGGAGGTCAAAAGCCGCGGCGCCGACGTACTGGGACTGACGACCCAATCCCGGGGCGACGAGATTCAAAAGACCGTAGACCATGCCATCCTGATCCCGGATACCCACCCCATGCTGCTGCCCTCCCTGGAGGTAGTGCCTCTGCAGCTGTTTGCCTATTACGTGGCGCTGATGCGCGGCTGCGACATCGACAAGCCCCGGAATCTGGCTAAGTCGGTCACGGTGGAGTAAAAAAACGCGCGGCCCCGGCGGTGTACTCCGCCGGGGCCGCGGCTGTTTCCGAGCGTATGCTGCCCTGCCGGGACGTCGGGCCGTGCCGGGACATCGGGCCGCCGCTTGTGTTTTGAAATGGAATTTGATATAATACTACAATCTGTATCAATCGTTGGAGTGAATTGCCTATGCTGCGCCGTATCCCTCTGGGGAATATGATGAATCTGCGGGATCTTGGAGGATATCCGCTGCCCGGCGGAGGACATACCGCCTGGGGCCGCCTGCTGCGGGGGGACAATCCCCTGGGGCTGTCGGAGGCGGACGCCGGATGGCTGCTGGAACGAGGCGTAAGGACCGTTATCGACCTGCGCAGCGATGGGGAGCTGGAGCGCAGGCCGGATGAGCTGAGCAGGATTCCCGGTTTTGCTTATCACCACGTTTCCATGGTCGGCGGAGAGAAGCTGCCCAACGAAGAGTCCGACATCGGGCGAGGCTATTTTGCGATGCTGGAACGGAGGGAAAATCCCGCCAGGGTCCTGCGGCTCATTGCACAGGCCGAGGGGGGCGTGTTGTTTCACTGTACGGCGGGCAAAGACCGCACGGGCTGCATCGCCGCATTGCTTTTGAGCCTGGCCGGCGTGGAGCGGAGCGATGTGTTGGCCGACTACCAGATGACGGAGCTGTACATACGGGAGACGGTCCGGCGCATCCGCCGGGAGCACCCGGAGGCGGCGGCGTTCATCGGCCGCTCCCGGCCGGAATATCTGGAGGAATGCCTGACCCTGCTGGAGACGCGGCACGGCACCGTTCTGGAGTATCTGCGCTGGCTGGACCTGACCGACGGAGAACTCGCGCGGCTGAAGGAAAAATTGACATTGGGGGCCTGAGCTTGAGCGCTTTCTCAGATTTTCGCAGCAATATGGACTGGTGGGGACTGGCGACTCTTCTGATCAGCGTGGCGGCGGCCCTGCTGAACATCACCCTCCACGAGCTCTCCCACGGCTTTGCGGCCTGGCGCCTGGGGGACCCCACCGCGAAAAACGCCGGACGGCTCACCCTCAACCCGATAAAACACCTGGACCCGGTAGGACTGATCATGATGGTGGTGGCCCGGGTGGGGTGGGCAAAGCCGGTTCCGGTGGACATGCGTTACTTTAAACACCCCAAACGCGGCATGGCGCTCACCGCCCTGGCGGGACCCGCCTGCAATTTTCTGCTGGCCTTCGCTGCGGTGGGGGGAAGCGCCCTGATTTATCGCTTTGCTCCGCTGAACCACGCCAGCCTGCTGGGACTGTGCGTTTTGTCCAATCTGGCGCTTCTGGGCACAGGCATGGGGCTTTTTAACCTGATCCCCATCTCCCCGCTGGACGGCTCGAAGATCCTGTTTGCCCTGCTGCCCGACCGGATCTACCACACCATTCTGCGTTATGAGCGCTATGTGATGATCGTGATGATCCTGCTGGTCGTCTCCGGCGTGTTCGATACGCCGCTGTCCTTCCTGATGACGCATGTGCTCCAGCTGTTCTGTTCGGCCACGGGCATGTCGCTGGACTGGCTGCTGGTCAGCCGGAATGCATCTGTGATTTTGAATCTGTTATGAGGTGAGCCCCATCGAAACGCCGATTTTTCATCTGGAAAAGGTGGTCCGGGCCAGGGACGAGGATCTGGAGGACTTCAACGGCCCGCTGGATCTGATCCTGCATCTGCTCTCCAAAAATAAGATGGAGATCAAGGATATCCAGATCTCCCTCATTCTGGACCAGTATCTGGCGTGGATGGACCAGCGCAAGGAGTTGGATCTGGAGGTGGCCAGCGAATTCGTCACCATGGCGGCCCATCTGGTTTTCATCAAGACCAGGATGCTCCTGTCCATCCACGACGAGGAGGCCCTGAGCGAGATGGAACAGCTCATCGCCTCGCTGGAGGAGCACCAGCGCCACGAGAATTTTGCACGGATCAAGGCGGTCATCCCGGAGCTGTCCGACCGCTACGCCATCGGCCGGGATTATATTGCCAAGGTGCCCGAGCCTATACCGGCGGACAAAAGCTACCGCTACGTCCACCAGAAGGATGATCTCCTGCGGGCGATGACGGCGGTGCTGGAGCGGGTAGACCATAAGATGCCGCCTCCCATGGCGGCCTTCGAGGGCATCGTGGGCCGGGAGCCCTATCCGGTGGCCGATAAGGCCGGAGAGATCCTCCGGCGGCTGGTCCAGTTCGGCGTGACCCGTTTTCGGACCTTGTTCCAGGGCAACCGCAGCCGTTCGGAGATCGTGGCCACCTTTATTGCCGTGCTGGAGCTGTGCCGGGCCAGGCGGCTGCGCCTGGCGGGCACAGCGTCCGACTGTACGGTTACCTGTATCGACGGGGAGGCCGACCGGACGTTGGAAGTTTCCACTGATCTTTGATCCGAATCTTCATGAAAAAGAGCTTCCGCTGTTTTTAGAGCGCAGAGCGTGTGGAATCCGTGATTTTGAAGGAAAAAAGCGTATCGAACACGCCGGATCGGGGGTAAGATATGGAATTGAAGGAGATCGAATCGGCCATTGAGGGCATCCTCTTTGCCGCCGGGGAGCCGGTGGGCGTGGAACGCATCTGCCTGGCGCTGGAGATCGACAAGGCCACGGCGGACGCCGTGTGCAAGCGCCTGGCCGACTACTACAGCTATGAGCGCCGGGGCATCCGCCTGCTGCGGATGGAGAACAGCTATCAGCTCTGTTCCGCGCCGGAGTTTGCAGCTCCCATCCGCCGGGCCTTTGAGAGCCGCAAGCCCGCCCGCCTGTCCCAGCCTGCGCTGGAGGTGCTTGCCGTCATCGCCTATTACCAGCCCGCTACGCGGGCTTATGTGGACCAGGTGCGCGGCGTGGATAGCTCCTACACGGTGGGACTGCTGTTGGAGCGGGAGCTGATCGAGGAATGCGGCCGTCTGGCAGTGCCGGGACGGCCCATTCAGTACCGCACCACCCAGAATTTCCTGCGCTGCTTCGGACTGTCCAGCCTGGAGGAGCTGCCCGAGCTGCCCAACGCCGGCCCGGAGGACGGGCAGATTACCCTGGAGATGCAGGCGGCGGTGGAGCGGCTGCGGGCCGGCCGGGCGGAAAATGCCGCCCAGACAGAGACCACGGAAGAAGAGCTGGCCCAGGCGGCTCAGGTGCTGGCACGGGCGGAGGAGGAGGCGTAAGACCGGTGAAGGCGCTGTTCATACTGGGAATCGTTCTGCTGGTACTGGTACTGCTGTCCTTCGTTCGATTGGGGGCGCAGGTGGAGTACGCCGCCTCCGGCGTGACGGTCCGTGTCAAGACGGGCCCCTTCCTGCTTACGGTCTTCCCCCGCAGAGGAAACGGGACAAAAGCCGGGTCCGCGCGAAAAAAAAGAAAAAAGAACGGCGCCGCAGCCAAGGAACCGGCCCCAAAGGGAGGCTCAGTGGCTCTGGTGAAAAAATTCTTGCCGCTGATTGCGGAGGCCGCGGGGCGCATGAAGCGCAAGATCCGCATCGACGTGCTCCGGCTGGATCTGACGGTGGCGGCGGCGGACCCGGCGGCGGCGGCCATGGCGTTCGGCGGAGCAAACGCATTCCTCGGTATGATTTGGCCTCTGATCGAGCAAAATTTCAATGTGCAGCAACGGTGTATCCGTACAAGGGTGGACTTTCAGGCGCAGCGCCCCACCGTTGTGCTGTTTGCGCAGCTCACCCTGAGCATCGGAACGGCGCTGCACATGGGGATACGACTGACGGTGCGGTTTTTGCGCCTGTTCGCAGAATATAAGGCGGAACATAAGACCGGCGCCGCGCCCCTCGCCAAGAGCGATTCCTGAGGACCGTTTGCGTCAGAAGAAGGCGCGGAACGTCCGGAATACGGAATGCGCTTCCGGCGTTCCCCATAAAGCTGCGGGGCAAGCGCCCGGCAAAGAGCCGCAGGCGGCCCGCTGCGGCGCGGCCTGTGAAAAACTTCAACCAATACAGAAAGAGGCGGTTAAACATGGAAAAGCAGCATCCCATCGGAGATTTGATGACCACCACCATGCAGAAGATCCGCGAGATCGCGGACGTAAACACCATCATCGGCCAGCCCATTCAGGCGGATGGGGTCACGATCATCCCCGTCTCCAAGCTCAGCGTGGGCTTTGCCTCCGGCGGCAGCGACTTTACGACCAAAAACCAGAAGCCGGAAGAGGACAACGCCTTCGGCGGCGGCGGCGGGGCGGGCATGAACCTGTCTCCTGTGGCCTTCCTGATCGTGAAGGGGGATACGGTCAAGCTCCTGCCCGTGGCGCCGCCGCCGGCCAGCACGGTGGACCGGGTGGTGGAGATGGTGCCCGACGTGATCGACAAGGTCACCGGCTTCCTTGAGAAGCAGCAGGACAAGGGGGATAAAGAGTCCTTCTGAGGCATATACTGACGGCATCGCTTGTTCGAGGTGATGCTTTTTGAAACGGATCCTGCCGCTCCTGCTGTCCCTGCTCCTGCTGTGCCCACCCGCCCGGGCGGCGGAGGCGGCGCCCTGCGTGTCGGCCTCCGCCGCCATCCTGGTGGACGGCGAGAGCGGGCGCGTACTTTACGCCAAGAACCCGGACGAGGAGCGGCTCATTGCCAGTATTACCAAGCTGATGACCGCCCTGGTGGCGGTCCAGGCCCAGCCGGAGCTGGGGCGGGTGGTGACCATCAAGCCGGAATGGACGGGGGCGGAAGGCTCCTCGCTCTACCTGCGTGCCGGAGAACAGATTACGATGGAAGCGCTGCTCTACGGCCTGCTGCTTCATTCGGGCAACGACGCGGCTCTGGCGGTGGCGGGCTTCTGCGGGGGAGATACGGAGACCTTCGTGGGCTGGATGAACGACAAAGCCGTCGCGCTGGGAATGGAACACACGCATTTTACCAATCCCAGCGGCCTGAACGAGGCAGGGCACTATTCCTCGGCTGCCGACATGGCGCTTCTGGCGCGGGCGGTGCTGGCGTCGGAACCGCTGGCCCGGATCGTGAGCACCCGCACCATTACCATCGGGGGGCGGAGCCTCACCAACCACAACCGGCTGCTTTGGCGCTACGAAGGCTGTACCGGGATGAAGACCGGCTACACAGAAAAGGCGGGGCGCACCCTGGTCTCCAGCGCGGAGCGGAATGGGCGGCAGCTCATTGCAGTCACCCTCAACGATCCGGACGACTGGAACGACCATGCGGCTCTGCTGGACTACGGCTTTACCGCTTATTCCAGACAGGTCCTGGTACAGGCGGGGCAGATCTGCGGCAGTCTTCCGGTACAGGGCAGTTTATGCCGCCTGGTATCGGTGCAGGCGGCCGAGGGCCTGGCCTATCCGCTGGCCAGGGGAGAGGAACTCCGGACGGAGCTCCAGCTGCCGCAGCAGGTGCAGGCCCCGGTGACCGCCGGTGCGGAGGCCGGCCGCCTGCGCGTTTATCTGGGCGGCGAACTGGTGGGAGACCTCCCGCTGTGCTACAGCCGGGACGTCCGGGACGACCGCTCGGGTCCGGCCGGTCTGATAAAACGGCTGTGGGATTGGTTCGGAAGGTGAGCGTTCGGATTCAAAGGCTCCATTTCGCGGAAGAAGGGGCCTTTACATAGAAAGGAACGGGCCATGGAGGAACGCCTGCAAAAAATTTTATCCGCCTGCGGGGCGGCCTCCCGCCGGACGGCAGAGTGCTATCTCTCCGCCGGCCGGGTGACCGTCAACGGAATGCCTGCCCGGGTGGGGGACAAGGCCGACCCGGAGCGGGACGATATCCGACTGGACGGACGGAGCCTGACGCGGCCTCAGGCGCGCACCTATCTGATGCTTCACAAGCCGCGGGGATACGTGACCACCCTCTCCGACGAGAAGGGGAGACGGACCGTAGCGGAGCTGGTGCGCTCCTGCGGGGCGCGGGTGTGGCCCGTGGGGCGGCTGGACCTGGACTCCGAGGGCCTGCTGCTGATGACCGACGACGGGGCGCTGACCCATAGGCTGACCCATCCCAGCCATGAGGTGGAAAAGGAATACCGGGTATGGGTAAACGGGGATACGGCGGCGGGGCTGCCCGTTCTGCGCGGCCCCATGTCTCTGGACGGCGTTCCCCTTCGTCCTGCAAGGGTGACGCTGCTGGAGCAGACGCCCCGGGGAGACGTTTTGTCCGTGGTGATCCACGAGGGGAAAAACCGTCAGGTCCGGCGTATGTGCGATGCGGCCGGGCTAACGGTGAAGCGCCTGGTGCGGGTCCGGGAGGGCGCGCTGGCGCTGGGCGCGCTCCCCAGCGGCCGCTGGCGGCGGCTGACCGGAGAAGAAATTGCACTTTTGCAGGAAAAGTGAAACAACTTGCAAAAAAGGATTGCATTTTGTCCCGTTTCCCGCTATCATATAATTTGAAACGCATTTCTGTTCCAAGGGCGGGCAGAGTACCGGGAGGTCGGACAGCATGACAAAAGATATCTTATCCCTGATCCAAACGAATATGAGCACCTTTTCCAAGGGACAGAAGCTCATTGCAAATTTCATCCTGGAGTCTTACGACAAGGCAGCCTTCATGACGGCCAGCAAGCTGGGCAAAACGGTGTGCGTCAGCGAGTCCACGGTGGTGCGCTTTGCCGCGGAGCTGGGCTACGACGGATATCCCGCCATGCAGAAGGCCCTGCAGGAGATGATCCGCAGCAAGCTCACTTCCGTGCAGCGCATCGAGGTCTCCAACGATCGTATCGGCAATCAGGACATCCTGTCCATGGTCATGCAGTCGGATATCGAGAAGATTCACCTCACGCTGGAGGAGACCGACCGGGCGCAGTTCGATCAGGCGGTGGACGCCATCGTCTCCGCCCGCCACATCTACATTCTGGGCGTGCGTTCCGCCGCCGCCATTGCAAGCTTTTTGGGCTTCTATTTTAACCTGATCTTTGATAATGTCACGGTCGTCCATGCGACCTCCACCAGCGAGGTGTTCGAACAGCTCCTGCGCATTGGGCCTCAGGATGTGATCGTCGGCATCAGCTTTCCCCGTTATTCCCGCCGCACGGTCAAGGCCATGCAGTTTGCCCATGACCGGGGCGCGGCCGTGCTCGCCCTGACCGACAGCGAGGCGTCCCCGCTGGCGCCCATCGCGACCCTGACGCTGCTGGCCAAGAGCGATATGGCTTCCTTTGTGGACTCTCTGGTGGCCCCCCTCAGCTTGGTCAACGCGCTGATCGTGGCCATCGGAAGGAAAAAGAACGACGATTTGTCCCATACCTTCGAGACTCTGGAGCAGATCTGGGACGAATATGAAGTCTATGAAAAGGTTGAAGAGCAGAATTGACTGACATCATCGTGATCGGCGGCGGGGCGGCCGGATGTATGGCCGCCCTTGCCGCCGCCCGCCGGGGCGCCCGTGTGACCCTGCTGGAGCGCAACCCGAAGCTGGGGCGCAAGCTTTATATCACCGGCAAGGGCCGCTGCAACGTGACCAACGACTGCGCCGTCCCGCAGGTGCTCCGGAACGTCCCCCATAACAGCCGTTTCCTGACCAGCGCCGTCACCCGATTCCCGCCGGAGTCGGTGAAGGCGTTTTTTGAGGGAGAGGGGGTCCCGCTGAAGACGGAGCGGGGGGGACGGGTATTTCCCTGTTCCGATCAGGCCGCCGATATCATCGACGCCCTGCTGCGCGCCCTGCGCCGGGCCCGCGTGGCGATCGTGCAGGACCGGGCCTGCGGGCTTTTGCTGGAGGCGGGCGCACTCGCCGGGGTAAAGGGAGCGCACGCAGACTATCCCTGCAGAGCCGTTGTCATCGCCACGGGAGGCGTATCCTATCCGCTGACCGGCTCGACCGGAGACGGATACGAGCTGGCCCGTGCGCTGGGGCATACCCTGCTGCCGCCCAGGCCCTCTCTGGTCCCGCTGGAGGCAGAGGGGGATCTCTGCGCCCGGATGCAGGGGCTCTCGCTTCGCAATGTGGGAGTGCAGGTAAAAAACAGTGGGAAAAAGACGGTCTATGCCGCTCAGGGCGAACTTTTATTTACCCATTTCGGCCTGTCCGGACCGCTGATCCTCAGCGCCAGCGCCCACATGCGGGACTTTGAGCGCGAACATTACACCATTCGCATCGATCTCAAACCGGCCCTGGAGGAGGAGACGCTGGACCGCCGCCTGCTGCGGGAATTTGAGGAGAATGCAAACCGGGATCTCCACAATGTGCTGGAGCATCTGGCGCCCCGCCTGATGGCGCCGGTCCTGGCCGAGCGCTCCGGAATCCCGGCGGACCGTAAGGTCCATTCCATTACGAAAGCGGAACGCCGGCGGCTGCTGGAAACCATGAAGGGGCTGCAGGTGGAAATCCGGGGGCCGCGCCCCATCGCAGAGGCCATCGTCACCTCCGGCGGCGTGAAGACCGCAGAGGTCGACCCGGGGACCCTGGCCTCCAAACGCCTGCCGGGTGTCTTTTTTGCCGGCGAGGTGCTGGATGTGGACGCTTATACGGGCGGCTTCAACCTCCAGATCGCCTGGTCCACCGGCCATGCCGCCGGAGAGGGCGCCGCTCAATACTGCCAGGGGGAAGACGCATGAATTATCACAGTATCGCCATCGACGGGCCCTCCGGGGCGGGGAAGTCCACCCTGGCCCGGATGCTGGCGCAGGAATTGGGCTATCTCTATGTGGATACCGGGGCGATCTACCGCACCGTCGGGCTGTGCGCGTTCCGGAAGGGCGTGGAGCCTACCGACGCCCGGGCGGTGACCGCGCTGTTGGACGGAATGGAGATCGATCTGCGGTATGAGCAGGACGGTGTGCAGCATATGTATCTGGACGGCGAGGACGTCACCCGGGAGATCCGCCGCCATGAGATTTCACGTTACGCCTCCGACGTATCCGCCATCCCCGCGGTGCGCGCGTTTTTGCTGGAGCGCCAGCGGGAACTGGCCCGGCGCGGCGATGTGATCATGGACGGACGGGACATCGGCACGGTGGTGCTGCCCGGGGCCGACGTGAAGCTGTTTCTCACCGCCTCGGCCCAGGACCGGGCCCGGCGCAGGTTTGCCGAGCTGCAGCAGCGGGGACAGGAGACCGATTATGAGACGGTGCTCCGCGATATTCGAAAGCGGGACGAAAACGACACCCGCCGTGCGGCGGCTCCGCTGCGGCAGGCGGAGGACGCCCTGCTGGTGGATACTACCGGGAATACCCTGGAGGAGAGCTTCCAGGTGCTTTTGCAGACCATTAAGGAGCGTTTACAGGCATGAATATCGTCTATATCCTGGCCTATCTTGTGATTTGGCCGGTGTTTCGCCTACTCAAGCCCACCAAAGCGATCCAGAAGCAGAATCTGCCGAAGGGCGGGGCGCTTTACTGTGCCAATCACACCCGTATGAGCGACCCGCTTTTTGTGGCCTATGCCATGGGATGGCCCAACCAGATTCATGTGATGGCCAAGGAGGAGGTCATGCATTGGCCCGTCCTGGGCTGGATCCTGAAGCACGGCGGGATCTTCGGCGTCAAGCGGGGACAGTCCGATGTAGCGGCCATCAAAACCGCCATGAAGTACCTGAAGGCGGGGGAGAAGCTGCTCATGTTCCCCGAGGGGACCCGTCATCAGGACGGGGAGTTTGGAGACGCCAAGACCGGAGCGGCCATGCTGGCGGTACGCACCGGGGTACCCATCGTTCCCATTTACATGCCGGCGGAAAAGAAATGGTTCCGGTTGAATCCCGTCGTTTTTGGGCAGCCCTATTATCCCAAGGTGGCCGGACGGAAAGGCACTGCGGAGGAGTATCGCGCCATCGCGGAAGACCTGATGCGGCGCATCGAGGCGCTGAAGCCTCTGGCGGGGCGATGAAGCTGGAGCTGGCCCGCTCCGCCGGATTTTGCTACGGGGTGCGCCGGGCGGTCGAGATGGCGGAGCAGGCGGCCCGTTCGGGCTGCCGCTGTGTGATGCTGGGGCCTGTGATCCACAACGGCAGCGTGATCGAGCGCCTGAAGGCCCAGGGGGTAGCGCTGGCGGAGACGCCCGAACAGGTCCCGGAGGGCGCGGCGGTCATCATCCGTTCCCATGGGGAGGGAAGGCCGGTCCATCAGGCGCTGGCGGCACGGGGCTGCCGCGTGATCGACGCCACCTGCCCCAACGTCGCGCGCATCCATCATCTGGTGG
The DNA here is from genome assembly GCF_014287895.1 of Lawsonibacter hominis. GTDB lineage: Bacteria > Bacillota > Clostridia > Oscillospirales > Oscillospiraceae > Lawsonibacter_A > Lawsonibacter_A hominis. The sequence continues at coordinate 214,597 of NZ_JACOPP010000002.1, read as the reverse complement.
CCCGGGCCGAAGCGGAAGGGCGGCAGGTGCTTATCATCGGTATGCGCGCGCATCCGGAAGTGCAGGCCATTGCCGGCTGGTGCGGACACCCTGTGGTACTGGAGGGGGCGCAGGAGCTGGAGCAATGGCTGCAGGAAGGTCCGGAGCGGAAGTCGCTTCCGCTCACGATGGTCTCTCAGACCACCTCCACGCAGATGATTTGGGATTTGAGCGTAGAAAAAGCAAAAAAACAGTGTACAAACTTAAAAATTTTTGATACAATATGTAATGCTACGTATAAACGGCAGTCTGAGGCGCAGGCGCTGGCCGCCCGCTGTGGGGCTATGATCGTCATCGGCGGGCGGGACAGCTCCAATACCAAACGGCTGTGGGAATTATGCGCGGCGCTCTGCCCGGATACGGTTTGGATCGAACGTGCGGCGGAGCTGGAACCTTCCAACCTGTGTCGGAAGGCTTCTATTGGAATCACTGCGGGCGCGTCCACGCCTGGGTGGATTATAAAGGAGGTCTATGACAAAATGAGCGACGAAAACTTTGAGATCGAGGAATCCTTCGCTGAAATGCTGGAGAAGTCGATCAAAACTTTAAATACAGGGGAGAAGGTTACGGGCGTTGTCACTGGGATTGCACCCACGGAGATCTATGTGGATCTTGGCACCAAGCATGCCGGTTACATACCGGTGTCCGAGCTGACCGATGATCCCACTGTAAAGGTCGAGGACCTGGTAAAGGTCGGCGACGAGATCGAAACCTATGTCATGCGCGTCAACGACCAGGAGGGCGTTGTCACCCTGTCCAAGAAGCGCCTTGACACCGTGAAGAGCTGGGACGACATCGAGCAGGCCCGGGAGGAGCACACCACCGTCGAGGGTGTGGTCACCGAGGAAAACAAGGGCGGCGTTGTCGTCAACATCAAGGGCGTGCGGGTCTTCATCCCCGCGTCCCAGACCGGTCTGCCCCGGGATGCCGCCATGTCCGAGCTGCTCAAGAAGAAGGTGCGCCTGCGCATCACCGAGGTCAACCGCGCCCGCCGCCGCGTGGTGGGCTCCATCCGTGCCGTCGAGGCCGAGGAGCGCGCCGCCAAGGCTGCCGAGGTGTGGAACAACATTGAAGAGGGCAAGCGCTACAGCGGCACCGTTAAGAGCCTGACCTCCTACGGCGCTTTCGTGGACATCGGCGGCGTGGACGGCATGGTCCATATCTCTGAGCTGTCCTGGTCCCGCATCAAGCACCCCTCCGAGGTGGTCTCCGTAGGCGACAGCGTTGAGGTGTATGTCATCTCCTTTGACCCGGAGAAGAAGAAGATCTCTCTGGGGATGAAGGACCGCGGCCAAGATCCCTGGTCTGTGTTTACCGGCAAGTATAACATCGGCGACACCGCCAATGTCCGTGTGGTCAAGCTGATGACGTTCGGAGCCTTCGCCGAGATCGTTCCCGGCGTGGACGGCCTGATTCACATCTCCCAGATCGCGGACCACCGCATCGACAAGCCTGGCGACGTTCTGTCCGAGGGCCAGATGGTGGATGTGAAGATCACGGATATTGACTACGACCACAAGAAGGTCTCCCTGTCCATCCGCGCCCTGCTGGAGGATGCCCAGCGCACCCAGAGCGCCGGCGCGGCGGAGGGCGAGGACGCCGTGGTGGCTTCCTCCGACAGCGAGGGTACCGAGGTCGCAGCCGACTTCAACGAAGAGTAATTATTTCTTACCTGAAAAAGGGCGCCGTTTCCGGCCGGAAACGGCGCCCTTTTTCCCTTTTCTTTTTTTATACGGGAAATTTACTTGCAAAAGGTTGTGAAAACGGATATAATTAGTTTTGTTCAGGCAGAAAAGAGAAGCGATTACAGTTCGGAATGTTCCGCATTGGGAGGTGGGATCATGTTTCAGGTAGGCGACAAGATCGTTCATCCGATGCATGGTGCTGGTGTCATCGACAGCATCGTGCAGAAGAAGATCAACGGCGTGGTTCGGGATTACTATATCCTCAAGCTGCCGGTGGGCGGCATGATGGTCATGATCCCCACCGCGAACAGCGCGGAGATCGGGGTGCGTCCGGTGGTCAAAAAGGATGAGGCCGATCAGGTCATCGCCGCCATGCCCGACATCGAGGTGGACATGACCCAGAACTGGAACCGGCGCTATCGGGAAAATATGCTGCGGCTGAAGAGCGGCGATCTGATCGAGGTGGCCCGGGTGGTCAAGGGCCTGATGCTCCGGGACGGAGAGCGCGGCCTCTCGACCGGAGAGCGAAAGATGCTTCATTCCGCCAAGCAGATCCTCATATCGGAGATCGTGCTCTCGCAAAATGCCAGTTATGAGGATGTAGAGGCGCGGATCAATACCGCCTTGACATGACCGGACCTCTGCGCGCATAATATGGACAAAGCAGAAAAAGGAGCCATGTGGGCTCCTTTTTTGTGAAGGAGGGAGCGCTGTATGGCCGGTTGGTTGGGGCGCCTATTTCACCGGAAGAAGGACGAGCCGCTCCGCTGTACCGCGGTGGTGGCTGCAGCGGGCAGCTCCGCGCGGATGGAGGGACAGGATAAGCTCCTGCTGCTCCTGGGGGAACAGCCGGTGCTGGTCCATGCCCTTCGGGCGCTGGAGCTTTGCCCCTATATCACGGAGATCGTAATCGTCACACGGGAAGACCGGATCGTACCCGTTGGGCAGCTGTGCAGGGACTATGCCTTTTCCAAGGTGAGCAAGGTCATCGTGGGGGGCGATACCCGGACGGCTTCGGTGCTGGCCGGGGTACGGGAGGCGGAGGAGGGCGCGTCCCTCATTGCCGTTCATGACGGCGCCCGCCCTCTGGTGAGCCAGTCGGTGCTGGAGCAGGTCATTCTTCGTGCCCGGGAATGCGGCGCGGCTGCGCCGGCGGTGCCGGTGAAGGATACCCTCAAGCAGGCGAGGGACGGCGTTGTCACCGCGACCCCGGACCGGGCGTCTCTCTACGCTGTGCAGACGCCGCAGGTCTTTGAGGCGGCCCTGATCCGGACGGCGCTGACGAAGGCTCTGGAAGAGGGGGCATCCCTCACCGACGACTGTTCTGCCGTGGAACGGCTGGGCGTCGGGGTTGCCCTGACCCGGGGCGATTATCGGAACATCAAGATCACCACCCCTGAGGACCTGGCGATCGGGGAGGCACTTTTCGAATGGAGTGAAAGCCAATGAGAATCGGACACGGTTACGACGTGCACAAGCTGGAAAACGGCCGCAAGCTGATCCTGGGCGGGGTGGATATCCCCTATGAAAAGGGCCTGTTGGGCCATTCCGACGCAGATGTGCTGGTCCATGCGGTGATGGACGCCCTGCTGGGCGCCGCAGGACTTGGGGATATCGGGAAGGCCTTTCCGGATACCGACCCGGCCTATGAGGGGATCAGCAGCTTGCGGCTGCTGGATATGGTGATGGACTTGCTGCGGCAGGCCGGCCTCCGGGTAAGCAATGTGGACGCCACGATCCTGGCGCAGCGCCCACGGCTCTCGCCCTATATCCAGCGGATGCGGGAGAATCTGGCGATGCATATGGATATCTCGGCCGGGCGGATCAACGTAAAGGCGACGACGGAAGAAGGCCTGGGCTTTACCGGCGCACGGGAAGGGATGGCGGCCCATGCGGTGTGCCTGTTGGAGGAATTGTAGGCGACCGTCTTCTTAGACCGAATGTAGGCGCGCCCGTTTGTGCGGGTTCGATGCCTGCGATACGGGCTCCGAGTCCGACAGAGCAGGAAAAGACCGGGCCAAGGCACGCCCGCCGATGCGGACCAAACGCTCCTCTTGCGCATAGGATAGCGCGAGAGGAGCTTTTCTGTTGCCCTGTCCGCAATGTCCATTCCTCTCAACAGGCCATTTGGTAACAACCGGGAAAGGAATGGTCATTCAATGGTCTATTATCTGATCGTCTGCCGCTCGCTGACGTATGCGCAGCGCACCCACGCCGCTTTGGAACGGGCAGGCATCACATCCCACATCCTGCGTGCGCCCAAGGTGATCGACCAGGAGGGATGCAGCCATGCGGTGAAGGTCTCGGAACGCAGCCTGGCCGATGCGCTGCTGACGCTGGGGCGTGTGGGGCTCACCCCAAAGCGAATCTATATCATGGCCAGCGACGGCAGCTATAAAGAGGTGCTGCTATGATCTATCTGGACAATGCCGCGACCACGCTGCAAAAGCCGCCCGCGGTGCCGCGGGCGGCTTCTTATGCCATGTGCCATATGGCCACGCCGGGCCGGGGCGGACACGCGCCCGCCATGCTGGCGGCGGACACGGCCTTCGCCTGCCGGCAGGCCGCTGCGGAGCTTTTTCAGGTAGAGGGACCGGAGCAGGTGGTCTTCACCTTCAATGCGACCCACGCCCTCAATATTGCCATCAAATCCCTGGTCAAGCCGGGCGATACCGTGCTTATCTCCGGTTATGAGCACAATGCCGTCACCCGGCCGCTGCATGCACTGGGAGCAGACATACGCGTGGCGTCCGGCCCGCTGTTCGAGCCGGGGAAATTGATGGAGTCCTTCCGCAGCCAGCTCAAGGGCGTATCCTGTGTGATCTGCAACCATGTCTCCAACGTTTTTGGTTATATCCTGCCGGTGGAGCGTATGGCGGCTCTGTGCCGGGCAGGGGGGATTCCCTTGATTCTGGACGCATCTCAATCCGCAGGCTGCCTGCCGGTGTCCCTTGCGGAACTGGGTGCGGCCTTCATCGCCATGCCCGGGCATAAGGGACTCTACGGGCCTCAGGGAACCGGGCTGCTCCTGTGCGCCGCCCAGACGCGGCCCCTGCTGGAGGGCGGGACCGGCAGCGCTTCCGCCTGCCAGGAGATGCCGGATTTTCTGCCGGACCGTCTGGAGGCCGGCACTCATAATATTCCCGGCGTGGCCGGGCTGCTGGAGGGCCTGCGCTATGTGAAGGAGCGGGGGACCGGGAGCATTCTGGCACACGAACGGGCCATGACCTGCCTGGCCGCCCGCGGGCTGTCGGAGATACCGGGCGTGATGGTGTATACCGCCGCCGACAGGGTCCGGCAGGCGGGCGTGCTCTCCTTTCAGCTGGACGGAATGGACTGTGAGGCGGTAGGGGACGCCCTGGGCGCCCGCGGCGTGGCGGTCCGCGCCGGGCTGCACTGCGCCCCGCTGGCCCACCAGTCGGCCGGGACCTTTGAAACCGGGACCATTCGGGCCAGCTTTTCCAGCTTCAGCACCCGCAGAGAGGTAGACCAGTTCGTCCGCGAGGTCGCCGCGCTGCGCAGGGGCGCGTAAGAGAGGCCCGGGAGACCCCGCTTAGGGTCTCCCGGGCCTCTCTTACGATCTTTTTCACGTTGTCTGATGATACCAGCCGTTTTCGTAGAGATAGAGGGTCAGCTCCAGACGGAAGCGGTCGCTGGGCACGTGCAGGTCCAGCCCGGTGATCTCCTGGATGCTCTTAAGCCGGTAGACCACGGTGTTGTAATGGGTGTAAAGCTCTTCCGACATGCGGCGCAGATTGCCGAAGTTCCGGAAGTAGCTCTCCAGTGTGTTCATCAGTTCCGTACTGCGGGGCGGGCCGGCGCTCAGCAGCCTGCCCAGCGTCTCCTGGATGTAATCATGCACCTCCTGATCCGGGTCGCTGGCATAGATCAGCCGCAGCAATCCAAGATCATCGAGGCAGGTGAGGCCCCCGCCCTTGGCGGCAGAAGCCCGGAGCGCCACGCGCGCTTCCTGGTCGCTCTGAATCAGCCCGGCCACGCCGGTATGGGGGCGTCCGCATCCGGCGGTGATGTTCAGCGCGTCGTATCCTCGGTTCATCTGCTCCACGAGGGGCGGAAAGCGGCTTGCCAGAGCGGAAAAGCCGTGATCGTCCAGCGGGCTGCTGAGGATGAGCAGGTGTTCCTCTCCGCTGCGTACCCGGCGGACGGACAAGCCCAGGTTGGTCAGCGTGGAGTGGACCTCATTCGCCAGCAGGGTGCGCTGGAACACGCCGGCGTACGGATTTCCGGCGCCCTGCGATTCCGTCAGGCGGGCACGGACGATCAGATGATTTTCCGCAAGATCCATGCCATAGCTTTTGGCGCGGGTCAACTCGCGGGCTTCGTTGGTAATACGGTCCGAGAGAAGGTGGAGGATGAAGTCGTCGAACAACTGATCGCCGCTCTCCCGCACAGTACGCTCCCGGGCGATCTCCAGCGGGATGGTCTGGAGCACACGGGAGAGGATATCCGCATTTTGCTCCTCGATGGGATGCTCCATGTCGTATATGTACAAAAATCCGAAGGAGTGTCCGCCCACCTCCAGCACATACATCCGCGCTCCGGCAATAATGGCGCTGGATTGGGCGTCCCAGGCCAGCCCGGCGAACCGGACTGCGTCGGCCTCCGTAAGAGAAAGGGCGCGCCGGTCGTTGATGCAGTCCAGGATGAGTACGCTGCAGCCCGTCAAATCTGTGACCATCCGGGCGATTTCCTCCAGTCCCGCCCCCTCGACGATGGTGCGGGTGAGCATTTCATTGACGGTGATGGTGCTGTGGAGCAGAGCGGTCTGCCGGCGAAGCAGTTCGTCGGAAACCGCCTTGGTGATATCGGAGAAGCGCACGTCCTCCGGCAGAGCCACCAGAGGCAGGCCCAGCATCTCGGCCTGATTCACCATCGTCTGGGGCACCTGGCCCAGATACTGCCCGGGCTTGACGCAGAGGCCGGACATCCCGCCGGCGGCCAGGGTAGGGATAAACTGGGCCAGGGCGGCGGGATCGTCATGAATGGAGTAGCAGGTGGTGACCATCAGCTCTCCGGCACAGAGCCACTTGTAGTATTCCGGCGTGTCGCTCAGGTTGACGCCGGTCACGACCCGCTCCAGCCCGGTTTGACAGCCCAGCAGGCGGCTGCCCCGAAAAACGGGCAGCGTGAGCAGTTCGGAAAGGCAGGGGTAATAAGAAAGCGAAATACTGCTGCGTTCCATTAGGACACCTCCTGTTGATAATTAACATTATATTACATTTAATGGGAAAATCATCTCGACAATAGTATATAAGAATGTTTGTCGATAGTCAACATATAAAATAAGAAGGCCAAAAGATATAATGTGTAATGTAGACAAGAGATCCGCGGATTATAGCAAAGAATGCGGCAATGTCACATCGAATAAATAAAAGGAGGAATAAGCATGGCGATCATCGACAAAATGGAAGCTCAGCTGCGTCCCCCCACGATCGGGCTCAAACCTTATGAGGCAAAGGTGATCCCTCTGACCAGCGGAGAAGACATGCTGGTGCGGGAGGCCACCTGGGATGAGATCCCTCTGCTGATGGAGACCATTGAGCCGCTGATGAAACAGCCCAAGGATTTTTATGACATCGTCGCCTCCCGCATCTATGCGGAGCTGCTGGGCATGCTGCGCTACCGGGTGCAGGATGAGTATGTGTTCGTAGGCGCGGTGGACGGCGAGATCGCCGGCATCGTCAACGGGCGCCTGGTCAACGACAAGATCGGCATGAGCTACCACACCATCACGCTGAAGCGGGGAGCCCGGGTCGGCGCGCACCTGTTCGCGGCCAAGATGGAGTATCACCTGGACGTGATGGATCAGGACGAGGTCTGGATCGTGGCGGAGAGCCCCAACGGCTTCAAGCGCTGGATGATCGAGTATGAACTGGAGTCCCGTCCCGAGTGCCCCCATGAACTGGGCGGCGTGCCCACCTATGTGCTGACCAAACAGCTGTGGGAGAAGCACAAGGGCGCCAAGTGCACCGGTATCCGGCCCGCCTTCGAGGATGTGATCGAGGCCAATAAGATTCTGCGTAAGCCTGCGAAAATCAGCGTTTGACCGACGCGATGTGAAAGGATGGTGCCTGTTATGCGGCAGGTAGGAATCGTCGGCGTAGGCCACACAAAATTCGGCAAGTGGGAGGGCACGTTTCTGGAGCTGATCACTCAGGCCGCCCTCCAGGCCATGGACGATGCCGGCGCCAAGACCGGCAAGGACAACGTGATCGACCAGGTATTCGTGGCCTCCATGGGCGCCGGGATGCTCAACCGGATCAGCGGCTCGGCCTCCGCCCTGGTGGACACCCTGAATATCCGGCCCGCCATGGCCGAGTGCATTGAGAACGGTCCGGCCTCGGGGGCCTCTGCCATCAAGCTGGGGTATATGGCCATCGCCTCCGGCGTGTGCGACTGCGTGCTGGTGGTCGGCGGCGAGCAGATGCGGGTGGTATCCGGCTGGGAGGCCACCGATTTCGTGGCCACCATGCTCCACCCCACGGGCGAGTACCCCTACGGGCTGACCCTGCCCTCCTTCGCAGGCATGTTCACCCGCCTGCGCTTTGAGAAGTACGGCGAGACCAGCGAGGATCTCGCCCGCATCTCGGTGAAAAATCACGACAACGCCACCCATAACCCCTGCGCCCATATCCAGCGCAAGGTAAAGCTGGAGCGCATCAGCGACCCCCGGTACGTAGACGCCACCAGCCCCATGGTGGCCGATCCCCTGCGCCAGTTCGATATGTGCCCCGTCTCCGACGGCGCCGCCGCCGTGCTGCTGGTGGCCAAGGATAAGCAGGAGGAGCTGGGCTTCGGTCATAAGACCTTTGCCCGCATCGCCGGCATCGCCTCCGCCACCGACACCCACTATGTGGCAGACCGCGCCGATCCCACCGAGCTGCTGGCGGTGCGCACCGCCGCCGAGCGCGCCTATCAGATGGCGGGGATGGGACCCGAGGACATCGACTGCGCGGAGCTGCACGACGCCTTCCTCATCCTGGAACTGGCCGAGAGCGAGGAGTGCGGACTGTTTCCCAAGGGCGAGGCCCACCTGGCGGTCCGCCGGGGCGAGACCGAGATCGGCGGGAGGATCCCGATCAATACCTCCGGCGGCCTGAAGGCCAAGGGCCATCCGCTGGGCGCCACCGGCGTGTCCCAGGTGGTGGAGCTGGTCCGTCAGGTCCGGGGCGAGGCCGAGGGACGCCAGGTCGAGGGCGCCAGGACCGGCCTTGCGGTCAACTTCGGCGGCTTCGGCAACAACGTCGTCGCCACCATCGTCACAACGAAGTAAAGGAGGGGACCGGAATGCAAGAAATGTATGCGTATCGGTGCGACAAGTGCGGCAAGCTGCATCATCCGCGCTATGCCGTGTGCCAGAATCCCGAATGCGACGGCCGCTCCTTCACGCAGGAGCCTTTGGAGGGCCACTGTAAGCTATTGACCTGGACCCGGGTGTTCAACCTGCCGGAGGGGTACATGAAGGCATGGCTCAATTTCGGCATCGTGCAGTTCGACAACGGCGTCACCGCCACCGGTCAGCTCGGCTTTGACGAGCGTCCGGAGATCGGCATGGACCTGATTTCCACCGTGGGGGTCGTCAAGGAGGGCGTCGGGAAGGACTATTACGGCTTTATCTTCCAGAAACCCTGAGGACGTGACTACAGTACAGGCAGAGCGGATCTGTGCGGCGCTGCGGACAGCCCTGGAGGGACAGTGCTTTCCTGCGCGGCTCCACTCTCGTTTTCGGGAGGCGGCCAACCTGGATACCCCGCTGGGCCTGGTCACCCTGCTTTCGCCGCGCAAATGCCTGCAGCCCTATGCGGTCCGATTGGAAGAGGAGATGGATTACACGGTCCTGGAGCCGGGCGTGCTGTCGCTCGGCTCCAGGGGGATCGCCGTGGATGGGGCGGTTGCGGTGTCCTTCGGAGCCAGCCGCGCGGTGGACCTGCATCTGACGCCCGGGCCGGCGCCTGGCGCGGAGGGAGCACGGATGGTCCGGCAGTTTTTGGCGGCGGCGCCGGAGGAAGGCCTGGCCCGGCTGGCCCTGGGGCGGAGCGACGGCCTCTATGCCGGGTTGCTGGCGCCCCGGTTGGAGACGCTGCGCCGGGCGGTGCGGGCGGGGGAGACCGAGACCGCCGCCCGGGCGGCCCGCCGGATGGCGGGGTGCGGGCCGGGGCTGACCCCCTCATCGGACGATCTGATCTGCGGCTATCTGGCGCTGCTGCCGTCTGGAGGCGCGTGGGCCGGTATGGCGGAGGCAATCGCTGCCGCTGCGGCCCGGGGCACCAACGATATCAGCGCAGCCCTGCTCCTGCGGGCGGGGGAGGGGCATTTTTCGGAGGACGCGCTCGGCCTGATCGGCTGCCTGCGCCGGGGCGGTGAGCGCCGGGCGCTGCATACCTGGCTGCTGCGGGTGGCCAGCTTCGGCAGCAGTTCCGGCTATGATTTCCTCACCGGAGTCTATTTTGGCGTCCTGGATGCCTGTGCCATTGGAGGGATACGCATTGATTAAGCTAGAGGTACGGAAAAACGCGTATTACGATTCCGTCACCCTGATGATCATCTCCAAGGATGTGAAAAAGCTGCCCGGCGTCACCGAGGCGCTGGTGGGCATGGGGACGGATCTGAACCGCGAGATCGCGGCAAATATCGGCCTGGCGGGGGAGGGCTTCGACGCGGTCACCGCCAACGACTTTTTCGTGGCGGCCAGCTGTGAGAGCGAAGACGCTTTCAGCGCCGTAGTGGCAAAGGTGGATGAGCTGCTCAACAAAAAGGCCGACAAACGCAAGACGGATTACTTTCCGCCCACCCTGGAGGGTGCGCTCAAGCTGGAGAGCGGGCTGAACATGGCGGTCATCTCGGTGCCCGGCAAGTACGCCTACGAGGTGGCGCGCAGCTGCCTGGAGCACGAGATCAACGTGATGCTCTTCTCCGACAACGTGACCATGGAAGAGGAAAAGGACCTCAAGGAGTTTGCCGCATCCCGGGAGCTGCTGGTCATGGGTCCCGACTGCGGTACCGCCATCGTCAACAACACGCCCCTTGCCTTCGCCAATGTGGTAAAGAGCGGCGACATCGGTATGGTGTGCGCTTCGGGTACCGGCGCGCAGGAGGTCTCCTGCATCATCGATCAGCTGGGCTGCGGCATTTCGCAGCTGCTGGGCACCGGCGGGCGGGACCTGAAGCAGGAAATCGGCGGCATCATGATGAGGCTTGGACTGGATGCGCTGATCCACGATCCGAAGACAAAGGTGATCACGCTGGTCTCCAAGCCCCCCGCGCCGGAGATCGCCGCAAAGATCCTGGATCAGGCGGCGGCGGGCGGCAAGCCCACCGTGGTATGCTTTATCGGCGGCGAAGCCTCGGAGATCGAAAGACGGGGCCTGTACGCCGCCGTCTCCCTGGAAGACGCGGCCCACAAAGCCGCCGCGCTGGCCCGGGACGAGACGCCGGAAGACTTCACCGGCTTTGCCATGGGCCAGCTGAAAGCGGAAGAGCTGGCGGCGGCCGAGGCGGCCAAAATGGCGCCGGGCCAGAAGTATGTCCGGGGCCTTTACACCGGCGGTACGCTCTGTGATGAGGCGATGAAGCTGATGATCGCCTCGCTGGGCCATATTTACTCCAATATCCCGCTGAAGCCGGAGGACCGGCTGGCGGACGCCCGCGGCGGCGAAAGCCGGGAGCACACCTTCCTGGACTTCGGGGACGATGCGTTTACCGTGGGACGGCCGCACCCCATGATCGATCCCTCCCTGCGGGCGGAACGCGTGGTCACGGAGGCGGCGGACCCGGCGGCGGCGGTGGTACTGGTGGACTGCGTCATCGGTTACGGCTCTCATGAGGACCCGGCGCAGGATTTGTCTGAGGCCATCCGCAGCGCCAAGGCGCTGGCGGCCCAGGAGGGGCGTTATCTGGCGGTAGTGGCCTCGGTCTGCGGTACGGAAGCAGACCCCCAGAGCCTGTCCGGCTCCCGGATGAAGCTGGCCAACGCGGGCGCCATCGTTCTGCCCTCCAATGCCCAGGCCACTCGTTTCACCCAGCGCATCCTGGCGCATCTGTAGAGGGGGGAGGAAGAGATGAGCAAAGTCAACCAGTTGTTTGAACGCAAGCTTTCGGTGGTGAATTTCGGAATCGAGTCTTTTTACCAGGACTTGATCAAACAGGGCAAAAGCGCCGTCCACGTAGACTGGAAGCCGGTTGCCGGCGGGGACAAGAAGATCGCCGCCTGCCTGCGCAAACTGCGCCAGGCGCCGCTGAGCGAGACGATCGCCGCGGCCAACCAGGAGGCGCTGCGGCGCATTCTGGCGGCCCAGCCGGTGCTGGTGGGGATGTCCACCGCCGGGGAGGCGATCCCCGGTATGACCCCGACCACCATCCTCCACGCCGGGCCTCCGGTCACCTGGCAGCGTATGTGCGGTCCCGTCCGGGGTGCGGTGATGGGCGGTCTGATCTACGAGGGGCTGGCCAAGGACCTGGAGGAAGCGGAGGCCCTGGCCGCCAGCGGAAGGATCACCTTCGCTCCCTGCCACCACCACAGCGCCGTAGGGCCTATGGCGGGCGTGGTGACCTATTCCATGCCGGTGTGGCATCTCGTGAACAAGACCTTCGGCAACCACGCCTACTGCACGATGAACGAGGGCCTGGGCAAGGTCCTGCGCTTCGGCGCCTGCGACCAAGAGGTCTTCGACCGGCTCAGGCGCATGCGGGACGAGTACTATCCCGTACTGAAGGCGGCGCTGGAGCGCCATGGCGAAGTTGATATGAAGGTCATGATCGCCCAAGCGCTCCAGATGGGGGACGAGGCCCATAACCGCAACAAGGCGGGCACATCCCTGTTTCTCCGAGCGATCCTTCCGGACGTGCTGGGCACGGATTTCCCCAGAGAGCGGCAGATGGAGGCGCTGGCCTTCCTGAACAACAATGACCACACGTTCCTGAACCTGTCGATGCCCGCCTGCAAGTGCACCATGGACCCGGTCTTTGACGTGCCCTGCTCCACTGTGGTGGCCACCATGTGCCGCAACGGGACCGACTTCGGTATCCGCATCGCGGGCCTTGGGCCGGAAGCGTGGTTCACCGCTCCGGCGGAGATGGTCAAGGGGCTGTACTTCCCCGGATTTGACGATGCGGACGCCAATCCGGATCTGGGGGACAGCTGCATCACCGAGACGGCGGGGATCGGCGGCTTCTGCATGGCGGCGGCCCCGGCCATCGTCCAGTTTGTGGGCGGCCAGGTGCAGGACGCCATCAACTACTCCACCCAGATGTATGAGATCACGGTGGGGGAGGGCAGCGCCTACAAGATCCCCTCCCTGGATTTCCGGGGCAGCGCCACCGGTATCGACCTTCTGAAGGTCGTGGAGACCGGCATCCGGCCCATCATCAACACCGGCATCGCCCACAAGGACTACGGCGTGGGACAGGTGGGCGCGGGATTGGTGCACCCGCCGGCGGAGTGCTTCCGCAAGGCCATTGAGGCCTGCGCGCAGGCCTGGTGCGAATAGTACGCAGGAAACAGTACCGGCAAGACGATAGGAGGTTTCGTTATGAGCAAATGGTCCGACATCAAAATGTATGATCTGAGCATCCCCATCGGGATCAACACGCCCCCTTGGCCTACTTACGAACCGCTGCAGATGAAATTCTTCAAGCGTCTGGCCCCCAACGGCGCCAACGGCCAGCTGCTGACCCATTCCAACCACGTGGGCACCCATCTGGACGGCCCGCTGCATTTTGACACCGCCGGACGGGACATGGCCTCTCTGGAGCTGACCAAACTGTGCGCTCCCGGCGTGGTGGTGGACCTGTCCGACCAGGCCGAGGACTGGGGCATCTACACCCCTGAGGACATCGAGAAGCGGGTCGAAGTGAAGGAGGGCGACATCCTCATCATCAACACGGGCTATCACATCTATGGATGGGATTCTCCCACCGCCGACGAGCGGCGCTATATGCTCCGCCACCCGGGGCCCTCCCTGGACTTTATTCAGTGGGTGCGCGACAAGAAGATCCGCTGGATCGGCGTGGACTGCGGCTCCGCCGACCACCCCATGAACACCAAGATCCGCGACTGGGAGCCCATGGAGGCCGAGAAGTGCGACAAGGTCTTCCGGGAGCGCTACGGCAAGGCGCTCAACGAGGTATATCCCTGGCCGGACCGTTATCAGGCCATGCATATCGAGCTGTTCTGCAAGCCCTACGAGGCGATCCATGCCGAGTGCCTGGGCGGCGAGATCGAGCAGCTGTCCAACAAACGCGTGATCATCGGCTGCTTCCCGTGGAAGCTGGTGGACGGGGAAAGCTGCATCTCCCGCATCGTGGCCTTCGACGGCTTCGAAGACGTGTGATGTACCGCTGCCAGGGGCAGTTCCGCGCGGAACTGCCCCTGGTTGGGGATCGGTCCGGGATGGACAGCGGAAAGGGAGGAGAAGATGCAGCAGCTGCTGGCCTATGGGATGATGGCTCTGGTCATCGCCGCGCTCTGCCTGGTCTATTTCTGGAAAAACCGCTCCACCCATGCGATGGGGGACCGTTTCGGGCTGCTGTTTCTGGAGGCCAGGGATTACGCCGCGGGGAGAGAGGATCTTCTGCCGCGCGTCATGACCGACGCCTCCGGCCTGCGCCGGCTCCTGCCGATGGAGGAACAGCCGGAGGCGGTACGGAATGCGTTCCTGCTGGGCGGAAGCGGGGAGATGGCTCGTTATGACGCACAGCTGGACGAAACGCTGCGGGCGCTGTTTCAGTCCATTGGGCAAAGCGCCCATCTGAAAAAGCACTATTTCGACTATTACAACTCGTTGTTCCTGCTCCACAAGCTGTTCCTGCAGGTCTGTGCGGACCCGGCGGCTCCGCTTTCGGACGGAGCGTGGAAGGATCTGGCGCTCTATCTGGGCGATCGGACCCGGCTGAGCGGCCTGGTGGCCCAACGGCTGAGTTTCGGAGCGCGCAGGGCGTTCGCCGGACCGGCGCAGGAACGGCCCGTATCCCTGCGAAAGGAGGGAATGGGATGAAAGCATTTGAATATTACGCCCCTGCTGCCCTGGAGGAGGCGTTTGATCTGCTGGACCGGTTTGAAGCGGAGGGCAAGCTGCTCAACGGCGGCACAGACGTGGTCATCCAGCTGCGCGAAAAGCTCATCGCGCCCAAGGCGGTCATTGATATCAAACGGATCCCCGGGCTGAGAGGGATCGCCTATGATCCGGAGCACGGCCTCACCATAGGGGCCTGTGTCACGATGAACGAGCTGGGGAACGAGGCGCTGGTCTGCACCCACTACCCGACTCTGGCCAAGGCGGCGCTGAGCGTGGGTTCCAAGCAGGTGCGCAATCGGGCCACCTGCGCCGGCAACCTCATTAACGCCTCCCCTCTGGCGGATACCGCGACGCCGCTGCTGGCCTATGGGGCCAGCGTCGTGGCGGTCAGTCGCGAGGGAGAACGGGAGATCCCGCTGGACGAGTTCTTCGTCTTCGTGCGCAAGACCAGTCTGCGTCCCGGGGAGATCGTCACCGCCGTCCGGGTACCTGCCATCCCCGGTGCAAACGGGGTGTTCACCAAGATTTCACGCCGCCGGGAAGTGGATCTGTCCACCCTTTGCGCCACCGTGCTCAAAACGGGGGAAGGCTGGCGCGTGGCCTACGGGTCCGTGGCGCCGACGCCCATCCGCCTGAGGCAGACCGAGGCGCTGCTCGATGCCCAGCCTCTGACGGAAGAGCGCATCACCCGGGCGGTGGAACTGGCCCGCAGCGAGATCTCGCCCATCAGCGACGTGCGCGCTTCCCAGGAATACCGGCTGGAGGTCGCGGGCGTGGTGTTGGAGCGCAGTCTGCGCGCGTTGATGTGAGGGGGTGTGCCGCATGAAATACCGCGTCAATTTCTTTGTCAACGAGGAGCCGGTGGAACTCTACGTAGAGGCAAACAAGACCCTGCTGCGGGTGCTCCGGGAGGAGCTGGCCCTCACCGGCACCAAGGAAGGCTGCGGCGCAGGCGAGTGCGGGGCGTGTACCGTCATCGTGGACGGAAAGCCCGTCAACGCCTGCCTGGTGCTGGCTCCCGAGCTGGATGGGATGCACATCACCACCATAGAGGGACTTGCGAAGGATGGGGAACTGACGCCCATCCAGCAATCCTTTGTGGATCTGGCGGCTCTGCAATGCGGGTTCTGCACCCCGGGCTTCGTCATGTCGGCCACCGCTCTGCTGGAGGAAACGCCTCACCCCACCCGGGAGGAGATCATTGACGCCATCAGCGGCAATCTCTGCCGCTGCACTGGCTATGCCCGCATCGTGGAAGCCATCGAGCGGGCGGCAAATGGAGGAGGTGACCCGGCATGAGGGCGGTAGGCGAAAGCTTGCAGCGCGTAGACGCGATCAAAAAGGTCACCGGACAGGCTCAGTATGTGGACGATATCATCATGCCCCGCATGCTCTACGCTCAGGTGAAGCGCTCTCCCTATCCCCATGCCAGGATCCTGCGGATCGATACGTCGAAGGCCGAGGCCCTGCCCGGCGTGCGCAGCGTCATCACCGGGGACTGCTACACCAAGCGCTGCGGGCTCTATCTGGAGGATAAGAATTTCCTGGCGGTTGGAACGGCCAAATACCGGGGGGAAGCCGTGGCGGCCGTGGCGGCCGAGACCCCGGAGATCGCCGACGAAGCCGTGGAGCTGATCGAGGTGGAGTATGAGCAGCTGCCCGCCGTTACCAACGCCGTGGAGGGCATGAAGCCGGACGCGCCGCTGATCCATCCGGACCTGCATACCTACAAGGTGGCCCCGATCTTCCATCCGGTGCCCCACACCAACATCTCTCACCATTATAAGCTGCGCAAGGGGGACGTCGACAAGGCCTTCGAGGCGTGCGACGTCGTTACGGAGAATACCTATTACATCCCCCACGTGCAGCATGTGCCGCTGGAGCCCCACTGCGCCGTGGCGCAGTACGATCTGGACGGAAAGGTTACCGTCTGGGGGTCTATCCAGTCCCCCTACGCAGTGCGCCAGGCCCTGTCCGCCGCCTTTGACATTCCGCTGAACAAGCTGCGGGTCATCTCGCCCTATGTGGGGGGCGGCTTCGGCGCCAAAGCGGGCACGACTCTGGAGGGCATCATCATACCGTTGGCCCGGCGCAACCGCGGCCGGCCGGTGAAGCTGAACTACTCCCGGGAGGATGAGTTCGAGAATTCCTATGTCCGCCAGGGCCTGCACTGCAGGATCAAGACCGGGATCAACCGGGACGGAAAGATCCAGGCCGTCAAGAACGAGTTTGTATGGGACGGAGGAGCGTACACCGAGTACGGCGTTAACATTACCAAGGCAGGCGGCTGGGCCTCTGCGGGGCCCTACGACATCCCAAACGTCTGGACCGACAGCTACTGCGTCTATACCAACCATCCCGTGGGCGGCCCCTATCGCGGCTTCGGCATGTGCGAGATCCATTTCGCCATCGAGCAGAATATCGACGAGGTAGCCCTGAAGATCGGGATGGACCCGGCTCAGGTGCGGCGCATCAACGGCCTGCGCCCCGGCGGCGTTACCGGAACCGGAGAGGTGATGGAGGTCTCCGGCTTCCATGACTGCCTGGAGCAGGTGCTGGAAGACATCGAGTATGACAAAAAGCCGGTGGACCCGTCCCCCACCAGAAAGCGCGGGAAGGGCGTGGCCGCGGGCTGGAAATCCCCCTCGCAGCCCACCAACGCAGGCAGCTCTGCCATCATCCGCATGAACGAGGACGGAACCTTTATCCTGATGACCAGTGGGCAGGAGATCGGTCAGGGCTCCGAGACGGCCCTGACCCAGATCGCCGCCGAGACTCTGGACGTGGACCCAGCGCTCATTTCCTGCCGGTTTGGAGATACCGACCACACGCCCTATGAGTGGCAGACCGTGGCCAGCCGCACCACCTACTGCGCAGGCAACGCGATCAAGCTGGCCTGCGAGGATCTGAAGAACAAGATCCTGGATCTGGCCCAGATCAAGCTGGGGGCCTACAAGCGGGACCTGGAGTTCCGTGACGGTTTTGTGGCGCATAAACTCTACCCCGACCGGAAAGTGCCGCTGAGCGACTTTGCCTTGGGCCTCAGCTTCCCGGACGGTTCCGGTGTAGGCGGACCCGCGATCGGCGTGGGCTGCTTTACGCTGGAAAACAACCTGAATGTGGACCACGATACCGGCATGGGTTCCCATCCGGCGGCCTTCTGGACCATCGGCTGCAACGGGGCCGAGGTAGAGGTGGACACACAGACCGGCCATATCAAGGTCCTCAAAATGGTCTCCTGCTTCGACGCGGGCAAGGTTATCAATCCGCTGACCTATACCTGCCAGTCGGAGGGCGCGATGGTACAGTCTCTGGGCACCGCTCTGTTCGAAGAGCTCAAGCTCAAAGACGGAAAGGTACTCAACAAGAGCTTTGTGGACTATAAGATCCCAACGGCGGACGACGTGCCGGAGCTGGTGGTCAAGTATGTGGAGCATCCGGAGCCCACCGGCCCCTACGGCGCCCGGGGTGTGGGCGAGCCCTTGATGGTCCCGGGAGCGCCTGCCATCGCCAACGCGGTCTATCAGGCCATCGGCGTTCGGTTCCGCCGTATGCCCATCACACCGGACGATGTACTGAAAGCGTTGCGAGAGCAGCAGGAAAACGAGAAGGGCTGAAAAACGGTCTTGCAGCTGCGCAGGCAAGGAAGGAGGTAGCCCCGGAGCTGCGGCAAACACCAGAATTGAAGGCAAGAAGAAGGCAACCGTTTGGAGGGAGGTATTTCAGTGGCTAGAAACATCGACTACAGCAAAGGGATTTACCATGCAAGGGAGCAGCTCGGCTGGCCCCGTACCATCGTCCTTGGTTTCCAGCACATGTTCGCCATGTTCGGCGCGACGGTCCTCGTTCCCATCCTGACCGGTCTGAGCATTTCCGTCACGCTTCTGTGTGCGGGAGCAGGTACGCTGCTGTTTCATTTCGTTACCGGACGCAAGGTACCCGCATTCCTCGGTTCTTCTTTCGCATTTCTGGGCGGCTTCGGTGTGGTCTGCGGCGGTATGGCCGGCGAACCCGGCTTTGATCCCAGCCGCCTGCCTTACGCCTGCGGTGGCATCGTCATTGCCGGTCTGATCTATTTGGTGCTCTCTGGTTGTATCACAGCCTTTGGCATCAAGCGGGTCATGCGGCTCTTCCCGCCGGTGGTCACCGGCCCCATCATCATCCTGATCGGCCTGATCCTTGCGCCCTCGGCAATTGGTAACGTACAGCAGTGCTGGTGGCTAGGCGTCATCACTATGGCCATCATCATCGGCTGCGCGGTGTTCGGTAAGGGCATGATCGGCATCATTCCCATCCTTTTGGGCGTGGTGGGCGGCTATGCCATCGGAGCGATTACTGGACAGGTCAACTTTTCTATGCCCGAGCAAATTGTTGCTATCCCCAATTTTACCCTTGCAAAATTTGAGGTGGGCGCGATTTTGACCATGGCGCCCATTGCTCTGGCCACCATGATGGAGCACATCGGCGATATCTCCGCTATCGGCGCGACCTGCCACCGCAACTTCCTGGCCAACCCTGGCCTGCACCGAACCCTGATCGGCGACGGCGTGGCCACTTCCTTAGCCGGGCTGGTAGGCGGTCCGGCCAACACCACCTATGGTGAGAACACCGGCGTACTGGCACTGTCCAAGGTGTACGATCCTTTCGTCATCGAAATCGCGGCCCTTATCGCAATCATCCTTTCCTTCATCCCCTTCTTTGAAAACATCATCGGAGCTATGCCTGCGGCCGTCATCGGCGGCGCGTCCTTCATCCTGTACGGCATGATCTCGGCCATCGGCGTGCGCAATATGGTGGAGAACCATGTGGACCTGACCAAACAGCGCAACCTGATGATCTCGGCCATTATACTGGTTTCCGGACTGGGCATCAACAGTATCGGCGGCCTGCAATTGGGCCCCTACGTGAATCTGTCCGGACTGGCCTGCGCCGCCATTTTCGGCATCGTCCTCAATGCGGCCCTCCCCGGCAAGGACTATGAGTTCTCCATGGAGGAAATGGAGGAGAGCGCCGCCTCGTAAATGCGTTAACCAGGTCCATGACAAATAAGAAAGCCGGAGCGGCCAATCGGCCGCTCCGGCCTGTTTGTAAAGAGAAAACCACCGGCTGTGCCGGTGGTTCCAAAAAGCTTTAGCTATGCCAGGAAAAAATCCTCCTTTGGTATAATAGCAGAGGTCTGCCAACCGCCACAAAAAACCAAAGGAGGAATCAAGTCCGGATGAAACTTGATGTATCAAGTTTAGCACACACGAAGTGGGAATGTAAATATCATATCGTCTTTGCCCCCAAATATAGAAGACAGGTGATATACGGGAAGATCAAACAGGATATCGTGCAAATGCTACGGAAATTGTGTGAGTATAAGGGAGTGGAGATCATAGAAGCAGAAGCGTGCAAAGATCATATCCACATGCTCGTCAGTATTCCGCCCAAATACAGTATAGCGCAAAGCATGGGATATCTAAAGTGGAAGAGCAGTCTCATGATATATGAAAAATACGCTAATATGAAGTATAAATATGGGAACCGGCACTTTTGGTGCAGGGGATATTATGTGAGCACGGTAGGGCGAAATCGGCGCACGATCGAGCAGTATATCCGAAATCAGCTTCAGGAAGATATCACATCGGACCAAATGAGTATTTCAGAGTACATCGACCCGTTTACGGGTAAGCCGGTAAAAGAAGGCAAGTAAATAGGCCCCTTTAGGGGCAAGCCCGGGAAATCTGCGCGATTGGCAGACCTTTCGATGAGCCTATAGGCTCTGCCCGGGACATGCCCCAAGGGGGCCCGTGCAAACCACCGGCACGGCCGGTGGTTATGATTGCGTTCACGGAAAATTAATCTTCCCGTGCTTGCCAAGCGATTGGGAATACAGTATAATAACTAAATTAGGGAAAGAGGCGCAGTCGGCGTCAAGCGTATGGGAACCGGGGGACGTGGGAAATGGACACGATCATAAAACTCTTTGATGATGTCAAAAGCATGATATGGCCCATCGGCGTCGCCGACGTCATCGATATGCTCATCATGGCCTTTGTGATCTATAAGGTCATCCTGCTGATCCGCCGCACCAGTTCCGGCGGGGTGGCCAAGGGCATCCTGCTGCTGGTGGCGGCTCTTTGGGTCTCCAGCTTCCTGCGCCTGTATACGGTCAACTTTCTGCTGAGCAAGGTGGTGGAATGGGGCGTTCTGGCCCTGGTTATCCTGTTCCAGCCGGAAATCCGCCGCTTTTTGGAACAGGTGGGGCGCAGCAGTCTGGGAAAGGTCTTTGCCCAGCGGGAAGAGCGCAACGAACTGGACAGCGCCATCACGCAAACGGTAGAGGCCTATACGTCCCTGTCCCGGAGCAAGACCGGTGCGCTGATGGTCTTTGAGCGGAAGAATATGCTGGATGACGCCATCAAGACCGGTACCGCCCTGGACTGCACGGTGAACGCGGAGCTTTTGAAAAACATCTTCTGGAACAAAGCGCCGCTCCACGACGGAGCGGTTATTGTCCGTTCCGGCCGTATCGCTGGGGCGGGCTGTATGCTCCCCATGTCGGGCAACGTAAATCTGTCCCGGGATCTTGGCATGCGCCATCGGGCGGGGATCGGCGCAAGCGAACAGACCGACGCGGTGGTCGCCATCGTCTCTGAGGAGACCGGCTCCATCTCAGTGGCGGTGGGCGGTATGCTCAAGCGCCACTTGTCTCCGGATACCCTGGAGCGCCTGCTGCGCAACGAGCTGCTGCCGGAGCAGGAGCAGGAAGAGGAACCGAAATTCAAGCTTTCCAATCTGCTGCGTTCCAGGAAGGGGGAGAAGAACGATGTGGAAAAAGATCACAGACAGTAAGTGGTTTTATATCGTCGTCTCCCTGCTTTTGGCCTTCGTCCTCTGGCTCTATGTGGGGAAGGAGGCCAACCCCAGCGTGGCCGCCCCCGTCCGTGGGATCAAGGTGACCGTCGCCGGACTGGAAAAGCTGGAAGAGCGGGGACTGATGGTCTCCGAGGGCGCGGACCAGACGATCACACTGGATCTGCAGGCCAAACGCAATGTATTCAACCGTCTGGACAACGAAAATATTACCATTACGGTGGATGTGTCCAATATTAACGAGCCGGGCGAGGTCAGTCTGGACTACAAGATCACCTACCCGTTGTCGGTCTATGGCGAGGTGATCGAGGAGCGCGGAAAGCGCCCGGAAAAGATCGCCCTGACCATCTCGCGCTGGACCGAGAAAGAGGTGCCGGTGCGTGCCGTCCTGACCGGCAATGTGGCCGAAGATTATCAGCAGGGAGAATTTTCCCTGGCGCCGCAGACCGTAACGGTACGGGGCAGGGAAGAGCTGGTGGAGCAGATCGATTATGCCCAGGTGACCGTTTCCCAGGAGGGAATGACGGAAACCTACCGTCAGGAGATGCCGTTCGTCTTCATCGACCGGAACGGCAGCCCTCTGGAGGAAGAGGACGCTTCGCAGCTGGTGACCGAGGAGAGCACGATTCTGGTCACGCTTCCGGTCTATAAGCTCAAGGAGATCCCCCTGACGGTGGATCTGGTCCCCGGAGGAGGCGTCACTGATGTGGACAGCCAGGTGGAGGTCACCTTTAAACCGGTGGATTCCATTGTGGTGGCCGGCAGCGAGGATGATCTGGAGGGGCTCAACGAGCTGACGGTAGGCAGCGTGGATTTGTATCAGGTCTTTACCTCGGAAGATGTTACCTTCCCCGTACAGCTTTCGCCGGAACTGACGAATGTAAGCGGCGTTACGGAGGTTACGGTCACCGTAGCGATCAAGGGCCTGAGCACCAAAGTGCTGGAGGCCAACAAGATCGAGTTGATCAATGTCCCGGAGGGATATGCCGCCGAGGCCATTACCCAGACCTGCAGTATTCAGATCCGGGGCGCGCAGGAGGCGGTGGATGCTGTGCTGGCCTCTCAGCTGCGGATCGTGGCGGACCTGTCCGACCGTACCGCGGGCAGCCAGACCGTTCCCGTGAAGGTTTATCTGGACGGAAGCAGCGAGGTCGGCGTGGTCGGAGATTACAACATCGTAGTCTCCATTACCCAATAGCCGCGCGTGGATGTGCGCAGAGCGTCACGCAGCCAGTTTCGCCCCGCTTCCCGCCGCTGTGCAGCGAGCGCAGGAGATGCCTGCGCAGCAGGCCCCATACCGGTTTAAGCGCCAGGCGTGCGCATGGAGGTTACCATGGTTCAAACAGCCAAAGTTACAAAATTGTTGGAAGACGGCCGGGCCGAGGTAGCGGTGAAGCGCCAGTCGGCCTGCGGCCACGACTGTTCCAAATGCGGCGGCGGATGCAGCGAGCTGATGGTCAGTTCCACGGTGGCTGTCGTCGCGGAAAATCCGGTCCGGGCCATGCCGGGCGACCGGGTCACGGTGGAATCCTCTACGGGCGGGGTCCTGAAAGCGGCCGCCCTGGTGTATCTGGCGCCCTTTGTGCTCTTCTTCCTGGGCTACTTTCTGACCGCGGCACTGGGGATGACCGAGGGTGTCAGCGCGGCCTGCGGCGGCATCGGTTTTGCCGCCGGCGTGGTCTTGGCCATTTTTCTGGACCGGCACGTGCGAAAAAGCCGCGGCATCTCCTTCCGGATCACTGGGATCGAGCCTGCCGCCTGATGTTCGGCTACGTCCGGCCCAATCGGGAGGAACTGAAGGTCCGCGAGCAGCGGGACTACGACGCGCTCTACTGCGGCCTGTGCCAGGCCCTGGGGACGCGCCACGGTTTTTGGGCCCGAATGTTCCTGAACTATGATTTTACGTTTCTTGCAATGCTCTTGGACCGGGAGACAGGACGGACCCGGCCGGTACGGCGGCGCTGCCCGGCCCGGCTCTGGTGCCGCAAGAAGGATTGCCTGTGCCTGGACGGGGGCAGCGCCGCCGCCGACGCGGGTACGGTCCTGAGCTACTGGAAGCTGCGGGATACCGTGGCGGACGGGCGCTTTTGGGAGCGGCAGCTGGCGCGGCTGCTCAGTCTTCTGTTCCGCCCCGCTTACCGGCGGGCCGCCGCCCTCCGCCCGGAGTACGACCGGACGGTGCGGGAGTGCCTGGAGGAGCTGCAGGCGCTGGAGAGGGAGCGTTCCGCCTCGCTGGACCGCACGGCGGACACCTTTGCCCGAATCCTGCGCTCTGCCGCGCCTCCCAGCGGAGAGGCCGACCGTGACCGGGCGATGGAACAGCTTTTATATCACCTGGGGCGCTGGATCTACCTGGTGGATGCCTGGGACGATCTGGAGGAGGACGGGCGCACAGGGGCGTACAACCCGGTCTCGGCACGTTTTCCGGATCGCAGTGCGGAGGACGCGGCCTATCTGCGTACCACCCTGCGCCACTCCCTGAACCTGGCCCGCTCCGCCTATGCCCTGCTGGAGCCGGGCCGCTGGCAGGGGGTGCTGGAAAATATCCTGTACCTTGGACTGCCCCTGGTGGAGGAACTGGTGTTTACCGGCCGTTGGAAGGCCGTGAAAAAGAGAAATTCTAGGAGAACAGACGAATGAGCGATCCTTACAGCGTACTTGGGGTCAAACCCGACGCCAGCGACGATGCAATCAAGCGCGCCTATCGCGAGCTGGCCCGGAAATACCATCCGGACAACTATCAGAACAACCCCCTGGCCGACCTGGCGGAAGAAAAGATGAAGGAGATCAACCAGGCCTACGACACCATTACCAAAATGCGCAGCGGCGGAGGCTCCGCTTCCGGCGGCTACCAGAGCCAGGGTTCCTACCAGTATCAGGGCGGCTATCAGCAGCAGCGTCAGTACTCCGATTCCGCCTCCGGTTCCCTGTACAGCCAGGTCCGCCAGTGCATCAACCTGGGCGATATCGGCCGGGCGGAGCAATTGCTGCGCTCCGCGCCCGGTCAGGATGCGGAGTGGCATTTTCTCACCGGCTCCATCGCCTACCGGAAGGGCTGGCTGGACGAGGCGACCCAACACTTTCAGATGGCCTGCAATATGGATCCGTCCAACGCGGAGTACCGTCAGGCCATGGTGATGATGCGCCAGGGGGGGCAGGCTTACCGCCCTTACGGCTATGGCGCAGGGGGGATGGATACCTGCGATTGCTGCACCGCCTGCATGTGCGCCAACTGCCTGTGCGGCGGCTGCGGGAATTGACGTTATGGCGCGGAGTGGAGCGGGGAAGAGCGCGGGCCGGGCGGCCTTGGTGGGTGTGCTGAGCGCCCTCTCCCTGGTATTTTTGTACGCATCTGCGCTTGTGCCGACCGGACAGATGGGAGTGGTGGCCGTTGCGGGCCTGCTGGTGGCAGCGGCGGTGGTCTCCGGTGGACTGAGCGCCGGCTTTTTGTGCTATGGCGCCACGGGCCTGTTGGGCCTGCTGCTTCTGCCGGATAAGGCCAACGCTCTGCTGTATCTGCTTTTTTTCGGCCTGTGGCCCATTCTGAAGAGCCTGATTGAGCGCCTGCGCCGGATCATTCTGGAGTGGGTATGCAAGCTGGGGGTTTTCAACGCCGTGCTCACGCTGTTTTGGTTCAGCCTGCGCGCGGTGCTGCTGCCCTTCCTGCCTGGCGCGCTGCATCAGATAGGGATGGTATACCTTGCGGGCAACGCGGCCTTTGTAATCTATGATGTCGGATGTTCCAAGCTGATCGCCTTCTATGCCGGGCGGATCGACAAGGTGTTGCGAAAGGCTGGATAATTTGATATAATTCTTTATTAGTTCGATTTTAAAGACGCACCTACAAAGGAAAAAGGGAGGCATACCCCTTGGTAAAGAGTATGACGGGCTACGGCAGGGGAGAGGCCGTACTGCGCGGACGGACCATCACCGTGGAACTGCGCTCGGTCAATAACCGCTATCTGGACTGTACGGTAAAACTGCCGCGCATCTATGTATTCGCGGAGGATGCCATCAAGGCGACGGTACAACAGCATATTTCCCGGGGCAAGGTGGATGTGTTCGTGACCATCGGCCCCTCGGAGCGTGGGGATGTGGCCATCTCCGTCAACAAGCCCATGGCCGACGGCTATTATGCCGCCTTGTGCCAGCTGAGGGACGACTACGGTTTGAAGGACGATATCTCGGTGTCCCTGCTCTCCCGCTTTCAGGATGTCTTCCTGGTGGAGAAGACCCAGGAGGATCTGGAGGCCGTCTCCGCCGACCTATGCACGGTGCTGAAGCTGGCTCTGACGGACTTCGACGCCATGCGGGAGCGGGAAGGGGAGCGGTTGTGCCGGGATGTGCTGGACCGGGCCGCGACCATCGAGGGGCTCACAAAACAGGTGGCCGACCGGGCGCCCGGCATTGTGGCCGACTATCGCGCACGGCTGTGGAGCAAGATGTCCGAGGTGCTCCAGAACACCCAGCTGGACGAGTCCCGCATCCTGACCGAGGCGGCCATTTACGCTGACAAGGTAGCGGTGGACGAGGAACTGGTGCGTCTGCACAGCCACCTGTCCCAGCTGCGCCATATGCTCTCGGAGGGCGGCGCGGTAGGCCGTAAGCTGGACTTTTTGATCCAGGAGTTCAACCGGGAGGCCAATACCATCGGTTCCAAATGCAACGATATCGAGACCGCCGGTTACGTCGTGGATATCAAAGCCGAGATCGAAAAGATCCGGGAACAGATCCAGAATCTCGAGTAAGGCGGTGCGCAAGAGATGAAACTCATCAATATCGGTTTTGGCAATATGGTCTCGGCCGGGCGGCTCATTGCCATTGTCAGCCCTGAGTCGGCGCCCATCAAGCGTATGGTGCAGGAGGCACGGGACCGGGGCGTGCTCATTGACGCCACGTATGGACGGCGTACCCGGGCGGTGCTCATCATGGACAGCGACCACATCGTCCTCTCTGCGCTTCAGCCGGAAACGGTGGCCGGCCGCCTGGGCGGCAAGGAATCCGAGGGCGCGGGCGAGGAGGCGGAGGCATGACGCCGAAGAAACGGACCAGGGGCCAGCTCATTGTGTTGTCCGGCCCTTCCGGCGTGGGAAAAAGCACCGTGATCGCGGAGCTTCTGAGCGAACGTGAGAACATCTATTTTTCGGTATCGTTTACCACACGCGCCCCGCGGGTGGGAGAAGCGGACGGCGTCCATTATCATTTCGTCACCCGGGAACGGTTCGAAGCCATGATCGATGGCGATGAGCTTTTGGAATATGCCGAATATGTCCATAATTATTACGGGACCTCGCTGCGGTTGATCCGGGAAAAGCTGGACGCCGGTATCGACGTGCTTCTGGATATCGAAGTCCAGGGGGCGGCAAAGGTTCGGGCCAAATGTCCCGACGCGGTCTTTATTTTTATCGTCCCGCCCTCGTTCGAGGAGCTCTCCCGCCGCCTCCACCGACGGGCCACCGATCAGGAGGATGTGATCCGGGGCCGGCTCCAGAAGGCACGGGAGGAGTATCGGGAGATCCCCAACTATGATTATCTGGTGGTCAACGACAAGGTGTCGGCGGCGGCGGCCGAGATCATCGCCATCCTGACGGCAGAGGGGTGCCGCACCAAAAATCGTATGAATCTTGTAGAAGGAGTCTGATCCGTTATGATGCTCGAACCTCCCATGAATCAGCTGCTGGAGCAGGTCCCCAGCCGGTATATGCTGGTCAACGTTGTGGCTCAGCGGGCGCGCCAGATCGCCAGCGCCGCTGAGGATGCCGGTATCCCGCTGGACGAAAAGCCCGTGACCCTGGCCATCCATCAGGTGGCCGAAGGCCAGGTGGAGCTGCAGCAGGACGAGTAGGACCGTGTGAGAGGCAAGCGTCCGGGCCATGGATGGCCTGCCGCTTGCCTTTTCCGGGGTAAAGGGGGGATTGGATGGATACCGTTGCGGTGGCCAAGCTCGCGCTCAGCGCCGCTACCTACGCCATCGACAGGCCCTACGATTATCAAGTGCCTCGGGAGTTGGCGGATACGCTGCGCCCCGGTATGCGGGTGGTCGTTCCCTTCGGCGCGGGCAACCGCCGCACAGAGGGGATCGTGTTGGCATTCGAGGACGGACGGCCTCCGGACCCCAAACGCAAGACGATCCTGACGCTGCTGGACGAGGAGCCGGTATTGGATGCCGAGGCGCTCCAGCTGGCGCTCTGGATGCGGGAGCGCTGGTTCTGTACGGTCTATGACGCTGCGCGTGCCATGCTGCCGGCCGGGCTGTATTTTTCTCTTCAGGATCGTTATGCCGTGGCTCCGGGGATCGACCGGGAGACGGCCTATGCTTCCGCCGGGAAGTCGGAGCATGCCAGGCGTATCCTGGAGCTGATCTTTGCCTCCGGCGGCAGCGCCGAGCGGCGGCAGATCCGGGAAGCGTTTGGGATCAAGGACCCCAACCCGGCCCTGCGGCAGCTGACCGACCATGGCGTTCTGCAGCTGGAGACCAGCGCCGAGCGGGGCGTGGGGGACAAGACGGAACAGGTGGCCGTGCTGGCCGTCCCGGCGGAGGAGGCCATGGCCCAAGTGACGCCGAAGCGCCGCTCCGCCCCGCTGCGCTATGCGGTGATAGAGCTGCTCGCGGCCCTTGGCAGCGCGTCTTCCAAGGAGCTGTGTTATTTTACGGGCGCCTCCAGCGCCACGCTGCGCTCCCTGACCAAAAGCGGCCTGGTCCGTTTGGAGCGGCGGGAAGTATTCCGCCGCGTGCGCGTGCCGGAGGTGGAAAGCGCTCCGCCGCCGGAACTGAATGAACAGCAGCAGGCGGCCTTTGAAGGACTATCCGCCCTGGCCGCCGCCGGGAAGCCTGCCGCCGCCCTGTTGTACGGGGTCACCGGCAGCGGAAAGACCCAGGTCTATATTCGCCTCATCCGGCAGGTCCTGGACCGGGGCCGTACCGCGATCGTACTGGTGCCCGAAATTGCCCTGACCCCCCAATTGCTGCGCAGTTTCACCGCACAGTTCGGAGATGCGGTCGCGGTACTCCACTCGTCTTTACGGGCGGGGGAGCGCTACGACGAATGGAAGCGTCTGCGTACCGGAAAAGCCCGGGTGGCCATCGGCACCCGCTCCGCAGTCTTCGCGCCCCTGAAGGATCTGGGCCTGGTGATTCTGGATGAAGAGCAGGAAGCGACCTACAAGTCGGAGAATGTTCCCAAATATCATGCGCGGGACGTGGCAAAATACCGCTGTACCCAGAGCGGCGCGCTGCTGGTGCTGGGTTCGGCCACCCCGTCGGTGGAGAGTATGTATCTGGCCAGGACCGGCGTTTACCATTGTTTCACCCTCTCCCGGCGCTATAATGAACAGGCCCTCCCCGCTGTTTTTATCGCGGACATGAAGGAGGAACTGCGCGCCGGAAACGGGACTTCTCTGAGCCTGCCCCTCCGGCAGGCCCTGGAGGAGACCCTCAGGGCGGGGGAGCAGAGCATCCTGTTTCTCAACCGCCGGGGGGCAAGCCGCATGGTCTCCTGCGGGGAGTGCGGAGCGGTGCCCACCTGTCCCCGCTGTTCGGTGCATCTGACGTATCACTCCGCCAATGGACGGTTGATGTGCCATTATTGCGGCCATTCAGAGCGCCTGCCGGCGGCCTGTCCGGCATGCGGCGGCACGCTGAATTTTATCGGCGCCGGCACCCAGAAGGTCCAGGAGGAACTGGAAGCGGCCTTTCCCGGCATAACGGTATTGCGGATGGATACGGATACCGTCTCCGCCACCCAATCCCACGAAAAGCTGCTCTCACGCTTCGAAAAAGAGAAGATCCCCATCCTGGTGGGTACGCAGATGGTGGCGAAGGGGCTCGATTTTGAAAATGTAACGCTGGTAGGCGTAGTGTCGGCGGATCTGTCCCTGTATGTAGACGATTACCGGGCGGGGGAGCGGACCTTTTCCCTGCTGACCCAGGTGGTAGGCCGGGCGGGCCGGGGGAACAAAAAGGGGCGGGCCATCGTCCAGACCTATACGCCGGAAAACGATGTGATCCTCTGTGCCGCGCGGCAGGATTACGACCGGTTTTATGAACAGGAGATCGTCCTGCGCCGTCTGAGGGGTTGCCCGCCCTTCCGCGATTTGTTTGTGGTCACGGCCTCCGGCCTGTCAGAGAGCGCTGTGCTGAAGACCTGTATGCGCCTGCGCCGTTCGCTGGAGGATTGGCTGGAGCGCCCGGAATTTCGGGCGCTGGAAGCCCAGGTGCTTGGCCCCGCTCCGGCCAGCGTGGCCAAAGTCAACGACCGTTACCGCTACCGGCTGACCCTGGCCTGCCGGAATACCCGCGCCGTACGGGCCATGGTAGCTCACTTGGTGCGCTGCGCCCAGAAGGACAAGGAAAACAAGGGCGTGTCCGTCTCTGCGGATGTGGACCCATTGGATTAGGAGGAAGCAATATGGCTCTGAGAACAATTTTAGAGGATAGGGATCCGGCCCTGCACAAGGTCTGCCGCCCGGTCACCCGTTTTGACCAGAGGCTCTGGGACCTGCTGGACGACCTGAAGGAGACCCTGGCCGACGCCAATGGCGCGGGCCTGGCGGCGCCCCAGGTGGGCATCCTCCGCCGGGCGGTCATCGTGGTGGACGACCAGGACAACATGCTGGAGCTTGTTAACCCCGAAATCATTGACCAGGCGGGAGAGCAGGAGGGCTTTGAAGGCTGTCTTTCCGTGCCGGGGCGCTGGGGCGTCGTCAAGCGCCCCAAAACGGTCCGGGTGCGGGCGCAGGACCGCAATGGGATGCTATTTGAGGCGGAGGGAGCGGACATGGTAGCCCGCTGCTTCTGTCATGAGATTGAACACCTGGACGGCCGCCTGTTTACTGAGCACGCCCCCCGGCTTTATACGACCGAAGAGCTGGATCAACTGCTGGAGGAGCAGGCGGAGAAGGAGCGGAAATGAGAATCCTGTTCATGGGCACGCCGGAATTTGCCGTGCCCGCTCTGGAGGCGCTGGTGACGGCCGGACACGAGGTATGCGGCGTGTTCACCCAGCCGGATAAACCCAAAAACAGGGGAATGAAGCTGCAGCCCACCCCTGTGAAGGCGTGTGCCCAAGCGTATGACATCCCGGTGTACCAGCCGGTCAAGCTGCGGGACGGTACGGCGCTGGAGCTCATCCGCGGCCTGGCCCCGGAGCTGATCGTGGTAGCGGCCTATGGCCGCATCCTGCCGGACGAGATCCTGTCCGCTCCGGCTGGGGGCTGCATCAACGTGCACTCGTCGCTGCTGCCCAAGTACCGGGGCGCGGCGCCCATCCATTGGGCGGTGCTCAATGGAGAGCGCGAGACCGGCGTGACCATCATGCATATGGCATCTGAACTGGATGCGGGAGATGTGATCGACCAGGCGGTTACCCCCATTGGTCCCGACGAAAATGCCCAGGAGCTGTATGGCCGCCTGGCAAAACTGGGCGGCGCGCTGCTGGTGCAAGTGCTGGACTCCATTGCGGACGGCACTGCCAGACGCACGCCGCAGGACGCGGCCCAGGCCACCTTTGCCCCGATGCTGACCAGGGAGCTTTCCCCCATGGACTTTACCCACACGGCCCAGACGCTCCACAATCAGGTCCGGGGGCTGATCCCATGGCCCGCCGCAGCAACCTTTTTGGGCGGCACCCGGTGTAAGGTGTTTTCCACTGCGGTCTTGGAGGAGCGCACGGCGGAAGCGCCCGGCACCGTTCTGGCAGCGGGAAAGGATGGGATCAAACTGGCCTGCGGCGGCGGCACGGTGCTGCGCATCGACGAGCTCCAGGCCGACGGGGGCAAGCGCATGAAGGCTGCGGATTATTTGCGGGGCCATCCGCTGACCCTGGGGTAGGCCGTGCACCTGCTCTGGAGCGTTCTGATCTCCGCCCTGGTGGCACTGACCGGCCTGCTGCTTCTGCTCCGCTGGCTGGGCGACTGCGGCGCTCCGGTTCCTCTGGGGACGGATGTGCCGGCGGAGCGCGGCGTGTTGGTCGCTCCGCGGGAGTGTGCCGCCGTGTTCGGCACGGCGCTGCTGTTTCGTATCCTGATCTTTCTGGCCGCAGCCCTTCTGGCCGGCCGGCTGCTGGGAGGGGGAGGCGGCTCATCCTGGGCGCTGGATCTGTGGAAAAAATGGGACGCCTGGCACTATGTGAACCTGGCAGAGCTGGGTTATGAGGGGTATGTTGAGAACGGCCAGCACCTGTTCGTCGTGTTTTTTCCACTGTATGTATGGCTTGTGCGGTTGGCCGCCCGGGTGATCGGGAATACTATGGCGGCGGGACTTCTGGTCTCTTTCCTGAGCTTTGGCGGCGGCTGTGTGTATCTGTACCGGCTGGCGGCCTGGGAATACGGGCGCTCCGCCGCCCGGTGGACGCTGGTATTTTTGTCGGTGTTCCCCTACGCCTTCTTTTTTGGAGGCGTGATGACGGAGAGCCTGTTTCTGCTGACCACGGCGGCGTCGCTCTGGCACATTCGCCGCCATCACTGGCTCCCGGCAGGTGTGTGGGGGGCGCTGGCAGCCCTGACGCGGATGCACGGGGTGCTGCTCATTCTGGCGGCGGGCGCCGAGTTGGTACAGAGCTTGGGACGCTTTGACTGGAAACGGATCTTCCGGACGCTTCCGGCGCTGCTGCTGCCCCTGCTGGGCACACTGGTCTACCTGGGACTGAACTGGTCTGTCACCGGAACCCCCTTTGGCTTTACCGAGATGCAGAAGCACTGGAGCCAGGGCTTCTGCTGGATTTCAGAAACCCTTTGGTACGTGCTGCAAAACGCCGTATCTTACTATGACGAGACCATCCGGCTCCAGCTCTGGGTGCCCACGCTGGTCCTCTTTCCAGTGTTTTTCGGGGTCTTGCTGGCGGTCAACCGCCGCTGCCGCAGCATGTATACCCTGTATGCCTTTGCGACCCTGGTGCTGGACTATTCCCTCTCCTGGCTGCTGAGCGCCGGACGCTATCTGTCCTGTGCCGTGCCCTTTTTCCTGTTCGCCGCCGTACTGACCCAGCGGCACAGGGGGGCTTCCATTGCCCTTGCCGCAGGCGGGGCGGTACTGTTTGCCGTTACGCTGCTGGGTTACCTCGCCGGCGGACAAATCATGTAAGAGGATGCTGTTATGCCGTTTTTTTACTACTATGATCCCTATTACTGGATGATCCTGATCCCGGCCATGCTGATCGCCCTGGTGGCCCAGATCCGGGTATCCGCTACGTTTCGCCGCTATTCCCGTCTGCCCGCATCCCGGGGACTGACCGGAGCACAGGCGGCGGAGGCGGTGCTTCGTGCCCACGGCGTATACGACGTGGCCATAGAACGCGTGCGGGGCAATCTGACCGATCACTATGATCCCCGCGCCAACGTGATCCGCCTGTCCGACTCCGTTTACAGCGCCAATTCGGTAGCGGCCGTCGGGGTAGCCGCCCATGAAGCGGGCCATGCGGTACAATACGCCGAGGGATACGGCCCCATCAAGGTACGTTCCGCGCTGATCCCGCTGTGCAATATCGGCTCCCAGCTGTCTATCCTGTTCATCGTCATTGGACTGGTTTTGTATTCCGAGCCCTTGTTCGGCATCGGCGTCATTCTGTTCGGAGTGGCGGTGCTGGGCCAGTTGGTCACCCTTCCAGTGGAGTTCAACGCCTCGCGCAGGGCCATCGCCACACTGGAGAGCGGCAATCTGCTGGGGGATGGGGAGCTGCAGGGCGCGAAAAAGGTACTCTCTGCCGCCGCCATGACCTATGTGGCCGCCCTGCTGGTATCCCTGGCACAGCTGCTGCGCTTCCTGCTGGCCTTCGGCGGACGCCGGAGGGACTGACGTGGGAAACGCCAGAGAGGTCGCGCTGCTCGCGCTGTCCGCCTGTGCGCGGCAGGGGGCGTGGTCGGATGGATTTTTAAAAAGAGCGCTCCGGGATTCGGGTATGGACAGTCGGGACGCGGCGCTGGCTACCCGGCTGTGCTTCGGCGTACTGCAAAACCGGATCCTGCTGGATTTTTACCTTTCGGGCCTGTCCCGCCTTCCGCTGAGAAAGCTGGAAGAGCGGGTGCTGGAGTGCCTGCGGCTGGGGGCCTATCAGATCCTGTTTTTGGACCGGGTCCCCGACCGCGCAGCGGTGAACGAATCGGTGAATTTGGCCCGTAAGTACGCGAAAAACCCGCGCTCGGCCGGACTGGTCAACGGCGTACTGCGCGGCCTCGTCCGTCAAAAAGAATCCTTGCCCCCGCCCCCGGATGCCGCCGTACAGTATAGTCATCCTCAGTGGCTGGCAGACGAATTTGTCCGACGGCTGGGCAGGGAGGAGGCACAGGCGCTGATGGCTGCCGACAACGCCCAGCCTCCGACCATGGCCCAGGTGAACACCGGCAAGGCATCGACAGCGGCGGCGGCGGAACGGCTGCGGGACGAAGGAGTCGGCGTTGCACCCCATCCCTGGCTGCCCGACTGTCTGGAGCTGTCGGATACCGGCAGCCTGGAGCGGCTGGAGTCATTCCGGCAGGGCCTTTTTTACATTCAGGACCCTGCCGCCCGGCTGGCGGTGCTGGCCGCGGGACCGGAACCCGGGATGAAGGTACTGGACGCCTGCGCCGCTCCCGGCGGGAAATCCTTTGCAGCCGCCATCGCCATGAAGAATCATGGAAGCATCCTCGCCTGTGATATCCACCCCCACAAGCAGGCGTTGATCCAGGCTGGGGCGGAGCGCCTGGGTCTGGACTGCATTCAGACCCAGGTATTGGACGGGAAGTGCTGTAAGGAAGAATTCCTTGACAAGTTTGATCTGGTGATCGCGGATGTGCCCTGTTCAGGCCTGGGTATTATCCGCAAAAAGCCGGACATCCGCTACAAGGCCCCTGAGCCCCTGGAGAACCTGCCAAAGGTACAGGCCGCCATTCTGGACAATGTGGCCCGGTATGTCAGGCCGGGCAGCCTGGACCGCCACGGCTGCATCTGTCCGGGCGGCGTGCTCCTCTACGCCACCTGCACCCTGCTGGAGCGGGAGAATGAGGACGTGGTGCGGGCGTTTCTTGACAGGCATCCAAACTTTACATTGGAGGGCTTCCAGGTGCCCGGTCCCTTCGAGGGCACGGACACAGGTATGCTCACCTGCTGGCCCCACCGGCACAACACCGACGGCTTTTTCTTCGCCAAGCTGCGCCGGCTGCGGGCGGCCTATGAGATCCGTCCCCGGGAGGGCTTCGGCCCATTCCGCCTGGGCATGACGGAGGAGGAGGCGGAGGAAACCTGCCGCAGGCTGGGCCTGCCGCAGGCCCCCCAATCCTTTTATCTGGAGTATAGGGATGGGCGGCTGTCCCGCATCGGCCTGAACGCTGATGAGGACATCCGGATTCTGTATCGGGGCTTGGAGCTGACCCGCACCCACGCGGAGGATGTGGTCGCCGCCCTGTCAAGGGAGTCCGGTCTCGTGTGTGACTGTGTGGATTCTGAGCTGGCCGATACCTATGACTTCCCGGAGCTGGGCGTGGAGCTGTGGCGGGAGCGGGTGTACCACCCCAAGCTGCTGGACAGACCCGAGTTTCAGCAGCTGATTGCCGCCCTTCCGGAGAATCTGGCGTATGAGCAGTCCCACGGCTGGTACTTTGCCCAGATCTGGGTGCAGACCGACGACTTCCGGGCCGAATTTCCGCTGGAGCCGGGCCGCGCACCCTATGACGGCGGGCCCTGGCGGTCTGCGCCGCCCCACGGGCCGGTCCCTCCGGAGCAGATGGCGCGGGTGGCCCCAAAATATGGACTGGAGCCGCCGGCCGGACCGGGAGGAGATGAGAGAGCATGACCGACATCAAATCCATGAATCTGGGCGAGATGACCGACTTTTTCCAGGAGATCGGGGAACCGCCCTTCCGGGCCAAGCAGGTCTTCCAGTGGCTCCACCGGGGCGCGCGGTCGTTCGATGAGATGACCAACCTTTCCAAGGCGCTGCGGGAAAAGCTGGCCGGGCGCTGCAGGCTCTATGCGCCTGCGGTAGAACGGAAGCAGGTGGATCCCAAGGACGGCACCGTGAAATACCTCTGGCGGCTGTGGGACGGCAATTGCATTGAAACGGTTTTGATGCGTTATCATCATGGGAATACTGTGTGCATCTCTTCCCAGGTGGGCTGCCGGATGGGGTGCGCGTTCTGCGCCTCTACTCTGGGGGGCAAGGTGAGAGACCTGTCGCCGGCGGAGATGCTGGATCAGGTGCTTTTCACCCAGCTGGATTCCGGTGCGCCCATCAGCAATATCGTGCTTATGGGCATCGGGGAGCCGCTGGACAATTTCGACACGGTACTGCGCTTTTTGGAGCTGGTGAACAGCCCGGAGGGACTCAGGATCGGGATGCGGCATATTTCTCTGTCTACCTGCGGACTGACTGAAAAAATTGACAAGCTGGCGGAACATCGGTTACAATTGACCTTGTCGGTCTCACTCCACGCGCCGGATGATGAGACCCGTTCCCGGCTGATGCCGGTGAACCGGAGCGTGGGCGTGGAGAAGCTTCTGGAGACCTGCCGCCGCTATTTCGAACGTACCGGGCGGCGCATCTCCTACGAGTACGCCATGATTGACGGCGTGAACGACGCCGACTGGCAGGCCGACCTGCTGGCCCGGTATCTGAAGGGGACGGGCAGCCACGTGAACCTGATCCCGCTCAACGACGTGGAAGAAAGTCCGCTCAAACCCAGCCGCCGGGTGGCGGAATTCCAGAGACGTTTGGAGGCGCAGGGGGTGACGGCCACTGTCCGGCGGAAGCTGGGCGGGGAGATCGACGCCTCCTGCGGACAGCTCCGGCGCAAGGCGCTGCGGGAGCAGGACGGTATTTGATGGACGACAGAAACGCCCCACCCGGCCGCGCAGGGTACAGGGGTGGAATACAGGCGCGGGAAAGAGGCAGTTCATATGATACGTGTATGGGGCATCACCGATAAGGGTGCGGTCAGACCACAGAATCAGGACGGCTTTTACTTAGACAGCCCCTCGGAACATCTGGCCGTAGGCGTGGTATGCGACGGCATGGGCGGCGCCAGGGCGGGTAATATTGCCAGCCTGGTCGCGGTTGAGACCTTCGTGGACGCACTGCAAAACTGGCAGGAGGACGCAGACGCCAACCCGGCGGCGGTGCTCTCCCGCGCAGCGGAGCAGGCCAATGCCGCCGTTTATCATCGGGCGGCCACCGACCCGGACTGCCGGGGGATGGGCACCACCATGGTGGCAGCGCTGGTGGTGGAGCAAACGGCCTATCTTCTGAACATCGGAGACAGCCGGGCCTATCACATCTCCAGAGAGGGGATCCGTCGGGTCACCCGGGATCACTCAGTGGTGGAGGATATGGTGGCGCGGGGCGACATCACACCGGAGGAGGCCCGCAATCACCCCCGGAAAAACCTGATTACAAGGGCCCTGGGCTCTGAGGAGCGCATCCGGGCCGATCTGTATGAGCAGGCGCTGGCAGGGGGCGACTTCCTGCTGCTCTGCTCCGACGGACTGAGCAACATCGTAACCGATCAGGAGATGCTCTACGAGGCGCTCCATGGGGGCGCGCCGGAGGATTGCTGTCAACGCCTGCTGGACATTGCGATGTCCAGGGGCGCGCCGGACAATGTGACCGCCGTCCTCTTCGAAATCCAGTAAAAGGGGGTAATGAACTATGGATCAGTACATAGGGAAATTACTCGACAACCGATATGAGATCCTGGAGCGCATCGGCGTGGGCGGCATGGCCGTGGTCTATAAGGCCCGCTGCCATCGCCTCAACCGTCTGGTAGCGGTGAAGATCCTCAAAGAGGAACTGGCCCAGGATGCGGAATTCCGCCGCCGCTTCCACGACGAATCCCAGGCCGTCGCCATGCTGTCCCATCCCAATATCGTGGCGGTCTACGACGTGTCCCGCTCCTCCGAGCTGGACTATATCGTCATGGAGCTCATCGACGGTATCACCCTCAAGCAGTACATGCAGAAAAAGGGCGGCAAGCTGTCTTGGCGGGAGGCCCTGCACTTCATTACCCAGATCATGAAGGCGCTCTCTCACGCCCACGGCCGCGGTATCATCCACCGGGATATCAAGCCGCATAATATGATGGTCCTGCGGGACGGCAGCCTGAAAGTGGCCGATTTCGGCATTGCACGCCTCACCTCGGCCGCCCAGGCCACGCTGACCCAGGAGGCGCTGGGGTCGGTACACTATATCTCGCCGGAACAGGCTCGCGGCAGTCATATCGACG
This sequence comes from Lawsonibacter hominis, assembly GCF_014287895.1. Lineage (GTDB taxonomy): Bacteria > Bacillota > Clostridia > Oscillospirales > Oscillospiraceae > Lawsonibacter_A > Lawsonibacter_A hominis. The sequence continues at coordinate 176,793 of NZ_JACOPP010000002.1, read as the reverse complement.
CCCGCAGCGATCTCTATTCCGCAGGTGTGGTGCTTTATGAGATGATTACCGGCCGCCTGCCCTATGAGGGAGATTCCCCGGTAGCCGTGGCGATCCAGCATATCAACTCCATCCCGCTCTCTCCCCGGGAGATCGATCCGGAGATCCCGGAGGCGCTGGAGGCCATCACCATGAAAGCCATGGCCTCCGACGTGAACCAGCGCTATATCTCCGCCGACGCCATGCTGGCCGATCTGGAGGAGTTCCGCAAGAATCCCAGCATCAATTTTGACTATACCTCGGCGGACCTGCTGGCAGGGGACGGAGACGAGCCCACGCAGGTGTTGGGCGCCAATACGCCGCACAGCGTAAAGCAGCAGCCCGCCCATGGGCGCTCGGGGGAGGAGGGGCCCGGCCAGCCCGTTCCCGACCGGCGCCGGCGGAGCCAGAGCCTCCGCCAGGACGACGATTTCGACTACGACGAAGAGGACGGACGCCGGGAAGGCAGCCGCCTGCCCGTCCTTTTGGCCATTGGCGCGATCATTGTCTTTCTGATCGGGATCGGCGTCTTCCTGTGGGTCTCCGTATTCAGCGGCATGCTGCATGGCGGTACCGAGCCGGGCTACCGCGTGCCGAATCTGACCGGCATGACGGTGGAGGCGGCCAGAGGGCAGGAAGATGTGGTGGCGGCCCAATTCATCATCACGCCGGAAGCGGAAACCGTGGCCAATAACCTGCCCGCAGGACAGATCGTGTCGCAGTCTCCGGACAGCGGCCTGAACGCCGCCGCAGGAAGTACCATCACCGTTACCATCAGCGGAGGCCCCACCGGAGACCCTCTCGCCGGAACAAAGATGCCGGACCTGAAAAATCAGGATAAGCGCTCGGCCATCAGTGTTTTGAAGGGCCTGGGCTTTGATGAGGAGAGCATTGCCATCGTGGAGGAGAACTCCGACGAATATACCAAGGACTATATCATGGACCAGACCCCTGCGGCGGGGGAAGACTTGGAACAGGTGGAGCAGGTTACCCTGGTGGTCAGCCTTGGGCCCAAAGTGGAACAGGTCTCTGTGATCTCCTTCCTGGATATGACGGAGGAGGCCGCCCGCAATACGGCCGAAAGCATGAAGCTGACCGTAGGAGCCGTGGATGAGGCCTATGATCCGAAAATTGCCGCGGGGCGGATCTGCTATCAGAGCATCCAGCCCAACACCTCGGTGGACGAGGGGACGACCATCCTGTTCCACGTCAGCCTTGGCCCCGATCCGGCGGCCACGCCGGAGCCGGGCGTGACTCCCACGCCGGGCTCCGAACCCGGTCCTTCCCCCAGTCCCAGCCCCACGCCGGATCAGGTCAGCCCGGTCTATCGCACCTATACGGTGCATTTGCCGGACGACGGACGTGAGACGGTGACGGTGGTCATTGTGGTGGGAGACACCGAGGTTTACCGGAATGTGGTCAATACGCAGCTGATGGTGGTGAACGCCCCCATTCTCGGCGACGGTGTTCAGGAGGTCAAGGTCTATATCGATGATGTTCTGACCGTGACGGACACGGTAGATTTTGGTTCCTGAGATGCAGGGGATCATCTTAAAGGCCCTCAGCGGCTTTTACTACGTGGACCGCGGGGACGGCGTGCCGGTCGCCTGCCGGGCCCGGGGTAAATTTCGGCATCAAAAGCTGAATCCTCTGGTCGGAGACCGGGTGGATTATACCCTCCTGGCGGACGGCGCCGGGGTGCTGGACGGCATCCTGCCCCGGAAGAATGAATTCCAGCGCCCGGCGGTCGCCAACATCGATCAGCTGGTGGTCATCGCATCCGGTGCGGTTCCGGTTACCGACCCCTTTCTCATCGACCGGGTCGTCTCACTCGCGGAGGGGCGGGACTGCCAATGCGTCGTCTGTATCAACAAATACGATCTGGACACGGCGCAGGCGCTCTACGAAACCTATCAGAAGGCGGGCTTTCCAACGCTGCGGGTGAGCGCTGAAACCGGGGTGGGAATCGCAGAATTGGCCGGACGGATTGCCGGAAAGGTGTCTGCCTTCACGGGGAATTCCGGAGTTGGGAAATCCAGTATCCTCAACGCGCTGGAGCCGGGGTTCCATCTGCAGACCGGCCAGGTTTCCGACAAACTGGGCCGCGGCCGGCATACCACCCGCCATGTGGAGCTGTTTCGTCTGAAAAACGGGGCCATCGTAGCGGATACGCCGGGTTTTTCCTCTTTCGACACCGACCGGATGGAGCTGCGGCGGCCGGAGGAGCTGCAATATACCTTTCGGGAGTTTGCGCCCTACCTGAATCGCTGCCGCTTTACCGGATGCGCCCATATCAAGGAGAAGGGCTGCGCGGTCCTGCAGGCGGTGGCGGATGGCGCGATCGCGCCCAGCCGCCATGCCAGTTATGTCCGGCTGTATGAACAGGCAAAGGAAGTGCCCGAATGGGAATTGAAATGACGCAGGCCCTGATCTTCGGCTCCGCCCCCTGCGGGGATCCTGCCGGTTTGCGCCCGTATCTCGAGCGTGGAGCATGGACGGTCTTCTGTGCCGACGGGGGGGTTCGGAATGCCAGAGCCGCCGGCCTGCAGCCGGATTTTCTCATCGGCGACTGGGATTCCGGCGGCGCTCCGGAGGAGGGGATACCCTGTATCAGCCTGCCCGTTGAGAAGGATAAGACCGATCTGCAGGCCGCCGCGGAGCAGGCCATGTCCATGGGTTGCCGGGAGCTGCTGCTGTGCGGCTGCACCGGCGGGCGGCTGGACCATACCGCATCCAATCTGGCGCTGCTGGAGTGGATCGCCCGGCGGGGCGGTCGGGCCATGATCGTGGACGAGGACAATGAGGCGCGCTATCTGGACAGCGAAGCCCTCTTGCTGGACAATGTACCGCCTTACCGGTATCTCTCCCTTGTCCCGCTGGATCGGAGCATTACGGGCGTGACGCTTCGGAACGTAAAATATCCCCTTGAAGACGCCGTGTTGACCCGCGGCGACACCTTTTCCGTCAGCAACGAGCCCGGAGGACCGCGGCAGGAGATCGTGATCGGTTCCGGTCGTGTGCTGCTTCTGCGCAGCGTCCGGTTGGACAGGCTGTCCGGCGCGTAAAAATCAATGCGGCATTGGAACCAACGGCCGCCTCCCGCGTATACTGGTTATGAGACCAGTTATGGAAGGGAGGCGGCCGTTTTGACGCAGCTGCTGAACAAGAAGACGCTGTATACCGCGGTCCTCTGCCTTGGCGGCGCGGCCGTTCTGCTCCATCCGGCCAGCCTGTTCACGCTGGGCCTGGGCGCCGTTCTGGGCTGTCGGGGCAAGGACTGGATCAAACGATTTTGGGATGACAGGGAGGCTATGCTATGAAGATCGTGGTGGTCAAATCCCCCAAGGCGCTGCGCGGCATTTTGAAGACCCTTTTTGGACTGCGCTGAGAAAAGGACAGACATAGTTGGCCGACCTTGTACATATAGTTCTGTAGCATGAAAAAGGGCCGCAGGGCCCGTACAAGGAGTGGAACGCTATGGAGCTGGAACTTGACCGGACCCAACTGAGCGGCTATGAAGCCGTACTGGATACCACCGTTTTCCACGAAGAGACCCTGGAGATGATCGTACCGGACGCCTGTCCGGATATCCTTCGGATCTGCGATACCGAGGGGAAAGTCTTCCTGAAGAGCAAGGAGGCCCAGGAGGGCAGGGTGGAGGTCTCCGGCACAGTGCGCGCCGCCATTCTCTATCTGCCGGACGGGGAGGAGGGGATGCGCCGGGTGGAAGCGACCCTCTCCTTTACCAGTACGGCGGACAGTGCGGCCGTCGGCCCTCAGTGCAGCGTGGTGGCCGTCCCCTGGGTGGAGATGGCCGAGACCCGAAGTCTCAATCCGCGCAAGGTGTTGGTGCGGGTCAATCTCGCAGTGCACGTTCAGGCCTATGCCGCCATGACGGAAAACATCTGCGCAGGCGTGCTGGCCCCGGAGGAGACCGGGGTGGAACAGCTGGCGGAACGCTGTGATACCTGCGTGGTGGCATGCGTACAGGAAAAGCCCTTTACATTTGCGGACGACGTGGCGATTCCCGGAAGCAAACCGGAGGCGGAAGAGCTGCTCAAGCACCGCGTTGCCCTGCGGTGCAGCGAGGCCAAGGTCATCGGCAGCAAGCTCATTTTCAAGGGCGAGGCCCAGCTTCAGGTGCTCTACCGTACTGTGGAGGGCGCGCTCTGCTCCGTGGAATACGAACTGCCGTTCTCTCAGATCATGGAGGTCAGCGGCGCAGGAGAGGAGTCCACCTGCCAGGTACAGGTGCTGCTGACCGGCGCTGAATGCAGCCTGGAGTCGGGCGACCGCCGCTCCATCTGTGTGGCCCTTGGCCTGTTGGCGCAGGCAGTCGTGCGGGAGGAACGGTCTCTGGAAGTGCTTACCGACGTGTACTCCACTGCCTACGATCTTCATCCGGAGGTACGGGTTTACAGTATGCCGCGCCTGTTGGATTGCGGCGTAAAGGAGCAGACCGTCCGGGAGATCCTGGAGACGGGAATGCTGGCCAAGGAAGTCTTTGACGCTTACGTCTGTGTTGGGGCCGTATCTCAAAACCGTGAGGGAGCGCGTCTGACGCTCAGCAGCCAGATCAATGTAACGGTGCTCTACCTGACGGAGGAGGGAAGCCGGGTCTCGGTCACAAGACCGATCCAGGCTTCCTGCACGTTGGACCTGCCTGAGGGAGCAGTATGCTCGGCGCGGTGTTCCTGCCCGTCCCCCGTGTTTGCCACGCCCACCACCGGCGGGATCGAGGTCCGTTTTCCGGTGGACTTCCAATATGTGGCCCTGGAGATTCGCCGCACGGCAGGGGTCGCGGCCATCCGCATGGACGAGACCGCCCGCCGGGATACCTCGGGCCAGCCCTCTATCGTACTGCGCATGGTCGGCCCGGGAGAGCGGCTCTGGGATCTGGCCAAGGCTTACGGTACTACACAGCAGGATATCATGCAGGCCAATGCCCTTGCAGAGGAAAACGCACCGAACGGTCAATTGCTGCTCATTCCACGAAAGCGGTAACAGCCTCAGGGGACGGCGTATTGCGCCGTCCCCTGAGGCTGTCCCGCGGAACTCAACCGGCTAGGTTCTCATAACAATCGTGAAAGGCGGATAAAAAGCTCTGAATTTCCTGGGCGGTGGTCAAATGACTCAGGCTGATCCGCCAAGCGCTGAGCGCACGTTTGCGGTCGCCGCTGAGGGCAAAGACCGCTCGGGAGGGAGCGCCGTCTTCCGAGCACGCCGATTGGACGGATACGCAGAAGCCGCGTTCATCCAGAGCGCGCTGAAACGCCGTGCCCTTGACTCCCGCTATGCTGAGATTCAGAATGTGAGGAACCGCCGTTTCCGGACTGTTAATCTGTACGTTGGGATAAGCGGAAAGGGCGCTTCGTAGGATCGTATTCCAGCGGCGGACGAGACCGGTACGTTCTTGCAGACCGGCCAGGGCGAGGCGCAGCGCGGCCTCCGCTGCACCGGCCAGTGCCAAAGCCGGCGTGCCGCTGCGGTAAGCCGTCATGCTGCCACCGCCGTGGATCAGCGGCATCAGTGGTATCCGCCTGCGTTTGAGGAGAATACCGCTTCCATTCAGACCATAAAACTTGTGGGGGGCAAAACTCATTGTGTCCGCACAGGAAAAGGACAGGTCCGTCCGGCCCACCGCTTGGGTGGCATCCACGTGGAAACGGCAGTTCGGATAGTTCTGAAGATGCGCCGCGATCGCTTCTATGGGCTGCTGAATACCAAGCTCGCTGTCCACGGCGCAGACGCTGACTAAAACGGTGTCGACCCGGAGCAGGGCGTCCAGATGAGCCAGATCAACGGTGCCGTCGCTGCGAAGGTTCAGCAAATCGACCGTGTAGCCTTGTGTGCGGAGAAATTCCAGGCAACCGTTGATCGATGCGTGCTCCAACGGCGTAGAAATCACATGCCTGCCAGCCGTTCCAGCGGCCTGTACAAGTCCCTTGACCGCCGTATTGTTGGCTTCGCTGGCGCCAGAGGTATACAGGATCTCAGACGGATGTACCCCCAGCAGGCTGGCAATGGAATCGGTAATGCGGGCCAGCTCTGCCCGTGCGGCCCGGCCCGCACGGTGAGAGGCGTTGGGATTTCCGACCCATTCATGCTCCAGCTGGCAGAAACGCTCCAGCACCGCCGGGTCCACCGGGGTATTTGCCGCATAGTCCAAGTAGATCACAGGGAAATCGCCTCCCGGATGGTCCCGCCGCCCAGTACTAGGTCGCCACGGTACAGAACCGCCGACTGCCCCGGAGTGACGGCCCGCTGGGGCGTATCAAACTCCAGCCGTGCCCAGGTTTCAGATGCCGCGGTAACGGTTGCCCATTGCTCCGCCTGACGGTATCGGATCTTTGCCTGGACCCGGAACGGCACGGACGGCGGGTCGATAATCCAGTTCATATCTTCCGCCAAGAGTCCGCGCGCGTAGAGGGCTGATTCGGGCCCGACGGTAACGGTATTGCACCGCATGCATTTGCCGCAGACATAGACCGGCGCGCCCATGGCCAGCCCAAGTCCCCGGCGCTGCCCCAGCGTATACCGTACCGCGCCATGATGGCGGCCTACTGTACGACCAGCCTGATCCAAAAGGTCGCCGTCCGGATACCGTATTCCAGTGTACTGTTCCAAAAAATGCGCATAATCGCCGTCCGGCACAAAGCAGATATCCTGGCTGTCATGCTTTCGGGCGTTGACGAAGCCAAGCCGCTCCGCAAGGGCCCGGACCTGCTCCTTTTGCAGCTCGCCCAGGGGGAACTGTGTATGGGCCAGCTGTTCCTGCGTCATTCTGTAGAGCACGTAGCTTTGATCTTTATGCGTATCCGCGGCTTTTTTGAGCAGATACCGGCCGGTCGACCGGTCATAAACGATACGGGCATAATGGCCGGTCGCCAGATAGACCAGACCTTCCTGCCGTGCGATATGCAGGAGCCGGTCAAATTTCAGATAGCGGTTGCAGTCAATGCAGGGATTCGGGGTGTCGCCACGCTCATAACCTTGGACAAACCGCTGGATGACCTGCTCCCGGAATTCTGCAGTAAGATCCAGCACCCTATGGGGGATATCCAATTGAAACGCCACTTCCGCTGCGTCTTCTATATCCTGCTGGGCACAGCAGGAATGGAAGCGCGGAAGGCCGATATCCTCATTGCGATACAGACGCATGGTTGCCCCTGCGCAATGGCGGCCCTGCTCCAACAGAAGGTAAGCCGCAACCGAGCTGTCCACCCCGCCGCTCATGGCGATGAGGACGCCTGCACCCGGTTCCATTGGCGTCGTCACTCCTTCCAAAAATAAACCAATTGATTTTGTGGGTTTTATGATAGCACAGGTATACACCGCAGTCAATGATCGAATGTACCAACGCAGGGCAACCATTTTTTCTATTTTTATTTCATATTGAGCCGATGGGTTTGGTTGACACACCGCAGCTGCGCAGGTTATAATAACAGCAAAGCAGAAGATCGGCCCGTCTTCCGTCGAACGAAGGCGGGCTTTTTTGCAACCGAAAGCGTACGGAAGGGAGGCGCGCGGCAGTGCTGAACGTGGAGGAAGCCCTGCGCTATTTGGGCGTGCGGGGCCCTGTACCGGACGGGCTGCGCGGTCAGGCGGAGGACGTGGCGGCGCAGCTGACGGCCCGGATCACGCCCAGGTTTGTCTACCGGGTGTTTCCGCTGCTGCGGGAAGGAGAAAGGCTTTCCCTGTCCGGGACGGGGATCGTCTTGCCGGGGCGGACGGCCGGGACGCTTCTGGCGCAATGCGACCAGGCCGTTTTGCTGGCCTGTACCCTGGGCAGCGGATTTGACGCCATGCTGCGCGCCGAGCAGGCCAGAGATATGGCGCGGGCGGTCCTTCTGGACGCCTGCGGCAGCGCCTGGGTCGAGTCCGGATGCGACGCGGCGGAAGCGCAGCTGCAGCGGCGTCTGCCCGGCCGCTATCGGACGGACCGCTTCAGCCCCGGCTATGGGGACCTGCCGCTGCAGGTGCAGCCGCAGGTCTGCGCCGCGCTGGACGCCGGGCGCCGGCTGGGACTGTCGGTCACGGAGAGCCTGCTGCTCAACCCGGCCAAATCGGTGACGGCGGTGATCGGCCTGTCCGACACGCCCCAGCGCGCCCGCATCCGGGGGTGCGCCTATTGTTCCATGCGGGAGAGCTGTACGCTGCGCAAGGGAGGAAACCACTGTGGAAGCTGAATTTTGGAAAAACGGGATCCTTCTGCTGGACGGCGCTATGGGCACCGTGCTCCAGCAGAAGGGGCTGCCCCCCGGCGGCCAGCCGGAGCTGCTCAACCGGAGCGCGCCGGAATGGATCGCTTCGGTCAGCCGGGAATACGCCCTGGCGGGCAGCCAGGTGGTCTACGCCAATACCTTCGGGGCAAACCGCCGGAAGCTGGCTCACACCGGTCACAGCGTACAGGAGATCGTCACGGCGGGGGTGACCCTGGCCAAGCAGGCCGTTGCTGGAACGCCGGCCCGGGTCGCCCTGGACATGGGGCCGCTGGGAGAGCTGCTGGAACCCATGGGAAGCCTCCGTTTTGAGGAGGCCTATGCGCTGTTTGGGGAAATGGCGCGCTGCGGCGCGGCGGCGGGGGCCGATCTGGTCGCGATCGAGACGATGACCGACCTCTATGAGGCCAAGGCCGCCCTGCTGGCCGTGAAGGAGCAGACCGATCTGCCGGTCTTTGTCACGATGTCCTTTGACGAGGGAGGGCGGACCTTCACCGGCTGCACCATCCCCTCGATGGCGCGTACGCTGGAGGGCCTCGGAGCCGACGCCATCGGCCTGAACTGCTCGCTGGGACCGGACCAGCTGCTGCCGCTGCTGCGTCAGCTGTGCCGGCACACCCGCCTGCCCGTCATCGCAAAGCCCAATGCGGGGCTTCCCGACCCGGTGGACGGACATTACCACATGGCCCCCGAGGCGTTTGCGGCGGCGCTGCTGCGCGGCCTGGAGGCCGGCGTGACCATTTTTGGAGGCTGCTGCGGCACGTCGCCGGAGTATATCCGCCGGCTGCGCGCCGCCTTGGCGGACAAGCACCCCGTTCCCCGGCGCTATGCGGGAAAGGCGTTCGTCTGCACCCCCACCCGGCCCCTCCGGCTGGACGGAGTACGCGTCATCGGAGAGCGCATCAATCCCACCGGAAAAAAGCGCTTTCAGCAGGCCCTGCTGGAGGAGGACCTGGACTATATCCTGGATGTGGCGGTGCAGCAGGAGGACGCCGGAGCCGATATCCTGGACGTGAATGTCGGCTACCCCGGCGTGGACGAAGTCGATATGCTGCCCCGGGTCGTCCGAAAATTGCAGAGCGCCGTGGCCCTGCCGCTTCAGCTGGATTCTTCCAATCCGGACGCGCTGGAGGCCGGCCTTCGGGTCTACAACGGCAAGGCGGCGGTCAACTCGGTGAACGGCGACCCCGAGGTGCTCGCCAGAATCCTGCCCATTGTGAAAAAATACGGCGCCAGCGTGGTGGGGCTCACGCTGGATGAGCACGGGCTTCCCCAGACGGCCCGGGCGCGCCTGGACATCGCCCGGCGTATTCTGGACGCGGTGCTGTCGTACGATATCCCGAGAGAAGATCTTTGGATCGACTGCCTGACCCTCACGGTCTCCGCCCAGCAATCCCAGGCGACGGAGACCCTGCGCGCGGTGCGCGCGGTACGGGAGGAGCTGGGGCTTGCGACCGTTCTGGGCGTGTCCAATATCTCCTTTGGCCTGCCGAACCGTGCGTTGATCACCCAAAGCTTTCTGATCCAGGCGCTGAATATGGGCCTGACGCTGCCCATCCTCAACCCCAATCAACGGGAAATGATGGATGCGGTAGCGGCTTTTCGGGTCCTCTCCGGCGAGGACAGGGCGTGCCGGGACTATGTGGAGCGCTTTGCCGGTACGGTCTCAGCAGCCCCGGCTGCCGCGCCGGGCGCCGGGCTGGAGTTGGAGGAGGCCGTGATGCGGGGGCTGCGCACCGAGGCGGGTCAGCTGGCCCGGCAGGCCCTGCAGCAGGGAAGGGAGAGCGAGCTGTCCCTGGTGGAGCGCCAGCTGATCCCGGCCCTGGACAAGGTGGGGGAGGGGTATGAGCGGGGCAGGGTGTTTCTGCCTCAGCTGCTGAGCGCGGCCCAGGCGGCGCAGGCCGTCTTTGAGGCCGTGCGCGCCTCCCTTGCCGCCAGGGGCGGCGAGCCGGTGCGAAAGGGCCGGCTGGTGGTGGCCACGGTCAAGGGGGATATCCATGACATCGGCAAGAACATCGTGAAAACGATGTTAGAAAACTATGGATACGAAGTCATTGACCAGGGCAGAGACGTGCCGCCGGAAGCAATTCTGGAGACGGTACAGGCCCGGGCGGTCCGTCTGGTGGGACTGTCGGCGCTGATGACCACCACGCTGCCCGCCATGGAGGAGACCATCCGGCTGCTCCACAGCCTGCCGGAGCCGCCGGTCATCTGGGTAGGCGGCGCGGTTGTTACGCCGGAGCATGCCCGGCGGATGGGGGCGGACTACTACGCGGGAGACGCCCGGGCGTCGGTGGAGATCGCGAGGAAGGTGTTGGGATGACATGGGAGTCAAAGCGTATTTGAAGCAGGGTAAGCCCCTGCTGTTCGACGGAGCAATGGGCACCTATTTTGCCGCCCGGCCCGGCCGGGCGGCGGAGCGGTGCGAGCTGGCCAATCTGGAGCACCCGGAGGAGGTATCCGCCATCCACCGTGCGTATCTGGAGGCTGGGTGCCGGGCGATCAAGACCAATACGTTTTCCGTAGGCGTGGACCTGGCGCAGGGGAAGCACGCTTTGGCCCGTCAGATCATCGCGGAGGGAGCCCGGCTGGCCCGGGAGGCGGCAGAGCCCTTCGGCGCCTTCGTTTTTGCCGACCTGGGCCCGGCGCCCCAGGACAAGGAACACAGCCCGGCGGAGCTCTACTGCCTTCAACTTGATCTCTTTCTGGAACAGGGACTGACCTGTTTTCTGGCAGAGACGCTGCCGACAGACGACGGAATACCGGAACTGGCCCGGTATCTGAAACGCCGCTGCCCGGACGCGTTTCTCCTGGTATCCTTTGCCGTTGGGGCCGACGGAGTCACCCGGGAGGGCGCGCTGGGCCGGGAGCTGTTCCGCCGTACGGCCGCCCTTACGGAGGTGGATGCGGCAGGCTTCAACTGCATCTCCGGCCCGCTCCATTTGCTGCGGTACATCGAGGGGCTGGAGCGCGGGGATACGCTTCTCTCCGTGATGCCCAACGCCGGATATCCCACCGTGGTGGGCCGCCGGACGCTTTACAAGGGCACGCCGGATTACTTTTCCCGGCGGATGGTCCAGATCGTGGGCGCGGGGGCGTCCATTGTGGGCGGCTGCTGCGGCACTACGCCGGAACACATTGCCTGCGCCGCCCGGGCGCTGGAAGGGACCAGCATACGCTGTCCCGCCGCCCCGGCCGAAAAGGCCCGCCTCCGGGTGGAGGCGGGCGATGTCAATCCTCTTTGGGAAAAGCTGCGCTCCGGTAAACGGGTGGTCGCCGTGGAGCTGGATCCACCGGCAGACGATGACCTCGCGCCGTTTTTGGAGGGGGTACGCACACTGCGGGAGGCCGGAGTGGACGCGGTGACCATCGCCGATTGCCCCGTGGGGCGTCCCCGGGCAGACAGCAGCCTTCTGGCCTGTAAGCTGAAACGGGAGCTGGGCGTGGAGCCGCTTCCCCACATGACGTGCCGGGACCGGAACCTGAACGCCACCAAGGCCCTGCTGCTGGGCCTGTCCATGGAGGGGGTCCACAACGTTCTGCTGATTACCGGAGACCCGATCCCATCCACCGACCGGGATGAGGTCAAAAGCGTATTCAACTTCAACTCCCGTAAGCTGGCCCGGTATGTCAGCGGCCTGAATGGAGAGAGCCTTTCCACCCCCTTCCAGATCTTTGCCGCGCTGAATCTGAACGCCCGGAATTTTTCGGTGCAGCTTCGGCTGGCGCAAGAGAAGGAGGAATGCGGCGTAGCCGGTTTTCTGACCCAGCCGGTACTGTCGCGGGAGGCGCTGGAACATCTTATACAGGCCCGGGCCGTGCTGAAAGGAAAGCTGCTGGGCGGTATCTTCCCGGTGGTCAGCCACCGCAACGCCTGCTTTCTGAACAATGAGATCTCAGGCATGTATGTTTGCGATGAGATCGTCTCGCAATACGTGGGCAAGGACCGGGCTGAGGCCGAGGAGCTGGCGCTGCGCATCTCCACCCGGATTGCCCGGGAAATCCAGCCCTATACCGACGGCATCTACCTGATGACGCCATTCCGCCGGGTCGAGCTGATCACGAAGATTCTGAAAGCGATTGGGTAATCATAACCACCGGCACGGCCGGTGGTTATGATTATGCGGGCAAAGTTCTGAAATACTAGCAGCGCCTATCCCTGTTGCATACGCTCTTTTGATTTTTCGTTTGCAGTTGCCAGACCGCAAACCTATTTTAAATCAAAAGGAGTTTTTGTCTTTATTCTGCTATAAGCTCTTACCCTCGGCACAGCCGAGGGGGTTCTTTGTACAAAAACGGCAGCCCCTCCCGCGTAGGAGGGGCTGCCGCCCGGTGTGCCGAAACCGCTCGGTACGCTTCTTGAAAAATACAGGTATCTTTCGGGGAGATCACTGATTACGAAAGGGCCGCAAAGGCCTGCTCCAGGTCAGCAATGATATCGTCTTTGTGCTCTGTACCGACGGACAGGCGGATGGTATTGGGCTTGATGCCCTGATCCAGCAGCTCCGCAGGAGAGAGCTGGGAATGGGTGGTGGTGGCCGGGTGGATGACCAGGCTCTTTACATCCGCCACATTGGCCAGCAGAGAAAAGAGCTCAAGATGGTCGATCCATTTGTGGGCTTCCGCCTGACCGCCCTTGATCTCAAACGTAAAGATGGAAGCGCCGCCGTGGGGGAAATACTTCTCATAAAGCGCGTGGTCGGGATGGTCGGGCAGCGAGGGGTGGTTGACATGCTCCACCAGGGGGTGCTTGGACAGATAGCCCACCACTGCCCTGGTATTCTCTGCGTGCCGGTCCAAGCGCAGCGAGAGGGTCTCCACGCCCTGGAGCAGCAGGAAAGCGTTGAAGGGGGAGAGGGTGGCCCCGGTGTCGCGCAGCAGGATGGCGCGGATGTAGGTGACAAAGGCGGCGGGACCTGCGGCATCCGTGAAGGAAACGCCATGGTAGCTGGGATTGGGAGCGGCGATAGGGGCATATTTTCCGTTGGCGGCCCAGTCAAACGTTCCGGAATCCACGATGATACCGCCTAACGTAGTGCCATGACCGCCGATGAATTTGGTGGCGGAGTGGACCACCAGGTCTGCGCCATGCTCAATGGGGCGGATCAGATAAGGCGTGCCGAAGGTATTGTCGATGACCAGGGGCAGGCCGTGCTTGTGGGCAAGGGCTGCAAGGGCGTCGATATCCGGAATATCGCTGTTGGGGTTCCCGAGGGTCTCCAGATAAATGGCTTTGGTATTCGCCTGAATGGCGCGCTCCACCTGCGCCAGGTCGTGGACGTCTACGAACGTAGCGGAGATGCCGTACTGGGGCAGGGTATGCGCCAGCAGGTTGTAGCTGCCGCCATAAATGGTCTTCTGCGCCACGATATGCTCTCCCGCCTGCGCAAGCGCCTGAATGGTATAGGCGATGGCCGCCGCACCGGAAGCCAGCGCCAGGGCGGCCACGCCGCCTTCCAGCGCCGCCAGACGCTTCTCCAGTACATCCTGCGTCGAGTTGGTCAGCCGGCCGTAGATGTTGCCGGGGTCCGCCAGCCCGAAACGGGCTGCCGCGTGAGCCGAGTTTTTGAACACGTAAGAGGTGGTCTGATAAATGGGCACCGCCCGGGCATCAGTGGCAGGATCGGGCTGCTCCTGGCCCACGTGAAGCTGGAGCGTCTCAAAATGATAAGGTTGCTTACGCATAAAGCGGCCTCTCTCTCTTTCTGTTTCTCATTTTTATGGCAGGGTCAGTCTGCAAACAGGGGGGTGGAAAGGTAGCGGTCGCCGGTATCGGGCAATAGGGCGACGATGGTCTTACCCTTGTTCTCCGGACGGCGGGCCAGCTGGATCGCCGCCCATACGGCTGCGCCGGAGGAGATACCCACCAAAATCCCCTCCGCGCGGCCGATCTGACGGCCGGTGGAAAAGGCGTCGTCGTTCTCCACGGCGATGATCTCGTCATAGACGTTGGTATCCAGCACCGCAGGGACAAATCCGGCGCCAATTCCTTGGATCTTATGGCTTCCGGCGGTACCCTTACTCAGCACCGGGGAGGCCGCCGGCTCCACCGCTACGATCCGAACCGCCGGGTTCTGGCTTTTCAGGTATTCGCCCACGCCGGTGATGGTGCCGCCGGTGCCGACGCCGGATACAAAGAGGTCTATCGTCCCATCCGTATCCGCCCAGAGCTCCGGGCCGGTGGTAGCCTTATGCACAGCGGGATTGGCCGGGTTGACAAACTGACCGGGAATAAAGCTGTCTGGAATCTCCCGCGCCAGTTCGTCGGCCTTGGCGATCGCCCCCTTCATCCCCAGAGCGCCCTCGGTCAACACCAGCTCGGCGCCATAGGCGCGCATCAGCTGGCGGCGCTCTATGCTCATGGTCTCCGGCATGACGATGAGGATGCGGTAGCCCCGGGCCGCCGCTACGGAGGCAAGGCCGATCCCGGTATTGCCCGATGTGGGTTCGATGATGACGGAACCGGGCTTCAAAAGCCCCTTTTGCTCCGCATCGTCGATCATGGCTTTGGCAATGCGGTCCTTGACGGAACCTGCGGGGTTAAAATACTCCAGCTTGGCCAGGATACGGGCCTCCAGGCCAAGGTCCCGTTCGATGTGAGTCAGCTCCAGCAGGGGGGTCTTGCCAATCAGTTGGTCTGCACGGGAATAGATTTTGCTCATATTTAATACCTACTTTCATACTAGGTTTATATGAATAATATACCTTGTCATCGACCTTGTCAATCCTTCTGCCACATTTTCTCTATCCGCCCATTGAAAACCTATTAAACCTATTGTATAATTGGTTAAACCAACGAAAGTGAGGATGTCCTCAATGATGATCTCGACCAAAGGCCGTTATGCGCTGCGGGTCATGATCGACCTGGCAGAACATCAAGCGGACGGCTATATTCCTTTAAAGGTGATCGCGGAGCGGCAGGATATCTCTGAAAAGTATCTGGAGAGCATTTTGAAAGCGCTGGTACGGGAAAAGATACTGACCGGTCTGCGTGGGAAGGGGGGAGGCTACCGTCTGGCCAAGCCGCCGGAGCGCTGTACCGTTGGCAGCATCCTGCGCCTGACCGAGGGAAGTCTCGCTCCGGTTGCCTGCCTGGAGGATGACGCATACCAGTGCCCCCGCATGGCGGACTGCCGCACGCTGCCCATGTGGCGAAAGCTGGATGCCATGATCCGTACGTTTTTCGACGGCATCACCATTGCGGACCTCATGGTATCAGGCCGACCGGGCAACGAATATATTATATGATGGGACAGCCTGGACGGAACCGACACAAAAAAGCCCCTCAGAGTACGCGCCTTCGGGCGCGTACTCTGAGGGGCTTTTTTGAAAAATGGAGCGGGTGCTGCCGTTATCTTTTTTCAGCCTGCAGTGCTTTTGCCCAAACGGCGTTTTCAAGCGGCTAAGCGGTCGTTTTTGCGCCCTGAAAAAGCGGGACCCGGAGAATCCCGGGCCCCGCTTCAGGTCACTTGAATTGTCCGACCAGGTCTGCCATGGAATAGAGACCGGGGGCGTCAATGCCGGCCAGGAAACGCGCCGCCTTCACCGCGCCGGAGGCAAAGACCTCGCGGCTCAGCGCGGAGTGACGCAATTCGATGACCTCGTCCCGCCCGGCAAAAAGGACCTCGTGATCCCCCACAATACCGCCGCCCCGTACGGAGGAGATCCCGATCTCGTGGGCCTGACGGGCCCTGCGGATGCTCTGGCGCTCATAGACGTACTCCGGCGTATCGGAAAGCCCATCCGCCGCCGCTTCCGCCAGCATCAGAGCCGTACCGCTGGGCGCATCCAATTTTTTGTTGTGATGGCGCTCCACGATCTCCACGTCATAGCGCTCGCCCAACACCGCCGCCGCCCTGCGCACCAGGTCCAAAAGCACGTTTACCCCAAACGACATGTTGGCGGAACGGAAAATGGGGATCTGCCGTGCGGCCGCGTCAATCGCGGACAGCTGCTCCGGAAGATATCCGGTGGTGCACAGTACCAGAGGTATCCGGCGGCTCCTTGCAAAGTGCAGCAGCGCGTTCAGCGCCGCCGGTGAGGAAAAATCCACGACCACATCGGCCTCGCCCCGGAAGTCGGCCGGGGAGGCGAAGACCGGAAACTCCCGCTCCCCCGCCCCAAGAAGGTCAAAGCCTGCGACGATCTCAACATCCGGTTCGGCGGTGCAGATCGCCTCCACCGCCCGGCCCATCCGGCCGTTACAGCCGGAAATGATCAGCCTTACCATGTTCCACATCCCTCCCGCGTCAAGAAAGGATCCCGGCGCTTATCATGGCCTGGCGCAGCGTTTCCAGATGCCCGTTGGACATATCGCACAGGGGCAGCCGCAAAGAGCCCACATCATAGCCGGCCAAATTCATAGCGGCCTTGATGGGGATGGGGTTGACTTCGAGGAAGAGCGCGTCGATAAAATCCATATACCGCAGCTGAAGCGCGCTGGCTTCCCCGAATCTGCCTTCCAGGCAGAGGTGGGTCATTTGGATCATGATCTCCGGCGCGATATTTGCCACCACGGAAATGACGCCCTTGGCGCCCAGACTCATCATGGGCACCACCTGATCGTCGTTGCCGGACCAGACGTAAAAATCGTCGCCGCAGATTGAGCGGGTGTGCGCCAGCAGGGAAAAGTTTCCGCTGGCTTCCTTGACGCCGTTGATCTTGGGATGCTGGGAGAGAACCTGATAGGTCTCCGCCGTGAAGGAAACGCCGGTCCGGGAGGGGACGTTATAGAGGATGATGGGCAGCTCCACCCGGTCGGCTATGTATTCATAATGCTTGATGAGACCAGTTTGAGACGCCTTGTTGTAATAGGGAGTCACATGCAGCAGAGCGTCGGCCCCGGAGTCCTGAGCGTGCTGGGACAGGTAAACGGCAGCGGATGTATCGTTGCTTCCCGCGCCGGCGATGACCTTGACCCGATGATTGACCCGCTTGACACAGTATTCCACGGCGGCAATATGCTCCCGAATGGAAAGGGTGGCGCACTCGCCGGTGGTGCCGCAGACGCAGATAGCGTCCAGGCCGCGTGCGATCTGCTCGTCGATCAGTCTGCCGAACCGATCGTAATTGACAGCGCCGCTCTGGTCAAATGGGGTCACAATGGCGGAGCAGGCTCCGGTAAAAACAGGTTCTCTCATGATAGGGGGTTACCTCCTTAGAATGTACCCCTCCGCGCACAGCAGTTCGGCCAGCAGGACGGCTCCGCCCGCTGCGCCGCGCAGGGTATTGTGGGAAAGACAGACAAACTTATAATCGTACTGGGTGTCGGGCCGCAGACGGCCCACGGATACGGCCATGCCCCCCTCCAGCGCGCGGTCGAGACGGGTCTGGGGGCGGTCTGGCTCCTCAAAATAATGCAGGAACTGTTTGGGCGCGGTGGGCAGGGCCAGCTCCTGGGCGCGGCCCTTGAAATTTGCCCAACTGTCTTTGATCTCCTCCGGGGAAGGGGTGTTTTGGAAGGTGGCGAAAACAGCGGCCATATGGCCGTTGGAGACGGGGACGCGCAGGCACTGCGCGGTGATGGCGGGCGACGCGGCGTTGACGATCACGCCGTTTTCCACCTTGCCCCAGAGCTTCAGCGGTTCACGCTCGCTCTTCTCCTCTTCGCCGCCGATGTAGGGGATGACATTATCCACCATTTCCGGCCAGGTCTGGAAGGTCTTGCCCGCACCGGAGATGGCCTGGTAGGTGCAGACGAGCACCTTTTCCAGACCAAAGCCGCGCAGGGGGTGCAGTGCGGGGACATAGCTCTGGAGGGAGCAGTTGGACTTGACGGCAATGAACCCGCGCTCCACCCCCAGTCGCTTTCGTTGGGCCTCTATGACCTGAATGTGTTCCGGATTGATCTCCGGCACCACCATGGGCACGTCGCTGGTCCAGCGGTGGGCGGAATTATTGGAGACCACGGGGCACTCATGGCGGGCATACGCTTCCTCCAGCGCCTGAATCTCCTCTTTCTTCATGTCCACGGCGGAGAAGACGAAATCCACTTGGGCGGCGATCCGTTCCACATCCTCGGCGGCATTCATGACGACGAGGTTTTTCGCCTCCTCAGGCATTGGGGTATCCATGGCCCAGCGGGTACCGATGGCTTCCTCATAGGTCTTGCCGGCCGAACGGCCGCTGGCCGCGATAACGGCGAGCTGGAACCAGGGGTGGTTTTCCAAAAGGGTCACAAACCGCTGACCGACCATACCGGTACCGCCAATGACGCCGACCTTGTACTTTTCCATAATCAATGACCTCCATCGTTCATGATGTATCCTATTCCATTGCCGGCTCGTTTGAGACCGGCAAAACCGGATCGAAGCAAAAAATAAATCAGCAGTTTACAGAACTGCTGATTTTGTACTATAATGTCAAAGACGATTTGCCTTTGACAAGATACCCCAAAAGCAGACAGCGCTCCACCGCGGCGCGCGGCGACAGTCGGACGGCTCTTCGCCGGGCGACCAGGAGCGGGGCTTCCGTGGACCGGGCTCCTTCGGCGGCGTCCCCTTTCGCAGCGGTTCCAGGGGCCACCGGAGCCCTCCCCGCGCTACTGTTGAACAGCCGCGACCTCTGTTATGCTAATAACGCCTATGGAATTGAAATTTTAAAAATTGTACCACAATTCGAAGAATCGTGTCAACAAAACCGGGATGTGAGAATTGACAAATGAAGCAAGGGAAATGTTTGAAATTTATACAACTTGCAGCCGCCCTCCTGATGGTTTCCCAATGGATGGGTGCAGCGCCTGCCCAGGCGGCCTCGGTACAGGTGAATCCGACCATCCGGGTGGGGCTCTTTTACGGCGGCAGCGCCCTGCCAGGGGCAAATCTGCTCAACGAAGTGGGTTCCGGGTACCGCTTCGGCTATTTTGACGGCAGCCTGCGCTTTGTTCCGCTGGGCAGCACGGCGAAAACTGCGATCTCCATGGTAAAGGATCAGACCGTGTATTACGGCACTGTGGGCGGCTGGGCTGGATATTACGACTCCATTTCTTCCGGCATTGCCGTGGGGGGCTATCATCTCCAGCTTCCGGAGCGCTATGCGGACTTCCAGTCGGCGTCTGCGGCGGCCTGCCGGTATGCCGGCGCCTTCCCGGCATGGATCGACGGAGCCTATTACGTCAGGCTCGGCGCCTACCTGGACAGCGCCTCGGCACAGAACGCACAGGCCGCGGTGCCCGGAGCGTCGGTGACGGCCCCGTCGGGCACGGGCGTTTCGGTGGTGGAGACGGGGACCGGAACGATCCTGTTCCAGTTCGACAGTGCCGACGGATGGGCCCTGGCGGTCCAGCCCGGTCTGGATGATACGGTCAAGACCCGGACTATTTTCCGGGGAAATACCTATTACGGCGCGTTCCAGTACCGGCGCAGCGGCGGCAATCTGTCGGTGAGCAACGTGCTTCCCATGGAGGATTATGTGCAAGGGGTCATTTTGTCCGAGATGAGCGCCTCCTGGCCCTTGGAGGCACTGAAGGCCCAGGCGGTATGCGCCCGGACTTACAGCTATGCCAAGCTGCTGGATCAGCGGCACAGCTCCGACGGCTTCGATATCTGCAACACGGTCCACTGTCAGGCTTACAGGGGGATCGCCGGCATGAGCGACGCCAGCCGCCAGGCGGTGGAGGCCACTTATGGCCAATATATCTGGTATAACGGCGGCTTGACCGAGCCAGTCTATTTTTCCTGCGATGGCGGAGCTACGGAAGACGCGGGGAACATCTGGTATGAGGACACGCCCTATTTGAAAGGGAAGACGGATCCCTATGAGGCCGCTGTATCCGATAAAATTGAACGCTACAGCTGGAGTGTGACCTATACCCGCCAGGAGCTGACTGATCTGCTCAACGGCAAGGGTTACGCCAATTCCGGCATCGTGGACGTTCAGGTCACAAAAACGTCGCCCACGGGGAATGTACTGGCAATTACCTTTACCGATTCGGCGGGAAAAAGCTTCACGAAGACGAAGGAAGACTGCCGGACATTTCTGGGACTGCGTTCCCAGCGCTACAGCATTTCGGGCGGAAGCGGAGGTTACGCGGTGAACGGGGAGGGGACGCTGCCCTCTGTGAGCGGCGTATACGCGGTGGACGGAAGCGGAACGGTATCCCAGCTGCCCTCCGGCCAACCCTATGTCATCGGCGGCGACGCCGCGGTGAAGCAGTTGGCCCCATCCGCCGCTTCGGGGGGCGATACCTTTACCATCGCCGGAACCGGCTGGGGCCATCACGTGGGTATGAGCCAATGGGGCGCGTATTCTATGGCACAGCAGGGCTATACTTATTGGGATATCCTGCAATTCTACTATACCGGAATCGAGGTGCGCCAGCCATAAAGACCGCTGATTTTGATTTTTACCTGCCGGAGGAACTGATTGCACAAACTCCGCTGGAGCGCCGGGATGCCTCCCGGCTCCTGGTGCTGGATAAGAACACGGGGGCGCGGCGGCATATGCATTTTTACGATTTGCCCGCCCTCTTGCGCCCGGGCGACTGCTTGGTGCTCAACGACTCCCGGGTCCTGCCCGCACGGCTTGTCGGCCACCGCGTGCCCGGCGGCGGCGCAGCGGAGGTGCTGCTGCTCATCGACCGGGGCGACAAGGTGTGGGAGTGCCTGGTCCGGCCGGGACGCAGGCTCAAGCCCGGCGCGCGCATTTCCTTCGGAGACGGCGCCCTCACCGCTGAGGTGCTGGAAGTCTGCGAGGGCGGCAACCGCCTGGTGCGCTTTGACTATGAGGGTATTTTTTTGGAAAAGCTGGAGCAGCTGGGCAAGATGCCCCTGCCGCCCTATATCAAGCAGGAGCTGGAGGACCCGGAGCGCTATCAGACGGTCTACTCCCGGGCGGTGGGCTCCGCCGCCGCGCCGACGGCGGGACTGCACTTTACCCGTGCGCTGCTGGAACAGGTGCGCGAAATGGGCGTAAAGGTATGCTACGTTACACTTCATGTGGGCCTGGGGACCTTCCGTCCGGTGAAAGAAGACGAGATCACCGACCATGAGATGCACGCGGAGTACTGCATGATTCCGGCTGAGACGGCCGAGACCATCAACCGCACGAAGCAGACCGGCGGACGGGTCATCTGTGTGGGCACCACTTCCTGCCGCACCATTGAGAGCTGGGCTTCGGAGGACGGCACGCTTCGGGAGAGCGCCGGATGGACCAATATTTTCATCTACCCGGGGTATCGCTTTAAGGCGTTGGACGGTCTGATTACCAACTTCCATCTGCCGGAGTCCACCCTCATCATGCTGGTCTCCGCACTGGCGGGACGGGAGCAGGTGCTGGCGGCATACCAGGAAGCGGTGGAACAGCGCTATCGCTTTTTCTCCTTCGGGGATGCGATGTTCATCACAGACCTTATCCCAAGGGACGATCAGCCGGACTGACGCCGTGCGGCACATTGGGGGAGATGCGGAGGAAGGAGGAGACGGTATGCACGCAGACCGGAGCGACCGGCGCACGCGGTATACACAGATGGTCCTGAAAAAGAGCCTGATCGAGTGGATGGAGCAAAAGCCGCTTGCAAAGATTACCATCAAAGAGCTCTGTGAGCGGGCGGACATCAACCGCTGTACCTTTTATGCCCATTACCGGGATCAATACGATCTGCTGCAGCAGATCGAGGACGAGATCATCTCCGAGATCCGGGAGCGGCTGTCCGCCTTCGATTTTCGCGCCGATATCGGCGAGGCCTTTCAAGTCGTGGAGCAGATTTTTCAGTATATCGCGGATAACCGCGACTTCTGCAGCCTGCTGCTGAGCGAGAAGGGCGATTTCAGCTTTCAAAAGCGGGTCACGGCTCTGTTTCAGGAGCAGTATGCCCAGCAATGGCAGGCGTCCCGCTCCACCGACCCGGAGACCGTGGAATATTTGTACCGTTATGTCATCACCGGCAGCATCGGCATCCTGCAGAATTGGCTGAAAAGCGGCATGCGCAAGTCGCCGGGTGAAATGGCGGGACTTTTGCTGCGGCTGACCAATCAGGGCCTGGCCGCTTTTTCCTGACGGTCCGCTCAAGGCAGGCGAATCGGAATGGAATCATTGACCCGTTTGCCCAATCTCGGCCCGGTGTTGGCGGAGCATCTTCACAGAATCGGCGTAGATACCCCGGAACCGCTGCGGGGCATGGGCAGCCGGGCGGCCCGGATACAGATCCGCGCCCAGGCGGACCCCAACGCCTGCCTGCACCAGCTGACGGCCCTGGAAGGGGCGATCCGGGGCGTACGCAAGAAGGAGCTGCCCGATACCTGCAGGACCGAGCTGCGTACCTTTTATCAAAGCCTGAAATAAAGGAGCGTTTGCGTGTTTAAACTCATCCAGACCGAAGGCCGTGCCCGGCGCGGCGAATTTACCTGTGCCCATGGCACGGTACAGACCCCGGTGTTCATGAATGTGGGAACCCAAGGCGCGATTAAGGGAGCTCTCTCCGCCCACGATCTGCGGGAGATCGGCTGCCAGGTGGAGCTGTCCAATACCTATCACCTGCACCTGCGCCCCGGAGACGACGTGGTGCGCGCGCTGGGCGGGCTGCACCGGTTCATGGACTGGGACGGCCCGATCCTCACCGATTCCGGAGGCTTCCAGGTCTTTTCTCTGGCTGGACTGCGGAAGATCCGGGAGGAGGGCGTCACCTTTGCCTCGCATATCGACGGGCGGCGGATCTTTATGGGGCCGGAGGAGTCCATGCGGATCCAGTCCAACCTCGGCAGCGACATTGCCATGGCTTTTGACGAATGCGTGGAAAATCCGGCCACCTATGAATATGCCAAGGCCTCCTGTGAACGCACGCTGCGGTGGCTGGAGCGGTGCAAAGCAGAGCATGACCGGCTCAACGCCCTTCCGGAGACGGTGAATCCGGGACAGATGCTCTTCGGCATCAATCAGGGGGCGACCTTTCCGGACTTGCGCATCTGGCACATGCAGCAAACCGCAAAGATCGACTGTGAGGGCTACGCCATCGGCGGTCTGGCGGTGGGAGAGCCGGCACAGGTCATGTACGATATCATCGACGTGATAGAGCCCTATATGCCCGTGGACAAGCCGCGCTATCTTATGGGCGTGGGCACCCCTTCCAACATCATTGAGGGCGTGGCGCGGGGCGTGGACTTCTTCGACTGTGTCATGCCTGCCCGCAACGCCCGACACGCCAAGCTTTTTACCTGGTCGGGCGCCATGAACATCAAGAATGAAAAATACAAGCTGGACGAGCGGCCCATCGACCCGGACTGCGCCTGCCCAGTGTGCCGCTCCTTTTCGCGCGCCTATCTGCGCCACCTCTTCGCGGCAGGGGAGATGCTTGCCATGCGCCTTGCGGTACTGCATAACCTGTATTTTTACAACGCCCTGGCCGGACGGATCCGGCAGGCCCTGGATGAGGGCTGTTTTGCGGACTTCCGGGCGGAATATTCCCCCAAATTGGCCGGACGCCTGTGAAGAATCTGTGAATCCTGCGAAAAAGGCTTGTCAAATCCTGCATTTCGTTTTATAATAGCTTTTACGTGATGAAGAGGTTCATCCAAGTATTTATCGGAGGGGATTGTTTTGCTGACACAGGTAACGAGTGCGATGCTGACGCAGGAGGGCGGCACCGGAAGCATGCTGAGTATGATCCTGCCCTTTGTCCTGCTGATCGCAGTCTTTTATTTCCTGCTGATCCGGCCCGAGAACAAAAAGAAGAAAGCGGCTGCCAAGATGCGCTCCGAACTGGCGGTGGGGGATGAGATCACCACCATCGGGGGAATCGTCGGCACCATCTGCGCAGTCAAGGAGGACACCATCGTCATTGAGACCGGCGCCGACCGCGTGCGCATGGAATTCACCAAGTGGGCGATTTCCACCAAGGGCACCCAGGCCACGGAAAACGGCGCGGGCGAGACCAAGGATTCCAAGGACAAGAAGTAATACGAAACGCCCTCCCGGCATATGTTCCAGTAGGAACGTGGCAAGGGAGGGTGTTTTTATGCGGAAAACAGAGGAGGATCAGGCCGCGAAGCTGCTGCGCTACGGGGTCGGGATCGTTTTGGGTGGGGCCGCGGCGCTGGCGGTATGCCTTTTGTTCCTGCTGGCTGCCTCGGTGCTCATCTCACGGGGGCTTTTGGCGGACGGTCTTACTTATCAGCTGAGTATCGTCGGCTGTGTGGTGGGGGCGTTCGCAGGCGGAATGCTGGCGGTTCGCCGCTGCGGCAGGCGTACGCTGATCGTAGGGCTGTGTACCGGAGCGGTGCTTTTTCTGCTGTTGCTTACGGTTGGCGTGCTGTTCTTTGAGACCATGTCGGTGGAGCAGGGCGGGATCGGACTGCTGTGCGGCGGTCTGTGCGGCGGCGCGGCCGCTGGGCTGCTGGGCGGCGGAAAGCGGAGCGGTGGAAAGAAAAAGCGCAGAAAATAATTGAAATCGGGCCGCGGCTATGCTATAATCCTCCTAAACCATTTGTTATGGGAGGGAAACCAGAATGAAGCATGTGAAGACGCTCAACGGCGCGACTCTGAAAAACAGCGCCGCCCACGGCGGCTGCGGCGAGTGCCAGACCTCCTGCCAGTCCGCCTGTAAGACCTCTTGCACCGTGGCAAACCAGAAGTGCGAGAATAAGTAAGAACCGCTGATTGGAGAGGGTGGGGTTTCCCACCCTTTTTCCATGGAATGCGCCAAGTGAGGATCAAATTTATGGTACATACCTTTCAAGCCCTCGGCGTCAATGTCGCCGTGGATGTCAACAGCGGCGCCGTCCATGTGCTGGACGAGCTGACGTATCACCTGCTGGAGCAGGTGAAGCCCCCCATGGCGGAACACTGTCCGGAGGAGGTCTGCCAGACATTGTCCCGGTATGCCCCCGCCGCGCTGGAGGAGGCGTGGCAGGAACTGCGCAGACTGACTGCGGAGGGGCTGCTCTTCGAGGAGGACGACTACATCGACCGGGAGAAGGCGGCCTCCATGCAGCAGCAGGCACTGGTGAAGGCGCTGTGCCTCCACGTCTCCCACGACTGCAATCTCCGGTGCAAATACTGCTTTGCCTCTACCGGAGACTTCGGCACCGGCCATCGCCTGACCATGGACGCCGAGACCGCCAAGCGGGCCATCGACTTTGTCATCGCCAAATCCGGCCATCGCCGGAACATCGAAGTGGACTTCTTCGGCGGCGAACCGCTGATGGCCATGGATACGGTGAAGCGGGCGGTGGAATATGCCCGCTCCATCGAGGAAGCACACGGAAAGTGTTTCCGCTTTACCATTACCACCAACGGCGTACTGCTTGACGACGAAACCATCGAATACATCAACCGTGAAATGTCCAATGCGGTGCTGTCTCTGGACGGACGCAAAGCGGTCAACGACGATCTGCGTCCCACAATCAACGGCAAAGGCAGCTACGACGTGATCGTACCGAAGTTTCGAAAGCTGATCGAAGGCCGTGGAACCAAGGACTATTATCTCCGCGGTACGTTTACCCGCTTCCACCAGGACTTTGCAGAGGATGTGAAGGCCCTGGCCGCAATCGGCAAAAACATCTCCGTGGAGCCGGTGGTGGGGAAGGAGACGGATCCCTATGCTCTCCAGGAGGCCGACCTGCCTGCGCTGAAGGCAGAGTATGAACGCCTGGCCGAATACCTGCGGGATCATCCGGAGACGAACTTTTTCCATTTCAACGTAGATCTGGCCCAGGGCCCCTGCGTGATCAAACGCCTGCGGGGCTGCGGCGCAGGCTGCGAATATGTGGCCATCACGCCGGAGGGGGATATCTACCCCTGCCACCAGTTTGTGGGCAACGAGGAATACAAGCTGGGCAGTCTGTACGATGGAAGCTTTGATCAGGCGTTGTCCGGAACATTTGCCGCCCTGAACATCTATACCAGAGAGGAGTGCCGGAGCTGCTGGGCCCGGTTTTACTGCTCCGGCGGCTGCAGCGCATCCAATCTGCTTGTCAACGGTGACATAAAACGCCCCCACCGTGTCGGATGTGAATTGGAGCGCAAGCGGCTGGAATGCGCCATCGCGCTGAAGGCCATCGCCGCCGGTATGGGAGCGTAGGGTATACAAATTGTAATTATACAGACTGTAATCGGCAGGATTGGCCCGCAAAAACGAATATCTTGCGTAAAAGCCTACGGACAATACCACATATAGAGCCTGTACGGCGCCGCACGCTGCGGCGCCGTACTCTTTTGATCACGAGGTTTACATAATTTAATTTACATAATGCATTGGCATAATATACAAAAATGCGATTTTTTGCAAAGATTTCTTGCACAAGCCGATCGAGTGGTCTATATTTGTATATACCGCTTCCACTTTTGCCGCTTCTACTTGTCCCGGCGCGCGCATATGCTCTCACGGAGGTGAGGCTGGATGCGCAGGGCGGTCGCAGGCGTTTGGGATGTGCCGGATGGCGGTTTTTTCCCCGCACTGGCCATAGTAGGGGCTTTTTTTCTGGCAGGCGGCCTGGCAGGCTGCATCCTCGCCTCTTGCGTGGACGGCGGCGGCGGCGAGAGCTTGAGCGCCTATCTTCAAAGCTTTTTAAGCGCTGCGCGTGCCGGCGCGGTGGACGCGCCGGCCGTATTGTCTCTGGTATGGAGTACGATCCGGTGGCCCCTGCTGGCACTGCTGCTTGGCTTCACCGCCTTGGGACTGCTGGGCCTGCCGATCCTCTTCGCGGCGCGCGGTTTTCTGCTCGCCTTTTCCATCGCCTCCTTTGTGCGCCTGTTTGGCAGCACCGGCTGCCTGCTGGCGTTTCTGGTCTTTGGGATCACCGGCGCCGTGGCGATCCCGGCGCTTTTTGTTCTGGGCGTGCAGAGTTTGCTGGCTGCGCGGGTCTTGGCCAGCCGCTTTTTGGGGGAGGGGAAACGTCCGTCTCCCTACGGAAAGGCCTATTTTCTGCGCTGCGGCGGGTGTGCCGCGGCGCTGTGTGTGTGTGTGCTGCTGGAGCAGCTGGTCGTACCTGCCCTGATTTCCGGGATGGCGGGTCTGCTGGCTGCCGCCTGAGCAAAACAGGAAGTAAGAGGGTGTTGGTGACAATGGAGTATCTGGAGGGTTATGAAGCGTATCTGGTCACAGAAAAAAAGGCATCCTCCAACACGCTCAGTTCCTACCTGCGGGATGTGAACCAGTTTGTCCGCTGGCTGGAAGGGGAGGGGCTTTCTCCGGAACAGGCTGCCCAGCCGGATGTGGAGAGCTACACCAAGCACTTGTCGTCCAAAGGGAAATCGGTGGCCACCGTCACACGGTCCCTGGCCTCCTTGAAATCCTTTTATACTTATATGTTGGGAGCGGGCCATGTGGCGCTTAACCCTGCCAGAGGAATCGCGCCCGCCAAGGTGGAACGCAAACTGCCCCAGATCCTCACTTCAAAAGAAGTCGAGCTTTTTCTGGAACAGCCTGATCCGGCCGACGCCAAGGGCTGCCGGGACAAGGCCATGCTGGAGCTGCTTTACGCCACCGGGATCCGCGTTTCCGAACTCATCAGTCTGGATCTGGCACACCTGAATCTCTCTGCCGGCTTCATCCGATGCCCCGGCCGTGGGAAGGAACGCATCATTCCATTGTACCAGACGGCGGTACGGGCGCTGGGTGATTATGTGGAGCATGTGCGGCCCCAGATGGTGGAGCGACCCGACACCAGCGCCTTGTTCGTGAATATGAGCGGAGAGCGCATGAGCCGCCAGGGCTTTTGGAAGATCATCAAGCACTATCAGGAGAAGGCTGGGATCCAGAAGGACATCACGCCCCATACGCTGCGCCATTCCTTTGCCGCTCACCTGCTGGAAAACGGCGCCGATCTGCGTTCGATCCAGGAGATGCTGGGGCACGCAGACATTTCCTCCACTCAAATTTACGCCCAGCTGGTAAACCAAAAGCTGAAGGATGTCTATAATAAAGCACATCCACGGGCATAGAATGATTGTGCCGGACTTCTCAACGGCAGATTCTTCTTTTGAACAAAGAGGGCCGCGGAAAACGCCGCGGCCCTCTTTGCACCCATTTGCTTATTGCGCAGGGTTTTCTGCTGTGATACAATATTCTGCGTATGGATTGAGGAAGGTGAGGTCCCCTATGATGATTTTGGGCATCGACCCGGGCTTCGCCATCGTGGGCTTTGGGGTAATAGAGGCCGAACGGGGACGGCAGCGGCTGGTCCAGTGCGGGGCCATCAACACTCCGGCGGGGGAACCGCTGCCCAAACGGCTTTTGCAGATCGCCAATGATATGGACCGGCTGTTCGAGCTGTTCCAGCCTGATGCCATGGCGGTGGAGGAGTTGTTTTTCAACAACAATATTACCACCGGTATCGGGGTGGCGCAGGCCCGCGGTGTGATCCTGACCGAGGCGGAGCGCTTCGGCGTGCCTATCTTTGAGTACGCTCCCTCTCAGGTCAAGCTGGCGGTGGCGGGCTATGGCAAGGCGGAAAAACGCCAGATAATGGATATGACGAAGCGCCTGCTGAGCCTGAGGACCGTGCCCAGGCCGGATGACGCCGCCGATGCGCTGGCCATTGCCCTGTGCCACGCCCGGTCGTACACCTCCCGCCTTCAAAGCCCGGATGCCGCCCGGCCGGGCAGCGGCCGGTACGCGGTGCGAAAGGATTAGGACCCGTACTTGCCGGGGCGGGGCATGGTCCGGGCGAGTGTTTGCCGTACAAGGCGATCTGACGCAAGCCATACGTTTGTGTATGGCAGGGAGAAGCAACGCGGCACGGCGGAAGCCGGCCCGCCCGGACGGTGCGCAATCCTTGCGAATACCGGTTCTGAGGAGACGATACGATGTTTTACTATGTCAAAGGCACCGTGGCCCACGTGGCTCCCTTTCTGGCCGTGATCGACTGCGGGGGGGTCGGCTATGCCTGCCGGACCACCAATACTACGCTCTCCCGCCTGGAAAAGGGAGCGCCCGCCACGCTCTATACCCACCTGAACGTGCGTGAGGACGCCATGGAGCTGTACGGTTTTTATTCAGAAAATGAACTCAACTGCTTTCGAATGCTCATCGGGGTATCCGGCGTGGGGCCCAAGGCGGCGCTGTCCATCCTCTCGGCCACCACGCCGGAGGGACTGGCCATGAGCATCATCACCGGGGATGAGAAGTCGCTCACGGTGGCCCAGGGCATCGGGAAAAAGATTGCCCAGCGCATTATTCTGGAGCTGAAAGACAAGCTGGCCAAGGGACAGCTTGCGGCATCCGGGGAGACTTACGGCGGCACCGGCGTGACCGTCATTCCGGAGAACAAATCCAGTGAGGCCGCCGCCGCGCTGGCCGTGCTGGGCTACAGTCAGAACGAAATCGCCGCCGCCCTCAAGGGCTTGGACATGGAGCAGCTCAAGCTGGAGGAGATCGTCAAGCACGCCTTGAAAAAGATGGTAAAGTAGGGGAGGGCGCCATGCTGTTAATCGTCCACGGAATCTTCATCCTGCTGTTTCTGACTCTGGCCGCCGTTTTTTTCCGCGGAAAGGGCGCGTTCCTGATCGCAGGGTACAACACCGCCAGTCCCGAAGAAAAGGCAAACTATGACGAGAGTGCCCTGTGCCGCTGCATGGGCCGGCTTATGCTGGCCCTGGCTGCCTGCTGGGCGGTCATCGCGCTGAGCGCGGTATTCGATGCGATGATACTTCTGTGGGTCGGGCTGGCGCTCTTCTTCCTTACGGTCGTGACCGGAGTCATCTATCGAAATACATCCAAAACGGTGAGGCGCAAATAGGTTCTCCAGCCGTTTCAAAGGAGTGGACCCATTGAGTATCGATTTTTCCGAGCAGGGCGGCTTTGAGACCCAGGAGCCGCTGGTCACCACCTCGCTGACCCGTGAGGACGAAGGGGAATACTCCCTGCGGCCCAAGGCGCTCAGCGAATACATCGGACAACAAAAGGCCAAGGAGAACCTGTCTGTTTTCATCCAGGCCGCAAAAATGCGTTCCGAGCCCCTGGACCACGTGCTGCTCCATGGCCCCCCGGGCCTGGGCAAGACCACGCTCAGCGGGATCATTGCCAACGAGATGGGGGTCAATATCCGCATTACCTCCGGCCCCGCCATCGAAAAGCCCGGCGACCTGGCCGCCCTGCTGACCAACCTGAATGAGAACGATATCCTTTTCGTAGATGAGATCCACCGGCTCAACCGCTCGGTGGAGGAGATCCTCTACCCGGCCATGGAGGACTACGCCATCGACATCATCATCGGCAAGGGCCCCTCCGCCAACTCCATCCGGCTGGACCTGCCGCATTTCACGCTGATTGGAGCTACCACCCGTGCCGGACAGCTCTCCGCGCCCCTGCGGGACCGTTTTGGCGTTACGCTGCGGCTGGAGCTGTACACCCCAGAGGAGCTTTCGCTCATCGTCAAGCGGTCGGCGGGCATCCTGAACGTGCCCATCGAAGAGGAGGGCGCCATGGAGATCGCCCGGCGCAGCCGGGGCACTCCGCGGATCGCCAACCGGATGCTCCGGCGGGTGCGGGACTTCGCCCAGGTAAAGGCCGGCGGCGTGATCACCCGGGGCGTGGCCGACCAGGCGCTCTCCGCGCTGGAGGTGGATTATCTGGGACTGGACGCCATTGACCGTCGGATGCTCACCAGTATCATTGAGCACTATTCCGGCGGGCCTGTGGGCCTGGAGACCCTGGCCGCTACCATCAACGAGGAGGCCGTGACTCTGGAGGACGTGTATGAGCCCTATCTGATGCAGATGGGCTTTCTGACCCGCACGCCCCGGGGACGCTGCGTCACCCGGCGGGCCTACGAACACTTGGGCCTGAGCGTCCCGGGCGGAGCACTGGACCAGCTTTCATTCTAATGTGTGATCGGACGGAAAGGAAGGATTTTTATGGGCAGATTATTTGGCACCGACGGGATCCGTGGTGTGGTCAACGCCGGGCTGGACGCCCGGCTGGCGTTCCAAGTGGGCATGGCGGCCGCCTATGTTATGGCCGAAGCGAAGGGCGGAGGACAGCCTCGTTTCACCATCGGCAAGGACACCCGCATCTCCTCAGACCTGCTGGAGGGGGCGCTGGTCGCGGGACTGTGCTCCGCCGGGGCGGACGTGCTCCATCTGGGGGTCATCCCAACGCCCGCCGTGGCCTGGATCACGGTGGACGCCAAGGCCGACGCGGGCATCGTGATCTCGGCTTCCCACAATCCCTTTGAACACAACGGCATCAAGATCTTCGACCATCGGGGCTTCAAGCTCTCCGACGCGCTGGAGGGAAAGATCGAGGAGATCGTCCTGAGCCGGACCGCCGTGCCGCTCAAGACCCACGGTGAGATCGGCCGGGTCATCTATGCCGACGAGAAGGAGGCGCAGGACTACATCGACTATCTGGTCTCCACGGTGGACACAGACCTTTCGGGCCTGCACATTCTGGTGGACTGCGCCAACGGCGCCGCTTCCGCCATCGCCGCGCGTCTGTTTGACCGTTTCCCCGACCTGCATACCGATGTGATCCATGCCGACCCGGATGGAGTGAACATCAATCACGGCTGCGGCTCCACCCATTTGGACAGCCTCAGGGCCATGGTGAAGGCGGGCGGCTATGATCTCGGCATCGCATTTGACGGCGACGCAGACCGTTGCCTGATGGTAGACGAAACCGGAGAGGAGATCGACGGCGATCAGGTCGTCGCCTCCTGCGGGCTGGCTCTGAAGCAGGAGGGAAAGCTTCCCGGAAACGCCCTGGTCGCTACCGTGATGAGCAATATGGGCCTGCGGGTCTTCTGCCGGGAAAACGGGATCGATCTCCACTGCACCGACGTAGGGGACCGCAACGTGCTGGAGAAGATGGAGGCGTGCGGTTATATGCTGGGCGGCGAGCAGTCCGGCCATACCATTTTCCGCAAGTATGCCACCACCGGCGACGGCCAGCTGACGGCGCTGCAGTTCCTGTCTCTGCTCCACAAATCGGGTAAGCGCGCTTCGGAGCTGGTGGCAGGCTGTCGGCGCTATCCTCAGGTGCTCATCAATGTCCCTGTGGCAGGTCAGGCGCAGAAGAGCGCGATTATGGCCGACCCATCGATCCGGGATGCGGTGACCGCCCAGGAAGACGCGATGGCCGGGACGGGGCGCGTGCTGGTGCGCCCTTCGGGCACGGAATCCCTGATCCGGGTCATGGTGGAGGCCCAAAGCGAGGGTGATGCACGAAACGCTGCAGAGGCTTTGGCAAATATCATAAAAATCTATGGATAAGCTCGAAATATTTTGCGCAAAAGCTTGACAAAGCCTTTTTTATCTGCGTATAATATGCAAGGAGATCCGGCATGAAAGCAGATCATACCCGGCAATCGGAACGCGCGGACGAAGCTCTGTGTACGTTGGCCGCATCAGGCGACCGCATCGCAGAAGAAGCCCTTGTGATGCGCTATCATCGCCTGGTGCGTATTTGTGCCCGCCCGTATTTTCTGGCGGGGGGGGACAGTGAGGACCTTATCCAGGAAGGAATGGTGGGCCTGCTGGCCGCGATTCGGGAATACGATTCCGGGAAAGCGGCTTCCTTTCGTACGTTTGCGGAGGTCTGCATCAAAAACCGTCTGATTTCCGTCATCAAAGCAGCAGCAAGAGATAAGCACATACCGCTGAACAACTATGTCTCGTTCGAAACCCCTCTTTTTAGCGGGAACGGCGACCATTATGCTTACGGCGCGGCGGATCAGCTCCAGGAAGACCCAGAGGCCATCCTGCTCGGCAGGGAGGCGTTTCAGGAGCGGATGCGGGCGCTGGAGGGCCAATTGTCCGGTTTCGAAGCAAGCATACTTCGGTTGTATCTGAACGGTCTGTCCTATTCCGAAATTGCAGCCGAGGTAAACAAGTCCCCGAAATCGGTGGACAACGCTGTCCAGCGCATCCGGCGCAAATTGGCACAGCACCATTCTTTTGGCGATTTCAGCGAGAGCTGAACGCAATATTACACTGTCCCAGCATAATCGGTTATTCCGGACCTGGGCAACAAAGCAAAGAGAGGGTAAAATCATGTACGAAGACAAGACTCTGGTATGTAAGGAATGTGGCCAGGAGTTCGTGTTCACCGCCGGTGAGCAGGAGTTCTATGCCGAGCGCGGCTTCCAGAACGAGCCCCAGCGCTGCAAGGCGTGCCGTGACGCCCGCAAGGCCGCTTCCCGCGGTCCTCGCGAGTACTTCACCGCGACCTGCGCTGCCTGCGGCGGTGAGGCCAAGGTGCCCTTCGAGCCCAAGTCCGATCGTCCCGTGTACTGCAGCGATTGCTTCGCTCGTATGCGTGAGCAGGGCTAACAGCCTGAAGAGAGAAAGGGACGCCCGCATGGGCGTCCCTTTTTTGCGTCTTTCTCTGACCGCTTGCCGAATGGGCGTGGATTCGGTTTCGGATGCATCCCCTGCGGCCTCCGGTTTAAATGGGGGGAAACGTGCAGCCACGGCGGAGGGAAAGAGCACAGGGGGATAACAGATCGGTTTGATGCGGCGGCGCGAGGGCCGTCAAGGAAGTTGGCTCTGCAGGGAAAACAAGAAAATTGATCTGTGTCTTGAAAAAAGACGAAAGATAGGATATACTACTAATATCCTAGAAATTTGGAGGTCTATCTGAAATGGCTCAGATCACGAAAGATACCATTATCGGCGATATTCTGGACATCGCTCCCGAGACCGCGCCCATCTTCCTGTCCATCGGTATGCATTGCTTGGGCTGCCCCTCTTCCCGCGGCGAAACCGTAGAGCAGGCCTGCATGGTGCACGGCGTGGACGTAGACGAGCTGCTGGCCAAAATCAACGCCAGCGTCGGCGCCGCGAAGTAAGAAACATCCGAAAAAAGAGCGGCCTTGGCCGCTCTTTTTTTATCCTGGGCAAGAGAAGAGAGGAGGATAGCCCCATGGAACTTTCTCCGCGCCTGCGCTCCGTTGCCGGACTGGTGCCCCCGGGGGCGCGTTTTGCCGACGTAGGCACTGACCACGCTTATTTGCCGGTCTGGCTGCTCCAGCAGGGGATCATCGAGCATGCGCTGGTTTCCGACCTGCGCCCCGGTCCGTTGGACCGAGCCCGAAGCACCGCCGCCCGGTACGGTCTGGCGGAGCGGATGGAATTCCGCCTGTGTGACGGTCTTTCCGGCATTGCGCCAGCCGAGGCGGATACCATTGCCATAGCCGGGATGGGCGGGGAGACCATCGCCGCTATTCTGGCGGCCGCCCCTTGGGTGCGGGAGCAGGGGTGTCTGCTGCTGCTCCAGCCCATGAGCGCCCAGAGCGCCCTGCGGCCGTGGCTGCAGCGGCAGGGTTATCGGATTGAGCGGGAGCATCTGAGCCGGGAAGGGGATACCCTTTATACCGCCCTTCAAGTCAGGGCGGGCTTCATGGAAGCGCTCACCCCCGCCGAGCAGTGGGCCGGACGGCAGAGCAGGGAAACGGCGGATCCGTTGCGGCTGGAATATTTGACCCGCTTGGAAGCCCGGGCTGCCCGGGCCGTAACGGGACTGCGCCGCTCCACGCAGGCTTCCGATGCGCCGCGGTTGGAGGCGCTGGAGGCCGTACATCGTGGTTTGGCGAAAATGAGAGAGGAGTGGAGTACATGGCAACCGTAAGAGAGATCTATCAGCTTCTGAATACCCTGGCCCCCTTTTCCATCCAGATGGAGTTTGACAATGCTGGTTTTCTGGTGGGCCGCGGGGATCAGGCGGTCGACAGGATTCTGGTGTCCCTGGATATCACCGAGCCGGTAGTCTCCGAAGCCGCGGAGCGCGGCGCCCAGCTGATCGTCTCCCATCACCCGGTGCTCTTTCACCCGGCGCGCAGCATCACAGACGGCGATCCCACCGGGCGTATCCTGCTCGCGCTTGTGGAACGCAAAATCGCCGCTATCTGCGCCCACACCAATCTGGACACAGTCGCGGGCGGCGTCAACGACGCGCTGGCCCACCGGCTGGATCTGGTACAGATCGAGCCGCTCAAGCAGGACGGCGTGGACGCCTCCGGGCGGCCCTACGGCATCGGCCGGATAGGCAACACCGTGGGTGCGCCCATGTATGCCCCGGCCTTCGCCGCCTTTGTCAAGCGGCAGCTGGGCGCCAACGGCGTGCGCTACGTGGATGCCCGCCGCCCTGTGCGGCGGGTGGCCGTGGGCGGCGGCGCCTGCGCGGATCTGCTTTCCGACGCGCTGGCTCTGGGCTGCGACACGTTTGTGACCGCCGATGTGAAGTATAACGGCTTTTTGGACGCCAAGGCCCTTGGCATCAATTTGATCGACGCTGGCCACTATCCTACGGAGCAGGTGGTGGTGCCCGTACTGGCAAAGTGGCTCTCCGATGCCTTCCCCAAGGTGGAGGTTTTTGCCACAGACCGGCACAAAGAGGCGTTTTCTTATGGATAAGGGGTTGCCAATGCTTTCGTAAAGTGATAAACTATTTGCGCTGATTTTCGACTAAGGAAGGGAACGAGTAGTATGTCAGGACATTCCAAATGGCATAATATCCAGAAAACGAAGGGCGCGGCTGACGCCAAGCGTTCTCAGATATTCACCAAAATTGCCCGCGAGATGATCGTGGCGGTCAAGACCGGCGGCAGCGGCGACCCCAACAACAACTCCCGCCTGGCTACGGTCGTAGCGAAAGCGAAGGCCGCCAATATGCCCAACGACAATATCAAGCGCACCATTGACAAGGCACTGGGTTCCGGCAATGCCGACGCCTATGAGAATGTGACCTATGAGGGCTACGGCCCCTCCGGTGTGGCCGTCATCGTGGACGCTTTGACCGACAATCGCAACCGCACCGCCCCCGAGGTGCGCCATCTGCTGGACAAGTACGGCAAGGGGCTGGGCGCTACCGGCTGCGTGTCCTGGTCTTTTGACCGCAAGGGCGTCATCGTCATTGAGAAGGAAGATTTGGACGAAGACACCGTCATGATGGACGCCCTGGACGCCGGCGCAGACGACATGCAGGCAGAGGGTGAGGTCTTTGAGATCTATACCGACCCCGATGCCTTTGGCGCCGTGCTGGCCACACTGGAGGATAAGGGCTATCTGTTTGTCCAGGCTGCCGTAGAAATGGTTCCCCAGAACTATGTCAAGCTGGAGAACGAGGACGACATCAAGAACATGGAAAAGCTCATCGACCTGCTGGAAGAAAACGACGACGTCCAGAACGTGTGGCACAACTGGGATCAGGATTGAGTCCATGCAAAAAAGTCCGCTTCCGAGACGGAAGCGGACTTTCAGGCGGTCGAAAAACCCTCCTGGAGAAGAGCCTGGCAGAGTTGAGTCGTCCGCAGACGACGGAAGGAAAGGAAGCTTCGCCATTTCTGGCGACACGTGCGTCGGAAATGACACCTCTCATGACGGACAGGGCGACTTTTCCGCAGGAATCGAGCCCTGGCCGTCATGCATCCCTCTGTCGAAAAAGGCCTTTGGCCTTTTTCGACAAGCTTAAGTCCGCTTCCGAGACGGAAGCGGACTTTTTAAGCTGCAAGCAAGCCTGTAAGCCGGGTTCTGTCATTTAAGACAGCCATCTATCTCGACGTACCGTTGCCGGTACGCTCCAGCCGCCTCCCTGGGACGGTCGGGCCGACCAAGTGTCCCTCCACGGCGTTGCTCCGGATAGAGTTTACAGCGACGGACGCTTGGCACGCCGTCGGGCGGGCTCTTACCTCCGCCTTTCCACCCTTACCTCGTCGGCGCAAAAACCAAGTTTTTGCGCCGGCCCCTTTTGGGGGGACGAGGCGGTTTATCTCTGTTGCACTTTTCCTAGGGTCGCCCCCGGCGGGTGTTACCCGTTATCCTTGCCCTGTGGAGCCCGGACTTTCCTCACAGGCGGGCCTTTCGCCCCGTCCGCGCGGCTGTCCAGCTTACTTGCGAAGGACATTGTACCTGATTTCACGCTTCTTGTCAAATCAATGGAGTGCTTTCGATTGAAATTTCTGCCTGGATGGGATATAATATTTTGTCTTGATTTGTAAACGGAAAAAGGAGGAAGCGCCATGCGTTCCACCATACAGGACTATCTGGCCGAACTGAAGGGCAAGCGAGTCGCTGTGATCGGGATCGGCGTGTCCAATACGCCGCTGATTAAAATGCTGCTGCGTGCGGGGATCCGGGTCACCGCCTGCGATAAACGGCAGAAACAGGAGTTCGGCGGGCAGGCCGAAGCACTGGAGAGCCTGGGCGCCGAACTGCGCCTGGGCCCGGACTATCTGGAGGGGCTGGACCACGATGTGATCTTCCGTACGCCCGGCCTGCGGCCCGACGTCCCACAGCTTCTGGCGGCGGTGGAGCGTGGAAGCGTGCTCACCTCCGAGATGGAGGTTTTCTTTCAGGTATGCCCCTGTAACATCATCGCCGTTACCGGCAGTGATGGGAAGACCACGACCACGACCATGATCGCGGAGCTTTTAAAGGCGGCAGGACGGAACGTGTATGTGGGCGGCAATATCGGCAAGCCGCTCCTGCCGGACGTGGACGGCATGGAAGCGGAGGATCTGGCCGTGCTGGAGCTGTCGTCCTTCCAGCTCATGACCATGGACCGAAGTCCCGATATCGCCGTGGTCACGAATCTGGCCCCCAACCACCTGGATGTCCACAAATCGATGAGCGAGTACATCGCCGCCAAGGAGAACATCTTTTCCCATCAAACGGCGGACGGTCTGGTGGTACTCAATCAGGACAACGACATTACCCGGGGCTTTGCCGTGGCTGCCCCCGGCCGGGTCGTCCTGTTTAGCCGCAGGGAAGCGTTGGCGCGCGGCGTCTTCCTGAAGGACGATGCCATCTGGAGCACCACCGACCTGCATTCCAGGCCGGTGCTTCCCTTGGATGGGATTCTGCTCCCCGGAGCGCATAATGTGGAGAACTACATGGCGGCCATCGCCGCAGTGGACGGTCTGGTCCCGGACGAGACCATCCGTGCCTTTGCCGGAACGTTTGCGGGAGTGGAGCACCGGATCGAGCTGGTGCGCACACGAAACGGTGTGCGTTATTACAACGATTCCATCGCCTCCAGCCCCTCCCGCACCACGGCCGGGCTGCGCTCCTTCCGGGAGAAGGTCATCCTCATTGCGGGCGGCTATGACAAGCATATCCCCTTCGACACGCTCGGTCCTGAGATCATTGCGCATGTGAAAGCCCTGGTACTCACCGGAGACACGGCGCCCAAGATTCGTGCCTGTGTGGAGGCCGCCCCCGGCTATCGCCCGGGACAGCCCTCCATCGAAACCTGCGAGGATTTTACCCAGGCGGTGCTGGAGGCCCACAAACTCGCCCGCCCCGGCGACGTGGTCCTCCTGTCCCCGGCCTGTGCTTCCTTTGATCGGTTTAAAAATTTCATGGAACGGGGCGCGGCCTTTAAAAAAATCATTTACGAGCTGCCGTAAAGCGGGACGGCCGTTTCCGCCGTTCCGACGGCAAATAAGGAGTTGAAACAATGGATATCCGACAAGCGCTGGAGCGCCTGTGTACCCAGACCGCGCCCTCCGGCTTCGAGGGACCGGCGGCCCGGATGGCCGCGGAGCTGCTGCGGCCCCTGGTGGACGAGGTCTCCATCAGCCGCAGCGGAAGCGTGGTGGGCGTGCGCCGCTGCGGCAGGCCGAACGCCAAGAAGCTGCTGCTGGACGCCCACCTGGATGAGATCGGGCTCATCACCATCGGCATTGAGGAGGGCTTTCTCCGCTTCCGATCCATCGGCGGAGTCGATCCCCGGATGCTGCCCGACCGGGAGGTGACGGTGCTCACCGATCCCCCGCGCTTCGGCGTGGTGGCTTGTCTGCCGCCTCATGTGCAGAAGGCGGAAGACAGCGGCAAATCCATCCCCATCCCGGAGCTGATGGTGGACATCGGCATGACGCAGGAGCAGGCGGTGCAGGCGGTTGCGCTTGGCACCCCTATCGTCTTTCGGGGCGGCTGCGCCCCATTGGGGGAACGGCAAATGTGCGGCAAGTCTATGGACGACCGCTCCTGCTTTGCGGCGCTTCTGCGGGCGGCGGAACTGCTGCTGGACAAAACGCTGGACGTCGATCTTTACCTTTTGGGCAGTACCGGAGAGGAGTTCTCCGGCGCAGGGGCCAAGACCGCGGCCTTTTCCATCGCACCGGATTTTTGTGTGGCGGTGGATGTGACCCATGGCGCCACGCCGGACGGCCAGAAGGACCGGACTTTCCCACTGGGCGGCGGCCCGGCCATCGGTGTGGGGCCCAACATGACCCATTGGATGACCCGGCGTATGGTATCCAAGGCCAAGGAGCTGGAGCTGGACTATCAGCTGGAGGTCATGGGCGGTCATACCGGCACCAACGGCTGGTATTTCCAGATCAGCCGGGAGGGGATCGCCACTTCGGTGCTTTCCGTACCGCTGAAGTATATGCACTCGCCCGTGGAGGTATTGGATCTGAGTGATCTGGAGGCGGCGGCCCGGCTGCTGGCCGCCTTCGCCCAGGGTCTTGGAAAGGAGGCTGAGGCGCTGTGCTGAATCAGATTCGTGAACTCTGTCTGCTGCCCGGCGTATCCAGCTTCGAAGCACCGGTGCGTTCCTTTCTCCGCGCCAGGGCGGAGCCCTACGCCGACGACATCCGCACCGACGCGATGGGAAACCTGATCGTCTTCAAGAAGGGGCGGAAGTCCACGGGCAGCAAGCTGCTCTTGGCTGCGCATATGGATGAGGTAGGGCTCATCATCCGCTCTGTGACCGATGAGGGCTATTTAAAATTCAGCGCCGTAGGCGGGATCGACCGCCGTGTGCTCCTTGGAAAGCCGGTCCGGATCGGAGAGAAGGGCGTCCCGGGCGTCATTGGCCTGAAGGCCTACCATCTGGTCTCCGCGGAAGAGGAAAAAACCGTCCCCAAGCTGGAGGAATTTTATATCGACATCGGTGCCAAAGACAAGGAGGAAGCCGAGTCCAAAGTGAATCTGGGCGACTGTGCCGTTTTTGACAGCGACGTAGTGGCGTTTGGGGACGGCTTTCTCAAGGCAAAGGCGCTGGATGACCGGGTCGGCTGCGCCATTCTGCTGGAGCTGCTGAAAGAGGAGCTTCCCATGGACGTGACGTTCGCCTTCACCGTTCAGGAGGAAGTGGGCACCCGCGGCGCGTTTGCCGCCGCGTTCTCGGTGACGCCCGAGATCGCGCTGGTGCTGGAGACCACCACTGCCGCCGACCTGGCGGGCGCGCCGGAGCACAAGAAGGTCTGTTCCCCGGGGAAAGGGCCGGTGATCCTCTATATGGACAACGGCTCCGTCGCAGACCGCGGGCTGTTCGAACGGATGCGCGCTCTGGCAGAGGACAACCACATCCCCTGGCAGACGAAACACTACCTGGCCGGGGGCAACGACGCCTCGGCCATCCAGCGAACCAAAGAAGGGGTGCGCACCCTGGTGCTGTCGGCGGCGGTGC
Source organism: Lawsonibacter hominis (assembly GCF_014287895.1). Lineage (GTDB taxonomy): Bacteria > Bacillota > Clostridia > Oscillospirales > Oscillospiraceae > Lawsonibacter_A > Lawsonibacter_A hominis. The sequence goes on along the minus strand of NZ_JACOPP010000002.1, from coordinate 136,266 downwards.
GCTATCTGCATGCTCCGTCCAGTGTGGGTGCCATCCGGGATTTTGAAGATATGCTGCGCCTGGCCCGACTGTTCATCAGCAGCCTGGCGGAAGGCTGAGGGAGGATACCATGGATATTTTAAAGACGCTGCAGGCGCTCAACGCCTGCCACGGCCCTGCGGGAGACGAAGCTCAAGTGGCCGCCAAGCTCCGTGAGCTGGCCGCCCCCTATGTGGATGAGTGCAGAGTGGATACCCTGGGCAATCTGATCTGCCGCAAGAAAGGGAGCGGCCCGCGGGTGATGTTTGCCGCCCATATGGATTCCATTGGGTTTATCGTCACACACATCGACGAAAAGGGCTTTCTGCGCTTTGGAAAGCTGGGCGGGCTCTCCGCCCCGGATCTTCTGGGCACTCCCATCCGCTTCAAAAACGGCGTCCGGGGCGTGGTGGCCCTGGAGGGAAAGGTAGAGGCCAAAAACAGTAAGCTGGACGATCTCTATATCGACATTGGAGCCGCTGATCGTGCCCAGGCCAAAGCGATGGTGCAGATCGGCGATACCGCGGTCTATGATACGCCCGCCTTTCGTACCGGCGGCCGTATCTTCTCCCCCTATCTGGACGACCGTATCGCCTGCGTCGTGCTGCTGATGGCCATGGAGCGGCTGGTGAAGCGCGAAAACGACCTGTACTTCATCTTTACCGTTCAGGAGGAGCTGGGGCTGCGCGGCGCCCGTACCGCCGCCTATGGGGTGGATCCGGACTACGGCATCGCCGTGGACGTGACCGACTCCGACGATATCCCGGAGGCACCCCATGACTGCAGCAGCGTCGCCGGCGGAGGCGCCGCCATCAAGGTGATGGACAGCTCCGTCATCTGTCATCCTGCCATGGTGGCCAAGCTGGAGGCGCTGGCGAAGGCACAGCACATCCCCTTCCAGAGGGATGTGCTCCGGTTCGGCGGCACCGATGCGGGGGCCATCCATCAGACCCGCGGCGGCGTCTGCACCGGCGGCATCTCGATTTCCACCCGCTATGTCCACTCCCCAATGGAGATGGCGGATGTGGGTGATGTGGAGGCCTGCGCCGCCCTGGTCGCCGCCTATGCCCAGAGCAAGCTGGACTGATGGACCGCCTCTCGGACGCCAGGGCGCTGCTGCCCTGGCAGGCGGGGTGTATCCGACTGGATACCTTGACGGTTGAAGCGCTGCTTTGCCTGCGTCATCTGGAGGACGAGGAAGGATTTGAACGCCTGACCTGTCGGCCGGTGCATCTGCGCGGGGCCGACGAGCTGCGGATACGGTATCAAACGGCGCTGGAGGATCCGGCAACGCTGATTTGCGGGGTCTACTTGCAGGGAACGCTCCGCCCCGTGGGCAAACTCACCGCCTCGAACTACAACTCCCGCAACCGCAGCGCCGAGGTGGGATATTTTCTCGCTCCGCCGTGGAGAGGGAAGGGCCTCATGCGGCAGGCGCTCTCCGCCCTTTGCTCCATGCTCCTGCTGGAATTTGGACTGAATAAGCTCTATGCGCAGACCGGAGCCTTCAACGCCCCATCCATCCGGCTGCTGGAACGGGTGGGGTTCCGACAGGAAGGGGTTCTGCGTCAGCATCATGAGTTAAACGGCGTTCTATGGGACGACGCTATCTTCAGTTTGCTGCAGCAAGATTATACGCCGAACCCAAAGCGGCCCGCCGGTGCAGGACGATGATGGTACCGGATGGGCAAAACCATGGAATAGAATGGATGAACAAGGGAAATGACGTTTCAAATTAGCGCACGTGTTCTGGCGCTGGCCCGCCAGGCGCAGACAGAGGTGCGGGATCACTTTGACCGCATCGACTCCATTGCGGAGGCGAATACCCAAAAGGTTCTCGCCTCCTTTCAGCGGCATCGGGTCGCGGAGAGCTACTTTGCCGGGACCACCGGCTACGGCTACGACGATATCGGCCGGGACAAGCTGGACGAGATCTATGCCGACCTCTTTGACGCCGAGGACGCCCTGGTGCGGCTGCAGTTCGTCAACGGCACCCACGCCATCACCTGCGCCCTGTTTGGGGCATTGCAGTCCGGCGACGTGCTGGTTTCCGCCGTCGGCGCGCCCTATGACACCCTTTTGGGCGCCATCGGTGTGGTGGATAAGGGACCTGGGTCGCTCAAGGACTACGGAGTGGCGTACCGCCAGGTCGATTTGGTGGACGATGCGCCCGACCCGGCCGGGCTGGCTGAGGCCGTGGCCGATCCCAAGGTCAAGGCGGTGCTGATCCAGCGCTCCAAAGGTTACTCGACTCGTTCCTCGCTGTCAGTGGACGAGATCGGGGCGCTGTGTGCCGTCGTACGAAAGCACAACCCCCATGCCGCCATCCTGGTGGACAACTGCTACGGTGAGTTCGTGGAGACGCGCGAGCCGATTCAGGCGGGGGCCGACCTGGTGGTGGGCTCGCTCATCAAAAATCCGGGCGGCGGTCTGGCCCCCACCGGGGGGTATATTGCCGGACGGCGGGATCTGGTGGAGGGCGCGGCCATGCGCCTGACCACGCCGGGCATTGGGAAAGAATGCGGCTGTACGCTGGGCCATAACCGCAGCCTCTATCAAGGCCTTTTCCTTGCCCCACACACCACGGCTCAGGCGGTGAAGACCGCGGTATTTGCGGCAAAGATCATGGAGCTGCTGGGGTATCGTACCGAGCCCGCCTCCGATGCAGTGCGTCACGACATCATCCAGATGATCCACTTTGGCACGCCGGAGCCGTTGAAACAGTTTTGCAGGGGCATCCAGTTCGGTGCACCGGTGGACTCCTATGTAACGCCGGAGCCGTGGGATATGCCTGGTTATGATTGCCCGGTCATTATGGCCGCGGGCGCCTTCATCCAAGGCGCCTCGATCGAACTGTCCTGTGACGCGCCGATGCGCCCGCCCTATACCGCTTACCTTCAGGGCGGTTTGACCTATGAGTCGGGCAAAGCCGGCATCCTGCTGGCGGTAGAGGCGCTTTTGAACGGCAAACAGGATTGAAACAAGCCGGTCTGCGCATAGTATCTCACCATGGGGGGTGAGTGCCATGGGCAGACCAATCTGTCGGCCCTGGCCCCGGCGGCCGCGCCGCCGGCGCAGCAGAGGGGAAACCGGACGCCGCGCGCTGCTTTTGGCAGGTCTGGCGGGCATCGCTGCGGCGCTTCTGGTCATTTGCGCCGTCAACGCCAGAGTACGCCCGGTGGCGGAAGAGCTGGCCCTGGCCAAGCTGAACAACGCCGTAACCGCCATTGTCAATCAGGCGGTGGAGGAGGCCATGGCTTCCGGCGCAGTATCCTATTCGGATATCGTCACCCTTCAGACAGACCTTTCCGGCGGTATCACTGCGATCCTGACCGATCCCATCAAGCTGAACACACTGCGGACCCAGCTTTTGGGCGATCTCGTTGAGCAAGTGGATTCACTTGACAGCAAGGATCTGGGGATACCGCTGGGCAATCTGACCAGTCTGATCCCGCTGTCCGGCTACGGACCGCTGCTGCCGGTAAGGGTGCTGGCCGCGGCCGCGCCGAGGGCATCCTTCCGCAACGCATTTCAATCTGCTGGGATCAATCAGACCCTGCACCAGGTCATGCTGGACGTATCGGTAGAGGTCACGCTGCTGCTGCCCGGCGGCACGACCTCATCCGTCGTATCAGCACAGGTCTGTGTTGCGGAAACGGTCATCGTGGGCCAGGTCCCCGATGCGTACCTCCAATTCGGCGGGGATGGAATTCTGACAAAAGAGTGAAGATTTTTCCCCTTTCTTGCATTTGTCACTGATATTGATTACCATAATAACAATATCAATGCAAGAAGGTGCTTTTATGGGGCGGATTCTTTGGTATGCAGCCGTCACCTGGGATTATATCCGGCAGATGCTGCCCGGCATCCTGCTCGCCGCGGCGGTCTTTTTTGCGGTGCGTCCTTGGCGGAAAAAGCGATTGGTGCGGCTGGAGCTGACCAGCAGCCCCCGGCGTGAGGCGGCGCTGCTGCTGTTTGCGGCTTTCTGTGCGGGTCTTGCCGCTCTGACGCTGTTTCCCTCCGGCTTTTGGGAGACGTTTCTGCGCCTTGGGCTGTCTCCGGAAGGGGAGAAGCGTCTGGCTGTCCTTTTCCCTCGGGTGGGGTTTCTGGCGGCGATCCGGCGGATCAATTGGATCCCCTCTTTTTTGCTCGGAAAGACGCTCGGGGCGTGGAGCGCTTATATGGTCCTGGCCAATACCCTGATTTTTCTGCCGGTGGGTTTTTTTCCGGCGCTGCTCTGGCGGCAGGGCAGTTGCCGGCGATCGATACTGGCGGGACTTTTTGCTTCCGGCTCCATCGAGTTTCTCCAGCTCTTTGTCGGGCGCGCCACAGACGTTGACGATGTCATTTTAAATACTGCAGGAGCATTCCTGGGCTGGCTTTTTTACCTGCTGTCAGCACGCCTCGCCCCCCAATTCACCCGAACATTCCAAGTGGAGGTCCGCCATGGACGAGAAACAGGAGATCCAAAGCCTGCGCCGGGAACTGGAGCAGGCCAACTATGAATATTACGTGCTGGACAATCCCAGCATGTCCGATTATGACTTTGACCATAAACTCCGCCGTCTGGAGGAGCTGGAGCATGCGCACCCGGAGCTGATCGTCCCGGATTCCCCTACCCAGCGGGTAGGGGGGAAGGTGGCCGACGGCTTTCGGGAGGTCATCCATCGGGTGCCCTTAGAGAGCCTTCAGGACGTCTTCTCTGCAGAAGAGCTGAAGGAATTTGATCAGCGGGTGCGCGACGCCCTGGATGCGGACGTGGAGTACGACGTAGAGCCCAAAGTGGACGGCCTTTCCGTGGCCCTGGAGTATGAAAACGGCATCTTTGTCCGGGGCGCCACCCGTGGAGACGGCCGGATCGGGGAGGATGTGACGGAAAACCTCAAGACCATCCCCTCCATCCCGCTGCGTCTTCCGGAGGCCCTGCCCAGCCTGATCGTCCGGGGCGAGGTCTTTATGCCCAAACGAAGTTTCGAACGGCTCAACGAAGAACAGGAGCTGAAAGGCGAGAAGCTTTTTGCCAATCCCAGAAATGCGGCGGCGGGCTCTCTGCGGCAATTGGATCCAAAGGTGGCGGCCGCGCGCCGCCTGGATATCCGGGTATTTAATATTCAGGCGGCGTCTGGAAGAGAATTTCAGACCCATACAGAAACGTTGGAATACTTGGGACAACAGCGCTTTAAAGTGATTCCGCATTACACCTGTAAGACTATTGCGGAAGCCGCGGAGCGGATACGGGAAATGGGGGAAGGCCGTGACGCTTACAGCTTTGATATCGACGGCGCGGTTGTAAAGGTAAACAGCCTTTCAGAGCGGAACGTGCTGGGCAGCACTGCAAAATTTCCCCGCTGGGCGGCCGCATTCAAGTATCCTCCGGAGCAAAAGTGCTCCAAGGTGATGGACATTGTGGTTCAGGTGGGCCGCACAGGCGTACTCACACCCAAGGCGGTAGTGGAGCCGGTGCGCTTGGCCGGAACCACCGTTACCAATGCTACGCTCCACAATCAGGATTTTATTTCGGAAAAGGATATCCGCATCGGAGATACCGTACTGATCCAGAAAGCAGGGGAGATCATTCCGGAGATCGTCTCTGTCCAAAAGGAGCTCCGGCCGGCAGACAGTACTCCCTATCGACTGCCCGACCACTGCCCAGTCTGCGGCGCCCCGGTGGTTCGGGACGAGGATGGAGCCCATATCCGCTGTACCGGCGCGGAATGCCCTGCCCAGCGGCTGCGGCATCTGACCCACTTTGCATCCCGTGATGCCATGGATATCGAGGGCATGGGACCGGCGGTGGTGGAGGCGCTGGTAAGTGCCGGTCTGGTCACGGGACCGGGCGACTTGTATCATCTGGATGTGGAGTCGGTGGCAAAGCTGGAGCACATGGGGAAGAAGTCTGCGGAAAACCTGATTTCCGCCATTGAAACCTCGAAGGGGAACGATCTTTCCAAACTTTTATTTGCCTTTGGGATCCGCCAGGTGGGACAGAAGGCCGCCAAGGTGCTTGCCGCCCGGTTTGGCAGTTTGGATGCCTTGATGTCGGCTGCAGAGGAGGAACTGACCGCTGTTCCTGATATCGGTGCGATTACGGCGCGGAGCCTGATCGAATGGTTCCGGAGCCCGCAGAGCAGCCATCTGATCGAAACGCTGCGTGCGGCCGGCGTAAATCTGCAGAGCAAAGAAGCGCCTGCAGGCGATCAGCTGGTAGGGAAGACGTTCGTGCTTACCGGCTCGCTGGCGCAGTTTACCCGCGATGAAGCGGGCGCAAAAATTGAAGCATTGGGCGGTAAAGTATCCGGTTCCGTATCCAAAAAGACGTCTTACGTGGTGGCGGGTGAAGCGGCAGGCTCCAAGCTGCGCAAGGCCCGGGAGCTTGGCGTCCCGGTGCTCACCGAGGGCGAATTTTTGGCGCTGATCGCGAAAGAGTAAGTTTGATCGGACCGGCAGGGGTGCGGGGCAAAGTCCCGCACCCCTGTTTGACTGCTATTTGTCCAGAATGGGATTGGTGAAGTAGACATTTTTCTGGTCCATTTTTTCCTTGGCCAGGCGAACTGCCTCGCCGAAGCGCTGGAAGTGGACCACCTCACGTTCCCGCAGAAAGCGTATGACATCGCTCACATCCGGGTCGTCTGACTGGCGCAGAATATTATCGTAGGTAACCCTCGCTTTTTGTTCTGCTGCCATATCCTCGGTCAGGTCGCAGATTACGTCACCCTTGACGCCGATGTAGTCGGCGCTCCAGGGGCTTCCCGAGGCTGCGACTGGGTACACACCGACACCGTGGTCGGTAAAGTATGGCGCGAAATTTCCCATTCGGGGGTCGTCCGGGGAAAGCTTCCGGGTCAACTGGTGTACCAGGGTTCCGATCATCTCCAGATGCCCCAGTTCCTCTACGCCAATGTCGGTCAGTACGGCCTTGAGTTCCGGATAAGGCATGGCATAGCGCTGGGAGAGGTAGCGCAGGGAAGCTCCCAATTCTCCATCTGGTCCGCCATATTGGCTGATAATAAACGAGGCCAGCTGTGGATTGGTATTTTTGATGCGGATGGGATATTGCAGCTTCTTCTCGTATACAAACATCAGCGCTCCGCTCCTTCCTGATAATTCCAGGGCCATGGGTCGCTGAGCCATGCGTTCCAGGTCTTGCTGTTGGCGGTGGAGCGCTGGAAGAGCGGGCCGTTGGCAGCCTCATATTTCTCGCGCGCTTCTTTTTCAAGCGCGGCGTACTGTTTATAAAGCTCAAAGGCCTCCGCATCGCCGGAATGCGTATCCAGGTAGAGCCCCAGCTCTACCAGCACGAATTCCAGTGCCTGAAGCTCCGCCAAGGGGCTGTTGACCACATTGCGGGCATCTGCCTTCAGATGGAACGGAAGGTTCAGCCCGGGAAACAAGGTTCCGTTGTTCAGCGCCTCCTGCTGTGTATAGCGCTTGGAACCGGTCTGCTGAAAGGGCACATAAGGCACTGCCAGGGGGGCGCACTCCGGAAGCGTGCCGTAGTGATCCGCACAGGCGCCTGGTGCCTGACTGCCATTTTCGGGATACAAATGCATTTCCTCCTTGCATAGGAAGTAGAAGGGGAGAGGCACTCCTGCCCGTACCCCTTCGTTCCATTCTATGCCGGTCATGGAAAAGCGAAACCGCCCGCATTGCCCCGAGTGGGGGCAGATGCGGGCGGTTGGCTCCGTTTGCCGTAAAAAACAAGAAAGTAATCCTATTAACGCCTTATAATTTTACTTTTGCCACCAGGCGCGTTACCGGTCCCACACGGCCGCAGGCCATACGCGGAGCATGGAGATCCTGCGGCCAGACGATATAAAATGTGCCGGGCCGGATCGTAAGCGTATCCCAATCCCCAGTAAAAAACTGTACATCCGATTTGGCGTCATATTCGCCCAGCGGTTCCAGCGGAGTATCCGTCAAGGCATAGCCTGCCGCCTCCAGGCCGCTGACCAGACACTGGATGTCGGCGTAATTCTGATGCCCCTCCAGTTTGCAGTCTTCCGGCGCAAGCGTGTCCACCTGAAAGAGAAGTCCGTATACATTCTCTCCGTCGATCGGTACCTTTTCACCGGGGGACAGCGTGGACGGATCCACCGCGGCCAGCCACTCCAGGGCCTTGCGGAAGCGCTCACCCAGGCCATAGTAGAGCGGTGCGTTTTCGATCTTGTCGATCACCAATGAAATCATCTCCTTTTTCCTTCTGTTGATGTTATCCTACTCCAGTCCTTTGAAAAAAACAATAAGAATCTGTAAAAATGCCGTATCCTGTGGTATAATGGACACATAACAAAACGCTTTGCGTTTCTGGTATAATGCGCTTCCTTCTCCCGTAAACTGCGAGAGGGGGGATGTACTACATGAAACGGAAGCTCCTGAGCTGGGCCCTGCTTGGCGCATTGGCATCGGCAACCTGCTATTATCTGTTGTTCCAGCCTGGGCTGGAACAACGCAGCGTGTTCTCTGCCGTACGCTGCCCAGGCCAGACCGTGGTGATCGATGCCGGTCACGGCGGGGAGGACGGCGGAGCGGTATCTCTGTCCGGTGTGCCGGAGAGCGGCATCAATCTTTCCATTGCTCTGAAACTGGATCAGATTTTGGGCCTGTACGGCGTAGCGCCGGTACTTTTGCGGAGCGAGGACGTGTCCTTGCATGACAGTTCCGCCCAGACGCTCCGGGAAAAAAAGGTTTCCGACCTGCATAACCGGGTGGCCGTCATCGAAGCGGCGGAAAACGCCACGCTGATCAGCATTCACCAGAATACCTTTCAAGGGGCGCGCTATCACGGAGCCCAGGTCTTTTATGCCAATCCGGAGTTGAGTCTTCCTCTGGCGCAGCTGACGCAGGACCTGCTTCGGCAGACGCTGGACCCAGGAAACACCAGGGCGCCCAAGCCAATTCCGGACACGGTATATCTGATGAATCACATCACATGCCGGGCCATCCTGGTGGAGTGCGGCTTTCTTTCGAATCCAGAGGAGGATCTGCTGCTCCAGACGGCAGGTTATCAGACCAAACTGGCATCCACCCTGGCTGCGGCCTGGCTCCAGTTCCAGGAGCTGGAGCCCGTACCGACCACCAATGAGGAGGCATAGCCTCGTATGAAGGCAAAGACTGTTTTTTACTGTACCGAGTGCGGCAACGAAACTCCAAAATGGGCGGGGCAGTGTCCCGCCTGTAAGGCCTGGAACACCCTGGTGGAACAGCCGGCCGAACTCAGAAAAAAAGCCCCCGTATCGGCCGCCCCTTCCGGTACCCCTCGCGGCATCAACCGTCCGAAGCTCATCGCGGAGGTGAGCTCCACCTCGGAACTGCGGTTTGAGACCGGCATGAACGAGCTGGACCGGGTGCTGGGAGGAGGCGCGGTAAAAGGGTCCCTGGTCCTCGTGGGCGGCGCGCCCGGAATCGGGAAATCGACCCTAATGCTTCAGATCTGTGATCATCTGTGCCGCTTTGCCACCGTTTTGTATGTATCCGGCGAGGAGTCGGAGCGGCAGATCAAGCTGCGGGCCGAGCGGCTCCACGTGAGGGGAGCGGGGCTGTATCTGCTGGCAGAGACCAATCTGGAGGACGTGATCGAAGCCGTCAACGAGCGCAGGCCGGACGTACTCATCGTAGACTCCATCCAGACCCTCTACAACGGCGATCTGACGGCTGCACCCGGCAGCGTGGGTCAGGTAAAGGATTGTACCATGGCCCTGATGCAAATCGCAAAAGGGCAGGGGATCACCGTTTTCGTCATCGGCCATGTGAATAAGGAGGGCTCCATCGCAGGACCGAAGGTTCTGGAACATATGGTGGACTGCGTACTCTACTTTGAGGGGGAGCAGCAAAACTCGTACCGCATCCTGCGTGCCGCCAAAAACCGTTTCGGTGCGACCAATGAGATCGGCGTGTTCGATATGGGAGACAGCGGATTGACCGAAGTTCCCAATCCGTCGGAAATGCTCCTGTCCGGGCGCCCCCAGGACGCACCGGGCACCTGTGTGACCTGCGTGATGGAGGGCGTTCGTCCTGTCCTGGCCGAGGTGCAGGCTCTGTTGGCGCCCGCCAGCGCCAACGTCCCCCGCAGGACTTCAAACGGTTTTGACTATAATCGGGCCAATCTTCTGCTGGCTGTGCTGGAGAAGCGGGGCGGGCTGCGGGTAAGCGTCTGCGACGCCTACATCAATGTGATCGGCGGACTGTATCTGGATGAGCCTGCCGCCGATTTGGCCACGATCATGGCATTGGCCTCCAGCTTTCGGGACAAGCCCGTACCCGGCGACCTGGCCGCTGTGGGCGAAGTCGGATTGACCGGGGAGCTGCGCTCTGTAAACGCACTGGGGCAACGTCTGAGCGAAGTGCGGCGCCTGGGTTTTACCAAGTGCCTGGTACCGTTCCGCCTGGGGGCGCGTCTGGAGATCCCGGAGGGACTGCAGCTGATCAAGGTCCATAATATCCGGGAGGCTTTGGCTGCGCTTTTGTAGGCGCATCCTGCGGCCTATGCCGCGGCACAAAGTTGACACAGGGTGTTTCCACGCTGGGCAGGCCACAGGATGCGGCCCGTTCCAGGGAACAGTAACCGTCCTGCTGGTAGACACAATTGCTGGTACAGGCGATCAGGCTCAACGGAATCCATCCATTCCTCATTAGAATACCCAAACGAAGGGGGGGATCGGGTCTGCTCAGGCTTTGTTCCAACTCAACAAAATAAAAATTTTGTTGAGTTGGAGGGAGGAGAATTGAGCTGGCCCGCTCTATGGACTATCGTTCGGAAGCTCCAGCCATTTTACGGGATTTTCTGGTTTACCATGAGACGATCCAGGGTCACTCCCGCAAAACGGTCGATGAATACTATTTGGATCTGCGCAACTTTTTTCGTTTCATCAAACTGGAAAAAGGCCGGGCTCCGCGCACTGCGGAACTCGATGACATTCCCATTGACGACGTTGACCTTGCACTGGTCCGCGCGGTAACGCTTACGGACGTGTACGCCTATATGAGCTATCTCAGCCGGGACCGCGCCAAACACGCCAACAGTCCCAATACCGCCTATGGGCTGACGCCCGCCGCGCGGGCCAGAAAAATCGCTACCATCCGTTCTTTCTATAAGTATCTCACCAACAAGGCGAAATTAATCAGCGAAAATCCCATGCAGGATCTGGATGCTCCGCGTCAAAAGAAAGCATTGCCCCGGTATCTGGATCTGGAGGAAAGCATTCGGCTTCTGGAATCTGTGGACGAGCCGAATCGAGTCCGTGATTACTGCATTCTGACCCTGTTTTTAAACTGTGGCCTGCGTATTTCGGAGTTAGTCGGATTGAATCTAACAGATGTTCGAGATGATCAGCTGCGGGTACTCGGCAAGGGAAACAAAGAGCGGATCATCTTCCTCAACGACGCCTGCCGTCAGGCCATCGATGCGTGGCGGGACGAGCGCAGCCGCTTGGCGGCTGCGGACAAAAACGCATTGTTTTTGACGCGGAAGCATACCCGAATGACCACGGATGCGGTCCATTATATGGTCAAACAGCGTCTGAAAAAGGCCGGACTGGACGCCTCCCTCTATTCCAGTCACAAGCTGCGCCATACAGCGGCGACCCTGATGCTCCAAAACGGTGTGGACGTGCGTACGCTTCAGGAGGTGTTGGGGCACGAGCATTTAAATACGACGCAGATCTATACCCACGTGGATAATGACGATCTGCGCATCGCGGCCCGGGCCAATCCGCTTGGGAGCCTCAGACCGCAGCGAAAAGCGCCGAAAAGCGATCCCACAGATGAATAAAGCAGAGACCGCCCCGCCGCCAGACCTCAGGAAGGGCCTGGCGGACGGGGCGGCATTTGATTTTGCGGGAGGACCGGCGGTTTGGACTTCTCCCCTTCTTCCGGACCCGCCGCCCCCTCGGGCGGATAGGCGCCCAGCACGTGAAGAAAGCGGATCTCTTCAAAAAAGTAAGTACTCAGCGGCCGCCAATCCGCGTCATAAGAGTGAGCGGCGACAAGCGTATTTTCCAGCGTAGCGGGCTGGCCGATCTCCACGATGATAGGCGTATGGCTGAACACTTCCTTCTGAAAGCGGAACTGAACAAAGTCGCCCGGCTCCATCTGCTCCAACGTCGTGGAACTGCCGAACGGGCCGGGAGACTGCTCCTGGCGGGTCAAAAAACGGTAAAAGTATTCTACTCCCGTCCATGCGGGCGCCTTGTTATTGGCGTCAATGTAATACCAGCCGAAAACCGGTGTAAAGTTCATCACGCCGGTCCCTGCATAGAGACACTGGGAGGCAAAATTGGTACAGTCTCCCCCAATCTCTTCATAGTCATAAAAGGCCGGATTGCGGCTGTAAGCCCATTTGTGGGCATACGCCACAGCAGCCTGCCGGTTATAGGGGATCACACGGGTCACAGCGGTCAGTCCTTTCCTGATGCTGTGGCATCCTATGCGCCCCGGAGCAGCCTTGCTACCTCCCCCTCCGGCAGCGTACGGCCCAGGATAGCCCGCAACTCTTCCTCCGGATCTCGGGAGGGCGGCGGAGACACTGAACACGCCTCCCAAGCCTCCGCTGTGCCGTATTTCAGTGTCGACCAGTTTGGATTGAGGACCGACCCGTTTGCAAGCGCCGTTGCGTACCGTTGTTCCAGAAGAAACTGGAACGCTTTTTGATACCGCGTATGGTCCAGCAGGGACAATTGCTTCCATTCACCGGTCTCGAGGGGCGGGCTGTTCTCCAAAATTCTGTAAAGACTGGCGGCATCCGGCGGCATGGGTCTGCGTGGGCGGCATTGCCGCAACAGGAAGTAGACCCGAGGCGCCAAATACACGGTCCTGTGTCGGAAGAATTTACTCAAAAAGAGGGCTTTCCGGTCGATGAGCGCAGTCATCTCGCCCCAAGTGAATCCAAAGTCATCCAGCGACGGCAGGTAAGGATTTCGATTGCATGCAAGAATCCCCATGGCATCCAGGTATTCCGCCAGTGTCATTGCCAGCCTCCTTCCTTCCAAAAAGGAGAGGGGGCTCCCCTCTCCTTTTCTTTGGCGATCGTTACGCCTTGCCGTCGCAGCCCAGCACGTCGATGAGCTTGTGCTTGACCAGTTCCTTGATATTGGCGCGGGCGGGTTTCAGGTACTCCCGGGGGTCAAACTTGTCGGGATGCTCGGCAAAGAACTTGCGGATGGTGCCGGTCATGGCCAGGCGCAGGTCGGAGTCGATGTTGATCTTGCACACCGACAGAGAAGCCGCATGACGGAGCTGATCCTCCGGCACGCCGATCGCGCCCGGCATATTGCCGCCGTTCTCGTTGATCATCTGCACATATTCCTGGGGCACGCTGGAGGAACCGTGAAGCACAATCGGGAACCCCGGAAGACGCTTGGAGACCTCCTCCAGAATGTCAAAACGCAGCTGGGGCTTGGTGCCGGGCTTAAACTTGTACGCGCCGTGGCTGGTACCGATGGCGATAGCCAGGGAATCACAGCCGGTCTTGGTCACGAACTCCTCCACCTCGTCGGGGTGGGTGTAGGAGGAATCCTCGGCGGAGACTTTTACCTCGTCCTCCACCCCGGCCAGGGTGCCCAGTTCGGCCTCCACCACCACGCCATGGTCGTGCGCGTAGGCGACGACCTGCTTGGTGATCTCGATATTCTCGGCGAAGGGCTTGGAGCTGGCGTCGATCATAACGGAGGTAAAGCCGCCGTCGATGCAGGACTTGCACAGCTCGTAGGAATCGCCGTGATCCAAATGCAGGCAGATTGGCAGGCCGGTCTCGAGGATGGCGGCCTCTACCAGCTTCATCAGGTAGGTGTGGTTGGCATAAGCGCGGGCGCCCTTGGACACCTGGAGGATCAGGGGGGCGTTGACTTCCTTAGCAGCCTCGGTGATGCCCTGCACGATCTCCATGTTGTTCACGTTGAAAGCACCGATCGCATAACCGCCGTCATATGCCTTCTTAAACATTTCCTTAGTGGTAACCAATGGCATAGAAGCTCATCTCCTTTTTAGTTTGCTTCACAATTTTATCAGTTATCATTGATAATTGCAATAGGACATGGTATGATATTCACGCAAATCTTGCATTAAATACAAAAATTCTCGAGTTAACAGGAGGCATAGTATCCATGAGTGAATTGAGAGGCGCTTGCATTATCGGCCAGTCCGGCGGTCCTACCGCGGTGATTAACGCCAGTGCGCTGGGCGTCATCCGAACCGCGCTGGACACGGAATGCATCACCCGCGTGCTGGGGGCCGCCCACGGCATCAAAGGCGTGCTGGACGATCGGCTGTATGATATGAACCAGGAGGACGCCGCCGAGCTGGAGCTTCTGAAGTACACCCCCTCCTCTGCCCTCGGCTCATGCCGCTATAAGCTGGCGGACCCCGACAAGGACGACACCGACTACAAACGGATCCTGGAGATTTTCCGCAAATATGATGTGCGCTACTTCTTCTACAACGGCGGCAACGACTCCATGGACACCTGCAATAAGATCTCTAAATATATGCAGAAGGCCGGCTATGAATGCCGTATCATGGGCGTGCCCAAGACCATTGACAACGATCTCAACGGCACCGACCACTGCCCCGGCTTTGGTTCCGCCGCCAAGTTTATCGCTACCACCTGTATGGAGGTCCACCGGGACGCCCACGTGTATGATACCGGCATGGTGACCATCATCGAGATCATGGGCCGGCACGCCGGCTGGCTGGCCGGTTCCGCCGCCCTGGCCACCTGGGCGGGGTATGGCCCCGATCTGATCTATCTGCCCGAGACCGATTTTGATCTGACCGACTTCCTGGACGATGTGCACCGGGTGTATGACAAGACCGGCAAGTGCATGGTGGCTGTGTCCGAGGGCATCCATCGTGCCGACGGCACGTTTATTTCCGAGGCCAAGACCTCTGCTACCGACGGTTTTGGACATGCGCAGCTGGGCGGCCTGGCCGCCATGCTGGCTGACGCGGTAAAGCTGGAGACCGGGGCCAAGGTCCGCGGCATCGAACTCTCCCTGCTCCAGCGCTGCGGCTCCCACACTGCCTCCAAGACCGACATCGACGAGGCTTTCCTTGCGGGCAAGGCAGCCGTGGAGGCCGCCGTATCCGGCATCACCGATAAGATGGTGGCGTTCCGGTGCACCCGCGAAGGCGGCTATACGTGCCAGACCAGCCTGGAACCGCTGGAGATCGTAGCCAATGCAGAGAAAAAGGTCCCCCGTGAATGGATCAATGCAGTGGGCAACGGCGTGGAACAGCCCTTTATCGACTACGTGCTCCCCCTGATCCAGGGCGAGCCCGACGCCCCCAGAACCAACTCCCTTCCCCGCTTCGCCAAGCTCAAGAAGGTGCTGGCCCACTAAACCGCATAGACTGGAGAACTGGTCCGGCAAGGCGCCTGCCTTGCCGGACCAGTTCTGTTACTGCA
Source organism: Lawsonibacter hominis (assembly GCF_014287895.1). GTDB lineage: Bacteria > Bacillota > Clostridia > Oscillospirales > Oscillospiraceae > Lawsonibacter_A > Lawsonibacter_A hominis. The sequence goes on along the minus strand of NZ_JACOPP010000002.1, from coordinate 120,851 downwards.
CGCCGGTCAGGGCGCGCATGACGGTATACGTCTGCTCATCCAGCCCCTTCTGCATCGCAAGGGCTTCGGTGATATCATAATCGACATAGGCGTCGCCCTGCATGGCGACCACCCGGCAGGTCTTTCCCTCCGCCAGAAGGCGGACTGCCTCATAACCCATATAGGTGGCGGCGGTCCGGTCGCGGGAGGTGGGCGCCCCGCCCCGCTGCACATGCCCCAGCACGGTGACCCTGGTATCCAAAGAGGTGGCGTCCTTGATCTTCTGCGCCACGTTATAGGCGCTGTCCACGCCTTCCGCCACGATGACCATGAAATGGGTACGCCCGCCCAAACGGGCCCGGCGGATGGGTTCGATCACATCCTGCTCATAGTCGGGGGTGCGTTCGGGCACCAATACGGCGGTAGCGCCGCAGGCTACGCCCACGTTCAGGGCCAGGTGGCCGGCATGGTGCCCCATGACCTCCACCACCGAACAGCGTTCGTGAGACTGCATGGTATCCCGCAGCTTGTCGATGCACTCCACGGCGGTGTTGCATGCGGTATCGTAGCCGATGGTATAAGTAGAGCAGGCGATGTCGTTGTCGATGGTGCCGGGGATGCCGATGACGCTCAGCCCCTGCTGCGCCAGGCAGAGCAGTCCGCGGAAGGTACCGTCGCCGCCGATGCCCACCAGCGCGTCCAGACCCAGCAGTTTGCAGGTGGCGGCCGCCTTCTCCTGGCCCAGCTTGGCCTTGAAGTCCTCGCTGCGGGCAGAGTAGAGCATCGTTCCGCCCCGGCGGGACAAGCCGCTGACGCTTTCAAAGGTCAGGGGCACAAAGTCACCGTTGATGAGGCCGTGATAGCCCCGGCGGACGCCGATGCACTCAATGCCCATGTGCAGGCAGGTGCGCACCACGGAGCGGATGGCGGCGTTCATACCCGGGGCGTCTCCGCCGCTGGTGAAAACGCCGATCCGGCGTACAGGCTGATCCATGAAAACTACCTCCTATCAATCATCTGGGGCCGAACCGGCTCAAACCTTCAGTTCGGTCTCCTTCCCATTCAGGGCGTCGGCATATCGTTCCAGCACCGGCTGTACGTCCTCCCGCAGGAAATCCTCCACCTGCTGAGGACAGCGGCCGATGTAGCGCTCGGGCTCCAGGTGAGCGGTCAGCTCTTCCCGGCTCATTCCGAACAGCGGATCCGCGGCGATCAGATCGATCAGATTGTTGGCCTCGCCCCGGTCCTTCACGTTGGCCCCGGCCTGCTGAGACAGAACCCGGATGCGCTCGTGGAGCTCCTGGCGGTTTCCGCCCCGTTTCACCGCGTCCATCATGATATTCTCGCTGGCCATGAAGGGCAGCTCCTCCAGCACGTGGCGCCGGATCACCTGCTCATGCACCACCAGTCCGGAGGCCACGTTGGCATAGATATTCAGGATGGCGTCTACCGCCAGGAACGCCTCCGGTACCGAGATGCGCTTGTTGGCGGAATCGTCCAGCGTACGCTCAAACCACTGGGAGGCGGCCGTGACGGCCGGGTTCATCGCGTCGCACATCACATAGCGTCCCAGCGCGCAGATGCGCTCACAGCGCATGGGATTGCGCTTGTAGGGCATGGCGGAGGAGCCGATCTGACTGGCTTCAAAAGGCTCTTCCACCTCCTTCAGGTGGCAGAGCAGACGCAGGTCCGTGGCAAATTTGCTGGCCGACTGCGCGATCCCGGACAGGGTGGCCAGCACCGCCGCGTCCACCTTCCGGGAATAGGTCTGGCCGGACACGGACGCCGTGGCGGCAAAGCCCATCTCGGCGGCGATCTTCCGATCCAGCTCCTTGCATTTCTCATGGTCTCCTTCAAAGAGCTCCAGAAAGCTGGCCTGGGTACCGGTGGTGCCCTTGCTTCCCAACAGCTTCAGGCTGTCGATCCGGTAGCTGACTTCGTCCAGATCCATCAACAGCTCGTTCATCCACAGCGTGGCCCGCTTGCCCACGGTAACCAGCTGGGCGGGCTGGAAGTGGGTAAAACCCAAGGTCGGCAGCGCCTGATAGCGCCCGGCAAAGTCGGCCAAGTGCTTCAGCACCCGCACCAGCTTTTCCCGGATCAGCAGCAGAGCCTCCCGCATCAGGATCACGTCGGTGTTATCCCCCACGTAACAGCTGGTGGCGCCCAGATGGATGATGGGCATCGCCTTGGGGCACACCTCACCAAAGGTGTGGACATGCGCCATGACGTCGTGGCGGAGTTTTTTTTCGTACGCGGCGGCCTTGTCGTAGTCGATGTCGGTGAGATGCGCCTCCATCTCGTCGATCTGCTCCTGCGTCACCGGCAGACCCAGCTCCATCTCGGCCCGGGCCAGGGCCACCCACAGGCGGCGCCAGGTGGAGAACTTTTTGTCCGGAGAGAAGATGAACTGCATCTCGTCGCTGGCGTAGCGGGAAGACAGGGGGCTTTCATAGCGATCGTTCATGCAAAGACCTCTTTTTTCTTGTTTTTTAACGGGAACATCATACCACAGGAACACGGCGGGGGCAAGCCCCCGCCGCAGCGGCGCCCGAAAAAGTACCAAGCCGCCTTGCGGCGGTGCTTGGCGCGGAGCGGGCGGCAGAGCTCGGCGGCGCTTTCCCGGCAGTCTGAACGGCGGGGGCAAGCCCCCGCCGTTCAGACTGTATTTCTCTACTCCCCCGCCAGGAACTTTTCCAGACGGTCCAGTCCCTCTTTGATGTTGCCCATAGAGGTGGCGTAGGACCAGCGGACAAAGTTGGGCGCACCAAAGCCGGAGCCCGGTACCACCGCGACCAGGCCGTATTTCAGGAATACGTCGGCAAACACGTCGTCGTTGGTGATCTCCACGCCATGGATGGTCCTGCCGATCAGCTGTTCCAGGTTCATCATCACATAGAAGGCGCCCTCCGGTTTGATACAGCTGACCCCCGGTATGGCGTTCATACGCTGAACGATGTAATCGCGCCGCTCCTCGAACGCCCGGCGCATCCGTTCGATCTTCTCCTGCGGGCCGGTCAGCGCCTGTACCGATGCCTTTTGGGACATGGTCACCGGAGAGCCGGTGGAGTGGCTGACGTAATTGGCCATGACCTTGGCGATCCTGGCGTTGGCACAGGCGTAGCCGATGCGCCAGCCGGTCATGGCATAGGACTTGGATACGCCGTTGACGAGAATCGTCTGTTCCTTGGCCTCGGGGCTCAGTGCGGCGAAGCTGGTGAAGGACTTGCCGTCATAGACCAGACCGTAGTAGATCTCATCGGAGATCACATAAAGCTCGTTCTCTACACAGACCTTGGCGATGGCCTCCAGCTCCTCCCTGCCGTACATCATGCCGGTGGGGTTGGAGGGATTGTTGAGGATGAGCGCTTTGGTCCTGGGGGTAATGGCCGCCGCCAGCTTTTCGGCGGAGAGCTTGAAATCCTCCGCCTCCGTAGCGGTGACCACAACGGGTACGCCGCCCGCCATGCGGATCAGCTCATAGTAGCTCACCCAGAAGGGCGCGGGCAGAATCACCTCGTCCCCGGGGTTGACCAGCACCCGCAGGGCCAGATATACGATATGTTTCGCGCCGCTGCTCACCACCACCTGGCTGGGCACATACTCCAGCCCACAGTCGATCTTCATGCGGTCGCACACCGCCTGACGCAGCTCCACAGTGCCTGCGGCCGGCGTATAACGGGTCAAATTGCTTTCAATCGCGGCGATCCCCGCCGCTTTGATCTCGTCCGGGGTGTCAAAATCAGGCTCGCCCGCGCCGAAGCCGATCACGTCGATCCCATCGGCTTTCATCTGTTTAAACATGGCGTCGATGGCCATCGTGGTGGAGGCCTGTACGGCCTCTGCGATCCTGGACAACTCTTTCAATGAAATCTCTCCCTTGAACTCAAAATCATGACATATTATATGCGCCAACTTGCAAAATTGCAAGTCCTTATTTCTGATTTTCCGCAAAATGTGAATGTTGATGATGTCTATAATGCAAAAAGGGGGACATCCATGGCAATCTGCCAATGGATGTCCCCCGCAGATGCGGTTCAGGCTGCCGTTCTGGCCTTGACGACCCGTACGATGACGGAGCTGAGCACCAGATTGATCGCCATCTCCAGAAGGAAGTTCAACCCCACCAGAACGGTGATGACATAGTAGACCAGCGCAGTCCCGCCTGCCCATGCCACCAGCGTGTCATAGTAGAACCCGGCCAGTCCCAGGCAGAAGATGCCGGTGTTCACCACCGGACACATAATGCCCGCAAGGATGGAACCGGCCATGGGGCTGCGCTGTGCCAGCGCACGGTAGACCGCCCCCGCGGCCAGCCCGGCCAGCGCGCCCTTGACGACGCAGAGGATCAATGTAACCAAAGGCCGGGCGGTAAACAGAATATTGCCGCCCATGTCCCAGCCGGCCACACAGGCGATGAACACCACGACGCCGAACACGCCGCCCAGATAGGCGCCCGCGCCCGCGCCGTACAGCGCCGCGCCGATGATAATGGGGGCCAGGGCCAGCGTAATGGTAAAGGGTCCGAACTTGATGAAGGATGCTACTATCTGCAGGACAATGATAATGCCCGTCATCAGGGCCAGTCCTGTCAGACGCTGGGTCTTTGCGCTTGCTTTCATAGGAAAATTACCTCCTGCTGCCGCTCTCTCTCCGAGATGCAGCGCAAATATTTACTCACGGCTTACGCCGTTGAGTACCGTTTTATGGGTCACGCCCTCCGGTGCTTCTCCGCATTTTTTTGATACAGCAGATAAAGCCCGTCCATGACCAGGTCCGCATCGTAAATGATATTGTGTGTGCAGTATTTCAGTACCTTGGCGGCGTTTCCGCCGGTAGCCACCACCGTGACCGGCTGTCCGGCCACTTCCTCCATACGCCCGATCATGCCGTCCACCATGCTGGCATGGCCGTAAAGCACGCCGGAACGCATGGCATCCTCGGTGGTGCGGCCCAGCAAGGGCACCGGCGCGGCCGTCTCCATGGAGATGGGCGGGAGGGCCGCCGCCCGCTCTGAGAGGGCTTCCAGCGCCAAGCGCAGGCCCGGCATAAGAATGCACCCCTCATATACGCTGCCCTTCAGCAGAGACATGGAGGTGGCCGTGCCCATATCGATGACCACAGAAGGGCTGGGATACTTATGGATGGCCGCCACGGAGGAAGCCACGATATCGCTGCCCAGCTGGTTGTGGATCTCCGCCTTAATGTTCAGACCGGTCTTGATGCCGGGTCCCACGACCATGGGGCTGCATCCAATCAAGCGTCCCACGGCAGCCGTCATCGTGGCCGTCAGGGAGGGGACCACGCTGGAGAGGATCGCGCCGTCCACCGAGCCGATCTCCGCCCCATAAAGGCCGAATACCCCCAGCAGGTCGATGGCGCAGCGGTCTTTCGTTTTGTCCTTGTCCGTCTCCAACGCGGAGAGGAAGGACAGCCTGCCCGCGGCGTCGAACAGGCCGACCGTGGTATTGGAGTTGCCTACATCTACCGCCAGGATCACGGACGCTCCCCCTCCCCTATCGTTTCGTCGTTCCAGCGCTTTTTGAGTGCACGTAAGGCAAAACCGCTGGGTGCGCGGCGCTGCCGCACGGAATCCGCCCTTCCCGGCCGGTCCGTCAGGCATCATTCTAGCAGAAAGACGGCGGCACGTCAAGAAAGCCGCGCCCCGCGCGGCAATTTTGTCCGCGGGGCACGGCCTTTCCGGCAGGCTTGCGCTTGTTTTGCAGTACTGCCTTTACAACTTCTGGCAGATCAGCTCGCCCATTTTACGGGTGCCGACGGGCGTTACGCCAGGCTCCGCGATGTCGGCGGTACGCCAGCCCTCCGCCAGGACTGCGTCCACCGCCGCTTCAATGGCGTCGGCCTCAGCGGCCCGCTGGAAGGAGTAACGGAACATCATGGCCGCCGACAGAATCGTGGCGATGGGGTTTGCCTTGTCCTGGCCGGCGATATCGGGAGCAGAGCCGTGGATGGGCTCATACAGGCCGGGCGCCCTGTCCCCGATGGACGCGGAAGGAAGCAGTCCGATGGAGCCGGTGACCATGCTGGCCTCGTCGGACAAAATGTCGCCGAACATGTTCTCGGTGACCAAAACATCGAACTGGCCGGGGTCCCGGACCAGCTGCATGGCACAGTTATCCACCAGAAAATCCTCGTAGGCTACGTCGGGATACTCCTGGGCCAGCCGGTGCATGACGCTGCGCCACAGGCGGCTGGTCTCCAGGACGTTGGCCTTGTCCACGCTGGTGACCTTCCTGCGGCGCAAGCGGGAAAGCTCAAAGGCGCGGCGTCCGATACGCTCGATCTCATGCTCGGAGTAAGCCATCCGGTCGGCACACTCCACGCCCCGATCGTCCGTCTCATACTTCTCCCGCCGGCCGAAGTAGATGCCGCCGGTGAGTTCCCGCACCATCATCAGGTCGATGCCCCTTTGGGCGGTCTCGGTTTTCAGGGGGCATGCGTCAATCATGGCGGGACGCAGCGTGGCGGGGCGCAGGTTGGCATACAGCCCCAAATCCTTCCGGATCGCCAGAAGGGCGGTCTCGGGCCGCTGCTCTGCGGGCTTGTCCGCGCCCCACCTGGGGCCGCCCACGGCGCCCAGCAGCACCGCGTCGCAGGCCCTGCATTTCTCCGCCGTGCCGTCGGGGTAGCTCTTCCCCACCGCATCGGTGGCGCAGCCGCCCAGCAGTACGTCCACGAATTCATAAGTGTGTCCAAACGTTTTCCCCACGCGCTCCAGTACCTTGACGGCCTCCCCCACCACTTCGGGGCCGATGCCGTCGCCGCGGATCAGTGCGATCCTGTAGTTCATTACCGTGCCACCCCCCGGTCCTTGAGCGATTTGAGCAGGCCGCCGCTTTCAATGATATTGCCGACGAATTCCGGGAAGGGCGCGGCCTGATAGGTCTTTCCGGTGGTCTCGTCGGTGATGCGCCCGGTGGCGAAGTCCACGCTCACCTGGTCCCCCGCCCGGATCTCCCGGGACGCCTGGGCGCACTCCAGGATGGGAAAACCGATGTTGATGGCATTGCGGTAGAAAATACGGGCAAACGACGGGGCGATGACGCACTTGACGCCGCAGGCCTTGAGGGCCAGGGGCGCATGCTCCCGGGAGGAGCCGCAGCCAAAGTTGGCCCCAGCCACCACGATATCGCCTTTCTCTACGGTGGAAGCAAAACCCGCGTCGATATCCTCCATACAATGGCAGGCCAGAGACTTCTCGTCGGGAGCGTTCAGATACCGGGCGGGGATGATCACGTCGGTATCCACGTTATCGCCATATTTGTAAACCTTCATGGTAACGATCCTTTCTTAACGCGGCGGGGAACGTTCCCGCCCGGTCATTTTGGACCCGTCGCAGACGGGACGCGCAAGCGGAGCGCAGCAAGCGGCCTGGACCGCAAGCGCCTGCCGCAGGGACAGGCTGACCCGCCCCAAGGGGTAACGGAAGCGGCGCCGTTTACAGCGTCCTAGGGTCGGCCACGCAGCCCGCCACGGCGGATGCGGCGGCCACCGCGGGATTGGCCAGAATGATCTCCGAGGTGACGGGACCCATGCGGCCCACGAAATTGCGGTTTGTGGTGGAGATGGCCCGCTCCCCGTCGGAGAGCACGCCCATATGGCCGCCCAGACAGGGGCCGCAGGTAGGCGTAGACACGGCGCAGCCGGCCTGGATAAAGGTCTGGATCAGCCCCTCGGCCATGGCGTCCAGAGTGATCTGCTGGGTGGCTGGGATGACGATGCAGCGCACGCCCTTGGCCACCCGGCGGCCTTTGAGTACCGCCGCCGCCTGGCGCAGGTCCTCCAGTCGGCCGTTGGTGCAGGAGCCGATGACCACCTGATCGATGTGGGTGCCCGCGACCTGGTCCACGGTGCGGGTATTGGAGGGCAGGTGGGGCAGCGCTACGGTGGGCTGGAGCTGGTCCAGGTCGATGACCACTTCCCGCTCATACTCCGCGTCCGGGTCGGCCTCCACGGCCTGCCAGGGGCGGGTCACGCGGCCCTCCAGATAGGCGCGGGTCCTGCCGTCCACTGGAAAGATGCCGTTCTTGGCGCCCGCTTCGATGGCCATGTTGGCGATGGTGAACCGGTCGTCCATGGACAGGGAGCCCACTCCCTCCCCTGCAAACTCCAAGGACTTGTACAGCGCGCCGTCCACACCGATGGTCCCGATCAGATGGAGGATCACGTCCTTGCCGGACACGCAGGGCTGCAGCTTCCCCTTCAGGGTGACTTTGACGGCGGCGGGGATGCGGAACCAGGCAAGGCCGGTCGCCATGCCGGCCGCCATATCGGTAGACCCCACACCGGTGGAGAACATTCCGACCGCGCCATAGGTGCAGGTATGGGAGTCCGCGCCGATCATACACTCTCCGGGGGCGGTCAGTCCCTTTTCCGGCAGAAGGGCGTGCTCCACCCCCATGCAGCCCACATCATAAAAATGGGTGATCTCATACTTCTGTGCAAATTCCCGTACCTGTGCACAGAGCTGAGCCGCCTTGATGTCCTTACAGGGGGTGTAATGATCCAGCACCAGAGCGATCTTTTCCCGGTCGAACACCCGGGTCAGACCCGCCTTATTGAATTCTGAGATAGCCACAGGGGTGGTGATATCATTGCCCAGCACCAGATCCAGCTTGCCTTCCACCAGCTGGCCGGGCACCACGTGATCCAGTCCGGCATGGCGGGCCAGGATCTTTTGGGTCATTGTCATTCCCATCTTTGGGCGCCTCCTTTATGATTTTCCTCCACAGCATAACATGGGGCTTGCTGAAAGAATGTAAAGCGTGTTACAATCAAAAAAAGAGGTGAACGGCATGACTTCCAGAGACATATGGGCCCCACTGGCGGAACAGCAGCAGCCCCAGTTCTACCCGCCCGGCCGCCTGATCTACCTTCAGGATACCGAGGCGCTCCAGTTCTACTATATCCGCTCCGGCACCGTGAAGTGCTTTATCAGCTCTCCGGAGGGGGACGAGCGTACCCTTACGCTCCACCACGCCGGCGACCTGATCGGGGAGGCCGCCTTTTTCGACCGCCAGCCCAGGGTCTCTTCCGCCGTAGCCGTCACGCGGTGTGAGCTGGTGGCCGTGGACCGCTCCCGGCTGGAGACGGTCTTTGCCCTGCATCCGGATCTGGCCGTCTCCATGCTGGAATATCTGGCCCGTACCATACGCCTGCTCTCCGTCCACGTGGACGGCGCCTTTCTCCAGGCCGACCGGCGCATCGCCCGGCACCTGCTCTCTCTCTCCCCCGACCCGCAGGGTCTGCTCCACTGCACCCATGAAGATATCGGTTCCACCGTCGGGGTAAGCCGGGTCACGGTGAGCCGGGTCCTGGGGGAATTTGACCGTCAGGGCTGGATCGAGACCGGATATAAAAGCATCAAGATTCGGGATCCAGGCGCTCTGACCGAGCTGCTCTCCGGTGAAACATAACGACCGCGCGGCAGGCGTACGCCTGCCGCGCGGTCGCTTTATTCTTTTGAAAAGCGTTTCTGAGAGAGAATCTCAAAGTGGAACTTTTTCTGGAGGGTCCCCAGAATGCCGTCCGGCAGGAACAGGATCACCAAAATGGCGATCAGGCCCAGAATGATATTGGAGTAACCGGGATAACTGGCCAGCATCTCTTCCAGCACCGTGTAAATGATGGCGCCCAGGATGGGGCCGCCCATGGTGCCGATGCCGCCGATAATGACGATGAACACGATGGATACCGTCCAGTTGATGCCGAAGCCTCCGCTGGGATAGATGCTGCCCTTGTTCAGATAGAACACCCCGCCGGCCAGAGCGGTAAAAAAGCCGCAGATGACAAAGCACAACAGCTTAGACTGGAAGATGTTCACACCCACGCTGGAAGCCGCGTCCGCGTCGTCCCGCATGGCGGTGAGGCCCAGGCCGATCTTGGAGCGCAGCAGCAGGTAGATGACCACCAGGGAGACGACGCACAGCACCAGAGCGATCATATAGATCTCGGTCGTGCTGGGATAAGGCTTGGCCTTGATCGTCATGCCCGCACCCTGCTTGACGAAGGTCCAGCTGGTGAAAAAGGTCTTGAGGGCCTCGGCCACGACCCAGGTGGCGATGGCGAAATACATGCCGCGCATCCGGAACAGGAGCACGGACAGCCCCAGGGCCAGGGCCGCGCCCAGCACGCCGCCTACGGCAAAGCCCGCCCAGTAGGAGGCGCCGTAGGTGAAGGTCATGACCGCCAGGGAATATCCGGCGATCCCGATAAAGGACTGCTGGCCCAGACTTGTCATGCCGGTGTAACCGCTCATCAGGTTCCACATGGAGCCCAGGCAGCAGTACAAAAAGATCTTGAGCAGGTAGCGCTGGGTGTTGCTGGAGAGCACTCCGGTCAGGGGCAGGATCACCAGCAGCGCCACAATGACCACGGCGGTGATGAGCATGGGCAGGCCGCCGAACACACGGACCTGCTTGTGGGCGGAGGCTTCTAAGGTTTTCGTCTTCATTTCGTTTCCTCCTCCCTTACTTTGAGAACAGGCCCTGGGGCCGGACCGCCAGCATGACCAGCAGGACGATGTAGCTGATAAACATGCCGTAGTTGGCGCCGCCGATGACCTGGGCCAGGCCGAAGACCAGGCCGGCCACCAGAGTGCCGGGAATACTGCCCATGCCGCCGATGACCACCACGCCGAAGGCGATGAGCAGATATTCGCCGCCGGAGCTGGGATAGAAGGTCCAGCGCATGCCGACGCACAATCCGGCAATGGCCGCGGTGGCCATTGCAATGCCCATGGCCACGCCGTAGGTCTTCTTGACGCTGACCCCCATCAGGGATGCCGCCACCGTATCATCCGAGGTGGCGCGGATGGCACGGCCCATATACGTCTTGCGCAGGAACAGCGTCAGCACCAGGATGGTGATGAGGCTGATGGCGAAAACCACCAGATTGAGCACTGAGATGGAGATACCGCCGAGGTTCAGGCTGGCGGTGGCATAGCTGACGCCGATCTTTTGGGCATCCGCGGTAAACAGCAGCAGCATGGCGTCCTTCAGGATGATGGACAGGCCGAAGGTGACCAGCAGCGCGGGTTCCGCCCCCCGCAGCATGACCCGGTTGATGAGTACGCTCTGGAGCACCATGCCCAAAAGGAACATAACGGGGACGGTGACGACCAGTGTCAGAATGGGGTTGATCCCCAGTGCGCTGGACAGGATGGTGGAGCCAAAGGCGCCCATAATGATGAACTCCCCGTGGGCCAGGTTCGTCAGCTTGACGATACCGAACATCATGCTCATACCGACGCCGAGGAGGGCATAGATCGCGCCCAGCAGGATACCGTTGATCAGGATTTGCATTCTTCCCCCTCCTCCTTACAGGCCGAAATAGGCCTTTTTGATTTCTTCTTCACCCAGCTCCGCAGAACGGCCGGACAGGACCACCTTGCCCTTGAGCATGACGTGACTGATCTCGCCGGTCTTGATCGCCCGCTTGGTGTCCTGTTCCACCAGCACCACGGTCATGCCCTCGCCGCTGATCTGCTTGATGCGGGCATAAATATCCTTGATAATGGTGGGGGCCAGGCCCAGGGAGATCTCGTCAAAGAGCACCAGCTCCGGGTTGGTCATCAGCGCCCGGCCGATGGCCACCATCTGCCGCTGGCCGCCGGAGAGGCTGCCGGAGAGATCGTTGCGCTTCTCCTTGAGCACCGGGAAGAGCTCGTACACCCGCTCCAGAGAGTCCTTAACCTTGGCCCGTGCGGCCTTGGGGTAGCTGCCCATGACCAGGTTGTCCTCCACAGTCATGCGGATGAAGCAGCGGCTGCCCTGGGGCACCAGCGAGAGGCCCCGCAGCACGACCTTTTCCGCCGGCATTCCGGTAATGTCTTCCCCCTTGAAGGTGATCGTTCCGGCAGTCGGCTTATGTACCCCGGCTATGGTGTCCATCAGGGTGGATTTGCCCGCGCCGTTGGCGCCGATGACCGAGACGATGATCCCCTGCGGCACGTCCAGCGTGGCCTCCTCCACGGCGACAAAGTCGCCGTATTTGGCCTGGACGCCCTCTACTTTCAGGATAGGCTCACTCATCTTCTTCCACCCCCAGATAAACTTCTTCCACCAGCTTGGAGTTCATGACCTCCAGGGGCTCCCCCACCAGCAGGTTGTGGCCCTCGGACATACACATCAAGGTGTCCGTGGACTCCACCATGGTCTGGATGACGTGTTCGATCCAGATAATGGAGTAACCGGCGGCCTTCAGGTTGGCCACCATTTTCATGACATCCTGGACCTCCGCCTCGGTCAGGCCAGCGGCCACCTCGTCCAGCAGCAGCAGCTTGGGCTCGGTACCCAGGGCCCGTGCGATCTCCAGCCGCTTGCGGTCCAGCAGCGTCAGCTCCCCCGCCCGGATCTCGCGCTTTTCATACAGCTCGGTGAGCTTCAGCGCCTCCAGGGCCACCCTGCGCCCGTCTTTCTCCGAATGGCCCGCGCCGTGGACGGAGGCCACCAGGACGTTTTCAAATACGCTCATGCCCTCGAAGGGACGGGGCACCTGATAGGTGCGCCCGATACCCAGCTTGCAGCGGGCGGCGGCGTTCGTTTTCGTTACATCATGCCCGTCATAGGCGATCTTTCCCTTGGTCGGGATGATCAGGCCGATCAGGGCGTTGAACATGGTGGTCTTGCCGCATCCGTTGGGGCCGATGACGCCGTAGACCTCGCCACGTTTCATTTCAAAGCTCAGGTCATTCAGGATCTGAACCCGGCCGTAGCCGGCGTTCACGTGTTCGAACGACAGAATGGTATCCGTATCCATGTTTCCCTCCCGTATTGCGAAGCTGGGGCGGACGGAGAGCCGAGACTCCCCCGCCCGCCCCGGTCAGATCCGTTGCGCTTGGGTTTTCGCTCTTACTTGTTGGAAGCGTTTCCGGCGATGTACGCGCCAGTGGTGGAAACCTCGGGGAACACGCTGTTGTCGATGATGACCAGCTCCATCGTGCCGTCCTCCGCGCGCTGCCACTGACCGCCGCAGACTACGGTGTCGGAGTAGTGCAGGCCGCCCATGGTGTTCTCATACTTGATGGGGCCGACAATGGTGGTCACGTCCAACTGGGACAGGGCGTCGCGGACCGCCGTCTTGTCCGTGGTGCCCGCAGCCTGGAAGGCCTCGACGGCCAGCTCCATGGCGGCATAACCATAGCCGGCGGGCTGGGGCATGGGACGGCCGCTGTTGGCGGCGGAGTAGGCCTCGCCCAGCTGTGCGCAGGTCACGCCGGTCAGATCGGAGGTATAGGGGTGATCGGGGCTCCACCACACCTCGGTCATGACGCCTTCCATGATGTCCTCGCCGATGGCTTCCATGTCGCCCAGCAGCAGGCAGCACTTGCCCATGGTGACGCAGCCGACTTCAAGGCCGCTCTGCAGGGCCTGGCTCCACAGATTGGAAAAATCGGGAGGCGTGTTGGTACCGGCCAAGACGTCGATCTCGGCGCTCTTGAACTGGCTGATCACGTTGGAGAAGTCGGTCGTCCCGGCGGGGTACTGGCCGGGGTCCACCAGTTCGTAGCCGTCTTCGGCCACCTTCTGGGTAAAGACCTCGTACCAGGCGGTGCCGTCCGCATCGTTGGCGAACGCCACGCCCACCTTGTGGCCCTGGCCGGGGCCGTAACCGGCCGCCGTCCACAGGGCCTTGTACTGCTCGTAAACATTCTCGATCGTCCAGAAGGCGTGATAGGTCCACTCATACTCATCGGCGGCGCCGGCCACGGCATTGACAGGCGCCTGGATGGCCACGCAGGGCACGCCGTAGCGCTCGGCCACGGAACTGACGGGGATGACGGTCTCGGGAGTCTGGATCGCGACGATCAGGTCCACCTTGTCCTCTTCACACAGCTTCTGCGCCATCTCGGTACAGGTAGTGGTGTCGGACTTGGAGTCATACAGAACAACTTCGACGTTCTTCTTTTCGCCGTCCACCTCAATGCCGCCCAGGGTGTCGTTGACATAGGAGGTGATCTGGTCGATGACCCACTGGCCGCCTTCGCCGTTTCCGGCCAGAGCGCCGGTGGAGGGGTTCACATAACCGATCTTGATGGTACCGCCGCTGGAGCCGCCGGAGGAACCGCCAGAGGAGCCGCCGCCCTCGTTGCCGGAGCCGCTGCCTCCGTTGCCGCCGCAGCCGGCCAGCAGGCCGGCTGCCATGACCACGCAGAGCAAGAGCGCGAGGATAGGTTTCTTCTTCATCGTTCGATCTCCTTTCATTGCTTCAGCCGGGCGTCAAGGGCTTTTCCCCTGTCTGTCAAGGCTGAGCTTCTGACCGAATTCTATCAGTTTTTCCCTTAAGCAAACCTTAAGCGCCCCCTTATGCAACCTTAAGTTTTTATGCAACACACGTTTTTGCGGCCAAACTTTTTGCTCCGTTTTTGTTCAATATGACCAGCCCCCTGTTGGGGGCGCCGATTTTGGAAGCGGTGTTTGCAGGAAAAAATGCGGAAGGCCCCGCCTTGGCAGGTCCCTCCGCATACGTTCAGGCTTTTCCCTTTTCCCGTACCGGGAGCGTTACCGCAAATGTCGTTCCCTTCGGCCGGTTGTGCGCCGCTGTGATTCGCCCGCCATGGCGCGTTACGATCAGGCTGGCGATGTAAAGCCCCAGGCCGCTGCCGTCCGCCTTGGACTGCTGGCGCTCCTCCCGGTAAAAGCGGGTAAAGATCTTGCCCAGCGCCTCATCCTTGATTCCCACCCCGGTATCGGATACGGCCAGCACCGCTTTCCCATCGGCCATCTGCGCGGAAACCCGGATGCTGTCTCCCGGTTCGGTATACTTCAGCGCGTTTTCCAGCAGGATGGCCAGAAGCTCGGTGAGCAGCTGACGATCGGCCTGGATATCCAGACCGTGCTGAAGCGTACACGCCATCGTCTTGCCCGCCGCTTCGGCCTGGTAGCGAAACGGCTCGATAAAATCCCCCACCATCTGATCCAGATGGATGTTTTCCCGGTGGATGGTCATCTCCGCAGCCTGAAGCTGTACCATCTCCAGCAGATTGGAGGCCATCTTGCGCAGACGGCTGGTCTCAGTCAGCGAATTCATGATAAGGTCGCTTCGCTCGATGATCCGCGCCCCCGGCGTATCCAGCAGCAGCTCCAGGGAGCTGTGGATGACCGCCAGAGGGGACCGCAGCTCATGCGAGGCATAGCTGATGAATTCATCCTGCCGTTCCCACGCCTCGGTCACGCCCTGGACCAGCGTTTTGCTCAAAAACCACCCCACTATCAGTACCAGCAGCATCGCCGCCAGGGTGCACTGCACCAGTACCCGCAGGATGATGGCCAGAGAGGCTTCGATCTCCGTGGAGTCGGTGGTCATCTGGACATAAAAGGTCTCCCCCGCCGAAGTGGTCACAGCAAGCGTGTAGGTGCGGTAATAGAGCACAAAGCTGTTGCGCTCCACCGATTCGGTCTGCATGCCGTGCGCCCCGGCCTGAAAGCCGACGTTGAGCATGTAATCAAAGCTGGACAGATACTCCGCGTTGAGAATATTTCCCTGACGATCCCGCAGCAGCAGGAAAATGCGGTAGGTGATCACATAGCTGCCCCGGTCGGTATAGACAATGTTCTTGCCGTTTTGAAAGTTCTCCACGGCGCCGTCCACATTGGACTCAATGGCCTGGGCGGCATGCTCCATCTGACGGTCCACATCCTCATAGAGGGCGCCCTCCGCCACCGCGTATACGATCAGATCGAAAATACCGAACAACGCCAGAAATACCACGAACAAAAGCAGCATATACCGCAGGCGGCGCTGCAGCAAGAAGGCTTTTCTATCCATAGAGCTCGCTGTCGTCGGTGAGGATATAACCGATCCCCCGCACGGTCTTCAGATACTTTTCATAGTCGTACTGCCGCAGAAGCTTCCGGATCTGACTGGCATAGACTTCCACCACGGAAAAATCCGTAGCGGAATAGAAGCCCCATACGCGCTGGAACAGGCGTTCCTTATGTACGATCACGTTCTTGTTTTCCACCAGATAGTAAAGAAAATCGAACTGCTTGCCGTGCAGGTCCAGTTTCCCGTCCCCGATACGGGCGGTGCGGGTATTGGTCCACAGCGTCAGCTCCAAAAAGCGCAGGCCTTCGCGCTGAGCGCTCTCATCCCGCCGGGTGCGGCGCACCAGTGCGTCCAGCCGGGCCTGAAAGATATCCAGATCAAAGGGCTTGGACAGGTAGTCGTCCGCCCCCGCCCGCAGGCCCTTCACCTGGTCGGAAGCCTGTCCCAGGGCGGTCAGCATAAGCACCGGCGTGGTGATGCCTCCGCCGCGCATCTGCTCCAGCACTTCATAGCCGTTGAGCCGGGGCATCATCACGTCCAGAATGATCACATCGAAGCTCTCCCGGGCTAGACGCTCCAACCCCTCTTCTCCATCGAACGCCTGGGTCATGTCGAATTTGTGCTTGAGGCTCTCACAGATGTTGTTGGACAGGATCCTGTCATCCTCTACGATCAGCGCTTTCATGAAGCCGCTCCCTCCTCCCCCGTCCCGGCCGGGCCGGGTATGGGGATGATATCTGCTGTAACCGGGATCTCCGGGATCAGATAATTGCCCACGATCTCCTGACGGTAGGTGCCGTCCGCCCCCATGACCCACTGTCCGGTCACACAGGGCATCACGGACACATGCTCTTCATTGAAGGAGACATAGCCCACCACGGTGTCCAGTCCGGTCTCCTCCGCTGCGGCATTGATGGCGTCCAGCTCCAGAGAACCGGCCCGCTTTAGGATATCATACAAGATCTCCACATTGGCGTGCTTATATCCAACGGTGGGCGGCGCGTCCGTCAGCGCGGGATCAAACCGCGTCCGGTAATCCTCCGCCAGTTCCTGACAGCTCCAGCCGTTGATGGAGGAGGTATAGGGAAAATCGGAACGCCACCACACCTCGGTGATCAGGCCGTTGGCCGCTTCCCCCATGGCCTCCACGTCGGCGGCGAACAGGCAGGACTTCGCAACCGTGCACATCTTGGGCCGGTAACCGGCGGACAGGCATTCCGACCAGAAGGCGGAAAAGTCAGCCGTAGTCATCACGCCCAAAATGATGTCGCATGGGGCGGCGGCAAAGGCCTCCACGGTGGCGCTGTAGTCTTCCATACCGATGGCATAGCGCCCCGGGTCCACGATGGTATAGCCTTTGGCCGCGGCAAATTCCGTAATGAAAGTGGTGATCTCGATCCCCTCGCTGTCGTTCGCCGTGAGCAGGCCGACCGTCTTGTTGCTGTCGATCTGCTCCCAGGCATCCAAAAAGCAGAGCATCTCCCGTTCGTTGTCAAAAAAGGTGTGCCAGGAGTTCTGGTAAGGCCCCCCCAGTACCCAGGCGGACGCCGGTGCGTCTACCGAAATGCAGGCGATCCCTGCGCGCTCGCATACGGCGGACACCGGAGAGACCGTATCCGCCGTATGCGAGACGATCATGATATCCGCCCCCCGTTCGATGAGCTCCAGGGCGGCCGCGCCGGCTCCCGCCACATCCGATCCGGAGTCGGCATAGATCAGCTCCAGCCGGCAGCGCTTCCCATCCAGCACCACGCCGCCCTGTTCGTTGACCGCGTCGATGGCCGTCTGCTCCACATAGGGGGTCCCCTGTCCGAAGGAGGCCAGCGTACCGGTCAGCGGGACCACACGGCCCACCAGCACCGTATCGTCAAAGATCCAGCTTCCGTCCTCCGCCTTCCCTGAGGGCGCCGGTTCCGGCCCACGCGGACGGCACGCGGACAGTGTGAAGGCCAGAGCCAGGCATAACAGCACGGCCGCCCCTCGTCTCATTCGCCACGCCTCCCCCTTTGGCTGTCGTTTTCTCTATTCTATCGGATTGTCAAACGGATTGCAAGGTGATTCAGAGTCCCTCCGCTTTCTGTGCTCCAGCCGTACCGGTCTCTCCATGCTTGAGGCTGTAATAATAGCTTCCCCTTCCCAGCTCGGCCGCCACCCCTTCCGCGAAGGTCCCCAGCTTGGCCGCCGCGGCCAGGCCCAGGCGGCGCAGTCCGTAGGCCGGTCCGAACCGCGCCATGATTTGAAACGAGGAGCGGATATCGTAAAAGGTCCGGCTGGAGCGCATAAATTCCTCCTGGAGTTCCCAGGCGGTCATGTGCTTGGGCTGAAACGTCACGTTCATCATGTCGAACTGTTCCCAATCGCGGGTCAGTATCCGCCCCTCCTCCCGGTACTGCTCATAAACGGCGGTGCCCGGGAAGGGCGTCAGAATGGCCGGTTGGAGCTGATACGCTCCGATTTGCCTGGCAAACGCCACGGAGCGGCGGATATCCTCCGGCGTATCGGCGTCGATCCCCAGCACCAGACTGGCGATCAACCGGATCTTGTGCCGTGCCAGAGCCGCGCCGCAGGCTTCGATATCAGCCACCCGCTGATGTTTTTCGACCTGATCCAGCGCCTGCTGATTCAGGGATTCAATGCCGACCAGGACCCGGTTCAGATGCGCCTGCTCCAGCAAATCAAGGAGCTGCTCATCCCGGTAGAGGTCGGTACGTCCAAAAAAGAAGGTCTCCCGGAACACCAGATCCTCTGCAATCATCCGGCGGCAGATTTCTTTAGCGTAGTCCGGGTCGGCCGTAAAATTGTCGTCTTCAAAGTTCATATAGCGAAAGCCCAAACGCTTGTAGCAGCGCAATTCCGCGATCACGCTCTCCACGCTGCGCCTCCGGTAAGGCCGGAACATCCGGGAGGTGGTGCAGAAGGAACAGCAATAGGGGCAGCCCCGGCTGGACATCACGTTAGCCGTGTCGCAGCGGGTCTTCAAAATGGAGTAATCCGGAATGGGAACGCAATCCAGGTCTTCCACACAGGGCGCACGGACGACGGCGTCCCGGATGCGGCCCTCCACCACGTCCAGGATGACCCGCTCCCCTTCTCCGACGATGACCTGATCGGCGTGCTCCGCCGCCTCCTCCGGCAGGGTGCTGGGGTGGATGCCGCCCAGGATCACCCGCGCTCCGGTCTCCCGACGGAAGCGGTCGGCCAGCTCGTAGGCCCGCGGCGCGGTGGATGTCATGGCGTTCAGACAGAATACGTCCACGCCTTTGGTCAGCCGCTTGTAATTCAGGGTGGTATAGAGCTCCTCATAGACCTCCACCTGATGCCCCGCCGTCTTCAGAATGTGGCCCAGGATCAGCGGACCCGTGATGGCGTTTGTGTGCCCGTAAAAAGAGCCGCCCAGCCGGTAGAAGCGCTGGCGCCGCAGCCAGCTGGCGGGCGTGATGAATACAATTTTCATAAGGGGCCTCTCTTTCTTGGTTCGCGCGCGGCAGCCCTGCCCCCGGCCCGGGCCTGGTATCGGTCTGTCAGGCGCTCCTATTCTTCTCTATTCTGCCCCCACCTCCGATGACCCAAACAGCAGCGGACAAGGCGGTCAAAACAGACCCAAAGGCCTGTTTCGACCCAGCCTGTCCCAAGATGAAGGAACTCTGCAAGGCGCTCCTGCGGGATGGTTTTTCAACCGTCTGAGACGGCGGCGCGCCCTTTTGGGCGCGCCGCCGTCTCGTTACAGGATAATACAGATCAGTCCGCCGGAGCCCTCGTTGATAATACGCTGCAGGGTCTCCTGAAGCTTGCCCCGGGCGTCGTCCGGCATGCGCTTGAGCTTGGTGTTCAGGTCCTCGCTCACCAGTTCATGGAAGGACTTTCCGAAAATATTGGACTGCCAGATGGCCTTGGTGTCCCCCTCAAATTCCTGCAGCAGGAAGTTGACCATCTCTTCGGATTGCTTCTCGTTGCCCACGATGGGCGACACCTCAGTCTCGATATCCGCCCGGATCATATGGATGGAAGGTGCGGATGCCTTCAGGCGTACGCCGTATCGTCCGCCCTGGCGGACGATCTCCGGCTCTTCCAACACCAGCTCATCGGTGCCGGGCACTACGATGCCGTAGCCGGTGCGCCTGACCTCCTCCAGGGCTCCCGCAACTTTGTCGTATTCCCATTTGACATGGGAGAGCTCCGACAAAAGTCCCAGCAGATCCCCATCGTCGTGGACGGCAAAGCCGGACTGCTGGGACAAGGTCTCGTAGAACAGGCTCCGCGGCAGATCCATCTGGGCTGCGGCCAGACCGGTTCCCAGACTGATGGACGTGATGCGGGCGCTGCTGACCGTATCGCACGCCCCGATGGCGGCGACCGCGCCTTCCACATCGCGGATGCGGTGCATGCCGCCGCAGCCCTCCCGGATGGCGGCGTACAGTCCGCTCTTGATGGGATGGTCGTAGGGCAGCGCGTCCACCCAGGGGGGCAGAAACAGATCCAGCTCCTTGACCGGGAACTCATAGAGCACACCCTTGATGATGTCGGTGACCGCCCGCTCATCCAGCTCCAGACAATCGGCGCACACACAGGTGACGTCATACCGTGAAATAAGATCGGCCCGGATGGATTGGGCCCGGTCCGAGTTTGGGTAGGCGGAATTCAGTACCACCAAAAAAGGCTTTCCCAGCTCCTTGAGCTCGGTAATGACCCGCTCCTCCGCCTCCAGATAATCCTCCCGCGGGATATCGGTGATGGTCCCGTCGGTGGTCACCACGATACCGATGGTAGAGTGCTCCGCAATGACCTTGCGGGTCCCGATTTCGGCGGCTTCGGTCATGGGAATTTCGTAATCGAACCAGGGGGTGGTGACCATGCGCGGGCTTCCGTCCTCCAGAGAGCCTACGGCGCCGGGCACCATGTAACCTACACAGTCGATGAGCCGCACCGAAAAGGCGGCCCCGTTCTCCAGCGTGACTTCCACAGCTTCCTCGGGGACAAATTTGGGTTCCGCAGTCATGATGGTGCGGCCGGAACCGCTCTGGGGCAGCTCGTCGCGGGAGCGCTCTCTCCGGTAGACGTTATCGATGTTCGGAATGACCATGGTCTCCATGAAGCGTTTGATAAAGGTCGACTTCCCCGTCCGCACCGGCCCCACCACGCCGATATAGATATCTCCCTCGGTACGCAGGGCGATATCCTCGTAGATCTTGCGCTGTTCCACTTGCAATTCCTCCTTCGGCCCCACGAGCCGGTCGTTTTCTCTACATAGGTATGGGGATAAGCCATGAAATATGCTTCCTCTCCCACACTCGGCCGGAGGAATTGCAGGGCATGCCGTTCTATGAGATCCTACGCCCGATATGGGCGCCGACCGCTTCCAGCGTATCCGCATCCGCAATACCCGCGTAGGCCCGGCGCGTAAAATCAGGCCGCCGTCCCCCGCCCCAAAGGCATACCGGCTGCCACCCCCGGTAGACCCGCTCCGCCCGAATCTCCGCAATGGCACGGCAGGCCCGCTCACCGCGGAAGCTCAGCTCGCTCTTTTTCAGGTTTGCGGCGGCGCCCATCGCATCTGGATCCGCCGATTTCCCACGGTCCGTTCGCTGCGCTCCAAAAGCGCGTCATCCACGCCGCCAATGGCGCGGAACAGCTGAATATTTGTCACAGCGCATAGCCCTCCGCAGAATAGGCTTTCTCTCTTCTTAGTATAGACGAAGATCCGCCGCGTTTCCAACGCCTGACGGAAAAAAGTTCCCCCGGCGCGGCCGGGGGAACAGCGTTCTATTCTTCTTCGGTTGGTTCTGCCGGCTTTGTGCGGGGCGTCCCGTTTCCATCGATCCCCTTGGCGTCCAGGCGGTGGTTCACCCACTCCCGCACCAGAGCGTAGAGCACCGCGAACGTAGGCACGCCCAGCACCATACCCGGGAACCCGAACAGTCCGCCGCCTACCACGATGGCCACCAGGACCCAGATGGCGGACAGGCCCGTGCTGTCGCCCAGAATCTTCGGCCCCAGGATGTTCCCGTCGAACTGCTGCAGGGCGATGACCAGAACCAGGAAACGCAGCGCCGCCCAGGGATCCACAATGACCAGGATCATCAGGCAGGGGATCGCACCCAGGATGGGGCCAAAAAAGGGAATGATGTTGGTCACCCCGATCACAACGCTGATCAGCATGGGGTACGGGATACGCAGGATCAGGCACAGGAGGAAGCACAATACGCCGATAATGGCGGAGTCGATCAGCTTGCCGTTGATGAAACCCACGAACACCTTGTTGGCGTGGCTGCAGATCTGCAGAAATTTGTCGGCCCTCCGCTTTGGAACGACAGCATAGAGCATTTTTTTCAGCTGAGGCACCAGCCGCCCCTTTCCAGCCAGCATATAGATGGAGGAAATGACCGCAGTGATGCCGGAGATGATGCCGCTGCCCACCGCCATCCCGAAATCCAGCAGCTGCGGCAGGGAGCTGGCCACTGTTTCCGTCAGCTTGCTGGTCAAGTTTTTGATAAATTCCAGGCTTTCCTCGATCCCGGCCCCTTCCAGCTGGAACTGCTCCGTCACCTGCTGGACCAAACGTTCCAGTCCGTTCAGGTAGTACTGCATGTTCGTGGCCAGATCCATGATGCTCTGGACCACCTGCGGCAAAATCATCTGCAGCAGAATCACCACCAGGGCCAGGGCCAGCAGATAGACGGTCAGGATGGATAATCCGCGCTTAAACCTTAATTTGCGGTAAACCTTCCGTTCAAAAAAGCACATGGGCGTATTGAGCAGATAGGCAATGGCAAACCCGGCGATGAAAGGCGATACCACCCCCATAAACAGGCTCAGCCGGGTCTGGATCACGTCGAAATGGGTCAGCGCCACATAGAACAAAATCGCAATCAGCAGGACCAGCAGCAGTGAAATGGATCTCCCATCCAAAATATACCATTTTCGTTTGTCCTTGTTTTCCTTATCCGGCACGCATCCTGTCCCCCTTCGGTTGCTACGGTTATGGATCACAGTACGGTCGATCCGGTCGTGCGTCTTGCTGCGGCAGGGCCGCACGAATCAGCCGCAGAACGGTTTCCCCTTATTCCGTATCATAGCACGGCCGCCGGTATTGCGCAACCGGAAACGGTCCTGCCGCAGTCTGATTGGAATATGGTCATGAAATCCGCGCTTCTTTCCGTTCTTTTCTTAAGGCATCACCGCACAATTCCCCACGCGCGTCTTGGCGGCCAATTTGTCCCACAAATGCGTTGCAAAACCTTGCAATACACAAAGTATTCCTGCGGTTTTGCGCCTTTTTGCGGCACAAATTTTTGCGCCAATCCACACGCGCTGAATGATGCGGTAATGCCTTAATCTTACCATACCCAACGGTTGGACCGATAAACTATTTTTTAAGGTTCTTTTGTTTTTTTCGAAAAAACAGCGGCGGGACCCGTCCTGATACAAGAAACAGACCCCGCCGCTGTTCTGTTTTACCGTCTGTTTTTCAAATCAGGCTTACCCGGTGGAATACCTTCTTGCCCTTTTTGAGCATCACGCCCTCGCCGGAGAGCTGCTGCTCCGTGAGCGCGGCTGCAATATCGGTGATCTTGACGCCGTCCACCTCCACGCCGCCCTGCTGCACCAGGCGGCGGGCTTCCGAGCGGGAGGGCGTCAGGCCGCACTTGACCATCAAATCCAGCAGCGCGATTTTTCCGTCGGTCAAGTCGTCGGAGGCGAGTCCGGTGGCGGGCACATTGGACTTATCTCCGCCCTGGGCAAAGAGGGCGCGGGCAGCCTGCTGGGCCTTCCCGGCCTCCTCCTCCCCATGGACCAGTTTGGTCAGCTCAAAGGCCAGGATCTCTTTGGCAGTGTTGAGCTGGGCCCCCTCCCAATGATCCATCTCGTCGATCTGCTCCAGCGGCAGGAAGGTGAGCATGCGCAAACACTTGAGCACATCGGCATCGCCGACGTTGCGCCAGTATTGATAGAACTCATACGGAGCGGTCTTATTGGGGTCCAGCCATACGGCCCCGGACTGGGTCTTGCCCATCTTCTTGCCCTCGGAATTGAGCAGCAGCGTGATGGTCATGGCGTGGGCGTCCTTCCCCAGCTTGCGGCGGATCAGCTCGGTACCGCCCAGCATGTTGGACCACTGATCGTCTCCGCCGAACTGCATATTGCATCCGTAGTGCTGGAACATGTGGTAAAAGTCGTAGGACTGCATGATCATATAGTTGAATTCCAGAAAGCTCAGGCCCTTTTCCATGCGCTGCTTGTAGCACTCGGCCCGCAGCATGTTGTTGACGGAGAAGCAGGCGCCCACCTCCCGCAGCAATTCCACGTAGTTCAGCTTCAGCAGCCAATCCGCATTGTTGAGCATCCTGGCCTTCCCCTCGCCGAATTCGATAAAGCGCTCCATCTGCTTTTTGAAGCAATCGCAGTTGTGCTGGATGGTCTCGGGCGTCATCATGGTGCGCATATCGCTTCGGCCGGAGGGGTCTCCAATCATTCCGGTACCGCCGCCGATCAGGGCGATGGGCCGGTTGCCCGCCATCTGCAGCCGCTTCATCAGGCACAGGGCCATGAAGTGGCCTACGTGAAGGGAATCCGCAGTGGGATCGAAGCCGATATAGAATACCGCCTTGCCCGCATTGATCATTTTAGAGATCTCTTCCTCATTGGTGACTTGGGCAATCAGCCCCCGGGCCTTGAGTTCTTCATAACAAGTCATGTTCATTTCTTTCCTCTCGTTTGATGTTCCGCAAATATTCCATGTGATAGCTCTTCACCTGAAACCCCAGTCCCTCATACAGCGACCGGACGGAATTGTTGAAGGCGTAGACCGATAACTCCACGCTGTCCAGCCCAAGCGCCGCCGCCCGCTCCGCTACCCAGCGCATCAGCGATGTCCCGATCCCCTGTCCCCGACAGGACTGCGCCACACACAAGGCTTCCACACAGGCGATGCTACGCCCCGCCAGGATCGTCTGCCCTTTCGCCTGCGTCTTGACGCTGACCAGACAGGCCCCCACTGGAACCCCATCCCGCTCTGCTACCGCAGACAACCGCTCCCCTTCCGCCAACTCGTCCCGATAGTATGCCGCAAGCGTCTCCGGGGATGCCGCCCGGAACAGATCGGGCCGATTCTGGACATGGAGCGCGTGGAACTGGGCCATCAGCTCTTTGCAGCGTCCGTAATCCGCCCGGCAGAGCGGTCGTATGCACAGCGTCCTTTTCATTCCAGCAGCCTCTTTCCGCAGTGGGGACACTTCGGGTCGTCCAGGTCGTGGGACTGTCCGCAGGCGGGACAAGGGACCTGCGCGATACCGCTGCCCGCATCCCCGGGTAATTCCACGGCATAAAATTCCAGCCTCCTGCACGAACTGCAACAATAGAGGTCTATGGTCAACGCGCCGGACAAGAGATGGTCCAAATTGCCGAACAGCCAGCTGGCTTTCCCTTTTTGCAGCGTTTCCTGTCCGACCCAGCCCATCGCTCCGCCGCAGCGCAGGCAGATCTCCCGTTTCACCCAAGTCCACACCCTTTCCGATCAAAAAACGCCCCCTGTCCGTTCGGACAGAGGGCGTAAAGACGCGGTACCACCTCTGGTTCGCCGTCTCCTCGCAGACAACGGCCTCATCGGGTGCAGTCACACCCCAGACGCGGTAACGGGCGCACCCGACACAGCCCTACTAGGTCAAAACCGTTCCGGCGGCTGCTCCAAGGCGTATTCCCAGGCGGCCCCTCTCCCCCTCGCACCATTTCGGGGGTTCTCTGGGCAGGCGCCTTCCTGGTACTCTTCCCTGTCATCGCAGTTTGATATTGCCTTGCATTATAGTATAACCCGTTTTGTTTGTCAACGACTTTCTTTTTTATAGCGCTGCGCCGCGTCCAGCAGTTCCCCCGCGCTCTCCAGCGCCGCGGGGGTGATCTGCGCTCCGGCGGTCAGCCGGGCCAGCTCCGCCTTGCGTCGCTCCCGGTCCAAAACCTCCACCTGCGTAAAGGTCCGCCCCTTGCGCTCTCCTTTTTCCACTGAAAAATGTACATCCGCCATCGCCGCCAGCTGGGGCAAATGGGTCACGCAGAGCACCTGCTTGCGCCCGGCCACATCGGCCAGTTTTTCCGCCACCTTCTGGGCCGCACGGCCGGACACGCCGGTGTCCACCTCATCAAAGACCAGGGTGCCCACGTCGTCGTTTTCCGCCAGCACGTTTTTCAGGGCCAGCATGATGCGGGCCAGCTCGCCGCCGGAGGCGATCTTCTGGATCGGCTTCAGATCCTCTCCCACGTTGGCGGACAGGAGGAACTGCACCTCATCCATCCCCGTCTCATCCAGACCGTACTCTCCGCCCTTCTCCCGGAATTCCGCCTGAAAACGCACCTTGGGCATGTCCAGCTGGGCCAGCTCGGACTGGATGCGCTTCTGGAGCGTTTCGCCCGCCTGACGCCGCGCATCGGAGAGCCGTTTGGCGCTCTCACGCGTCTCTTCCAGCGCCTTGTCCCGTTTCTTCTCCAGCCGCGCCAGCGTGTCGCTGGAAAACTGGATCTCATCCAGCTCCTTCCGGCAGCGGTCCAGATAGGCCAGCATCTCCTCCACCGTGTCGCCGTATTTCTTTTTCAAACGGTAGATCACGTCCAGCCTGCCCTCGATCTCATCCAATTCACCAGGCTCGAACTCAAAGCCGCAACGCAGCTCTCGGACCTGCTCGGCCAGATCGTCGGCATCGGAGCGCAGCCCCGACAGCCGCTGAGCCAATTCGGCCACTGGAGCGCTCATGCGCCCGGCGGCGCGCAGCGCCCCCTCCGCCTGTGCGATCAGAGCCGCGGCGCCCTCCAGTTCGTCGCTGCCGGACAGAGCCGCGTGGGCGATCTCCACCGCCTCGATGAGCCGGCCCGCATTGCGCAGCAACACACGCCGTTCGCTCAGCGCCTCATCCTCGCCCGGTTTCAGACCGGCCCGCTCCAGCTCGCTGATCTGAAAACTCAGGCTGTCGATCCGCCGGGCCTTTTCCGCCTCGTCCATCTCCAGCGCGGCCATTTCATGCCGTATGGCCTGGAACCGGTCAAAGGCCGCCTGATAGGCCGCGCAAAGCGCCTGGGTACCGCCGAAGCGGTCCAGGTAGCCCAGGTGGCAGCTCTCATCCAAAAGCTGCTGCCCGTCGTGCTGGCCATGGATGTTCAACAGCTGCCGTCCCAGCGCCCGAAGCTGGGATACCGTGATCAGCCGACCGTTCAGACGACAGACATTCTTCCCATCGCTTTGGATCTCACGCTGAAGCAGAAGCGTTCCGTCCTCATCCGGCCCCATGCCGTTTTCCCGAAACCAAGGCAGTTCCGGCAAGCCCTGAAACACCGCGTTCACCAACGCAGACCTGGCCCCGGTGCGGATCAGGTCGCGGCTGGTACGCTCGCCCATGACCGCTCCGATGGCGTCCACCACGATGGACTTGCCCGCGCCGGTCTCGCCGGTCAGCGCGTTGAAGCCCCGGTCAAACTGGATATCCGCCGATTCGATCACCGCAATATTTTCGATATGGAGCAAAGAAAGCATCGTCTCACCACCAGTCTTACAGACGTTCCGCCGCCCCGGATCCGGCGCCGGGCGTGGCAGCGTCCCTCTCCGGGCTTATTTCAGCATCTTATGGATTTCGTTGCAGAATTCCGCCGCATCCTCATTGGTGCGCAGGATCAGAATAGCGGTGTCGTCTCCGGCCAGGCTGCCGACCAGATTCTGGATCTCCATCCCGTCGATGGCGGAGCAGGCGGCGGAGGCCAGGCCGGGCATGGTTTTCAATACCACGATATTCTGCGCCAGATCGAAGGAAATGACCCCCTCCTTGAAAATGGTGCGCAGCCTCCCGGCAAAGTTCAGGGAGGTCTTGCGCTCCGATACGGCGTATTTGTACGTGCCGTACCCCGTCAATTCCTTGACCAGATGCAGTTCCTTGATGTCCCGGGAAATCGTGGCCTGGGTGGATTGGACCCCACGCGCCTTCAGCTCCGAGAGCAATTGATCCTGGGTCTCCACATCCCGCTCCTCAATGATACGTAAGATCTCCTGCTGCCGTTTTGACTTCATGGTTACGCTCCTCCCAACTTTTGGTTCAAAATATCATAAAAGGACCGGTTCGTCAGCCGAACCAGATGGGTTTTGGAGGCGGACATCTTCAATTCCACCACATCCCCGCCGTTGAGTTTGAACGCCTTTCCGCCATCCACGGAGAGATAGGTCGTCTTCCGGGCGGCACGTCCCATTTTGACGGAGACCGTCCGCTCCTTTCCCAGCACAAAGGAACGGGCGGACAGCGCGTGGGGGCAGATCGGAGTAATAATGATATTTTCCGCCGTCGGTTCGACGATGGGACCGCCGGCCGACATGGAATAGGCGGTGGAGCCGGTCGGCGTGCTGACGATGACGCCGTCGGAGGAAAAGCTGAAGATCCGCATCTGGTCGGCGCAGACCTCAAGGTCCACCATGCGGGCCACCGCGCCCTTGGTCAGAGCCGCGTCGTTGAGCGCAATATCGGTATAAACGCTTTTACCTTCCCGGCGGACCGTCACATCCAGCATCATGCGGGACTCCACGGTATACCGGCCGGCAGCAATTTTGGAGAGATGGGAAAGCTCGCTCTGCTCCAGTTCCGCCATAAAGCCCACACTGCCCAAATTGACCCCCAGGATGGGCACGCCGCAGGCATTGGCGTCCTTGGCCGCGTGGAGGATGGTCCCATCCCCGCCAAAGCAGATGAGCATGTCCGCGTCCTTCAATTCCTGCTGGGTGTCCAGAAAGCGGATGTGTCTGGGCAGCTCCACATTGGTGCCCTCCACTTGAAACGGCAGACACATGGCGGTCTCCACCCCGGCGTTTTTCAAAATGCGCTCGGCGGATTGGGCCGCCTTGATCCCACGATCCCGGTAGGGGTTGGGGCTGAGTACCACTTTCATGCTCTCTCTCCCTCCAGCGCGTCGTGAGAGGCTTCCACCAAGGCCTTCAGGTCTCCGTTCCACGGCGTTCCGGCTCCGGCGGTCAGATGTCCCAGATATTCGATATTTCCCTCCGGCCCGCGGATGGGCGAAAAGCTTATTTCCTTTACGGAAAAGTCCGCTTCCGCCGCGTTGCGCAGGAATTGCTCCAGCACCTCCAGGTGGACTGCCGGGTCCCGGACCACCCCCTTTTTTCCCACCTTCTCACGGCCCGCTTCAAACTGCGGCTTGACAAGGCATACCACTTGCCCATCCTCTTTCAGGATGCCGCGCAGGGCGGGCAGGATCAGGCGCAGAGAGATGAAGGACACGTCCACGGTGCCAAAGTCCAGGGACTCTGAAATCTGTTCCGCCGTGAGGTAGCGTACATTGGTCCGTTCCATACACACGACCCTTGGGTCGCTGCGCAGGCTCCACGCCAACTGACCGTAGCCCACGTCCACAGCGTACACCTTCTCCGCACCGTTCTGAAGCATACAGTCGGTAAAACCGCCGGTGGAAGCGCCTGCGTCAATCGCATGGGCTCCTGTCAAATCAATGCCGGTAAATACCTTCAGCGCCTTTTCCAGCTTGAGCCCGCCGCGGCTCACATAGGGAAGGGTCTGTCCACGCACCTCGATCGGCGCGTTTTCTTCGACCGGGGCGCCTGCCTTCTCTACCTTCCGGTCCTTCACATAGACCTGACCGCTCATGATCACCGCCTGGGCCCGCTGGCGGCTTTCCGCCAGTCCCCGTTCCACCAGCAGCAGATCCAGCCGCTTTTTAACCGTTGCCATGTCCGCAGACCTCCAACGCCTTTCTGCACAGACTCTCACCGTCCAGGCCGCAATAATGCCGCAGCTGCTGTACGGTCCCATGCGTCACAAACCCCGGCCCGGTATCCGCCAGAGCCAGTCCTTTGAGCGGAATACCGGCGCGTGCGGCGGCGGCGGCCAGCCGGTTCCCCACGCTGTTGGAGGGAGCGCTGTCCTCCGCTGCCAGAAGCCGTCCGGTCCTGCGCAGAGATTCCAACAGAATATCCGACGCTATGGGTGTAATGCAATTTAACTTTACGACTTCAGCCTGAACGCCATAGCGCTCCAGCCGCCGGGCACAGTCCAGCAGCGGATCGATCATGCTCCCGTAGCCGGCCAATGTGATGTCGCTCCCCCGCCGCAGGATGCACGCGGGCGCGGGCGCAGAATCGGCGGTATACGTCCCTTCCCCGCCGCGCGGATAGCGCACCGCTACAGGGCCATTGACCTGATAGACGGCATAGGAGAGCATGGAGCGCAGTTCCGCAAAGCTGCTGGGGCACAAAACGGTCATGCCGGGTACCGTGTCCAGAAAGGCCGGATCGAATACCCCGTGATGGGTCTCTCCGTCTTCCCCCACCAGACCGGCCCGGTCCACCGCCAGCACCACGTGGAGCTGCTGGAGGGCCACGTCATGGATCAGCATGTCATAGGCGCGCTGCAAAAAGGAGGAATATACGGCAAAGACCGGACGTATCCCCTGCTTTGCCATACCGGCCGCCATCGTTACGGCATGGCCCTCCGCTATGCTCACATCGAAAAAGCGCTGGGGAAAGCGCCGGGCAAATTCGTCCAGACCGGTACCTCCCTGCATGGCCGCAGTAATGGCGACCAACCGTTCATCCTGCTGGGCCAGTGCGCACATGGTCTGCCCAAACACTGCGGAAAAGTTCGGCTTCGGCGGCTGTACCGGCTCCCCGTTCCCCACGCAGAACCGGCCCACGCCGTGAAAGCGGTCCGGATTGCGCTCCGCTGGTGGATAGCCCTTTCCCTTTACAGTTCTGACGTGGAGCAGAACAGGGCTTTTTAATTCCTTGGCGTAGCCCAGCAGCCGGGTCAATCCCTTCACGTCATGACCATCCACCGGACCCAGATAGGTAAAGCCCATATCTTCAAAGAGGCTGCACGGAAGCAGCGTCTCTTTGACCGCTGTTTTGATTTTGTGTGTCACATTATAAATGTGTCCGCCCAACGGCAGCACGCTCATGACCTTGCGATAGCCCTTTTTGAATTGCAGATATTGGGGCTTGAGGCGCTGGCGTGCCAGGTGGTCTGCCACACCGCCCACGCTTTTGGTGATTGACATGCCGTTGTCGTTGAGTATGACGATCAGCGGCTCGCCGCTGTCGCCTGCGTCAGACAATCCCTCGTAAGCCAGGCCGCCGGACAGCGCTCCGTCCCCAATCAACGCCAAAACATGATAGTCCTGCTTCTGTAAGGTCCTTGCCCTTGCCATTCCAACCGCCACGGATACGGAGTTGGAGGCATGCCCCGCTACAAAAGCGTCGCAGACGCTTTCCGCCGGTTTGGGAAACCCGGCGATCCCGCCAAAGGTGCGCAGCGTTTCCATCGCGTCGTTGCGTCCGGTCAGAATCTTGTGCGCATAGCACTGATGTCCCACATCAAAGACCAGCCGGTCCCGCCCGGTATCGAATACCCGGTGAATGGCCACGATGAGTTCCACCGCCCCCAGACTGGAGGCAAGGTGTCCGCCGGTACGGGAGACCGTATCGATCAGCCGCGCCCGCAGCAGGGCGCAGACCTGCGCCGCTTCGCTGTCGTTCAGGCCGCTGAGGTCGTTTGTCAATGTATCCAAGCTAAGAATGGTATCACCTCCAGGCCTTCCTTGGCCTGTTTCATGCAAACCACCAGGCGCCCAGCAGCCCCACGCCGATCCCCAGCAGGCCGCCCATGAGCACCTGGAACGGGGTATGGCCGAGCAGCTCCTTAAGCTCCTTGCCAAAGAGGGCGGGCTTCATCTCCGTCCAGTGTTCCATAATATAATTGAGAATTTTGGCCTGTTCCCCCGCCGCCTTGCGTACGTTGGCCGCATCGTACATGACCACGATGGCCACCACCGCCGCCAGCGTAAAGGTGGGAGACGTCCAGCCATACATAGCGCCCATCGCTGAAGCGCAGGCGCATACAAAGGCGGAATGGGAGCTGGGCATGCCGCCGCTGGAGAGGATATTGCGAAAATCAAGCTTATGCTTAGTGATCAGAGTAATCACAAACTTGATCACCTGCGCCAGCGCCCAGGCCAAAATCGCCAGATTCAAAATCAGATTGCCGGTTAAAAAGTCCACTGCGTTTTTTAACATCCGACTGCCCCTTCCCTCATTTCTCCCGTCCGGCCAGCTGTTCCGCCAGCCAGCACAGGGCGCCGCCCTCGCCGCCGAAGGGGGCAAGAGCCTCTATCGCCTCGCCGGTCAGGCGCTTTACCAGCGTCCGGCAGGCATCCAGGCCCTTGAGGGTCACAAACGTCGTTTTTTCACTTCTGGCGTCGGAACCGATGGGCTTTCCGAGGGTAGCCTCGTCTCCCACTACATCCAGAATATCGTCCCGGACCTGGAAGGCCAGACCCAGACGCTCCGCATAATGCCGCACGGCCTGACGCTGCTCCTGTGTGCCGCCGGCCACGATACAGCCCATTTCCGCCGCCGCGGCAATGAGCGCGCCGGTCTTGAGCCGCTGCAGTTCTTCTACCTCGGCCAGGCTGAGCGAGTGTCCCTCCCCCGCCATATCCAGCACCTGCCCGCCCACCATGCCTCTGCCGCCGGCCGCACGGGCCAGTAGGCCTGCCGCCGCGAGCGCACGCTCCGGCGGCAGCTCCGGCGGCAGCTCCAGCATGGTCTCAAAAGCAGCCGTGAGCAAGCCGTCGCCCGCCAGCACCGCCGTGGCCTCGCCGTATACCTTATGGTTGGTGGGACGGCCCCGGCGCAGATCGTCATCGTCCATGCAGGGCAGATCGTCATGGATCAGAGAGTAGGTGTGGATCATCTCGACGGCGCCCGCAAAAGGCAGCGCGGCCGCCGGGTCGCCGCCGCACATCCGGCAGGTCTCCAGCACCAGCACAGGCCGGATCCGTTTGCCCCCCGCCAAAAGGCTGTAATACATCGCGTCGTA
Organism: Lawsonibacter hominis; assembly: GCF_014287895.1. Classification (GTDB taxonomy): domain Bacteria; phylum Bacillota; class Clostridia; order Oscillospirales; family Oscillospiraceae; genus Lawsonibacter_A; species Lawsonibacter_A hominis. The sequence goes on along the minus strand of NZ_JACOPP010000002.1, from coordinate 88,218 downwards.
CAGATCGCCCCTTGGTTCCCGCTCCTGAAAGCACTCGTTCAGCCAGGTTTCGATCTGTGCCCGGTGTCCGTCCAGCCGCTGCTGATGGGTCATTCCCGTCCCTCCCCGTCAAAGGGCTGCTTGACCGGGCCGCCGTCAGGCCCGGCCAGCAGCTTGCTGACCTTCTGCTCCGCCTTGTCCAGCATGCCGGAGCATTTCTTCATCAGAGCGGTTCCCTCCTCAAACAGCGTGAGGGCCTCTTCCAGCGTGGCGTCCCCCTGTTCCAGCCTGGTCACAATTTCCTCCAGGCGGGCCATGGCCTGCTCAAAATTCAGCTTTTTCTCTGCCATATGATCTCTCCCTTTCCCAGCGGCGCGGGAAACGCCCGCCCCTACAGAACCTTGCAATCGATGCTGCCGTCCGCCATGCGCAGTTCCAGCTTGTCGCCGGGATGTGCTTCCCGGATGGAGCGGACGACATGCCCGTCTTCGTTCCTGGGGATCGCATAGCCCCGGCCCAGGACCTTCAGCGGACTGATGGCGTCCAGTGTGGCTGCCCGCCGCGCAAAGCGTTCCCGTTCCCGGCCCAACGTGCCCCGCAGCCCATGGGCCAGCTTTTCCCGCTGATAATCCAACAGGACGCGCCGGTCATCCACATAACTCATGGGGTCCTGAAGCGTACGGCAGCGCCGGGCCCGCTCCAGCAGGAAGCGCGCCCCATCCAGCCGCCGGGACACAGCGCGGCCCAGCCGCCGGGACAGCTGATCCAGCGCGGCATACTGCTCGTTCTGGTCGGGGACGGCCAGCTCGGCCGCGTTGGAGGGGGTGGCCGCCCGCAAGTCGGCCACAAAGTCGGAAATGGTCACGTCCGGCTCATGGCCCACGGCGGAGATCACGGGAATACGGGAGGCGTAGATGGCGCGGGCCACGTTCTCGTCGTTGAAGGCCCACAGATCCTCCATGGAGCCGCCGCCCCGGCCGGTAATGATTAAATCCGCCGCCTGATGGCGGTTGGCCCAGGCAATGGCGGCGCAAAGTTCCCCAGGGGCCTCCGCCCCCTGCACCCGCACCGGCAGTACCAGCACCTCCGCCATGGGCCAGCGGGCGCCCAGGATGCGGATCATATCCCGCACCGCCGCACCGGCGGAGGAGGTGATGAGGGCGATACGCTCCGGAAACCGGGGAATCTTTTTTTTATGAGCCTGGTCAAACAGCCCCTCCTGATAAAGCTTTTCCTTGAGCTGTTCGAAGGCCGCATGCAGATCGCCCATCCCATCCGGGGAGAGGGCGCTGCAATAAAGCTGATACTGGCCGTCCCTGGGAAACACGGTGACCCGGCCGAAGGCAACCACCTTTTTGCCGTTTTCCGGGCGAAAGCGCAGCGACATGGCTTCGCGCCGGAACATGACGCAGCGGATGGCCCCCTCCCCATCCTTCAGGGAAAAATAGTGGTGACCGGAGGGATAGGCCTTATAATTGGAGATCTCGCCCCGTACGAAAAGGCCGGACAGGGCGCTGTCGCCGTCCAGCAGGCCCTTGATATATTGATTGACCTGGGTAACGCTGTAAACAGGCGCCGTGCTCATCAAGCGCGCCCCCCTTCCAGGCTCCGCCGGGCCAGGATGGCCACGCCCATGGCGTTGTCGGCAGAATATTCCGGACGGGCGAAGACCGCGCCGTCCAACACGCTGCGCAGCAGACGGTTGGAGGATACACCGCCGGAGCAGAGCACCGGCAGGCCGGGATACCGCTCCAGCGCGGCATCGGTACACCGGCGCACAACGTCCGCCAGCGTCTCCAGCACGAAGCGTGCGATCCGGCCCGCCGCCTCCCCCCGCGCCGCCAACTGTTTCACCTGATTTTCCATTCCGGAAAGGGAAAAGGTCAGATCGTTGCGCCGGACGGGAAAGCCGCGGCAGGGCGGAGCCTCCGCCGCCAGGGCATCCAACGCCTTCCCCGCCGGGAAATCCAGGCCCAGCAGCAGGCCGGTACGGTCGATCAGCTGTCCGGCGGAGAGATCGCTGGTGCCGCCGATGCGCGCCGCGCAGACGTTGGTTCCCTGTGGATGCACATACAAAAGCTCGGTCGTGCCGCCGGACAGATGCCAGGCCAGCAGGGGCGCATCCAGCAGCTCCGGCCGTCCCGCCGACCAGGCTGCGGCTGCAATATGACCCTGCTGGTGGGAGACGGGACAGAACGGGACGTGCAAAACCCCGGCCAGTACGCGCCCTTGGTTCTCCCCCGCCAAAAAGCAGGGCATATAGGAGCCCTCCACCGCCCTGGGGCGGGTAGAGGCCCCTACCACAGAGATCCCCTCCAGCCAGCCCTCCGCCTCCAGCTCGGCGAAGCGGTCGGGCAGATGCTTGACATGCTGAAAAAGGGCGTCGGACTGACGCAGCCCCAGTTCGCCGGGCCGCACGTCCAGCAGCCGTCCGGCGTTCCTTCCCGCCGTTCCGTCAAAAACAGCGGCGGAAGTGGTGTAGTTGCTGGTATCGATCCCAAGCGCGCGCATGTCAGGGCGCATCCTTGGGCGTGGTGGGAAGCCCCACCGGATCCGGCGGGCACTCGCTGCGCACAAAGGAGCCCAGGATACCGTTTACGAAGGAGACCACCTCCGGTTCCTCGTAGTGCTTGGTCAGTTCCACCGCCTCATTGATCGCGGCGGCATTGGGGATGTCCTGCATATACAGGATCTCATACATGGCGACCCGCATGATCGCCACCGCCACCCGGTTGAGCCGCGCAAAATTCCAGCCGATCGCGTAACGGGAGATATACTCATCCAATTCCGGCGCGTGTTCATACACCCCCTTCACCAGCGCGCTGATATAGGCGCGCTGGGTCTCGTTGGGGTACTCGCTGTAAAGGGGCTCCTCCTCCCCGATGGAGGCGAAGGTGGTACGATTCATAGCCTGCGCCAGCAGCGCTTCGGCAGTCTGTCCGGTAAAGCCCAATTCAAACGTGAAGTGGACGGCGATCTCTCGGGCGGCAGTTCTGGTCATTCGGATTCCTCCAGGCAATCAATAATACACATAGATAATTATATTATACACCAGTTATGCATAAAAAGAAAAGAGCAATTTACAGCATGCGACAAAAATGTGCGGCCAAAACATGATCCGCATGCGTTTAAAGCCGGAAAAACGGCATGGCGTTATGCCATGCCGTTCCGTCGCTCGAGACAGGCCGAAGGCCTTTTGCAGCAGAGAGGGATGTATGCCGGTCCGGGCTTGAGCGCTTACACGCGATCGCCGCCCGATCCGTCTCGTCTTTTCCTGCGCCTGCAGGCGCGTCACAGATCTGCCCGCGCCTCAGCGCCGGGGTCCGGGCGGAACTTTCTCAGTAATTTTGGGCCCGCAGCTCAAAATAAGCGCGGGGATGCGCGCACACCGGGCAAACCTCGGGCGCCTCTTTGCCAATGTGGATATGACCGCAGTTGCGGCACTTCCACATGTACTCGTCGCCGCGCTTGAAGACCACGCCTTCTTCCAGATTCTTCAGCAGGGTCAGGTAACGCTCCTCGTGCTCCTTTTCGATCTTTCCGACGCCTTCGAACAGGAAGGCAAGTTTTTCAAAGCCCTCCTCTTTGGCAGTCTCGGCCATCTCCCGGTACATCTGGGTCCATTCTTCCTTTTCGCCCGCAGCGGCAGCCTTCAGATTCGCCGGGGTATCGCCGATCCCGCCCAGCTCCTTGAACCAGAGTTTGGCGTGCTCCTTTTCATTGCCCGCAGTCTCCTGAAAAATAGCCGCAATCTGCTCGTAGCCCTCTTTCTTGGCCTTGCTGGCAAAATAGTCATACTTATTGCGGGCCATACTCTCCCCCGCAAAAGCTTTCCAGAGATTGGCTTCCGTTTTGCTGCCCTTCAGTTCCATACTTCATGACACTCCTTCTACTATATTTTTGTTCGGTCCGCTGTTTTTGGTTCGCGATCAATTGAGGAAAATAAGTCAATGCACCCGCTTGCAGCCGACACAGATCCCATGAAAAAGGACCTCATGACCATGCACGTCGTGGCCGCTGTGCAAAAGCGCCTGTTCATCCAGTCCCCGGTCATAGGGCAGGCCCAAATCATATACCGCGCCGCAGGCGGAACACCTGAAATGGGGATGAGGCATGGTATTGGCATCATACCGCTCCACCGGAAACGCCATGCGCACGATGGCGCCCTCGTCTGCCAGCAGATTCAAATTGCGATAGACCGTCCCCAGACTCAGATTTGGATTCTCCGGCTTGAGCCATTGATACATCATCTCCGCCGTCGGATGTTCATGGCTGGCTTTCAATGCCTCAAAAATCAACTCCCGCTGCCGTGAGTATCGTTTGCCCTTCATTGCTCATCTCCTCTTTCAAGATCAGTAACTATTACTGTTATTAATATAACAGTTCTTCCCACCTTTTGCAAGCGCAATTTATAAAAAAACAAAAATTTTACCGGGCGTAAAGCGACTGGCGCCGTGCATACTAAACTGCGGATGGAGATCATCTAAAAAACTGCGTAATCAGCAGGAGGATACGGAATGAAACGGATTTTGACAATTCTGTGCCTGGGGCTGGCTCTGACGCTCACTACGGCCGGCTGTACCCGGGACAAGGCGCCCAATGTGACCCCGACCCCCACGACACCGGCCGCTACCGCTACGCCCAGTACGAGTCCGGTCACGACCCCAGGGAGCAATGACGGCGCCGTTAATGATAGCGACGGCATCATTGGCAATGAGTCGACCAATGGCGCGGACGCCACCGGTACTCCCGGCACCACAGGGACCGGAGGCGCGGCCGGCACCACCATCCGCCCCACTCCGCGTACCGGAACCGGCCGTGATATCGGCAATGCGGCCGGCGATATCGTCGGCGGAGTCGGCAATGCCGCCGGTGATATCGTCAATGGAGTCGGCAATGCCGCCCGTGACATCGGCACCGGAGTAAAAGACGCCTTGCACTGACCAAAGGACAGACTGCGGCATGGGTTTTCCATGCCGCAGTCTGTTTGAAGCGGCGAAAAAGCGGTCGCGCCCGCAGCATAGGATTCTATGCTGCGGGATGTTTGTCTTTTTTAAGAATCGCGTTCTGATTTCTTAAGTCTTTGGACGGCTTGTTTTCATATCTCCAGGTCCCTTTTTTGTTATGCTTTGGACAAACAAAACAGGGAGGTATGGTTATGTCCCGACGAAAGTTGGCCGTTCTGTTCGGCGGCTGCTCCAGCGAATACTCCGTTTCGCTTCAATCCGCTCACGCGGTGCTCTCCCACCTGGACCCGGAAAAATATGAACCGGTACTGCTGGGGATCACCCGGGAGGGCCGATGGCTGCTGTATACCGGCCCGTTGGAAGCTCTGCTGGACGATACCTGGCACCAAGACACACGCCGCACCATCCCGGCTGTCATCTCTCCGGACCGCGGCCTGCATGGTCTGCTGGTGATCGCCCCCGCCGGAATAACCGCCGTCCGCCTGGATGCGGCCTTTCCAGTGCTCCATGGAAAAAACGGCGAGGACGGAACCGTACAGGGTCTGCTGGAGCTTGCCGGAATCCCGATAGTCGGATGCGGAACATGTGCCAGCGCGATCTGTATGGATAAAGACCTGGCCCATCGCCTGGCCGGCCAGTCCGGCGTGGCTGTGCCGCGTTCGGTGGTGTTCCGCGCCGGCGAGGATCGAGCCATGCTGCCGTCCCAGGCTGCACGACTGGGCTATCCGCTGTTCGTCAAGCCTGCCCGGGCGGGCTCCTCCTTCGGCGTCAGCCGGGTGGAGCGCCCCGACGCGCTGGACGCGGCGGTGACCGCCGCGCTGGAGCATGACAGCAAGATCCTTTTAGAGGAAGCGGTGTCCGGCTTTGAGGTGGGCTGCGCTGTGTTGGGCAATCTGGGGCTGACCGTAGGCGAAGTGGACGAAATCGAGCTGACGCAGGGATTTTTTGACTACACGGAAAAATACAACCTGATGACCGCTCGGATCCATATGCCCGCCCGGATTTCCCGGGAAAAGGCGGAGTCCGTCAAGGCGGCGGCCTGTAAGGTCTACTGGGCGCTGAACTGCTCGGGCTTTGCCCGCGTGGACCTGTTTTTAACGCCGGAGGGCCGTGTGGTATTCAATGAAGTCAATACCATCCCCGGCTTCACCAGTCACAGCCGTTACCCCAACATGATGCACGGCATCGGCCTGGAATTCGGGGCGCTTCTGGACCGTGCGATCGAATTGGCGGTGGGCGCATGAAATCTGCTCCTCCGTGGCCTGCCGCCGGGACGCTTCTGCTGGTCAACCGGGAGCACCCGCTTCTCCGGGCGCCGGAGTCCGAAGAACTGACGGCGGTGGATCGCCGGCATCCGGACATTCTGCTTCACCGCCGCGCCAAGGTCATGTTGGATGAACTGCTGCAGGCCGCCGGGGCAAAGGGAAGCGTGATTCCGGTGAGCGGTTACCGCTCCCAGCGGGAGCAGCGGCAGATCTGGGACGATACGGTACGGGAACGGGGGCTCCGGTTCACACGGACCTATGTGGCCGCGCCGGGGTGCAGTGAACACCAGACCGGTCTGGCCGTGGATCTGGGCGAGAATGTGCCTGATCTGGATTTCATATGCCCCTGCTTCCCCGACTCGGGCCCCTGCCGTGCTCTGCGGGAAAAGGCGGCGGATTACGGCTTCGTGCTCCGTTACCCAAAGGGAAAGGAAGCGATCACCGGGATCGGCTGGGAGCCCTGGCATTTCCGCTATGTGGGCTGGCCCCATGCCCGGATCATGACGGAGCGGAATCTGGTGCTGGAAGAATATCTGGCATGGCTGCGGACGTTTCCGGCAGAGGGCGCTCCTCTGCGTTATCGGGCCGCAGGCCGCTCGTTCGAGGTATGTTACGCACCGGACGGACATCTGGACGCTCTGGAAGCGCTGCTTTCCTCCGGCATGCCCTGCCAGTGTTCGGACACCAATACCGGCGGCATGGTGTTCACTTTGTGGAGGGACGCAGGATGAAGCAATGCCGATTGGGCGGACTGGATCGCTTCCGGCCCGTCGCGGCGCTTCTGGTGGTGGCCATACACACAGGGCCGCTGCTCTCCTGGAGCCGCGACGTCAACTACCTGCTCTGTGATATTCTGGCCCGGCTGGCCGTTCCCTTTTTCTTCGCCGTCAGCGGATATTTCCTCGTGCCGGAGCTGCGGGCTCGGGGCGTGAGCGCCCTGCTCCCCTTTTTAAAAAAGGGCCTTCTCCTCTACGGCCTCTCCGCTTTGCTGTACGCTCCCATTAACCTCTACAGCGGTTATTTTTCTCAACCCGGGCTTCCTTTGGAGCTGCTGCGCGACGCCTGTTTCAACGGTCTTTTTTATCACCTGTGGTACTTTCCCGCCGTGCTGCTGGGCGGATGCATCGTCTGCCTGCTGGTCCGGCGGCTTCGTTTGGCCACCGCCGCGGCAGTCTGTGCTGTCCTTTACGTCCTGGGCCTGCTCGGTGACAGCTATTATGCCTTTACAAATGCGATACCACCGTTGAAGGCATTTTATGAAGCTCTGTTCCAGTGCTTTGACTATACCCGCAACGGCCTGTTCTTCGCGCCCCTGTTTCTACTGTTGGGCGGCTGGCTTGCCGGTAGGGGAAACCGGCGCGCTGATGGCCGGTATGCCGCCGGGCTGCTGCTCTCTCTGGGGCTTCTGCTGGCCGAAGGACTTCTTGTAAAGCAATTTCACCTTGCACGCTTTGACGCACTCTACCTCTCGCTGCCGCTTTGTATTTTCTTTCTGCTCTGCTGGCTGCGCGGTCTGGATCTGCCGGCCCGTCCCCAACTGCGCCGTTGGTCTGCCGCGGTGTATCTGCTCCATCCGCTCTGCATTCTGCTCGTCCGCGGCGTGGCCAAGGCGCTTGGCCTGAGCGCGCTGCTCATTGAAAACCGCCTGCTCCACTATCTGGCGGTGGTCTTTCTTTCCGGTCTGCTGGCGGCTCCCTTTGCGTTGGTCCCCCGAAAGCGCCCGGAGCCGGAACGGGGCCGGGCCTGGATCGAGTTGGACGCCGCCGCCCTGCGGCACAATGTCAACGTTCTGTCCGGCCTGCTGCCGGAGGGATGCGCACTCACGGCGGTGCTGAAGGCCAACGCCTACGGACACGGCGACCTGGAATGCGCCCGCATCTGTCAAAAGGCCGGCATCCGGTCCTTCGCCGTGGCCACCGCCGCAGAAGGAGCCCGTCTGCGCCGGGCCGGCGTCCGGGGAGACATTCTGGTGCTGGGCTGGTCCGGTGCCGGGGCGGTCCCGCTGCTGCGACGCTATCGCCTGACCCAGACGGTGGTGAGTCCGGAACACGCCCGGCTCCTGGACCGCTGCGGGAAGCGCCTGCGGGTTCATATCAAGATAGACACCGGGATGCACCGCCTCGGTACCGGGTGGGATGACGCGGCTTCTCTGCGCGAACTCTACGCCTGCTCCCATTTGCAGGTAAAGGGGCTGTTTACCCATCTGGCCGCCAGTGAGACCTGTTCTCCCTCCGATCAAGCCTGCACCCAGGCGCAGATACGCCGCTTCTGGCACGCGGTGGAAACCCTGAGCGGCGCCGGTCTGCCCATCGGAGCGCTCCATATACAAAGCAGCTATGGTCTGCTCAACTACGGCCCCCTGGAGGGCTGCGGCTGGGTACGCACCGGCATCGCGCTGTATGGTCTGCTCAGCGCTCCCCAGGATCATCCCCGCATCTGCCCCGACCTGCGCCCGGTCCTTGCGCTCCGGGCCCGGGTAGCCCAAATCCACACTTTGGAGCCGGGCGAGCACGCCGGATACGACGGGGCGTTCACCGCATCCCGCCCGACCCGGTTGGCCCTGATCACAATCGGTTATGCCGACGGCTGGCCCCGCGCCCTTTCCTGCGGCAGAGGCCGGGTACTGCTCCACGGCCAGCCGGCCCCGATTGCGGGTCTGATCTGTATGGATCAGCTTCTGGCGGATGTGACGGAGATCCCCGATGTCCGCCCTGGAGATACCGCCACGCTCATCGGCCGGGATGGCGACGCCGTGCTCACCGCCGAAGCAGCAGCTGAGGCGGCGGGCACCATCACCAATGAGCTTCTCTCCCGTCTGGGCCCGCGGCTGCCCCGCATCGTTGGGAGCGAAGCATAAAAAGACCCCGCCGCAGTTCAAAGCTGCGGCGGGGCGGCTTTTTATCGCTTTGCTTTGGGCCTGGCATTTTTCTTGGGCTTTGCCGCCGCCCAACCCGCCTTTTTGGCGGGGCGCCGGCGGGGCTTCTCTTCTGCCGGCGACTTTGGATCCGGCCTTCCCTGGTCTTGGATGCGGCGGCCTTGCTCATGTCCGGCGGGTTTCCCGCCCGCCTTGGCCGGAGCGGAGGGGCGCAGCAGACACCCCTTGCCATAGCCGATCAGGTCCTCCCGGTGGGCGGCGTGCAGCGCCTCCCGCACCAAAGCGCGCTTTTCCGGGCGCTTCCACTGCATCAGCGCTCGCTGCATGGCCTTTTCGTGGGGGTCCTTCGGCACATAGACCGGCTTCATGGTGCGGGGGTCGATACCGGTATAATACATACAGGTGGACAGCGTTCCCGGCGTGGGGTAAAAATCCTGCACCTGCTCCGGCTGGCGTCCGGTGCGGTTGAGCCATTCCGCCAGACGCACCGCGTCGTCCATCGTGCATCCGGGGTGGGAAGACATCAGGTAGGGCACCAGATACTGCTGCTTGCCGTATCGCTGGTTCAGACGGTCGTATTTTTGCTTGAAGCGCTCATAAACAGCGATGTGGGGCTTGCCCATATAGTCCAGCACCCCGTCCACACAGTGCTCGGGCGCCACTTTCAGCTGGCCGGAGACATGATGCTGGACCAGTTCAGCAAAAAATTCTCCGCTCTTGTCCTGGAGCAGATAATCAAACCGGATCCCCGAACGGATGAAGACCTTCTTCACCCCCGGAACGGCCCGCACCTGGCGCAGCAGCGTCAGATAGTCGGTGTGGTCGGCGTCCAGATTGGGACAGGGCGTGGGGGCCAGACAGGCGCGGTTCTTACACACCCCCGCCTTGCGCTGCTTGGCGCAGGCCGGACGGCGGAAATTGGCGGTTGGGCCGCCCACGTCGTGGATATAGCCCTTGAAGCCGGGGTGCTTCGTCAGCGCCTCCACCTCCCGCAGCACGCTGGCATGGCTGCGGGCGGAAATGATCCGCCCCTGATGGAAGGCCAGGGAGCAGAAGTTGCACGCCCCGAAGCACCCGCGGTTGTGGGCCACCGAAAAGCGTACCTCCTCGATGGCGGGCACGCCGCCCATCGCGTCATACATGGGGTGGGGTTCCCGCACGTAGGGCAGCTCCGCCACAAAGTCCAGCTCCGCCGTGGTCAGCGGCATGGCGGGCGGGTTGACCACCAGCAGGCGCGCTCCGTGGCGCTGGAGGATGGCGCGGCCCCGGATCGGATCGTGCTCCTCATACTGAATCTGGTTGGCCTGCGCATAGGCGCGCTTGTCGCCGCTCACCTGTTCAAAAGAAGGGCACTCCACCTTGGGATAGACACACGCCTCCGGGCTTTTTGCAATAAAGGCAGTTCCCTTTACATCTGTGATCTCTTCCACCGGAGTGCCTGAGGCCAGACGGGCGGCGATCTCCTTTGTGGCGGTCTCTCCCATACCGTAGACCAGCAGGTCCGCCTGACTGTCGAAAAGAATGGCGCGGCGCACCTTGTCCTCCCAATAATCATAGTGCGCAAAGCGGCGCAGGCTGGCCTCCAGCCCGCCCACAATCAACGGCAGGTCTCCTCCAAATGCCTCCCGCGCCTTATTGGCATAGACGATGGCAGCCCGGTCGGGCCGCAGGCCCGCCCGGTTTCCCGGGGAATAGGCGTCGTCGTGACGGCGTTTTTTCGCCACGGTGTAGTGGGCGACCATCGAGTCGATATTCCCGCTGGAAAGGAACACCCCAAAGCGTGGCCGCCCCAGCTGTGTAAAGGCAGATACCCTTCGCCAGTCCGGCTGTGCCAGGATGGCTACCCGGTAGCCCTCAGACTCCAGCAGACGGGAGATGATGGCCGGGCCAAAGGTAGGGTGATCCACATAGGCATCCCCGGTGATCACCAGAAAATCGTATTCATCCCAGCCGCGCTCCGCCAGATCCTCCCGGCTGACCGGCAGAAAGCGGTCACGCTTGATTCGGTTCGTATCCAATATATTTCTCCAATAGATCTAAAGTGATACGGGCGCCCTTGTCCTCGCCCACTTTGATAAAACCGTATTTCCGATAGAACCGCTGGGCGACGGCGTTATCCGGCGCACAGCGCAGACGCAGATACCGCCGGCCCAGAGGCCGGTATACGGACACCGCCTGACCAATCAGCTGTACGCCCAGCCCCTGTTTGCGGTGCTGAGGCGTCATGTAGACAAACGGGATATAACCTACATCCTGTCCGGCATGCCGTTCCAGGTCCAGCTGGAGCACCCCGACGGTCTCATCGCCCCGCATCGCGCACACGACCGCCTGCGCCGGGTCCTGCCGCCAGCAGCGCAGGGCGTCGTTCACAAAGCCCTCCCCGTCAAAGGGAATCCGGGGACCGTGGATATCCAGCCACGCGTCCTGCCGGGCGGCACGGTACCACGCCGCCTCGTTCTGCATGTCCAGCGGGCGAAACCACAAATTGGCGTCAGCCGCCCGGCCGCCCTGCTCCTTCCACCACTTTTGCCGGGCCAGCGTGGAGATTTCCTCCGGCAGGTGGGAATTGTCGTTTTCAAAGAGAATACGGGCTTGTCCGTCCTCCACCTCCAAGCAGGTGACGGCGGTGTTGTCGCTGTGGCCCAGCGCATCCATTTCCCCCGGTCCCAGGCCGCGAAGGGCCCCCTGAAGACACCGGATAGCCGTGCCATGGGAAAAGACCGCCACCGTCTGTTCCGGATGCAGCCGCGCCAGGTCCAGCAGCGCACGTTTCATGCGCGTTTGCACCTGATCGAAGGTCTCCGCCCCCTCCACCCGGAACTCCGGGACGCTATGGTTGAAGCGGAGCAGTTCCTGTGCGTCGTGCCGCTCCAGATCCCCCCAAGTCCGGTCCTCCCAGGCGCCCACGCCGATCTCGCGCAGGTCGCTGCGGGTATGTAGCGCCAGAGCCCGGGGCTTCCAAATGGCTCCGGCAGTGGTACGGGTACGAAAGAGATCGCTGGAATACACCGCGTCGATGGGGACGTCCTGGAAGCGTCCGGCCAGAGCGGCGATCTGCCGGTAACCGTTGTCGGTGATCAGGCTGTCATACCAGCCGTGGACACGCCGGTACAGGTTTCCTTCCGCCTCTGCATGGCGGATGATATAAAATCGGGTCATAAATGATTACACACTCTCTTGTTTGGTATCCGTCAGCCGGCCGGAAGGGCCTTTTCCAGCCATTCCAACAGCTTTTTCTCCGCGCCGGTCCCCTCATTGGCGCCTGCAATGATCAGATGCGCCCGGACCGCGCCGCCTTCCGCAGTGTCCAGTACCGCCGTCAGGGTCAAATTTCCCCGCTGCCACAGGAAGTACTTTTCAAATACCAGCACCAGGATTGTGCCGCTTGCGGTCTCCACCGTATAGCGGTCCGCCTCCCGCCCCTGGCTGAAGCCCTTGCCGAGCATCGTTTCGGTTATGCAGCGCGCGCATTCCTCCGCCGTTCCGGCAGGATAGAGGGTCTTAACGACCGCCATGCCATCGCTTCCTTTCCGCCGCTCCGGGACACTGCCCGGTCACAGCCGGTAGGGGCGCAGGGCTTCGGCGGCCACGGCGGCAAAATCCTCCGCCGCGCCCCAGTCGAACCGAAACAGCCCCTCTCCCCCGCCGCCGCCTACCAGATGGACCCGGGTCACTCCGCTCAGGTCGTCCAGCAGGGCGGTCAACGTCAGGCGGTTTCCCGCCCGGTAATAGTGCTTTTCAAAGACCAGCGCCAGGCAGCTGCGTCCGTCGGGGCCGCCGGCCCGGTAGCGGTCGATGCATTCGCCGGTAACGCTGCCGTCCACAACGGCGCGGCAGATCCGCTCCGCGCACTCCTCCAGCGCGCAGGAGACGGTAAAGGTGACGCCCTGTCCTTCCATCTGGCTCTCCTTACCAGGGGCGGACGCCGCCGGTGAGCTCGGACACCCTGTCAAGCCCCTGTCCCGCAGCAAGGGCGGCCAGCTCGTCCCGCACCCTGAGCGGGGCGAAGGGATCGTCGAAGCAGGCGGTGCCCACCGCCACGGCAGCAGCGCCCGCCAGCATCAGCTGGGCCGCATCCGCTCCCCTGGAAACGCCGCCCATCCCCAAAATCGGGATCTTGACGGCGCCCGCCACCTCCCAAACCATCCGCACCGCCACAGGCAGCACGGCAGGTCCCGACAGGCCGCCGGTATTCATTTTTAAAATGGGGCGGCGGGTATGCACATCAATGCGCATGCCCCGCAGGGTGTTGATGAGGCTCAGCGCGTCCGCCCCCGCGCCCTCCACCGCCCGGGCAATCTCGGTAATATCCGTGACGTTGGGCGAAAGCTTGACCATCACCGGAACGGATGCGTGCTTTTTGGCGATCGCAGTGACCTCCGCGGCCAGTTCAGGCCGGGTGCCGTAGGCCAGGCCGCCCGCCTTTACGTTGGGGCAGGAGATGTTCACCTCGATCATATCCACCCCTGCCGCCGAGAGTTTTTCGCACATAACGCCGTAGTCTTCCGGGGTATTGCCGGAGATATTTGCGATAATGGCCAGGTCGTGGCGCTTCAGCTCCGGCAGTTCCTGCGCGATAAAGGCGTCTACGCCGGGATTCTGGAGCCCGACGGAATTGAGAATACCCATGGGAGTCTCCGCGATGCGGGGGGGCGGATTCCCCTCCCGGCGGGCCGGAGTGAGTCCTTTGCAGCAGATGCCGCCCAGCTCGGACAGATCGTAAAAGGCGCCGTACTCCTTGCCGAAGCCGAAGGTGCCGGAGGCCACCACCACAGGGTTTTTGAGATGCACGCCCGCCAGATCGACGGACAGCTCCACCGGGTTAGACATTCCAATCCACCTCCTCCGCTTCGAACACCGGGCCGTCCTTGCATACATGCTTCATGGTCCCATCCGCCATCCGGATCGCGCAGCCCAGGCAGGCCCCGATCCCGCAGGCCATGCGCTCTTCCAGGGAGACCTGGCAGCGCACCCCGTATTCCGCCGCCGCCGCCGCCACCGCGCGCAGCATGGGCTTGGGTCCACAGGCCAGGACAGACGCAACCGTCTGATCCTTTGCGAGGATCCGCCGCACCTGCTCATCCACAAAGCCGTGATGCCCCAGACTTCCGTCGTCGCTGCACAAAACGACCTGAGTGCATTTTTCCCGGAAGTCCTCCACCAGCATCGCCCGCTCCGCGCAGCGAAAGCCCAGCACGGCAACGGAACGCCCCCAGGTATAGGCGGCCTGTCCCAGCAGCGGCGGCACGCCGATGCCGCCGCCCACCAGCAGCAGGCGGTCCTTTTCGCCGCATTCAAAGCCGTTGCCCAGTGGAGCCAGCACACTCAGCCGGTCTCCCGCTTTTCGGCGGGAGAGCCATGCGGTGCCCTCGCCCCGCACCTCAAAGACGATGCGCACCAGATCCACCGGCTCGTCCGCCTGGGCCAGGCACACCGAGATGGGGCGGCGGAGCAAATGCTCCGCCCCGCATTTGACATGGAGGAATTGTCCGGCCCGCAGGCCTTCCCGCTTCACCAGGTCCCCCGCCTCCAGGGTAAAGGACCAGGCAAATTCATTCAGTTTTTCTGCGCTGACAATGGTACAAATCTGCTCAATGGGCATAGGCTTTTCTCCCTCTCGTTGCTCGTTTTCCGTGCGGGACGGCGCATCCCGGGGCGGCTGCGGCCCGCAGGAGATCCCGATTCTGCACCGCGCCCGGGCCGCCGGCCAATTCCCGCCGCAGCGCTACACGATGGTTACGAACTGTTTGATATCGTCCCGCATGGCGACGGCGGCGTCCCGGGCGGCCTGCTGATAATCGGAGCCGCCCCGGCCTGTTTTCTGCCAGGCGCACATGATGCCGCGGGAGGAATTGACGATGGCGCCGTGGCCGTACTTGTTGAACGCATACTGCACATCCTCCGCGGTGCCGCCCTGGGCGCCGTAGCCGGGCACCAGGAAAAACGTGTGCTCCAGGCGGCGGCGCAGTTCGCGCAGGTCGGAGGGATAGGTTGCTCCCACCACTGCTCCGGTGAGGTGGAAGCCATGTCTGCCCGCAGTGCCCCGGCCAAGGCGCTCGGTCAGATCGCCCATGACCTTATAGACTACCCGGTCCCCCGCCACCATGTCCTGGAGCTCGCCGGAGCTGGGATTGGAGGTCTTTACCAGTACAAAAAGGCACTTGTCCTCCGCCTTGCAGGTCTCGATAAAAGGCTGAATGGCGTCAGACCCCATGTAACCGTTGATGGTGACGCAGTCGGCGTCAAACGCGGTCCGCTCGGCAGAGCCCACCTTCGTCTTTCCCAGCCAGCCGTCGCTGTAGGCCTGGGCAGTGGAACCGATATCGCCCCGCTTGATATCCGCAATGACGAAAAAGCCCTTTTCCCGGGCATAGCGGATGGTGCGCTCCAGCGCCTCCATCCCCCGCCAGCCCAGCCGCTCATAATAAGCGGCCTGGGGTTTCACCGCCGGCACGATGTCGCACAGCGCATCCATCAGGCCGCAGTTGAACCGGTAGATGGCCTCGGCCGCGCCCTCCAGGGTCTCCCCGTATTGGTCGTAGCATTCCTTTCTCATCTGGGGGGGCACATACTCCGGTTTCGGATCCAACCCGACCACAGTGGGGTTTTTCATCGCCCGGATCTTGTCTTGCAGTACGTCAAACGACATTTCCTTCTCCTCCTGATTGATACGGCACCGCCGACGGCGGCATCCTTTGGCCCGGCACGGTTTACCGCGCCGGGCAGTCTGTCTCGCGCTCCGCTTTCGTCAAAGGCGGCTCCGGGCGGAGCACCCCGCTCCCGCCTGTTTTCTATGTTTTCTATTGCGCCTGGTATATGACCTCGCCGCCCACGACGGTATACTTCACTCTGCCCTTCAGCGTCCTTCCGGCAAACGGGGTGTTGCGGCCCTTGGAGGCAAACCGCTCCGGGTCTACCGTCCACTCCTCCTCCGGATCGAAGATCACCACGTCGCCATCCGCCCCGATGGACAGGCGGCCCTTGGTGGGCAGACGCAGGATACAGGCCGGGTTGATGGTCATCTTCCGCAGGATATCGGACAGGCCCAGCTCTCCGGTATGATAGAGATAGGTCAGCGTCACCGCCAGGGCGGTCTCCAGCCCCACCATGCCGCTGGGGGCTTCGGTCAGGGGGCGTGCCTTCTCCTCGGCGGAGTGGGGGGCGTGGTCGGTGGCGATGGCGTCGATGGTGCCATCCTTCAGCCCTTCGATCACGGCATCCACGTCCGCGCGGGTCCGCAGGGGCGGATTCACCCGTGCCAGAGAACCCTGCGCCAATATCTCATCCTCGGTCAGGCTGAAATACTGGGGGCAGGTCTCACAGGTGATCTGCACCCCTTTGCGTTTATAGCGGCGCACCAGTCCCACCGACTTTGCGGTGGAGATATGGCAGATATGCACCGCGCCGCCGGTCTCTTCGGCCAGCATGGCGTCCCGCGCCACCATGATCTCCTCCGCGATGGCAGGCCGTCCCTCCAGCCGCAGCTGGCGGGATACCCGTCCCTCGTTTACCGCATAATTCTTTACCATGTCCGCGTCCTCGCAGTGGGACAGGACGGTCAGCTCCTGCCGGTGGGCCAGGATCAGCGCGTCCCGCATGAGGTTGGCGTTCTGTACCGGCACGCCGTCGTCCGACAGCGCCACCGCACCCGCGGCCTTCAGCGCCTCAAAATCCGTCAGCGCCTGTCCCTTCTGCCCGCGGGTCACCGCGCCGATCGGCCAGACGTGTACGCCGCAGGCCGCAGCCGCCTTCCCTTTCAAAAAGTCGATCTGCTCCGGGCTGTCCACCGCCGGGCGGGTATTGGGCATGCAGGCGATCGAAGAGAAGCCCCCCCGCGCCGCGGCCAGAGCGCCCGTCTCCACCGTCTCTTTATACTCGAAGCCGGGCTCCCGCAGGTGGACGTGCATATCTACCAGGCCCGCGCACACCACCATACCGCTGGCGTCGATGAGCTTCGCCCCCGGCTCGTTGATATTGCTCCCGATCACGGCCACCTTGCCGTCCTCGATCAGAATGTCCATCACGCCGCCGATCCCGCCCACGGGATCCACCAGCCGTCCTTGGCGTATAAGCAGCTTCACTTGACCACTCCTTTCGCACATGGAAAAAGGGTCCAGGTCCACCCCCGTCCCCTTACCGCAGCAACATCTTATTTCTCGTTTTTATTATATATGGAATCGCATATTTTAGCAACGCATTTTTCTGGATTTCCGGGCACAATATCAGAGGGCATCAGCAAAGGAGGAATCGGGAATAATGACGAAACATGCGTTTCTGGAAGGCATGGGCCTTGGCGTGGTGGCCGGCGCGGCGATCGGCATCGCCGTGGCCTCCAGGTCCGGCTATGGTCACGACATGCGCCGCATGGCCCGAAAGGCCGCCCGGCGGATGGACCGCATGAAAGACCAGCTGGAGGACCGGATGGGGTTCTAAGCCAGCAAGCGGCGCGGCCTGGCCGCGCCGCTTGCTTTTGCGGGACGCTGCGTTTATAATCAATCTGACCCGGTTAATTCTATCATTTCAGGAGGCTTGCCTATGATCACGCCCATTCTGGACCCCGGCGGACGGCGTCCGCTCTATGAGCAGCTTTACCGGCACATCCGCGGGGAGATCGAAGCGGGGCGCATGAGCGCCGGAGAACGGCTGCCCTCCAAACGGGCCCTGGCCGCCCATTTGAAGATCAGCGTCGTCACAGTGGAGGGCGCCTATGGGCAGCTGCTGGCCGAGGGCTATCTTCGCTCCGAGCCCAAACGCGGTTTTTTCGTCCAAGCGCTTCCGGACCGCCCCGCTCCAGCGGCTGCGCCGCCCGTCTCCATACCGGCGGAGGAGGGGGCGCGCAAGCGGTTTCGCTACGACTTTTCCACCAGCGGGGTCGATACCGCGCTCTTCCCCTTTTCCACCTGGGCCCGCCTCATGCGCGAGGTGCTGAACGGACAGGAGGCGGAGCTTCTTTCCGCATCTCATCCGCAGGGCGCCGTCGGGCTGCGCCGGGCGATCGCGGAACACCTGTACCGTTTCCGGGGCATCCGGGCCGATCCGGAGCAGATCGTTGTGGGGGCCGGGTCGGAATATCTGACCGGCCTTCTGATCCAGCTGCTGGGCCGTGAGGGCCTCTATGGCGTGGAGAACCCCGGTTATGGCAAGACCCATCGGATTCTCACCAGCAATGGGGCGCGGGTGACGCCCCTGCCGTTGGACGAACAGGGCCTGCGGGTGGATACGCTGGCCTCCTCCGGCGTGCGGGTCGTCCACGTGACGCCCTCTCACCACTTTCCGCTGGGCATCATTATGCCGGTGAGCCGGCGCAGCGCCCTTCTATCCTGGGCGGCCGGCGCTTCCGACCGATACATCCTGGAGGACGATTATGACAGTGAGTTTCGTTTTTCCGGCCGCCCCATTCCCGCGCTCCAGAGTCTGGACCGGAACGAAAGGGTCATCTACCTGAATACCTTTGCCAAAACCCTGGCCCCTTCCCTGCGGATCAGCTACATGGTGCTGCCGCCCCACCTGCTGGAACGATGGCGGCGGGAACTCTGGTTCTACTCCTCCACGGTCCCCTCCTTTGAGCAGGATACCCTGGCTCTGTTTATGCAGCGGGGTCATTTTGAGCGGCACCTTGCCCGCGCCCGCAATCGCTACAAGGCCCGGCGGGAAGCGCTGCGCGCCGCCGCCAAGGAAACCGGGCTGCTGGACATCGGCCGGTTTTCCGGCGGGGATGCCGGGCTGCACCTCCTCCTATGGCTGGAGGGACGCAACGAGGCGGAACTCGTGCGCCGGGCCGCCGAAGCCGGCGTCGGGCTCTCACCGCTTTCCGCCTATGATCTGGCCTCTGCTCCCGCTGGGCGGGAGGCTGCGCTGATCCTGGGCTACACCCATATCGCGGCGGAGGATATGACCGGCGCGCTGCTGCGCCTGAAAGCCGCCTGGGGCTTTTAACGTGCCCTTGCACAGCGGCGCGGCTCCGTTTCGCCTTCCGCGTAGGTTCAGGCGAACGCGCAATCATTTCCTGCGTAAAGGGCGCTGGAGCGGCGCATACTGATCCGGAGGTGATTCGTATGCGTCAGCCCTATCGGGATCTTTACGCCCTGTTCCGCCATGAGCCGGAGGCCGAGGCCTACTTCAATTCCCTGCCTTCCTATGCGCAGGAACAGCTCAGCGCAAGCTATCAGGCGGTAGATTCCATGGAACGTCTGCGTGATTACGCACAGCGCATGTCCCGTTCGTATCCGGCGGAGGTCATCGGCGGACGCGCTTATCTGCCTGCGCCCACCTGGTATTAGCTCTTATCGGGACCTGGGGAATCGGCCCGGCTGCGCGAACGTTTGGCGCCCGGCGCCCCCTTGTTCCGCACGCACGCGTGGGCGGCCGGACATCCCTCCGCTCAGGTATCTCCACTATTTTAGCAAAAGCGGACGGTCCTGCATTCCTGGGGCAGGGCCGTCCGCTTTGCCTCATACGCCCATATAGGAAAAGTGCATATAGTCCTTGTTCGTGGGCCAGGCGTCGCCGCCCCAGCTGTAACCGTGGGCCTTGAAACTGCGCACCACGCTTCCCTCGGCAGGGATGGACCAGGGGTCTTTGCCCGGCCGCCAGTAGGCGCCTGCACCCACCGTGCCGTTTGGATATACCTGATAGTTTTCATTCCAGTTGATGTCGATCGCGGTACCGCAGTTGTGTTCTCCTTTGGCGCCGTCCGTCCAGCGAAAACCGCCGATATCTTTCACGGGGAACTGTTCCGGATCATTGAAAATCTCGGTAAAGATTTCCGTCATATCGGCAGCCAGAGCC
The DNA here is from genome assembly GCF_014287895.1 of Lawsonibacter hominis. GTDB lineage: Bacteria > Bacillota > Clostridia > Oscillospirales > Oscillospiraceae > Lawsonibacter_A > Lawsonibacter_A hominis. Next base: position 68,344 of record NZ_JACOPP010000002.1, on the reverse strand, counting down.
TTGTGGATCATAAAGGTGACCTCTCCCGCCGTTTTCTCCCCTGTGCTCTCATTCAGCCGCCATACGGGCACGGTAACCTCCGTCATATTGGTCCGGGCCTCCGCTTGGTCGGTAAAACGGCGCTTTTCCGCACTGCCAAAAAGCCGTTCTCGTTTGGCACCGTTCTCCCCCAGCGTCCGCAGTTCGACCGGATGCGCCTGGGCAGAATCCGTCTGCGTTTGGGCGGGGGCCAGATCTTTCTCCGCTGTTTCCTGCTCCAACACCGCCCCGCTGCTCAGATCCAGCGTCCTCAGCAGCAGCGTTGCGCCCTGGGCCCGGCTCAGGACTGCGCTCCCCCGGAACGTGCCATCCGGATAACCGGTCATCAGTCCCAGCACATAAGAACGCGCTACAAAAGCCTGATAGGATGCGGGCAGCTGCTGAAAATCCGCCACGGCCGGCTCCGCCGCCGGAAGCGGCTCTCCTTCCAGCACCCGAAGCGCCAGCGTTACCGCATCCCGGCGTGTTACCGGCTCGCCCAACGTGGCTCCATTTACCGTAACAAAGTCCCCTCCGCAAAGTACGCCTGCCGACAGGGCCGCCTCATAGGCCGGAAACGCCCAGTGCGTTCCCGGCAGCCGTTCACCGGAGCCATACTGCTCCGGATAAAAGGTCCGGGCCAGCATGGTCAGATATTCGCCCCAGCTCAGCGTCCCCTCCGGAGCCATGGTCCCATCCGGAAGGCCGCCCAGTACCCCCAGCGCTTCCGCCCGTGCCATGGTCTCATATGCCCAGTGTTCCTCTGTCAGATCGGTCCATCCAGCCGCACGGGCAGGCGAGGCAATCAGCCAAGCCGCCAATATCAGCAGACCAACGCCCCTTAATACGCCGTTTTTCATGCTTCCACCCCTCTGTTTTCGACATTATATCACAAAAACAGTTCAGGGGGAACACTGTAATCACCCGAAAGCCCGCGCTTGTCTATTTTCCCAGCCGCTTCCTACCCGTACCGGGAATCTCCCTGTTCCCGTTTGTGTTGCTGCGAGCTTCATCCATAAATCATTTGTCGGAATATACGAAAAAGGCAGCCGCCTTAAACATAGCAGCTGCCCGATAGATCCGGGTTTACTGGATCGTATGTGCTGTAATAATCGTATAACTATAAGCATTGATCGTTATCTTTTTATCGTCGATCTCGCAATACCAGTTCTTTCCTCTCCGGTATATATTACAGTTTCTATCCAAAATCCTATTTTTACAATATTCAACTACATCAGCGGTATCTAACTTCAAGTTTCTTCTAATCCTGTCAACCCCCATTTGAGTAGTATGAATTTTATCAAGATGATCAAGCAATACTCTTTCTTCCATGATCGGTCCTCCGGCAAATCCGATTTGATCAATCTCATTTTACGATACGATTGAATGGTCCGCAATGGGGCTTTCGGTAAAATCGACGGATTTTGATTCCAGCAACAGCTGCAATGGAAGGGAGCCGATAGAAGGGAGTCGATAATTCTCTGCTTGACAATTTCTTTTGAAATCACTATAATATCTAACAGTGTCCATCGGGGTGTGGCGAAGTTTGGTATCGCGCTTGGTTCGGGTCCAAGAGGCCCGGGGTTCGAATCCCCGCACTCCGACCAAATCCTTCATGTGAAAACATGAAGGATTTTTCTATTTGTCAACATCTTGTTTTTGGAACGCTTTTAGGCGGCCCTCTAATTGAACACATGACGAACACCCCAAGAAAATGTATGTTGAGATGTCATCCTTTAGAAGGATGCCCTTGCATAAAACAGTTCAGTCACACTACATAGAATATGATTTTATGGTATATGGTTCGTCACATTACGCAAGTTTCGTTTGGTATCATGAAATCCGTCAGAGAAATCTGTGGATTGAAATTATGTCGTGCGGCTGAATTGCGGCAGCAGCTTGAAACCGTTGGAGCTTTTGTTTCCAACGGTTTTCAAGTTCCATAACTACACTACGCGCATCGGGGCGTCCAGTTTGCCGGATGCATGTCCTGTGTTATACTCTTGCTCATGAGGGATAGGGCCTCCTCTCGTCAAGTTGTTGTGTGGTAACTCAACTTTAACCGATGAGGCCTTATCTTTCATCCTTTTTTATTCATCTGTCCAACATGTATTGTAGTCCTACACAAATTTACCAAGCCGTCCGCTCGTCCTCTTGACGCGGGCGGGCGGGCCGTGATACACTACAAACGACCATACGACTGACGGAAGTGGAGCAACCACATGGAGTGTGGCCGGACGTAGACCGCGTCCTCTTGCCGACCGTCTGGGCACACTGATGATTGAGTGTGCCCTTTTTTGTATTTTGGGCACATGGAAAAGAGGGAATGCTATGAAGACCGACATCGAAATCGCACAGTCCTGCCGGATGAAGCACATCCGGGACGTCGCGGAACTGGCGGGCGTGGACGAGGATTATCTGGAGTATTACGGCAAATACAAAGCCAAAATCGACCTGAAGCTGCTTTCCGACCGTGCCGGAGCGCCCGACGGCAAGCTGGTACTGGTCACCGCCATCAACCCGACGCCCGCAGGTGAGGGCAAGACCACCACCACCGTGGGACTGGCCGACGGCATGCGCCGCCTGGGAAAGAACACCGTGGTCGCTTTGCGGGAGCCCAGTTTGGGCCCGGTTTTCGGCGTCAAAGGCGGCGCGGCCGGGGGCGGATATGCCCAGGTGGTCCCCATGGAGGATATCAACCTCCATTTTACAGGAGACTTTCACGCCATCGGCGCGGCCAACAACCTGCTGGCCGCCATGCTGGACAACCATATCCAACAGGGCAATGAGCTTGCTGTCGACGTGCGGCGCATCACCTGGAAACGCTGCGTAGACATGAACGACCGTCAGCTGCGCAGCATCGTCTGCGGCTTGGGCGGCAAGGCCAACGGCATGCCCCGGGAGGACGGCTTTGACATTACTGTGGCCTCTGAAATCATGGCGGTGCTCTGTCTGGCCGACGGCCTGACTGATCTGAAAGCGCGTCTTGGCCGTATGGTGGTCGGCTATACCAGCACCGGCGCCCCTGTCACCGCCCATGACCTAAAGGCTGAGGGCGCCATGGCTGCCCTGCTCAAAGACGCGCTGAAGCCCAACCTGGTTCAGACGCTGGAGGGTACCCCCGCATTTATCCACGGCGGTCCATTCGCCAATATCGCCCACGGCTGCAACTCCGTCATGGCTACCCGCGTGGCCCTCAAAATGGGAGATTACGTCATCACCGAGGCTGGCTTCGGCGCCGACCTGGGGGCGGAAAAGTTTTTGGACATCAAGTGCCGCCTGGCGGGCCTGACCCCGTCCGCCGTGGTCATGGTGGCCACGGTCCGGGCCCTCAAGCATCACGGCGGCTGTCCCAAGGGGGCTTTGGGCACGGAAGACCTTGCCGCGCTGGAGCGCGGCCTTCCCAACCTGCTGCGGCACGTGGAGAACATCACCGCCGTCTACGGCCTGCCCTGCGTGGTGGCCATCAACCGCTTCCCCACCGATACAGAGGCCGAGCTGCGGCTGGTAGAGGACAAGTGCCGCTCCCTGGGCGTCAACGTGGCTCTGTCCGAGGTATGGGCCAAGGGCGGCGAGGGCGGCATGTCCCTTGCCCGCGAGGTGGTCCGGCTGTGTGAAACGCCGGGCAGTTTCACCTGCTCCTATGCGTTGGATCAACCCATTGAGCGGAAGCTGGAGCAGATCGTCACCAGGGTTTACCACGGTGACGGCGTGGATCTGACCCCAGCGGCCAAAAAGCAGGCTGCGGAACTGACCGCCCTGGGCTTTGGCGCGCTGCCCATCTGCATGGCAAAGACCCAGTATTCCTTCTCCGACGATCCGTCCCTGCTGGGTGCTCCGGAGGGATTCCGGGTGACGGTGCGCAGTCTGAAGGTCTCCGCCGGGGCCGGATTCATCGTTGCACTGACCGGCGATATCATGACCATGCCCGGCCTGCCCAAAGTCCCTGCGGCCGAGACGGTCGATGTGGATGAGAACGGCCGAATCTCCGGCCTGTTTTGATGGAGAGAGGGGGAGCAGCACAGTGAACACGGCGGAACAGACCTGCGGCGGCTTTCTGGATGCACTGGCCTCCAAGGCCCCTGTGCCGGGCGGCGGAGGTGCCTCCGCGCTGGTGGGGGCGCTGGGCGCCGCCCTGTGCACCATGGTAGGAAACTATACCGTTGGAAAGAAAAAGTATGCCGCAGTGGAGGCGGACGTCAGGGTCCTTATGGAGAAGGCCGAGGACCTGCGCGGACGGCTGCTGGCGCTGGTGGACCAGGACGCCGCCGCCTTTGAGCCGCTTTCAAAGGCTTATTCAATCCCCAAGGACGATCCGCAGCGGGACGCCGTCCTGGAGCGCTGTCTGCGGGATGCCGCCGCCGCGCCCATGGAGATCCTGCGTCTTAGCTGTGAAGTGATCGGCCTTCACAAAGAGATGCTGGAAAAAGGAAGTCTTCTGATGCTCTCCGACGTTGGCACAGGGGTCATCTTCTGCCGGAGCGCCCTCTACGGCGCATGGCTCAATGTGAAGGTGAACACCAAAAGCATAGCCGACCAGGCCTTTGCACGGGCTATGAATCAGGAAGCGGACGATTTGGTCAGCCAATATGGGAACGTCGCCGATCAGGTCTATCAATCCGTGATGAGGAGGTTTTCCTGATGGCCCGGCTTTGGAAGGGCGCGCCGGTAGCGGCTGCCCTGAGCGAGCGGGTGGCCGCCCAGGTCGAGCGCTTGAAGCAGCGCGGGGTCTCCCCCGCACTGGCCATCGTTCGGGTCGGCCAACGCCCTGAAGACCTGTCCTATGAGCGCGGGGCGCTCAAACGCTGTGAAATGGTCGGCATTACTGTAAAGCAGTTTATCCTGCCTGATACAGTGGAGCTGACGGAGCTGCTGCACATCGTCGAAGCGATCAACCAGGACGCCGCGATCCATGGTTGTCTGCTGTTTCGCCCTCTGCCCCGGCATCTGGACGAAGCCGCCGTCTGTGCCGCGCTCGCCCCTTCCAAGGATGTAGACGGGATCACCGCCGGTTCCCTGGCCGGAGTGTTTGCTGGCAGCGGCAGCGGCTTTCCCCCCTGTACTGCACAGGCCTGCCTGGAGATCCTGGATTACTACGGCTATGAGCTGACCGGCAAGCGGGCGGTGGTGGTGGGACGCAGTCTGGTCATTGGGAAACCAGCGGCCATGCTGCTGCTGCAGCGAAACGCCACGGTCACGCTCTGCCACACCCGTACGGCCGATCTGGCGGCTGAGTGCCGCCGGGCCGACGTGCTCATCGCGGCGGCCGGGAAAGCCGGGATGCTGGGCGTATCCCATATCGCCCCCGGTCAGGCGGTCATCGACGTTGGCATCAACCTGGATGCGGATGGGATGCTGGTGGGCGACGTGGACTTTGCTGCTGCAGAACCGGTGGCGGACGCCGTCACGCCTGTCCCCGGCGGCGTTGGCGCGGTGACCACCTCGGTGCTGGCCCGTCACGTGGCGGAGGCCGCTGCGCGGCTGCATGGCCTTGGGGGGTAATTTTATGATCACATTACGCTCCCCCGCGCCGTCCGACCGGGAGCGGATCTGGGCGTATCGAGCGGAGTTCCTCCGGGCCGGGGACAGTCTGGACGGTACCGCCGCGCTGGACCGTGCGGAATCCTTTGCGGAGTGGTTCTCCGCCGTGGAGGACAATCGCCGTGCGGAAAGCGTGCGTTCCGGAATGGTCCCTGCCACCTCTTTTTTGGCGGAGGATGCCGCCAGCTCATTGGTCGGTATGATCCAGCTCCGCCACTGCCTCAACGACTATTTGCTTCACTTCGGCGGGCACATCGGCTACAGCGTACGCCCTTCCCAGCGCAGGAAGGGCTACGCCACGGAGATGCTGCGTCTGGTGCTGGAGGAGGCCCGCCGCCTGGGTCTGAAACAAGTCCTGGTCACCTGCGACGCCGCAAACGAGGCCTCCCGTCGTACCATTCGGACAAACGGCGGCGTACTGGATGGCGCGATTGCGGAAGGCGGACGTCTCACCCAGCGGTATTGGATTGCCTTATAAGAACAGGAGGAGGGCGGATATGCAGTGCATATCCGCCCTCCTCACGGTTTTTAAAATGTTTGAGATCAGATGCAGCCCGCTGCGCACACTGCGGGATCGTTTCGACAAGCCGACGCGGGGCCGCCCGGCTCAGCGCATGGTAAAGTTGCCGCGGAACTGGGTCATATTGTCGCTGGCGGCGTAATCCGTCAGGAACATGCCCACAATGCCGAAGTTGGACTTAAGGAAGGGAAACTGGGCCTGGGGCGCGGCCTCAGGGGCCTCCTTGGCCCACTCAGGCTGAGCCAATTCCTGTTTGGCCGCCTCAATGGCGGTGCACCACTCGTCAGGGCCCTCAAACCACAGCTCCACCAGGCGGTGGAACTGGCACCCCACCACGTCGTGGTAGATCCTGCTGGACAGGAAGCGGGTGACCTCAGGGCGATTCTGGAAATAGGGCGCCATCACATCATGGAACCACTTCTCACCGGTCTTCTCGCAGGGCCAGCGCAGGACAAACTGCCAGCGGTAGTTGGGGCCGTCCTTTACGGTGCGGCCGGCGCCCTTGAAATCCTCCTCCCAGTTGATGGGCACATGGGCAAATACAAAGGGCGGGCAGCCGTTATCGCCGCCGGAGGAGCGGTGCTCCTCTCCGGTCATATTGGCCATTTGCGCGATCGCTTCGTCCGAATCGGGCAGCATGCCCTGCCAGCGCAGCACTTCCGGCGGCATAACCTCACCAAAGGCATTATTGCGCATCTCAGGCAGCATTTCGTTGATGAGCCAGTAATGCTCGGTCATCTGCATCCGGCGGGTGCCGAAACGTTCGCCGCCCGGCGGCACCGGAAGCGCGTTATAAAAGGCGTACTTCACACAGTAAGGGGTAAACTTGGAGATGCTGTCCGGGATGTGGGTGTTGTACAGCCAGTGCTGCAGGCGATGGCGATACTCCTCACGGACGCAGTCTACAAAAATCAGGCTGCGCATGGGACGAAACTCAAACGACATGTCACTCGCTCCTTTATTTTCCTCTTTTCACGATAACCGTTTTGTTATGGGTCCGCGCACCGAACCGAACGGCGATCCCCGACCGCCCCGGCCCCATCTGCGTACACACTTGCGGGAAGGCGGCAATCTGGCCATGAACCGCGGGCCTGCCCTCATGAGTTAAGCATAGCATCCCCCTCGCCGTTTGTAAAATAGTTCTTTTGATATGCTTCCCGGACCGCTGACCCCTGACCCGGCTGCGGGTCAGGGGGAGTTCCCAGCCAAAGCAGAATTTTTCGATTTTGCTCTTGCAATCATGGGAAAGAACGTTTACAATATCTTATATCCTGCAAGACTTCCCGGAGGGACGGGAAGGAGCACGGAATCCGGGAGGGATGCCGATGGAAAAAAGCAGCAGCCTGCGCCCCCTCAGGCTGGGGGAACAGACGAAAAACTTCGTTTTTCTGGGGGAAGCCGGAAGCGGCAAGAGCGAGATCGCCATCAATTTTGCCCTGTCCCTGCACCAGCAGGGCGGTAAAGAGGTCCACCTCTTCGATCTGGACATGACCAAGCCCCTGTTCCGCAGCCGGGATCAGGGAGAAGCGCTTGCGGCGATGGGCATCCGTTTTCACTGTGAGCAGCAGTTTATGGACGCCCCCACAGTGACCGGCGGCGTCACCCGTCTTCTGCGGGAGGAGCGCTGCTACACGGTCCTGGACGTGGGCGGCGACTACATCGGGGCCCGCTCCATCGGCGGCTACGCTCCCCTGCTCAACGATAGCCGTACCGCCGTCTACTACGTGATGAATCCCTTCCGCCCCTGGTCCATGACCATCGACCACATCGACCGGGTCCTGGGCGAGACTCTGGGCGTCTCCCACGTCCAGCTGGATCACCTGAAGCTGATCGGCAATCCCAATCTGGGCATCCACACCACCCGGGAGGATGTGTTGGACGGGATCCGTACCTTGACCGAACTGGTCGCCCCCTACAAGCCCCTGGACTTTTTCTGTGTTTGGGAACCCCTGTACGAGCAAGTGAAGGGCGCAGTTTCCGCCCCGCTCCTCCCCATCCGCCTGTACCTCACCTATCCCTGGAACAGGATGCCGGAAGACGGCTCGTACTGAGTTCCAAAAATTTTTTTGTTCAATATTTGCAAGATGCAAGATTATAATTGAAGGTAGAAGGAGATGTCATTATGGCAAAGGTCCAAATCGTGGCGGAGCGCTGCAAAAGCTGCGGCTATTGCATCAAGTTCTGTCCCAAGCATGTGTTGGCCATCGGCGACAAGGTCAACTCCAAAGGGTACGAATACGTCGTACCTGTGAACCCGGACGACTGCATCGGCTGCTGCATCTGCGGCCGCATGTGTCCCGACGGGGCCATCGAAATCTACAAATAAGGGAGGGCACTGAAATGGCAAGAGTATTTATGAAGGGCTGCGAGGCCATCGCGGAAGCGGCCGTGCGGGCCGGCTGCCGGTTCTTTGCCGGATACCCCATCACCCCGCAGAACGAGATTCCCGAATATTTTTCCCGCCGTCTGCCCGAGGTGGGCGGCACCTTCGTCCAGGGCGAGTCTGAGGTCGCTTCCGTAAACATGGTCTACGGCGCCGCCTCTGCTGGCACCCGGTCCATGACCTCCTCCTCCAGCCCCGGCATCGCCCTGAAGAGCGAGGGCATCTCCTACTGCGCTTCTGCCCGCATCCCCATGGTGTACGCCAACATCTCCCGGGGCGGTCCCGGCGTGGGCTCCATCCAGCCCGCCCAGATGGACTATTACCAGGCCACTAAGGCCAGCGGCAACGGCGGCTTCGAGATGATGGTCTTCGCCCCCGCCACCGTGCAGGAGGCCGTTGATATGACCTACAAGGCCTTTGATTACGCCGACCGGGACCGCAACCCGGTGCTGATCCTGGCCGACGGCGTCATCGGCACCATGATGGAGCCGGTGGTGCTGCCCGAGATGAAGAGCGACGAGGAGGTCGCCGCCATCAAGGCGTCCAAGCAGTCCTGGGCCTGCGTGGGCCACGCGCTGGACTACGCCCATCGCTCCTGGATCCAGCCGGGCCAGTGGTCCACGGTACGGATGCAGGAAGCCAACGAGGACGCCGCCGCCCTGTATGCCTCCTGGGAGAAGGAGGTACAGGTAGAGGAATACCGGCTGGAGGACGCGGAGCTGGTCATGACCGCCTACGGCATTTCCGCACGCATCTGCAAGTCTTCCGTGGATCTTCTGCGCGCGCAGGGCATCAAGGCCGGCCTGATCCGCCCCATCACACTGCATCCCTTCCCCTACAAGGCCTATGACCACATCGACTACAGCCGCGTCAAGGCAGTGCTGGATGTGGAGATGTCCATCCCCGCCCAGTTCGTCACCGACGTGGCCGCAGGCGTGAAAGACCGCTGCCCCATCGAGACGTGCCTGTGCTCCGGCGGCAATATTATGAGCCGCGACAAGGTCCTCGACGCGGCCAAGAAGATCATGGAGGGGAAATAAGATGGAAAAGATCTATGGAAGAACGACCACCATCCAGGAGGACAAGGTCTCCGGCTTCTGCCCCGGCTGCATGCATTCCACCGTCATCAAGCTGATCGGCGAGGTCCTGGACGAAATGAAGCTGGTCGACAAGGCCGCCTGCGTGCTGGGCATCGGCTGCTGCGGGCTGCATATGGATTACATCGCCTACGACAACACCACCGCCCCCCACGGCCGTGCCTGTGCCGTGGCCACCGGCATGAAGCGTACCAATCCCGACAGTCTGGTCTTTACTTATCAGGGAGACGGCGATTTTGCCTCCATCGGCCTGGCGGAATCCATCTCCGCCGCAAACCGGGGTGAAAACATCACCGTGATCTTCATCAACAACGGCATCTACGGCATGACCGGCGGCCAGATGGCCCCCACCACGCTGGTCGGTATGAAGGCCTCCACCGCGCCCCGCGGCCGCGATCCCAAGGAGCACGGCTACCCCATGCATATGTGCGAGATCCTCAACCAGCTCACCGCGCCCGCTTATCTGGTGCGCACCAGCTGCAATACCCCCGCCAACGTGAACAAGACCAAGCAGGCCATTCGCAAGGCCTTCCAGAACCAGCTGGACGGCAAGGGCTTCTCCATGGTAGAGATCGTCACCAGCTGCCCGACCAACTGGGGTGTGGACGCGCTGAAGGCGCTGGACTTCATTGAGGAAAAAATGCTGCCCGAGTTCCCGCTTGGCGTGATTCGGGACCGGTAAGGAGGAGCGGAAATGGAAACCAATCTGTGTGTAGCCGGCTTCGGCGGCCAGGGCGTCATGACCCTGGGCAAATTTCTGGCGGACGCCACCTGCAATTCCACCGATAAGAATGTGACCTTCTTCCCCTCCTACGGCGCCGAGCAGCGCGGCGGCACCGCCAACTGCTTCGTCGTCATCTCCGACGAGGCCATCGGCGCTCCTTTGGGCGACGTGATGGACGACCTGATCGTCATGAACGGGCCTTCGCTGGCTAAGTTTCTGCCCACGCTGAAGCAGGGCGGCAATCTGTTCATCAACAGCTCCATCGTCTCCGACGACATCGGCCGCAGCGACGTGAAGCTGGTCAAGGCCCCGGTCACGGAACTGGCCCTGGAGATGGGCAACGCCAAGGTGCTCAACGTCATCATGCTGGGCGTATACGTAGGTTATACCGAGGTCATCGATCCCGCTATCGTGTGGGAGACCATCGAGCACAAACTCGCCTCCAAGCCCAAGCTGCTGCCCCTCAACAAACAGGCCTTTGAAAAGGGCCTGGAGCTCGGACGGGGACAGCGGTAATCCGGCTGAATCATGAATGTGCCCCCTCTGTCCACGGCAGAGGGGGCACAAGAGCTTTTCGATCAAGCGGAAAAGCCGCTTTGGAGGATTGAACTGCCCCAGGTTGTGCGGACCGTACAAAAAGGGGCCCTGGCAGGAACTATTGAGTTTTATGTGGAGAGGCGACGCGCAAGCGGCGCCTCTCCAGTCTTTAGCTGAATGTGCTCATGGTTGTAAAAGTGGATATAGCGGTCAATCCTCTCGTTGGCTTCAGAGAAAGCCGCCGGTTTGCGGCGGTAAATGCACTCTGTTTTAAGAAGGGAGAAGAGATTTTCCGCCATGGCATTATCATATGGGTTGCCTTTCCTTGACATGGAAAGCGTAATGCCGTATGCTTGAGTCAGATTGAAGTATGCTTGTGGGGCGTACTGAAATCCCTGGCCGCTGTGGAGGCAGAGTCCCGCAGCGACCCTCTTTTTCTCTTTCTTCATCGCCGGACGAATGGTGTCCAGGACCAGATTTACAGTCTGCCGCCTCCCGGTCTTGCAGGCTGCAATGCCGTTATCGCAGAGGTCCCGAATCATGGAACGATACAGCACCCCCTGTTTGGTGTGGATATAAGAGATGTCCGTTACCCTGCAACTTCCCACTGCGTTTTTCCCTCTGCCGGCATAGCCTTGATTTCAGGCAGCAACGCTTGAACGTGTGTGTAATTCCGTTTCCCCATAACAAGACCCCCTGATGTAGTTTATTTCCCTACATCAGGGGGCCTTCTGTCACTGTCCGTTTTTACTGGTCCTGTTCACGTATCTCAGCTGGTCTTTTCTTTCAAACAGCGCAGGATACCGGGCAAGGCGCGCTCTGCGTTTTCCCGCAGGGCGGCGATGATGGCATCCGGATCATTCTTGAGTACACCCTGATAGATCCGTTCAAAGTCGGCCTGGTTCTTCCCGTGTCCCGCACAGGAGCAGTAAAGGTAACGCAGCAGCAGCTGCTGGCCCTGAATGGCGATCATGCTGTTGTCCAGACGCTTGTTGCCGCAGTTGTGGTAGAACACGCCCACCAGCTCGTGGACCGCTCCTACTTCTTCCTGCGGCGTTAACGCCTGCTCATAGCGCCGGATCTGCTCCCGGATCTCCAGCGCCATCCGCTGCCGGTCCCCCTGCCGGAGCGCCAAACGGACCGCCGTGACCTGAAGGGTGGCGGCCAACTCTTGGATCTCCCGTACATCGTGCTCGTCTAACATAAGGACCCGGGCGCCCACATTGTTTTCATATACCACCAGTCCCTCCTGCTGCAGGCGGTTGATGGCCTCCCGGATGGGGGTGCAGCTCACGCCCATTTGGCTTTGCAGCTCGTTGACATTGAGGTGGCTGCCCAAGGGGAGCTGCATCGTGATGATATTCTCTCTCAACCGCTGATAGATCTGATCCACCAGGGATTGCTTCTTGATCGCTGCCATGGATTCGACTCCTTTTCCGGACGGTCTGCCCTCGATGGATAAAAGACGGCACGGTCTGGCGGCGGGTTTCCCATCGGGCCGCGTTGCCCCGGTGGACAAAGGCCGAGCCTTTCTCACATCCGCCCTGCCGGGCGCTGTTCTCCCCAAATTTTCTCGGAGCTGCCGTGCCTGATCCGTTGAGGGTAATATCTTGCAATATATAAATTTATCATAACAGAACCCTCCGGAAAATGCAAGCTTTCCCCCTTCCCCGCTCCGTGATTTCCTCGGTAATTTCCCGAAAAAGAACTTGCAATTTTGCTGAAATGTGATATGCTTAATGCAGAATAAATCTTGCAAGATACAAGATGCCGGATGCATCATCTGAAAGGACTGATCAATATGGTTTTTAAGACGTTCGACGAGTTGATTGCAAAACAGAAGGGACACCCCACCATGGCCCGGATGGCGGTGGCCGCCGCCGGGGACGAACATACCGTCGAAGCCGCCCTTATGGCCCGCAGGGAGGGTATTGCCCACCCCATTCTGGTGGGTAGCAAGGCGGCCATCGACCGTGCGCTCGCCCACCTGGGCGAGCATGTGGCCGACGAGGATATCTTTGACGTGCCCGATCCGGCGGAATCCGCCCGCTATGCCGTAGGTCTGGTCCGCCAGGGCAAGGCCGACTTTCTAATGAAGGGCAAGCTGGACACCTCGGTGCTGCTCAAAGCCGTGGTCAACAAGGAGGAGGGGCTGGGCAAGGGCGGCGTTATGAGCCATTTTACCGCCTTTGAGTGCAGCGGCTATCACAAGCTGATCGTTCCGGTAGACGGCGGTATGGTCACCTATCCCTCGCTGGAGCAGAAAAAATGCATCATCGAGAACACCGTAGGCGCTCTGCGGACCATGGGCTACGACATGCCCAAGGTGGGCGTGCTGGCCTGTGTGGAAAAGCTCAACCCCAAGATGCCGGAGACGGTGGACGGCGATGCGCTCAAGCAGATGAATCAGCGCGGTGAGATCAGCGGCTGCATTGTGGAGGGCCCCATCTCCTATGACTGCGCCATGTCGAAGGAGATCGCCGACTTCAAGGGCTATCAGAGTCCCTGTGCCGGCGACTGCGACGTGCTGCTGGCCCCCAACATCCACGCCGGCAATATCATGGGCAAGATGCTCACCGTCACCTGCGGCGCCAAGATGGCCGGATTCATCGTGGGCGCCAAATGCCCCATCGTCATGACCAGCCGCGGCTCCTCCGCTCAGGAGAAATACCTGTCCATCGTCATCTCTGCCGCCGCGGCCCGCTGAGGAGGAAGCAACTATGGAAAAACTGCTGATCCTGAATCCCGGCTCCACCTCCACCAAGATCGCGGTGTTCGAGGACGAAACGCCCCTCTTTACCGAATCCATCACTCATACGCCCGAGGAGCTCGCTGCCTTCGACTGTGTGGCCGACCAGTATGAGTTCCGCCGGGACCTGGTCATCGCGACGCTGAAAAAGCACGGCGTGGCCCTGGAGTCCCTCACCGGCATCGTCTCCCGGGGCGGCCTGCTCCCCCCCATCGAGGCGGGCGCCTACGAGGTCAACGACGACATGGTATGGCAGCTCAAAAACAAGCCCCAAAACGAGCATGCCTCCAACGTAGGCGCCATGATCGCCCGCGCCCTGAGCAAGCAGTACGGCATACCCGCCTTCATCTATGACGGGATCACTGTGGATGAACTGCTGCCCATCAACAAGATCACCGGCCTGCCCGGCATGCGCCGAAAGGGCATGGGCCACAACCTGAACACCCGCGCCGCGGCCCTGCGCTACGCCCGGGAGAACGGAAAGGCCTATGCGGACGTCACCGTCATCGTGGCCCATTTGGGCGGCGGCATCTCCGTCAATCTCCATCACAACGGCAGGATCGAGGATTTTATCAACGACGAAGAGGGGCCCTTCTCCCCGGAGCGTGCCGGGGGGCTGCCCATGTTCGACGTGATCAAGCTGTGTTTTACGGGCGCGTATGACTATAAGAGCATGATGAAGCAGGTCAAGAGCCGCGGCGGCCTGATGGCCCACCTGGGCACGACCGACAGCCGCAAGGCGGAGGAGATGATCGCCGGTGGCGACGAGCATGCCAGGCTGGTCTACGACGCCATGGCGCTGAACGTCTGCAAAAACATCGGCAAGATCGCCCCCGGCGTGTGCGGCAAGGTGGACGCCATCCTGCTCACCGGCGGCATCGCCTACTCCAAGTATGTCACCGATTACATCACTGAGCACGTTTCCTTCCTCGCGCCCGTGGTCGTCTACCCCGGCGAGGACGAGATGCAGTCCCTGGCCCTGGGCGGCCTGCGGGTCCTCCGCGGCGAAGAAACCGCCAAGCGCTTCCATAAGTGCGAGAATTGAATCTCCCTTCCGCCAGAAAGAGGCTTTATCCCACAAAGGGATAAAGCCTCTTTCTGCATCGACCGGGGGGACGCTATTCCTGTACTGTGTATTTTCCGTTGATCAGGGCGACATAATACTCGATCGGGGCATCGCTGGCATCATAAACTTTGCTTTCACAGCGCAGCAGAGCGGTATGCTTTCGAATCTCCAGCTCCCGGATCTGCTCTTCCGTGTCCGCACAGCTGCATTCAAACGTCCGCACGGCATGATGCGGTATGATGCCGTACCTTTCCTCCAGTATCTGATACATGGAGGCATTGGTAAAGTGCTCCTGTTCGATCCCCTCGCAAATTTTGTAGGGCAGCCAGTCCTCCACAAACGTGTTGGCTTCGTCCCGGATATAGCGGATACGCCGCAGATAAAAGGCCCGCTCCCCCTCCTTCAGCTGAAGTGCTTCCCGCACCGGCTTTGGAGGGATCACCACAGCTTTTTCCAGAACCTTGGATGTCAGCGGGATCGTTCCGCCTTGGCTGGAGATCGCCGTAAACCCTTTTACACGGTCCTTGTAGCCCACCGTGTTGCTGAAATCCTTGACAAAGGTCCCCTTGGATTTTTCACGCACCACATAGCCGTTCCGGGCAAGATCCAAAATCGCCTGGCGCACAGTGGCCCGGCTCACATTATACTCCTCTACCAGCGACACCTCGGTCGGCAGCATGTCGCCCGGCTGCAATTCTCCCATCTTGATCCGGTTGAGGAGGATGGTATAGAGCTGATAATACAGCGGGATCGGAGAGTTTTTTTCTAATGTCGCCATCAGGCACCGCCTTCCCAAAAGAGCAATGGCACTGCCCATCTACAGACGAACCACGATGGGTACAGTAACAGTCTATTGTTATTTTATAATATTTGGAGAAAAATATCAACCTAAAATTATCCCTTACATATGTTCGTACTTATGGCGTCAGGATGCCTCCGTTGATCTCAAACGCCTGGCCTGTGATCCATCCGGACGCCCGGTCGGCCAGAAAGCTTACCGCACGCGCAATGTCGGCCGGCGTGCCCAGACGCTTGACGTGCATTTCCTTGAGCCAGATCTCCCGCTTTTCCTGCAGCGTCTCCCGGATCATATCGCTTTCCACGATCCCGGGACAGACCGCATTCACCGTCACGCCGTTTTCTGCGATCTCCTGCGACAGCGCCCGGGTAAATCCAAGCAGCCCCGCCTTGGAAGCACAGTAGTGTACATGCCTGCGTGAGCCACGCCGGGCGCTCATACTGGCGATATTGACGATCCTGCCGTATCCCTGTGCCACCATGCCGGGCACCAGACATTTGCAGGTACAAAACGCGCTCTTCAAATTAATCGCCAGCGTCTCGTCCCAGAGTTCCTCCGTCAGTGCGTCAAAGCGGCAGTGGGTCTGAATGCCCGCGTTATTGACCAGAACCGTCACCGTCCCGAACTGTTCCCGCACCGCGCGGCAATGTTCCTCCACCGCGGTAAAGCTGGATACGTCGCAGTGGCGGTAGTACAGCCGCCCTCCCGCAAACACCCGAAGAAACTCCGCCGCGCTGACGTCGTCCACATCGAAGAAAACCACGCGATAGCCATCCTTCAGCAGCGCTTCACAGCAGGCCCGGCCAATACTGCGGGCGCCGCCCGTTACCAAAGCCAGCATCTGTTCCATCATAATTCCCCCACACTATCGACCACATGGCGCAAATGGTCGGCATCCACGCCGCAGGCCCGCCCGATCTCCGCCGCCAGGCCGGTCTGGAAGGTCAAGAGCGCCAAACATTCCTCCACACTGCGAACCGCCGCTTCCAGCTTTACCGCCAGCGTCCCGGCGGGCGGCTCCGGCCCGCACCAGAGCACCCGGCAGCCATAAGACACCAGTTCTTCCGCGACGCGGCGGTCATAGGCCAGGGTCCGTACTCCCGGCACCGCTGTGACCAGACAGTCCCGGTCCGCCCAGGAGCGGGGTCCGTGACGGAATTCCAGCAGCCCCCAAACCTCGCTGAATTTCTGAGTGATCTCCCCGTTTTTCAGCATCAATTCCTTTAAAAGCGGCAGGTAAAAGGGCGCGCCCAGACAGATCATGCGGCGGATCTCCATCCCCGTCAGCGCGCTGCGGTAGATCGCTTCCGCCTGTTCGAGCGCGGCCCGCGCCAGGTCGGGCGTGCGGGGGGATACCTTCAGGCCGCAGCAGAGCGCCAGGCATAAAAGCTGCGCCGTGGAGGAATAGCTCTCCAGCACCAGCGCTTCCCGCGCAAACGGGATCACTCTGGAGCTGCCGCAAGCCAGATCCAGCGGCGAACCCGCCGTACACCCCAGGTAAAAGGTCGAAAAGCCCGCTTCCTGCGCCGCACGCTGAGCCAGCACGGTCTCCCTGGAAGCCCCGCTGCGGGAGAGAAATAAAAAAAACGCCCCCTGCTCCCTGATCCGGATTCCATCCTCCAACAGCTCTGCAGCCTCTACCGCCAACGCCCGTCTTCCCTGAACGCCGCAAAGGCCTGCCATTTGACTGCAGAGATAAAAGGAGGTCCCGCAGCCGCAGAAGACCAGAAGCGGGGCGCGGGTCAGCGCGGCTTCCTGCTTTTCCTCCATGACCCGCTCCAGGATCTGAGGGGTACGCAGCAATTCTTCCCGATAGTCCATAGTGCTCCTTTCAAAAATACCCGCTCCCGTCCGGCGGGACAGGAGCGGGTATGGGTCCGTTTGCCTCAGGCCTCAGGGTACAGCGTGGTCCAGGCGTCCTCAACCGTCATAATGGCGGGCGCGGAGAACCATGCGTTGGGATCGGTCTTCTCGATCAGAATGATGGGGGCATATGCCTCGCCGGGCACCTGGTTCCCGTTCGCAGCACTGACGGCCATCTCCACCGCCCCGGAACCAAGCCGGTCGGGGTACTGGCCCACTACCGCGGTCAGCGGAGAGTCCTCCTGCCGCATTTCCTCCAGCACGACCTGGTCGGCATCGGTGCACACAACGAATATCTGGTCCTGGAGCCCCAGTTCCCGCACAGCCTGGGAGGCGCCGACGGCCGCCAGGCCCCAGGAGCAGTAGATGGCGTCGATATCACTGTTGCCCTGCAGGTAGGATTTGACTTCTTTGTAGTAGTTGTTTACCGCATCCTGTGTACCGATGGAGATGGTCTGCACCACATTCAGATCCGGGTAGTCCATGATGACCGCATCCAGCATGCGCAGGCGGATCTCCAGCGAGTGCCAACCCGGCGTATCCAGCGCCAGAATATTGCCCTTTCCGCCCAGTTTGTTGGTCACATACAGCGCCAGCTGCTCGCCTCCGTTGAAGTTGTCGCTGGTCAGGTTGCAGGTGGAGTATTCAGAGGTGATATCCACCGTAATACAGGGAATGCCAAGTTCGGCCATCTTCTGCATGACAGGCGCAAACGCGGGGCCCTCTCCGCCGCCGATGATCACGGCGTCCACATCCATGGTGAGGAAGTTTTCGATATCGGATACCTGCTTGTTGGAGTCGCCCTGGGCATTTGCAGTGATCAGCTCAGCGCCCAGCTCGGCGGCCTTGGCCTCTACGCCGGCCAGGATGCCGCGGTTAAAATCGTTGGTCAGATGCTGGGAGGACAGGGCGATCTTCAGCCCCGCTCCGCTGGTGGAGGCGCTGCTATCCGGCGCGGCGGAGGGCGTCTCGTCCGAGGCTGGCGCGGAAGGTGCGGCGGATGGGGCGGAATTGGCCGTGTCTCCTCCGCAGCCTGCGAACAGGCCGAGCATCAGGATAAGCGCGATTGCCAGTGCAAAATGCCGTTTCAGTTTCATTTCTGTTCTCCTTTCAATCCGTATGTATTTTCTTCCAACGATGGTTGCTGGCTTACCCGACCAGATCGTCCAGCGTGAGGCTGAGTCCCTCGACGGTCTCCCATTTGCGGATGTTCTTTTCCGGCCCCATGGGGGAATAGATAAACAGGAAAACGAATTCCCCTTCCCCCGTGTTGAGGAGCTTATGCGCTTCTCCGGCCGGGACATAGGTGATGTCGCCCCGCTGAAGCTCCACCTCGCTGCCGTCTTCCATGCGCATGATTCCCTGTCCCTTGAGGTAGATCATTACCTCTTCCTCCCCCGCATGGGTATGGAACTCGGATGCCTGTTCTTTGTTGTACACGCCGATCCCCACAGAGAGATTCTGCGCCCCTTCCTGGGCGTCCACCAGGATCAGGTTGTCCCGCACGTTGGGCGCCGCGGCCCGGTAGACGGGCAGCGCGCCGATGGACAGTTTCTTCACATTTTTACCTCCGTTCATAATTATGTTTATTCGTTTAAATGTATGTACATTTCAACGCAGCAAAAATTGTTTACACCATCAGCAAATGCGGATTGCTCGCGCCCAAACGCGTGGCCCCGATATCCAGAAGCTGCTCGGCAAACTCCCGGGTACGGATACCGCCGGATGCTTTGACCTGCAGGGAATCCCCCGCCTCCTGCACCATGAGCCTGACATCGTCCAGCGTCGCGCCGGCGGCGGCAAAGCCGGTAGAGGTCTTTACGAAGTCCGCGCCCGCCCGCTTGACGATGCGCACTCCTTCCCGCTTCTGCTCGTCCGTAAGGTAATAGTTCTCCAGAATTACTTTCGTCACCTTTCCGCCGGCGGCGGCCACGAAGCGCTTGAGCTCATCTTCCAGCTCGGCATACCGTCCGCTGCGCAGCCAGCCGATGTTGATCAGGATATCCGCCTCCGTGGCGCCCTTTGCAAAGGCGTCGATGGTCTCAAAGACCTTGGACTCCGTTGTAGAATAGCCGTTTGGAAAGCCGATCGGCGCGTCGATCCCCACGTCGCTTTCCGCCAGCAGCTCCTTGGCATAGGGGATCCAGGCACAGCCGATGGCCACCGTTTTGAAGTGGAACCGCCGTGCCGCTTCCAGGTGCTGGCGCATATCCTCCTGCGTCACGTTTGGCTTCAGCAGGGTCGCGTCAATGTAGCGGGCAAATTCCTCATTCGATCTCATAAGTCTGATCTCCTTATTTTAAAATTAGAGCTTGTTTCAATCCTGGGACCGGACTGCGTCTTTTAACAGGTCCGCGGCGATGGAAGGCGCTTTTTGCCGCTGGACCGCACAGCCTCACATCTTGCTTCCCCCGCCCGGCACCGCCGGGCGGGGATGATCCGAAACGAGTGCGCCGGCCTGGCTCCTCCCCTGCCGTGAAAACGCTCTTTTTCAGAAGCGCGCTCATTTCACGCAACTGCTGCCGGGCTTGCGTCGGAAAGTCTCCCCCTCCTTCAACCAGGGCCCAGGGCGCTCAGCGCAGCTTCCATGGGTTGGCCTTCTGCGTTTCGCTCCGTGTAAGGGGCGGCTGCCACATACTTTTGACCAGCCCGCGCTCCAGCAGGTCCAGTCCGTTCTCATACAGCGCCCGCCACCGGGCGTATTCCTCCAGATAGACGGCGTGGTTTCCAAGATCCGGTTCGTAGACGCGCTCCTGCCGTACCAGCGCCTTCACCGCTTCGTCCGTGCTGTGGTAGAGCCCCGCCCCCACGGCGGCGTAAATCGCCGCGCCGATCGCCGTTCCCTCCTTTTCCACTGGCGTGATCACGGGCTTTCCCAGCACGTCGCTGAGAATTTGACACCATACCGGGCTGTGGGCCGCTCCGCCCGAGAGTACGAGCTGCCGCGGCAGGTCCGTCCGTCCGGTGATCCGCCCCACGTTTGCATACTCTCCAAAGGCCTGATAGCAGGCGTTTTCCAGGATGGCCTTGAAAAATACGCCCCGATGGCTCTTTGCGGGATCCAGGATGTCCCACCCCAGGAAGGTGGGGGCGCACATCCGCCAGTTTTGTTGGTTGGCCACATCGGAAAACAAGACCTGCAGGCCATAGCTTCCGGCCGGTACATCCAGGGTGAGCCGGTCCAGCAGATAGTAGGGATCCAGTCCGCAGGCCCGTGCGGTCTCCTTCTCGTAGGCGCCGAACACGTCGCGGAACCAGCGAACGGTGAGTCCCACATAAAAGCCAACGCCCTCATAGATCCACTCGCCCCGTTCCGAGTGGCAGCTCAGGCGGGTCCGGTACTCCGGGTCGGTATGCGCCTCATCCGCGATGTGGCAGTCCAGCCAGTAGGTCCCCCCTACGATCGCCGAGGTCCCCACCCCCATCGCGCCAACGCCCACCAGGCCGGCCTGGGTATCGGCCACGCCCGCCGTTACCAGCGTACCAGGCGCAAACCCGGTCTGCTCGGCCACCGCAGCCCCTACCCGTCCAAGCACCGTTCCAGCATCCACCACCGGCGGGAAGATCTCCTTCGGAAGGCCGCAGCGCTGCATCAGCTCCTCCGACCACTGGCGGGTATGCAGATCCAACAGGAGCGTGGAGGAGGCGTTTCCCGGCTCCACAGCGATCTCGCCGCACAGCCGATAAACCACCCAATCCGAGACCAGCATAAATTTTCCCATCCGGTCAAACGCCTTGGGATCGTGACGCTTGATCCACATCAGCCGGGGCAGGCCGTGCAGGGTGGGCCAATCCCCTGCCCGGTCGAACACCTCCCGTTCCAGACCGGCTTCCCGCAGTTCTTCGCCGTCCATGCGGCTATCCATATTGAAGCAGCCGTAAAGCACTTCCTGGCCGCTCTGGTCCATACAGAATATCCCATGGCGAAACCCGGAGGCGGTCACCGCCACCACATCGGCAGGGTCTACCGACGCCAGCGCTTTCCGGGTGCATTCGCACACCAGGGGCCAATTAAGTCTGGAATCAAAGTCATAGGCCCCGGGGATCGTACTGTTCTGAGGCACGTACCAGTCGCGGGACGCCACGCCGATCTGCCGGCCGGTCTGCATATCAAACAGGATGCAGCGCACATTGGACGAGCCGCAGTCGATGGTGGCGATATACCGCCCGGCCATCTCAACTGCCTCCTCTGCGCTTTTGCCGGACCAGCGCCAACAGGAGGATGATGACCAGCAGCGTCCCCTTGCACACATTGAGGGCTGTAACCGGGATGCCGATCATGGACAGGCCGGTCTCAAAAGAGCGCAGAAAGAGGGCGCCGAATGCGGTCGCGTAAATAGATATTCTTCCCCCTACCAGCGTTTTGCCCAGCAAAACGACCAGCAGGGAATCCATCAGGAACGAGGAGCCGTGATCCGGGGACACATATGCCTGGGAGGCGCCCAATACCAGCCCCAGCACCGCGGCCAGCAAGCTGCACAGCACATAGGACAGCAGCGTAAAGGAACGGATCTTTACGCCGGAGAGCTCACTGGCAAATTGGTTGAGTCCGGTACCCCTCAGATAGCGGCCCGCCGGGGCATATTCGGTCGCCAGAACCAGTGCCGCCAGGAGCACCAGGAAGAGGACCAGCGGCATGGGGAACGGTCCCAGACTGCCGGAACCCAGGAACTTATAGGTCGCGGGAAACCCATAGGAGATGGACATGCCCCCCTCACTAAATAAATACTGGAGCCCCTGGGCCAGGAACATTGTGCCCAGCGTCGCCACGAAGGGCGCGATGCCCAGGCGGGAGATGCAGATGCCGTTGATCAGCCCGAAGGCCAGAGCGATTCCAAGAGCGATCAGAATCCCTACCGCCAGAGGCAGCTCATCGAACACTACAGGCCACATGCCCGCCAGTGTCGATACGCCGGCCACCGCACCCACCGACATATCCACGCCGCCCGTCATCATCACCAGCGTCATTCCGCTGGAGATAATCCCCAGCATGGCGGCCTGGATCAGGATGGAGCGAAAGTTGGTCAGAGTCAGGTAATTGGGCTTGAGCAGCGTGAAGATCAGTACCATGGCCAGGTAGATCAGCAGGGTGCCAAGCTGCTTCAACCGGCCCAGCCGTCCTTTTATCAGGTCTGTTTTCATCCCGCTCCCCCCTATCTCAAGTCTTCCTGAAGCATCACGCTGCGGTTGCTGACCGAGAGGATGGCGGCAAACAGCAGTACGATGCCCTGCGCGATGAGCGTATAGTAAAACTCCATGCTGAGCAGCGTGAACGCCGTGGAAATGGAGGTGAGCATCAAAGCCCCCACCAGAATACCGGGGATATTGGCCCGCTTCGTCCCCAAGATCGTTTTGGCGATGTACGTCACGGCCAGTACCGGCAGCAGCAGCCGTTGACCGGAATAGATGATCGAACCGCTGGAGCGCAGTGCGTTGAGCATCCCGCCCAGTGCGTAGAACACCCCCGCCAGCACAAACATGACCAGTTTGATCCGCTTGACCGAGATCCCCGCAAACTTTGCCGCGTCCTGGGACAGCCCGACCGCCTGGATGTGCAGCCCCAGCTTGGTTTGATGCATCACCAGGTAGACCGCCGCGAAGAGCACCAGGGTCAGAATCACCATCACCGGCACCGGCCCCACCGAGGCGGTGACCACCTTGACCACCGGGTGATCCCGTACCCACAGGCTGCTGCCGCCGCAGTACGCATACTCCAGGCCCTGGGTCAGGAACATAATCGAGATGGTCGTAATAAAGGAGCTCAGTCCCGCGCAGGCCACCAAAATCCCGTTGAGCAGTCCGAACAGCGCCCCCGCGCCGATGCTGACCGCCGCCGCCAGCAGCGGACTGCTGCCGTTTGCAATAAAGCCGCAGAACAGGGAGGCGGAAAGCCCCACGATACCGCCCAGCGAGAGATCGCTCTCACCGCTCATGTTGACGAAGGTCACGCCCAGGGCGATAATCAGCGTCGGCGCACTCTGTGTAAGAATATTGATCAGATTGGTCCCCGTCCGGAAGCTGCCCGAGAGCAGGCAAAACACGGCGATCAGGACCGCAAAGGTAAGCAGCGAGCCCCACACATCAAAGAACTTTGCCAGCGTCATGCCGGTCCTGTCCGCTCTCTTTTTATCCATGCTCCCGTCCCCCCATCGTCAGGTATACGATCTCCTCCCGGTTGGCCTGACAGGACACCTGCCGCGATACGACCCGTCCATTGAAAAGGATCACCATACGGTCGCTGATGGAAATCGCCTCGTCGATTTCGGATGACGCCACCACGACGGCCTTTCCCTGACCCGCGAGTTCATGGATCAGGGCGTAGATCTCACTTTTGCCCCGTACGTCGATCCCAACCGTGGGTTCATCGAAGAAATAGATGCCGGAGTCCCCTACCAGCCATTTGGCCACGACTACCTTTTGGATGTTTCCGCCGGAGAGCGTTTTGACGGGGACCTCGGTCCCGGGCGTTTTTACCTGAAGCTTGGCGCAGAACTCCTCTACGGACGCCCGCTCCCGCTTCTGCCGGATCAGGCCCAGCCTTCCGGTGAATCTGCGCAGAAAGGCGATCGTCGTGTTCTCCCGCACGGTAAAATCCGGGACGATCCCGTTTCTCCGCCGGTCTTCCGGGATCAGGCAGATCCCATGCCTTTTGGCCGACCGGGGGCCGGTAAGCCGGATCTCCTTTCCATCGAGGGTGACGGTCCCCGCATCCGTCCCCCGTATGCCCATGATGGCCTCGATGATCTCCGTCTTGCGGGAACCGACCGCTCCGGTAAGCGCCAGGATCTCTCCCGGCCTTACCGCAAAGGACACGTCTTCGATCAGTCCGCGCACGCTGAGATGCTCTACCTTCAGCACAGGCTCCTTGCCTTCCAGCGCGGGGTCCATCGGCCGATGCTCCCCGCTTCCCTGTACCACGCCCACCATTTTATAGACGAGTTCTTCCTGTGTGATTTCTCCCAGCGGCCAGGTGCCGGTGTAGACGCCGTCCCGCAGTATCGTGACATGGTCACAAATTTTGAACAGCTCCTCCAGCCGATGGGATATGTAGATGATCGTGATCTCCCGCTCCGCCTTGCACCGCCGGATGGCGTCGAAAAGCGCATCGGTCTCGGAGGCGCTCAGGCGGCTGGTCGGCTCATCCAGAACCAGTATCTTGGGGTTGCGGTACAGGGCACGGACGATACAGACGATCTGCTGTTTGGCCACGGACAGCTCGGAAATCTGGGCTGAGGCGTCCACAACGCCGGGCATGAACCCATCCAGCGCCTTCTGCGCCTCGCTGGTCATCCTTGTCCAGTCGATCAGGCCGGCTTTGCTGCGGGGCTCGATCCCGATCATGATATTCTGCGCCACAGTAAAACCGGGTACCAGCTCCAGCTCCTGGAAAATAAAGTCGATCCCATAATCACGGATATTGCCTGCCGTAGACTTGGACAGGCTCTGTCCATGGAGCAGGATATCGCCGGAGGTCTGTTGGTAGACCCGAGCCAGAATCTTGATCAGTGTGGACTTTCCGGCGCCGTTGGCTCCCATCAGTGCATGGATCTCTCCCTGGCCGATCGAAAAGGATACGTCGCTCAGGGCTTTTACGCCCGGAAACTCCATACCGATATTTTGAAACTCCAGGCACGCTTTTTCCGAACTCACGATGAACCTCCTCTTCTATTATCTGACCCAGTCGAGCGACCGCTTGACCGCTTCCCTCCAGCCTGCAAGCAATTTCTCCCGCGCCGCCGGGTCAATATCCGGCTCGAAGGCTCGATCCAATACCCACAAGCTCCGAATCTGTTCCTTATCCTGCCACAGCCCGGACGCCAACCCCGCCAGATATACCGCCCCCATGGGCGTTCGATCGGTGTTGGCGGGCCGCTCGATCCGGCAGCCCAGGATATCCGCGAAGCTCTGCAGGACAAAATCACTTTTGGCCACACCGCCATCCACGCGCAGCGTGTGGATTTTCAGTCCGAAACGCTGTTTCAGCGTATCCATCACATCGTTGGTCTGCAGAGCAATGGACTCGATTGCCGCCCGGCAGATATGGCGCTTATCATGGAACCTGGACAGGCCGATGATCAAAGCCCTGGCTCCCGAATTCCAATGGGGAGCGCCCAGTCCCTGAAACGCGGGCACAAAATAGACCCCGCCCGAATCCTCCACCTGCATGGCCAGCGCATCGATTTCTTTGGGACTGTCCGCGATCCCCAACTGATCGGTGAGCCATTCATTGATGGAGCCTGCTACATAAACGCCGCCCTCCAGCTCATACGTCAGCTCTCCGGACCGGTTTGCCGCGATAGCGGGAAGAATGCCGTTGGCCGGCGGTTCGTAGCGGCCCGTATAGGTCACCAGATTGAGACAGGTGCCGATGGTGCACTTGGCCTCCCCCCGCCGGAAACACGTCTGTCCAAACAGGGCGCTCATCTGGTCCCCGATTGAGGCCATGACCGGCAGCGGTTTTTGGAACGCTTCCCGCGGCTCTACCGCAAGGCCGAAGCAGGCGTCACAGGGCCGCACTTCGGGCAGCATCTGTGGCGGGATCCCCATTTTTTCCATGAGAGCGTCGTCCCACTGGTTTTTGCGTACGTCAAACAGGAGGGTCCGTCCCGCGTTGGCCGAATCCGTCAGATGCTCCCGTCCTCCGGTCAGCTTCCACAAAATCCAGGTGTTGATATTGCCGAAACAGATCTCTCCCCGTTCCGCCCGCGCACGCAGGCCGGGGTCCTGTTCCAGCGCCCAGGCGATTTTGCTGGCGGAATAGTAGGCGTTGTTCATCAGGCCGCTTTTTTCCGAGATCTTGTCGGCAAACGGCTCCCACCGCTTTACGATCTCCCCGCTGCGCACACATTGCCAGCTGATGGCGGGCGTCAGCGCCCTTCCGGTCGCCCGCTCCCAGAGGATGGTGGTTTCACGCTGATTGGTGATGCCGATCGCACGGATCTGTGCAAAATCAAATGCTGCCGCCGCCTCCAACAGCCCATCCCGGACCGAAGCCCAAATCTCTTCCGGATCGTGCTCCAGCCAGCCCTCGTGGGGATAGTAGCTGTTGATCTTTCGATAGGCGCTGCACACCACCGCTCCGTTCCGGTCCACCACGATGACCTTCGAACCGGTCGAGCCCTGGTCAATCCCCAGGATATAGTCCCCATCCATAGTCGTGCCCCCTTCGTCCAAGTGCTTTAATGTACGTACATTCTATCTTTTGGACATATAATATCACAGTCGCCCTTTGTTTGCAAGTATCTTTTTTATATATTTTAACCAAAGCTGGCATATTTCTTGCTTACTTGTCCACTGCGGTTAGTCCTGTGCCAGGACGCAGCGCTGCAGCGGGCCTGCAGGTCCGTCCGCTGGCCCCCGCAGGCCCAACTGCAGGTACAGTCCCGGCTCGCATCACAAAAGGCAGCCCCGGCGGTATCGAACCGCCGGGGCTGCCTCAGTGTGCCGAAAATAACGCCTTCTTCGATGGCGTGTGCGCCTGCGAAAGCTCAAAACGGACCGCCGTTGGCGGCTTGTCGCCTTACGCGGTCTGCAGGGGTCGCCGTTTTTAAGGCCGCCTCAGGATGCGCCGGACACCCGGAATTGGGCCAGACGGGTCAGTTCGTTGACCAGCAGGGGGACCGCCGGGTTCTGGGTCGCCTTACGCCAGACCAGGATCACCTCATGGCTGGAGTCCAGCGTGATATACCGGAACGCGTCATTGGTCACCTCGCGCGCCCAGCCGTCCATGACGGCCACCCCCATGCCGTTTTGCACCCACAGGACCATGGACTCGATGGTCGGAACGATCTGGAGCTTTGGGATGAAGCCGTATTGCGCGCAATACTCCCGCACCAGCGCGCAGGTTCGGTTGGCGTCGTCGTCCACTACCACCACAAAGGTCTCGTCCCGAAAATCCGCCGGTTTGGGGCTGGCCAGCGCCGCCTGGGGGCTGCGTGCGGAGTAGAGGATGATGCGCGGGATTTCCGTCAGCCGCTGCACCGCCAGGGCCGGGTTCTTCTCCGCGGCATGGTCGATGGTCATGACCACATCCAACCGTTCTGCCTTGAGGGCCTCGATCAGCGCCAGGAAATCCCGGCTCTCCATAGTCAGGCCCACATTGGGGTAGGAGGATCGAAAGCGCTGAATGAGTTCCGGAAAAAAGCCGGATACGTCCCAGCCGGAGGGACACCCCACCGCCACCACTCCAGCCTGGGCATTGTTGGCCTGGCGCGCCTGCTCCACCGTAGCGGAGAACGACTCCCGGCAGCGGGTGAAATAATTATAAAACAAGATCCCCGCCGCCGTCAGGCTGGTCTTTTTGCTGGTACGGTCAAACAGGGTAAAGCCGAGTTCGGCCTCCAGGGAGGAAATCTGCCGGCTGATGGCAGGCTGCGTCACATAGAGCTCCTGGGCCGTACGCGTAAAGCTCCGGTTGCGGGCCACCGCCAGAAAATATTCGATTTGCAGCTGATTCAAGACGCTTCCTCCCCTCCTGTACCTGTCAGGCCGGATGCCGCATGTATCCTCCAAACCGCAAGGCAGGTCGTTTCTTCCTCCGTATTATAACAGAAAACGCTCCGTTGGCAAACCCCTCCGTTTCCCATCAGCTTCCCAGCGCAAGGTTCTGCCGCCGGACCGCCGCGGCCCGGCTTGCGCGGTCATGGGCGCAGAGCTCATGGACCAGATAGTCCGGTGCGATTCGTTCCACCAGTCCCCGAACCGCCCCATCGGTCCAGGGCCGGTGGGTATCAATATTCAAAATATGGCGGTAGCTGGCCGCAAACCGCTCCAGATAGTCCTCCGGCAGAGGCGGCAGCGCACCTGTGTGGGCACGGACATAGGGACCGCTGAGGGACTGATGCAGATGGACGCCCTTGATATACCGGCACAGCGTTCCGTGGGCGTCCAGCATACGGTGGATATAGGCCGCCCCCTCCGCCTGGGTACGCAGGTTCCGGTCCGTGTTCATCAGGTGTCCCGTATCCAACAGGATCCCTTTGCGCGCAAAGTGGATCTTCTCCAGCAGGCTACCGGTCAGGGCCGGGTCTGTGAAGGTGAATCCGGGCCACCACTGGTTTTCCACCAGGAACTGAAAAGGCCAGTCCCGGCCGTCCAGCAGCCGGTTGGCAAGCTCCGCCGCCGCGTCGATCACCGCCGCGTGGCTGTGTTCCCAGCGGTAGGTATATCCCTCCTCGATGGATACGTCGGACACATGGAAGACCACATACCGCGCCCCCCACGCCAACGCCCGCTTCAAATCCGCCCGATAAAGGTCCAGCAGAGTCTGCTCCCCCTCCGCCCCGCCGTAAAACGCCCTCCAGACCGGCTCAGAGCCGAATTTCCGCATCAGCGCCGCCCGGTCCCCCCGCCAGAAGTCCAGCCAGTCCGGATAAAAGGTCAGATGATACCCGAAGCGCAGTCCTTCCGGAATGCTCCAGGGCGGCTCCACGCCGCCCCATACGCCCTCCAGGCCGTCACAGCCGCAGGCTGCGACCGCCGCGGGCAATTCCGCCGCGTACTCCTCCAGTACATCCGCCGCCAACGGGAGGCTCATGAGCGTATACACATCAGTTGCCCGACGGGAAGAACGGCGCCAGCGCGGCCGCCACGCCGCTGACCGGCATGGTCTGCAAAACGATGCGTCCCGGCCCGGTGACCACGGTGTTGAACAGGCCCTCGCCGCCGAACAGCGCGTTCTTTACCCCCTTGACAGACTGGATCTCAATGGAACAGGCGGCGTCCATCATGGCCAGGTTTCCGGTATCCACCACCATCTGCTGACCGGCCCGGAGCTCGTACTCCACCGCGTATCCGTCTACCTCCAGAAAGGCCGTGCCACGGCCTGAAAGTTTCTGCATGATGAAGCCCTCGCCGCCGAAGAAGCCGGCGCCCAGCTTTTTCTGGAAAAAAACCGAAAGCTCCACCCCCGGCTCTGCGGCCAAAAAACCGCTCTTCTGCACGACCACAGGGTGCTCCGGAGTGATCTCCACCGCCCGGATCGAGCCGGGAAAACTGGAGCCGAAGGCGATCATGCCGTCCCCCTGGGCAGTATAAGTATTCAAAAAGATCGACTCCCCGGAGAACATGCGCCCAAAAGCCTTGCCCAGCCCGCCCGCCGAGGTCTGCATCTGCAGATTGGGGCTCATCCATACCATGGAACCGCGCTCCGTAATCATAGATTCTCCCCCCGCCAGATGGCAGATCACCACGGGCATGGGCTCGCCGACGATCTCATAGTTCATATCGAATGCCTCCTGTTCAAATGCCGCCCGGTCTTCTCCGGACAGTCTCCTGATCCCATGGACCGGGAAGGAAAACGGGCGCCCCCCTCCCGGTCTCCTTCCTGCATTCTAACACAGGCCCCGCTCCGCCGCAAGGGCTTTACAGGAGGGCGGCTGTTATGGTATCATGATACAAAACGGAAGCAAAGGAGCCGATTTTCATGCAGTTTACCCACGAGCAGGCCTGGGACCTGCTGAAGGAATACAACCAGGAGCCGTTTCATCTCCGCCACGCCCTGACGGTCGAGGCCGTAATGGGCTGGTTTGCCGATGCGCTGGGCTATGGAGAACAGGCGGAGTTTTGGCGTCAGGTCGGCCTGCTTCACGACCTGGATTTTGAACAGTGGCCCGACGCGCATTGCGTCAAGGTCCGGGAACTGTTGGAGGCTCGCGGCGCGGACGCCGCGCTGATCCACGCCGTCGTCAGCCACGGCTGGGGCATGACCGGGGCGGATGCCAAGCCGGAGCACCCAATGGAACAGGTCCTTTTCGCTGTGGACGAGCTCACCGGCCTCATCGGGGCCGCCGCCCTCATGCGCCCCTCCAAAAGCGTACAGGATATGGAACTCTCCAGCCTGAAGAAGAAATATAAGGACAAAAAATTTGCCGCCGGCTGTTCCCGCCAGACCATCGCCCAGGGGGCGGAAGCGCTGGGTTGGGAGCTGCCGGAACTGCTGGAGCGGACGCTTCAGGCCATGAAGGCCTGCGAGGCCGATATCGAGGCCAAGTGTGCATCACTGTAAAACCATCAAGGCCCCCGGAGCACGCAGCGCGTGCTCCGGGGGCCTTCTTATTTCTCCACAGTCTGCCTGCGCCGCTTTTTCCGGTGCAGACACAGCAGCATCCCAACGCTCACAGCCGCCAGGACTGCGGCCGCGGCGATGGCGATTTTTCCCCCCGCCCCGCCGTAGCTCACGGAAACGGTCACGGCCGATCCCGCCGCCTGAAATTGAAGATAGGCGCCGAAGTAGGAATACGCCGTATCCTGCCACACACCGTCCTCCAGCACACGGACGGCGCTCACCCGCTCGCCGGGACGCGGCAGATAGCGCACGGTATGTACTGCCGCGCCATCCGCCGGGATGGTCAGCGCCCAGGTCTCGCCGGCATCCTCCCCGGTCCCGCTCCGGACGGCGGAGAGGACGTCTTCCCCGGTAAAGCTGCCCTCCACCAGAAACACGCTGCCCCCTGACTCCCGCTGCCGGCCGCCGGCCAGAGCGGTTACGCATGGGGTATAGACCGCCTCCACCGTCTCGTCGAAGGTAAGCTGATCAAACTCGGTCCGGCTCCAGGCGGCAGAATAACCTTCCTTGGGCGGGACATCCGGAACCTCCTCCGCGGACAGCGAGCCTCCATAGTCGAATGCCACCGTTCCAACCGGCGCGCCGTCCGCCCAAAAACACAGCGAGAAGGTTCCGAACTCCGCCGGAGCTCCCTCCAGAGACAGCAGCGTATCATAGTCTACCGGCTCGGCCCGTCCGGAGTAGCTGAACCGGTCCAGGCCCGCCAGCGTATCCGATACGAACAGGTTGCCGGAAAAGGTCCCGTCCACGCTGCCGGAGATGGCCCCGGCAAACTGCACGGCATCCTCGATCCGTACCAGCGCGCGGCAGTCGGTGACCACACTCCCCGCGCCCACGATCCCGCCGGTATAGCGCCCGCCCGACAGCAGGCACTTGGCCCAGCAGCGCCGGATGGCGGAGGCGGACTGCCCGGCGATACCGCCCAGATAGCTGCCGCTGCCGGAAGAAATGGAACCGTAGCCCTCGCTGTCCACCACGACGCCCAGGGACATGAGCCCCACGATCCCGCCGGCACAATCCTTTTTCACCTCCACCGCGCCCCGGTTGACGCAGTGCTGCACCACCGCCTTGGCCTCATAGCGGGCGTTGAGAATACTGCCGCCATCGGCGGTCAGATCGTCTTCCGGATCGAAATCGTACTCCACCGCCATAGCGCCTACGATCCCGCCCACGTTGCGGTCCCCGGCCACCGCGCCATAATTGACGCAGCCGGCCGCCTTTCCGCTGGCTGCGGCGCTCCAGTCTTCCTCCGAGGTGTCTGCAAAGCGGTCCGCCGACGAGGTAGCTCCACTGCCGCGCAGCAGATCCAAAAAGCGCTCCATCACCACCAGGAATTGCCCGTTGACGGCCTGAAGGTCCTCCGTCAGCGTTCCCGCCGCGGCATGCACCGCGCCGCTGAGTCCATCCATTTCTTCCGATAGGCCCTCCATGGCCGCGTACAGGGCGTTTCCGGATGCACGCATCCCGTCGCTCAACGGCGCAAACTGGATCACACGTTCCTGAGACAAGTCCCGGAACAGGCGGTACCCGTCCCCCACCAGCCTTGTCGCGGACGCGGCCGCGTCCGCAAAGGCCCCTGCCGCGTCTGCCAGGGTCTGTACCGCCTCCTCCAGCCGTCCCGCGGCCAGACAGCCGTCTGCCAGCGTATCCCGCAGATGACCGGCGGCGGCCTCCGTGCGGTCCGCCGCCCGGCTCATCTGTAAAACAGCCGAAACCACATGATCCAGGGCATCGGACAGGCTCCGGGTATCCAGATTCACATTGTCCAGCACGGCGCACACCCCCCGGGCCACGCTATGCAGGCCGTCGGCGGCGGCTTGCAGCGCGGCGGCCAGTTCGTCCCAAGCAGGCTGAAGCGCATCCAGCCGCTCCAGCAGTTCCTTCCAGTCCTCCGTCGGCGCCAAGCCATCTCCGATCTGGCCCAAGGCCCGTCCCATGGCCTCCAGCGCCGTCCCTAGCTCGTCGATTCCCTGCGCCGCCTGCGCCAAGCCCTGACGGAGCGCGCTCTCGTCCTCCACCGTCAAGGCGTTCCCCGCCAGCGCCAGCGCAGTCTCGATCTGCTCCAGGGCGGCCTTTGCGCTCTGGTTGGCGGCATCCAGATCATCCGCCGCAAGCTGCAGATCCCCAAGTCCATCGCCGCCAAGCGCGATCACCGGGACCAGCTGCTCCAGCGTCCGCTGCAGAAATTCGATTCCGCCGTCCACCTGCCCGGATACGTCCTCCAGCTGCTCCAGCAGCGGTACGGTCCGCTCCAGGGTATCGGCCAGCAGCTGGGAAAAGCGATTGATCTCCGTCAAATTTTCATCCGACCAATCCGCCGCCCCCTCCGCCAGTCCTTTGGTCTGTGCAAGCGCGGAATCGGTATAACCGGAGATCTGTTCAAACCGGCCGGAGATGGTATCGGAGCTTTCGTCCATATCCCGCAGGGCCCGGTCCACCATGGCGTTCAGGCGGTTCAACTCCTCCTCCAGGCGCGAAAGTCCGTCCTCGTCGGCCACAAGGATGATATCCGGCTCCATCTGCCCTGCAATGCCGCCCACTTCTTTACGGCCGTTCACCCGGCCGTGGTTGATGCAGCCGCTGAGATACCCGCTGGAGCGCCCCACCACGCCTCCTACGTTGTAGCCTACATGGGGATAGCCCACACTGCCGTAATTGGAATCACTCAGCAGCAGGCCGGAGGAATATCCGGCGATGCCGCCGGTATCGGTGGCGCTGTCCACCAGTTCCGTGGTATCCGTGTCGGTGATCGCTGTGACCAGATCGCTCTCCAGCTCCGACAGGCCGCTCTGCCCGTCGGCGGCCAGCGTGTTCACACTGGCACGGTTGGTACAGCTGGAAATGCTCCCCGCATTTTTCCCGGCGATGCCGCCGGTATAGTGCTCTCCCCGGATGCTTCCGGATACGGTACAGGATCGGATGCTCCCGGACGCCTCATTCTGCCCCGCGATCCCGCCCACGGTACCGTCCCCGGACACTGCCCCGTAAAAGGTGCAGTTCAGCAGCTTTCCGCAGTTGATCCCGGCGATCCCCCCCACCTGCGTCTGCGCCCCGGACGGACAGACGCTGCCCGCCACGATCAGATTGCGGATCAGTCCGGTCTCCGCCACGATGCAGAACAGTCCGGTAATGGAATCTTCCGCTCCGATCCGCAGGCCGCTGATGGTATGGCCCTGTCCCTCAAAGGTGCCGCTGAAAATCGGGATCGGCTCAAATTCCATCCCGCTCAGATCCAGGTCGCAGCGCAGCCGTACGATTTTCCCCTCCGACCAGGTGTCCAGCGCACACTGTTCGGCAAGCTGCGCCAAATCCTGCGCAGAACGAATCTCGATCTCATTTTCCGCCGCCCGCGCCGCGGCCGCAGGCGCAGCCGGTCCCACGCACAGCACAGCCGCCAGCAGCAGGGCAAATATCCGTTCAAGTTTCTTCATGGCGGTCCTCCGTTCCCTCTGTGACCTCTCCGGGCAGAACGTTGACGTTCACGTCGCCCTTTACCCGGGCGTGGACGACACCCACAATCTCGCCGGAAATCGTACCCCGAACCAGGCCGTCCAGCCGCACGCTCCCGCTGGCGCTGCGGGACTGGAGGGGAAGGCTCACGCTGAAGGAGGTCTTCTCGATGACCCTGTCCCCCAGCAGCAGGATCTGCGGCAGCACCAGCATCACCAGGAAAATCGAGATAAAGGTGCCCCGGCCCAGACACTGTCCGATGCCCGCGATGGCAGCCTCGGAAGTCAGCCGGCCGATCAGCGTGCCGGCGATGGCCAGCATCAGCCCCGAGGTGATGATGGTGGGAAACGCCAGATTCATCGTCTCAATGATGGCGTCCCGGTGGTTCATGGTCCGCTTGAGCTCCCCAAACCGGCTGGAGATGACAATGGCGTAGTCGATATTGGCGCCCATCTGGATGGAACTGACGATCAGGTAGCAGATGAAAAACAGAGGCCTCCCCGTCAGGGCTGGCACGGCAAAATTGAGCCAGATGCTGCCCTGGATGACCAGCACCAGCAGGATGGGCTGACCCACCGATTTAAAGGTGAACAGCAGCACCATCAGCACGATGAGGATGGACACCACCCCCACCACGGAATTGTCCCGCTCGAAGGTCTTGCACAGATCGTATTGACTGGTGGACTCGCCCACCACGTAGACCGTGCCGTCGTAATACGTTCCGGCGAGCGCATGCAGCTCGTCCAGGAAGGCGAAGGTCTCCGCGCCCTCTTCCGGCAAATTCAGATAGACCAGCATGCGGCTGTAGTCCTCGCCCTGCAATTGGAGACGGGCGTTGTTCATCTGTTCATAGGCCTCTTCCAGGGTGCCGCGCAAATCGGCCTCCAGGGTGATATAGCCCTGATCCACCTCATCATAGAGGAAGCAAACCATATCGATGAGGGGAACACTGTAGGAGGCGAGCCCGTTGACAATCTTGGCATAGTCTGCGTCGCTGGCGGCATAGGCGGCGTAGAGCAGCTGGGCCGCCTCATAGTCCAGGTCCAGCAGTTCGGAAAACTGCCGGGGGGTAAGCCGGTCGGTGAGCCTATAACCGTCCATGGCTTCCACATTGGCAAGCCCCAGGGCGGAGTCCACCTCTTCCCGGTCCTCCAGCGCGCGCAGCAGCTGCCCCTCCGCCTCGTAATTGCCGGCCGGGACCACCAGCGCCACCATATTGCTGCCGCCGAAGTTGTCCTCGATCATCTGCTGGGCGATCTGGGTGTCGTTCTGGATGGGGGTCGTCAAGGTACTGTAGCCATAGACGTAGGGGCAGTCGCCCGCGATCACCGCCGCCGCGATCACCGCGGCCAGAAAGACCGGCGGGACGATCTTCCGCGTAGCATAGGCCAGCTTTCCGACAAAGGGGATCTTGGGTACGAACACCCGGTGGCCCGTGCGGTCCATCAGACCGCTGAAGAGCATCAGCAGGCCCGGCATCAGCAGGAAGACCGTCAGCAGGCTGATCACGATGGCCTTGATAAGCACGATCCCCAGATCCGGCCCGAGCTTGAACTGCATCAGCGTCATGGCAAACAGCCCGCCAATGGTGGTCAGGCTGCTGGCCGAGAGCTCCGGGATGGCCTTGCTCAGCGCCACGATCACCGCCTCGCGGGCCGGCAGCACCTCGTGCTCCTCCCGGTAGCGGTGGCAGAAAATAATGGCGTAATCCACCGACAGGGCCAATTGCAGCACGATGGTGACCGAGTTTGAAACGAAGGAGATGGTCCCCAAAAAGAAGTTTGTGCCCATCTGGATCACCGCCGCACTGACAAACGTAAGCAGCAGGACCGGGACCTCTGCATAGGTCTCTGAGGTAAACAGCAATACCGCCACCACGATTATGGCCACGTATACGATGATGACGCTCATCTCGTCCGCGATGGTCTCGGAGGCCGTATTGCCCAGGCTGGTGGAGAGGTAGGCGTCATAGCCCGAGAGGACGCCTTTCACCTGCTCCAGCGCATCCAGGCAGCGCATATCCGCTTCATCCCAGTCCAAGGTGATCTCGAAGAGCGCGGAAACATTATGGTAGTGCTCCTGCGTATCGTCAAAGGCTACGGCGGATACGCCCTCGACCGCCTCCAGGCGCTGGGCCAGCGCCTGCGCCTGCGCATAGGAGAGGTTGGCCGCCATGACCTTAGCGGTACCGAAGGTGGTAAACTCGCGCTCCATCACGCTCAGCCCCTGACGGGTCTCAGTCGTGTCCGGCAGAAACGCCGAAATGGAATTTTCCACGCCGACCCAGCCGCGGGAGACCGCCGAAAAGGCGATCGCCAGCGCAAACAGCAGGAAGAATAAATTCCGCTTGTCCACGATAAAGGCGCAGATCTTCATCATGGCCTTGTTCTCCGTGGCGTTCCGATGTTCTCCGCTCATACCGTTTCCGCCACGCCAACCACATCGATCCCGCCGACCCGGCAGTCCATCCGGAACCGGATCCCCGTTTCACTGAGCGTACCCTCCGCGTGATAATGCAGCTCAGACATCAGCGTGACCAGTACGCCCGAAAAAGAAATCGCGCCATCCTTATAGCGTCCATCCACAAAGGGACTGCACCGCTCCAGCAGATTGATGGCTCCGCTGAGGGCCCCGTTGTGCAGTTCCACCGCCATGGAGCCCCGGCGTACCCCCAGTGGAACGGCTGCTTCAATTTTGTAATGATAGGTCCCGTTTTCCATATCGTGAGCCTCCTTTTGACCCGTATACTCTACGCGTTCCGCTTCGGGGATAAAACGGGCAATGTGGATACCGTTGACTAATTTCAGACAGCAGCGGGGTATTTGCCTGGAAAAGGATCAATACAACGCGTCCACTTGACCTTTTTCTCAGACACTTGTATCATAGATCCATGGAAACCATACGCAGGAGGTGCTTCCATGACACATGCGGAACAGGCCAATCGGACCAAGGCTCAGCTTGCCGCCGCACTGAAGCAGAAGCTTCAGACCAAAGTCATCTCTAAGATCACCGTGAGCGAGCTGATCAAGGCGTGCAATATCAACCGCAACACCTTCTACTATCATTTCGAGAGCGTCTATGACCTTTTGAAGTGGATGCTGGAACAGGAGGCCATCCAGGTAGTCAAGCATTTCGACCTGCTGGTGGACTATGAGGAGGCCATTTCCTTCGTCATGGATTACGTGGAGGAAAACGAACATATCCTCAAATGTACCTGCGACGCGGTGGGGCGGGACGAGCTGAACCGCTTTTTTGCCGCTGATTTCCGGGACGTGATGCGCTCCCTCCTGGATCGGGTCGAGCAGGAGCTTGGCGTGCATGCCGAGCCAGCCTTTAAGGAATTCCTCTGCGCCTTTTACACCGAGGCCCTTGCCGGCATGCTTCTTGACTGGCTGCGCAACCGGGAACTGCGGGACCGTGCGAATACCGCCCGCTACCTGGTGCAGGTGCTGCGCTGTTCGCTCCCCGGCCTGCTTTCCTCCTCTGCGGGCGCCCCCGCACCCCCAGCCGCAAAAAACGCGCCGGGTCTCGGTTTGAACCGAACCAGTAAAAACGGACAATAGACAAAACGCCCCCTAATGAAGGAAAATGAAAGTACTACATTAGGGGGTATTATTATGGCAAGGAAGTATCAGCACACCCAGGAATTACTGCCTAAAATCAAAGAAATGCTTGAAGGCGGAATGACACAGCGAGAGGTTGCGGAGAGACTTGGGGTGACAGGAGAGAGAGCAATCCATCATCTTCTTACACGCGAAAGGAAAAAGGAGCTGCATGGCATACCGAAGCAGCGTGGTCGGAAACCCGCAAAGGCCCTGGCAGAGTACAAATACGAAAACAAGCGCTTGAAAATGGAAGTAGAGCTGTTGCGGGATTTTCTCTTGCTCACTGGGAAGGAGTGAAGATCAGCGTAAAATACAAGGTCATATATCGACACAGAAAAGAGTATCCCATCAGCGAAATATGTCGTTTTTTTGAAGTATCCCGTAGCGGTTACTACGGATATGTCAGCAGGATGGATGCCCTGGCCAAAGATTTGCCCCTTGCTGAAAAAATACGAGAGTGTCAGGCAGAGAGCCGGAACACATATCAAAAACAAAACTGACGCCTCTGGAATTGCGCCGCCAGTTTGCTGCTTGAAAATCTCATAGTCCTATATTAGGGGCGTTTTTGTGCTGTCCGCACAATCGGGGGCGGTTCAGTTGAGACCCGGCGCGTCAGCTTGTCGAAAAAGGTTGGACTTTTTAGGCCGGAGGAAGCGCCGCGCCTGCGGACACCCGCGCCTCCGCGATGTTCAGGGCGTGATCCCCGATCCGCTCAAAGTCGGTCAGCAGCTCAGAAAAGATGATGCACGCCTCGTCGGAGCAGGCTCCGGAACGCATCCGGTCCAGCTGGTTCTGCCGGTAGGCGCCCGTCATATCGTCGATCCGCTGCTCCAGCGCGGCCACGTTTTTCAGCAGTTCCATGGGTTCCGCCGTTTCACGGGCCAGCTCGTCCAGCACCGCCAGGCATACGCTCTCCATCTCCTGGAGCTCCCGGCGGGCCGCGTCGGAGAAGTGGATATGCTTTTCCTTGAGCATACCGGAATACTCGCAGATATTCATGGCGTGATCGCCCACCCGCTCAATATTTCCGGTGATCTTGAAATAGGCGCTTACCGCCGCCGAATCCCGCTCGTTGGTCTCGTGAACGATGACCTTGGAGATGAACTGAGAGATCTCCTTATTCAGATAGTCGATGTATTCCTCGGTGGCCTCCGCCCCCTCCAGCAGCTTGGGATTGCGCTCCAGCACCGCCTGGAAGCCCACCTCGGTGTTCTGCCGCGCCATCCCCAGCATCCGATCCAGCTCCTGCCGGAGCTGATTGAGGTACATGGCGGAAAAGCCGATGGGGTGTTCCTGCTTCGTGTGGATGGGGCCCGGGATCAGATACGCCAGGTGCATTCCCTCCTCCCCGCTCTCCTTCCGGTCGGGCAGGATGCGCATGGCCAGCTGCACCAGCTTTCCGCCCAGCGGGAGCAGCAGGAACGTAGTGACAATGTTAAACAGCGTATGCATATTGGCGATCTGGGCCGCCGGGTTCTCCGGCGTCAGGGACTGAACGCCGCCCACAAGAGAGAGCCCCAAAAGCGGCGTTACCAGGCACAGCGTTGTAAACACGACGGTACCGATGATATTGAACAGCAGATGGATAATCGTGGCCCGCTTGGCATTGCGGCTGGTGCCGATGGAAGCCAGCACCGCGGTGATACAGGTGCCGATGTTCTGACCGAACAGGACGAATACCGCGCTGTCGAGTCCGATCACGCCGCTGAGCGCCAGGGCCTGCAGGATCCCCACCGAGGCGGAGGAGGACTGGATGAGCGCGGTGAAGCCCGCGCCCACCAGAATACCGACCAGAGGATTGGAAAACGTGCTCACCAGTTCTACAAAGGCAGGCCAGTCCCGCAGCGGCTCCATGGCCGTGCTCATCATGTCCATGCCGATGAAAAGCACTCCAAGGCCGGCCAGGATGCTGCCGTAGTGGCGGACCTGGGGCTTTTTCACGAAGACCACCATCGCTACGCCCACAAACGCAAACAGCGGCGCCAAAACGCCCACATCCAGCGCGATGAGCTGCCCGGTGATGGTGGTGCCGATGTTGGCCCCCATGATGATCCATACGGCCTGACGCAGGGTCATCATACCGGAGTTGACAAAGCCCACTACCATGACGGTGGTGGCGGAGGAGGATTGGATGACCGCCGTGATGACGGCGCCCACCAGAACGCCCAGAAACCGGTTGGCCGTCAGCCGCTCCAGGATGCTCTTCATCCGGTCGCCGGCAGCGGCCTCCAGGCCGGCGCTCATCATCTGCATGCCGTACAGGAACAGCGCAAGACCGCCCAGCAGTCCCAGCACGATGGTATAATTCACGTTCCATCCCTCATTCTTTAGGCATCACCGGACAATTCCCCACGCACGTCTTGGCGGCCGATTTGCCCCACAAATGCGTTGCAAAACCTTGCAATACAAAAAGTATTCCTGCAGTTTTGCGCCTTTTTGCGGCACAAATTTTCGCGCCGATCCGCACGCGTTGAAGCATGCGGCAATGCCTTTACACAATGATCACAAATCCAAAAGCAGTATAGCGAATGTAAAGTTCCGCGTCAACCGGATTTACAAGAACTTTACAATTCGTTTTCTCCGCCTTTCGTCCCGGTTTGCTCCTTGCGTCTCCGGCCGGCGGCGCGCAAGCCCGGCCCGCCGCCGGCGTTTTGCCCCGGTTCCAACAAGCCTTAATCCAATTTTAATGCAGAAATACCTTGGATCGGTTGCCTTCCCTTCCGAAATCGGCTATACTATGGTTTAAGACCAAACGGCTTCCAACGGGTCAAACGGATTCTTCGGAAGTCCATGGCGTCTTGCGCTGTGCAAGGCTGCTTTCAGCGGCTTTGGTTTGGAGTGCATCGTCAATGGAACGCGCGCCGCACCGGGGCGGCAACCGTCCGCCCCTTGAAACGGATCCATTTTTCCGCTTCCTTGACGCTGCCCGTCATTGGATGGATCCGCATCCGCACCAACGGCAAAAGGAGAATGTATTTATGGATCAACAGCCTGCCAAGAAGCGCCGGGGTCCCAAAAGCAAGTTCGGCAAGATCCTGGTCAACCTGATCGTCACCGCTGTGGTCGGGTTCCTCTATTTTTACGTAGCCCTGCCCGCCATCAATCTCCAGTCCAGCGACTTTTACCTGTTCATCGGCATCCTCTGCGTGGTCTACGTGGTCTGCGCCCTGGTCACCTCCGGGTTCAACCTGGGCGGCGGCGGTCCCAAAGAGTATTTCAAGTTCATCAAGTCCCAGTGCCTGCCGATCGGCATCCTGTTTCTGGCGCTGATCCTGGTGGCCATCGTAGGCTCCGTCATCTCCCTCCCCATCTTCCGTGCGGGCGCCTACCGGGATCTGCTGGACGTGCAGGACGGCGATTTCTCCGCCGATGTGGCTCAGATCTCTTTTAACGAGATTCCCACGCTGGACCGCACCTCCGCGGAGTTTCTGGGGGACCGCCAGATGGGTACGCTCAGCGATATGGTCAGTCAGTTCGAGTATTCCAACGACTCGACCCAGATCAACTACCAGGGCCGTCCCGTGCGGGTGGCTCCCATCGACTACGCGGACATCATCAAGTGGTTCACCAACCGCTCCGAAGGCCTGCCCGCCTATGTGGTGGTGGATATGGTCACCCAGGAGGCCACGGTAGTCCGCCTGTCGGAAGGAATGAAGTATTCCTTCTCCGAGCCGCTTAACCGCAACATCTCCCGGCACCTGCGCTTCCAGTACCCCACCTTCCTGTTTGCCACGCCTCAGTTCGAGATCGACGAAGACGGCCAGCCGTGGTGGATCGCTCCCCGGGTGGTAAAGACCATCGGCCTGTTCGGCGGTACCGACATCCACGGCGCGGTACTGGTCAACGCCATCACCGGAGAGAGCACCTATTATGAGCAGGTCCCCACCTGGGTAGACAATCTGTACACCCCCAGCCTCATTATGGAGCAGTACGATTACCACGGCACCCTCATCAACGGCTTTATCAATTCCATCTTCGGCCAGCGGGACGTGACGGTGACCACCGAGGGCTACAACTATATCGCGCTGAATGACGATGTATATATGTATACCGGCGTCACCTCCGCCAATGCCGACCAGTCCAACCTGGGCTTCCTGCTGTCCAACCAGCGCACCAAGCAGACCAAATTCTACTCCGCGCCCGGCGCCACGGAGGATGCCGCCAAGCTCTCCGCCATGGGCGTGGTGCAGGATCTGGGCTATACCGCCACCTTCCCCCTGCTGCTCAACATCGCGGATCAGCCCACCTACTTCATTCCGCTGAAGGACGCCACCAACTTGGTAAAGAGCTACGCCATGGTCAACGTAGCCCAGTATCAGGTGGTGGCTGTGGGCTCCACCGTCGCCGCCTGTGAGCAGAGCTATATCGCCCTGCTCTCCGAAAAGGGCATCACTACCACCGAGGAGCTGCCCCGCACCGAGGTCTCCGGCCGGATCACCGACATCCGCAGCGCCGTGATGGACGGAAACTCCTACTACTTTATCCAGCTGCGCGGCGACGCGGTATATTATTCCCTCTCCGCCGCCGCCAATCCGATCGCCGTGATCCTGAATGTGGGCGACACCGTGACCATCAGTCACGCACCGGCGCTGGAGGGCGAGTCCTCCTCCATCCTGACCGGCGAAACTGTGACTCTGGATCGCGCGGCCCCCTGACTTCTATCTGCAGGAAAGCCCCCTGGCCCCGGCGCAGCTGCGCCGGGGCCAGGGGGCTTTCCCAATGTGTACGGAGTCTCCGGCCGCGTTAAGGCGCCGCCGCGCCTTGCGCCTGCCCTGACCCCTTGGGGATTTGATGCTTTTGACGATTTATCCAATCCATTCGTAACGCTCTTTTTTCGTTTTGTCTTGAATCCCGTCAGTTTGGTCTTATCTTTTCGCCCTTTTCTCTCTTTTGTTTTCCTTCCCAAGCATTCAGAAGATGCAGCGCTTCCGGTGCGAGCAGCAGCAGCGCACACAGATTGGGCAGGGCCATCAGGCCGTTGAAGATGTCGGCCAGCTGCCACACGGCGGCCAGCTCCCCCACGCTGCCCCCGACCACCATCAGCAGGAACACTGCCCGATAGAGCCGGCGCCAGCGGTCAGAGCCCGTCAGGTATTCCAGGCCCCGCTCCCCGTAATAACTCCATCCCAGCAGCGACGTAAATGCAAACAGCAGCAGGCACAGGGACACAAAGATGCCGCCGAAGCGGCCGAACACGGTGGAAAAGGCTGCGGCGGACAGAGGCGCGCCCACCATGACGGAGGAGACGCGTCCGCTCTGGATGGCGGCCAGGGCCGCTTTTTCATCGTAGACCCCAGTGGTCAGGATGACTAAGGCGGTGACGGAGCACACCAGCAGCGTGGCGACAAAGACCTCGAACATCCCCCACATGCCCTCCTCGGCGGGCTCCTCCACATCGGAGGCGGCGTGCGCCATGGCGGAGGAGCCCATGCCCGCCTCGTTGGTAAACACGCCCCGGGCGATCCCATAGCGCATGGCGGCGGCCACACCGTAGCCCAGCCCGCCGCCCGCCGCGGCGCGGGGTGCAACGGCCCCTGAGACGATGCGCGAGAGCGCGTCCGGGATGGCGGAGGCATGCACAAACAGCACCACGGCCCCGCCGCCCAAAAACAAAAGTGCCATACAGGGCACCAGCTTCTCGCTGAAACGCCCGATGCGCCCGATCCCACCCAGGATGACCGCCCCGGTCAGCAGCGCGGTGATCGCCCCAACCGCCAGCCGGTCCCAGCCGAACGAGGCCTCCAGCGCGGTGGCGATGGAATTGGCCTGC
Source organism: Lawsonibacter hominis (assembly GCF_014287895.1). GTDB lineage: Bacteria > Bacillota > Clostridia > Oscillospirales > Oscillospiraceae > Lawsonibacter_A > Lawsonibacter_A hominis. The sequence continues at coordinate 25,156 of NZ_JACOPP010000002.1, read as the reverse complement.
ACCATGTTTCCGCCCCCCAGAGAGGCCGCCACACAGCAGACGGAGAACAGCGCCGCCAGAAAGCGGCTGCCCACGCCCCGCTCCATGTAGCACATGGGGCCTCCCTGCCATCCGCCGTCCCGGGCGCGTTCCCGGTAGCGCACCGCCAGCGTCTTCTCCGCACAGCTGGTCATCATGCCCAGAAGGGCGGAGACCCACATCCAGAACACCGCCCCAGGCCCGCCGTAAAAAATGGCGGTGGCCACCCCGGCGATACTCCCGGTCCCGATGGTGGAGGCCAGCGCAGTGGACAGGGCCTGGAACTGAGTCAGCCCGCCTCCCTGCCGCTTCCGCCGGGGCCGGAGGAGGGAACCCAGCGTGGTCCTGAGCCATAACCCGCACTCGAACACCTGAAAAAAGCCGGTACGCAGGGAATAAAACAGCCCCACCAGCAAAAACAGCCCCAGCAGCCACGGGTTCCAAATAAAATCGCCCAGCCGCTCCAGAAAGGTCATCGCCTCACCACCTCAAGCTACTGGTATGCGGACAAGGGACGGAATATGTAATGCCGCAGCCAAACGCAGCGCCCCGGCCTTCCAAACGGCCGGGGCGCGGAAGCTGGTCAGGTATGCCGCTGTGCCGCGGCCGCCGCGCGCCAGACGCTGCGGCGGATGCAGAACAGGGAGCCGAAGACGGTGAGGGCTGCCAGCACGATACACACCAGGATGAACAGGAACACCACGGTATAGGAACCGGTGCTGTCGTAAATAAGTCCATAGATGGTCGTCGTCAGGGCGCAGGCCGTCAGATAGGCGGTGTAGAGGTTGGAAAAAATGGTGTTATAGCATCGGTGACCGAAGGCCTCCCGCACCAGGATAGGCCCTTCCACGACCCCCAGCGCGCGCCCGCCGCCCAGCATCAGCGCAAAGACTCCGGTCAGGATCACGCTTCCGCTGCCGGTCAGCAGCAGTCCCACGGCGCCTACGCCGATGATCGTAAGAAACAGCTCCATCGTCCGCCGGATCCCCCAGCGGACGCTGAGCGCTCCCAGCAGGAACTGCGTCAGCGCGGCCCCCATCTGATAGCAGGCATTGAGTCCGCCCACTGCCATCTCGCCGTATCCCTTGGCACGAAGCATGGCGGGCACATGGGTATAGGCCCCCGATACCAGCGAGACCGCGATGAACATGCCGATGATGAGGTAAAAGACCGGCATGTGGGCCGCTTGGTCCGGTGTGACCCCGGCATCCATGGGCAGCGGGACGCTCTCCCGTCGCCCCGCCCGTACCGTTTTTTTTCCCGTACAGGGCTCCAGCCCCAGCTCCCCGGGCCGGAAGCGGATCAGGAACACCCCGGCGGGCAGCATGACCAACAGGGCGACGGCGGCAATCAGCAGATACCCCGCCTGCCAGCCGCGGCATTGGATGACCCGGGCCAGCACCGGCGAGAAGACGATGCCGCCCAGCCCACCGCAGGCGGTGGCCAGACCGATGTAGCCTCCCGGAGCGGTGAACCACTCGCTGATGACCAGCGGCACCAGGGTGTAGATGCCAAGCCCCGCCGCAAAGCCCAGCAGGGCGGCGCTGAGCATAAAGTGCCAAAACACCGTGGAGCGCGCCGTCAGGACCGCCGCGCCCGCCAATCCCAGGCACACCAGAGCCAGATACTTGCGCAGGTCGTACCGGGGCATGAGCCGTCCGGCCAGAACCGTGCCCGCCATACCGCACAACGTGCGCACCGTATGGGTCAGGGATATCTCTGTGATGGAAATATTTTGAGCGACGCTGACTGGAGAGAGAAACAGGCCGAAGCAATTGATAATCAGGCCGTAGCCGGCAAAATTGAACAGGCATACCCCCAGGAAAACCGCCGTTGCCCGGCGGCGGCTGGCCTGCTGCCGGTTCACAGCCAGTGTTTCTGCACTCATCCGGCGAAGTCCATGACAGTCAGATCCTCCGCCCGGTCCGGCTTGTCATGGTTTTCCGCAAAGATCTGCGGCAGATATTTGGCCAGGCGGTAATACTCCTGGGGCGAGTGGCGGGACAGCCCCTGTACCCGCCGGGGGTCCACGGCGAAGTCGGTGCGCACAGGCTGCTTGTTGACGATCATCCAGCCCAGCCAAAAACGGGTGCGCAGTTCGATCCCGCCCTCCACCGCGCGGGCAAAATGGATGAAGGTGGTCCGGGGGATGTCCCAGTCGGGCGGCCCGCTGTGGGCACAGATGGCCGTCACCGGCTGGGCGTTGAAGCGCTCCATATCGAATCCAAAGGACTCCGGGGAGCGGAAGGAGATGCGCAGGGCCGAGGTGCCCTCCCCCACGTTCTCCAACACGAAATCGCTGGTGTTCCAATTGCGCTCCCGCCAGCTCAGCGCTGGGTCCAGGCGGCGCTGCCGGTGGTCCGGACTGACCCGGGCCAGATAATGGTCGTTGGGGTCCCAGATCTGATAGCGCAGGCTCTCCAGTCCATGCCAGGCGAACCACCACTCGATCATCTCCAGCGTGACGCCGGGCATTCGGGTCAGGGAAGCGATGTATCCGCTGCCGTCCGGCATAACGCACCAGCCCACCTCCCTGGGCAGGTAGCCGGGGTTCAGCAGGTCGTTCCTCTCTTGGATGGGCAGGGCCAGCGCGGGGTCCATGGGCCGGGCCATCTGCTCCAGAATATCTTCGGGCACGGGGGGATATGGTTCATCAAAATATTTGGCGTAGGGCTTGCGCCGCTCCGCCTCGGAAAGGGGTTGTCTCATGGTATGACCTCCGAGCGTTGGATTTTTTGTTGGGGGAACTTCGGTTGCAAACATACCATACCCCAAGCCGGCCGGAAAGTAAAATATCCCCTTTTCATGGCCGTTATAACTTTCCCTCATGGGCCTGCTCCTGTGCGAACTCCACGAACCGCGCCGCCGCAGTACTTCGGTCCGCTCCGGCACGGGTAATGAGCGCGATGTCGATATCTACGATACCGTCCAGCAGCGCCGCGCAGGAGAGGCGGGAGTCGTGCTCAAAACGGTAGCGCCCGCCGGCGATCACGGCGATCCCCTGACCGTCGGCCACCAATTCGGCGATGAAGTCCGATCGATTGGCCACGATCTTCACCCGGGGCGCAAACCCCGCCATTGCGCAGCTCTGCCGGGTCATACGGGTCATGACGAATTCCTCGTTGAGCAGGATGAACTGTTCCTCCCGCAGCTGGGCAAAGCGCACCCCTTCCCTTCCCGCCAGCGGATGCGCCCGCGGCAGAAGCAGGAAAAACTGGTCCCGCATGATCACCGTAGCCTCCAGGCCCGGCTCCGGTTCCGGCGGGATCAGCGTGGCCCCGATGTCCAGCCGCCCGGCCAGCACTTCCTCCCGGATATGGGCCGAACCATGACCGGAGACCACCAGCTCCATTTCCGGAAAGGCACGGGAAAAATCGGCGGTCAGGCGATAAAACAGGATCTGTCCCAGCCCGTACGGAATCCCGAAGTGCAGCCGGCCCCGGTTGCGGCTGTTAGCCTCGTCCACCGCCCCCAGCAGGTCGTTGTATTCCCGGATCAGCTGCTGTCCCCGTTCAAAAAGCACCCGTCCCACATCGGTCGGCTCACTGCGCTTGTCCCCCTGGACAAGCAGCTTGGCCCCCAGCTCCTCCTCCAGATGCTTGACCGCCTTGCTCAGGGCGGGCTGGGAGAGATAGAGCTGCTTGGCCGCAGCGGAATAGGTGCCGCTTTTGACGATCTGAATAAAATACATCAGCTGTCTGATTTCCATCAAACCTACGCCTCCCGTTCCCTTGTTTTTGTTATTCTACCACAAATGCGGCCGGTCTGGAAAGACCTGCACACACTTCAGCGGTATCTCCCCCAATCCCCTGCGGCCCAAGGACTATAACCTTTCGTTCTGACGGATATGAATCATCGGTATAAGCAAAATGTCCTTTGGGGGTTGACCTTTTACAGGATTTCCTGCTATTCTTACCCTGCGTTGAGGGACGCGGCTGCAAAACAGACTGCCGGCGGGTGCATTGAGAGAACCCACCGGCAGGATATGCTGAGGAGGAAATCGTCTTGACGGAACAAAACACAGCGACTGCCAGCAAGCAGAACAACAAAGCCAACAGTTTCGGCGGCTGGGGCTGGAGCATGATCTTCATGTGCATGATCGCCTATTTTATCGGCGGCGGCATCAACACAGACGGCCTGAACATCTTTGTAGGCGCTTTGAGCGGCGCCCGCGGCTGGGACCGGGCCGCCATGCTCTCCTGGTCCACCTACGGCGGCTGGATCGCCATCCTCTTTACCTTTATCTTCGGCCATATCATCGTGAAAAAGGGCGCTAAGGTAGTCTTTGTCGGTACGCTGTTCCTCACTGCCATTGCCATTTACTTCTACGGTCATACGCAAAATTTTGCCGTCTACGCTATTTCGGTCGCCGCCTGCTCCATCCTGAGCGCGGGCTACTCCCTGACCGCGCCCAACACCATTCAGGCCAACTGGTTCCCCCGCAAAAAGGGCCTGGCCCTGGGCTGGTCTACCATCGGCTATCCGCTTTGCACCATGATCTTTCCCTTTGTCACCAACTTCCTGATGGGGAACTTCGGCGTAGAGTCCATGTTTACCGCCATCGCGGTTTTTGTACTGATCTTTGCCGTCATCTCCATCTTCTGGTGCAAAAACACCCCGGAAGAGGTGGGCTGCGCCCCCGACAACGACCCGCTGAGCGCCGAGGAAATCAAGGCCAGTCAGGCCGCCGCCAGAGCCTACAAGAGTCCCTGGACCATGAAGCGGCTGCTCAAAACGCCCCAGACCTGGCTGATCGGCATCGGCATGGGTCTTCTTTGGATGGTCACCGTCGCCATCGTCAGTCAGCTGGTCTCCCGCCTGATGGGCGCGGGCTATGAGCGCACCGCCGCCGTCGGCATGCTCTCCGTCATGGGCTTCTTCGGCATCTTCGGCTCCTACATCTGGGGCTTCATCGACCTGAAGATCGGGACCAGGAAGGCGACCTATATCTACGCCGCCTGGTATGCCGTGGCCCTGCTGCTGCTCATCTTCATGGCGAACACCGTTACGATTTATCTTGGGGTCTTCATGGTAGGCATCTCCGTGGGCGGCATCTGCAATCTGATCCCCTCCATGATCGGCTCGGTCTTCGGCCGCTACGACTTTGCCGCCGCCAGCCGCTTTATCTCCGCCGTCACCAAGGGCATCTGCGCCTGCGCCTATCTGTATAACGCACAAAGCCTCAAGCTCACCGGCAGCCTGACGGCCGGGTATGTGGGGCTCATCGTTCTCTGCGGTGTGGCCGCCCTGCTGGTCTTCCTCATCAAGCCCGTTGTAAAGCCTCAGAACTGAATTTTCTTCCAAAAGGGCCCCGTTCTCCAAGTGGAGAACGGGGCCCTCCGTCTGTTGTCAGCGGTCCACCAGGGGAATCTCCGTCCGGTCGGTCTCCTCCAGGTGGTTCAGGTAATAGTTCGTCTCTCTGGCGGTCACACCGGATAGGAGCAGTACGGCGATCAGGTTTGGAATGGCCATCAATGCGTTGAGGATGTCCGCGATGGTCCACACTAGGTCCAGCGCCAGCACCGGGCCGACTACCACCACGGCCACAAACAAAAGCTTATAGGGCAGCAGCGCCTTCTTTCCCCACAGGTACTGGGCGCAGCGCTCTCCATAGTAGGACCAGCCCAGGATGGTGGACCAGGCAAAGGTAATGATGCCCACCACCAGAATGATGGGTCCCAGCACAGGGATCTGACTGAAGGCCGCGGTGGTGAGCTGGCCGCCGTCAGCGATGGTGTCCATATTGATCTCCGGATTTTTCATGATCGTGGAGACCAGCACCAGGCCGGTCATAAGACAGACCACCACCGTATCCCAAAAGGTTCCGGTGGCGGAGACCAGGGCCTGCCACACCGGGTTGCGGGTCTGGGCGGCGGAGGCCACCAGCGGAGCCGACCCCATGCCGGACTCGTTGGAAAAGAGTCCCCGGGCCACGCCGAAGCGCAGGGCGATCATCACGCCCTGCCCCACCAGGCCGCCTGCGACCGCACCGGGGGTAAAGGCCAAGCGCAGGACCGCGCCCACGGCCGGAAGGATAAAATCATAGTTGATGCCCAGGATAATGACGCATCCCAGCACATAGAATACCGCCATCAGGGGCACCAGCTTCTCGCATACACGGGCAATGGACTGGATGCCGCCGATGATGACGATACCGGTAAGGATCCCCCCCACGACGCCCACCGCGATGGGCGGGATATTCAGGGGGACGTTGTTTTCGATGACCTCCGCGATGGCGTTGATCTGGGTGCCGCAGCCGATGCCGAAAGAGGCCAGCGCGGCCAGCGCGGCGAACAGCACCCCAAGCCACTTCATATTCAGCCCGCGTTCCAGGGCATACATGGCGCCGCCCTGCATCTTGCCGTCCGGAGTGCGTACCCGGTATTTGACGGCGATGAAGGATTCGGCGTATTTGGTAGCGATGCCGAACACCCCCGCGATCCAGCACCAGAACACCGCGCCCGGCCCGCCCAGAAAGATAGCGGTGCCCACGCCGATGATGTTGCCGGTGCCGATGGTGGAGGCCAGGGCGGTGGTGAGGGCCTGGAACTGGCTCACATCGCCGGGGGAATCCGGGTCCTTCGTCACGGACAGCTTGATGCCGGTAAGGGTTTTGCGCTGGATGAACCCGGTGCGCAACGTCATAAACAGGTGGGTCCCCAGCAGCAGGACGATCATGGGGATCCCCCATACGAAATCATCCAGCCAGGTCATGATCTGTGAAAACTGCTCCATTGCTTCTGTCTTCCTCTCTCTGATTCGTCCGGGGAATGCGCGCCCTCCGAAAGCTGCCGGAGAAACCGGTCGATGATCCGGTTCATCGCTTCCGGCTGGTCCACGTTGGCGTTATGCGCCGCGCCCGGAATGAGGAACAAGGGGTGGCCTTCCGCCCGGTGCCACGCTTCGTTATAGGCCCTGACCTTTCCCGTCCGGTCGTGCTCCCCCACGGTCAGCCAGATCGGCCCGCAGGGGGATGTATCCCGTATCTCGGGGATGAACCCGGCAAAACCAAGGTACATTAGCCGGCACAGCTCGTCCTTGGAGTATCCCTGGAGCATTTGGAGCATATTCTCCCTGCCCCGCCGGGTCCTGCCGCACATGCGCGCCATGGAAGCGCGCAGCAGCCTGTCCGGAAAAAGCCGAAACATCCATCGTGTCTGCTTCAGCCAGAAAAGGTCGGACGGGCTGTAATACCGGCTTCCATACGGACAGGTACCGATTGTGATCAGCCCCTTGACCCGTTCGGGTGCGCAGGCGAGCAGCGACTGAGCCACAAATCCGCCCGCCGACTGCCCGATCAGCACTGCCGTCCCGATTTCTTCCCGGTCCAGGATCGTTTGAAGCTCTTCCGCCAAATGTCCGTAGGAAAAGTCCTGGTAGGGCCTTGACTTCCCGTGGGCCGGCGCGTCCCACGTGAGCACGGTATGTCTGCCTGAAAAGTGTTGGATCTGGCCGTCAAACAGGCGGTGATCCGCCGTCAGACCCGGCAGGAAAACCAAGTTCTCCCTCTCCGGGCGCACGCATTTTTCGATCCAGTAATAGGTCCTGCCCCGTTCCGATACGACCGACCGCTCTTCCATTTCCCACGCCGTCCCCCTTCCGTCCGCTATTGTCCGCTTTGCTCCATTCACTTTTTCAGCTGTCCGGCCATGGCGGAGCTGCCGCGCTCCTCCTGCCGTCCCTGCTGCTCCAGGTAGCGGCGTACGGCTTTCTTGCCCGCGGACCGGTTCTCCCGGCGCTTCTTGAAGTCAGAACGCTTCTCCCGGTAGCCGCATACGCAGGCGAACATCTGCTTTTCTCCCTCGCCCGCCAGGCGGGCGGCAAATCGCCGCGTTTCCCCTGCAAAAACGCTCTCCCGCTCCTCCACTAAAACCGCTTCCATACAAAATATGGGCGATTGCGAAAAGCAAAGGAAACAGTAGCACACCTAATGAAATGTTCCGAAGAATCAAAGCGCAAAAATGTGTGTAAAAAGTTCCGGAGCAGGCATTGGAAAAGGGTACCCTTTCCGTAAAAATCACTCGTTTCTGCCTGCGGCAGATAAAGAAATGTATTCTTTAAATATTCCCTCTTGACGCATGCCCAATTTTCGGCAAAGCCGCTGAGAACTTGTATGATAGTCTTCAACATAAGCATCGATGCGCCGGGCATGCATTTGTTTGAACAGGAAATCCATATCTGCTTTTGCAGCCTCATAAGCATAACCCGGCCCGCAGTAATCAGAACGGAAATTCCAGCACACGCTGAAGGCATCCTTTTCCCGCCGGCCAAACACGGTACCTATAAATGCATCTGTTTCCTTCAAACATACCGCCAGTTCCGAATCATCCTTTTGACTCTGTTTCTTTTGGATCTCATCGCCCGCTTCTTCAATACTATCCAGCTTTTCGCCAACAAAACAATGTACTTTAGGATGTGCAAAGAGCTGGAAATATGCTTCGGCATCCTGTTCACAAAATGGCCTGATAACCAATCGGTCGGTATAGAGCTTGATCGCTCCCATTTTTGTTTTCTCCAAATCCGGATTCATCAACGTCTTCGATATCCCTATCATATTGCTTGAATCTGAATCCTTTTGCCCTTTTCCCGCCTTTTATGGAATAGCACCGTCACCCACTCTTGCCAATAGTCAGATAGCTCTTTGCGTTATTTTCTATGATACGGAAAAGCGAACGTGTTGGCAATACGAAAGATACGCGCCCATACCGTTTCCCCCGGGGCATGCCCCGCATACAAAGCCCGCGGCGCCCTGAGACCGCTGACCGCCGCAGGCTAAAAGCCTGCGGCGGTCAGCTTCGGTCCGATCCGGCGCAGGGCGGACGCCCGCTACAGCGCGATGCTCCAATTCCCCAGCGCATCCAGGATGGGGATCAGCTGCTCACAGCGGCGCGTGGCCTGGTACTCCACCCGCACAGGCACTTCAAGATACTCCCGGCGAAGAATGAGCCCGTCGCTTTCCAGCTCCCGCAAGGCGTTGGCCAATACGGTATTGGACACGCCGTCCAGGCTCTTTTTCAGACGGTTATAGCGCGTAGGTCCGTTGTTGTGGAGCGAGCAGAGGATCTGCATCTTCCATTTCCCCCCAATGAGCTCCAAGGCCCGGTTCAGGGGGCAGGCATCCATACAGGGACAATTCTCATGGGTCGGCTCCAAGGTCAGTTCCTCCTTACCTGGTACGGAATTTCTGCGTTCTTGTCAGAATCACCTGTCGGTACTATAATCATACCAGGTAGCAAGAAAAAAGAAAAGTCTTTTTCAGGAGGAATCGTCATGCCGCCTTATCTCCAGGGCCTGGCCATCGGACTGGCCTACGTGGCCCCCATTGGGATGCAGAATCTGTTTGTCATCAACTCCGCCCTGACCCAGCCCCGACGGCGGGCCTTGCTCACCGCCCTGATCGTGGTGTTTTTTGATGTGACTCTGGCGCTGGCCTGCTTTTTCGGCATCGGCGCGCTGATGGAGCGCTTTACCTGGCTGCAGCTTATCATCCTGCTGGCGGGCGGAGCCACCGTGGTGTGGATCGGCGTCGGCCTGCTGCGTGACAAGCCCACCATGGATCAGACGGTAGAGGTGAACGTCCCGCTGCCGCGGGTGGCCGCCAAGGCCTGCGTGGTCACCTGGTTTAACCCGCAGGCCCTGATCGACGGCACCATGCTCTTCGGCGGCTTCCGGGCGGGCAATCCCGGCGCGGTCAGCTCCCAGCTGATCCTGGGCTCCTCCACCGCTTCCTTTCTGTGGTTCTTCGGCGTCACTATCCTCATTTCCTGCTTCTCCGCCCGGTTCAACGATAAGATCCTGCGCGTCATCAACATCGTGTGCGGCTGTATCATCACTTTCTACGGTCTCAAGCTGATCCTGCGTTTTTTCCAGCTGATTCTGTAACGTGTTGTAACATACATATGGAAAGGAGCACGCTGCTATATGAACGAGCTTTCTATCCGTCACGCCGAACCCGGAGACTTGGATCCCCTGATGAAGATCGAAACGGACAGCTTTCCGCCAGCAGAGGCGGCCTCCTGCGCTACGCTTGCATACCGCATATCCGATCTTGCGGAGTGGTTTCTGGTGGGCATGCTGGATGGCGTGCCTGTGGGCTTTTTGAATGGGTTGACCACACGGAAAGCATTTATTGAGGATGACATTTTTGAGCCTGGAAATTCTCATCCCGATGGGAAGACTCTGGCTATTCTCAGTTTGGCCGTGTCCCCCGACTTTCGGTGCAAGGGCTTGGCGGCCGCCCTCCTGAACTCCTGTCTGGAGACCGCCCGCCAACGCGGATTGGAGCGTGTGGTGCTCACCTGCAAGGACCACCTGATCCACTATTACCAGCGCTTCGGCTTTATGGAACACGGAATTTCCCGGTCCGTACATGGTGGCGCCGTGTGGCATGACATGGAGTGCAGGCTTCTGTAACGGCGCCTCGCAAAACGCCAAAGGTGAATTGTCAAGTCAAGTGTAGCAGCAGGCCCCAAAAGACTGCAAAGGGGGAGCGTCAGGCAAGGCATTTTTGCGCACGGAGGTTCAGTAAGGCAATAATGCTGTCGATCTGCTTGTCTGAAGCCGGGCCCATATCGGATCCCTTGGGCAGGCATTTTCTGATGCGGCCGCTGGTGTTCTCGTTCGCGCCGCACTGCCAGGGGGCGTGCGGGTCCGCAAAATAAAGGGGAACCGTTCCGGCTGCCGCGGAGAACTCCCGGTACAGCGCGAATCCAGACCCGCGGTCCGGCGTGATGCTTTTTACCCGATCCGGCGTCAGGCGGCTGAGCAGAAGGATCATCGTGTCACGGGCGGACCGGGCCGACCTGTCAGGCAGCTTTGCGGCCGGCGTAAATCAGGACTTGCGGTCTACCACGGACAAAAGGCAGCTTCCTCTTTCTGCTCCGGCTGGCTGCTCGTTTGTTTTCCTCAAACAGTCCGGCGTGGACGGCGCGGCAGATGGACGCATAGCTGCGCTGCAGCGGAGTCTTCTCCTGCTTGAGCCGATTCGATATCTCATCAGGAGGCCAGTGTGCCTCCGGAAACAGCCTGCGGATGTGCTCCCGCTTCTCGGGCGCGCACAGAATATGCTTTTGCCCGCAGAGAAGGCGCCTCTTCCCGTAGCAACGCTGCGCTTTTGACGGACTGTACGGTTGCTTCTCGGCTTGTTTCTTGACCGCTCCCGGCTGAGCGTTGCTGAAGCCCGGCCCATTTCCTGGGCGATCCTCCGAAGGCTCCGCCCCTCCCCCTTTATCAGGGATCGCTTTTCTCGTTCTTCTATGCTAAGATGCCTGTAGTGGCTCACGTCCAGGCTCCTTTCTGGTTGTCCGCAAACACCATTGTGGGAGTTTCCCTGGCTTGAGTCACTTTTTTGTTGCATTTGTATCGTATATTTAAGGCATTGCCGCGTAATTCAACGCGTGCGGATTGGCGCGAAAATTTGTGCCGCAAAAAGGCGCAAAACCGCAGGAATACTTTGTGTATTGCAAAGTTTTGCAACGCATTTGTGGGGCAAATTGGCCGCCAAGACGTGCGTGGGGAATTGTGCGGTGTTGCCCTAAGTATAGAAATGGAGCAGCGCCTATCTGCCTCATTTTTTATAAAAAGGGAAAAACCCCTATATGTTATAGATCTGTCGCAACAATAAAGCCATATGGAGAGAGGACATTTTGGGAGGCCCCTTCTGAAAGGAGAATTTCTCCAAGCCCTTCTTTGGATAAAGCTACATCCTCTGTACCGAAATTACACCAGATAGAGATGGTTTTGCCTTCATAGGTTCGTTGATATGCGAAAAGCTGCGGATGCTCCGGCAAAAGGAGCTGGAAATCCCCCCATTTCAGAATCTCGCTGGCGTTTCGCAGAGCGATCAATTTTCGGTAGAGGTGAAGGATCGACCCTTCATCCTCCATGGCGCCTTCCACGTTGATGCCGGGATAGTTGGGATTTACCTCGATCCACGGCACTCCGGCGGTGAAACCGGCGTTGGCCGTGCCGTCCCACTGCATGGGGGTGCGGGCGTTGTCCCGGCCCTTCTTCCGGATGCCGTTCCAAGCCCAGGCTGTACGGCCGGCCTTCTCCGCTTCCTTCAGCAGGCTCAGGCTCTCAATGTCCCGGAGCTGTTCTACCCGTTCAAAGGGCATGTTTGTCATGCCGATCTCCTCGCCCTGGTACAAAAACGGCGTGCCCCGCAGCAGATACATGGCCACGGCCAGCATCTTGGCGCTGTGGACTCGCAGCTCTTCGCTCTCCGTGGAGCCAAAGCGGGACACGATCCGGGGCTGGTCGTGATTGCCCCAGAACAGGGTATTCCAGTCAATGGCCTGCTGCCACGCGGAGATGATCTCTTTAAATTTCATCAGGTCGAAGGGGATAGCGTCCCACTTGCTGCCCGCGCCGTCCATATCCATAATGTCGAACTGGAAGAGAAGGTCCAGTTCCCGGGCATCGCCCACCACAGAGTTGGCGTTGCGAGTATTCACAAAGCTGGTCTCCCCCACGCACATGCACTCCCGCCCATCCAAGCACGCTTGGCGCATCTCCCGCAGGTATTCGTGGAGCTTGGGCTGGAAGGCGAAATACTCCGGGGTGAACACATATCCGTCACCCGGGCCGTCGGGCAGGGCCGGATGCTTGGCGATGATACTGATCACATCCATGCGGAACCCGTCCACGCCCTTATCAAACCAGCGGTTCATCATATGGAAGACATCCCGCCGCATATTTTCGTTTTCCCAGTTCAAATCGGGCTGCTTTTCGGAAAAGAGGTGGAGATACCACTGGTCGGTCTGCTCGTCATAGCTCCAGGCGGAGGGGGCGAAAAAGGACGCCCAGTTGTTTGGCTCCCTTCCGTCTTTCCCATCCCGCCAGATGTAGTAATCCCGATAGGGATTCGTCTTGTCCTTCCGGGACTCAATGAACCATTTATGCTCGTCGGAGGAGTGGTTTACCACCAGGTCCATAATCAGCTTGATATCCCGCCGGTGAAGGCCCTCCAGCAGCGCGTCAAAGTCCTCCATGGTGCCGAATTCTTCCATAATCTTCTCATAGTCCCGGATATCATAGCCCATATCGGCGTTGGGCGAGTCGTAAATCGGGCAGAGCCACACCGCACCGATGCCCAGCCACTTCAGATAATCCAGCCGCCGGATAATTCCTCTCAGATCGCCGATACCGTCCCCGTTGGAGTCCTGAAAGCTGCGGGGATAGATTTGATAGAAAACGCGTTCTTTCCACCATTGATTCACCTGATTTATCCTCCTTCAACGACAATAACGCCGCATCGAAGCACTTGAACTTCTGCACATACCGCTAAACCCTGTTCCGTCTTTAAAAGTTGATAGGGCAGATGTCTGCGCTGTCCGTGCACTTGATCTGGAGAGGCAAACCAAACATCGTTTGGTTTGCTCATAACTTGAACCTGCATGGTCACAGTTTCCATTTTGCAGGGCTTAATTTTCCCCTCATTCCAAAGGGAATTGTTGTTAAGTAAATTAACGATGTAAATTGCTTTTCTTTTGCGATTCTGGCGGAGGTGAAACCATATCTTTCCGTCTTCGCCGTCAGCACTTCCTTCTGGAGAAAAAGCATATTCGTGATTATCCCAGCCTTGGTGCGTCATGCTGACATCTTCCATTGTGTCATCCATTAAGAGTGTTTCATACTGTACAAAAAAATCCTGGTAGACGCGTATCCATTCCAACTGCTCATCATTTAGCTTAGTATAGTCAACATAGTATCCTTGCGTTATTACTGCATTTTCCTCGCCAAAAAAGAGCTGGGTTGCGCCATACATTCCAATTACAAACGAGAGAAACAATTGGCATTCCAAGGCTCGTTCCGGGGCGTCCGTACGAAAAGGTGCTGGGTATGCTGCTAAAACAACTGGTTTTCGGCTGTTTCGAGCTTCTGAGATCAAGGCCCCCAGATGCCGGTAGCGGGTGCAAGGAGGCCATACTTCGATATAGACAGCTTGCTGACTGGTGAGCATTGTACGTGATGCAGGCCACCCCCCCACATTGTTGAACATTAGAAAAGGCGTCTTCCGTGACTCTGTTGAGATTAGATGTGCGCTTTCAATCAGCTTCGGGAATTCGTCACAAAGATATATAGCACGGCCTTGGCTATCAAAGGCAAATTTAGGCGCGCCATATGTGTCCATATGGATTCCATCAAATCCGACATCGTTTATCGCATGTTGATATTGCTCCAAAATATGGTTATGCCAACCTGCTTCCCGCTCTAAGTTCATAATGTAAAATGTATTGATAAAGCAAATCGGCTCTCCTGCGCCGTTGTACAAGCTCTGATCGGGATGTCGCTTTTGATAGGCTTCGGAAGCGGCATAAACCGCACCATATGCAAGGGTCAGCATACCATGCGACCGGCATTGCTGTATTTTCTTACGGATGATAGTCAAATTATTGTGCTTGCCCATCATATCGGTATAGTCCGGTGTAGGCGAAACGAAATCATCATGGCGATACGACCAGTCATAAAATTGAACCGCATTGATATGCATACGGGCCATGGCCTCAATATCTGTATCTTGCCCATTCTCTGGAGTAAAGTCACAAAGGAAGCCATACCGAATTACCTTACCGGCAGGGGCAACATCAAATGCTGTAAAACAGGTGGCTAACGTCACACCGTTGATGCAAAACTGCGCCTTCACACCATACCCACCCGGGCCAAAGCGGTGTTCAGAAATTGTAACAATGGGCATGCCTTCTTCAATGGCAGCAGAGCACTCGAAGGTCAAGCCGTCAATGGAAGAAACGTGTAACACTACATTAGTTGCGCTTCCGAGGTTTTGGATGCGAAAGGCAATTGGCATGCCTGGCTCAAAGCTGCCCCTGGTCGGGTAAAGATCAAACTTTTTATTCATCCCTTAAGCGCTCCGTCTGTCAGTCCTTGAATAAACTGCTTCTGAAAAACCAAGAAAATAATGATTACTGGTATCACAGCAATAACGGCTGTAGATGCCATGAGGTGCCACTTCGCTCCTCCAAATTGTTGAAAGAACACCGAAAGAGCTTGTGGTATGTTTTGTTTTGAACGTGATTGAAGGAAGAAAACCGCTTGAGCATAGTTATTCCATATCCCAAAACCATTGAGTATAATGAAAGATGCGGTTGCAGGCTTGATCGCAGGAAAAATCACACGCCAAAAGGTTGAGAAACCTGTACAGCCATCCAGCGCGGCTGCCTCATCCAATTCTTTGGGAAGCGCACGTATAAACGTTGCGTAAATAAAAACCGCCGATGGCAAAGCTAATGTAGAACAAACAAGAATCATTCCCCAAAGCGTATTGACTGCATTTATTTTTCGCATGAGTGTATAGAGCGGAACCGTGTTAATTATTCCAGGAATCATCATACACGACAGTAACAGTCCAAATACAAACTTGTTGTACCGCGTATTGTGGCGTGCTATTGCATATCCGGCTAACCCTCCCGTCATGATAGTCAACCCCAGCGTGCCAGCAGTAATGATAGCTGAATTGAGCATTGCCATCCCGATTTTAGATTTACTCCATGCATCTATAAAATTCTGCCAACAGAAATCAGGCACAAAAATGTTGCCCTCATAAAAGACCCGTTCAGGGGAATTCAAAGCAAGCACCAGCAAAACATAAAACGGAATTAAACACATAATGCAAATTGCAATAATGAGCAAGTACTTTATAAATTTGGAGATACCTTTCACATTGATTCCCCCTCAATCTTTTGCTCGGGTCAACCGCATTGAAATCAATACCGGAATTAGGATAATTAGAAACAGAATCATTGCAACAGCCGTAGAATATCCCGTCCGGCTGCCATAACACATCCGCATGATATAAATGCTTAGACTTTCTGTAGAGTATCCCGGGCCCCCTTCTGTTAAGGACATTATGACATCAAATACGGAGAGAGAGCCAATGATATTGGTTACTACATTGATTCGGATCGCAGGCATAAGTAGGGGGAGCGTCACATGCGCAAACCGCTGCCAAGGCGACGCCCCGTCAATGAGAGCGGCCTCTAACACATCGCTGGAAATGGATTGAAGGCCAGCCAAATAAATGATCATGGTCATACCTGCAAATTGCCATACATTCACAAGCACTAAAACGGCCAGAGCGGATGGATATGAGCTCATCCAATTTCCAATCGGATCAGGAAGTCCCAACTGTGAAAACGCATGATACAAAAAGCCGCGCCCAGGTTGAAGAAGAAAGTACCAAATATATCCCATGATCAATGGGCTGATAATTGCAGGGAGATAAATAATAACTCGTGCAATACTTTTGCCGCGAAACTTACTATTCATCAGAAAGGCATATCCCAAACCAACAAGATTTAGAAGGACAGCACTTCCAATTGCAAAGATCAATGTCGTTTTGATGTCATGCATGGCTCGTTCATCTGAGAAAAAGTCAACAAAGTTTTTTAGCCCTACAAATTTTGCCTCTCCCATTCCGTCCCAATTTGTCATGCTCATGCCTATCCCTTTTAGTAAGGGGTAGACAAAAAACACACCGAAAAGAATTAACGCTGGCAATGAAAGAAACTGAGCCCAATTGATTCGCTTTTTCTTCATAGTTGGTCTCCTTCAAAAGCAAACGGCGGACTCGGAGTCTTAAAATCATCTCTTGACCCCGAGCCCACCGTTATAAAATACTAAAAAGTGTTGTCGCGAGGCAAATTAAGGCAGATTATTTTAATGCGTACGGAACAAAGCCAAAAGCCTTGAATCCCAAGGCTCTCAAGGCCAATTGGCCTTGTTCGGGTGCAAGTTTTTTTGGCAAATGAGCCGGAAAACCTTGCACCTTCCGCTGGAGCAATACGGCGCTCCAGCGGAAATATGCATTGCAACAATGTCTCAACTTCATCAAACGGGCTATTCATAGCCCGTTTGATGAAATGATGCAGCCGTGGCCGCACGAATAAACCGCTTGGCGGTTGATTCAGTAGACATTATTTTAGGACGTAAAACCGGCATCCCAAGCCTTTTCATAGGCAATCGCAAATTCCTCTGCCGTGTACTTTCCGGCCAACAGATCCTGAACCATTCGTCCAGCGTCATCACCAGAGAATCCAGCAGGTTTTTCATTGGTATATCCAATATTCGCCGCAGATTCAATTGCACTATTGACGCCTTCGACGACAGCGGCGGGAGCCCAGTCAGCGTCTACATCAGTGAAAGCAGAAGGAGAACCGAGACTTTCCGCATACTTCTTCTGGTTTTCCGCTTGGAATAAGTACTCCAAAAAGTCTTTTGCCTCTGCCGAATAGGGAGTTTCAGCGCTAATGCTATAGCCGGAATCCTCGGCCACCAAAACCATCGGCGTACCGTCAGCCATCATAGAGGGATACGGCATAAAGCCGATTTTATCAGCCATAGAAGGATCCTTTTCAAGAATACCGGACAGGCACCACATACCATTGCTGAACATAGCAGCCTTCCCGGACACAAAAGCGTCCACACAGTTATCGCTTGTAGCAGTCAAGACATCGGCGTTCAGCAATCCCTTATCCTGAAGTTCCAAGAGCCCTGCGGCAAAGGTTGCCATAGCGCCGTTCGGGTCGCCGAAATTCAGGATACTCTTGTCGTTGTTCAGCATCGCAACCTTCGCTTCGGTAGCACCGTACTTGGCCTTAATATAGCCATGAGGGATGAATTCAATCAGATGGCCCAGATGCCATGCCTCATTTCCGAAGATAAACCACGGATCCACATCAGGCTTTGCCACCTTGAGCGCTTCCAGGTTGGCGACAAATTCTTCCCATGTATTAGCGGGTTTCAGCCCCAACTCATCAAAAATTTCCTTGTTATACCAGAATCCGGCCATAGTCATGTTGGTGCAAATTCGATACTGTTTTCCGCTGTTCACATCCGTGCAGTTTTCCCGCATGGAAGGAATTAAGCGATCCCAAATCTCATTCCAGTCAGACAGGTCCAGATACTTTCCCTGATTGACATACTCCTGTTCGTAGGTCGTCATGACAGCAGGGGCTTCACCAGAGGCAAACTTGATTTTGATGATGTTGCTCGCATCATTTTGATATTCTTGTTCCACAGTAATTCCGTTGCTTTGTGCATTATAGGCGGCAATGATTTCATCAAGCAGGTCAACTGTCTCGACCTTCCCGGTGAAAAAGACTAAATCAACATCCTTTTGCGCAGCGGGCTGGGTCGGATTAGCCCCTGGAGTCGGTGTCGGAGTTGTTTCTGCGGAGGGAGTGCAGCCGGCAAAAAGCGTCAGCATCATTGCGGCAGCGAGGAACAGAGAAATCTTCTTTTTCATTTTTACCTCTCCTTTTTCATGTTTGAATTGGTCTATCTAAGCGACAGCATACCATACCGGCATAAGGGAAAAGAGGGCGGGAGCAGATGTGACCTCCATATATGGTTTTTCTGCTCCCGCCAGGGTGCTTACACTTCGGAATTCCCGAAAAGCCAGGTCTGCATAGAAGAAGTAATGCGATAGTGGATATGAACAAGGTCGGAATCCTGCCAGCCAGAACCAGAATTATCTCCAATTGCAATGACCAGGTTTGCCCAGTCGTCCGCTCCAGCTACTCCGGTACTTGAAAGCTCCGAAAGCGGAATAACCATCTCAATCCGACCCGAGTTGGTTTCCCACTGAGGAGCAATCACGTTTGTGATCGCCCCGCTCTGTGACCAATTCCCGCCAGCGGCTGTAAACTTATGAAATACATCCGAATCGCTGGATCTCATGAATGCAAAGGCACAATCACGGCCAAGCAGGGATTGTTGCAGGCTCGTGTTGTTTGTCGCCATCGTTTGATGCTTAAAATCCTCTGAATATACAGCCACGCTGAACAAATCGTTCGGAGCTTGATAGACAGGCAGAGATTTGCCCGCCGTATCAATTCTAATGTACAGGTTGCTATCATCATTGCACAGATAAACTTTGTGGATGTCACGTGTTGCTTTCCCGGTATCCCCTATCTCATCCAGGTAATACGGAACATATGTCCACTGCCCCCAGTCAGAAACCGTATCATATGGGTCCGAGGTATTCGTACAACCACCGTTTACCGTTATTCCTTGGTATGCCCCCGCATTATATTGCTGCGGAACGATTCGCATATCGAACTGCTCATCATAGGCAAGGGCCGTCATAATGTACGCCGCACCAGTGATTGGTTCACACATCGTGCTAACCACGGGTTTAAACGTAATATTAGATACACATTCACCCGCCGGCATATAGCCCAGAGCCGTCCTGTCAACATACCATTGAAGCCGATCATATCCTCTCTCCTGCAATGCATGGTACCCGCTGTTCAGCTCCATCATAGCAATCCACATTGTCATTTGCGGCCAAGAGGGTTCATCATCCAACGTCTCTGCTCCACCCGGATCCCAACTGTTCTTTCCTGTATAGAACGTATCTCCCTGATATCTCGCGATTCCTGTCCCATCTCTGCTGATGGTTGCGGTTATTTTTCGATAATGGTTATATGCTCGCTTCGACGCCATGTCCAACACACCATATGTGAACAGTACATCCGAGGAGGAATCAACCGTCGTTCTCGGTGTCCCGTCAAGATTGACAGCACGGTTGTAATACCACCAATTACTGTCCCCATCTGTTGTATTATACAAGCCGGCAACTCCATCAGTCGAACTTCTCTGGATAGCGCTCCGAATTGTCCCCGCAGCACCATTATAGGAGTCAGCAAGATCCTGGAGGCCCAAATCTTTTGCCAGTTTTTGTGCCGCATCTAAGCCTGCGGCATACAACGCTTGAGTAAAAGCGTTATACTCAAACTGCTCTTCCCAAATACTACAATCTCCAGCCCCAAATCCGTTTGACTGAATCCCGTTGCAGACCAAGTCTGAGGACATTTTGTATGCAGGCCAGATTTTGTTCAGAAACGCCTGCCGAGCGGCCGCAGGCAATGCCTCGTAGTGGCGATAAACTCCAATCAAGAACATGCCAACGGAGTCATACTCAGGTTCAACAAAAGAGACAGGGCTATTGTCCCACAACCAGTAGCAGGTCCAGAAAGCGCCAGGTTGCTTCCAGTCGCCCTGATCCGACTTGATTTGTCTATCAGCCAGCCAGAGCCAGTATGCCTCGGCTTCATCCAAATGCCCAGATGCATCATACGACATCGCTGTAACGGCAGAATCACGCGCCCACACTTTATACGAATATGCAGAAGGGTTTGTTGTTGCAGGCATGGCCGCAAACTTGTGAACCGTATTCCCAGCGCTATCCTCGTATGAGCCAGGAACCGTAGACTGCTTTATCAAGACCAGAATAGAATTATAAGCGTCATTCAGTCTGCTGTCAGGCAAACTGGTCTGCTTCCCTGTACGAAGCCACGCATCATAGGCGTTTCTTGTCAGCTGAGTCCACTCAGCAGCAGTCTTTGTTCTGATTTTTGTCAAGGTCGTTTGCATTTCAGTGGCAGAGCCGCAAATTGCCGTATAGAAGCTAAACGTTTGTGTCTCATGCGCGCCCAAGGAAACGGACTTCATATATGCCGTTGAAATATCTGTTGCATTTACACTCGTATTATTTTTCAAGGTTCCATTTTGATCAAATGTAACCCACGGAGAACAGGTTGCGCTCGCGGCATTGGAATCCGCGTCGTTCGCAACCTGGAATCCATCTGCTACGCCGAAGCAGCCGTGCGCTATAACATATTGTCCCGCAGCTGTCATGTCGGTTACGATGGTGTCAGTACTTGACTGATAGCTGGATGTGATATTGGAAGTCGAGTGGTTTTCTACATGGAGCATATCAAGGATAGAGAAGTTCTGAAGTTCGCTCGTCAAATTCGTAACATCGTAAGTTACTATCATAAAATTTTCATTTGGAACAACCGAATAAGATCGCTTAACCTCAACAGGAAGAAGTCCGCCATCATAAGAGGTGTATGTTGTGTTCAACACTCCTTCTGCGTCGAAATACCCTGTGGCATCAAATTTTGAACCAGTTGTATATGATTTGTTCTCGGTATTGTTCCTTAGGAACATAGAATAGTTGCGGATCTGATTTTCATTATAGTCCCCATTCGGGGTCCCGTCATAATAACGCATCTCATAAATACCGGGGCCATCGGAAAGGGGAGCCTGCGCCGGGTTGATATCCGCAGCTTTCCAAATATAGCTTGTATCGTTCCAGTTGTTCAGATACAAAGAACGGCTACTTTCAAACAGTTCGGTCACAGTTACCTTATCCAAATTAATGAATCCACTATACTTCTCTGTAACCAGTACAACCGCTCTATGCACCCCAGCGGTCAAATATATCCCTTTCTCAACAGTTCGCCATTCATCCCAACTACTACCATTTGGGAAAGTAGTCTTCCCCCGGCTCTCACCATCTATGAAGAGTTCTCTGCTACACTCAGAATCCGTCGCATTCGCATAACTAAATATTAAACTATAGTAACCGTCCGACGGAGTAACAATATCGAAAGTAACGCTGTCGTACAAGTCGCCGTACCCATCAACGAACCCCGTCCCAGAGAAACCCGCATGATCCGTATTTGTTCCAACTCCAGAAAGAATCATGTTCTCAGCTTCTATGGTAGTAGTGGAACCCTGAGCGGCCCACTTAATGAAAACCATGTCCCAGTACTCCAATTTAGGCACAGTGAACATTATGTAGTGACCCGTTGAATCGGAGCCAAGCGTATAACTCAGATTTTCGCTCAGGCACGCGTTATAGTCCGGAGATGCAACATAGACGCCGGCGACAGTCCGATCATTTGTATAATAGTACTTGACGGAAAGATTGTTCTTAGCCGTCGGTGCAGTTGTAGCATTTCTCCAGTTGGTATCTTGTTCCGAAGTAAGGTTAATCAGATGTACTATGGAATAGTCCTCACCCTTATCCTTGGGAATAAACCAAATCTTCCCAGGCTCGCCGCTTCCAGATATTGATTCACCAGCAATGCTTAGGTTTTGTAATCCTCCATCGCCCGGAGTGACATCAGGATCATACAAAAGGTTCTCATAACCAGTGATAAAATCATAATGAGACTTCATTGCTTCCCGCAGATTGGAGGACATGGTCTTGAATGCCTTGGGGTAATAGGGATGTCCCAACATAACAGCATCGCTGTAATTATCGCTTCCGTTCGCCGCGCTTAAGCCTGTACCCATTTCAATATGGTAGGCTCCACTCGCTGCAACGGCGGCATCGGTAAGCCGGACAGATGCATCGTTAAACATGGAGACCGTCAGCTTATCCAGCTGAATATCTCCACCGGTCGAAGTCGCATCCTGTCGGATTTCAATTGAGTGATTACCTGCGGATAGATAAAGCATTTTAGGGGCAGTAAATGCATTTTCTCCAGAGAATACACCCCAACTGGGTTCTGCGGGCATCACACCAGTACGCGTCGGATCAAAGCTCACCGTCATACACGGTGCATCGTCTACAATGATTGACTTCGTGCTTCTGGTTTCAGTGCCATTCGAATAGGTCATTACCAGAGAATAATACCCTGCCTCGGGTACAGAAACAGAAAAGGTCAGACTATCCCCAATCTGGTCGAACCCAGACACATAGGTAACACCCTCCGGGTTGGTAGCAACATACACCCCATCGCCAACAGCATCTTCCGCTTGAATGGTGGTTCCGAGTGTGTCATATTGGTTCATATATGCTGCTAACACCATTGCTTTTCCATCAGAGTTGTCTCTGGACCACTCGATGAATGACTTAAGGTCATTATAGGTATTGGAGTTTTCCCAAATCTCACTGAATGAAAAATCTGTGTCAGCATATTTGGTAATATATTCGGAGGAAAACGAGTCATTCGCCGGCGTTCCACCATTGACCATATTCATAGTCACGTAGGCACCTGCTGAATATTTATTTTCCAACCCGGCTTTGATCGTGTCAACGTATCCCGGGAAGGTCTTGCCTAGGTCGACATAGTTCCCATTATAGTCATAGTAATCAATATTTCCCCAATAACTTCCCATTTGGTCAATATGGATTCCATCAAACCCCAGAAGATCTATGGCATCTTCGTATTGGTTCAGCATAAACTCCTGCCACGCCTTATTCTCAGGATTGAAAACATGCAGAACCGGTGCCGGATCACC
Organism: Lawsonibacter hominis; assembly: GCF_014287895.1. Taxonomy (GTDB): domain Bacteria; phylum Bacillota; class Clostridia; order Oscillospirales; family Oscillospiraceae; genus Lawsonibacter_A; species Lawsonibacter_A hominis. The sequence goes on along the minus strand of NZ_JACOPP010000002.1, from coordinate 2,077 downwards.
CTCCAACGGGAAAATCAGCTGATCGATATCGTTTATTGTGCTGTTGTCAGTTTCGTTATATGAGGTATTATAGTCCTTGTTCTTATATAGGCCCCACTCTTTCTTTACTGCATAATCTTCATAATCCTCACGTGCCATATACGCCATTTGATACGCCATAGCACTTTGATTTAGTAAATGCCCAGCATTAATCCTTTGAGTTATGCTATCCTTGGAAATCGTATTTCCAAACATATCGATCCAGGAATCTGCTGCGCCAGATGGGACAACCTTTTCGTGCCGCCACATCCAATCATAATACTGAACAACATTAATGTGGTAGTCTCGAACTAATTCCTCAATAAGAGCCGTGCTTTCCTGCAAAGTTTCGCCAGCATCAAAATCTACAGAATAACCATACCGGGGAAAACGAGAAAAATCCGAGGAAACATCAATTGCCACGCTATCAAACTCTCCATTATTGAGGGAAACCTCAACAATATAGCCAGTGTAATCATTTGTTGGGCAATTCCAGGTATAGGTAATATTCGTTGTTTCGTTTGCATTCACTGAAACAGGAAGGGAATCTGTCGCGAGGCAATTTTCGAGATGATACGTCTTGAGCGTAACAACTTCAGTTGCGTTTGTGCTGGTCGGATTGCTCAGTTGAACTGTGATAATTGCCTCGCCTCCGGGGGCATAAGCCGCTTTGTCGGTGTAGACATCTTCGATTTGCAAGTTTCCATTGGTGGTAGCCATTGCATTTGATATCGGAAGCAATGTAAAGAGCATTACCGCGCATAGGAAAGTGCTTATGAGTCTTGTAAGCCGTGATGCCTTTTTCATTTTTACCCCTTCCTTTACTATTACCGTCTCACCCTTTTGGACATTCCGCCTATTCTTCAAGCACATTAATTATAGCATTTGTGTAAACTGCATTGAATTCTTTCTTTATTAGATTTTGTACTCGTTTTTTTAGGTGTCACTAATCTTGACGGGCGGAAAGATGTTCTGGGAATGTGGGTTTGGGAAAATGAAAGCGCCAAGTTCTGGGCACCGGCGCTGAATGGTCTGCGTAACCGCGGTCTGGAAGATATCTTCATTGCCTGCACGGACACTCTGACTGGATTTTCTGCTGCCATCGAGGCGGTTTTCCCCCAAACGGAGATCCAGGCCTGTGTTATTCACCAGATCCGAAACCCTGCCAGATACGTTTCCCGCAAGGATCTGAAGGCCCTGATGGCAGACCTGAAAGCCCTGTATGCCGCTGAGGAGGGGACCTCTGCGCCGAAAGCTCTGGGGGCGTTTGCCCAGCGGTGGGACAAGAAACACCCTGAAATTTCAATATTCTGGTCGGATAACTGGCCCGATCTGGGCATCTATTTCAAGTTTCCGCAGGAAGTTCGGAGACTGATTTATACCGCCAATGCCATTGAGGGCTTTAACCGGCAGCTTCGCAAAGTGACCAAAGCCAAGTCTGTTTTTCCGACAGACGACGGCCTCCTGAAAATGCTGTATCTGGCGATGATAAACATTACGAAAAAGTAGACTGGCAGACGCCAGGACTGGAGCATGATCCACGGGTAGTGTCAAGGATTTTGCGCAAATTGGTTTGCAGGCTCTGGAATGAATGAAGTCAGCCAGCAATGGAGGCGTCCTCAACGGCAGCCTCCAGGTGCTTCATGTTCATGTACTTTTTGTTGCCCCACTGGGTGCCGGCCACATGGCGCAGGCGGGCACAGACCAGCATGAGGGCGGAGTTACCATCCGGGAAACTACCCACCACACGGGTGCGGCGGCGGATCTCCCGGTTGAGCCTCTCAATGACATTGTTGGTGCGGATGCGAGTCCAGTGTTCGCTGGGAAAATCGCAGTAGGTAAGAGTCTCCTCAATGCCATCCTCTACCTTCCTGGCAGCCTCCTTCAGTTTCATTGCCCGCAGCTCTTCCACGACAACTTTGGCCTTCTCGCGGGCCGCTTTCTTGCTCTCCTGGGCGTGGATCGCCTTGAGCATCTTGGCCACCAGCTTTACCTTGGAGCGAGGCGTGACTGAGAACACATTGCGGTAAAAATGGACGGTACACCGCTGGTATTTGGC
>NZ_JACOPP010000001.1 GCF_014287895.1 Lawsonibacter hominis | reverse complement strand
AGTTGGTATAATCTTGCCACGAAGACTCGTCTCCTTTCGAGAGTACATGTGTTTTGTGGTGAAACCATTGTACCAGAAGGGCTGACGGGTCTTCAACTTTCATTTAACTTTACAGTCCGCTATCTTTTTTGAGGAGGGAATATCCATGATCACGTTCTTTGTATGTCTGGCCCTGCTCATCGTTGGCTTTTTGACCTACAGCAAGCTGGTGGAGCGCATCTTCCGAATCGATGACCGCCCCACCCCCGCGGTGGCCCACCCCGACGGTGTAGATTACGTTCCGATGAAGCCCTGGCGCATCTTCCTGGTCCAGCTGCTGAATATAGCCGGTCTGGGGCCCATCTATGGCGCGCTGTCCGGCGCCTGCTGGGGCCCGTCCGTTTACTTGTGGATCGTCTTCGGCACCATTTTGGGCGGCGGCGTACATGATTTTCTGTCCGGCATGATGAGCGAGCGCAACGACGGCAAGTCGATCTCCGAGGTCGTCGGACTGTATATGGGCAAGGTCATCACCTTCATCATGCGGGTGTTCTCCGTGGTCCTGCTGGTGATGGTAGGCGTCAACTTCTCCGTCGGCCCCGCCGCGCTGCTGGCCAAGCTGACGCCCGAGGCGCTGAGCACCATGTTCTGGCTGGTGGCCATCATGGTCTATTATCTGATCGCCACCTTCCTGCCCATCGACAAGATCATTGGCAAGCTCTATCCCATCTTCGGTATCTGCCTGATTGTCATGGCCCTCGGTATCGGAGGCGCCACCGTTCTCCTCCGGGGCTCCGACATGCCCGAGCTGACGCTGGCTTCCCTGGCGGCGGTGCATCCCAACAGCCTGCCCAAGTGGGCGATGATGTTCGTTACGGTGGCCTGCGGCGCGATTTCCGGCTTCCATGCCACCCAGTCCCCCATGATGGCCCGCTGCATCACCAGCGAGAAGCAGGGCCGCGGCATCTTTTACGGCGCGATGGTGGCTGAGGGCGTTATCGCGCTGATCTGGGCGGCCGCCGGCGTCACCTTTTATACCAATCACGGCTCTCTGCTGGACGGCATGAGCGGCCTGACCACAGCCATCGCCGCCGGCGGCGCGGGCGATGTGGTGTACGAGATCTCGACTACGCTGCTGGGGCCTGTGGGCGGCGTGCTGGCGATGATCGGCGTGATCGCCTGTCCCATTACCTCCGGTGATACGGCGTATCGTTCCGCACGGCTGACCATCGCAGACTGGTTCCACATCGATCAGTCCAGGACCGGCCCCCGTGCGGCGCTGTCCGTGCCTCTGCTGGCCGTGGGTGCGCTCATCGCTCTGGCGCTGCCCTGGGATGTGCTGTGGCGCTATTTTTCCTGGGCCAACCAGACCCTGGCCATGATCGTGCTGTGGACCGGCGCGGTGTTCCTGCACAAATACGGGTTCCCTCCCAAGGCCTGCCTGATCGCGGCGCTGCCCGCCACGTTTATGTCTGCGGTGTCCGTGACCTACTTCTTCCAGGCACCGGAGTGCCTGGGGCTGTCCACAGCCGTTGCCTACCCTGTGGGCCTTGTCGTGGCCGCGCTGTTCCTGGCCGTCTTTGTTTGGCGTGTTCTGGTCGTCGGGAAGGACGACGTGACGGCGCTGACCGCTGCGGCCAAGTGACATGGCGGCTTACCGGAAAAGATGGAAGGCATTTTGCAAAAACCGCGGGACGGATTTCCGTCCCGCGGTTTTTGCGCAAATCTGTGCCGCGTTTGCAGCAATTTGCCGTCTAAAAGCGTATATAGAGTGAAAGGGGGAGGGAAGATGACAGACCCCGGCCGGCTGGAACTTCTGGTCTGTACCTATGAACACGCCATGTACCGCACCGCCCTTGCCATTTTGGGCGACTGCCATGAGGCGGAGGACGCGGTACAGGACGCCTTTGTCAAATATCTGGAGAAAGCCCCCGCCTTCGCAAGCGGGGAGCATGAACGGGCGTGGCTGCTGCGGGTGCTGATAAACGGCTGCAAAAGCCGTCTGCGCGCGCCCTGGCGGAGGCGCACAACACCCCTGCTGGATACGTATCCCGCCGCCGCTGAGGAGGAGCGCCTGGCGCTGGAGGAGATATCCGCTCTGCCGCCCAAGGAGCGGGCGGTGATCCACCTTTATTATTATGAGGGCTACCCGACGGCGGAGATCGCCGCTCTGACCGGGGAGCGGGAGGGGACCGTCCGCTCCCGGCTGACCCGGGCCCGCGCCCGCCTGCGGGAATTGCTGAAAGGAGAGACGTAATGAACGGCTACCGTTCCTATTTTGACCGAGTCCGCCTGAGCGAGGCACAGCACCGACGGCTGATGGAGGCGCTGGACAGAACGCGGCGTACCCGGCCTGCGCCGAAGGCGCACCGTCCCAGCCGCTGGGCGGCGGCGGTGGCGGCCTGCGGTGTACTGGCGCTGGCGGCTTATCCGATACGGCATGCAGGGGGGCTGCCGCGTCCCAGCGCCGGAGCGGCACAGTCTCCGGCGCCCGTCGAGACCGGGGCCGCGTCCACCCGGGCGCCGCAGGCGGGGGCGGAATACGTTCTGGAGGTGGGGGACCCCTTTGCGGGACAGCACCATTCTGATTTTAGTCTGCCGGCGCTGGAATTCACGTACTGCGATTTCTCAAAGCACCTGGAGCTCGACTATGCCCCGCCTGCGGATTATTCCGTGTACCGGTTGACGGCGGAGGACATCGTAAGGGCGGTAGGCGGTACGGAGCAGGCGCCCTGGACCCTGGGATGGGAGGGTTTTGCTCTGGGTGGAAACGCCTGGATCGACGGCGGCGGGGCGCTGCTGTGGGCGGCGATCACGGGAAAACGCGACGGCTCCAGCGCCGAGATCGAGCTTTGGCTGGCGTCCGGCGGCCTGCCGCCCACCGACGTGGCCTATGAGGAGGCGGAGCAGACGGAATATGACGGCACTGCCGTCACCCTCTATTACACCGACGTGGGCAGCGGCGATTGGCGCTATTATGCGGACTTTATGTGCGGAGATACCGGCGTGCGCTTCCAGTGTACCAGCCGGGACCAGGACGAAGCGGCGCGGCTGGCGGCGCTGGCGGTCCGGCAGATCGGCTACGGCGGCTTTACCGTCGAGGGGCTGGAGCCCGACGAGGGTGCGCTGGTATACGCCAGCCGCAGAACGGACCTGTCGCTGGAGGATCTGCGGGCCGACCCTCTGGGCGCTTGGCTGCCCGCTAAACTGCCGGAAGGGTTTGCATTTGAAAGCGGCGGCAGGCAGACCATGCGGGACGTCGATACGCTCTTCGCCTCCTGGAGCCGGGGATACGATTACGTGGAGCTGTCGGTGGCCCGCTTTCCAACCTCGGCCTCGCTGCCCGCAGCGGATCTCAAAGCGGGCGCGGTCACGGCCGAAGCGCTGAAGACGTTCGGGCGTTACGTGGAGGACGACGCCGGAGACGTTCCCGGCTGGCGCTTTCAGTTTACCGTGGACGCCGGAGCGGCGTCCGTGCGCTACACGCTCAAGGGCCTTTCGCCGGAGGAGGCGGCTGCGCTGGTCAACGGCGCGGTTCCCCCTGCCGGAGGCGACGGGCCATAACGCGCAGAGGGGGCCGCCGCGTGGCACGCGGCGGCCCCCTCCGGCAGGAACGGCGGATTACGCCCGCACGGGGATGTCCCAGATCTCCCGGGCATAGTCCCGGATGGAGCGGTCGGCGGCGAAGATGCCGGAGCGGGCGATGTTCACCAGAGACATCTGGTTCCAGCGCGTGGGGTCCAGATAGACCTGACCCGCCCGCACGTGGGCGTCCCGGTAGCTTTCAAAGTCGGCCAGCAGCAGGTATTCGTCGGCGGGACCGCCGTCCCCGAAGAGCAGGCGGCGGGCCAGGTCGTCATAAGCTGCGCCGTCCCCGAAGCCGAGATTGAGCTGGTCCACCACCCGCTTCAGATCCGGATTGTGGACGTAATACTCGTAGGATTTATAGCCCTTCTGCTTCATCTCAGCCACCTCGCGGGCCTTCAGGCCGAAGAGGAAGATGTTTTCGTCGCCCAGCACCTGATGCATTTCCACATTGGCCCCGTCCAGAGTGCCGATAGTCAGGGCGCCGTTCATCATGAATTTCATGTTGCCGGTGCCGCTGGCCTCTTTGCCTGCGGTGGAAATCTGTTCGCTCAGCTCGCTGGCGGGCATGAGCTGTTCGGCCAGGCTGACCCGGTAATTTTCCAGGAAGACCACCTGGAGCCGATCCTTACAGGCGGGATCCCGGTTCACCAGCTCCGCCACGGAATTGATCAGGCGGATGATCTTCTTGGCCACCGCATAGCCCGGCGCGGCCTTGGCGCCGAAGAGGTAGGTGCGGGGGGTAAAGGAGAAATGAGGGTCGTCCTTCAGGTGCTGGTAGAGCGAGATGATATGCAGCACATTGAGCAGCTGCCGTTTATACTCGTGCAGGCGCTTGACCTGCACGTCGAACATGGCGTCGGTGTTGAGCACGACGCCGCTCTCCCGGGCGACCCAGGCGGCAAAGGAGCGCTTATTGGCCGCTTTGATCTCCCCCAGCCGGGAGAGCACCCCGGCGTCGTCCTTGTACCGCTCCAGGCCCTGGAGGGCGTCGGGGCGGAGCAGATACTCCCCGCAGCCGCAGTCCCGGATCAGCTCATCCAGCTTGGGGTTGCACTCGGAGAGCCAGCGGCGGTGGTCGATGCCGTTGGTGACGTTGGTAAACTTTTCCGGAGTACGCAGATAGGCGTCGTGGAACACGTCTTTTTTCAGGATATCCGAGTGGAGGGCGGAGACGCCGTTGACCTTGAAGCAGGCGCACACGCACAGGTTGGCCATGCGCACCTCGCCCCCCCAGATAATGGCCATGGGGGCCACCTTGGACAGGTCGCCGTGGAAGTAGTCGGTCAGTTCCTGCTGGTAGCGGCCGCTGATCTCTATCAGGATCTGCCAGATGCGGGGCAGCAGCGTCTGGATCAGCTGCTGGGGCCAGCGCTCCAGCGCTTCCGCCAGGACGGTGTGGTTGGTGTAGGCCACACAGTGGGTGACGATATGCCATGCCGCCTCCCAGCCGTAGCCCTCCTCGTCCAGCAGGATGCGCATCAGTTCCGGGATGGCCAGAGTGGGGTGGGTGTCGTTGATCTGGATCACATGCTTCTGATGGAAGTTGCGCAGTGTGCCGTACTCCGCGCGGTGTTTGCGCACGATGGACTGGATGGTGGCCGAGACGAAGAAATACTGCTGTTTGAGCCGCAGGGACTTGCCTTCGTAGTGATTGTCCTCCGGATAGAGGATCTTGGAGATGGTCTCCGCCATGGCCTGCTGCTCCACGGCCTTCAGATACTGGCCGGAGGAAAACAGACCCATGTCCACCGGCGTGGGGCTTTTGGCGTCCCACAGGCGCAGCACGTTGCTGTGCTGCGTTGCATAGCCTGCGATCTCCATATCCTTGGGAACGGCCAGCACCGTGTCGTACCCGGTGTGCTTGACGTGGTGGCCGCTCTGATCCCACACATCCTCCACCTTGCCGCCGAAGCGGACCTCTTCGGTCTCGTCCATTTTGGGGATGAGCCAGGCGTCGCCCAGGCCCAGCCAGTCGTCGGGCAGCTCCACCTGTTGGCCGTCCACGATCTTCTGCTTGAAGATGCCCAGCTCATAGCAGATGGAATAGCCGGTGGCGGGGACCTCCAGGGTCGTCATCGAGTCCAGGTAGCAGGCGGCCAGGCGGCCAAGGCCGCCGTTGCCCAGACCCGCGTCGGGCTCGGTCTCGAACAGGTCGGGGGCGGAGAAGCCCAGAGCCTCGATGGCTGCCGTCAAGGGCGCCAGCAGCCCCAGGTTATAGGCGTTTTTCATCAGGGAGCGGCCCATCAGAAATTCCAGGGAGAGGTAGTGCACCTGGCGCAGATGCTCGGTGGATACCCTGTCCTCGGTCGCCAGCTGCCGCTCGTTGATGATGTCCCGCAGCACCAGGGCGCAGGCCTTGAACATATGCAGGCTGGTGGCCTCTTCCACATCCCGGCCGAAATTGCGGCGCAGCTTGCCGGTGATGAGGTTCATCAATTCTTTCTTGCTGTACGTATGCAATGCAGACATCTCCTTAACAATTAAGGAATTGGATGGAAGCAGACACAGTTCGCTCCGCAGGCGGGCCTAACCCCACCTGCGGAGCGGTCATTTTATCACAGTGTTAATTTTTTGTCAAGCGGGGCTCATTTGCCGGTCAGCCAGCCGTAGATCTCAAGATAATCCCCGGCGGAGCGGCCCCAGGAGAAGTCGGTCGTCATGGCGTTTTTCATCAGGCCTTTCCAGGCCTTTTTGTCCGTGTGGTACAGCCCCACGGCCGCGCCCAGCACGCCGGTCATCTCCTGAACGTTGATGTTGGCGAAGGAGAAGCCGTTGCCCTCCCCGGTGAACTGGTTGTAGGGAACGACGGAATCCTTCAGGCCGCCGGTCTCCCGCACCACGGGGATGGTGCCGTAGCGCATGGCGATCATCTGAGAAAGGCCGCAGGGCTCCGAGATGGAGGGCATCAGAAACAGGTCTGCGCCGCCGTAAATGGCGGTGGACAGATTGGGGGAGTACATCATATGGGCGGCAAACCGGCCGGGATACTGGGCCTGCGCCTGGCGGAAGGACTCCTCGTAGTTCCAATCCCCGGTACCCAGCACGATCATCTGCACGTCCATGGCCATGATGTCATGGATGGCGGCGGTGACCAGATCGAAGCCCTTATGCTTGACCAGACGGGAGATACAGGCGACGATGGGGGTATCGGGCGCCTCCCGCAGGCCGGACATCTGCTGAAGGGCGGCCTTGCAGTTTTTCTTGCCCTGCATCTGCCGGGCGGAAAAGAACTTGGTCAGCCCCTTGTCCCGCCAGGGGTCGTACCCTTCGGTGTCGATACCGTTGAGGATGCCCCGCAGCTTGTGGCGGTTATTGGCCAGCACCCCTGCCAGGCCGTGGGCGTAGAAGTCGTACTGGAGTTCCTCGGCATAGGTGGGGGAGACGGTGGTGACATAGTCGGCGGCGTAGATGGCCCCCTTCATCAGATTCACATCCCCGTGATACTCCAGCATATGCTCGTTGAAATATCCGGCGTTCAGGCCGAACAGGTCCTGAAGGGTCTGGCTGCCATAGCGGCCCTGGTACTCGATGTTGTGGATGGTAAACACGCTTTTGGTGTCGTAGAGCTGGGGAATGCGGTGGCGCTCCTCCAGCAGGTAGATGGGCACCAGCGCCGTCTCCCAGTCGTTGCAGTGGAGCACGTCGGGATGCCAATCCAAATGTCCGACGCTCTCCACGACGGCCCGGGAAAAGTAGGCGAAACGCTCGCCGTCGTCATAGTGGCCGTAGATGCTGGAGCGCTTGAAGTAGTATTCGTTGTCCACAAACCAGTAGGTGACGCCGTCCCGCTTCAATTCAAAGACGCCGCAGTAGGGGGTGCGCCAGGCCAGGGTGATGTGGAAACACTGCAGGAAGGTCATCTGGCTGCGCCAGTCCTCCCCGATGCCCTCGTAGAGGGGGAGGATGACCCGCACGTCATGGCCCTCCTTGGCCAGCGCCTTGGGCAGGGATCCGGCCACGTCGGCCAGCCCGCCGGTCTTGATAAAGGGCGCGCATTCAGAGGTGGCAAACAGAATGTTCATAGCTTACTCCTTCAAAGAAAGATGGAACGGGAGCGGCGGGGGCGCCGCAGCGCATGGGGCGAAATCCGCACGCGGCGTTTAGACGATCTCGTTCTTCGCGATAGCCAGCGGATAGGTGCTGTGGCCCATCAGCATGCGGCCTGGATTTACCCGTACATTCTTGTCGGTAATGGCGTATTTCAGCACCGCGCCGGCCTGGATGGCCGTGCCCTGGAAGAGCACGCAGCCGGAGACCCTGGCCCCCTTTTCCACCCGCACGCCCCGGAACAGGATGGAATTTTCCACCTCGCCCTCAATGATGCAGCCGTCGGCCACCAGGGAGTTGACCGCATGAGCGCCTGGGCCGTAATAGGTGGAGGGATTGGACTGGTCCTTGGTCTTCACCGGGCGCTCCGGCACGAAGAGCTGGCGGCGGACCTGGGGATCGAGCAGCTCCATGCTGCGGGCAAAATACCCCGCCACCGACTGGAGCCGGGCAGCGTAGCCGTCAAAGACGTAGGGGAAGATCTTCAGAGCGTCCACCATGGGCTGGAGCACGCCGGTGCTGAAGGAGGGGATGTTATGGGCCGCGCAGTGATCCACCAGCGAGAGCAGCAGAGACTTGGAGAGGATGTAGACCTCCAGGGATTCGCAGCCCTGGGGAAGGGCGGGATGGACGGCCACGTCGCTCACCCGGCCGCTGGCGCCGATGGTGAAGTAATCGCAGCACTTGGGGTCGCCCTTGGGCTGGCGGGTGCATACGGCGGTGATGTCGGCGCCGCATTTCAGATGCTGCTCAAAGATGTCGGTGATGGGCAGGTTGACCGCCAGGTCGCCCCCGGCCAGGACCACATAATCCTGGCGGATGTTTTGAAGGTAGGAGCGCACGCCTGCCAGCGCGTCCATCCTGCCCCGGTAGATCCCCTCCCGTTTGTTGGCATAGCCGAAGGGGGGGAGGATGCGCAGGCCGCCGTGTTTGCGGGAGAGGTCCCAATCCTTGCCGGAGCCCACATGGTCCAGCAGGGACTGATAATTGGTGTGTACGATCAGGCCCACGTCGTCGATGCCCGCATTGACCAGATTGGAGAGCATAAAATCGATGATGCGGTACCGGCCGCCGTAGGGGATGGAGCAGGTGTTGCGGTGCTGGGTCAGCTCCCGCAGGTCGGGATTGGAGAGATAGGCGAAGATGATGCCGTGCAGCTGGTTCATCATTTCGCGCCGCCCCCTTTCACATTCCGGGTGATCATGGCCTTGGGGGGCACCACGGCCCCTTCCCCCACCCGGAGGTTCTGGGCCACCACGGCTACTCCCCAGCTGTCGCTGCCGTCGGGGGAGGCGCCCACGTGGGCATTTTCACAGATGGCCGCGTTCTCCGCGAGGATGGCATACTCCACCACGGCGCCCGCCTTGACGATGGTGCCCGGCATGAGGATGGAGTAGCGCACCACGGCGCCCTTCTCCACGATGACCGAGTGGAAGAGCACGGAGTTTTCCACCCGGCCGTATACCTCGCAGCCGCCGGTGACCATGGAATGCTCCGCTACGGCATGCTCCCCCATAAAGTGGGGAGGCTTGGTGGGGGTCCGGGCGTAAATGGGCCACTCCTGGTCGTACAGGTCGATGCTGGTTTCCGTGGAGAGCATATCCATATTGGCGTCCCACAGGGAGTCGATGGTGCCCACGTCCTTCCAGTAGCCTGAGAAGCGGTAGACCGTCATCGCTTCCCCGGCGCCCAGCATGGCGGGAATGATATTTTTGCCGAAGTCGTTGCTGCTCTTTTCATCCGCCTCGTCGGCGATCAGGTATTCCCGCAGCTTGCTCCAGGTAAAGATGTAGATGCCCATGGAGGCCAGGTTGCTTTTGGGGTGCCGGGGCTTTTCCTCGAACTCATAGATGTTGTCGTTCTCGTCCACGTTCAGGATGCCGAAGCGGGTGGCCTCCTCCAGCGAGACCTCCAGCACCGAGATGGTGCAGGCCGCCCCCGTCTCCTTATGGCGGCGGAGCATCTGGGAATAGTCCATCTTATAGACGTGGTCCCCCGAGAGGATCAGCACGTATTCCGGGTCGTACAGCTCGATAAAGCCCAGGTTCTGATAGATGGCGTTGGCGGTGCCCTTGTACCAGGTGCCCTTTTCGCCCTCCCGCATGTAGGGGGGCAGGATGTGCACGCCGCCATCGGACCGGTCCAGGTCCCAGGGCTGGCCGTTGCCGATGTAGCTGTTGAGCTCCAGCGGGCGGTACTGGGTGAGCACGCCCACGGTGTCGATGCCGGAGTTGATGCAGTTGGACAAGGGGAAATCGATGATGCGGTACTTGCCCCCGAAGGGGACGGCGGGCTTTGCCACATGGCTGGTCAGGGCGTGCAGGCGGCTGCCCTGCCCGCCTGCCAGCAGCATGGCGACACACTCTTTTTTCATACGATCACCTCAGGTTGGAAGTGGGGAAGATCAGGGGGTGGCCGGGGCGCTGCCGGCGCTCTTTTTCTGCGCGGGGCCGGCCGCGCGGGTCCGCCGGGGCGGGAATTTCTTGACGCAGCGGTAGATCACCGCGGACATGGGCGGCAGGTCGATCTCCATGGACTGCTCCTGCCCATGGCAGGGCACATATTCGCTTTTGACCGGCGCGGTATCCCCCAGACCGGTACCGCCGAACTCCGGGCGGTCGGTATTGAGTACGCACTCATACCGGCCCGGGAAGGGAAGCCCCAGACGGTAGCCCCTGCGGTGGACGGGGGAGAAGTTGCAGCACACCAGCAGGCAGCCGCCCTTCTTGTCGCGGCGCACAAAGGCGGCGCAGTTGCCCTGGTTGTCGTCGGCGCAGATCCACTGGAAGCCCTCCCAGGAGAAATCCAGTTCCCACAGCTCCTTATGGGCCAGATAGAAGGCGTTGGCCGCCCGGAAGAAGGCCTGGAGGGCGCGGTGACGGTCGCCGTCGCCGGTCTCGTCGTGCTGCTCCAGCAGGTGCCAATCCAGGGACTGCTCGTAGTGCCACTCGTTCCACTGGCCGAACTCGCAGCCCATCATCAGCAGCTTTTTGCCCGGATGAGCGAGCATGTAGGTATAGAAGGCCCGCACACCGGCGTATTTCTGCGCGTCGTCCCCCGGCATTTTGCCCAGCAGGGAACCCTTCATGTGGACCACCTCGTCGTGGGACAGGGGGAGCACAAAGTTTTCGGAAAAGGCGTACATCAAAGAAAATGTAATATCCTTGTGGTTGAACTGCCGGAAATAGGGGTCCAGCTTGATATAGTGGAGAATGTCGTTCATCCAGCCCATGTTCCATTTCAGGTTGAACCCCAGCCCGCCCTGGTCCACCGGATGGGACACCAGGGGCCAGGCGGTGGACTCCTCGGCGATCATCAGCACATCCGGATGGTCCAGGAATACGTGGCCGTTGAGCTGCTGGAGAAATTCCACCGCCTCCAGATTTTCGTGTCCGCCGTGGATATTGGGCGCCCACTGTCCGTCCTGCCGTCCGTAATCCAGGTAAAGCATGGAGGCCACCGCGTCGACCCGCAGGCCGTCGATGTGGTACTGCTCCAGCCAGAACAGGGCGGAGGAGTAAAGGAAGGAGCGCACCTCGTTCCTGCCGTAGTCAAATACCCGTGTGCCCCAGTCGGCGTGTTCCCCCTTGCGGGGATCGGCGTACTCGTAGCAGCATGTGCCGTCGAATTCATACAGGCCGAACGCATCCTTCGGGAAATGGGCGGGCACCCAGTCCAGAATGACGCCTACGCCCGCCTGATGGAGCTGGTCGATGAGCCACATCAGGTCGTGGGGCGTGCCGAACCGGCTGGTGGCCGCGAAATAACCGGTACACTGATAGCCCCAGGACATATCCAGCGGGTGCTCGGTGATGGGCATCAGCTCCACATGGGTGAAGCCCATCTCCTTGACGTAGGGGACCAGGTACTCGGCGATGGTGCGGTAGGAGAGAAACTCGCCCGCTCCGGTGCGCCGCCAGGAGCCCAGATGGACCTCGTAGATGTTCAGCGGATTGTGGTAGACGGGGTGCTCCCGGCGGTATTTCATCCAGAGCTCGTCGCCCCATACATAGCCGGACAGATCGTAGAGCTTGGAGGCGTTGCCGGGGCGGGTCTCGGCGTGAAAGGCGTAGGGGTCGGCCTTGGCCAGAACCCGGCCGTCGGCGGTGTGGACGGCAAATTTATAGGTGTCATAGCGCTCCAGGCCGGGCACAAAGCCCTCCCAAACGCCGCCGCCCACGGGTGAGAGCGGCTGGTCGGTCTCGTTCCAGGCGTTGAACGCACCCATGACGCACACGGCCTTGGCGCGGGGGGCCCAGACCCGGAACACATAGCCCGGCTGGCCGTCCAGCTCGGCGGGATGGGCACCCAGATAATCCTGAGCCCGGACGGCCTGTCCGGCCAGAAATGCCTCCAGCGGCGCCGGTCCAGGGGCCGTATTTGCTGCAAAAGCCATAGGAATCCTCTCCTCGTGGTAAAAGTTACCAAAAACAAGAAAAAGTCAGGGGGGCTTTGTTGTCATTGGTAATAAAGAAGCCCCGGATGTGGTGGGACTGTTTGTATAAATTATACAACCTGTTGCGAATATAGTCAAGGATAGGATACGGTAGTGTATGTAAAAATTCCGTCAGGAAGAAAGTAGGCCCTTGTCCAGAACGCCGAAGAGGCCGGAGCGGAAGATCCGCTCCGGCCCCCACTTGTCGAAAAAGCCTGGCAGAGGTTGGCCGCCGCAGCGGCAAGGTCAATTTGAAACAGGGTCAGCCTGCCATGAACAGATTGCGCAGCAGACGGGAGAAGATGCCGGGGATGGTGATGCGCTCCACTGCTTCTCCGGCAACGATGGGGATGGTCTGAAGCGGCTCCCCGCCGATGGAGACCGCCATCTCGCCCAGCTTCTGCCCCGCCTCCACGGGGGCCTCCACATCTTCGCAGAGGCTGACCTGGGTGGTCACCGCATTGACCTGGGATTTGTCGACCAGGATACGGCTGGACTGGGCGAGCACCGGCTGTACCTGTTCACGCTCGCCCAGCAGCACGTCGATGGGCGGCAGGGCCTGGCCGGGATATACGTCCATGAGGGTGTAGTTGGCAAAGCCGTAGCTGAGCAGACTCTTGGCCGCCTCATTGCGGATATCCCGGGTGGAAGATTTGAGGATGACGGCGATCAGTTCCATGCCGTCCCGTTCCGCCGTTGCGGACATGCAGTAGCCCGCCGCGTCGGTAAAGCCGGTCTTGAGGCCGGTGGCCCCCTCATAGAAGCGGATGAGCTTGTTGGTGTTGGCCAGCTGGAACTGCCCGTCCCGCAGGGAATCCATCCAGATGGTGGTGTAATCCCGGATGCGGGGGTGGTTCAAGATCAGCTCCCGGCTCATGAGGGCGATGTCGTGGGCGCTGGTCAGGTGGCCCGATGCGGGCAGGCCGGTGCAGTTGAGAAAGCAGGTATCCGCCATGCCCAGCTCGGCGGCGCGCTGATTCATTTGCGCCACGAAAGCATCCTCGCTGCCGGCCAGGTGTTCGGCCAGGGCCACGGAGGCGTCGTTGCCCGAGGCGACCGCCACCGCCTTGAGCAGGTCGTGTACCGTCATCTGCTCGTTTTCCTTCAGATACACCTGGGAGCCGCCCATGGAAGCCGCCCGGGCGGAAACCGTGACCAGGTCCTCCGCAGCCAGACGGCCGCTGTCCACCGCCTCCATCACCAGCAGGAGGGTCATAATCTTGGTGACGCTGGCGGGCTCCAGCTTGTCGTGGGCGTTTTGTTCAAAGAGGATGGTCCCCGTCTCCTTTTCCATCAGGACGGCGGCGGCGGCATCCACCGGGTTCGCGCCGGCGGCGTGGGCGGGGAGGATCAAAAGAGAGGCGGCCAGCAGGGCCGCAGCTATTTTTTTCATCGGTATGCGCTCCTCCAGACTTGTTGATTTCTCTGTAGTCAAAGGATGTGGAATCAAAGGGACTTCTATGCAGCGCTGAGAAAGTTTTGCACCGGGAAAAATTTTCTGGTATGCTGGAAAAAAACATTTTGCCCGCATCTGCGGCGCAGCGAGGGGGACGGAGGATGGAAACCGTGGCGGTGATCCTGACCGGAGGACGGTCCAGCCGGATGGGGCGGGACAAGTGCGCTCTGCGGCTGGGCGGGGAGACGTTTCTGGAGCGGCTGGTGGAGCGGTACCGGGGGGCGTTCGGACGCGTGTGCGTATCCGTGGACCGGCCGGGGCGCTTCGATCCGGCCGGGGCGGAGGAGGTCTGCGACCGCCGCCCCGGACGCCAGGGACCGCTGGCCGGGCTGGAGGCCGCTTTTCTGCAGACGGGGGCGGAGGCGATTTTCCTGACCGCCGTGGACCTGCCGTTTGGAGACGCGGCGCTGGCCCGGCGGCTGGAGCAGCTGCGGGGAACGGCCGACGCCTGCTGCATCCGCCGCGCCGGCGGCGCGCTGGAGCCGCTGTTCGCGGTCTATGGCCGGGGCTGTCTGGGCGCGGCGTCCGCCTGCCTGGAGGAAGGGCGGCGCGCCTTTCGCGGCATGCTGGAGCGGGTGGACTGCCGGACGGTGGACGAGGCCGAACTGCCCGGCTTCGATCTGGAACGTATCCTGCTCAATGTGAACCGCCCGGAGGACTATGCGGCGGCCCGCGCCGCGGCGGAGGAAGCCGAAGGCTGAAGGGAAAAATTCAAATTTCCTCTTTACACAATTGCTTTAGTGTGGTAATATACGAAAGTATTAACGCGCTGCGGCGCTGTTTGGAGGAACCAAGAATGAAAAAGAGACTGCTTGCGCTGGCCCTGGCTCTGGGCCTGACCGTTTCCCTGGCCGCCTGCTCGGGCGGCGCCGGCACCGCGTCCACCCCCGCTCCGGAGACCGCGGCCCCGGAGACCGCCGCTCCGGAGACCGCCGCCGCCGGGAGCGATGTGGCCTATGTTCAGGATAAGGGGACCCTGGTGGTCGGCATGACCGATTTCGCCCCCATGGATTATAAGGACGAGAGCGGCGCGTGGATCGGTTTTGACGCCGATATGGCCAAGGCTTTTGCCGCCGACCTGGGCGTGGAAGTGGAATTTCTGGAGATCAACTGGGACAACAAGCTCATGGAGCTGGAGGCCAAGGGCATCGACTGCGTGTGGAACGGCATGACCCTCACTGACGAAGTCAAGAGCGGCGCGTCCACCTCCGAGCCTTACTGCAACAACGGCCAGGTGGTGGTGCTCCCCGCGGACAAGGCGGAGGACTACCAGAGCGTGGAGAGCCTGTCCGGCCTGAACTTTGCGGTGGAGAACGGCTCCGCCGGCGCCGAGCAGCTGGATGCGCTGGGCCTGAGCTACGTGGCCAAGCAGACCCAGGCCGACGCCCTGCTGGAGGTGGCTTCCGGCGCCTCCGACGCCTGCGTCATCGACCTTCTGATGGCGGGCGCCATGATCGGCGAGGGCACCAGCTACCCCGAGCTGACCTATACCGTGCAGCTCAACAGCGAGGAGTACGGCGTGGCGTTCCGCAAGGGCTCCGACCTGACGGACGCCTTCAACGCCTTCTGGAAGGAAGCCTGCGACGCCGGTACCGTTCTGGAGACCGCCACGGCTTACGGCGTTCAGGAGTCCATCATCGAAAAGTAAGAGGTTCATCATTCTTCGGGAGAGGAAACAGGCAGAGAGCCGTCCGGCTCTCTGCCTTTCCCCGGTTTAAGAGAGGGAATCGCCATGCTTACGACCGTTACGCTCACCCTGCTGGAGGGACTTGTCACCACCCTGGAGCTGTTTGTCCTGACGCTGGTCTTCGCCCTGCCCCTGGGCCTGATCATCAGCTTTGGCTCCATGAGCCGCTTCGCGCCCCTGCGGGGCTTCGTGAAGACGGTGGTCTGGATCATCCGGGGCACGCCGCTGATGCTCCAGATCCTGGTGATCTTTTACGGCCCCGGCCTGCTCTTCGGCCTGCCGCTGCTGCCCCGGTTCACGGCGGCGCTGGCGTCCTTTGTCATCAATTACGCCTGCTATTTTTCCGAGATCTACCGCGGGGGCATCCAGGCGGTGCCCCGGGGGCAATACGAGGCGGGACAGGTGCTGGGCATGACCCGCAGCCAGATCTTCTTCAAGATCACGCTGCTCCAGGTCGTCAAGCGTATCGTTCCGCCCATGTCCAACGAGTTTATCACCCTGGTGAAGGACACCGCCCTGGTGCGCATCATCTCCGTGTATGAGATCATCTGGATGGGAGAGTCCTTCATCAAGAAGGGCATGATCTGGCCCCTGTTTTATACCGCGGTGTTCTATCTGGCGGTCAACGGCATTCTCACCCTGTTGTTCGGCTGGGTGGAGAAAAAGCTGGATTACTTCAAGTAAGGAGGCGTCACGATGTCGGTATTGGAGGTACGTCACATCGAAAAGCATTTCGGCGCCACCCGGGTGCTGGAGGATATCAGCTTCTCGCTGGAGGAGGGGCAGGCCCTGGCCATCATCGGCTCCTCCGGCTCGGGCAAAACCACCCTGCTGCGCTGCCTGAACTTTTTGGAGCGGCCCGACCGCGGGAGCCTCGCCGTGCGGGGGGAGACCCTCTTTGACGCGGCGGACCCCGCCACCCAGCGGGAGGCGGAGGTGCGCCGCAAGCGCCTGCACTTCGGCATGGTATTCCAGTCCTTCCACCTCTTCCCCCAGTACACCGCGCTGGAAAACGTGACTCTGGCCGGACGGCTGCTGGCAAAGGAGCGGGCGGACTATAAGCGGGATCAGAAGCGCATCCTCCGCCAGATCGAGGAGCAGGGGAAGGCGCTGCTGGAGCAGATGGGCCTGAGCGACCGGGCCGGGCACTATCCCCACCAGCTCTCCGGCGGCCAGCAGCAGCGGGTGGCCATTGCCCGGGCCCTGGCGCTGAGCCCGGATATCCTCTGCTTTGACGAACCCACCTCCGCGCTGGACCCGGAACTGACCGGCGAGGTGCTCAAGGTCATCCGCTCCCTGGCGGAACAGAACACCACAATGATCATCGTCACCCATGAGATGGCGTTCGCGCGGGACGTGGCCGATCAGGTGATCTTCATGGACGGCGGCGTGATCGTGGAGCAGGGGACACCGGAGCAGGTCATCGTCCACCCGCAGCAGGAGCGTACGCGGCAATTTTTGACCCGTTTTTCCCAGAATTGAAAAACGGTGAAAAATGTGGTATGATACCTACCGCATTTGTGGCTGCGGCCGCGAGAAGGAGTAGGAATCATGGAAGACTTTTTTCTGCCTGTGCTCTCCCATTTTCAAAATGAAAACTTCTGGACAGCCAGCGCCGGCGCGCTGTGCTACCGGGTGACGCCCCGGGAGGAAGGCCTGGCCGCCGAGGTGTGGGAAGGGCCCTGGCGCTATGAGGACAGCCGGGTGGAGGAGACGCGGACCTTCCCGCTCAGCGACGAGGGGCTGGAGGAGCTGCGCCGGTGGCTGACCGGCTGGCGGGACGCGATCGGCCAACGGCCCCGGCCCGGGCTGGAGGAGAGCATCCGCCGCCGGGATGCGGTCCGGGCCGAGCGGGCCCGCTTGGCCGGTCAGGCGGAAGGGACCGCCTGATCCCGGAGGCCGGCTGTGCTGCGGCAGGGCTTGGAATAAAACGAACGCAAACGCAACGCGATGGAGGATGTGCAAAATGACCTGGGGAGATTATTTCTTTTTTTATGAGTGCCCGGAATGCGGCAAGAAATACCGCTATCCCATCGACCTGATGTCCGACCCGGACTACGGTGCCTGCCCGGACTGCCATGTGATGGGCAAATTTGTGGGCGAGACCAAGGACATCAAGCAGGGCGAGACCAAGTTCTCCGATTACGAGTACGTATAGGGGGCCGTCCGGGGCGGTCCGGCCCGGCGCAGGCACAACCCCTGCTGTACCGGAGATTTGGATCAGGCTGTCGAAAAACCCTCCTGGAGAAGAGCCTGGCAGAGTTGAGCCGTCCGCAGACGATGGAAGGAAAGGAAGCTCCGTCATTTCCGGCGACACGTGCGTCGGAAATGACACCTCTCATGACGGACAGGGCGACTTTTCTGCAAGAATCGAGCCCTGTCCGTCATGCATCCCTCTGTCGAAAAAGGCCTTTGGCCTTTTTCGACAAGCTGAGGCTGCCCGGCTTTGCCGGGCAGCCTGATTTTACGCTGTTTGGCGCATGCCATTCTGCGAGCGGACCCGGCCGGACGCGGCGGCAGCGGCCGGCGCCGCGCCGATGCAGGGCAGCGCCAACAAGAAAAAAGAAAAAGTGACGGCGAATTTTTAAAATGTAACCGAAATGTATCTGCTGGACTTTATAGTAAGAAGCACAGTAGATACCGTAAGACCTGCGCAGCAGGCAGGACGGGAGGTGATGGCTGCCTATGAAACAGGCGGCAGGAAAACGGGAGACCTTTGTGGTACAGATCCTGAATACGCAGAATGCCACATGGCAGGGAACCGTGACCTGGACGGATGGACAAAAGACACAGCCCTTCCGGAGCGCCTTGGAGCTGATTCGCCTCATCGACAGCGCCCTGCTGGAGCAGGCAGCAACGGAAGAGAGTAAGCAACCAGAGCAAGACTGAGCACACCAAGCGGCCCCATGAACACCGTGCAAAGGCAAACCGTCCGAAAGGGCGGGACGCAAAGCCAGGAGGCTACAGCGGGCGACCGCCACGCCGGTCCGGCTGCCACTGTTCCACTTCTCTTATTTTAAGGAGGAATTGAAACAAGATGGCAAAAAGAATGAAACGGACCCTGTCCCTGCTGCTGACAGCCGTGCTGCTGCTGGGCATGCTGCCCATCACGGCGGCGGCGGCGGAGAGCAGCAATCAGCAGATCGAGGGCGGAAATGTCCCCGTGTACTACACCTATAATGAAGGTACGGGAACATTTGCGCAGGACGCGAACCCAACCAATGCAGTGACCACCAACAAAGCCACGGACCCGGAAGTTACGATTTCCAAGGTCATTCAGGGCACCGGGACTGAAAATCAGTTTGATATCACCCTGAACGTGACGACTACACAGAAGGTGGAGCGCTCCCCCTCCATGCCGGATGCGGCGGTGGCGCTGGTCATCGACAAGTCTACCTCGATGTACTATTGCGTGAACTGCGGGAAGAGCGAGAACCACCGCAATCACTCCGTGCAGAGCGCAGGATGTGATCTATGTCAGCGGTGTACCGGCTTTACGCCTAGTTCACGGTATAGCGATTATTGTGCTACATGCGGACATTGGAAAGGGTACCATCATGATGCGTCAGCAGCCACCTGCGAGTACCAGTCCCGCATGGATGCCGCGAAGGAGGCGGCCATTGCCTTTGCAGCCGAGTACGCCGCGTCTGCCAAAGATGAAAATGGGAACGTGATCGCCCATCGGTATATGTCGCTGACCAAGTTCAGCGGAACGGCGGAATTGATCGACCTGAACGCCGCTTCTGCTTCGGTCTGGATCGACGTGGCGGCTTTGGACTGGACGCTGGGGGCGGATGGCCAGTATCACAACAGCGTGGTGGACGCCATCAATGGCGTCAACCCGCCCTCGCAGGGCGACGGGACCAATGTGGCGGACCCGCTGGGACTTGCGGACGGCGCGCTGGACAGCCTGTTCCGGGAACAGGCGAACAACGATAAGCTGAGCCGGGCGATGTCTTTCGTGCTTTTGCTGGGCGACGGTGAGCCCAATAAGAACGGTACCGCGCCCCAGGTCGATGCCGGCTTCACACGCTATTCGACTTACCAGGGCCAGCCCTATTCCAATGCGGAAAAATGGGTGTACAATATCCGCCAGACGGGGACGAAGCTCCTCTCCGCCTATGTGGGCGTCGACCGGACCGCGGATGGTTATCTGTGGTTCAATGCGATGTCCAATCAGTGCCAGCTGGCCGCCAATGCCGATGAGCTGGTTGAGAGCTTTGATATCTACCTGACGCTCATCAAAATTTCCGCCGAAGCATGGGAAGTAACGGATCCCATGGGGGCAAACATCAGCTTTGTCAGCAAGCAGGCCGGAGAGGCAAATTACCGGGTGACCGGCCAGGGTACGAACAGCGAGACCCTGATTTGGACGCTCCGCAATGATATCCCGACGGTCTATAAGCATGGAACAAGCACAAGGGTCGACTATGACAAGATCAAGGATAGTGAGGAATATGACTTTGTCTATTCCCTGACCTATCGTGTGCAGCTGGATAACACCGGGGCAGGCGCAGATCAGTATGGCCTGACCAATGGTGCGACTTACCTGACGTATTATCTCACGGACCGTGAGGGCAACCCTGTCGACGAGCAGGGGAATCTGATTGCAGATTCGGAGGATCTGCCGGTTCTGTACTTCAAGGTCCCCAAGGTCAAGGGCCTGTATGCAGATCTGTACCTCCAGAAGCAGGACAGCAAGGGCAATCTTCTGCCCGGCGCGACCTTTACGCTGACCGGCGCGAAGACCATCGCGGACACCGGCGCCGGCAATGGGAACCACCTGTTTGCGGGGATCCCCTCCGGTGAGGAGCACAGCTATACCCTGACTGAGACCCAGGCCCCTTCCGGCTTCATTACCCCTGCCCTCAGCGACGCTCAGACGGCGATCACGGTGAAGTGGGGCAAGGTCTATGTGGGCAGCACGGAGATCACCGCGAATGCCCCCCATATCGTTCGGAACACCCGCGATCCGCAGAAGAAGAGCTTCACCGTCACCAAGAGCTGGCTGCCCGCTGGCAGCGCGCCCACGGACGGCACGACGGTTTCCGTTGACATTTATGTGATGACCGGCGCCACCCAGGACGGAACGCCGATCTACGACGCGGCGAAAGCGCCTGTGGATACGCTGGAGCTGACCCAAGGGAACGGCTGGAGCGATACCACCATACAACTGCCTACCAAGGACGAGGATGGCAATGATATCGCTTATGTGGCCGTGGAGCAGGCGGTGACTGGCTACCGTATCGTCACACCGGCCGTCCAGCTGGCCTCCACAGCGGGCAATATCATCACCAATGTCAAAGACGCAGAGAAGGAGATCACCGTCACGAAGGAATGGGAGGGCCCCGCCGCCGACCGGAGCCGCGTTACCGTCGCGGTGATGCGCGGCAGCACCATCGTGGATTCTGCCGAACTGAGCGCTCCCGGCTGGTCCCATACCTTCCGCGTTCCCACGTATGACAATTCCGGCAATGAGGTCCACTATACCGTGGCGGAGCTGGGCGCAGATAACAAGCCTGTCAACGGCACCGTGACATTCAACGGTCACACCTATACGATCCATTGTGACCAGGCGACCGGGAAGCTGACCAATACCATCACCGACCCCAAGAATGCCTCGATCGCCGGTACCAAGGTCTGGGTGGCCGCGGCGCTGGACAGCGCGGACAAGACCGCCACGATCGAGCTGTATGCCAACGGTAAGGCCACCGGCATCACCGCTGAGGTCACGGAGAGCAGCCCGGCGTTCTCTTTCACCGGCCTGCCCGTGTATGCCCTGAAGGGTACCGAGATTACGGTCGGAACGGGCGAAGACGCGCAGACCTACGCGATTCCGACTGCCGACGCCGACGGCGAGGCCATTGAATACACCGTCAAGGAGCGGGGCGAGAGCAACGGCAAGATCACCCTGGATGACGGCGACTGGTTCGAGGTCGGCTATAAAAACAACCAGGATGGCAGCGTGACCATCACCAACACCCTCAAGGGCAGCTTGACCATCGAGGGTGACAAGCGCTGGGACGACGAGGGCAACACCAACGACACCCGGCCCGGGTCCATTACCGTCCGGCTCTATGCAAACGGAGTGGAAACCGCGGAGCAGACGTTGTCCGCCACCCCAAATCAGACTCCGGCGGATCCCAGCGCCACGCCCAGCGCAGATCCCAGCGCCACGCCCAGCGCAGACCCCAGCGCCACGCCCAGCGCGGATCCCAGCGCCACGCCCAGCGCGGATCCCAGCGCCACGCCCAGCGCGGTTCCCAGCGCCACGCCCAGCGCAGACCCCAGCGCCACGCCCAGCGCGGATCCCAGCGCCACGCCCAGCGCAGACCCCAGCGCCACGTCCAGCGCAGACCCCAGCGCCACGCCTGAAGCCGACGGCGGCGATGCTGTCCTGTCCGGCGCGCTGGCGGCGGCCCGCTTCATCGGCGTCGCAGGCCTGGACGGCCTGGAACGGCTGGACGGCGCACCCGAGGGCGAGGGAGAGCCTGCCGGCGGCATCGTCGCCACCGCGGGCACCTGGGCCTGGGCCGAGGAGACCCACTACAAGTGGGAGGATCTGCCCAAGTACGATGAAACCGGTGCGAAGATCATCTATACCGTGCGCGAAGATGCGGTTTCCAATTATACCGCCAACTACGTGAAGGGTGAGGCCAAGAACGTGGGTGATTACGATATCACCAATATTCTGGAAGGCGATACCGCCAGCCTGACCATCTCCAAGACCTGGGTGGACGCCCGCAGCAGCCATGGTACCGTTGCCTTTACGGTCAGCGCTGTCAACAGCGACAACGTAGCGCCGCAGACCGTGTATCTCCCGGTTTTGGCCGGCGCAGGGGAGCCGGTTTGGACCACTACGATCTCGGTGCCTGCTTATGACGGCGGCAAGCGCATCCAGTATACCGTCCGGGAGCTGCTGGGCAGCGAGGCGCTGGAGAACGGGGCCGAATTCAAGCCCTACGGCGCCGATGGCGAGACCTATACGGTTACCTACAGCTCCTCCGGCAATGTGCAGAGCGGTTATGTCTGGAACGTGGTCAACACGGTGGGGCAGAGCAAGGTGAGCGTTTCCGCCACCAAGGAATGGAGCGGCGGGGATCCCGCTTACCGGCCCGCGCTGACCTTTACCCTCCATAAGAACGGCGTGACCACAAACCAGACCAAGGCCATGGTGTATGATGAGACTACGGGCATCGGCAGCCTGACCTTTGAGGATCTGGACCAGTACACCTTCAACGGCAACACCTGCACGAAGAACATCTATACCATCGTGGAGACCATGGAGGAGACCGCTCTGGCGGCTCGTTATACGCCTGCCAACACCACCGGTGAGGACGGCGTCATCCGCTTCGTCAACACCTTTAACGCCGGTACCAAGGATATCAGAATCACCAAGACCTGGGTGGACGGCGCTGCCGCCCATACCGGTGCGGACGCTTCCTTCCTCATCCTGCGGGACGGCACGGAACTGACCGGCGTGGACGCGCCTGCTGCGCCCACGGTGACGGCGAACGACGACGGCACCTTTACCTATCTGTATGAGGACCTTCCCGCCTACTCTGCGATGGACGGCCATGAATTTGCCTATACCATCCAGGAGAGCGGCGCGGTGACGGATGCAGCCACCGGGAAGACCACGGTTACCTGGGGCGGCAGCACTTACGACGTGGTCATCAATGGCTATTCTGTGACCAACACCCTGCAGCAGGATCATGTCGAGGTCACGGTGACCAAGATGTGGAAGGGCCCCGCCGCAGCCGAGGCCAAGTTTACCCTGACCCGCTGGGTCGGCACGACGCAGGACGACGGATTCAGCCTGGAGATCACCCTCACCGACGCCGATCGGAACGAGGACGGAACGGCTTGGGCCAAGACCATTACCACCGACGCCGACGGCGCTCAGCTGCCCAAGTATGATGACGGCCGCAACGAGTACACCTACGTGGTGAAAGAGGTCGTCGGCGCGGACGGCAAGGTCCATGCCTCCAACGGCCATGTGTATACGGTGACGGAGGGGGCCGGAAACGTCTTCCTCAATACCATCGAACAGGAGTACATCGCAGAACTGACGGTCACCAAGATCTGGAATGCCCCCGAGGGGATCGTCCTGCCCGAGTCGGTCACCGTATATCTGTACGGCGATGAGAACTGGGTGGCAATGGAGGGCGTGACGAACCCGGTCACGCTCACGGCCGGTGAAGAAGGTACCTGGAGCTATACCTGGACGAATCTGCCCAAGTATGCGCTCTCCAGCGACGGCCATGAGATCCGGTATACCGTTCAGGAGTGGGGCGCGCAGTCCATTATGACCCCCGACCTGGGCGGCGATAACGAAGGCGGCTCCTCCATCGCCATGAACATGGTGAAGTTCGGCGGCGACTACTACGAGGTCACCTACGGCGGCAGCGCGGCGGACGGCCTGACCATCACCAACACCTACCGCGCCAGTGATCAGTATCTCTACCGCGTGGACCGGGAGTACTACCACTACGATGAGAACGGAACCCTGATCACGGCGGACACCCTGAAGGTGACCGGAGACACCGTCGAGGGCAGCAAGGATCAGGAGATCAAATTGAGCGACCTGAATCCGAACAGCTACAAGAGCACGGACGGCCGGAGCACCTATGTGTACCAGAGCCAGAAGAGCCAGCCGCAGGATGGCGTAAAGCTGGAAGAGCCGGACACCATCTATGTGCTCACGCTGGTCTACGAGCTGCACGACGAAAAGGTCGTGCCCACTCCGACGCCTACCCCCTACGATCCGCCTGTGCATCCGACTCCGAAGCCCACCCCGAAGCCCACTCCGAAGCCCAGCGTCACCCCCACTCCGGAGCCGGTGGAGACGGATATCCCCGAGGAGCCCACACCGCTGGAGCCCGCTCCTGTGGAGCCGGTGCCCACGCCTGAGCCTCCTGCGGAAGAGGTGGAGATCCCCGAAGAGGAGCCCCCGCTGGGCGACCTGCCGCAGACCGGCGCAGTTGCCGGCGCGGTGGATCCCACCGCGACCCTGGGCCTGCTGGCCCTGGCGGCCTCCCTGTCCGCCGCTGGCCTGATCATCATGATCGGCCGCAAGAAGGGCGAAGAAGAGGACTGAAGCGCTTGAAAAAGCCGTGCCCCGTGCATACAGCACGGGGCACGGCTTTTTTGACCCGGTCACAGCAGATGCGAGGCGCTCCGCAGGGCGGAGCGCCTCGCATTTTGAAGCTGATTACTGAGCCTCCACCAAGGCATGCGCGCCATCGGCGGTGGCGTGGAGACTGTGGATGGGGGCCTTGTAGCTCTCGATCAGCTTGGTGGCAATCGCATCCTCCAGGTCCTTCTGGATCTGACGGCGCAGGTTACGGGCGCCGTAGGTCTGGGAATAGGACTTTTTGACCAAGTAGTCCAGCAGAACGTCGTCCCAGGTGAAGGTAATACCCTTTTCCGCCAGGGTGGTTTTCAGCTCGTCCAGCATGATGGAAGCGATGGCTTTAAAGTTGTCCTCGCTGAGACGGTTGAAGTAAACGATCTCATCGACCCGGTTGATGAATTCCGGCCGCAGGAAACTCTCCAGCGCCTTCATGGCCCGCTCACGGCCCTGCTCGCCCGCAGTGCGGCCGAAGCCCACGCTGCCGGAGGCATTGGAGCTGCTGCCCGCATTGGAGGTCATGACGATGACGGTGTTCTCGAAGTTCACATTGCGGCCCTGGGCGTCGGTAATGTGACCGTCGTCCAGGATCTGAAGCAGGATGTTCAGCACATCCGGATGGGCCTTCTCGATCTCGTCGAAGAGGATGACGCAGTAGGGCTTGCGCCGCACCTTCTCGGTCAGCTGGCCGGCCTCATCGTAGCCTACGTAGCCCGGAGGGGAGCCGATGATGCGGGAGACGCTGAACTTCTCCATGAACTCGGACATGTCCAGCCGGATCAGCGATTCGGGGGAGTGGAACAGATCCTGAGCAAGCCGCTTGACCAGTTCGGTCTTGCCCACGCCGGTGGAGCCCACAAAGATGAAGGAAACGGGCTTGCGTTTGGAGGCGATGCCCACCCGGCCCCGCCGCACGGCGTTGGCCACGGCGTGGACGGCGTCGTCCTGGCCGATCAGGTGTTCCTTGAGACGCTCCTCCAGCTGGGCCAGACGCTCGTACTCCGCCTCCTGGATCTGACTGGCGGGAATCTTGGTCCACAGCTCGATGACCCGGGCCAGGTGCTCCACCGTCAGGGGAGGCGCGCTCTGGGCGTCCAGACGGCCCAGCTCCTCCTGGAGCTGGATCTCCCGGCTCTTGATGGCGGCCAGGCGCTCGTAGTCGTGGCCGGCCCCCTCATCGGAGAGCAGGGTCTCCCGCTCCCGGTTCAGGTTGGCCAGCTCCCGCTGGTAGCTGGCCTGCCGGTGCTCGTTGGAGCGCAGGGCCTCCTGCGTGGCGGGGTTTCCCGTGAGGGAATCGTGCTCGGCGTTGAGCTTGGCCAGCTCCCGGCGGATCTCCGCCTGGCGCTGCTCGTTGCTCTTCAGGGCGGTCTGGCGCTTGTAGTCCCGCTGGTTGGCCTCGCTCATCAGGTCTTCGCGCTCTTTGGAGAGGGATTCCAGCTCCTTTTTGACCTCCACGCTGCGGGCCAGGCCCTTATTGTGCAGGTTCACGTCGGAGCAGGCCTCGTCGATCAGGTCGATGGCCTTGTCGGGCAGGAAGCGGTCGGTGATATACCGCTCGCTCATGGTCACGGCCAGGCGGCACATCTCCGGGGAGATGTACACGAAATGATAGTGCTCATAGTAGGGGGCGATGCCCTGGATGATCTTGACGGAATCCTCAATGGAGGGCTCCTCCACGATGACGGGCTGGAAGCGCCGCTCCAGGGCGGAGTCCTTTTCGATGTACTTGCGGTACTCCGTAAGGGTGGTGGCGCCGATGACCTGGATCTCTCCGCGGCTCAGAGCGGGCTTGAGGATATTGGCCGCGTTCATGCTTCCCTCGGCATCTCCGGCGCCCACGATGTTGTGGACCTCGTCGATGACCAGAATGATATTGCCCAGCTTGCGGATCTCCTCGATGAGCCCCTTCATGCGGCTTTCAAACTGGCCCCGGAACTGGGTGCCCGCCACCAGGGCGGTCAGATCCAGCAGGTAGACCTCCTTATCCAGCAGCTTGTAGGGTACGTCCCGCTCATAAATCTTCTGCGCCAGACCTTCCGCAATGGCGGTCTTGCCCACGCCGGGCTCGCCGATGAGGCAGGGATTGTTCTTCTGGCGGCGGTTCAGGATCTGAATGGTGCGCTGGATCTCCTCATCCCGGCCCACGATGCGGTCCAGCTTGCCGTCGGCGGCCTTTTGCGTCAGGGAGATGCAGTAATTTTCCAAAAATTTGCGTTTGGGCTGCTTTTCGCCCTTGCCGTTCTTTTCCTTTTCCTCCCGGGCGGGGCGGGAAGCCTCACGCTCAGGGGGCTGGCCGGGGTTCTGGGCGGAGCCGAACAGCTTATTCAGGAAGGGAAAGGTAGCGGTCTTGCCGTCCTCGTCGTCCTCGTCGCCGTCCTCATCCTGGGCCATCAGGCCCTCCATGCCCTCGGCGCCGCCGAAGGCCGACATCATCTCGTTGGTCAGGCCCTCCAGGTCCTCGTCGGTGATACCCATTTTCTGGATCATATCTTCCACGGGCTTGATGCCCATTTCTTTGGCGCATTTCAGGCAGAGGCCTTCACTCTTCGTGGTGCCGCCCTCCATCTTCTGAATGAAGATGACGGCGACGTTTTTGTGACATCTGGAGCAAAGTGTGGGTTGCATCTATTTCAACTCCTTCCGGAGCGCTTCCGAATCGCAGCGGAACGCTCCTGAGATAACATTCCTTTTGAGAAATGATTCTAATCCGAAATTATGAACTGCGTATGAATCAGTGGGATTTTCTTTTTTCCAATCCCTTGACAAATTGGTACAGATAGCTGAAAAAGGCGGCTACCGTCAGGACGAGGGCCGCGGAGATCATCCGCACGGCCCAGGGCCTTGGAATAGCGGGGAAAAGGACCAGAGCGGCGCACACCACGAAGAACACGCCGGTGGCGCTCTTGCCCAGCCAGTTGGAGGAGATCACGTCCCCCCGCGCCCGATACATGAGATAGCCGCCGATGGCCATGGCCAGTTCCTTGCAGAAGAAGATCACGACCGCCCATACAGGGATCACTCCGTCCGCAGTAAGGCAGAGGATCACGATGAAGGTCATCAGCTTGTCGGCCATCGGATCCAGAATGCGGCCCAGACGGGTGATCTGGCTGAAGCGCCGGGCGATCCAGCCGTCGGCCACATCCGTGACAAACGCGGCCAGATAGAGAACGGCGGACCAGAGATGGGCGTTGGGAGCGCAGGAGAAGTAGACCAGGGCAAATACCGGCACCAAGGCCAGGCGAAGCAGGGAGAGCAAGTTTGGAATCGTCATAAGTCACCTGAATTTCCTTTGCACGCCGGTGCGGCGTTACAGTCCGCTCAAGAGAGCGAAGGGGTTGGTGTCCATAAAAAAGCGAAGCAGGCGGGTCTGTTCCACCGTCTCTTCCGGGATCAGATGGCCGGAAAACTGGATCAGCCAGGCCGCGACGAACAGAAGAATACACCCCTGGATCAGCCCGAAAAGGCCGCCCAGCGTTTTGTTGAGAAAATGCAGCCCCGGCAGCCGGGCGACCAGATCCAGAGCGCGGCTCACCAAAGTCCATGCCGCCAGCAGGAGGAGAAATCCCGCCAGGAAGAGCACCAGGTAGGCGACCGATTGGGCCACGGCGGCGGCCACCGCCGCCGCGGCGCTGGCGGCGATCTCCGCCACGCCCTGTTCCACGGCACGGTCCACCGCGCCGATCAGATTTTGGTAGAGCCCCATATCGCGCAGGATGTCCAGCACACCCTCCAGGGGGACGTCTTCGGTGGTGAGCACGGCCTGCTCCCCCTCTGCCACACGCTGTTCCAGCGCGTCCTCCAGACGGGTCTCGATAGCGGCGGCGAAGCGCGGCTCCAGAGCCTGGGCCACCATGGGAGAGACGGTGCGGGCCAGAAAGCTGGCCCCGGCGAACGCCACCACCACCGCCAGCAGAGAGCACAGGGAGAGCACCAGCCCGCGCCAGGCGCCCCGCAGGGTGAAGATCACCAGCACGGCCAGTACGATCAGGTCAAAAAGGAGAAAAGCTGCCATGAGATGCCTCCTGCGTGGTAGGATCAGGGAACATAGAGCCGGGCTTCGCCGCTGCCGATGAGCATGGCGGTACCGTCGCTGCGCATCAGCACGCGGCGGGCCCCCTGGGTGCCGTCCAGCGTGGCGTAGAGGCCGAGCTGCTGGTCATACAGGTCCAGCCGGTCGGCCGTGAGCACCGCCACATACCGCCCGGCGGCGGAAAGAGAGAGCACCTGCTCGTCAATGGACAAGGAGGCCTGTACCGCGCCCGCGCCGTCCACGATGGTCAGCACGGCATTGCTGCCCGCACGGTACTTGCCCAGCAGAAGCGCGGCAAAGCCGTCGCCCTCCAGCGAAAAGCCCTTCAGATAGCGTCCGCTGTAGGTATAGCCGCCGCCCAAAGCGCCGGAGCCGTCCACCCGGTACACGCCGTTCTCGCCCAACAGCCAGATGCCGTCATCCGTCCAGCGCAGGGCCAGGGGCGCGTTGTTGCCCACGGAGCAGGACGCGTCGGGCGCGGCGCTGCCGGCGTCATGGTCCAGCCGGTACAGGTCCACCCGGCAGTCAAAGCTGCCCTCCTCCAGACCTACGGTCAGGACGGCGACGGTCTTGTTGTCGGGGGAAAGGGCCGCGTCCATGACGAAGCGGCTGGACAGGTCAAGCCGCATGACGGGGGCATAGCTTCCGTCGTAGACCGTAACGCTGCCCTTATACCCGTGCTCCTGACTGACCAGGACCAGCCACCCGTTCGGATTGAGCGAGGCGGAGATCAGGGAGCGCTCGGTCTCCTGGGAGAGGGTAAAGGCCACCTCCCGGCCGGAGAGCACGAACAGCTCCTGTCCCCCGGCGTCGTAGACCAGGCCCCGTTTGCCGCAGGCGCTTACCACCGGGTGTTCCAGCAGTACGGTCTCGTCCACATACAGGGTGCCGCTGCCCGAATAGAGCTGAAAGCCAGTAGGGGAGCAGACCAGCAGGTCTCCGTCCAGGTTGGCGAAGGTGTCGGACGCGCTGCCGCCGTAGGAAAAGGTCTCCGCCTGTCCGCTGTCGCTGCGCTCCAGATTGCGGTAAGAGAACCAGCGCCGGATGGAATCCAGGTTGATCCTGTCGCGCCAGGCCACCAGGGCCACGGCGCCCACGACCAGAGCGGCCGTCAGCAGAAAGGCCAGCAGCCGCCGCAGCAGATTTGGTTTTTGCAGTTTGGGGGCCGGACGGCCCCCGTTGATTTCTTCCATTTTATGCTCCTGATCGGGGAATATGTGGCCGAGCCACCCTGCGTCCTGCCGGCGCCGCAATTTCGCCCCATATTATCCGCCGGTTGGCGCGGGGGGCGCAGCCGAACCGTTAGGGCACATCCTCGCCATACCACAATTGGGTCATATATAACCCGCCGGGAGGGACTGTGGGTCCGGCGGCGGTGCGGTTGCGGCCGGACAGGATGGCCGGTACGTCATCGGGGGAGAATTTGCCCTCGGCGGCGTAGACGCAGGTGCCCACCATGGCCCGCACCATGTTATAGAGAAAGCCGTCGGCACAGACCCGGCAGTCGATCTGATCGCCCCTGCGCGCAACGGTAAAGTAATGTACCGTGCGCACGGTGGAGCGCACCTCGGTGCCCACCGACTGGACGGCCTTGAAATCATGGGTACCCACGAAGTGGGCGGCTGCCCGGGCCATGACGGACTCGTCCAGATGCTTGGGATAGAACCATACCCGGTCCACCAGAAAGGCGTTGCGGATACGGGAGTTGTAGATGCGGTAAGTGTACTCCTTTTTCAGGCAGGAGCCGATGGCGTTGAACGCGCTGCTTACCTCGCCGGCCCGGACCACCACGATATCCTCGGGCAGGCGGGTATTCACCGCCAGGGGCAGCCGGTCGCAGGGGATGCGGGAGCTGGTATGGAAGTTGGCGATATAGGTTTCGGCATGGACGCCGGCGTCGGTGCGGCCTGCCCCGGTGCATTTGACCGGATGGCCCACCACCTGTGCCAGAGCTTTTTCCAGCGTCTCCTCCACAGAGACGGCGTTTTTCTGGACCTGCCAGCCGTGGTAGGCGGTGCCTACATACATCAATCGTAACGCAATATTCCTCATAGCGGTTTAAGCTCACATTAATTTTTTCTAAAATTAGAGGTCTGGGGATCGTTCGAGGCTTGGAACCGGAACCGGTTCCAAGACCGACGCCCATTCGTCCTTCCGCGGGCATTCAAACAGGCGCCCGGCGCGGCGGCGCGGGGGTGGCCGCACCGAGGAGCAAGGACTCGCCGGTTGGCGTTTGCACAAGCTCCCAAACAAGGATCTAAAGCCCGAACTGCCGCAGCACGCCTACCAGCACGCACAGAGCCGCGCTGCCGGCCAGTGCGGCCACGTCGGCGCCCCGGAAGCGGAGCACCCGCAGGCGGGTGCGTCCCTCGCCGCCGTGATAGCAGCGGCACTCCATGGCCACCGCCAGCTCGTCGGCCCGGCGGAACGCGGAGATGAACAGAGGCACCAGCAAAGGCACCAGGGCCCGGGCTTTCTGCATCAGGCTGCCCGTGTCGAAATCGGCCCCCCGGGCCTTCTGGGCGGACATGATCTTGTCGGTCTCTTCGATCAGCGTGGGGATAAAGCGCAGGGCGATGGACATCATCATGGCCAGCTCATGGACGGGGACTCGGATGGCCTTCAGGGGTCCCAGCAGCTTTTCCAGCCCGTCGGTGAGCAGGATGGGGGAAGTGGTATAGGTCAGCAGGAAGGTACAGGCGATGAGCATGGCGATGCGCAGGATCATATAAACGGCCGCCCAGATGCCCTCCGGATAGATCTTGAAGATCCAGAAGGCGGCCAGGGGCTCCCCCGCTCCGGGGGTGTAGAACAGGTTGAGCACGGCGGTGATGATGATGATGACCAGGATGGGCTTCATCCCGCGCAGGATGGTCTTCAGCCCCACCCTGGATACGGCGATGAGCGCGGCCAGAACGGCCAGCAGGACGGCGTAGCCCACGATGCCCTTGGCCAGGAACAGCGCCACGATATAGGCCACGGTGCCCAGCAGCTTGGTACGGGGGTCCAGCCGGTGCAGCAGGGTGTTTCCGGGGAAATACTGGCCCAGCGTGATATCCTTGAGCGCCATTTACACCGCCCCCTTCCGCCTGAGCGCGGCCAGCACCGCGCACTTGGCCTGCTCGATGGTGTAGACCGAAGGGTCGATGTCCACGCCGAGGGCCTTCAGCCGGTGGAACACCCGGGTCATGGCGGGCACGCCAAGCCCCATGCGCTCCAGCTCGTCCCCGTGGGCAAACACTTCCCGGGGGGAGCCGGAGAAGGGGATGCGCGCGTCGTCCACCACCACCAGACGGTCCACCGTCCGGGCCACTTCCTCCATGGAGTGGGAGACGATGAGGATGGTGGCGTTTTTGGCGGTATGGTAGTCGTGGATGTTCTGCAGGATGTTCTCCACACCCACCGGGTCCAGCCCGGCGGTGGGTTCGTCCAGAATGAGCACGGAGGGCTCCATGGCGATGACGCCCGCGATGGCCACCCGGCGCTTCTGGCCGCCGGAGAGCTCGAAGGGGGACTTCTCCAGCACCTCGTCCTTCAGGCCCACAAACTGGGCGGCCTGCCGTACCCGGCGATCGATCTCCCCCGCGTCCAGCCCCATATTCCGGGGGCCGAAGGAGATGTCCTTGTATACCGTCTCCTCAAACAGCTGGTACTCCGGGTACTGGAAGACCAGCCCCACCTGGAAGCGGGTCTGCCGGGTGCGCTCCTTGGTTTCCCAGATGTCGCGCCCTTCAAACAGGACCCGGCCGGAGGTGGGCTTCAGCAGGCCGTTGAGGTGCTGGATGAGGGTGGATTTGCCCGAGCCGGTGTGGCCGATGATGCCCAGGTACTCTCCGCGGTAGGCGGTGAAGTCCACGTCCACCAGGGCGCCCCGTTCGAACGGGGTACCGGCCGAGTAGATATGACAGAGCTTTTCCGTCTGAATGATCGGTTCCAAATGGCTTCATTCCTTTATCAATTGGTGCATCCCCCGCAGGGTAACGCCCGCGCGGGCCGTCCGGCCGGGCGGCCCGGTCCTTATTGCAGCAGCCGGTACAGCGCCTGGGCGCACTCCTCGTCGGAAAGCGCGTCCAGGGGAACGTCCACGCCCGCCTGGCGCAGCTGCCATAAAAGCTCGGTGGTCTCCGGCACCGTCAGACCAACGGACTTGAGGGCCTCCACCTGCCGGAAGACCTGACGGGGCGGGCCGTCGGAGACGATCTTGCCCTTGGCCATGACCACCAGCCGGTCGGCCATGGCGGCCTCGTCCATGTGGTGGGTAATCAGCACCACGGTGACGCCGCTGGTGCGGTTAAGTGCGCGGATGGTCTTCATGACCTCGCTGCGGCCGATGGGGTCCAGCATGGCGGTGGGCTCGTCCAGCACGATACACCGGGGGCGCATGGCGATGACGCCCGCGATGGCCACCCGCTGCTTCTGACCGCCGGAGAGCAGATGAGGGGCATGCTCCCGATATTCGTACATGCCGACCTGCCGCAGGGCTTCGTCCACCCGGCGGCGGATCTCCTCGGAGGGCACGCCCAGATTCTCCGGGGCAAAGGCCACGTCCTCCTCCACCACGTTGGCTACGATCTGGTTGTCCGGGTTCTGGAACACCATGCCCACGGTGCGGCGGATGTCCAGCAGAGCGTCCTCGTCGGCGGTATCGATGCCGCTGACGTATACCTTGCCCCCGGTAGGGAGCAGGATGGCGTTCATATGCTTGGCCAGGGTGGATTTGCCGGAGCCGTTATGCCCCAGCACGGCCACGAAGGACCCCTCCGCGATTTCCAGATCTACCCCGTCCAGCACCACCGGAGGGACGGACCCCTCGTCGGCGGCGTAGGAAAAGCGGAGCTGCTGCGTTTTGATAATGGACTGACTCATATGCATTCCCTCCGATTCAGCCGCATACCCACCGCCCCGTGGCGCCGCAGGGCAGGGAAAGGCCAGTGGCGGTAACGGGCAGGCCAAGCTCCTGGCTCTCGGTGTGGCCGCCGTACCTGCGGGACACGATGGTCTCCAGCAGATAGGTGAGCACCGAGGGGGAGAGGCCGGTGGTATAGGAGTTGATGAGAAAGAAGATGGGCGCGTCGGAGAGCACCTGGGCCGCCAGCTCCAGAAAAAGGGGCAGGTTTTCCTCCAGCTTCCAGATCTCACCGGATGGGCCGCGGCCATAAGAGGGCGGGTCCATGATGACCGCGTCATACCGGCGTCCCCGCCGGATCTCACGCTCCACGAATTTGCCGCAGTCGTCGACGATCCAGCGGATCGGCGCCTGCTCCAGGCCGGAACTTTTGGCGTTTTCCCGCGCCCAGGAGACCATGCCCTTCGCCGCGTCCACATGGCACACGCTGGCCCCCGCCGCCGCGCAGGCGATGGTGGCCGCGCCGGTGTAGGCGAACAGGTTGAGCACGCTCACCGGCCGGCCGGCGGCGCGGATGGCCTGCATGGCGAAGTCCCAGTTGGCGGCCTGTTCGGGGAACAGACCGGTATGCTTGAAATTCATGGGCTTGATGTTGAAGGTCAGCGCGCCATAATCCAGCGTCCACCGCTCCGGCAGGTCCTTCTTGACCCATGCGCCCCCGCCGGTGCTGGAGCGCTGATAGCGTCCGTCGTGCCGCTTCCAGCCGGGATGGCTGCCCTCCCGCTGCCAGATGGCCTGGGGATCAGGCCGCACCAGCAGGTATTTGCCCCAGCGCTCCAGCCGCTCGCCTGCGCCGCAGTCCAGCAGTTCATACTCGTTCCAGTGATCTGATCGCCACATACGCGCCCCTCGCCTTAATGTTGTCATAATCATCCTATTATATCATTGTGTTCCGAACCAGTCAATTGGAAGAAATGATTGTACTGTCCGGGAAATTGTGATAAAATAGACACGATTTTTGTAGAGAAAGGGTGTTCGCCATGAGCGCCGGAGAGTTGCAGTTCCGCACCGCCGCCTTTGGAGGCTTCCAGAAGCAGGACGTGTTGGACTTTATCGATAGCCGCAGCCGGGAGCAGCAGGAAAAGCTGGAGGCCCTCAAGCGGGAACTTGAGGAGGGCGCCAAAGCCCGGGCGGAGCTGGAGGAGGAACTGGCCGCCGCCAAGGACCGGGCCGAGTGCCTTGCCGCCGAGGGGGAGACGTTGTCCGCCCAGCAGAAACAGGCGCAGGAGCAGGCCGAAGCACTGCGTGCCGAGCTGGAGCAGACCCGCGCACGGGCCGAAGCGGCCGAGCGCGGCCTGGCCGACGCCCAGGCGCGGCTTGCCAAGGCGGAGCCCGCCGCCGCAGCCTATGAGAGCGTGAAGGACCGCACCGCCGGTATGGAGCTGGAGGCCCACTGCCGGGCCGAACAGGTGGAGGCTGAGGCGGCCGAGCGGGTCAAAAAGATGCGGGAGCAGGTGGAGCACTGGCTGGGCCGGGTCCAGAACGAGTACGACCGCCTGCGGACCAGCATGGACGCCACCCTGTCCCATGCGGGCGGGGAACTGGAGCAGGTACGCGGTATGCTGGACGGCCTCTCGGCGGAGCTGGAGCGGCAGGACGAGGCGCTGGAAGGCCTCGCCGAGACCTGCCGGACGGAACTGGGTCCCCGGCCGCCCCGCCCGCTGCCTCTGGACGCTCAATAAGGAGCGGCAGAGGGCTGTTGCGGGCGGCCGTCCTCCGCAACGGGAACGCAGGACAATCGGAGCGCAGGGGGACTGTTTGACAGATGGAAAAAACGGGCGGCCGCAGGCCGCCCGTTTTCTGTATGTTGCAGCGCGTAGGGTTCACAGCATCCGTTTGAGATACTGCCCCGTATAGGAGGCGGCGCATTGCGCCACCTCCTCTGGAGTTCCCGTTACCACAATGCTTCCGCCGCCGTCGCCGCCCTCGGGACCCAGGTCGATGATGTGATCGGCGGTTTTGATGACATCCAGGTTGTGTTCGATGACGACTACGGTGTTGCCTGCGTCCACCAGCTTTTGCAGCACCTCAATCAGCTTGTGGACGTCGGCGGTGTGCAGGCCGGTGGTGGGCTCGTCCAGCACGTAGATGGTGGAGCCGGTGGAGCGCTTGGAGAGCTCCGTGGCCAGCTTGACCCGCTGGGCCTCGCCGCCGGAAAGGGTGGTGGAGGGCTGGCCCAGCTTTACGTAGGAGAGCCCTACCTCATACAGCGTCTGAAGCTTGTTGTACAGTTTGGGCAGGTGCTCAAAGAAGGGGAGAGCCTCCTCCACCGTCATGTCCAGCACTTCATAGATGTTTTTGCCCTTGTAGCGGACCTCCAGAGTCTCCCGGTTGTACCGCTTGCCCTTGCACACCTCGCAGGGCACATAGATATCGGGCAGAAAGTGCATCTCGATCTTCAGCAGCCCGTCGCCCTGGCAGGCCTCGCACCGCCCGCCCCGCACGTTGAAGGAGAAGCGCCCCGGGCCGTAGCCCCGGCTCTTGGCGTCGGGAGTGGAGGCGAACAGATCCCGGATATCGTTGAACAGTCCCGTATAGGTGGCCGGGTTGGAGCGGGGCGTGCGGCCAATGGGGGATTGATCGATGGCGATGATCTTATCCAGGAATTCCTCGCCCTCGATGCGCTCGTGCTTCCCCGCCCGGCATTTGGCGTGGTTCAGGTCGCAGGCCAGCTTTTTATAGAGGATCTCGTTGACCAGGCTGGATTTGCCCGAGCCGGATACGCCGGTGACACAGGTGAAGGTGCCCAGGGGGATGGACACGTCCACCTGGTTCAGATTATTTTCCGCCGCGCCCCGGATGATCAGAGACCTGCCGCTGCCGGTCCGCCGCTGGGCGGGGACGGGGATCTTCTTCCGGCCGGACAGGTAGTCGCCGGTGAGGGAGCCGGGGGCGTTCATGATCTCCTCGGCGGTGCCGCAGGCCACCACCTCGCCGCCATGGACGCCCGCGCCGGGGCCGATATCCACGATATAGTCGGCCGCGCGCATCGTGTCCTCGTCGTGTTCCACCACCAGCAGGGTGTTGCCCAGATCCCGCAGGTGCTTCATGGTGTCCAGCAGCATGTCGTTGTCCCGCTGGTGCAGGCCGATGGAGGGCTCGTCCAGAATATAGAGCACGCCCATCAGGGAGGAACCGATCTGGGTGGCCAGACGGATGCGCTGGCTTTCGCCGCCGGAGAGGGTGGCCGCCGCCCGGCTCAGGGTGAGGTACTGCAGGCCCACCGACCGCAGAAAGCCCAGGCGGGACCTGATCTCCTTCAGGATGCGTTCCGCAATGAGCATTTTCTGGGCGGAGAGCTCCAGATGTTCTACGAAGTCCAGGGCCTCCGTGACCGGTTTCTGACAGAAATCATGGATGCTGATGCCGCCCACGGTGACCGCAAGAGCCTCTTTTTTCAGCCGTTTTCCGCCGCAGTCGGGGCAGGGACGCTGGCTCATGCACTCCTCCAGCTCCCGGCGCATACCGTCGCTCTGGGTTTCCCGGTAGCGGCGCTCCAGATTGTTCACCACGCCTTCGAACGCCTGGTACAGGGTCCCCTGCCCGTTGCCGCGCTCGTAGGTCAGCTTGAGTTTTTCCCCCTGGGTGCCGTAGAGGATCCGATCCAGGATCTCCGCGGGCAGCTCTTCCACCGGCGTGCTGAGCTTGAAGCCGTACTTTTTGGCCAGGGCGTCAAAGTACATGCGGGAGATGGAATCGCCCTTGATGTTGTTCCAGCCGGAGGCGGTGATGGCCCCCTCCAGGATGGAGAGCTTTTTGTTGGGGAGGATGAGGTCCGGGTCCACCTTCAGCTGTGCGCCCAGTCCGGTGCAGGTGGGGCAGGCGCCGTAGGGATTGTTGAAGGAAAACATGCGGGGCGTGAGTTCCTCAATGGAGATGCCGCAGTCCTCACAGGCATAATTTTGGGAAAACAGGATATCACGGTCCTCGTTCACGATGTTGAGGATGACCAGGCCGCCCGCCAGGGCGGAGGCGGTCTCCACACTGTCGGTCAGGCGGCGGGCGATGTCCTGCCGGATGACCAGCCGGTCCACGACCACTTCGATGTTGTGCTTCCTGTTCTTGTCCAGCTTGATCTCCTCGCTCAGGTCATACAGGGAAGCGTCCACCCGTACCCGGACATAGCCGGACTTGCGGGCGTCCTCAAAGAGCTTCTGGTGTTCCCCCTTCCGGGCGCGCACCACGGGGGCGAGCACCTGTACCCGGGTGGCTTCGGGCAGGGTCATCACCTGGTCGATGATCTGGTCGATGGTCTGCTGCTGAATCTCCTTGCCGCACTTGGGGCAGTGGGGCGTGCCTACCCGGGCCCACAGAAGGCGCAGATAGTCGTAGATCTCGGTGACGGTACCCACGGTGGAGCGGGGGTTTTTGGAGGTGGTCTTCTGGTCGATGGAAATGGCGGGGGACAGGCCGTCGATATAGTCCACGTCGGGCTTCTCCATCTGACCCAGGAACATGCGGGCGTAGGAGCTGAGGGACTCCACGTACCGGCGCTGGCCCTCGGCATAAATGGTCTCAAAGGCCAGGGAGGACTTGCCGCTTCCGGATACGCCGGTGAGCACCACCAGCTTGTCCCGCGGAATCTCCACGTCGATGTTTTTCAGATTGTTTTCCCGTGCGCCTTTGACGTAAATGTGGTCGAGCATAATCGTTGGGTTCTCCTTTGTGACGACAGTCGGCCCCGGCGGGCCGGGTTTCGAAGCGGGATTAAAACAGATAGTACCACAGGGCCCAAAGCAGGATGCCGGCCCCAGGCAGGCCGGCAAGGACCCGCAGCCGCCGGGGCGGCCGGGGCCGGGCGGCCACGCAGAGCAGGGCAAAAGACAGCAGGCCGGTCAGGAAGGGGCCCCAGATCGCCAACAGTATGCCCAGTTGCTCCAGGACGGGCGCAGGGCCGGCCAACCGCTCAGTAACCAAAATCCTTGGCCACCCCGCCCAGCATGTCCCGGATGGGCAGACCGTAGGGGCAGCGGCGCTCGCAGGCGCCGCACTGGACGCAGGAGCCCGCGTGGTAGCGCAGGGCCTGATAGCGCTCCCGGGCCCAGTCCGCCAGTCCGTACCGGCGCAGGTAGTTGGCCAGCAGGAAATTGGTGGGGATATCGATGCCGTTGGGACAGGGCGCGCAGTAGCCGCACCGGCGGCAGAAGGTGGAGCCCAGGGTCTTGCGGATGGCCTCGGCCTGCGCCTGCTCCGCCGCGGTAAAGGGGGCGGAGAGGTCTACGGCGGCGTTCCGGGCCACTTCCTCCGGCGCGCCCATCCCCGCCAGGATCACGTCGCATACCCCGGCGGCGGCGATGAAGCGAAGGGCCAGGGCGGCGTCCTCCAGATTGCCCCCTGCCAAGGGCTTCATGGCGATGGTGCCGATCCCCCGTTTTTGGGCCTGGGCGAGCACGTCGTGCCCCTGGGTCTCCACGATATTATAGGGAAACATGACCGTTTCAAGACGGTCGCCGTATTCCTCCACCAGGCGGCGCAGGGCGTCTGCGCTGTGGGTGGTCACGCCGATATGCCCGATCTTGCCGGCGGCCTTGGCTTCCGCCAGGGCGCGGTACGCCCCCTCGGGGCCGAATGCCCGGTCAAAGTCGCGCTCCGACAGGTTGTGGAGCTGGTAGAGCTCGATATGGCCGGTACGCAGGTCTGCAAGGCTGGCGTCGATGTCCTTCTGCATGCCGGCGTAGTCCCGGGACATGCTTTTGGTGGCCAGGATGAAATGATCCCGGCGGCCCTCCAGCGCCGCGCCCAGATAGTCCTCCGAGACGGTATAGCCCCGTGCGGTGTCGAGAAAGTTGACGCCGTGTTGTTCCAGTTGATCCACCACCGCGCGGGTGTTGGCCGCGTCGGCGCGCTGGATGGGGATGCCCCCGAAGGAGAGCCGGGAGACGTTCAGTCCGGTTTTACCTAAAATAACAGATTGCATGGCGGAACCCTCTTCTTTCTGAATGGAAGCTCACTCGCCCCGGAGCTTGACGATCTTATCGCGGAGAATGGCGGCATATTCGAATTCCAACAGTTTGGCGGCTTCCCGCATCGCCCCGCGCGGCGTCCGCCGCCCGGGGACCCCCGAATGCACCTGACGTGCTCGGGCCGAGTAAATCGGCCCTGCGCCAAGGGTTTGCCTGAGGCAAAACGCTT
Source organism: Lawsonibacter hominis (assembly GCF_014287895.1). GTDB lineage: Bacteria > Bacillota > Clostridia > Oscillospirales > Oscillospiraceae > Lawsonibacter_A > Lawsonibacter_A hominis. The sequence goes on along the minus strand of NZ_JACOPP010000001.1, from coordinate 332,081 downwards.
GTGCGGCGCAGGCGCCGCCCCGCTGTGCGGGGCCCCAAAGAGCTGCGGGAAGCTCACTCGCCCCGGAGCTTGACGATCTTATCACGGAGAATGGCGGCATATTCGAATTCCAACAGTTTGGCGGCTTCCCGCATCGCCCCGCGCGGCGTCCGCCGCCCGGGGACCCCCGAATGTACCTGACGTGCTCGGGCCGAGTAAATCGGCCCTGCGCCAAGGGTTTGCCTGAGGCAAAACGCTTGTGCGGCGCAGGCGCCGCCCCGCTGTGCGGGGCCCCAAAGAGCTGCGGGAAGCTTACTCGCCCCGGAGCTTGACGATCTTATCGCGGAGAATGGCAGCATATTCGAATTCCAACAGTTTGGCGGCTTCCCGCATCTCTTTTTCCAATTTGGCGATGGCCTCCATGCGCTGCGGTTTGGTGAGCGAAAGCGCGTCGGGGTCGTACTCCCTGGAGGAATCCTCCCCCTGAGACAGGTCGATCACGTCCCGGACGCTCTTGATGATGGTTTTGGGGACGATGCCGTGGGCCTGGTTGAAGGCATCCTGTTTGGCGCGCCTGCGCTCGGTCTCATCGATGGCCCGGCGCATGGAGGGCGTGATCTTGTCGGCATACATGACCACCATGCCCTCCGCGTTTCGGGCCGCGCGGCCGATGGTCTGGATGAGGGAGGTCTCGCTGCGGAGAAAGCCCTCCTTGTCTGCGTCCAGAATGGCCACCAGGCTCACCTCCGGCAGGTCCAGTCCCTCCCGCAGCAGGTTGATGCCCACCAGCACGTCAAATGTGCCCAGGCGCAGGTCGCGGATGATCTCCATGCGCTCGATGGTGTCGATGTCGTGGTGCATGTAGCGGACCTTGATGCCTGCGTTTTTCAGGTAATTGGTCAGGTCCTCCGCCATCTTTTTGGTGAGGGTGGTGACCAGTACCCGCTCGGCGTGCTGGGTGCGCTCGTTGATCTCCCCAATCAGGTCGTCGATCTGCCCCTCCACCGGGCGCACCTCGATCCTTGGGTCCAGCAGGCCTGTGGGCCGGATGACCTGCTCCACGATCTGCCCCGAGCGGGAGCGTTCGTACTCGCCGGGCGTGGCGGAGACGTAGACCACTTGATGGAGCCGCTTTTCAAACTCCTCAAATTTCAGAGGCCGGTTGTCGAAGGCGCAGGGCAGGCGGAAGCCGTAGTCCACCAGGGTCGTCTTGCGGGCGCGGTCGCCGTTGTACATGGCCCGCACCTGAGGCAGGGTCACGTGGGACTCGTCAATGAAAAGCACAAAATCTCTGGGGAAATAATCCAGCAGAGTGTGGGGGGGAGAGCCCACCGGGCGGCCCTCGATGACCCGGGAGTAATTCTCGATCCCGGAGCAGTAGCCCAGCTCCTGCATCATCTCCACGTCGTACATGGTGCGCTGCTTGATGCGCTGGGCCTCGATGAGCTGGTTGTTGGCCTCGAAAAAAGCCACCCGCTCCTCCAGCTCCCGGTAGATCTCCTGAACGGCGGCGTCCATTTTTTCCTTGGGCGTGACGTAGTGCGTGGCGGGCCAGACGGGGATGTTCTCCAGACGGCGGATGGGCGCGCCGGTGACCACGTTGATCTCGCTGATGCGGTCGATCTCGTCCCCGAAGAACTCCACCCGGATGGCGGAGTCCTGCCAGTAGGCGGGAAAGATCTCCACCGTGTCCCCCCGGACCCGGAACATGTTGCGCTCAAAGGCGATGTCGTTGCGTTCGTAGCGGATGGCGATGAGCTTTTTCAGCAGTTCATCCCGCTCCATTGAGGCCCCCACCCGGAGGGAGACCATCATTTTAGCAAAGTCCTCCGGCTCGCCCAGGCCATAGATACAGGAGACCGAGGACACCACGATCACGTCCCGCCGCTCCATCAGAGAAGCGGTGGCGGACAGGCGCAGCCGGTCGATCTCCTCGTTGATGGCGGAGTCCTTCTCGATAAAGGTATCCGTATGGGGAATATAGGCCTCGGGCTGGTAGTAATCGTAGTAGGACACAAAATACTCCACCGCGTTGTGGGGGAAGAATTCCTTGAATTCGGCGCACAGCTGGGCGGCCAGGGTCTTGTTGTGGGCCAGCACCAGGGTGGGACGCTGGACGGCCTCGATCACCTTGGCCATGGTGAACGTCTTGCCCGAGCCGGTGACGCCCAGAAGCGTCTGCTCGTTCAGCCCGTTTTCCAGTCCTGCGGCCAGCGCTTCGATGGCCTCCGGCTGGTCGCCCGCCGGAGTATATTCGCTGACCACTTCGAATTTCGGCATGCCGCCCCCTCCTCCCGTCCGTATTCGTACATCCATTCTAGCAAAACAAATGTTCTATTGCAAGCCTTATTTTCAGGCTTCCTCGGTTTTGTAGAAGCCGCTGTCCCGGAGGGAGACCATGTCGTCATCCACAAAGACCAGATGATCGCACAGCGTCACCCCGACCTGTCCCAGTATGCCCTGCAGGCTGTAGGTGGTGGCGATGTCGTCCTCCGAGGGAAACGCCAGCCCGGAGACGTGATTGTGGGAGAGCACCACCCGAACGGCGTTCAGGGAGAGCGCCGCCTCCACGATCAGGCGGGTGGTCACCGCCACGGCGTTCACGTTGCCTTCGCCGATCTTGCGTACCCCCAGCACCTTCTGCTTGCCGTCCATGCACAGCAGATAGACCTGCTCGTTCCGCGCCCCGAAGAAATAGGGGCGCAGGATGGGATAATAGTCCCGGCTGCCCTGGGCGACCACGTCCATACGGGTGCGCCCCGCCAGATAGCGGCCGGAGAGCTCCTTTGCCGCCTTGAAGAGCACGGCGGCGTGCGTCCCCACGCCGGGGACCTTTTGCAGCTGCTCCGGCGTTGCGTCCAGTACGCCCGCCAGGGAGCCGAATTGCTCCAACAGGGTATGGGCCAGCGGGTTAGTGTCGCTTCGGGGGTTGGCGTAGAACAGCAGCAGCTCCAGCAGCTTGTGGTCGGGAAAGGAGTCCGGGCGGGCCAGAAACTCCGTTTTCAACCGGCTGCGGTGACCGTCGTGAGCGCCCATACCGGACCTCCTCTCCATAGGATACCCCAAAATCAGCCTCTGGCGCCGTACTGCTCCAGATAGGCTTCCATGCGGGCCTTCACGGCGTCGTCAATAACAATTTTGCCGTCCACGGGGCGGTTGTGGAGGAAGGAGAGGATCTCCCGTACGGTGACGATGGGGTACACGGCGATGCCGTAGTCCTCCCGCAGCTCGTCCAGGGTGGAGCAGTCCCGGGTGCCGCGCTCCATCCGGTCCACGGAGACGATGAGGGCGCGCATCTTCACGTCGGCCACATGTTTGAACAGCTCGATGGACTCCCGCACGGCGGTACCCGCGGTGACCACGTCCTCTACGATGACGAGCTTGTCCCCGTCCTGAGGCTTGTAGCCCACCATGCAGCCGCCCTCGCCGTGGTCCTTGGCCTCCTTGCGGTTGAAGCAGTAGGGCAGATCGCGGCCGTAATTGCGGTACAGCGATGCGGCGGCGGACACCGCCAGGGGGATGCCCTTATAGGCGGGGCCGAACAGGCAGTCCGCCCCGTCGGGCAGGTTCTGCTGGATACAGGCGGCGTAGTAATCCCCCAGCTTGGCGGCCTGGGCGCCGGTCCTGTAGTTGCCAGTGTTGATAAAGTAGGGGGTCCTGCGCCCGGATTTGGTAGTGAAGTCCCCAAAGGTGAGAACGCCGGAGCGCACCATAAAGGTGATGAATTCTTCTTGATAGGTCATAGCGGCCAGCCCCTTTTCTCAAATGAAGTCGGAATATTATATCACTGGGCGCAGGCGGGGACAAGAGGAAGTTGGACGTTCGGCAAAGCGGCTTTTGCCGCCCCGCAGCGTCCCGCCGTTTCTGCAGGAGGAAGGTTGAGCGGGGTTTTTCACAAAAACTTAATGTTATCCGCGCCGGACTTATGATACAATAAGCTCTGCTGAGCAAACCGCGGTGCGGCTTATCCGCGCGGCGGCCGCGCCATAGCCTTACGGGTATGGTGCGCAAGCCGGTGCCAGCACGTCTGAGAGGTGTTCTGCGTGAATCTGCTGCAATGGCTGACGGACAGCCGGCTGGGGGAGATGGTCTTTACCCTGCTGGTCTCCATGATCCCGGTGATCGAACTGCGGGGCGGCGTCCCCTTCGGCACGGCGCTGGGCCTGCCCCCCTGGGCGGCCCTGTGCGCCGCGGTGGTGGGCAATCTGATCCCCGTGCCGTTCATCATCGTCTATATCCGCCGGATCTTTCTGTGGCTGCGCCGCCGTTTCCCCAAGCTCAACCGCCTGGTGGACAAACTGGAGCGCAAAGCCCATTTGAAGGGCCGCAAGGTGAGCAAATACAAATATCTGGGGCTGTTTGTCTTCGTGGCCATCCCCCTGCCGGGCACCGGGGCCTGGACGGGCGCGCTGGCGGCGGCCTTCCTGGACATGCCCCTGCGCCGTGCGCTGCCCTCCATCTTTTTGGGCGTGGTCACCGCCGGGCTCATCATGACGCTGGCCACGGGGATGGTGGTGGCCACCATCCACTGAGCGCCCGGCGGCTGTCATTGCCGCGCCCTCCGGCATAGAATGGCCTGGAGGTGAGGGCGTTGAATCCCATTTTGGAGGTAGTGCTGATCCTGCTGGCGGCGGCGGGGCTGCTGGGACTGGGCTGGGTCCTGTTCGGCCGGCTGGTGTGCCCTGTGGGGAGCGGCGGCGTGTACGCCGTGATCCCCGCCAGCGGCGACGGGGCCAACCTGGAGCAGGATGTGAAGGGGCTTTTGTGGCTGCGGGGCGGCGAGCTGGCGCGGTTCACCATTGTGATCGCCGACGGCGGGCTCAACGCCGCGGGCCGGGCGGCGGCCAGCGCTCTGCTGGCCCGGGATCGGGGACTGGTGGTCTGCCCCATGGAGCGTTTGTCCGAGTACATAGGGAACCGGTGAATCGCGCTGTCCGGCACGGCGCGGAGCCTGCGCTCCCGTCCGGAGCGCGCGGAACGATCTGCGGCCGCTCCGGCCTGCTGCGTTTTTTTGCCCTGCCGGCTGCAGCCGCTCCCGCCGGCCCGCGCAGGCGGGTGGGGACGGCGCTTTTCCGGGGTTCGACAAATCGGCCTTCCGGTGTTACAATCTTCTGAGTGGGGGCTGTCTTCGTTTTGCACAGTCCCTGGAAAGGAGAGGGCGGCCCATGCAGGAGGCGGAATGGAATCTCATCGAGGGGACCGTGGAAGCCGTGATCTACCAGAACCGGGAGAACGGCTACACGGTGCTCAGGCTGGACGCGGGGGAGTCCGGGGGCGTGACGGTGGTGGGCTGTCTGCCCGGCGTGGCCCCCGGCGAGCGTATCACGGTCCGGGGGACCTGGATGCGCCATGCCTCCTATGGAGAGCAGTTCAAGGCGGAGACGGTGGAGCGGCGCATGCCCGCCGGAGAGAAGGCCATTTTTGAGTATCTCGCCTCCGGCGCGGTCCGGGGGATCGGCGCGGCCACCGCCCGGCGGATGGTGGAGGAATTTGGGGCCGAGGCCCTCACCGTTCTGGAGGAGCATCCGGAGCGGCTCACCGCCATCCATGGCGTCACCCGCAAGCGGGCGTTGGCGATGGGGGAGAACTTCCGGCTTCAGATGGGCATGCGCCGCCTGCTGGAATTTCTGGGCGCGCACGACGTGCCGCTCCAGCTGGCCATGCCCCTGTACCGCCGCTATGGCGACCAGGCGCTCGAGGCGGTGCGGGCCAATCCCTACTTGCTGGTGGACGGGGAGTTGGGGGTGGCGTTCGCCACGGCCGACAGCCTGGCGCTGGACCTTGGCATGGAGGGGGACGACCCCCAGCGCATTGAGGCGGGGCTCCTGTTCGAGCTGACCCACAATCTGGACAACGGGCACACCTTTCTGCCCCGGCGCAAACTTCTGTGGGCCACCGCGCAGCTCATCGGCGTGGAGGAGGAGGCCCTGGAGGACGGCCTGGAGGCCCTTCTGGAGCGGGGCGAGGCGATCCAGGAGCCGGTGGCGGGAGAGCAGGCCGTCTACCTCCGCGACCTGTACGAGGCCGAGCAGTACGTCGCCTGGCGCATCCGCGGCCTGGCGGAGGGCGAGCTGGTCCCTCCCCCCGGGCTGGATCGGCTCATTGGGAAGATCCAGAGCGAGCAGGGCATTGTTTACGCCCCTCAGCAGCGTCAGGCCGTGGAGCTGGCGGCGCAGCGGCAGGTAATGCTGCTCACCGGCGGCCCCGGGACCGGAAAGACCACCTCCCTGCGGGGCGTGCTGGCGCTCTTTGAGGCGCTGGGCCTGGAAACGGCACTGGCCGCTCCCACCGGCCGCGCGGCCAAGCGGCTGGGAGAGCTGTGCGGCATGGAGGCGGCCACCATCCACCGCCTGCTGGAGACCCAGTATGACCCCCATTCCGGCCGTCTGGTCTTCGCCCACGACGAACAGGACCCCCTGAAAGCGGACGCGGTCATTGTGGACGAGACCTCTATGGTGGATATCACCCTGATGCGGGCGCTGCTGTGCGCCCTGCGGGACGACTGCCGGCTGATCCTGGTGGGGGACGCGGACCAGCTGCCCAGCGTGGGACCGGGCAATCTGTTTTCCGACCTCATCCGCAGCCGGGCGGTGCCCATGGTGCGCCTGACCGAGATCTTCCGTCAGGCCGCCGAGAGCGCCATCATCCGCAGCGCCCACGGGGTCAACCGGGGCGAGCTGCCCGATCTGCGGGACAATAAGGGGGACTTTTTCTTCCTGCGCCGGAAAGAGCCTCAGCGGGCGGCCGAGACCATCGTGGAGCTGGTGCGCACCCGCCTGCCCAAGAACATGGGCATCCCGCCGGAGCAGATCCAGGTGCTCTCGCCTACCCGCAGGCGCCAGGCGGGCACCGCGGCTCTCAACCGTGCCATCCAGGCGGCGGTCAACCCGCCGGGCGAAGGAAAACCGGAGCGCCGTTTCGGGGAGTCGATCTTCCGGGAGGGCGACCGGGTCATGCAGGTGCGCAACAATTACGACGTGATGTGGCGGGAGAAAAACGGCCTGAGCTCGGGCATGGGCGTGTTCAATGGGGATATCGGACGGGTGGAGGCGGTGGATAACCGCAGCGAGACCATCACCGTGGACTTTGAGGGCCGGGTGGTGGAGTATACCCCCGACATGCTGGGAGAGCTGGAGAGCGCTTACGCCATCACCGTCCACAAGGCCCAGGGCAGCGAGTATCGGGCGGTGATCCTGGCCGCCTGCGACGGCGCGCCCATGCTGCTCACCCGCGGGGTGCTCTACACCGCCATCACCCGGGCCCGGGAGCTGCTCATCATCGTGGGCGACGAGGAGGTGGTGGCGCGCATGACCGCCAACGACCGCCAGCAGCGGCGCTACTCCGGACTGCGCTGGCGTCTGGCCGGGGGGACGGCGTGAGCGGCTGGAACCATGGCCTTGCCGCTGTTCGGGACAGGCCGCGGCCTATGGCGGACAGGAAGCGTCCGCCCGGTACGGCGCTGTCTTGGAAACGAGGGAAATCTACAAATTTTGCGCCGTAAAAATGCGCTAAGAATAAACTAAAAGCTTATGCAGACGGTATGCTTTGCTTACCTGAGGATGAGGAGAGGCAGAACATATGGAAAAGACCAATCACCTGAGTATCCGCACGGACAAGGCCCTTCACGACAAGATCCAATACGTGGCGGCCTACGAGGGCCGTTCGATGAGCGGACAGATCCTCTACCTGATCCAGAGCTGTATCCGGGAATTTGAAAAGGAGCACGGGCCCATCCCGCCGGAGGATGGGAAATGAACGGCCCGGCGCGGCTGCTGCTGGACCTCCTCTTCCCGCCCCGCTGCGTGTTCTGCGGCAGGGTGCTGGCCGCGCGTGAGCGGGACCTGTGCGCCCAATGCCGGCGGACGCTGCCCTGGCTGGAGGGGGCGGATGCGGAGCAGGACGGGGAATGGTTTGCCCTGTGTGTCTCGCCCCTGCGGTATCAGGGGGCGGTGCGGGATTCCCTGCACCGGTACAAATTCAAGGGGCGGCAGGCTTACCACCGGGCTTACGGCAGGCTGCTGGCCCAGTGTGTCCGCGACCATCTGGCGGACCGGTATGACCTGATCTCCTGGGTGCCGTTGTCCCGGGAGCGCCGGCGCGAGCGGGGCTACGACCAGGCCTTCCTGCTCTGCGCCGCCGCGGCGCTGGAGCTGGGGGATGTGGCGGTGGAGACGCTGCGCAAGGGCCGGGATACCGCCGTGCAGTCCCGGCTGGAGGGGGAGGCGCGGCGCCGGGCCAATGTGCTGGGCGCCTATGCCGCGGTGGAGCCGGAGCTGGTGCGGGACAAACGGGTGCTGCTCGTGGACGACATCATCACCACCGGTTCCACCTTCTCCGAATGCGCCAGAGTGCTGCGCTCAGCGGGGGCGAAGGAGGTGCTCTGCGCGGCGCTGGCGCGGGCCCGGTAAGGTTTTTCGGGATTTTCGGTAAAATGGCGTTGAAAAACCCCGCGTACAACTGTATAATATAAGGGATTAGCTATGAGATTATGGGATAAAATAAAACAAAAGCTTTCAAGACTTCGAGGTGCAGGTATGTTCAGTAAGGATATTGGCATCGACCTGGGTACGGCGTCCATCCTGGTCTATGTGAAGGGCAGGGGCGTGGTCCTGCGGGAGCCCTCCGTGGTCGCCATCGACAAAAATACGGGCAAGCTGCTCAAGGTGGGCGCCGAGGCCCAGCAGATGCTGGGGCGTACCCCCGGCAATATCGTCGCCATCCGGCCCCTGCGGGAGGGCGTCATCTCCGATTACGACATGACCGAGCGGATGCTCAAGGAGTTTATCCGCAAGGTGACCTCCTTCCGCCTGTTCAAGCCCCGGGTGGTCATCTGCGTGCCCTCCGGCATCACCGAGGTGGAGGAGCGCGCCGTCATTGACGCGGGCATCCAGGCCGGCGCGCGGCGGGTGTACCTCATCGAGGAGCCTGTGGCGGCCGCCATCGGCGCGGGCATCGACATCGCCAAGCCCGATGGTCATATGATCGTGGACATCGGCGGCGGCACCACCGACATCGCCGTCATCTCCCTGTCCGGCATCGTGGAGTCCACCTCCATCAAGATCGCCGGCGACCAGTTTGACGAGGCCATCGTGAAGTACATACGGCGCAAGCACAATGTACTGATCGGTGAGCGCACCGCCGAGGAGCTGAAGATGCAGATCGGCTGCGTGTTCCCCCGGCCGGAGGAGCAGACCCTGGAGATCAAGGGGCGCTGCCTGATGACCGGGCTGCCCCGGGTGTTTACCGTATCCTCCAGCGAGATGATCGAGGCCTTCGAGGAGGTCTCCACCCGCATTCTGGAGGCCATCCACGGCGTGCTGGAGCGCACGCCCCCCGAGCTGGTGGCGGATATCTCCACCAACGGCATCGTCATGACCGGCGGCGGCAGCCTGGTCTGGGGCTTTGACAAGCTGATCGAGTCCCACACCGGCATCGAGACCCATGTGGCCGACGACGCGATCTCCTGCGTGGCCTACGGTACCGGAAAAAGCCTGGAAAACGTCAGCGACATGCAGGACGGCACCATCAATCTCTCCCGGCGCAAACAGATGAACTAGGCGGCCGGCGCCGCCTTCCAGAGGGGGCGCAGTCCTCCTGGTTAGGAAAAGAGGGACCAGCCCGCGGGCTGGTCCCTCCGTTTTACAGCGTTTGTTTCAGATCTCCGGGCCTGTGAGCTCTTCGCCCACGGTGTAGATGTCCCCGGCCCCCACGGTGAGGATCAGATCGCCCGGCCGGGCGAGGGCCTTCAAGTGTTCGGCCAGCTCCGGCAGCGTGGCGAAGTACCGGCTGCCCGGGATCCTGGCCGCCAGATCTTTGGAGGAGATGCCGATCTCGTTGGTCTCCCGGGCGGCAAAGATCTCCGCCAGCAGCGTCAGGTCGGGCTGCTTGAGCACCTCCACGAAGTCGTCGAACAGGGCCTTGGTGCGGGAGTAGGTGTGGGGCTGGAAGGCGCAGATGATCCGCTCATAGCCCAGACGCCCGGCGGTGTCCAGCAGGGCGCGCAGCTCTCCGGGGTGGTGGGCGTAGTCGTCATAGACCTCCGCGCCGTGGTAGGAACCCTTGTGTTCGAAGCGCCGGCCTGCGCCCCGGAAAGCGTTCAGCCCGTCGGCCACGGCCTGAGGCGGCACGGCCAGCGCGATGGCGGCGGCGGCGGCGGCCAGGGCGTTTTTTACGTTGTGCAGTCCCGGCACCCGCAGGGAGACATGGGTAAAGATCTGTTCCCGCCACATCACGTCGAAGCAGGGCAGGCCCTGGTCCCAGACCAGGTTGGCGGCATGTACGTCTCCGTGCTCCAGACCGAAGGTGCGCACGGCGCGCGTTTCTCCTTCCAGCGTGTGCATGGTGTTGGCGTCGTCGGCGTTGGCCACGATCACGCCGCCCTGGGGGACCCGGTCGGCGAAGGCGCGGAAGGAGTGCTCCACATCCTCCAGATCGCGGAAAAAGTCCAGATGGTCGGCCTCAATGTTCAGAATGACCGCCACGGTGGGGTAAAAGGAGAGGAAGGAGTTGCAGTATTCGCAGCTCTCCAGGATGATGGTGTCCCCGCGGCCCACCCGATGGCCCGCGCCCAGCAGGGGCAGGGTGCCGCCGATCATGACGGTGGGGTCCAGCCCGGCGGCCATGATGATGTGGGTGCACATGGAAGTGGTGGTGGTCTTGCCGTGGGTGCCCGAGATGCACAGCGCGTTTTTGTAGCTGCGCATGATGGAGCCCCAGGCCTGGGCGCGTTCAAAGATCGGGATACCCAGGGCGCGGGCCCCGGCGATCTCGGGATTGTCGTCATGTACGGCGGCGGTGCGGACGACCAGGTCCGCACCCTCCACGCTCTTGGCCCAATGGCCGATGGTCACGGGAATGCCCAGAGAGCGCAGATGGGCCACCGCGGCGCTCTCATGCAGGTCGGAGCCGGTAATGATCATCCCCATGCCCTTGAGCACCTCGGCCAGAGGGGACATGGATACCCCGCCGATGCCGACCAGATGGGCCCGGCGGCCGGGAACGATGAAATCATGAATGCTGGTTGCTGCCATAGGGTTTACACGCCCTCTTTTCAAGTTTATAATGGTTACGAATCATATATTATAAACCATTATAGGCGAATAGCAAGAAAAAGATACCAAAAGGCGGTGAAAAAATGAGGAGCTGGCCCATTCCGGCCGGGGTGGCCGCCCTGCTGGATACCCTGCGGGGCGCGGGCTGCGAGGCCCATCCGGTGGGGGGATGCGTGCGCGACCTGCTGTTGGGGAGGACGCCGGGGGATTACGATGTGTGCACCTCCGCCCGGCCGGAGCAGGTCATGGCGCTGTTTCCCCGTACCCTCCCCACGGGCCTGCGCCACGGAACCGTCACCGTCCTGACGGAGAGCGGGGCGGTGGAGGTGACCACCTTCCGGCGGGAGGGCGGCTACGCCGACGGGCGGCGGCCGGACGGGGTGCGCTTTGACGTTGGACTGGCGGAGGATCTCTCCCGCCGGGATTTCACCGTCAACGCCATGGCGCTCTCGCCGGAGGGGGCGGTGATCGATCCCTCCGGCGGGCAGGCGGACCTGGCCCGCCGCCAGATCCGCTGCGTCGGGGACCCCGACCGGCGCTTTGCCGAGGATGCGCTGCGGATGCTGCGGGCGGTGCGCTTTGCCGCCCAGCTGGATTTTACGATCGAGGACGCCACCCTGGCGGCCATGCGCCGGAACGCCGGCCGGACAGCCCGGGTGTCCGGGGAGCGGGTCAAGGCGGAGGTGGAAAAGATTTTGCTCTCCGGCCGCCCGGAGCGGGTGGGGCTGCTGCTGGAGCTGGGGCTGCTGGAGCACCTGTATCCGGTCCGGACGGCCCCGGACCTGTCCGGACTGGGGGCGGCGCAGGCGGCTCCCGGCCCCCGCTGGCGGGCCTTCTGCGCAGCGACCGGATTTCCCATCACCGCTCTGCCCGTATCGCGCGCCCTGCGCCGCTGCGTGCTCCACCCCGAGGCGGAACAGGTGAAACAGCTGGCGCTCTCCGGCGGAGAGCTGGAGAGGCTGGGGCTGGAGGGACCTCAGATCGGCCGCATGCAGCGGCGGCTGGCCCGGTATCTTCTGGAGCATCCGGGGGAAAATGAACGGGAACGGCTGTTGCAGGTGGTCAGGGAGTGGCGGTATGGACGAAACGGTCTATGAATTTGACGCGGTGCTGCAAAAGGTGCCGGAGATCGACGGGGCCTATGTGGAGTTTCCATACGATGTCCGGGCCGTGTTTGGGAAAGGACGGGTCAAGGTGCACGTCACCTTTGACGGGATCCCCTACGACGGGAGCCTGGTGCGCATGGGCACGCCGGCGCACATCGTGGGAGTGCGGAAGGAGATCCGGGCCAAGCTGGGCAAGAAGCCGGGCGACACGGTCCGTGTGACGCTCCGGGAGCGGGCATAGCATGGCTGCGCCCGGCGGCTGAAGCGCGATATCCCGGCCCAGCGTGTCGAACAAGCCTCGCAGCGTTTCGCGCCCGTGCCCAAGCCTGCAGAGCAGGCACGGAAATATCCTTGGGGTGCAGGCGCGAAAGAGGCATCCTTCTCGAAAAAGCGGCGCAGCCACTTTTTTGAGAGCCAGAGGGCGGGACATGGGTCCCGCCCTCGCCGTTGCCGCCGATTTGCCGGGGACAGGCAAGATGGACCGTCCGCCCGCATAGAGATTAGGGACGGGGAGGGCGATGGGATGGAACGGGGCAAGAAGCGGGAAGGGCTGCTGGAGAAGACCGCGGAGGTCTTCGACCTGCCCGGCGACGTAGTGGCGGGGCTGCCCCGCATTGAGATCACCGGAAGCCGGGAGCTGCGCATGGAGAACCACAAGGGCATCCTGGCCTATGGCGCCGACGAGATCCATGTCTCCGGCGGCAAGCTGGTGGTGAAGGTGCATGGAACGGGGCTGGAGCTGCGCTCCATGAACGCCAGCCAGCTGCTCATTACCGGCGACATCCATGGCGTGGATCTGACCTGAGGGGAGGGGACGGCTTGCTGCGCAAGATGATCAACGGCCTGCGGGGGAGCGTCCGCCTGGAGGTCTCCGGCGCGTTTCCGGAGCGGTTTTTGAATCTGTGCGCCCAGAACGGCATGGCCTTCTGGGACGTGGAGTGGCTGGAAGCCACCCGGCTGCGCCTTACCCTGACCCGCGCGGGCGGCCGCGCCGCCCCGGAGCTGGCCGGACGGGTCCTGTGTGAGCTCAGCCGGGTAAAGACCGGAGGCGTGCCTTTTTTTCTGGCGCGGTTCCGGAAGCGGTACGCCCTGCTGGTGGGGCTTTGCCTGTCCCTGACCGCAGTGCTGGTGCTCTCCCGGTTCATCCTGATCATCGATGTGGAGGGAAACGAGACGGTGCCCACCGCCCAGATCCTCTCCGAACTGCGGCGGCAGGGGCTGCGGGTGGGCGTATACGGTCCCGGGCTGGATGAGCGGGATCTGGCCCACGAGGCCCTGCTCCAGCTGCCCGACCTGTCCTGGATGGCCATTAACCTCCACGGTACCAGGGCCCAGGTGCTGGTGCGGGAGGCAGTCAAAAAACCGCCCGCGGAGGACGGGAGCGTCGTGGGGGACGTGGTGGCCGAGTCGGGGGGCATCGTCTCCCACATGGAGGTGCTCTCTGGGGAGGCGGTCTGTCAGGAAGGGGACACCGTGGCGGCGGGAGACGTGCTCATCAGCGGCAGCGTCAAGCTTCCGGGGCCGAAATACGGCGGCGGCGTGGACCTGGGCTGGAGCCAGGTGCGGGCCGCCGGGCGGATATATGCCCGCACCTGGCGCACGCTGACGGCCCAGGTCCCTCTGGAGGCCCAGGTGAAGCAGTATACCGGCTCGGAGGAGACCTGCTGGAGCCTGACATTTTTGGGCGTGCGGACGGTTTTTTCGCGAAACAGTGGAATTTCCTTCCCGGAGTATGATAAAATAAGTCGAGCGTGGACGGCGGCTCTGCCCAGCGGCCGGGAGCTGCCCCTGACGCTGAAGTGTGAGACGGTGCGGGAATATGTGACCGTCCCGGCTCCCATTGACCGCGCGGCGGCGCAGGCCCTGCTGGAGGAGCGGCTGGAACTGGCCCTCCGGGCGGCGCTGGGGGACGGCGAGGCGGTGAGCACGGCGTTTTCCGCCGCCGAACGGGACGGGATGCTGCGGGTGACCCTCCAGGCGGAATGCCGGGAGGAGATCGGGCGGTTCGTCCCGGCGCAGGGGCTGCCGGAGACGGCTGCCCAGGAGCCCCAGCCGGAAGTATAACAGGAAAATGAGGCGTACCAATGATAGAACAGACCATCAGTGTGGAGCGCATGGAGCAGGCGGTGGACCTGTTCGGGTCCTTTGACGAGAACATCAAGATCATCGAGCACGAGCTGGGCGTCAGCGTAGTCAGCCGGGATTCGGAGCTGAAGATCTCCGGAGAGGCGGAAAACGTCCTCTACGGGGTAAAGGCCATCCAGGGGCTGCTGTCCCTGGCGGCCCGGAAGGAGACCATCACCGAACAGAACGTGCGCTATATCATCAACCTGGTCCGGGCGGGAAATGAGGAGCATATCAACGACATCGCCAAGGACGTGCTCTGCGTCACCGCCAAGGGCAAGCCCATCAAGGCCAAGACCCTGGGCCAGAAACGATATGTGGACGCCATCCGAAAGAATACCGTTACCCTGGGGGTGGGGCCGGCGGGGACCGGCAAGACCTATCTGGCGGTGGCCGCCGCGGTGGCCGCCTTTCGGGAAAAGCAGGTCAACCGCATCATTCTCACCCGCCCGGCGGTGGAGGCGGGGGAGCGGCTGGGCTTTCTGCCCGGCGACCTGCAAAGCAAGGTGGACCCTTACCTGCGGCCCTTGTACGACGCGCTCTTCGACATGCTGGGGGCGGAGACCTACAACAAGTATCTGGAGCGCGGCAACATCGAGGTGGCCCCGCTGGCCTATATGCGGGGGCGCACTCTGGACGACTCCTTCATCATCCTGGACGAGGCGCAGAACACCAGCCGGGAGCAGATGAAGATGTTCCTCACCCGTCTGGGCTTCGGCTCCAAGATCGTCATCACCGGCGATATCACCCAGATCGACCTGCCGGCCGATAAGGTCTCGGGCCTCAAAGAGGCCATGCGGGTGCTCCAGAACGTGGAGGACATCGCCATCTGCCGCCTGGGCGAGGCCGACGTGGTGCGCCACGTGATCGTGCAGCGCATCATCAAGGCCTACGAGCAGGACGAGGAGCGGAGGACGAAATGAACCATCAGATCATCATCGAATCGGAGACGGAGGGCGCGGAGGAGTACGCCGCGCTGCTCCAACGGGTCATCCCCGCCGTCCTGGAGGCGGAAGGGGTGGCGTTTGACTGCGAGGTGGACGTGCTGCTTACCGACGACGCCGGCATCCATGCCATCAATTTGCAGCAGCGTGGGGTAGACCGTCCGACCGACGTGCTCTCCTTCCCCATGTTCGAGCTTGCCCCGGGGACGCCGCCCGCGTTGGAAGATGTGGAGGCCGACCCCGGCAGCGGCCTGGTCCCCCTGGGGGACATGGTCCTCTCCCTGGAGCGGGCAAAGGCCCAGGGGGAGGAGTACGGCCACGGCGCCCGGCGGGAGACGGCCTATCTGGCGGTGCACTCGGTGCTGCACCTGCTGGGATATGACCACCTGGATGAGGGGGAGCAGAAGCGCCGGATGCGCGCCCGGGAGGAGACTATCCTGGGCGCACTGGGGATCCCCCGGGAGACGGCGGAGGGGTAAGAAGGCTTGGCCAGGCAGTACAAAATTGCTCAAGAAAGCTGAGGATCACCTATGGACAAGACAAAATCCGGCATGATCGCCATTGTGGGCCGGCCCAATGTGGGCAAGTCCACCCTGACCAACGCCCTGGTGGGCGAGAAGATCGCCATCGTCACCAATAAGCCCCAGACCACCCGCAACCGGATCTGCGCGATCCTGAATCGGGGGGAGAGCCAGTTCGTGTTCCTGGATACGCCGGGGCTGCACCGGGCCCGCACCCGGCTGGGAGAGTATATGGTGGGCGTGGTGCGCCAAAGCGTGGCCGACGTGGACGCGGTGCTGCTGCTGGTGGAGCCCATCGCCAACGTCGGCGCGCCGGAGGAGGAGCTCATCCAGCGCATCAAGGCCCTGGACATGCCCGCCGTACTGGCGGTCAACAAAATTGATACCGTGAAGAAGGACGAGCTGCTGGCCGTGATCCAGACCTATGCCCAGGCGCATGCGTTTGCCGCCATCGTGCCCATTTCCGCCAAGGACGGCGAAGGGGTGGACGAGCTCCTGGAGGTGTTGGAGCGCTTCCTGCCGGAAGGGCCCCGGCTTTTTCCCGAGGATATGATCACCGACCAGCCCGAGCGGCAGGTGTGCGCCGAGATCGTGCGGGAGAAGCTGCTGCTCTGCCTGGACAAGGAGATCCCCCATGGCACCGCTGTGGAGGTGACGAAATTTTCCCAGAGAGAAGACGGCATGATCGACCTGGACGCCACCATTTACTGTGAAAAAAACAGCCACAAGGGGATCATCATCGGCAAGGGCGGCGCCATGCTGAAAAAGATCTCCACCCTGGCGCGGGAGGATATCGAGCGCTTCATGGGCGAGAAGGTCTTCCTTCAGACCTGGGTGAAGGTCAAAGAAAACTGGAGAGACCAGGTGAATTTGCTCAAGAACTTCGGCTACCGGGACGAGTGACGCGCTCCGGCGGACCCAAGCCGGTTTTCTTGCCCGCGGGAGCGGGCCGCGCCCCGGCGCGCCAAGCGTTTGCAGAGCAAACCTTGCCGCAGGGCGGATTCATTCCGCCCGAGGAAGAGAGAATCGGGGCCCCGCGGGACGGGACGTCCCGTGGGCAAACGGGAGAGACCAGGTGAATTTGCTCAAGAACTTCGGCTACCGGGACGAGTAAACGGCAGGAAACCGCCGGGGCCGACGTTCCGGTAAGCGGATGGGACGGGCGGGCCATCAAATTTTACCGCTCATAAAGCCCGCCGCCGGGGCCAACCTAACAGATGGAAAAGGGGGGCTGCGGTATGGACAGTCAAGCGTTTTGGCGGTTTTTCCTGGAGACCGGCCTGCCTGAGGCGTACAGCCTCTACTGCCGGCTGAAGGCGGAGGAGGCCGCGGCGCGGACGGTGAAAACGGCCTGATCCGGGCGGGCGTTCGGGCCCGCCTACATAGGGCCGGCCCAGACGACGGCCGGATACGCGCTTCGGCAAACGGGGGAAGGGTTATGCACATCAATACCCAGGGCCTGGTGCTCCGGGAGGTCAACTACAAGGAGGCGGACAAGATCTTGACGGTGCTTACCGCCGAGGGCGGCAAACGCACCGTCAAGGCCCGGGGCTGCCGAAGGAAGGGGAGCCGCCTGGCGGCCTGTGCCCAGCTGCTGGTGTACTCCGAAATGACCTTGTTCGAGTATCGGGACTACTATACCCTCAACGAGGCGGAATCCCTCCAACAGTTCTGGGGCGTGAAAGCCGACGTGGAAAAGCTGGCCCTGGGGTCCTACTGTGCGCAGGTGCTGGAAGCGGTGGCGGAGGAGGGGCGGAGCGATCCGGAGCTGTTGTCCCTGATCCTGAACACCCTCTACGCGCTGGACAAGCTGAACAAGCCGCAGGCGCTGGTGAAGGCCGCCTTTGAGCTCAGGCTGATGTGTCTGGCGGGATATGAACCGCTGCTGGACGCCTGCGCCGTCTGCGGCGTGCCTGCGCCGGAGCAGCCCCAGCTGAGCCTGTCCGAAGGGGTGCTCTGCTGCGGGCGCTGCCGGGCCGGGGCGGGGGACGGGCCCTTTCTGCCGCTGGAGGGCGGCACGCTGGAGGCGATGCGGCACATCGTCTACGGCGACCCAAAGCGGCTGTTTTCCGTTCCGGCGGACGGGGCGGCTCTCGCCTGTCTGGCGGAGGTGTGCGAGCGTTTTTTGACCGGCCAGCTGGACCGGGGCTTCCAGACGCTGGACTTTTATAAACAACTGAAAGCGGGGATGTAATGTGGAACTGTACATAGCCGACGCCTTTACCGCCACGCGCTTTTGCGGCAATCAGGCCGGGGTGGCCCTGCTGGGGCGGGAGCCCTTCCCGGAGGAAGGCTTCCTGCGGGCTCTGGCGGGGGAACTCAAGCACTCGGAGACCGCCTTCGTGCGGCAGACCGGGGAGCGCTCCTTCCACATCCGCTACTTTACCCCGGCGGAGGAGGTGGACCTGTGCGGCCACGCCACCATCGCGGCGTTCACCGTCCTGCGGGAAACCGGGGGCGTCCGCCCCGGCGCGTGCACGCTGACCACCCGCTCCGGCGTGCTGGAGATCGGGGTGGAGCAAAACGCCGTGTGGATGGACATGGCGCCGCCGGCGCAGGGGAGGACCTTCTCCGCGGAAGAACAGGCCGAACTGTATGCCGCGTACGGCCTGACGCTGGCCGACCGTCCGGCGCAGCTGGAGGCACAGGCGGTCAGCACCGGGCTTATGGATATCCTGCTGCCGGTGAAGGACGGGGCGGCCCTGGGGCGGGCCGTGCAGGACGAACGGACCGTCACGGCGCTGTCCCGGCGCTACGGCGTGGTGGGCGTGCACATGTTCTGCCTGGGGGACGCGCCGGGCGTGACCGCCCGCTGCCGCAACTTTGCCCCCCTTTATGCCATCCCGGAGGAGGCGGCCACCGGCACCTCCAACGGCGCGCTGACCGATTACCTGTACCGCCGGGGGCTGGTGTGTCCCGGCGGCGAGAACCGGTTCCTCCAGGGCGAGGCGATGGGCAAGCCCTCGGAGATCTTGAGCCGCCTGACGGACACGGACGGGAAGGTCCGCGTCCGTGTAGGCGGCCGGGCGGTCCTCTCCCTGCGGTGTGCGCTGTTGGGGGAGTGAGCCCGCCGATCCTGTCAGTTTGGAGAATCACCTATGACCGATTTGTTTGAAAAATCCATTCATACCCTGGAGCTGCCCCGGGTGCTGGAGCTGCTGGCGGACCAGGCGGTGACCGAGGAGGGCAAGCAGCGCTGTCTGGCGCTGCGGCCCATGACCGACGCCGGCGACGTGCGCCGCGCCCAGGCCGAGACCACGGCCGCCGTGACGATGATGACGGTGCGGGGCACCCCTTCTTTTTCCGGCGTCAAGCCGGTGCGCGCCTCCCTTCAGCGCGCCGACATGGGGGGGAGCCTGAATACCCGGGAGCTGTTGGAGATCGCGGCGGTGCTGCGCGCGGCGCGCTCCGCAAAGGACTACGGCGAGGGCGGCGAGGGTGCGAAAAGCTGTATCGACCACCTGTTCCGCTCCCTGACGGCAAACCGTTTCCTGGAGGAGAAGATCACCGGCTCCATCCTGGGGGAGGAGGAGATCGCCGACGCGGCCAGCCCGGAGCTGGCCGCCATCCGGCGGCATATCCGTTCCACCGCCTCCAAGGTGCGGGACATCCTGAACCGGCTGCTCTCCTCCAATCAGGCCAAATACCTTCAGGAGGCCATCATCACCCAGCGCAACGACCGCTTTGTGGTACCGGTGAAATCGGAGCACAAAAACGATGTGCCCGGCCTGGTCCACGACGTATCCTCCTCCGGTTCCACCTTTTTCATCGAGCCCATGGGCGTGGTGAAGGCCAATAACGAGCTGAAGGAGCTCCAGGCGCGGGAGGAAAAGGAGATCGAGCGCATCCTGGCGGAGCTCTCCGCGGAGTGCGCCGCTCACAAGGAGGATCTTGCCCAGGACTATGACCTGCTGCTGCTCCTGGACGGCATTTTTGCCCGCGCCAAACTGTCCTACCGGATGCGGGCCTGCGAGCCGAAGATCACGGAACGGGGCGTCTATCTGCACCGCGCCCGCCACCCGCTGCTGGACGCGGACAAGGCGGTGGCAAACGACCTGATGCTGGGGGAGACGTTCGACACTCTGGTGATCACCGGCCCGAATACCGGCGGCAAGACGGTGACCCTCAAGACCATCGGGCTTTTGGTCCTGATGGCCCAGTGCGGGCTGCACATCCCGGTCTCCGGCGACAGCCGGGTGCGGGTGTTTCAGCGGGTGCTGGCCGACGTGGGGGACGAGCAGTCCATCGCCCAGAGCCTGTCCACCTTCTCTTCCCATATGGTCAATATCGTGGGCATCCTGCAGCAGGCGGACGACGAGACCCTGATCCTCTTCGACGAGCTGGGAGCGGGCACCGATCCGGTCGAAGGCGCGGCGCTGGCTGCCGCCATCATCGAGAGCGCCCGGGCGCTGGGCGCCCTGGTGGCCGCCACCACCCACTATGCCGAACTGAAGGTATACGCCATGACCACGCCCGGCGTGGAAAACGCCTCCTGCGAATTCAATGTGGAGACGCTGGAGCCCACCTACCGGCTGCTGATCGGGATCCCCGGCAAATCCAACGCGTTTGCCATCTCGGAGCGGCTGGGCCTGCCGCGTGAGGTCATCCAGAAGGCCGCCCAGCGGGTCGATGCGGAGAACGTGCGCTTTGAAGATGTGCTCACACAGCTGGACGAACAGCGCCAGCAGATGGAGCGCGAGAAGGACGAGGCCCGGCGGCTGCGGCGGGAGATGGAGGAATCCTCCAGGACCATCCGGGAGTACCGGGCCAAGCTGGAGGCCGAGCGGGCCAGGGCCGTGGAAAAGGCCCAGGCGGAGGCCCGCGCCATCCTGGACGAGGCCCGCGGCACGGCCGACCAGGTGTTTCAGCAGCTCAACGAAATGCGCCGCCGCCAGCGGAAAGAGGAAGACTGGCAGGCTGTCAACGACGAGCGCTCCGCCCTGCGCCGCCGACTCAACGAGGCGGAGGGAAAGCTGGGCCGGCGGCCCGAGGAGCCCGCGCCGCCCCCCACCCGTCCGGCCCGGGCTGGAGATACGGTGGAGCTGGTGAAGATGGGGACCCAGGCCGCGGTGCTCGCCGTGAATAAGGACGGCTCCCTGCAGCTGCAGGCGGGGATCTTGAACATCACGGCCAAGCAGGATGAGGTGCGGGTCGTGGAGGGCGAGACCCGGAAGCAGGCCCAAAAGCTGATCCAGCGGGCGGAGCACAAGCTGCGCACCCTGGGGGCCTCTCCGGAGGTGGATCTGCGGGGCATGATGACCGACGAGGCCGTCGGCGCGCTGGATCTGTTCCTGGACAACGCGGTGCTGGGCAAACTGAATGAGGTGCGCATCATCCACGGCAAGGGCACCGGCGCGGTGCGAAAGGCCGTGCGGGAGCACCTCAAGCGCAGCCGCTACGTCAAATCCTTCCGTCCCGGCCGCTACGGAGAGGGCGAGGACGGCGTGACGATTGCGGAGCTGAAGTAAAGAGCCTGTATTGGTTCCCCGTCAATAAAAACAGTTTCGACTGCGTAATTTGTGCATTTTGTCATTGACGGTTTGGGACAAATTTGCTATTCTATACGTGAAGTATGCTTAACGCATCTTGGGGGGAAACGCTATGTATATGAAAGAGGCAGTCGTGAACAACCAGGTCGGCCTGCATGCAAGACCGGCTACGTTCTTCATCCAGAAGGCCAACGAGTTTAAGAGCTCTATTTGGGTGGAGAAGGACGAGCGCAGAGTCAACGCAAAGAGCCTGCTGGGCGTCCTTTCCCTGGGCATTGTGAAGGGCACGTCCATCAACCTCATTGCCGACGGCCCCGACGAGAAAGAGGCGGTGGAAGCGCTCATCGAGCTGATCTCCTCCAACTTCTCGGAGTAAGCACCGAGCGAGAGAAAAAAGCGCCGCAATGCGGCGCTTTTTTTGATAATAAGGGGGGGCTTTTCATGCGTGCCGTCATCGTACAGGAGCCGCGCCGCCGCAGCGCCCTGCGTATGCGGCTGGGGACGGCCTTCTTCTGCCTGCGCCGCCGCCTGCGATGGCACACGGGCGGGTTGCGCTTCGCCAGGCTCCGGCCGGAGGCGGAGTGCCCCTGTCTCTGGGCGGAGCACAGCACCCCGCTGCTGCGGCAGCTGCGGGGGGAGGAGATGGCCCTCCAGCGCAATAAGGTGACCAATCTGCGCCTGGCCCTGTCCCGGCTGGACGGACTCACCCTGGCGCCAGGGGAGACCCTGTCCTTCTGGCGGGCGGTGGGCAAGCCCACCCGGCGGAAGGGCTATGTGGAGGGGATGCTCCTGCGCAACGGCCGGGTGGCCGCCGGGATCGGTGGCGGATTGTGCCAGATGACCAATCTGCTCTACTGGATGACCCTCCATACCCCGCTGACGGTGACCGAGCGGTGGCGGCACGGCTACGACGTGTTCCCCGACTCCGGCCGCACCCAGCCCTTTGGCAGCGGGGCCACCTGCTTTTATAACTACATGGACCTGATGGTGCGCAACGACACCGAGCACACCTGGCGGCTCACCCTCCGCCTCACTGAAACCCACCTGGAGGGGGAGTGGCGGGCCGGCGCCCCCTGCGACCGCCGGTATGAGGTGTACGAAAAGGAGCACTATATCCAGGGGGAGTACTGGGGCGGCTTTACCCGGCACAATACCCTATACCGCCGGACCTTCGACCTGGAGGGGACGCTGCTGGGGGACGACTTCCTCATCGAGAACCACGCCATCATGATGTACGACCCCATGCTGCCCGGGAACAGCCCGGAGTCCCTGCCCGCCTCATAGGGGCGGCAGGGCATACGGAGTCCAGCAGAAAGGAGGGCCGGGCCGATGCAGGCATCGGCCCCTGCCATCATATGACCTTCGACGAGTTGAAAGAAAAAGCCCATGCCCTGCCGCTGAAGCCGGGCGTATATATCATGCAGGACGCCAAGAACGAGGTCATCTATGTGGGCAAGGCCAAGGCGCTGAAGAACCGGGTGAGCCAATATTTTGCCAACCTGGCCTCTCACACGGAGAAGACCCGGGCCATGGTCGGCCAGATCGACCACTTCGACGTGATCGTGGCCGATTCGGAATTTGAGGCGCTGATACTGGAAAATTCCCTGATCAAGCGCCACCAGCCCCGCTACAACATCCTGCTGAAGGACGACAAGGGCTATCCGTATATCCGCCTGACGGTGAAAGAGGATTACCCCAAATTCTCGCTGGCCAACCGCCCGGCGGAGGACGGGGCGCGCTATTTTGGGCCGTATGGCAGCCGGGGCGCCACCCAGGGCATCATCGACGCGCTGCGGCTGGCCCTGCGGCTGCCCTCCTGCCATAAGAAGTTCCCGCGGGACATCGGCAGGGAGCGCCCCTGCCTGAACTACCATATGGGCCAGTGCGACGGTTACTGCCGCCCCGGCGTGGACCAGGGACGTTACCGGGAGGCGATGGATCAGGCCGTGCGCCTGCTGGAGGGGAAATTTCAGGAGGTGGGCGAGGAGCTCCAGACGGAGATGGCCCGCGCGGCGGAGGAGCTGCGCTTTGAGAAGGCCGCCGAGCTGCGGGACCGCTACCGTGCCATCGAACTTTTGAGCAAGCGGCAGAAGGTGGTGGCCGCGTCCCTGGCGGATACCGACGTAGTGGGATTCCACCGGGGGGAGGCTACCCGCAGCTGCTTCGTGGTGCTCCACTACGTCGACGGGGAGCTGGCCGCCAAGGACTGGGACCTGATCGACACCCCGATGGAGGAGGACACCTCGGACGTCGTCTCCGCCCTGGTACGGCAGTATTACGGCTCCAGGGGGCGGCTGCCCGGGCAGATCCTGCTGCCCTGTGAGCTGGAGGACGAGGCGCCGCTGACCCGGATGCTCTCCGAACAGGCGGGCTGCCGGGTGAGCCTGGTCACCCCGCAGCGGGGGGCAAAGATGGACCTGATCCGCCTGGCCAACAAAAACGCCGCGGAAGAGGTGGAGCGCTGGACCAGCCGGGAGGAGCGGCAGAATAAGCTTCTGGAGCTGCTGGGGCGCATGCTGGATCTGGAGGGCGCGCCCCGCCGCATGGAGTCCTACGACATCTCCAACCAGGGCGCGGACGATATCGTGGCCTCCATGGTGGTATACGTCGACGGCAAGCCCCTTAAGCGGGACTACCGGCAGTTCAAGCTCAAGGATATGGCCGGACCCGACGACTATGCCGCGATGGAGCAGGTGCTGACGCGGCGCTTCCAGCGCTATTTGGACGGGGATGAAAAATTTGCCGGCCGGCCCGACCTGCTGCTGATCGACGGCGGGGAAAACCATGCGCGCGTGGCGGTGCGGGTGCTGGAGACGCTGGGGCTTTCCATCCCGGTCTTCGGCATGGTGAAGGACGACCGGCACCGTACCCGGGCGCTGGTGACGCCGGACGGACGGGAGATCGGCATCCAGGGCAATCAGGCCGTCTTTTCCCTCATTGGTCAGATCCAGGAGGAGACGCACCGCTTCGCCATCGAATTCCACCGCCAGCAGCAGGCCCGGCGGGTGCGCTCCTCCGTGCTGGATCAGATCCCCGGCGTGGGGGAAAAGCGCCGGGCCCAGCTGCTGAAGCACTTCAAGAGCGTCAAAAACATCCGGGCGGCCTCCCGCGAACAGCTGGAGGGCGTGGTGCCGAAGAATACCGCGAAGGCGGTATACGACTATTTTCAGACAGACGGAAAGGCGCGGCCATGAGAGCAAAAATCTTATTGACGATCGCGCTGCTGGCGCTGCTGTGTGCCTGCGGCGGCGGGACGGACGCGGCGCCCGCGAGCGGTGTGGACGCCGCCCAGGTGGCCCGGAGCGTGCTGGACAGCCAGACGGACGCCGGAGGGCTGTCGGAGCAGAGCGGGGAGGACCTGGCGTTTTACCTGACCGGGCTGTACGGGCTGGAGGAGGGGAGCTGGAGCGACGCGGCGGTCTATGCCGCCTCCGGCGTGGACGCCCGGGAGATCGCGGTGCTTTGCCCGGCGGCGGAGGACGGGCTGGAGGGGCTGTGCGCCGCGCTGGAGGCATACCGCCGGACGCGGGCGGGAGATTTTTTCGGCTATGCGCCCGCCCAGTCCGCCCTGCTGGAAAACGCCGCGGTGGTCACCGGCGGAGGCTATGCGGCCCTGCTGGTCTGTCAGGATCTGCAGGCGGCCAAGGACGCCTTTGCCGCCTGCATCGAGGAAGCGGCGGTCCCCGTGATCGCCCCGGCGGACGTGCCGCAGGAGCCTGCGCAGAGCGCCTCGGAGCCGGAAACGCCCCGGGAAGCGGAGAACGCCCCCGCGCCGTCCGCGGCAGCTTCGGATGCGCCGCAGCACGCCGCGGGTGGTACCGCCCCGCCCTCCGCCCCGGCGTCACCCGCGCAGACCGCAGCGCCTACGGCCACACCGGTCCCGGTCCTCAACCCGGACCTGGATATCAGCGGCTTTGTCCCCTTTGACCCGCCCAATGAGCACGATATGAGCCTTTACGACACCGCGGCCATCCAAGCGGCCTGGACCGGCGGGGACGCGAGCGGCCTGAGCGAAAAGGACGCGGCGGTCCTGGAGCGCTGCCGGGAGATCTTCGCATCATGCATCACCGACGGCATGACCGCGTTTGAGCGGGAGCTGGCCCTCCACGATTATCTGGTGGCGTGGGGGGAATATGACCAGACCGTCTACGATGCCCGGACCCCTCAGGGGCGGGCGGATAACACCAATCCCTACGGTATGCTGACGGGGGGATACGGCATCTGTCTGGGCTACGCCACCACCTTTCAGCTGCTGATGGACCTGGCGGAGGTAGAGTGCATCACCGTGGTGGGCGCGTCCTCCGATTCCACCGGGGATCATGCCTGGAATATGGTGCGCCTGGAAGGGGAATGGTATTGTGTGGACCCCACCTGGGACGATCCTTCGGGGGACTACACCGGGGTGGATCCGAGCTGGATGACCCGGATGAACCACCGCTATTTCAACGTGACCAGCGACCACATGCGCCGTACCAACCACCAGTGGGATTACCGGAACGTGCCGGAAGCCGTTTCCATCCGCTTTTTCTGGGATGGGACGGGCGAACTGCCCCATTAGGCCCAGGGAAACGGGAAGGGGCTGCGCCGGCAGACACCAAAATCGAAAGGAAGATCGCCATGCGCGTCATTACCGGCACGGCCAGAGGCCGGAGGCTGAAAGAGCTGCCCGGTCTGGAGACCCGGCCGACCACCGATAAGGTAAAGGAATCCATGTTCAATATCATCCAGTTCGACATCGAGGGACGGACCGTGCTGGATCTGTTCAGCGGCACCGGACAGCTGGGCATCGAGGCGCTGTCCCGGGGCGCGGAGCGCTGTACCTTTGTGGACCTGCGGAAGGATGCGGTGGCGGTGATCCGGGAGAATCTGGCCCATTGCAGGATGGAGGAGCGGGCAACGGTGATCCAGGGGGATTCCCTGGCCTTTCTCAGCGGCTGCCGGGAGCGCTTCGACCTGGTCTTTCTGGACCCGCCCTACCGGACCGGACTGCTGGAAAAGGCGCTGGAGACCATCGCCAAGATTGACATCGTCACCGGAAATGGTATAATAGTCTGCGAAAGTCCAGCGGAAAGCGTCCTGCCGGAGGGGACCGCCCCCTATGAGAAGGGCAGGGAGTACCGCTACGGCAAGATCAAAATCACCCTGTACCGCCGCACCGTGTAAGAGACGCGGCGCGCTACACGAGGATGTGGATGTGTGAAGACCGCCATTTATCCAGGCAGCTTTGACCCCATCACCCTGGGGCACCTGAATATCATCAAACGGGCCGCCGTATGCTTTGACAAGCTCATTGTCTGCGTGCTCATCAATTCGGATAAGCACGGCGGCCTGTTCACCCCGGAGGAGCGGGCCGACCTGATCCGGCGGGTGGTGGCCAAGCTGCCCAACGTGGAGGTGGACTGCTCGGCTACGCTGCTGGCCGAGTACGCCCGGCAGAAAAAGGCCTGTACGCTGGTGAAGGGCCTGCGGGCCGTGTCGGACTATGAAAACGAGCTCCAGATGGCCCTCATCAACCGCAAGCTCAACCCCCGCCTGGAGACCATGTTTCTGCCCTCCAGTGCGAAATATACTTATGTAAGCTCCAGCGTGGTCAAGGAGATGGCCCGCTATGGGGCGGACCTGAGCGATTTTGTGCCCAGGGAGATCATTGACGACGTAAACGCAAAAATGAAAAGCAGGAGGGATGGCTGATGGCTACCGGAGTAGACGAATTGCTGGATATGCTCTTTGAGATGATCGACGAGGCCAAGAGCCTGCCCCTCTCCAGCGACAAATGCATCGTGGAGCGGGACAAGGCTCTGGACCTGCTGGATGAGATCCGGGCCCAGTTCCCCATGGAACTGGCCGAGGCGAAAAAGCTCATTGCCGCCCGGACGGAGTACATCGCCTCCGCCAAGCGGGAAGCGGAGCTCATCCGCAAGCAGGCGGAGGACCAGGCCAAGCAGATGCTCGCACAGGACGAGCTGATGGCCCAGGCCAAGCAGAAGGGCAATGAGATGATCCGCACGGCGGAGGAGCGCAGCCGGGAGCTGCGCCGTGCAGCCAACGAGTATTGCGAGGACGTGATGCGCCGGGTGGAGGAGGCGCTCTCTGAGGCCCACGGCGAGGTGCAGCGCTCCCGCACCAAGTTCCGCGCCCTGGCCAGCGGCGCCGCCGCGCAGGGCGGGAGCCGCCAGCCCTATGACGCGGAAGCGGAAGGACACTGAATAGAGTCACAAAAAGAAACATCCCTTGCGCACAAGCGCAAGGGATGTTTCTTTTTGAATTGGATTACAAGATATAGTATAAGTCAAAACGATACATACCAGATTTGGAAACGGAAGAAGCGCTGAGCGGCAAAACCAAAATCGAACAGATGTTTTTGGTGCGGAAAAGAAAGAAATTCCATTGAAAAAAGCAGGGTTTTGACGCAAAAAAAGAAGCAAAAAACTATTGCAATTCCGCGGACAAGCCTTTATACTGAAGATGATAGTGGGGCAAAGTGGAGTGAAAAACCGGAATTGAGAAGTAAAGTGGGGGGAGTGGGCACGTGACCGGCACCTATGAGCACAGCATCGACGCCAAGGGCCGTCTGTTCATTCCCGCCAAGCTTCGGGAAGAACTGGGGGCGGTGTTCTACCTGGCCATGGGCGTGGACGCGTGCCTGGCCATCTATCCCCAGGCGACCTGGGACCGCTTTACGGAAAAGTTTGCCTCACTGCCCATGAGCCAATCCAAGGCCATGCGCCCCCTCTTTGCCAACGCCGCCCGGTGCGAGCTGGACAACCAGGGGCGTATCGTCATCCCACAGAAGCTGCGCAGGTATGCCGGTCTGGAAAAGGATGCCGTGATCATCGGCGTCCATGACCGGGCGGAAATCTGGAGCGCGGATGCCTGGCAGGCCCAGGAGGAGGAAGAGATGACGCCGGAAAAGATGTCGGCCTGTATGGAGGCGCTTGGATTCTGATATGAACGAGCAGGAATTTGTCCACCGTCCGGTGCTGCTGGACGAGTGCATCGACGCGCTGGCCATCCGGCCGGACGGGATCTATCTGGACGGTACGCTGGGGCGGGCGGGCCACTCCCGTGAGATCGCCCGGCGGCTCACCACCGGGCGGCTCATCTGTGTGGACCGGGACCAGGCGGCCTTGGATGCCGCGGCGGACAAGCTGGGGGAGCAGATGGAGCGCGTGACCCTGGTCCACAGCAATTTCGACCGCCTGGATGAGATCCTGGATACGCTGGGGATCGGCGGCGTGAACGGCATGCTGTTTGACCTGGGGGTGTCCTCTCCTCAGTTGGACGACCCGGCCCGGGGCTTTTCTTACATGCAGGACGCGCCGCTGGACATGCGCATGGATCGGACCGATACCCTGACGGCCCGGACGGTAGTGAATGAGTGGCCCCAGGAGGAGCTGCGGCGCATCCTCTACCAGTACGGAGAGGAGCGGTATGCCCCCGCCATCGCGGCGGCTATCGTCCGGGCCAGGGACCAAAAGACGATCGAGACCACGCTGGAGTTGGTGGATGTGATCCGCTGCGCCATGCCGCCCGCCGCCCTGCGGGAAAAGCAGCACCCCGCCAAGCGGACGTTCCAGGCCGTCCGGATCGCCGTCAACGACGAGCTGGCCGCCGTGGACCGGATGGTCGGCGCGGCGGTGCCGCGGCTTGTTTCCGGAGGGCGCCTGGCGGTGATCTCCTTCCACTCGCTGGAGGACCGTATCGTTAAAAACGCGCTGGCGGCTTTTGCAAAAGGCTGTACCTGCCCGCCGGATTTTCCCGTCTGCGTGTGCGGAAAGAAGCCCAGCGTCCGGCTGGTGCACAAAAAGCCCATCGTCTCCGGAGCACGTGAGCTGGAGGAAAACCCGAGAGCCCGCAGCGCCAAGCTGCGGGTGGCAGAGAAATTGTGAGATCCCCTTTTGGGATGAGAGATTGGAGTGGACCTGGCTATGGCAACTGCGGCCAAACGGCGCAACCGATATCGGACTTATGAGGGCGTCTCCTACACGTCTTACGACGGCTCAGCCGCCCGTCAGCTGGAGCAGGGCGCCGAGATCCTCCAGCCCCGCCCGCTGGTGCGGCCCCGGGAGCGGGCCGTGGCCCGGCCCCGGGTGCAGGTGCGGCAGGCCGGCAGCGTCTCCCTGTTTGCGGTGGCGGGCTTTCTGGCGGTCGGCGTGTTCGCGGTGCTGCTGCTGATGAGCTACGTACAGCTCAACACCATCGCCGAGCAGGTCGTCTCCCTGCGCAGTGAAATGAGCGCCCTCCAGTCGGAGGAGGCCAAGCTGCGGGCCCAGTATGAGCTGTCTTACGACCTGTCTGAGATCGAGCAGTCGCTCACCGCGGACGGCAGTATGGTCAAGCCTCAGAATGGCCAGGTCATCTACGTGGATCTGTCCGAGCCGGACGCCGTGACCTTCTATGACCGGGAGGAGCCGCTCTCCGGCCTGCGGGGCGCGTTTGAGAGCGTAAAATCCATCTGCGGAGAGATCGTGGAATATTTCCAGTAAAACCAGCCATATACTGATTTGCAGACCCCCATACAATACAGAACGGGCTGCCGGCGGCGGCCTTCCAGAGAAGAGGGCGTAAGAAAAGGAATTTTCTTACGCCCTCCTGCGGTATCCAAAGACGTCCGACCAAGACAGGAGGCAGGCACGATGGCGCCCAGAAGAAGAAAAAGCAGAATGGTACCTCAGCAGCCTGACCGGCGGGCCAACCGGACGATCCTGCTGCGCACCCTGTTTCTGATGCTGGTCTGCGGCGTATGCGCTTTTGTTCCGTTGTTCGTCAAGCTTTATCAGATCCAGATCGTGGAGCACGAGAAGTATGAGCAGCTTGCCATCGACCAGCAGACCCGGGATTCCACCGTCTCCGCCAGCCGGGGCACCATCTATGACAGCAAGGGCACGCCGCTTGCCATGAGCTATACGGTGTATAATATCCAGCTCTCTCCGCGGGATATCGTCAAGCTGCAGGACGCCTATCAGGAGGCGGTGGAGACGGCCCGGGAAAAAGGGAAGGAGGCTCCGGACTACCCGGAGCCGACCAATCAATTCATCGCGGAGGGCCTGTCGGAGATCCTGGATCTGGACGTGGCGGATATCATCAAGCGGCTGGAAAAAGTCAATTCCGCTTATGAGATCGTCAAATGGCGTGTGGAGGAGGAGGAGAGCGACGCGGTACGGGAGTTCATCACCCAAAATCACCTGTCCGGCGGCATTTTCGTTATGCCTACCACGAAGCGGTACTATCCCAAAGGTTCCCTGGCGGCCCAGGTCATCGGCTGGGTCAACTACAACAGCGACGGCAAAGGCGCTTACGGCATGGAGGCCGTCTATGAGGAGCAGCTGGCCGGGCAGACCGGCCGGGTGGTCACCGCCAAAAACGGGAAGGGCACCGAGATGCTCTACCGTTTTGAGGAATACTACGATGCCACCAACGGCAACGACCTGAAGCTGACCATCGACGCCACCATCCAGTCCTACTGCGAACGCATCCTGGCCAAGGGCGTGGAGACCTTTGAAGTGCGGGACGGCGGCTTCGCCATCGCCATGGATCCCAACACCGGCGCCATTCTGGCCTGGGCCAACTCCCCAACCTATGATCTGAACAGCCCCTGGACGGTGACCGATCCGGTGTTGGCGGAGTATCTGGAGAAGGTGGAAAACGATCCCGGCTCCAGCGACCAGGCCTATCTGGAGGCCCTGGGGCAGGTGCAGAACCAGCAGTGGCGCAACAAGGCCATCGTGGACACCTATGAGCCGGGCTCCACATTCAAAGCCATGGTGCTGGCCGCCGCGCTGGAGGAGGGGGTGGTCACCGAGAGCGACCATTTCTACTGTTCCGGCGTGGCGACGGTCGCGGACCGTAAAATCCGCTGCTCCAAGCGGGAGGGGCACGGGGACCAGGACCTGGCCACCGCGGTGGGCAACTCCTGCAACCCCGCCTTCATCGCCATCGGCCAGCGGCTGGGCGCGGAGAAGTTCTACGACTATCTGGAGAACTTCGGCATGATCGGCAAGACCGGCATCGACATGCAGGGCGAGGCCGACAACTCCAAGGGCGGCCTGGTATGGGACCGGGACTTTTTTACCGGCGTCTACGGCGAGACCTCTCTGGCCACCGCCTCGTTTGGCCAGCGCTTTAAGGTCACCCCCATCCAGCTGATCACCGCCGCCTCCGCCGTGGTCAACGGCGGGCACCTGATGCAGCCCTATGTGGTTTCGGACGTGACCGACTCGGATGGGAACATCATCAGCCATACCGACCCCACGGAGGTCCGGCAGGTGGTCAGCGCGCAGACCAGCGAGCGCTGCCGCACCATCCTGGAAAAGGTGGTGGACGGCGGCACCGGCAAGAACGCCCGGGTAGAGGGCTACCGCATCGGCGGCAAGACCGGCTCCTCCGAGACCGGCGAGGACGACCACACCATCGTCTCCTTCCTGGGCTTCGCCCCGGCCGACGACCCGCAGGTCATTATCCTTTTGGCCTACGACAACCCCAAACCGGTCTCCGCCGGCAGCAACTATACCGCCGGCGGCTGGTACATCAGCGGCGGCAACATGGCGGCCATTATGGCGGGAGAGCTGCTGGAGGATATTCTGGATTATCTGGGCGTGGAGAAGACGTATTCCGCTCAGGCGGACACGCTGGTGCCCAATCTGACCGGCCTGAACCTGGCCGACGCCACCAGCCGTCTGAAAAACGCCAACCTGACCGTACGCACCGTGGGCGGCGGGGATACCGTCACCGGACAGATCCCGGCCTCCGGCGCGTCCATCCCCGGCGGCAGCCAGGTGGTGGTCTATCTGGGCGAGAGCGTCCCCACCGATCCCGTGGAGGTGCCCAATGTGACGGGCAAGACCGCGGAGGCCGCCCGGCAGGCGCTGGAGAATGCGGGGCTCTATATGAAGGCCACCGGCGCCACGGACTACGGCTCCAGCACCGTGGCCCTCAGCCAGTCCATCGAGGCGGGCACCCTGGTAGATCGGGGTACCGCCGTGGAGGTACAGTTTATCGACAATTCCGGCGGCGGCGCCGGGTGGGGATTCTAAGGCGCGTCGACTTTCTGCGGAAAATCTCTGCCGCTGCGCGGCAGGGTACGCGCCTTCCCGGGGGGACCGGGTCCCACCGGATACGCGCCCGAGGGGCGCGATGCCCTCTCCGCGCTCCGAGGGGATGGGCGGACGGGGGGAAATGGTCTACTTTGCGACAACGAGAGGTGAGCGTATGCAGCTTGAAAAGCTATTGGACGGTGTGGAATATACGGAAAAGACCGTCCGGGAAGTGGAAATTTCAGGAATTTGCTACGACACCAGAGAACTGATGCCCGGCTGTCTGTTTGCGGCGCTGCCGGGCTACAAGACCGACGGACACAGATTTATTTCCCAGGCGCTGGCGCTGGGGGCCTCCGCGGTGCTCTGCGAGCATGCGCCGGAAGAAGCGGGACCATGGATCGTGGTCCCGGATGCGCGGGCGGCGTTGGCGGCGGTCTCCGCCAACTGGTTCGGCCGCCCGGCCGATCGCCTGACGGCGCTGGCCGTCACCGGGACCAACGGCAAGACGACCACCACCTATCTGCTCAAGGCGATGCTGGAGGGCGTGCTGGGGGCCAAGGTGGGGCTCATCGGCACCAACCAGAACATGATCGGCGGGGCGGTCCTGCCTGCCCACCGCACCACCCCGGAATCCTGGGAGGTGCAGAAGCTGCTGCGGGAGATGGCGGACGCCGGATGCACCCACGTGGTCATGGAGGCGTCCTCCCATGCCATGGTGCTCCACCGGGTGGACGGGATCCGGTTTGCAGCCGGCATCTTTACCAATCTGACCCGGGATCATCTGGACTTTCACGGCACGATGGAGGCCTACCGGGACGCCAAGGGGCGGCTCTTCCGCCAGACGGACACAGCGGTGCTGAATCTGGACGACGAGGCCGGACGCTATTTCGCCTCCACGGTGGCCTGTCCCAAGCTGACCTACTCCGAGAACAAGGATGACGCCGATCTGACCGCCAAGAATCTGAGGCTCTTTCCCGACCGGGTGGAATTCGAGGCGGTGGCGGTGGGGAGCATCCAGCGTATCCGCCTGCCCATACCCGGCGGCTTTACCATTTATAACGCCCTGGGCGTCATTGCCTGCGGCCTGGCCCTGGGTCTGCCGCTGGCGGGCGTCGCCGCCGCCCTGGAGCGGGCGGATGGGGTCAAGGGGCGCATCGAAGTGGTGCCGGTTCCCGCTGAGTTTACCGTCATCATTGACTACGCTCACACACCGGACGCACTGGAAAATATCCTGACCACGGTCCGTGATTTTACCCGGGAGCGGGTCATCTGCCTGTTCGGCTGCGGCGGCGACCGGGACCGCACCAAACGGCCCATGATGGGGGCGATCGCCGCCGCGCTCTCCGATTTCGTGGTGGTCACCTCCGACAATCCCCGGACCGAGGAGCCGGAGGCGATCATCGACGACATCCTGGAGGGCATGCAGGAGGGCGGCGCGCCCTACGCCGTAGAGCCGGACCGCCGGGCCGCCATTCGCTACGCGCTGCGTCTGGCCCGGCCGGGGGATACGGTGGTGCTGGCCGGAAAGGGGCACGAGACCTATCAGGAGATCGACGGCGTGCAGCGGCATCTGGACGAGCGGGAGGAAGTTGCCTCGTTCTATCGGGGATAACGCCGCATTTTTGTTACTATTTCGAGTGGAAACGGCTTGCGTGTTGTGGTACAATGCTCCATTGTGAAAAAAGAGTCCGAACGGTACTTTGGAGGGTGCAAAAGATATGTTGAGGATCGTCATCAGCTTTGTGGTGGCCTTTGTGGTGGCCGCCCTGACGGGGAAAGCGCTGATCCCGGCGCTGCGGAGGATGAAGGCGGGCCAGTCCATCAAGGACATCGGGCCCACCTGGCACAGGTCCAAACAGGGGACCCCCACCATGGGAGGGCTGATGTTCATCATCGGCGTCGCCGCGGCGGTCTTTCTGCTGGGGTGGAAGGATTTTGCCCAAGGCCGCTTCGGCGGGGCCTTTGTGTTCCTGTTCGCCCTGGTGTTCGGCGTCATCGGCTATATCGACGACTACTTTAAGGTGAAAAAGCATGAGAACACCGGCCTGACCGCCCCCCAGAAGTTCCTGCTCCAGCTGGCGGCGGCCATATTGTTTACCGTGCTCATGCGCAACCACGGCTACCTGTCCAATGCGCTCTACGTCCCCTTTTTCCACGTGACCTTTTTGATCCCCTGGCCGCTGTACATGGTGTTTGCGGCGTTTGTGATGGTGGGGACGGTAAACGCGGTGAATATCACCGACGGAATCGACGGTTTGGCCGCCGGGGTGACCATGCCTGTGGCGCTGTTCTTCACGGCGGCGGCTTGCTTCTGGGCCCGGTATGAACTGGGCGTCTTTGCCGCCGCCCTGTTTGGAGGGCTGTGCGCCTTCCTGATCTATAATTTTTATCCGGCCAAGGTCTTTATGGGGGACACCGGCTCTCTGTTTCTGGGGGGAGCGGTGTGCGGGCTGGCGTTCGCCCTGGATATCCCCCTGATCCTGATCACGGTGGGCGTCATCTACATTGCGGAGACCCTGTCCGATATCCTGCAGGTGGGATATTTCAAGCTCTCCCACGGCAAGCGGATCTTCCGCATGGCTCCGCTGCACCATCACCTGGAGATGGGCGGATGGAGCGAGGTAAAGCTGTTCTGCGTCTTCACAGGGATCACCGCCGTGACCTGCGTGCTGTCCTTCTGGGGCGTCATGAACCGCTGAAAACGCGCCGTATCGGAAGGACCGCCTTGAGGCGGAAGGAGGTGGAGCAATGCCAAAGCTGAAACGAGACCTGACGATGGAGGAGCAGCTGGCCCGGGGACCCATGGACCTGCCGTTCCTGATGCTGGTGGTCCTGCTGACCGGCATCGGCGTCATCATGGTCTTTTCCGCCTCCTACGCCACCGCCTATTACGATTCCAGCGTAGCCCAAAATAACCCCACCTATTATTTCGTGCGCCAGGGGCTGTTTGCCGTGGCGGGGCTGGCGGTCCTGTATGTGACCTCCAAGATCAATTACCAGACCTTCCGCTGGATGTCCGTCTTTCTTCTGGTCATCTCCGTGGTCCTGCTGGTGCTGGTTTTGCCCTTCGGCTACGGGCGAAGCACCGTGGGCGCGCAGCGTTGGATCCGCATCCCGGTGGCGGGCAGCTTCCAGCCTTCGGAGATCGCAAAGCTGGGCGTCATCATGTACTTTGCCGCCCGCCTGTCCAAACGGAATACGGAAAAGGAGCGGCGGCTCTCCCCCCGGCATCCCCTCAGCGGCGTGTTTGCCCTCCTGGACAAGATCGGCCTGCTGGAGCTGGTGCCCTACATCCTGATTTTGGTGGTGGTGGCGGCCCTCATGCTGGCGGAGCCCCATATGTCGGGCACCATCCTCATCCTGGCCGGCGGCGCGGCGGTGCTCTTTGCCGCGGGCGTCAAGCTCTACTGGTTCATCGCCGGGGGCGGCCTGGCGGTGGTGGGGCTGTGGTTCATCATTACAAACACCAGCTACATGGCCAGCCGCATCGAGCTGTGGCAGGACCCCTGGAGCGACCCGCTGGGCAAGGGATATCAGACCATCCAATCCCTCTACGCCATCGGTTCCGGCGGGCTGCTGGGCCTGGGCCTGGGCAAGAGCCGCCAGAAATTCCTCTACATCCCCGAGCCGGAAAACGACTACATCTTTGCCATCGTCTGCGAGGAACTGGGTCTCGTGGGGGCCTGCATTGTGCTCTTCCTGTTCGCGCTGCTCATCCTTCGGGGGTTCTGGATCGCCGTCCACGCCCGGGACCGGTTCGGCGCCCTGCTGGTGGTGGGCATCACGACCCTGACGGCGGTACAGGTCTTCCTGAACATTGCCGTGGTCACCAATCTGATCCCCGTGACCGGCATCTCCCTGCCCTTTTTCAGCTACGGGGGTACGGCGCTGATGATCCAACTGCTGGAGATGGGCATCGTCTTAAGCGTTTCACGCCAGATCCCGGCCCCCAAACAGGGCTAGGGATCTGGGACATATGACCGTTGGAGGGAATGGTATGAAGATCCTCTTTACCTGCGGCGGGACGGCCGGACACGTGAATCCCGCGGTGGCGCTGGCGCAGATGTTCCAGGCCCGCAACCCCGGCTGCAGGGTGCTTTTCGTGGGCGCGGACGGGGGCATGGAGACGCGCCTGGTGCCCAAGGAGGGCTATGAGATCGAGACGGTGACCATCACCAATTTCCGCCGCTCCCTTCATCCGGCCGCCATCGTCCACAATGGGAAGACCCTGCTGAACATGAACCGCTCCAAGCGCCAGGCCGACGCCATCCTGGACCGCTTTCAGCCCGACCTGGTGGTGGGCACCGGCGGCTATGCCTCCTTCCCAGTGGTAAAGGCCGCGGCGAAGCGGGGCATCCCCACCGCCGTTCACGAGTCCAACGCCGTCCCCGGCCTGACCACCAAAGCCCTGTCCAAGGTAGTGGATCAAGTGATGGTGGGCTTTGAGGAGAGCCGGAGCCACTATGACGACCCGGACAAGGTAACGGTCACCGGCACGCCGGTGCGGGAAGACTTTTTCCGCTATACACGGAAGCAGGCCCGGCAGCAGCTGGGCTTGACCGACCAAGCTCCTCTGGTGCTCTCGGTTTGGGGCAGTCTGGGCGCGGAGGTGATGAACCGCCAGATGGCGGAGTGCATCGCCCGGGAATGCGCCGGCGGCGCGCCCTTCCACCACATCCACGGCGCGGGCCGCAATTACTCGGACCTGCTGGCGGATCTGAAGGCCCGGGGGATCGACCGGAAGCGATATCCGCAGATCGATGTGCGGGAGTACATCTATGATATGCCGCTGGTCATGGCGGCGGCCGACCTGGTGCTCTGCCGGGCGGGCGCCTCCACCATCGCGGAGATCACGGCCATTGCCCGGCCGGCGGTGCTGGTGCCCTCCCCCAACGTGGTGGCCGACCACCAGACGAAAAACGCCAGGGTGCTGGAGCGCGCCGGCGGCGCGGTGCTCCTGCCGGAGAGCGCCTGCTCCGGCGCGGCGCTCTACGGGCAGATCCGCACCCTTCTGGACGCCCCCGGGCGCCGGGAGAGGATGAGCCGGTCCCTGCGGGATATGGCCGTACCCGACGCGGCGGAGCGGATCTATGAGACCTTACGCGCACTGATGGAGAAAACGGGGGAATGAACCCCACTTCTGTCCTGCGCATAGTATGGCTTGATGAAAACCCAAACTGTGCGGAGGATGGAACCTATGAGTGCTTATCTGGTGGAGGGCGGACGCCCCCTGGACGGCTCCGTGAGGATACATGGGGCAAAAAACAGCGTGCTTCCCATCCTGGCGGCCTGCCTGCTGGTGCCGGGGGAGTGCGTGGTGCGCAACTGCCCGGACCTGTCGGACGTGACCGCATCCCTGGACATCCTGCGCCATCTGGGCTGCGCGGTCCGGCGGGAGGGGGATGCGGTGATCGTAGACGCCTCGGCCCCTACGGGCTGGGACGTGCCTGACGACCTGATGCGGGAAATGCGCTCCTCCGTGATCTTCCTGGGAGCCGTTCTGGGCCGTATGGGCCAGGCCGATCTGTGCGCCCCCGGCGGGTGCGAGCTGGGGCCGCGGCCCATCGATCTGCATCTGGCGGCCATGCGGTCCCTGGGGGCCGTGATCGCCGAGGCGGGCGGCGGCCTCCACTGTACCGGGGGACTGCGGGGGGCGGATATCGTCTTCTCCCTGCCCAGCGTGGGGGCCACGGAAAACGCCATGCTGGCGGCGGTGGCGGCCGAAGGGGATACCACCATCACCAACGCCGCCCGGGAGCCTGAGATCGTGGACCTGCAGCAGTTTCTCTGCGCCATGGGCGCCGACGTGCACGGCGCGGGCAGCTCGGTCATCACCATACGGGGCGGAAAGCGCCTGCACGGCGGCGCATACGCCGTCATGGGCGACCGGATCGTGGCCGCCACCTACTTGGCCGCGGCTGCCTCCGCCGGGGGCACGGTGGAGGTGACGGGGGTGGACTGGCGGCACCTGTCCACCGTGACCGCCGTGCTGGCCGAGGCGGGCTGTACCCTGACCAGCACGCCGGAGCGTATCCTGCTGCGGTGTCAGGCCCCCCTGCGGGGGGTGCGGCCGGTGCGCACGGCCCCCTATCCCGGCTTTCCCACCGACGCGCAGGCGCCTCTGATGGCGGCTTTGTGCAAGGGCACGGGCTGCAGCGTGTTTGTGGAGAATATTTTCGAAAGCCGCTACCGCCACGTGGATGAGCTCTGCCGCATGGGGGCGGAGATCCAGGTGGAGGGACGGGTGGCGGTGGTCTACGGCGTACCCCGCCTCCACGCCGCACAAGTACGCTCCACCGATCTGCGGGGCGGCGCCGCCCTGGTCGTGGCCGCGCTGGGCGCGGAGGGAGAGAGCATCGTCACCGGGATCCACCACGTGGAACGGGGCTATCAGGACCTGCCCGGCGACCTGCGCCTGCTGGGCGCCTCGGTCCGCAGGACTTGACCGATTTGTAAGGAATCCTTAACGATTTCTTGACCTTCCTATGATATACTGACACACAAAAGAGAAACAGAACAGGAGACCGGGAGCATGGCGGCGAGACGGAACAGGCATGGACGGCGGCGGAACAGGGGACGCTTCGGCTTCCTCTATAAGCTGCTGTCCGCCCTGCTCATCTTCGCCGCTCTTTTGGTGGGCTGCGTGGTGTTTTTCCGGGTCAATACGGTAGTGGTCTCCGGCAACAGCCGGTATGCCGAGGCGGAGGTGATCCAGTCCTCCGGGGTGGAACAGGGGGATAACCTGTTCGCCCTGAACAAATACCAGATTTCCCGGCAGATCTATACGCAGCTGCCCTATGTGGACGAGGTGTCCATCCATCGCAAGCTGCCCGATACCCTGCTCATCCAGGTGACCGAGAGCTACCCGGTGGCGGCGCTCTGCGCCGGCGGCGAGTATTGGCTGCTGGACGCGCGGTGCAAGCTGCTGGAGCGGGGCGACGCTTCCCTGGCCCAGGGGAAGGCGGAGGTGCTGGGCCTGACGCCATTGGCGCCCGCGGTGGGCACGCCCCTGGCGGTGGATCAGTCCCAACAGGACAAGCTGGCCAGCCTCAAGAGCCTGCTCTCCGCCATCCAGGCCCGGGGCATGACGGGCAGCGTCACCGCGTTCATCGACCTGCGTTCCGACAACGAGATCCGCTTCGGTTACGGAGCGGATCTGACGGTGGTCATGCCCATGAACGACGATTTTACCGACCGTACCTACGCCCTGAAGCGGGCGCTGGAGACCATGGACGAGCGGGGCGTGGCCCGCACCGGTACGCTGGATCTGACCTATGGGGAGGGGGAGGCCCGCCTGCTGCCCGAGCGGTGGCTCCCCGCTTCCGAAACGGCTGCGGAAACGCCGGAGCCATCCTCCACGCCGGAGACAGGCCTGGATACGCAAGGAGATACGCCAACATGAAGAAGCTGAAAAACAAGGGCGAGCTGGCTGTGGTGGTAGTATGCGCGGTGGTGGGCTTCCTGCTGGCCGCCCAGCTGCGCTCGGTAAAACTCAATTCCGCCGCCGACGCTACCAACGCCAGCCGTCTGGAGACCCTGCAAAACCTCTATAACGAGGCCCTGGACAAGCAGGACGGTCTGGAACAACAGCTGGCCCAGGCCCAGCATGAACTGGGCGTTTACCGGGAGGAGGCCGCCGCCGGCGGCGGCAGCGCGGCGCTGGTCCACGAGCTGGAGCAGCTGTCCATCACCGCGGGGCTCACCGACCTGGAGGGGCCGGGGGTGGCGGTGGTCCTGGAGGATTCCTCCTCCGCCAACGTCACCGGGGACGAGGCCGACTACCTCATCCATGACAGCGACCTGCTGTCGGTCATCAACGAGCTGCGCTCCGCCGGGGCG
Source organism: Lawsonibacter hominis (assembly GCF_014287895.1). GTDB lineage: Bacteria > Bacillota > Clostridia > Oscillospirales > Oscillospiraceae > Lawsonibacter_A > Lawsonibacter_A hominis. Next base: position 291,992 of record NZ_JACOPP010000001.1, on the reverse strand, counting down.
GAGGCCATTTCCCTCAACGGGGAGCGTATCCTGGCCACCAGCGAGATCCGCTGTACCGGCGCGGTGGTGACGGTCAACGGCAGGCGCTACGCCGCGCCCTATGTCATCATGGCCATCGGGGATGCAAACACCCTTTACAATGCACTGACCATGCGCAACGGCGTTGTGGACATCCTGAGCCAGTGGGGGATCACCGTGAAGGTGACCGCCGGCGAGTTGCTGCTGATCCCCAAGTATAACGGAACCGTCGAATATCAATACGCCCGGACCGCGCAGGAGCCGGAGGAGAGGGGGGAATGACATGCCCGAGCTGATCGGACTGCTGGTGGGGCTGGTGGCCGGGGTGCTGTTTCCCTGGGCCATCCCCAGCCAATATTCCCTGTACGTGGCCGCCGGACTGCTGGCGGCGCTGGATTCCGCCCTGGGCGGCTTCCGCGCCCGCATTAAAGGCGAATTCAAGCTGGACGTGTTTTTGTCCGGCACGGTGGGCAACACGGCCATCGCCGCCTTCCTGACCTGGCTGGGCCAGAAATTGGGAATTCCCCTGTACCTGGCGGCAGTGGTGGTGTTCGGCACCCGTATGTTCCAAAACTTTGCGGAAATACGCCGGGAACTATTGACCTCCAGGCAAAAGAGAGATAAAATAGGACAAGATATAGTTTTGGAGCCGGAGGACGGCACAAAATAGGTCGTTTTTTGCAGAGAGAGACAACGAATTCGTTTTACATAGGAGGAGCAGTTATGGCGTTTGGACTGGACACCGGTCCCGACAATGTGGTCACGATCAAGGTGATCGGTGTCGGCGGCGGCGGCAACAACGTAGTCAACCGGATGGTGAAATCCGGCACCAAGGGCGTGGACTTCATCGCTGTGAACACGGACAAGCAGGCGCTTGCCGTTTCCAGCGCGACCTTTAAGATCCAGATCGGAGAAAAGCTCACCGGCGGCCAGGGTGCGGGCAGCGATCCGGAGGTGGGCCGCAAGTCCGCCGAGGAAAGCCGCTCCGCCGTCTCCAAGGCTCTGGAGGACGCGGATATGGTGTTTATCACCGCCGGTATGGGCGGCGGCACCGGCACCGGCGCGGCTCCCATCGTGGCGGACATCGCCAAGGAGATGGGTATCCTTACCGTGGGCGTGGTGACCAAGCCCTTCAACTTTGAGGGCCGCCGCCGCATGCTCCAGGCCGAGAAGGGTATTGAAGATCTGCGTACCCGGGTGGACAGTTTGGTCATCATCCCCAACGAGCGGCTGAAGTTTGCTACCGACCAGAAGATCACCTTTGCCAACGCCTTTGAGATTGCCGACGACGTGCTCCGCCAAGCGGTGCAGTCGATCTCCGACCTGATCAAGAACACCGGCTTTATCAATCTGGACTTTGCCGACGTGACCGCCGTGATGCAGAACGCGGGTATGGCCCACATGGGCGTGGGCCGGGCCGCCGGAAAGAACAAGGCGGAGGAGGCCGCCAAGATGGCCATCTCCAGCCCCCTGCTGGAGACCTCCATCAACGGCGCCAAGGGTGTGCTGGTCAATGTCACCGGCTCCATGGATATCGGCCTGGAGGAGGTGGAGACCGCCGCCAACCTGGTGCAGCAGGCCGCCCACCCCGACGCGCTCATCATCTTCGGCGCCGCCTTTGACGAGACGCTGGAGGACGAGATCCGGGTCACCGTCATCGCGACCGGCTTTGAAGAGGCAGCCGGTTCCATGCCGGACGCCCCTTTTACCGCCGCCCGGGACAAAAAGACGGAGGGCGCCGGAGAAAAGCGGGCCGAGGGCGCGCCTGTCAAGCCCCCTGAGCCGCTGGACGAGGATCCCTTCGACGATATCTTCAAGATTTTCAATCGCAACAAATAGAGAGACAAGCTCAGCGGCCCGTCCAAAAGGACGGGCCGCTGTTCGGTATTCGGGATCAGCCAGCCTGAGTCCCGCAGGAGGGACAAAAGCGTACCCTGGCGGGGAGCATTTCCCCACAGCTGGCACAGCAGCGTGGGACAGCGGTGTTCAGGCGTTCTCCGCAGTTGGGGCAAAATTTGGCGTCGGCGTCCGCGGATTCTCCGCACGCGGGGCAGCGGGAGGACTCCGCAGGGCCCGGCTCCGGCAGTTTGGCGCCGCACCCGGCGCAGAACTTGGTGCCCACATCATTTTGCAGTCCGCAGGCGGGGCAGCGCGCGCGTTCGGCTGCCGTCTGCTCAGGCAGGAGCGCCCCGCAGGAAGGACAGAAGGTCTTGTCCGCTCCGGCGGGTTCTCCGCAGGCGGGGCAGAGCTTCCAGTTTTTGGCCGCCTCATTGGCGGCGCTCTGGACCGCCCCCTGCAGGTTGGCGAACAGACTGCCCAGGGAACTGCCCGGCGGGGCTGCGGGGGCGGACGTCTCCCGCCCGGCGGCAGGCGGGTCCTGGACCTGCTGCGCCCGGGCTGCAGCCAGGTCCAGCTCCTGGACCGTCTGGTTGATGCTCTGGGCGGCTTGATTCGCCGCCGGAGCCACCGTCTGCCGGGCCACCTGGTTGGCAGCGGGGGCGACGGCTTGCTCCACGGCGTTTCCAAGGGCCTGGCCGATGCCGCGGCCGATCCCGCGGCTGATGCCGCGCTGGATCTCGCGTCCCAAAAAACTCATGACGTGACGCTCCTTTCTAACGCAGCTTTGCTCCGCAGGAGCCGCAGAAGCGGGTGCCAGGGGCGTTGACGGCGCCGCAGCTCGTACAGGCCGGGCCGGCGGCGGAGCGTGGGGGAGCCGCCACAGCGGAAGAGGCCGCTCGGGCCGCGTCGTTCTCCGCGCGGATGCGGTCGATCTCCGCCTGTGCCTTTTCGGCGGCGGCATAGTGGGCGGCGGCGGCCTGACAGAATTCCAGCGCCTCAGGGGATACTTGCTCCCCGGCGGCGAATTTGGCATAGTAAAACTCGCCTACCTTTTGCAGCTGTGCCGCGGCGGCGGCCGTTTCGCTGCCGATTTTGCTGTTGAGCTTACCGGTCTCGATAGCGTCGGTGGTCTTGTCCCCAATGTTTTTGGCAAGATCGCCCAGTTTGTCGAAGAATGCCATATTAGGTTCCCCTCCTGTTCAGAATTGAAGTGCCTGCCGCCGGGCGTCCGCCTCTGGCGGTCCCAGCCAATGCGTTACCCCAGCTGCTCCACCATGCGCACCGCGATGAGCAGCGCCTGCTCCCGTGTGGCCTGGGCGTAGCCCACCGCCGCCTCGGCGCTGGTGACGGCCCGCGGCATGAATTTGCCGGAGCTTCCCTGGAGGATGCCGTGGGCCGCCATAAAATAGACCGAGTCATAGGCCCAGCTCGAGATCTGCGCGTCGTCGGAGAAGCGCTCCGGCATGGAATAGGCCGGCGCTTCGCTGCCGGAGAAGACGCGGTATACCCGGGTCAGCATGGCGGCCGCCTGTTCCCGGTTGAGCAGCACGCGGGGGGAGAAGGTGGTGCCGTCCCCGGTACCGGTGGTGATGCCCAGCTGGTAGGCTTTCAGCACTTCCGGATCGCTGCAGTCGCTGAAGGGGCTGACGGCGGGGAGGCTGGCGGCCTCGCCGGAGAGGGCCTCGTAGGTCTTTACCGCCACGGCGGCAAATTCCGCCCGGGTGATGGGAGCGGTCAGATCCGCGCCCCGCAGCACGTCGGGGATGAGGCCCAGCGCGTCGGCCTGCGCCAGCTCCGCCAGCGCCCACTGGGAGGCGTCCAGGTTCAGAAATTCGAAGTTGGTCCGCAGGTAGAGGTTGGAGCCGGTCTGGTGGCGCTCCATGTAAAACATATCGAAGTCCACCACATCGCCGGGCCGGATGCCCAGCGTTCCCGCCAGTTCGTCCAGCGCGATCTCGGCGCTCTCGGCGCTGTGGACGCCGCCCAGGTCGATCACCAGCTGGTCGTTAAAGAACACCCACACATCATCGTCGCCATGGAACGTAAAGCGCGCGCCGGAGACATATTTGAAGCGGGTGTGGATCTCTACGGAGAAGTGATAGTTGTGTTCGTTGCCCTGGTTGCCGAAGAGCGCGCCGTCAATGGGGAAAAACCCGTCGGATGGAGCGCCGTCGGCGGTCAGGGAGGAGTCGATGACCCAATAGCCTTCCCCGTCCGGCTTCATGGTAAGGGTTTTGGGGGTGGACTGGTTTACGCCGGGGGTATCGTTGAAAAACGCGTTGAGGGCGCTTTGGGTGACGCTTTCGCCGTAGAGCGACTGCCACAGAGACAGCTCGTACACAGGCTTTTTGTCCGCGCCCAGGGTCGTCTGGACCAGACCGGAGCTGGAGTCGATCGTCCCTTCAAAAAGTACGCCGTCCTCGTTGAAGTCGCGTACCGTGACGTTCAGGGCGACCGGCTCGGACGCCAGCGCCGTACAGGGCAGCAGGGAAAGGAAGAGCGCAAGTGCCGGCAGCAGAGAGATCATTCGCTTTTTCATGAGGGTGCTCCTTTCACAGATCCGCTTGAGTGGGGTCAGCCGTGCGGTTTGGGCCGCTGTGGTGCTGCGGTTCAAATTGAGGTGCGCCGCATACAGTACAAAATTGACTGCCTGGGAGGACGGGACGGCCGCAGTGGCGGCAGATACGCGGGGCGCAGCGCACACACAGGCCCCGGTTCTCGTTGAAGTGGGCGTCGCACACCCAGGCGCCGCAGCGGGAGCAGCGGTTGAAGCGCAGACGGGCTTCCGCCGGAGACAGGTCCGGACAGCTCCAGCCGCAGATGGAGCAGGCGCGCGGGGGGGCGCTAGTAGCCGTCATCCTCCGCCTCCTTCCGCCGGGCCGCCTCCAGCCCGGCCACAAAATCCCGCAGCCGGCGCAGCTCCTCCGGGTCCAGCTGCCGGATCGCCCGGGTGAGCTCCTCCAGCCGTTCGCGCCGCACACGGTCCGGTTCCATTCGTTTCACCTCCTGAAGTTCGGTAAAAAAACGGTAAAACATTTGACTTAGTTAGATGTAGATAGTACAATAGGACCGACACGAAGAGCGGAGTGTCCGGGATCCCTGTATTTGATTGTACAGGATGGGAGACGGTTTGTAATCATCCCTAGGGTGATTTTGCCGCCCGGCGGGACGATTTTCCGGGTGATTTTTAGGGGAGGTCGGGTATGAAGCGAATTTGGGCGATCTTCTGTGCGGCGCTGCTGGCCGCAGGACTCTCCGGCTGCACAGCGGAGACGGGGCTGAACCCCAGGCATCCTGTGACGTTGACCCTGTGGCACAATTTTGGCGGTCAGATGCAGGCCACGATGGACACCCTGGTAGACGAATTCAACGGTACCATGGGGAAGGAGAAGGGCATCATTCTCAGCGTCACCTCCATCTCCGGCTCATCGGCGGTGCAGGAGAAGCTGACCATGATCGCCGACGGAGACCCGGGTGCGCCCGAGATGCCCGATATCGCCACCTGCTATCCCGCCACCGCCGCCCTGCTTCAGGAGCGGGAGCTGCTGGCGCCGCTGGACGGGCAATTCACCCAGTCGGAGCTGGACGCCTACCTGCCCCGTTTTGTAGAGGAGGGACGACTGTCCGACGGACAGCTCTATGTCTTCCCCTTCGCCAAATCCACCGAGGTGCTCTTTGTCAATCAGACCCTGTTCGACCGCTTTTCCGAGGCTACGGGGATCGGTCTGGACAGCCTTTCCACTTTCGAGGGCATTGCGGCGGCCTCGACGGCCTATTACGACTGGACCGACGGCTTGACCCCGGACACGCCGGAGGACGGCAAGAGCTTTTATACCGCGGACTCCCTGTTCAACCTGGCGCAGGTCGGGATGGAACAGATGGGGGGATCCCTATTCGCGGGGGAGGCCCTGGCGCTGGACAGCGACTGCTACCGCCGGATATGGGAAGCGGTCTTTGAGCCTGCGGTGAGGGGCGGCTATGCCATCTATGACGGCTATTCCTCCGACCTGTCCAAGACCGGGGAGATCGTCTGCTCCACCGGCTCCACCGCGGGCATTCTCTTTTACGGGGAAGAGATCACCTATCCCGACAATACCACCGAGCAGGTGGAGTATACCGTGCTGCCGTTCCCCACGTTTCAGGGCGGGGAGAAGATCGCCATACAGCGGGGCAACGGCCTGGTGGTAGCCCGCTCCACCCCAGAGAAGGAACAGGCGGCGGCCGTTTTCCTGAAGTGGTTCACCGCGCCGGAGCAGAACATGCGCTTCGTAGCCTCCACCGGCTATCTTCCGGTGACCCGCTCCGCCTTTGAAGAGCGCATGGAACAGGAGATCGCCGCCAACGAGAACGTGAACATCCAGAAGCTGCTGCGTGCCGCCATGACGGTATACGAGGCGTACCGGTTTTACGTGCCCCCGGTATTCGACGCCTTCAACGCCGTCAGCAGCGCTTATGCGGAGAAGCTCCAGACCGCGGCGTCCGAGGCGCGGCAGGAGTACCTGTCCCTGCTGGAAGGCGGAGCGGCAGAGGAGGAGGCTTACCGGCAGGCCGCGGCGGAGCGGCTGGAAGCCTTCCGCTCGGCCTGGTGAGGCAGACGTGAGAGAGGGGGAGCGCGGTATGCCCGGCAGTGGACTGCTGGAAACGGGAAGACTCTACCTCCGGGCGTTCCGCAACGCGGGACGGGACGGCATTTCCATGCGCATGCGCCTGTTCGGGCTGTTGATGCTCTTCTGCGCCGCCATCGTCACAGGGGTACTGATCCTGCTGATGGGAACCGGGGCGTTCCACGCGGGGGAGCAGCAGGTCCGGCAGACGCTGGAGCAGGAGCTGTCCTACCGTGCCCAGGCGGCCTACCAGGAATTTGGGGATATCTCCGTGCGGGGGGTGGACCTGGCGGAGACCCTGAGCCAGACCCTGGAACGGCGGCTGGCGGCCCAGAAGGTGCCACCCGCGGCGCTGGCGGAGGAGCCGGAGCTGCTGAACGCCCTGTTGGAGGAGACGCTGCCCCACCTGACCGGCGCCCTGGAAAAGACCCGGGCCAGCGGCGTCTTTCTGGTACTGGACGCCACGGTGAATCCCGACCTGCCGGATGCGCAGCAGTCGCGGGCGGGGCTCTATCTCAAAAATATGGAGCCCAATATCGTCAGCAACACCGCGGCCAATCTGCGCTATATGATCGGTCCCATGTCCATCGCGCGGGAAAACGGCATGTACATCCTGCCTCAATGGCGGATGGAGTGCGACGTGAGCGGAGCGGACTGGTATCAAACGACCCTTGAGATGGCGCGGAGCCGGCCGGAACGGCCGGTCTCCCGGCTGTATCGCTGGAACCGCAGCGTCATCTTACCCGGCAGCAGCGAGTCCGTCATGCTCTGCACGCTCCCGCTGACGGCTTCCGACGGTACGGTGATGGGGGTGTGCGGATTTGAAGTGAGCCAAATGCTCTTCAAGCTGTCTTACGCCCCGGACAACAGCCGGTTTGAATACCTTTTCTGCATGCTTTCCCCGGTGGAGGAGGGACGCCTGTCCGCGGAAGGGGCGCTGTATGCCGGCAGCTATGCGGTCTACCCCGGGGATATGACGGAGCAGCCCCTGGAGATAAAGCTGGACACGGGCGGGATTCATACCTACCACCAGCCGGGTGCCGGGACCTACGCAGGGCTGCACCGGGCGGTGGAGCTCTATCCCAAGGACTCGGTCTATGCCGGAGAGCAGTGGATGCTCACGCTGATGATGCCGGGGGAAGCCCTGGCCGCCCGGCTTACGGACCAAAACCGGGTGCTGGTACTGGGACTGCTGGCGCTGCTGGTGTGCAGCTGCGTGGGAGCGGCCGTGCTCAGCCGCCGGTACCTGCGCCCAATGGCGGAGGCCTTCCGGCAGATCAAGGAGGGGGGCGGCCGCACCGCCCAGCGCACCAGGATTCCGGAGATCGACGACCTGCTGGAATTTCTCGTCCGGCAGGACGAGACCGCCGTGCCCGCCTATGCCCCTCCGCCGGAACAGTCGGCCCTCTACCGCACCTTTGTGGAGAATATCCAGACCCTTTCCGCCGCCGAGCGGGCGGTCTTTGATCTGTATCTGCAAGGACACACGGCGCGGGAGATCGCGGCGATTCTGTGCTTGTCCATCAATACCATCAAGACCCATAACCGCCGCATCTACATGAAGCTCAACGTGACCAGCCGAAAAGAGCTTCTGGTATACATCCAGATGATGGAGGAGGCGAAGCAGGCCCATGCTGGAAGGAAAGATGCTACCGGATAACGAGTACTGGACGCTGGCGCACCGTATCCGGTGGCTGCTGGACACCTGCGGCCTCAAGCAGGCGGAGTTTGCCCGCAGTTTGGGGATCAGCGCCAATTATGTTTACCTGCTGACCAGCGGACGAAAGGAGACCATCTCGGAGCCGCTGGCGCTTTTGATCGAGCATGTGTATGGATGCCCGGCGGAATGGGTGCGAACCGGGCGCCGTCCCGATCCGCCGGCCGCCGACGCGGCGCTCCAGGCCGATACCATCCGGCGGATCGGGCGGCTGAGCGAACGGGAGCTCCAGGCGGTGGCGGATTTCCTCTGTACCATTGAGGCGGAGCGCCTGTAGCCAAAACCGGCCGTGCCGCGTGGTTTCACGCGGCACGGCCGGTTTTGGGTTGTAAGGAGCGCGTTGGCGTGACGCGCGGAGAAGCATGGAAACAGGGCCCGCTGCTTTGCAGCGGGCCCTGTTTCCGGTTCTCAGAGACACCGGCGGACAATCAGCCCATGGCGGTCAGGCCGCCGTCGGGGTAGAGGATCTGCCCGCTCATGAAATCAGAGGCGGCAGAGGCCAGAAATACGGCGGGTCCGGCGCAGTCTTCCGGTTCGCCGATGCGCTTGAGCGGCATATTGGCCGCCTTGGCTGCCCGCTCCTGCGGGTCGGCGGGAAGGACGCCGACCATCATGGGGGTATAGGTGATCGTGGGGCCGATGGCGTTGACGCAGACCTCGGGCCCAAGCTCCTTGGCCAGCATACGTGTCATCATATCCACCGCGCCCTTGGTGGCACCGTAGCCGGTGTTGCCGCCGCCGCAGGCACGGACGCCCCGGACGGAGGAGAGATTGATGATCTTGCCGCTGCCGTTTTGCTTCATATGAGCGCCGAAATGCTTGCAGGTGAGCATCAAGCTTCGGACATTGACGCTGAACATCTGGTCCCACACGTCCATGGGAAACTCCGTGGCGGGAAATTTCTGATTGAAGCCCTGGGCGTTGACCAGGATATCCACCTCGCCGAATTCAGCCAGGGCGGCGTTCAGCAGGGCGATTACGCTGTCTTCGTCTCCCGCATCCACGGTGTAGTAGCACACCTGCTTGCCGCTGCTCTCCAAAATCTCCTGCTGGGCGCGTTTCAGACTTTCTTCCCTGCGGCTGGCAATGGCCACGCGGGCTCCATAGACGGCCAGACCCTGGGCAATGGCCTGGCCGATGCCGCCCGCGCCGCCAACCACCACGGCGTTTTTTCCAGTGAGATCAAAAAGATGCTCGGAAATATTCATGATAACTTCCTCCTTTTCGTTATGCCTGTTCCGGCCGGGTCAGAATAACCAGCATCTGGCAGCTGACCGGGCCGTTGTTTTGGATGGCCTTTTGGGTGCCGGGCCCACAGTGGAAGGAGTCTCCGGCGTGCAGGGTGGTGGTGCCGTCGTCGGTCGTCAGATCCATTTCGCCCGCAAGAACATAATAGATGGATTCCAGCGCGTTGGACCCGAAATGGCAGCCGCCGCCGGGCAAAAAATGACTCAGCCCCACGGTGATGCGGCCATCGTTTACATCGCCGGGATTGTGCAGGCGGGTGGGACGCATGTCGTAATGGCCCGGAGCCTCGTAAGCCACGGCTTCCGAACGGCGGGTAACCTTATAACTCATGATAGCTTCCTCCTTTGCGGCTTACAGCAATTCGAACACGGCGGCCGCGCCCATACCGCCGCCGATGCACATGGTGACCAGCGCATAGCGCCCGCCGTTCAGACGCAGGTAGTCCAGCGCTTTGGAAGTGAGAAAGATGCCGGTGGCGCCCATGGGATGACCCAACGCCATGGCACCGCCCCAGGGATTGACTTTTTCCACAGGAAGCGCCAGATCCCGGATGCAGGCCAGGGCCTGGGCGGCGAAGGCCTCGTTGAGCTCGATCACATCCAGGTCGTCCATGGTCAGTTCCGCACGCGCCAGGGCTTTGGGCACGGCGTAGATGGGGCCGAGGCCCATATAGCGGGCATCGCAGCCGCCGGTGGCAAAGGAGCGCATCCGGGCCAGGGGCTTGATCCCCAGCGCGGCGGCTTTGTCCTCGCTCATGAGAACGGCGAAAGCCGCGCCGTCGCTGGTCTGGGAAGAGGTGGCGGCGGTGACCGCGCCGTCCTCCCGGAAGCAGGGCTTCAGGGAGGCCAGGCCCTCCAGCGTGGTATTCCGGCGGATCCCCTCGTCCAGAGTGACGGTCTCCGTGCCGCCCTCCGCCCCGGGGACGGTGACAGGGATAATGGAGCGGTTCAATCCGCCGGCGTCCTGCGCGGCGGCTGCTTTCCGGTGACTTTCCAGCGCCAGACGCTCCATTTCGGGGCGGGTGATGCCGTATTTGGCCGCCACGTTTTCCGCGGTGAAGCCCATGCCCATATAGGCCCCCTCGTTGTGTTCCGCCAGCCAGGGATTCCGGTCGGCCGGATCGGCGGTTTTAAAGGTATGGCTCATATCCTCCACGCCGCCGGCGACCATGACCGTCTCCTGCCCGGCGGTAATGGCGTTGGAGCAGGTGGCAATGGACTGGAGCCCGGAGGCGCAGAAGCGGTTGACGGTCTGGCCGCATACGCTGTCCGGCAGACCGGCGCGCTGGGTGATGAGACGGGCCGCGTTGAGGTTGAGCCCCCGTACCGGCATGGCACAGCCCACGATCACGTCGGCGATCTCACCGGGATCCAGCTCCGGGACCCGGTCCAGAACGCCGCGGAGCACCTGAGCCGACCAGTCGATGGGGTGAGAGCGGGCCAGGGCCCCTTTCTTGGCACGGCATACGGCAGAACGGCCGTATGCTACGATCACTGCTTGTTTGGACATAAAATTCCTCCTTAGATTTTGGAAAACAAAGCGTTCGATAAGTCTTCCGAAAGGAACTTATGCAAACGGCGTGCCAAAAAAAAGAGGGCGGGAAGGAGGGAAAACGGGCGAAACGGGGGGCGGTATGTTGCCGATCTGCGACGGGTGATGCTGAAAGTGAACACCCGGAGCGGAAGGACGGAGGGAACCGGAGGGGCGTACCGGGCCGGATGACGGGGAAATCCGGGTAATACACCGGAAAAAAATAAGTTGGCATGAATTTTGCACAAGAAAAAGACAGAACGCAAGCGAAAGGAGAATACCGCATGGCAAAGACCATTATTACCGCCGCCCTCACCGGGGCGGTTACCCCTGCGGGCTACAAAATTCCAGAGACGCCTCAGCAGATCGCCGACGAGGCCTATGACGCCTGGAAGCTGGGGGCCGCCGTGGTGCACCTGCATATGCGCGCCCCCGACGGGTTGGGAGCCATGGATCAGGAGCGCTTCCGGGAGACCATCCGCCGGATCCGTGCCCACGAGGACTGCGACATCATCATCAACTGCACCTCCTCGGGGGCCTCCAAGGCCCACCCTGCCACAGACGAAGAGCGGATGGCGCACCACAGGGAATTGCCCGGGATCGAAATGGGCTCTTACGACGCAGGCACCTTCAACTGGATGCCTGCCGGCGTCTTTTTGAACACGCCGCAGTTTCTGGAGAAGCTGGGCGACCTGTATATGGAGCGGGGCATCAAGCCGGAAATCGAGATCTTTGACACGGGGATGCTGGGCATCACCGAGCACTTTGTGAAAAAGGGCCATCTGCCTACACCCTGCCACTACCAGTTCTGTCTGGGTGTGCCCGGAGGCATGAGCGCCACCGTGGAACATCTTCAATATCTGGTTACCCATATCCCCGCCGGGTCCACCTGGTCGGCATTCGGCGTAGGCAGGGGGCATATGCCCATCCTGTTTGCGGCACTGGCTCTGGGCGGGCACATCCGGGTGGGCATGGAGGACAATGTGGTCTTCGGTGTGGACGAAAGCGGCAAAAAAATTCTGGCCACCAACCACATGCTGGTGGAGCGGGCCGTTGCCGCTGTAAGGGCCTACGGCAACCGGCCTGCGACGCCTGCCGAGGCCCGCGCGATGCTGGGCATTCCCGCCTTTGACGGCCCAGCCGTCCGGGCCGCTCTGGGACTGTAAAAGGGAGTGGACGATATGAACGCGGATTTTCATGGTAAGACCGCAGTGGTGGCAGGAGGCGACCCGGCGGGACAGGCGGTGGCTCTGGCCCTGGCAAGGGAAGGGGCCGACGTGTTCGTCTGCGGCGAGCATCTGGGCGAGCTGGAGACGCTGGCCTGGAAGGAAGCGCTGAGCATCCATACGGAAAAGCTGCCGCTGACGGACGATGACGCGCTTACGGCGTTTGTTGCCGCAGCGGGAGAACGCATGGGGGCCATCCACGTGATGGTATGCAACGGGCGCTCTGCACCAGTGCGCAAGCCGCTCACGGAAGTAAAGCCGGAGGAGTGGAGCTGTGCCTTTGCCGAGACCCTGCGGACCGACTGGAAGGCGGTCCTAGCAGCGCTGCCTTACCTGGAGCGCGCACAGGACCCCGCCGTCGTGCTGCTGACCGATTCCGCCCTGCACCGGCCGGGCCCTTTGGAGGGGGTGGCGGCGGTCTGTGCCGCAGGCGTGGAGTCTATGACCAAGACGCTGGCCTCCGAGTTGGCGAGCCGGCGCATCCGGGTCAACGCGGCGGCGCTGGGCGGCGGCGTGTCTGACCTGGCTGGGGCGGTGCTGTTTCTGGCCTCCCAGGCGGCTTCCTATTGTACCGGCACACTGCTGGAGGCCGGGAACACAGACGTACGGGAGGTGGAAGCATGAATACCGGGCTTGCGGGAAAGAGTGTGGTGGTGACCGGAGGGACCTCCGGGATCGGAAAGGCGGCGGCGGAGGCATTCCTGGCCGAGGGCTGCCGGGTCACGGTATGCGACTTCCGACAGGACATGATCGACCAGGTAAACAGCCGGAACGATCCCAATCAGTTCGGCTTTGCGGCCGACGTGACCTGCTCCGAGCAGATGTGCGCGCTGTTGGACCGCGTGCAGGAACGCTTTGGCGGCGTGGATGTGATGGTCAACAACGCCGGTGTGGGCAACCCCTGCGGCTTTACCACTATGCCGGATGAACAGTGGGACAAGGTGGTGAACGTGAATCTGAAGGCGGTCATCTCCTGCTGCAATTTGGCGATCCCCTATCTGACGGGGCGGGGAGGCTGTATCCTGAACACCTCTTCCCTGGGCGGACGCATTACCTCCACCGTGCGCAGTATCTACGGCGTGACCAAAGCGGGCGTGAGCATGTACACCAGACTGCTGGCCCGGGAATTGTCCGGCCGGGGCATCCGGGTCAACGCTGTGGCACCCGGCATGATCCGGACGGACATGGTTACCCAAAACAACCGTCACCTGAAAGATATCAACGTGCTGGGTGGCAGCAGCGTGATGCAGCGTCTGGGCGAGCCCGCCGAGATTGCGGCGGGCATGGTCTTTCTGGCCTCAGACCTGGCCCGGGGCGTGACCGGGCAGGTTCTGGAGATTACCGGCGGAAAATGCATCGTTCAGGATCCGGCCTGGTCCTGGAAGCAGCACCCATGAGGAGGGACCCCATGGCAGAGAAAAAGAGAATTTTGACCATCAACCCCGGCTCCACCTCCACCAAACTGGCCCTTTTTGAGGATGAGACGGAGGTGCTCAAGCAGGAGTTGGTCATCCGGGCGGAGGACATCGCAGACTGTACGCGGATGATCCAGCAGCTGGACATCCGCATGGCCTCCATCCGGGACTTTATCCGGGGGGCGGAACTGGATCTGTCTACCCTGGACCTGATCGTGGCCCGGGGCGGCTCCATCCATGGCGTACACAGCGGAGCCTACGTGATCGACGCCCACGTGGACGCCATGCTGCGCTACCGGCCCCGCTCCCAGCACGTGTCCAGCCTGGCGGCCATCATTGCTTACCAGCTCTCCCGGGAGAGCGGTGTGCCCGCTATTTTCTATGACGCGCCCTCGGCAGACGACGCCGACGAGATCATGCACTACACCGGCCTGCCTGAGTGCCGCCGCTTCGTTACCTCTCACTGCCTCAACTCCAAAATGGTGGCCCGCCAAGTGGCCAAAAGCCTGGGAAAGGCCTATGAGGAGTGCAACTTCATCGTGGCCCATCTGGGAGGCGGCATCACCATGGCCTTCCATTCCGGCGGACGGATGGTGGACACCCTGCTGGACGATGCAGGTCCCATGTCCCCCCAGCGAGCGGGACGCATCCCGGTCACCGACGTGATCGAACTATGCTATTCCGGTCAATATACCAAGGCGGAGATGGCCAATAAAATGCGGGGCAAGGGCGGTCTGGTAGCCTGGTTCGGCGTCAACGACGCCCGGGATGTGGAGGCGCTGATCGACGCCGGGGATCAAAAGGCCCGGGACGTGTTCTGGTATATGGCTTACCAGATCGCCAAAGGCATTGGGGAACTTTCAGTGGTGCAGAGCGGCAGGCTGGACCGCATTATCCTCACCGGAGGTCTGGCCTGGTCCAAACGACTTACCAACTGGGTAACGGAGCAGGTGGAGTTTCTGGCGCCGGTAGTGGTCATCCCCGGCGAGCGGGAGATGCTGGCCCTGGCCCAAGGCGGAGCGCGGGTGCTCCGGGGCGAGGAGCGGGCCAACCGCTATACCTGGCTCCCGCCGGGATACGACACTCTGGAGGCATTCCTGGCGGACTGCCGCAAAACAGAGGAGGAGTGAGACTATGAAAACGCAGGAGATCCAGAGGATCGCATGCCTGGGTACCGGGGTCATCGGTGCAAGCTGGTGCACCAATTTCGTCATGAAGGGCTACGAGGCGGTGCTGTACGATATCAGTGACGAACAGCTGGCATCCGGACGTCAAAAGGTGGCCGACAACCTGGCCTTCCTGGTGGAGAAAGCGTGCATGACCCGGGAGGCGGCCGGCCAGGCCTTGGACCGGGTCCGCTGTACTACCTCCATGGAGGAGGCCCTTTGCGGTGTGCAGCTGGTGCAGGAGTCGGTGCCTGAGCGGTACGAGATTAAGCAGGCGGTGCTGGCACAGGTAGACGAATTTGCGGGAGACCGGGTCATTTACGCCAGCAGCACCTCCGGGCTGCTTATCAGCGAGATCGCAAAGCTGTCTCAATACCCCGAACGCTGCATCGGCGCCCATCCCTACAACCCGCCCCATCTGATCCCCCTGGTGGAACTGGTCGGTCCCGCAGGCAGCGAAGCGGCGGTGGAGACCGCGCGGCAGTTTTATACCCTGCTGGGCAAGGAGCCGGTGGTGCTGCATCAGGAGGTGCCCGGCTTCATCGCAAACCGCATCCAGACGGCGGTGGCCCGTGAGATCATCGACCTGGTGGTACGGGGCGTGTGCTCGGTGGAGGACGCGGACAAGGCCCTTACCTTCGGGCCTGGCATCCGCTGGGCCATTATGGGACAGAACCTGCTCTATCAGCTGGGCAATCCCAAGGGCATCAAGGGCCTGTATGCCAACGTGGGCGGGGGCAAGAACAAAAAGTCCTGGCTGGAGGATATGGCCCGCTGGACGACTTACCCCGAGGACTGGCCGGATATGGCCCAGGCCGGGGTGGAGGAGGCCATGGCCAGGCGGCCCGCGCAGCTCGGAAATACCAACGAATCTTTGGCCCGCTACCGGGACGAGATGCTGCTGGAGATCCTGAAGCTTCATCATAAGCTCTGAACGCAGAAACAAACCGGACGGTGTTGCGGAAAGTGAACGCCAGTGATGCCGATCGGCATCACTGGCGGCGGGAAAAGCGCAAGAAGGCCTGAAAAACCGCACCGCTTCCCATAAAAAACTTGGCATAGATCCTGCATTCAAAATAAGACGACGATCCGAACAGGAGGCGGCCCCATGACTTATACGAAATTTTCTCAGCTTACCCAGCGGGCGATGCAGCGCAAGCAGAAGGCCCGCTGCGCAGTGGTCTCGGCAGAGGACGAGTACACGATGGAGGCCGTCCTGCGGGCGGGCCGGGAAGGACTGATCGAACCCATCCTCATCGGGGATGAGGAGATCATCTCCGAACTGCTGGCCGACCACTACTATGATAAGAGCGACGTGACCATCTGCCATGAGCCCAACCATGAGGCTGCGGCCCAGAGGGCGGTGGATCTGGTCAACGCGGGACAGGCGGACTGCATCATGAAAGGACTCATTAAAACAGCTCAGTTCATGCACGCCATCCTGAAGCGGGAAAACCAGCTGCGTACCGGAAACCTGGTGTCCATGCTCTCCATCCGGGAGCTGCCCCACTATCATAAGCTCATTGCCTTCACCGACGCGGGCATCTGTATGCATCCTACCCTGGATGAGAAGCGTCAGATCATCGAGAACGCGGTACAGACCATGACAGCCATGGGCTATGAGAACATCAAGGTGGGCGTACTGGCTTCGGTAGAGGTCGTCAATCCCCGTATGCAGGACAGCGTGGAGGCCGCCGAACTCAAGCGCATGAATCTGGAAGGCCAGATCCCCGGCTGTACGGTGGAAGGTCCCATCTCCTATGATGTGGCGATCAACAAGGAGGCCGCTAAGGTCAAGGGCTTCGGCGGCGATGTGGCCGGGGACGCGGATCTGCTGGTCTTTCCGGAACTCACCTCGGCCAACCTGACCACCAAGGCCATCACCCAGACCTGCCGCATCCCGGTAGGCTCACTCATCTTAGGCACAAAGGTCCCCGTCATTCTCAGTTCCCGTGCATCCTCGGCGGAGACAAAATATATGTGCATCACCCTGGCGGCGGCCGTCAACGCCGGCGCCGAATGACAAAAAGGAGGAACGAAACATGCCCTACGGAAGAATGGCATACGACCGTCTGGCCGGCATCAACTTCGAGCGGATGCGGGAATACCGTCTCCAGCGCACCAAGGAGGCCATGGCCAAGCACGGCATCGACGTGCTCATTACCTGGGATGCCTACAGCATCCGTTACATCACCGGCGGCTACGCCACGGTACCCTGCCGCTTTCCCCAGGCCCAGATGGTGGTCCTGCCCATCAACGGCGATCCTCACTGTTTTTTGACCACCAGCTTTTCCTGCTATGAGCTGCGCAAAGAGATGCCATGGCTCAAAGACAAGATCTGGGCGCCCCCCGGAGGACTGAAGTGGGCCCGCAACGTGGACGAGCTGGAGACTCACATGTCCAAGATCGTCCCCGTCATCGAGGAGCACGGCCAGAAGAACGGCGTCATCGGCTTTGACGGCTGCTGCTCTGAGCTGATGATGACCGAGGCCCTCAAGCGCAAGGGCATCACCCGCTTCAAGCATGCCGAGGAGGCCATGTTTGATGCCCGCGTCATCAAGAACGAGGACGAGATCGCCTGCATGCGCATGGCCTGTAACTCCGCTACCGCCGCGTTCTACGAGATCAAAAAGGCCCTGGTTCCCGGCGTGCGGGAGTGCGATCTGGTGGGCGTTGGCATGAAAAAGCTCTACGAGCTGGGCGCCGACGAAGTGCAGGAGTTTGTCTGCTCCTCCGGTCCCCGCACTAATCCTCTGCACATCGACTACACCGACCGGTCCATCAACCCCGGCGACGTGGTGTGCATTGATATCAACGGCAATTCGTATATGGGCTATAAGTCCTGCTATTACCGCACGTTTGTCTGCGGCGAGGCAACCGCGCTCCAAAAGCAGGTGTACGAGGACTGCCGCAAGATGATGTACGACGGCATGGAGGGGATCAAGGCGGGCAACTCCACCGCCGATATCGTCAAGGGCTGGCCGCAGTCCCCCAAGTACTGGGGATATGAGAACTGGCTGGATGTGGCGGGCTATGCCCTGGGCCACGGCCTGGGCCTGTCCCTCCACGAGGCACCCCAGTTCTTCCGCCCTTACACCCCAAAGGCCGCGCATACGGTGCTGGAGGAGGGCATGGTCATGGCCGTGGAGACCTGGACCGGCGGCGTAGACCCCAAGTACGGCCCCTTCGGCGTTCGTCTGGAGGAGGACATCGTAGTCACCAAGGACGGCTACGAGCTACTCACCAAATTCCCGGTCGAAACCATCACCGAATGCCTCTTCTGATCTACTGTCGGACCCCGCGGAAATACCCTGCCCCGCGAAAACAGATAAGAGAGCTTAAGGAGGAAACAGTATGAACAACACGACAACCGCAAAACATGCCCCCTGGTGGGCCCCGATGATCGTTCCCATCGTGGTCATCATCGTCATTTCCGTCTGCTATCAGGCCATGGCCAACTACCTGTCCGTCTATGTTCTGCAGTATCTGAAGGGCAGTGCTACCGCCTATGGTCTGGTAGGCACCGGCTGGACCATCATCGCCATGATCCTGCGTCCCTCCACCGGCCCCCTGAGCCAGAAGTTCGGTTCCAAGACTATGCTTATCATCGGCCTTGCCATCTTTGCCGCCATGATCGCCTGCTGCGGCATCCTCCTGACCTTTACCGGCTTCGTGTTCTTCCGCCTGATCCAGTGCGTGGGCCATGCCTGGTCCTACACCTCCTCCAACTCCCTGGCCGCTGAAGCGGTGCCCCAGAGCCGTATGGGCACGGCCTCCAGCCTGTTCATCGGTATCCCCCAGGCGGCCGCCATCGTGGCCGGTCCCTGGGTGGCTGAGGCCCTGATCGGCGACGACCAGAATTGGTTCCGGTTCTTCGTGGGCATCGCCGCCATCATGGTGGCGGGTCTGGTTCTGGCCCTCATCTTTGTTCCCGGCCGGAAGAAGCACGCCTCGGACCCCGGGGCGGCCGCCAAGGCCGCCGCTGCCGCGGAAGCCGCCCGCTATGACGCCGACGGTAAGCCCTACACTGGGATTTGGAAGTTTTTGGAGAAGACCTCGATCCCTGCCTGCATCACCATGATCGTGGCCTCCATGGCCCACTGCACCATGTTCTTCCTGACCGCCTATGTAGCCGCCACCTATGAGGGGGTCTCCGCCGCCGTATTCTTTACCGCGCAGGCCGTGACTGAGTTTCTGTGCCGGTTCTGGATGGGAGCCGTGCAGGACAGAAAAGGCCTGAAGGTACTGCTGGTACCCTGCTGCATCATCTGCGCCGTCGTCTATGTCTGCATTGCCCAGGGCGTTACCGCATGGGTGGTCCTGGGGCTCGTCTATGGCGTGGGCCAGGCCGGCATCAAGGCCCCGCTGAACGCGTCCCTGATGAAGGCTTGCCCGGCCAACCGCATCCCCGTAGCCAACGGCACCTTCCAGATGTCCAACGCCGTGGGACTGGGCCTGGCGACGTTGGTGGCTGGCGTGGTAATCGACGCCGCGGGCTTCACCGGCATGTGGTACTACTGTGTGGCGCTGTTCATCCTTACCGCCGTGCTGGGCGTGGTGCTGATCCGCGAGAAGAACGTCAAATAAAAAAGAAAAAGAGACATTTTACGCGAATTATACTATAATCAATCTTAAAAAACGAAATTCACCAAGGAGTGATCCCATGGCATTGACAGCACGGGCCCAGAAGCTGCGTGACCGGATGGTCACCACCCCGGCGATCTGCGTGGAACGGCTGCGCTATATGACGGAGTCCTACCGGCAGACGGAGGGCGAGACCGACCGGATGCGGCGGGCCAAGGCCCTGGCCTACATCCTGGAGCATATGACCGTCCGCATCGACGAAGACGAGCTTTTTGTGGGAAACTTTACCAGTAAGATCCGGGGCGGCGCCATTGCGCCGGAGCTGAAGGGCCAGTGGCTGCTGGATGAGCTGGACACCCTGTCCACCCGTCCCTTCGACCGCTACGAGCCTCTGAGCCGGGAGGAACTGGATATCCTGCACGAATATCTGCCCTATTGGAGAGGAAAGGCTGCCTTTGAGCACTGGCAGGCCAAGGTACCGCCGGAGTATCAGCGGCTGGACCACATCATGGTAGCCACCGGCGGCTATGCGGAAAACGGTCACCACTGGGCCCATACGGCGGCGGACTATGAAAAGCTGCTGAGGGTGGGCAGTCTGGGACTGATCGCTGAGGCGGAGGAAAAAATCGCCGCGCTGGATTATACCGACCCCACCGCCCAGGACCGCCGTCAGTTTTACCTGGCGGTACAAGTGGTGCACCGGGGCCTGATCCGCTTTGCTCAACGGTACGCCGAGCTGGCGGAGCGTCTGGCGGCGGAGGAGAGCGACCCTGTCCGCAAAGCGGAGCTGGAGCGTATCTCTGTGACCTGCCGAAAGGTGCCCGCTCGGCCTGCGGATGATCTGTTTGAAGCCGTCCAGTCCTGCTGGCTGCTGTACGTGGCCCTCATGATCGAGGGGTGGGGCGCAGGACCCACCCTGGGCCGGGCGGACCAATACCTGTATCCCTTCTACCAAAAGGACAAGGCGGCCGGGCGCACCACGGATGCGCAGGTCCACGAGCTGTTTTCCCTCATCTTTATCAAGATGAACGGCGGGATCAACCTGCAAAGCTATGTGGTGGCGGACGGCAAGGGCGGGCACCCCACCATGCAGAGCCTCTGTGTGGGCGGGATCACGCCGGATGGCCGGGACGCGGTCAACGAACTGAGCTATCTCTTCCTGTCCGCCGAGGGCGACGTGGGCCTGGGCGCGGAGGACATGATGGTGCGTATCAACCGCCTGAACCCCAATTCCTATGTGAAGCACGCCCTGGAGACCGCCAAAAAGCTGGGCGGAAAGCTGAAATTTGTCAGCGACGATACCAGTATCCAGTCCATGCTCTATCTGGGAGTACCGCTGGAAAAGGCGCGGGACTATATCTCCACTGGCTGCCACAATCCAACGGTACCCCACTACTCCCGCAACACCGGCGGCGGAGCCATGAATGCGGGCCTGGCCCTGGAGCTGGCGCTGAACAACGGTGTGGGCCGTATTCGAAAGGAACGGCTGGGGCCCGAAACTGGGGATCCGAGGGACTTCGCCGGCTTTGAACAGCTGCTGGAAGCCTTTGAGATCCAGCTCAAAGCGGGCCTGCGGCTTCAGATGGTGAACAAGCATGCAGACTTTGCCTCCTTTGGAGAATACCCCTGCGTGCTGCTCTCCTCCATGTATGATCCCTGCATGGAACGGGGGGTGGACGACTATAACGGCGGTACCGCCCCCCACATCACCTTTGCCCTGGGCATGATCGGAATACCCAACGTGGCCGACGCTCTGGCCGCGGTGAAAAAAGTGGTCTTTGAGGAGAAGAAGTACACCATGGCGGAACTCGTCGACGCACTGGACCGTAACTTCGAGGGTTATGAAGGCCTGCTCCATCAACTGGAGAAAGCGCCGAAGTTCGGTAACGACGACGATTATGTGGATCTGATCGCCAAGCGCATTCTCTCCGACGCAGGGGATTATGTGGCCCAGTTCCATACCCACTACGGCGCCAAGTTTGCCACCGCTTGCTTCGCCATGACCACCAACGTCATGTTCGGCCGCCTTGTGGGTGCGCTGCCCGATGGCCGGAAGGCCGGACTGCCTCTGTCGGAGGGCGGTATCTCGCCTTACCAGGGGCGCAACATCAGCGGCGCGCCGGCCACCATGCGGTCGGTGGCCAAGCTGGACCAGGTCAAACTGGCTCTGGGTTCCATCCTGAATATGCGCATCGATCCCGACGCGGTGAAGAACGACGAGAAGATGGACCGCATGGTCTCCCTGCTGCGCACCTTCTGTGAGACGGGAGGCAACCTGGTACAGTTCAACTTTGCCAGCAACGCGGTGCTCCGGGCTGCCCAGAAGGACCCGGATCAGTACCGGGACCTGTTGGTACGGGTAGCCACTTATTCCGCTTTCTTTGTGGAGCTGGGGCCGGAGACCCAGGAGGATATCATCAACCGCAACGAGCTGGAGTAATCCAATCTCTCAGGTGCGCCTGGAGCGTTCCCGGGCGCGCCTGAGAGAACAACATTCGGCGCATGCCAACCAATGGCAAAAGGAGAATCACTATGAACGTAATACTTTCCCCATCCCGCCTGGAACGGATCGAGATGCTGCGGCAGAACATGCTGGTGGAGCCCCAGGTCTGTGTGGAAAAGGCTTTGTATACCACCGAATCCTTCCGCAGTACCGAGGGCGCGCCCATCGAGTACCGCCGGGCCAGGGCGCTGGACCATGTGCTTACTCACCTGACGGTGGGCATCGGCCCGGGCGAGCTCTTTGTGGGCCGGCCCACCGGAAAGGTTCGCGGCGGCCCCCTGAGTCCCGAAGTAAACTCCACCTGGTACACCAAGGAGATGGATACCTTCCACACCCGGGAACAGGAGAACTATGCCGAAGTGCCTGAGGCGGACAAACAGATCATTCGCGACTGCTGCGCGTACTGGCACGGCAAGTCCCTGTTCGACCACTGGCAGGCGGCGGTGCCCGACGATATGAAGTTTGCCAACGGCCCCATCATCGGCGGCGGCGGCTTCTGCCTGAACACCCAATACTACGGCCACATTTCAACGGACTTTGGCAAAATGCTGGAGAAGGGCGTGCTGGGCCTGTATGAGGAGATCGACAAGACCATCCAGAGCCTGGGCACGTTCGGCGACGTGGAGAACTTCACCAAGGAGCAGTATCTGCGCGCCATGAGGATCTCCCTGGGCGCAGTGGTGAAATTTGCCCACCGCTATGCCGATTTGGCCGAGCAGATGGCATCCGGAGAGGCCGACGCCCAGCGAAAGGCCGAGTTGGAGCGGATCGCCGAGACCTGCCGCTGGGTGCCCGAGCACCCGCCCCGCACGCTGTACGAGGCTATTCAGTCCACGTGGTTCACCTATGTGGCCCTGAACAACGAGGCATGGGGCGCCGGCCCGTCGCTGTCCCGGGTGGACCAATACCTGTACCCCTTCTACCAGGCCGACAAGGCGGCCGGACGGATCACCGACGAAGATGCGCTGGAGTATCTGGCCTGCTTTCTCATCAAACAGAACGGCCAATTCACCGTCTATTCCACCCCGGCGGCCAAAATCTACGGCGGTTTGTGCTGCCGTCTGGGCAACACCATCGGCGGCCTGAAGCCCGACGGCACCACCGCCGTGAATGAGCTGTCCTATCTGATGCTGGAGGCCGCCCGCTTTGGCCTAACCGAGGACATCATGGTCCTCACCGGCCAGGATACCCCACAGGATTTCCTGGTCGAGGCGGTGGAGACGGCCAAGATCCTCCGTGGAAAGATGAAGTTCATCGGTCACGACGTGCTGGTCCGGCAGATGCTGCACGACGGCCGGCCCCTTGAGATCGCCCGCGGGTGCGCCATCACCGGCTGCAATTCCCCCTCGGTGCCGGGCTGGTCCCTGGACCTGCCCGGCGGCATGATCAACCTGCCGCTGATCTTTGACCTGGCGCTCCACGACGGCTATTCTCCCCGGCTGGGCAGGCAGATGGGGCCCCATACCGGAGATGCCCGCACCTTCACCTGCTTCAAGCAGGTCTACGACGCCTTCAAGGAGCAGTTCCGTTTCTTCGTGCCCTATATGCACCTCTATAAAAACATGGATAAAAAGATGTTTGCCGATTATTCCCCCTGTCCTCTCCAGTCTGCTATGATGCAGGGCTGCATTGAGAAGGCCACCGACATCACCCGGGGCGCTATGTATCCCTACATGTCCTACTCCATGTCCCTTTCCGGCGCGCCCAACATCGGCGACAGCCTGTGCACCATCAAAAAGCTGATCTTTGAGGACGGAACGTATACCATGGCGCAGCTCATGGACGCGCTGGACCGCAACTTCGAGGGCGACGAAGCAATGCTTCACCAGATCCAGCGCCTGCCGAAGTTCGGCAACGACGAGCCCTATGTGGACCAGCTGGTGGACGATGTGCTGGCCTTTACCAGCGGTGAGATCGAGAAGATCCCCGGCTTCTATGGGGCCAAGTCCACCTGTGCCGCCGCCACCATTACCGGCAATATCCCTATGGGTGCGGACGTGGGCGCCCTGCCCGACGGCCGCCTGGCGGGCGAGCCCATTGCCGAGGGCGGCATCTCCCCCCACCAGGGCCGCAATACCAGCGGCATCACCGCTACCATGGCCTCAGTAGCCAAGCTGGATCCCATGAACTTCCGCCACGGCTCGGTGCTCAATATCCGCATCGACCCCGACGCGGTGAAAGACCGCAGCAAGCTGGAAAAGCTGGCGATGCTGGTGCGCAGCTTCCACGCCATGGGCGGCTATCTGGTGCAGTTCAATATCGTCAGCACCGACACCCTGCGCCAGGCACAGAAACATCCCGAGCAGTATAAGGACCTGCTGGTACGGGTCTCCACCTATTCCGCCTACTTCGTGGAGTTGAGCGAGCAGCTCCAGAACGACATCATCGCCCGGCTGAGCTTTGGCTCGGTATGATCAGCCGGGGAGGGAGAGATGACTGATGAGCGAGACAGCCAGAGGATTGATCTTCAACAAGGTACAGGGCTCTTTTGTCGACGGGTGGGGCATCCGTACCACCATTTTTCTGAAGGGCTGCCCTCTGACGTGCAAATGGTGCTGTAATCCCGAGGGGCAGTCCTTTGCACCGGTTTTAAAGGTGACCTGCGACAAATGCGACGGCTGCGGCCGGTGTGAGAGCCTCTGTCCCCAAAAGGCGCTGACAGTGCGGGATGGGATCGTGGTCGTGGACCGAAGAGCCTGCGACGTATGCGGCCAGTGCGCCGATTTCTGCTGGACCGGGGCGCTGGAGCCTTTCGGGCGATACTACACCGTGGATGAGATGTTTCAGTTCCTCCAGCGGGACGCGGCCTTTTACACGTCCTCCGGCGGCGGCGTCACGATCGGCGGCGGCGAAGCGACCTGGCACCCCGGTTTCGTCCTGCCGCTGATGGAGAAGCTACATGCCGCGGGTATCCACGTGGCCATCGATACCTGCGGCTACGTGGATACGCCCGAGGGGCTGCAGGTGCTGAAGAACGCAGACCTGCTGCTGTTCGACATCAAGGGCATGGACCCGGCGCGCCATCTGGAGAATACCGGCGTATCCAACGAATTGATCTGGCGCAATCTACGCATGCTGGGGGACATGGGCAAAGACATCATCATCCGCATGCCCATCATTCCCGGCTATACCGACGATGACGGGGAGATCCGCCAAGCGGCGGAGGAGCTGTCCAAGATCCGCTCCATCCGGCGGGTGGATATCCTGCCCGTACATCAGTTCGGGCGGGTGAAGTACGACCAGATCGGCATGGAGTACACGGTGGACCCGACGCTGACCATCCCGGAGGAGCGCCAGCAGGCCATCAAAGCCCTGTTTGAGGACTACGGCTTCAAGACACAAATCGGGGGATAAGGAGACAGGAGATCGTGAGGAAATCAGGGAGCCTGGCAAAGGATACACGGAGCAATTTTGGCCTGACCCACTGGCTGGTCATCCTGCTGCTGATGGCCTTCGGCTATTTTGCAAATGGAAGTATGAACGACGGCCTGAATACCTATGTGGGCCTGTTCACCGGGCGCTACGGCTGGACCTCGGCCCAACTGCTCACCTATTCCACCTACGCGGGCTGGGCATCCATCCTGGTCATCATCGCCTATACCCAGTTTGCCCGGCGCAGGGGGGCGCGCATGACCGCTATCGTGGCTATGACCGTGGCCGCTGCGGGCATGTTCCTATGGGCGCGGGTGACCACCCAGGCCATGTACTTTGTATCGGTCCTGCTTCTGGTCTCCTCCTCCAGCGCGATCATGGTCATCCGGGATACCACGCTGAACAACTGGTTTCCCACCAAAAAGGGCCTGGCCCTGGGGTGGGCTACCATGGGCCCGCTGATCGGCACCGCCACCATCCTGCCGCTCATTAACTGGGCGGGGGAGACGTTCGGCTTCACCGGCCACTTCGACGTGATCGCCGTCGGCTTTGTGACGCTGCTGCTCCTCTCCATCTTCTGGTTTCGGGATAACCCGGAGGACAAGGGCTGTTTCCCAGACAACGACCGCACGATGACCCGGGAAAAGGCGCTGGAGCTCCACCGGCGCGGCCTGCGCTACAGTGCCACCAGCCCCTGGACCACCGCAAGGCTGCTGCGCACCCGGCAGGTCTGGCAGATCGGCGTGGGCGTGGGCGGGCTGAACATGCTCATTGGAAATGCGGTTATGAGCCAGCTTATCCCCACCATCATGTCTTACGGGTTTGACAAAAAGCAGGCGTTGCTGATGATGAGCATACTGGCGCTCTGTGCTGTGCCGCTGAGCTATCTGTTCGGCCTGCTGGACGCCAAATTCGGCACCCGGATTACCGTCATCTGCTTTTTCGCCTGGTCCTTTCTGGCTCTTTTGTTCATGGTGCTGCCCGGTCGCTGGACGGTATACGTATCGGTCTTCATGATCGGCGGCTATATCGGCGGCTCCGGCAACATTATGGGAGCAATGACCACTACCGTGTTCGGCCGTTATGATTTTTCACGGGCCTTCTCGGTGATCTATCCCATGTGCGTGGCGGTGCGCTCCTGTGCCTATACGCTCGTCGGTACTTTGAGCACTGCAACAGGTGGCTATTTTGTCCCCTATCTGGTGCTGATGAGCGTGGCGGTGCTGGGCATGCTCAACGCCGTCTGTATGGATGACCGGCTGATCGGCCGCAACTATATCTCAGACAAAGAGTCGGATTGACAAAAAGGCCGGCGGCGGCACATGCCGCCGCCGGTCCTGTCTGATTTGGGATAGGAATTAAGCAGAGATTCCGCATAATTCGATGCCGATATAGAGGTTCATGCGCTGTAACAGATCATAGCCGCCCGCATGCAGGCACCAGTCATAAATGACTCCTTTGGCCCCTACGAACAGGTGCGTGGTAAGCTCACGGGGGGAAAATTGTTCTGTAATTTCACCAGAGGATTGCCCGGCCTGTATTAAGCGTGTAATCTCCAGAACAGAGGGATCGTCGGGAGCGTCGCCGAGGGCGCAGAAGCTGGGATTGAGCCAGGCCTGCAGTACGCCAAGGTCGATTTCCTGATGGCATTGTGCAAAAAAAAGCAGGAATTGGCGCAAGTCTTCCCGCGCAGAACCGCCGGATGGATGAGCGCGGACATAGCTGCTGACTTTTCCCGTGATCTCAGACATGACAATCTCAAATACTGCGCCCTTGGAACTGAAATGGTGGTAAAACCCTCCGACGGAAACATCTGCTTTCTTGCAGATGTCCTCAATCGTTACGTTGTGATAGCCCTTTTTCTGAAACAGAGACAAAGCTGCTTTTGCAATTTTTTGTTTGGAACGGTTGGCCTGTTTCTGGCGATCTGACATTGCTTTTCTAGGCATTTCGCATGCGCCCCTTCCTTGGCTAAGTAAGAATGTTTATTTATTGATCGTTTTTATTAAGCTAGCATGTTTTTGGAACCTTGTCAATAAAAAGCGAGAAACTGTTGCAATTCAATGGGTTTACAAATCGGATTGACAAAGAAGCATGATTGTGATAGCATAAATTTACAGAGCAAATTCGGCGAATATATTTTGTCATTCTGGAGGAGTAAAAATGAGTCTGACACCGCGCACGGCAACCATGAGGGCCAAAATGGTGACGACCCCGGCAATCTGTGTGGAACGACTGAAGTACATGACGCAATCCTACCGTGAGACGGAGTGCGAGCCGGAACTGATCCGCAGGGCCAAGGCACTGGCGTGCATCTTGGCGCATATGAGTATTCGAATCGACGAAGGAGAACTCTTTGTCGGAAACTTTACAAGTAAGGTGCGGGGCGGAGCGGTTTTGCCGGAGATCAAGGGACAATGGCTTCTGGATGAGCGGGATACCCTCACGACCCGCCCGTTTGACCGTTACGCCCCGCTGTCAGAGGAAGAATGGGCGGTGCTGGAAGAGGCTCTGCCGTACTGGCGGGATAAGGAACTTTGCGCCAGGCATATGGCACGGCTGCCGGAATACGCGCTGAAGGTAAACTATAAACTGACTGCAACTGCCGGATTTTGTGAAAACGGACACCATTGGGCCCACTGTGCCGTGGATTTTGTCAAGCTGCTGACCTGTGGGGCGAAGGGAGTGTTGGAAGAAGCGGAGGAGCAGCTGCATGGAATCGATTGTGCGCAGATGGGACAACTGGAGCGATACCACTTCTTCCGTGCGGTCCAGATTGCGTTAAACGCCATGATCGCCTATGCAGAGCGGTATGCTGTGCTGGCAGAGCAGAAGGCAGCGCACGAAGAAAATCCGCAGCGCAGGCAAGAACTGCTGGAGATTGCACGCAATTGCCGGTATGTCCCCGCCAATCCGGCCCGCACCTTCCGAGAGGCCCTTCAGTCCATGTGGATATTGTATGTCTGTCTCACCCAGGAGGGGTGGGGGGCAGGCATGACCCTGGGGCGGCTGGATCAGCTGCTCTATCCCTACTACAAACGTGATCTCGAAGCCGGCATTCTGACCCGGGACGAAGCGAAGGAACTGCTGACGCTGCTCTTGATCCAGATGAACGGCGCGGTGAACCTGCAAAGCTATGTAGTGGCCGACGGCAAGGGTGGACATCCCATTATGCAGGGGATTACCATCGGCGGGGTCACTCCCGATGGCCGGGATGCGGTCAATGATGTGACCTATCTGTTGCTGGAGGCTGAGCGGGATGTAGGACTGAGTTCGGAGGACCTGGTGGTGCGCATCAACCGGCTCAATCCGGAACGGTATGTGGTCAAGGCTGTGGAGGTGGCACGGCATCTCCATGGAAAGCTCAAATTTGTCAGTGACGATACCAGTATACAATCCATGCTTTGCCTGGGCGCCACCATTGAACAGGCGCGGGACTACATCTCCACCGGCTGTCACAATCCGACCATTCCGGCGGTGGCACGCACGCATGGCGGCGGTATGCTTAATTATGGCCTGATCACCGAACTGGCGCTGAACGACGGCCGCTCCCGGCTGACCGGCGAGCAATTGGGCCCCCACACAGGGGATCCCCGGAACTTCCGCTGCTTCGGCGAGGTGCTGGATGCATATAAAGCTCAGGTAGCGCATGCGTTGGAAGTTGCTTTTACCTTTCAGCACAGTGACCTGGAGATGATGAGCCATGTGCCCTGCCCGCTGCAGTCCGCATTTTTCAACAGCTGTATGGAAACGGGGAAAGACGTCTATAACGGCGGCTGCGCGCCCCATGTCATTTTACAGATGCCCATTGCCGGAGCGGCGAATGTGGGCGATTCCCTCGCGGCGGTCAAAAAGGTGGTCTTTGATGAAAAGAAGATCACCATGGAGCAGCTGATCAATGCGCTGGACGCAGATTTTGAGGGATATGAAGAGATCCAGCATCTGCTGGAACGGGCGCCTAAGTTCGGGAATGACGACGACTATGTTGATTTCCTTCTCAAGGATGTGCTCCGCTACAGCTGCGACTATGTAAAGGACCGCAGGAGCTTCGGCGGCGCACATTTCGGGACCACGATCCTCACGCTGACAGCCAATGTCATGTTTGGACGCAATGTGGGAGCCCTGCCTGATGGACGAAAGGCGGGACAGCCCTTGGCCGAGGGTGGAATTTCCCCCTACCAGGGACGAAATGTCAGCGGACTTACTGCCACGCTCAAATCGGTGGCCAAGCTGGACCAGGTCAAGCTGACCAACGGCTCCATCCTGAATGTACGTGTCTCTTCGGATTCGGTGGCCACGGAGGATAAGCTGCACAAGCTGGCGATGATGGTCCGTACCTATTGCGAGAGCGGGGGAAACCTGGTCCAGTTCAACTTTACCAGCAACGAGGTGCTGCGGGCGGCACAGCAGCGGCCTGAAGACTATCGGGATCTGCTGGTCCGGGTGGCGACCTATTCCGCCTTCTTTGTGGAGCTTGGGCCTGAGACGCAGGACGACATCATCCGGCGCAACGAGTTTTCCGTCTGAGCCTGCTCACAGCGGCCGTTTGCCAAGCCTGCTGAACCGAGATGGACAGGAGCAAAGAACCTTGATTTTGAATTGGGAGGAATATCTCATGAAAAGGACTACCTCTGTTCTGGGGCTTGCCCTGGCGGCCGCCCTGCTTTTGCCGGCATGCACCGGCGGGACGGGGACCGGTGTCAGTGCCGGGACCGAGCTGCCCAGCGTGGATGCCGACGGAAACCAGATCATCAACGTGGCCTATGAGCTGCCCCTGTCCGGCGGGGCGGGCGGCTGGGACGGTGCGTTGATGAGCGCCGGTATCCAGATCGGCCTGGACCGGATCCGGGACGATCTGGCCGCAATCGGCGTGGCTGTCAATCCCATCATCAACGACCATGAGTCCTCCAGCGACACCGCCTCGGTCAACGTGGTTAAGGACATCGAAATGTACCGCTGTCCGGTGATCTTTGGAACCTACACCGGCCCGCTGGCCACTATGGCACCGGTCTGCGCGGAGAACCAGGTGCTGCTCATCAACAGCCGGGCCCCCGGCGACAACCTGGTGGGACTGAGCGACTGGCTGTACAACACCTATCCCAGCTATGCCGCCTGCAGCGCCGCCATGGCCGACTGCCTTTACAATGACGAGGGCTACCGCAGCCTGGGGATCATCAGCGATGCGGGAAGTACCTCTAAGAGCCAGCACGACAGCTTCCTGGCCGCCTGGACGGCGGTGGGCGGCACGGTGGCTGCCGACGTGGAGGTGGCCGCCGACGCCACGGATTATCTGTCCGTCTGTGCCCAGATTGTCCAGTCCGGGGCCGAGGTCGTTCTTATGGCCAACGGCGACGACAGTCTGACCCGCCGGGTGATTACACAGTTTATCCAGTTGGGTGCGGGGGAGATGGGCTATATCTGCCTGGCTTCCGGCGATACCGGTTACGGTGCGGAATTTCAGGTCCCGTGCTATACATCGCAGGTTCGGGTCTATTCCGACCAGGAGATCATTGATACGTACTGCAGCGACTATGCCTATCAGGATTACGAGTGGGAGGCGGCCTCCACCTACGTAGGCACTATGGTCAACGGGGCGCTGCTGCTCAAGCAGGCGATCGGTTACTGCCACGCCAACGGCCTGGACTATACCGGAGCCAACCTCAAACAGGCGCTGGACACCATCGGGACATTTGAGATCATGGGCGGTACCATCACCTTCCTGGAGGGGCATACCGTGGAATCCCCCATCGATATCTATCGCGGTGTGGGGAGCGATATCCAGGTGATCCGCTCTTACTACGAGGAATGACCGGACCTGGGGTCTGAGAGACGGGAAACAGTTGGAGGAAACGCTATGAACCTTGCATTGGCGCCGCAGTACCTGATCAATGGACTGCTGGCGGGCATCATCTATGCGACCTATACCACCGGCTATTCGCTGGTATTGACCACTTCGCGCTTTATGCACGTGTGCCATGGGGGCATCTTGTCCATCAGCGGCCTGCTCATGTGGTACCTGTGCGCTTCCGTTGGAGTGCCCATGCTCCCGTCCGCCCTGGCGGCGGCAGGCACCGGGGTCGTGGTGGGCCTGTTTCTGGAGATCGCCATTTACCGCAGGCTGCGGCGGCGGGGACTGCCCTTCCTGCTGACCATGATCGTATCTCTGGGCTGTATGACGGTGCTGCAGAATGCCTTGGCGATGCTCTTCGGCACCAATACAAAGTATCTGGGCAGTGAGATCATGCTCCCATCCGTTTTTCTGGGCGGCTATGTCATCCCGGGCTGGCAGGCGGTGGGCTTCCTCATCACCGCTGCGCTGCTGTTGGGGCTTTCGCTGCTGATGAAGCGCACCCGCATCGGCAATGAGATCCAGTCGGTGGCGTCCAACCAGCAGATGGCGCGGCTCATTGGCATCGACCTGGACAAGGTCCATGTGGTCACTATGATCCTGGCGTCCCTTCTGGCGGCCTGGGTGGGGGTTATCGAGGTCATCACCCACGGCATCAGCTGCTACGGCGGAACGCCCTTCATGCTGGTGGGCATCGTCATCCGGGCGCTGGGCGGAGCCCGCAGTACCCGGGGACTGATCGTTTCCGGACTCATTTACGGCACGGTGGAGAATCTGGCGCTGCTCTTCGTGCCCTCCCGCTGGGCCTCTCCGCTGGCCTTCGGCATCTTCGTGGTGGCGGTGCTCATCCGCTCCAATCCCACCCGCAATGCGTTGGAACGGCTGGGAGGTGGCCTTTAATGTATTATTTTTACAGTCTGGCGGCTATGATCGGGATTTACAGCATCCTTACCCTGTCCACCAACCTGCTCATCGGTTACGGGGGCATCGTCAGCATGTCCCAGGCCTCCATCTTCGGCATCGCGGCCTATACCGTGGCCATCCTTACCCTCCACGGCGTGAACTGGTGGCTCTCCCTGCTGCCCGCCATCCTGCTGACCATTCTGGCCAATATTCTGCTGACCATCCCCTCTCTGCGGGCCAACGGTTTTTGCTATATGGTCATTACCTTCGCTTTTTCCAAGTTCATGACCACGGGGTTCTCCAGCTGGGAGCTGACCGGCGGCAGCTACGGCCTGTACGGCATTCCGCGGGCGTCCATCTTCGGCATTTCGATTACTAACGGCCTGCGCCAGATGGTCTTCGTCTGGTGCATCCTGGCCGTTTGTTTTCTGGTGGCCCGCCGTCTGATCCGCTCCCCCTATGGGCAGCTGGTGGAGGCGGTGCGTCAGGAGCCGGCCGCAGTGGCGGCTGTGGGCAAAAGCCCCCTGCGGATCAAAGTAGTCAACTCCGCCGTCAGCGGGGTGTTCGCCGCCGTGGCGGGCGGACTCTACGTCCAGTATATTACCTACATCGAGGCGGCCAACTTCAACCAGGACGCCTCCTTCAATCTGACGGTCTATGTGTTCCTGGGCGGCGCAGCCACGCTGCTGGGGTCCATCGCGGGCCCCGTGTTCATGCTGCTTATCCCTCAGCTCATCTCTCTGCTGCCCATTCCGCCCTCTATGACCGGGCCGCTGCAGCAGCTGATCTACGGCTTGCTGCTGGTGTGCTTTATGCTGTTCCGGCCCGACGGGCTGGTCCGCAAGGGCGCTGGCGGCGGAAGCGGGAACATGCGTTTGCCTGGAAGGAGAAGAAGCCATGCCGATGCTTGAAGTGAAGGGACTGGTCAAGCGCTTTGGGGGAAACGTGGCCGTGGATCACGCCTGCTTCACGGTGGAGGAAAAAGGCGTCACCTGCCTGATCGGCCCCAACGGCTCAGGCAAGACCACCATCTTCAACCTGCTGACCAATATGCTGCCCGCCGATGAGGGCAGCGCCCTCTATCGGGGCGGCGAACTGATCGGAAAATCCGCCAGCGCCGTTGTGAAACGGGGCGTGGTACGTACCTTTCAGGATTTAAAACTCTTCGGGGAGTTTACCGTGCTTCAGAACGTGCTGATCGCCATCCGGGGACGGTACGGCGAATCGGTGTGGCAGGGATTGCGCTACTCGCCCGGCGCCGCCGGAGCCAAGGCGGACGCCGGGCAGGCCATGGAGGCCCTGCGGGTGGTTGGCCTGGAGGCGCAGGCCGGCCAGCAGGTGCGCAGTCTGCCCTACGGGGAGCAGAAACTGGTCTCCCTGGCCCGGCTGTACGCTGCTAAGGCCGACCTGCTGCTGCTGGACGAGCCGGCCTCGGGCATGGACCGGGAGGGCTACCGGCTGCTGGACGGCGTGATTGCACGGCTGCTCGATATGGGCAAGACCATACTGTTGGTGGAACATAACATGGAATTTGTTCAGGCCGTCGCCCGTAAGGTCGTCTTTCTGCATCGCGGTCAGGTCCTGGCGCAAGGTACCATGGAAGAGATCCGCAGCGACAAACAGCTGACCGAGATCTATTTCGGATATTGAGGGGGGTGCTGGCATTGCTGGAGATCGAAGCGCTGAGCGTCTCTTATGGAAAGCGGGAGGTCCTCTCCCGGGTGTCCCTTTCGGTGAAGGAGGGAGAAGTGCTGGCCGTGCTGGGCCACAACGGCGCGGGTAAGACCACGCTGCTCAAGAGCGTGGTGAGTCTGGTGCGGGCCGAGAGCGGTGGAATCCACCTGGACGGCACACAGTTGTGCAACACGTCGCCGCGTACGGCCGCTGAGGCGGGAGTACGCCTGCTCCCATCGGAATTTCGGGGCATCTTCAGTTCACGCACGGTGCTGGATAACCTGAAAATTGCGATGCCCGCCCGGATGGGGCGGGACAAGGCACGGCAGGAACAGGAGATCGCCTATTGCCTGGAGATATTTCCGGACTTGCGTCAAAAGCTGAAGCAGCCCGCCGGAAGTCTGTCCGGCGGGCAGCAGCAGATGGTGGCCATGGCGGTGGCGCTGATGGGTCGGCCGCGGGTACTGCTGCTGGACGAGCCCTCCATCGGCCTGTCGCCCAATCTGGTGCAGCGGCTGCTGGATGAGGTACGCCGTCTGTCGGACAGCCAGGGCCTGGCGGCTATCCTGGTGGAACAGAACGCCAACGTGGCGCTGCGCATCGCGGATCGGGTAGCCGCCCTTCGCACCGGGACCATCATCCGCGAGGCGCCGGCCGGCCAGGTCACGCAGGAGCAGCTTTGGGACCTGTTCTGAGCGGAGGGCCGGTAAATGAATTTGGGGGGAGAAAAGCGGCGCTTTTTGTGCTATAATAGGCCCTGCTTTCAATACGCTTTGAAGGAGGGCCGTCCTGTGCAGGAAAACAATTGGGAAAAGACGCTGGAACAGTTGAAGCAGGAGCTGAAGGAGACGGGGGACGCTGCCCGGCTGGGCCGGTTGGAGCAGCTGGAGCGGGAATTTCAGCAGGCACTGTCCGAACGCGTGGATATCCGGGAATTTTGTGAGAATTCCGGGCAGGCGCTCTGCATCACCGATGGACAGGGCCATATCACCTACATGAACGACCTGTACGCCCAGGAGACCCGCCTGCGGGCCAGCGAGGCGCTGGGCAAGCCAGAGCCGTTTCAGGAACCAATCAGCCTCCAGGTCATGGAACGGCAGCAGGCGGTGACCTTCGGCAACGACGGCAGCCGCCTGGAGCTGAGCAACGGCCGTATCGTCTCCGGCGTGCCTATCTTTGGCCCAGACGGAGAACTGCGGCACATCGTCATTACCCTCAGCACGGAGGAGCTGATCTATCAGCGCTACCGGGAACTGCGCAAGCTGATGAATAAAAAGGAGTCGGTACGCATCGTCGAGGGGGAGGACGCCCTCCAGAGCCTGCTGGGTAAAAATCCGGCCATCCGGGAGATCCGCAGCCTGATCCGCAAGGCTGCGCCCACAGATGCCACCATCCTGATCACCGGAGAGTCCGGCTCCGGCAAGGAGGTGGTGGCGGACTGCATCTATGGCATGAGCCGGCGCAAGGACAAGCCCTTCGTGAAGATCAATTGCGCGGCCATCCCACCCAATCTGCTGGAGGCGGAGCTTTTCGGCTATGAGAGAGGGGCCTTTACCGGGGCCAACGCCCGGAAGATCGGCCTGTTCGAGGTGGCCAACCATGGGACTATTCTGCTGGATGAGATCGGAGACTTTCCGCTGGAGCTGCAGCCCAAGCTGCTGCGGGTGCTTCAGCAGGGGGAGCTCTACCGGATCGGATGCAGCACCCCTGTCAAGCTGGACGTGCGCGTCATTGCCGCCACCAACGCCAATCTGAAGTACCGGATGCAGGAGGGGACCTTCCGGGAGGACTTGTACTATCGGCTCAGCGTGTTCCCCGTGCGGGTGCCGCCCCTGCGGGAGCGGAGGGAGGACATCCTGGGCTTGGCCAACTACTTTCTGGAGATGTATGGGAAAAAGTACAGCCGCGCGGTAACGCTGCCGACGGATATCTGCCGGGTGCTGGAGCAGTATGACTGGCCGGGCAACGTCCGGGAGATGCAGAATGTGATTGAGTATTATGTCATCTGCTCGGAGGAGGGCAATGAAATGAGCCTGGAGCAGCTGGCGCGGGTGCTCCAGTTCAGCCAGCAGGATACGCCGACGGGCTCCCGCCTGCATCCGGCCGGGGAATCGCCAGCCGCCGGCGGGACGCTATTCGAACTGCGGGACAACTATGAAAAACAGCTGATTCAGGATGCCCTGCGGCAGACCAGCAGCGCCCGCCAGGCGGCACGAATGCTGGGAATTTTCCCATCCTCGCTCTACCGCAAGGCACAGAAGTACAACATCCATCTGGCAGAGGAGGAGATCGAATGAACCCCTACCGGATCGTGGAGATGGGAAACGGCGTTACGGCGATAGAAGAAGGGGCTGTGCGCATGTTCCTGGTCCGGGGAAAAACGCGCGCGGCGCTGATTGACACCGGCTTCGGCGGCGGAGCGCTGATGCGCCAGGTGGAGGAACTCTGGCCGGGGCCTTTGACGGTGGTGAATACCCATGGCCATATGGACCATGTGGGAGCCAACAGGCAGTTTGCGCAGGTGCTGGCCCATCCAGCAGACTGGCCGGAGATCTGCCGGAACAGCGGATGCGGCGCGGAGCATCTGCGTCCGCTGCAGGCGGGGGACCGGCTGGAGCTGGGACAAAGGACGCTGGAGGTGCGGGAGACCCCGGGCCATACGCCGGGCAGCATCGTCTTGCTGGAGCGGGACAGGCGGCTGTTGTTCGGCGGAGACAACGTCTCCGACCGCCCCATTTTTCTCTGCCTGCCGGGGGCCTCGCTGAGGGAATATCTGGAGAGCCTGCGCCGCCTGCAGGAGTGGAGCCGGGATTACGATATTATCTATGCCGCCCATGGCAAGGCGGAACAGCCCGTCGCGCAGATCCATGCGCTGATCTGCTGCTGTACGTGTGTGCAGGAAGGCAGTCTGACCGGGACGGAGCTCGAACCCTACGGCGGCCATGCCCGGAACCTTTATGAACATAACGGCGCGGCGATCTATTGCGGGCACCGGGGATAGGATACAGCCCCGTTTTATCTGCTGTGCAGCAGATAAAACGGGGCTGTCCGGTTGTCGGAAAGCTGAAGGACAGCAGGCTGGGATGCTGCTGGGGATTTTCCAGCGGTATCTGTGCCGATTTGATTTTATGTCCTGTCCCAATACCATATGGATACCGCACCTCAAATCAGCCTCAAAGGCCAGGGGCGGTTTGGAAGCGAAAGACAACCACGTGCGGCTGAGAAGTCTCGCCATCAGACGGGGAGCTGCGCCAAGAAGGATGTTTTGAACTGACTCTCCCGGTCAACTTTAGGGACCGGTAGGGCAGGGACTCCGCGCAGCGGCGGAACCCCAAAAGAAAAACAACCGCCTGGAGGTCGGCCGCAAAATCGATGTCCAACGAAGTGGGTTCGATTTGGAAGTGAGGAGCAGCAAAATGGGCGTACGACGAGTGGTATGAGTGGCGATATAGAACTTTTTGAAAACCCCAGTAATATCAAGGACTTGTGGGCATCCGAACAGAAAATTATCTTGTATATCCCCCTGTTTTAGGGCGGCTGTTTTGAAGCAGCCGCCCTTTTCTTAATGTCCAAAATAAATGTACCGATTGGGGTTGAAAAAGCCTCTTTTTTCTTTTTGTATTGCCCGTTAAAAAGAGGACACGGGTGATTTATCACCCAGCGTGTCAAAGTGGCACAGAAGTGGCTTTTTTCTCAGAAAACAACACTTTTTTAGACCTCCGAAAATATGTCATCTACGCGATGCTCCATCTCACCAAACGGGTTTCCCGTATGTGGACGATCCGAATACGGCTTGTCCAGATACGGGAAACCCAGATATGGATAATCCATGTCTAAAGTGTACCCAAAGTCAAGGACACAATGAAATACCAAAAACATGAGAGTTGTTATGTGACCATAGATCTGGTCAGAAGCGATTCATCATGCACAGGCGGTTTGCCTGGCAGAGGATAAACGCCTGTAGTGAGGTACGTGTAAAATTCATTTGGAGATAATTTTGCAAGCTGCCACTGGTAACGGTCATTGTTGTAATAGTCGATCCAATCGTCAAGAATCGCTCTGACCTGCTCAAATGCGGTACAGCCAGATAAATCAATCTCATCTTTCATGTGCCCGAAAAAGCTTTCCTGCGGCGCGTTGTCCCAGCAATTTCCCCGGCGAGACATGGATTGGCGCAGAGCATGATCCTTCAGAAGCCGGATGAACCGATAGCTGGTGTAATGAAAGCCCTGATCGCTGTGAATCAGCGTTTTTGCATTGAGCGAAACGCCATGCTTTTCAACCAACAGGTTTATGCATTCCAGCACGAAATCCAATTCAAGGGAAGTGCTGACCGCATAGGATAAAACCTGTTTCGTGTATGCATCCAAAATCGTCGAAAGGTAGCAAAACGTTCCGTTATAAGGAATATATGTGATATCTGTGAGAAGCATGCTTCTGGCCCCATGCGCCGTAAACTCCCGATTCAGGAGATTCCCAGCGACATTGTTGGTTTTCAGTGCCTTTGCCATCCGGCGGTAAGGATTGGCTTTGCGGATTGGACAGGACAGGCCATATTTCCGCATGAGACGCTGGATTTTCTTGACGTTCATTTGTACAGGCTGCGGCAAATGGAGCGGGCGCATATGGATTACGACGGGCTGTTCTCCGACGCGTACTCCAGCGGGAATCCCAGCAGCTATATTTCCAACAACTACAAAAAGTACGGATTTACCAACGTTTCCGGGCTGACAAAAGACTATGAGAATTGGGTGAAGGCCGCAGACAAGGGGCCGGGATACGACAGCGTGTGGATGAACGCCCGGCGCAAGTACGACAATGGGGCGACCACCGGAGAGATTGTGAACTATCTGGTGGAACGGGCGCAGGCCGGACAGATCTCTGTGTTTGGACAGGAATACATCCTGGACCGGCTCGGGCTGGACAAGTAAACGGGAGGGAACGCAATGGCGATCAGCAGCCGGCTGGCGGAGCTCAATCGGAAATATGGTACGGCCGGGGGCGGGCAGGCGGAAAAACAGTCCGCAGCCCGGAAGGCCGGAACGGTCAGCGCGCGTCTGGCGGCCCTGCAGCAGAGGACGGCGCAGAACGGCAGCGTAAGCGCCAAATCGCAAAGCGCAGACGCGCAGTACCTGCGGGGCGACCGGAAGCCGCCTGCCCCCACGGCAGACGCGGCCAAAACGCTGCTCTCATCCGGCGTCAATCCTCTGGGGGCGGCGGCGCAGGGAAAGGCCGCATATACGCCGCCCACGACGGCGCAAAAAAAGGCGGCGCGGGAGGACACGGCGGCGCAGAAGAGCGTCGTCCGGCTCCCGACCGCCGCGGAGAAACAGGCGGAGAAAAAAGCATCTGTTCCGGAGATCGCCAGAAACGCGGTGTTTTCCGGGCTGAGCCAGTTCAACAAAGGGCTGGCAAGTACCCTTGATTTCTTTATGCCCACGGATTTTCTCGGGGAGTACGACCCTTTTTCCCGGCTGAATGACTACTACGCGAAGGAAAACGAGTATTTCGGGCAGCGGATGGCGGATTCGGTATCCGACCGAAGCCGTGCCGCGCAGGTCGCGGCCGAGGTCGGGGCCGGTACCGTCGCCGCGCTGCCGAATGCAGTTCTTGCACTGATGTCCGCCGGTACGTCTTTGGCCGCGCAGGGAACGACGCAGGGACTGCAGGCGGCGTCTGCCGCCGCAAATTCCGGCATCGCCGGGGCCGTCGGCAACGCAGTCAGCGAAATGATCAAGAACCCGCTTTACTGGTCCTCCTACCTGCAGACGGCCGGAACGGACTATGAAAAGGCCAAGGCAAACGGGGCGAGCGACCTGGAGGCGACGGCGACTGCCCTGATCTCTTCCGCGCTTAACGCGGGCATTGAGATCAGCGGCGGCCTGGAGGTGCTCCCGGACCAGGTAAAAAGCGGAGGCGTCCGGGCGGTCGGAAATTGGGTCAAAAGCATGCTGGACGAGGGCAAGGAGGAAGTTCTGCAAAGCATCGTGACCGGTATCACGCAGAAGGGCGTATACGACCGCTCCAAAGAGAACTTCTCCCTGACGAGCGAGGACGCCATTGTAAACCCGAAGCGGGCGCTGAACGAGTTTGCGATGGGCGCGGCGGTCGGAGGTGTGCTGGGCGGGGCACAGACTGGTGTTGTATCCGGCCTGAATGCGGTAGCCGATGCGCACAACAGCCGCCTTAGGCAGCCGGGCCGGGTAGCAGAAGACCTCAATCGTCTGCCGATCGAAGGCGCAGGCGCAGACGCCGGGCCCCGTCTGCTTCCGACCGGGCGTATGGCCGTTCAGGAGGACGGCGCCGCTCCTGCGGACGCTGTGGAGGCGGCAGGGAAAAATAAAACCGCCTCTACTGGTGAGACGGGGGCTTATCGTGCAGTGAAGCCGGAGAATGTGGAAATGCCTACTGTCCCCATCATCAATTTGTCTATGCAGACAGTAGCGGACATGAACGGCGGTGTGCTTCCAAAGACAGGGAACGCGCTGCGCAAGGACGCCATTTCCAGAGCACGAGTGCGCCTTGGCTTGGATCAGAACAGTGCGGCCTATATCCCTGCCAGCAATG
The DNA here is from genome assembly GCF_014287895.1 of Lawsonibacter hominis. Lineage (GTDB taxonomy): Bacteria > Bacillota > Clostridia > Oscillospirales > Oscillospiraceae > Lawsonibacter_A > Lawsonibacter_A hominis. The sequence goes on along the minus strand of NZ_JACOPP010000001.1, from coordinate 251,778 downwards.
TTATTCGCAATGGCGAAGAATATGTGTTAAAGATCACAAGGGCTTCGCTGAATAAGATGCTTTCTCCGGCAGACGGAAATGCTGTCCAGCCCGAAAGCATCATCATTCTGGACAACATTGAGCGCATTGCCAATAACGGAGTTTGGTTTGACAGCCAGGGGGACCGAAAGAACAGAACTCAGATCAATGGAATCGATCACTTGAAAACTACAGTCTACATCGACGGCGCGCCACATGAGGTAGACATGCGTGTCCGATTGGTACAGGAAAATGCGAATAGCGCGCAGGACAATGTTCTGTATTACTTCACCCCAGAGGAAGTCGTGTCTATAAAGAAAGTAGACACTGCTCCTCCTACAGGTGAACGGCGTGCGCTCACCGGGGCGTCAGAGGGAGTGTCTACTTCTCCTGCCCCCATTATAGCAGATTCCTCCGCAAAGGGCAATACCCAGTATGCCCAAAATTCCGTGGGACAAACCGGAGCTATTCCCGCAGCAGAACGTGTACAGGCAAATGGCTTTGACACTCCGTCCACCCTCAGCGAAACGGAGTTGAGGAGCGCCTTTGGAGAGAACGGGGCAGCGGCCTATCGTCTTGGCTGGCGGGGGGACGTGGACGAAACGGACTATTACATGGCCTTTTCCCACGCTTACAACGCCGGGGCGGCAGGGCGCAGCCTGGACAGCGTGCAGGAGCGCGTGCTGACCGACGCGCAGCGTGACACTGCATTCGAGGCCGGGCGGAGCGACGCTGACGCGGAGGCCCGAAGGGCCGGGTTTACCACCGTCTACGGAGCGGACAGCGGTTTGGTGTGGGACGAGCATACCCGAGCCATGGACCAGAAGGCGGCCGGGCAGGTGAACGAGGTGGCAAGGCGGCTGGGCGTCAAAGTGCTGTTTGCCGACCGGGTGGCGGGCGCCGCGGCCAATGCCCAGATCGAGAACGGGGTCATCACCATCGCCAAAGACGCGCAGAATCCGGTCCGGGCCGTGTTCGGCCACGAGATCACCCACCGTATCCAGGAGCTGGCCCCGGAGGAGTACCGGGCATTCCGGGAGGCCGCGATGGCCGATACGGAATTTTTGGATCAGCAGGTGGAAGGGACGAGGGCGCTGTACGCCAAGGGCGGGCAGGAACTGACCAGCCTGGCCGCCATGGATGAGCTGGCCGCCGACTATGCCGGGAGGCTGATGGAGGACGGGGCGCTGCTGGAGCGCTTCATCCAGGCCAACCAGGGCAGGCGGACCCTGCTGGAGAAGCTGAGGGACGTGTTCCGCAGCCTGGCCGACCGGCTGACGGGCCAATACAAAAGTCAGGCCCGGCAGGCCGGGCGGCGGCTGGAGCAGGCCCTGAAGGCGGCGGAGCGGCAGGCGGAGGCCCTGCAGGGGCAGAAAAATACCGCCCAGGAGGGCGGGGTGAGGTATTCGCTGAATCCGGAGTTCTCCAGTCGGCTGGATGAGTGGGATGGGAAATCCGACAGAACCTTCGATGTTGGCACAACATCGGAGGCCTTGAAGGGCATCGGAGTTATGGACCGTAAAATCATCTGGCACAGCAGGAAGGTATCAACGATCCTGCGGACGCACGAAGGAATGACAATGGACATCATCAAGCAGGTGCCCAGTGTGCTGGAAAATCCCATCATCGTTCTGAAGTCCCAGAACAGCGACAGTCGGATCGCCGTATTTGGCGAGGTCACGGACAGCAACGGAGCCCCCGTGACGGCAATCCTGGAGCTTCAGCCAACCAATAAAGGCGGGCAATTGCTGGATATGAACATTATCGCCAGCGCCTACGGGAAGGACACGAATCCGGCTGGCTTCGTTCAGAAGAGTGATCTGCTCTACCTCGATCCGGATAAAAATAGAACCAAAAGCTGGCTGCAGGGCCTTGGGCTCCAATTGCCCTCAGATACAACCGCTCTTGGTTCTATCGGTACGATATCATATCAGGACGGAAAAGTCAAGATAGAAGGTGTACCGTATTCTCAGTATATGCAGTCCGGCGGAAAAGGCAACACCAAATTTTCTATGAAAACCGACAGCATGGGGCAAGCGCTCACTGAAGCTCAGGAGGAGTTTTTCAAGGATTCCGCAGACCCGGATATCCGCCGGAGCCTGAAGGGCTCCGACCAGCTCGCCCGCGAGATCGACCGCCTGATGAAGCAGGTGCAGGACGGGGCCAGGAGTGAATCGGAGGTACGCCAGGAGATCCGTGCGCTGGCGGATGAAGTGTATCAGGGCATGGTGAAGCAGTACGGGGCGATCGCTCCGGGCGAGAAGCCGGCACGGACGGTCCGGGTCCCCCAAAAAACAGCGGACGACCGGAAGGTCTCCCAGACGGTGCGGACCGTCCTGGAGGCCGGGGCGACGCCGGATGCCGCCGTGCAGAACATAGAGGAACTGACGGCCACCGGCGTGTTCTCCTACGAGACCTACACGGATAAGACCGCCCTCGCAGACGCTGAGAATACGATTCGGGACAAGGGCTACGCCACTGCCCTGGCGGAGTGGTCTGAGTCCGTGGGAAAGGGCGAGGTGTCCAAGGCGAACACGGCCACCGGCTGGTGTCTGTATAACGCGGCGGCCAACGCCGGAGACATCCGATCCGCCATGACCGTACTCACGAAGATGGTTGGCCATCAGCGGAATGCGGCCCAGGCGGTGCAGGCCACCCGTATCCTCAAGAGCATGTCCCCGGAGGGGCAGCTCTACGCGGTGCAGCGGAGCGTGCAGAACCTTCAGGAGGAACTGAACGAGCGCTATGGCGGGAAAGGCAGGCCGGAGCTGAAGGTCGACCCGGAGCTTGCACAGCGGCTTCTGCAGGCAGGGGACCAGAAGGCGCGGGACAATGTGCTGAAGGACATTTACCGGGATATTGGCAGGCAGATGCCGTCCCGGTTCGTGGACAAGTGGAACGCATGGCGCTATCTGGCCATGCTGGGCAACCCGAGGACCCATGTGAGAAATATCGTCGGAAATGCCGGGTTCGCACCCGTGGTTGCGGTCAAGGATCTGACGGCCACTGCCATCGAGGCGGCGGTTGGCCGGGTATCCGGCGGGACACTGAACCGGACCAAGGGAGCGGTTGGATTGAGCAGGGCCGACCGGGCCCTGGTCTCAGCGGCGTGGGGCGATTATGTCAACGCACAGGATGCCGCGCTGGGCGGCGGAAAGTACAGCGACTTTTCCAACGCCAACCAGTACATTGAGCAGGGCAGGCGCATCTTCAGGGGCAAAGCCCTTGAGACATACCGGAAAGCCAACAGCAAGGCGCTGGATGCGGAGGACGTCTGGTTTTCGCGCCCCCACTACGCCTGGGCGATGGCGCAATACTGCAAGGCCAACCACATCACAGCGGAGCAGGTCGCCTCCGGGAAGGGGATGGATTCGGCCAGAGCCTATGCGGTACAGGAGGCGCAGAAGGCTACCTACCGGGACACCAACGTCCTGTCGCAGACCATCAGCGATCTGGGGCGGTATCGCGGGAAGAATCCGGTGAAAAAGGGCGTGAGTACCATTATGGAGGGGGTGCTCCCCTTCCGAAAGACCCCGGCCAACATTCTGGCCCGGGGGCTGGAGTACAGCCCGGCCGGTCTGCTGAAGGGGATGACCTGGGACCTGTACCAGGTGAAGCAGGGAAACCTGAGCGGAGCCGACGCTATTGACCACATCTCAGCGGGACTGACCGGAACGGGCCTGCTGGCGCTCGGGGTGTATTGTGCGGCCCAAAGCCTGGTGCGCGGAGCCGGCGGAGACGATAAGGATAAGAAATCGTTTGAAGAACTGCTGGGCCATCAGACCTACGCGCTGGAACTTCCGGACGGCACGAGCGTAACGCTGGACTGGCTGGCCCCGGAGGTGCTTCCCTTCTTCGTGGGCGTGAACCTGTGGGAGCAGACACAGGGAAAGAAAGAACCTGTTACCCTGTCCGCCCTGCTGAAAGCGGCCGGCAACGTGACGGAGCCCCTGCTGGAGATGTCCTGCCTCCAGAGCCTGAACGACGTATTCGACGCGGTTGGATACGCCTCGTCGGGGGACCTGAATGGGCTTACCGCCGCCCTGGTCACATCCGCTACCAGCTATCTGACCCAGGGCGTGCCGACCATCCTCGGGCAATTCGAGCGGACCGGTCAGGATGTGCGGATGACGACCTATACGGAAAAAAACGCATTCCTGACCCAGGATGCACAGTACGCCATCGGCCGCATCAGCGGGAGATTGCCGGGGTTGGATTACAACCAGATCCCCTATATTGACGCCTGGGGACGCACCGAGAGCACCGGCGGAGCGGGAAAGCGGGCCGCCGACAACTTCCTGAATCCGGCCTACACCGACGAGGTCGGGAGCAGCCCCATGGAGGACGAGCTGATGCGGCTCTACAAGGCCACTGGGAAAGCTGGACTGTTCCCCGACCGAGCCGGAAAATACTTTACCGTGGACGGAGTGCGCAAAGATCTGACGGCGGAGGAGTATGTGACCTACGCCACGGAGAAAGGCCGGCTCTCGTACACTCTGCTGACAGAACTGACAGCCAGCAAGCCCTATGAGCGCATGACAGACGAGCAAAAGGTGAAGGCGATCAGCGAAGCCTACGACCTGGCCGACAAGACCGCGAAGGCGTCCGTTGCGCCGGACTACACACTGGATTCCTGGATGAAGAAGGCGGAAGAGGCTGAGAAAAGGTACCGCATTCCACGGGAGACCTATGTCAGCCTTTACAGCCGGACCAGCGGGATAAACTCCCTGCGGTATAAGGACAAAGACGAGGACAAAAACGGCACGCCGGACGCCATACCCAACAGCAGGAGCCTGCTCGTCATGATGGAGGTCTACAAGACCCCGGGGCTGAACGACAAGCAGCGCCGGGCAATGTTTGAATACCTGGGCGTTGGAAAAGACTTTTGGCACTGGAATAAGACGCTTGTGCAGGAACGGCTGAGAGAGATGCAGAAAATGGCGGAGTAGGGCAACGCGGCATGGAAAGACATTGAGTGGTCGGACGACCGCGGCCATGCGCCGGGATCGATCCCCTGTCGCAATCGGCGCCCCCCTCTGCTACGCTGGTAGGGCAGGGAGGGGCGCAAGCCCTGCATCACACAAAATGCGAAAGGAGCACATACTTATGAACACCATCAACTGGAACACCCTGACCCCTGTGATCTTCGGCATCGGCGAAGCCAACAACCGCGACCTTGGCGTAGCAATGGACATGTGCATGCAGAACATCCGCGAGGGCCGCGAGGTCAATCCTGTGGCCGAGCTGCCCATTGCCCATCAGGTGGACTGGCCCCGCATCGGCAAGGCGTATGCCGCCATGGACGAGGCCGGGCGCAAGGCGGTCAACGACGGCCTCAACGCGTGGCTGCGCACCATGCGGGGTAACTACAAGGCCCTGTGCGCCCTCTGGGCAGCTGAGGACTACGACGCCATGGTCAAGCTGATGGAGGGCGCGAGCGACCCCGGCCCCATCAGCGGGGACAAGCCCGGCAAGGAGGAGAACTGAGATGGATACTTACATTGGAACGAAGATCATTCAGGCCGAGCCTGCCTACCGATGCGATGGAATGGTGTACCCGAAGAGCGGCCAGTACCCGAGGAGCATGCACATGGAGGATGGCTACAAGGTCCGCTACCCGGACGGGTACGAGAGTTGGTCTCCCAAGGACGTGTTTGAGGAGGCATACCGACCGACCGATGCCATGACCTTTGGGCTGGCCATTGAGGCCATGAAGAAGGGGAAAAAGGTAGCCAGAGCCGGATGGAACGGCAAGAACCAGCACATTGAGTTGGCATCGGCCATTAGCTACGAGAGCCCGGATGGGACCGTGGTCAACGCTGAGCACGAGGCCATTGGGAATCAGGCCGTGGCCTTCTGCGGCACCTCCGGTGTGCAGATGGGGTGGCTGGCCAGTCAGGCGGATATGCTGGCCAATGATTGGAAGGTCATAGACTGATATGCTTAACAGCCGGGACATCGACGACCTGCGCGCGGACGTAGCGGCCAATTGCCGGGTCTGGATGCAGCTGTGCCGGGATGCAGGCCTTGCGGTCTGCATCACCGGCACGGTCCGGGACCGGGCGTACCAGGAATACTGCTACCGGAACGGGACCAGCAAGGGGCGTGTGCCTACCTTCCACGCCCAGGGCGTGGGGCTGGCCTTCGATTTCTGTAAGAACGTCAAGGGGCAGGAATACTCCGACCCGGTGTTTTTCCAGCGGGCCGGGGAGCTTGGGGAGCGGGTCGGCTTCGAATGGGGCGGGCGGTGGAAGTCCTTTCCCGACCGCCCTCATCTACAATGGAGCGGCGGCGGGAAATACACCAGCAGCATGATCCTGGCCGGTCAGTATCCGCCGACCATGCCGCTGTACAAGGAAAAGGAGACCGCAATGACTACAGAAGAAGCCAAGAGCACATTGAAAGCCAAGGCCGGTCTGAGCGATACCACCATCGAGTACCTGTGGAGCTACCGATGGGGCGATGAGCTGCTGGTCAAGCTGGCCAAGGCGATGGAGGGCAAATGAAAGAAAAGATCGTAGATCGTATTCTGAAGCTGTTCGAGGTCAAGAGCCTCGTTACCGTCGGGCTGACCGTCTGCATGGCCCTGCTGCTGTTCGGGCCGTATGAACCGCCTGCGGAGGCGCTGGGGCTGTTCTGTACCAGCTACGGCGCGATCATCACCTATTTCTTCACCCGCAAGGAGGGCTGACGTATGGAGGACATCGCTGTCAAGGTGACCGAGATCGACCAGCGCAGCAAAAGCAATACGCACCGGCTCGACAAAGTGGAGGAGCGGCAGGACAACCTTGACAAGCTGGTGTCCTCTGTATCAGCGCTGGCCAACGAGCAGGAGCACATCAAAGAGGATGTCACTGAGATCAAGACCGACGTGAAGAGCCTGACAGAGCGGCCTGGGAAGCGCTGGGACAGCATTGTGGGGGCCATCATCACAGGCGTGGTGAGCTTCATCGTCGCCTGGGTGCTCAAGGGCGGGATATGACTACAAGACAAGCCCGGGAGGCATGGAGTGATCCAGCCTTCCGGGCTTTTTTGTTTGTCACAGCTGATTCGCCCCTCGTCACCTCCGGGGCGGGACTTGTTTATCCCCTTGCCAGTCCGTCCAGGGCATCAACCTCATCCAGCAAGTCCCGAATGCTGTCAGCACTCGCGTAAAACTCGTTGCCGATCTCCAACCGATAGAGCGCCCCGGCCTCCTGCTGGGAGATCTCCCACCATTTTCCTGCCATTTCTCCATGACTGATATAACCGCATTCCATAACTTCTCTTGTTCGTCCTTTCCGGCCTGTCGGCCTGTCAGCGTTTCTTCCACTTGCTTTTGCCCTGCCGGTTTGTTATACTGGAGGCGGTCAGATGGCAGGCTCTAACCGCCTCCGTTTGGTTGCTTAGACCACCTGTGCTTTCGAGGGCTGCGGGTGGTCTATCTTTTTACTCGGGGATTGCCTCCCGGATGATGCGGGCCGCGTCCTGCGGGTCTTTTGCGGTGGCCTCTACGAGTTTCGCTAGGGTCTCTAAGTAGGACTTGAGTTCTGTCTGGGTCATCTCGTCTTGCTCCATTCGGTTCGCCTCCTGCCAGGCTGATTTGGATTTGGCCTCTTGACCTCCTCCATGGTCTTATTATAGTATATCGCTAGCGATATTTCAATTAACAGAGTACACAAAGATATATCGCTATCGTTGTACAAATTGTATATCGCTAGCGGAGCAAGGCTGTGATATAATACCTACAAAAGGAGATGATGGCATGGCGGTTAGCAAGGCCCAACAGAAAGCAGTCGGAAAGTACGAGAAGGAAAACTATGATAAGGTTCTTCTGCGGCTCCAGAAGGGTTCTAGGGACAAAATAAAGGCTCACGCCCAGCAGAAGGGCATGAGCCTGAACGCCTATATTGTAGACCTGATCGAGAAGGATATGGAACGATAAAACTTGCCCCCGCCGCCCGGAGCATCGGCTCTTGGGTGGCGGGGGATTTGTCTATTGCAGGATGTTTGGCAATATGTCTCTTTCAAGTGAGACATCGAACGATTCCGGTAATTTTGGCAATGAGTGAGAACGGTACTTTTTTAAAAAACTAAGAATCGTAAAACCTGTGATAGCCTCTGTGCGCATATCTCTCATTAAAATTATTCCGCTTGAGCTGTCATCGCCATAGGAGTTTGTTTTGTCTCCAATTGCGACATACAATGTGTCAAAGCGCTGGTCGTAGTCAATTTTCATTGTTTGCAATGTATATCGCCTCCCCCTTCGTGCCAGCTATCGGATTCTTGGATGGATATGCCGTCACGACCTCACCGCCTCCGCCAACAACGGAAAGGACAACTTTTGTGTGAGGGGCGTAGCCATAATATGTAGCGCATTTGGTTTCCTTGCTATATATTTCCCGATAATCTAACGGCGGGTCGCTATCGTGGCTCTCATAGATATTATCAGGACTCCGAATAGTATCTATAATTGCCTCAACGTTATCTTTCATTATAGGATGCCCGGTTAATTCGTTAATTATGTGTCGCTCCCACTGATTTTCAGAACAATATACCGAAACTCCACGTGGGTCCTTTACTTTTAAAATATCGCTCATGCCTGTTATTCTGCATTCGTCGAAGAGAATATATTTTTTAAAATCTCAAAAAGTTGTTTGGCCGTCCCCTCCGAAATCACAATGCCGCATACGTCTTTACGTTCTGTGTCTGTTTGGATTTTTCCAGATGGAATAGCGTTGGTCTGCGCTTGGTCCCGCAATACAGGATATTCTTGAGCAAAGTTAATAACTATTTCGCCGAGTTGAGGATTATGTGTAACAGTAAAAGCATTTGAATATTGAGGCTGCACCATAATATATGCCCCCTTCTTTCTTTATGTACTTGAATTATACATGCCAAATGTTAACTTTTCAAGTACTACAAAAAGCATCCGCCAAAGCTGTGGCACTACATATGGGCGTCTACCTATAGCGTGCTTCAGTTTTTTGGTGCATAGAAGCGTCCAACTATACCTCACCCACCCCCGGACGCCCTGTGCTGGTGTCCGGGGGATGTTTTTGGGTGCGGCGTCCGTGTGCAAATCCGTGTGCAATCTCATCTGTAATTTCGTATGTAATTCTTAAGTTTTCTTCATGTTATCATGTATCTGGATTTATTATTTCGTATTCATTCAAGAGCTTGCAAACCATTGATAAATCAAAGAAAAATCCCGAAGCCCTGATTTCTAAAAGCTTCGGGATTTGGTGCCGGTGGTGGGACTTGAACCCACACGGTATTGCTACCAACGGATTTTGAGTCCGTCACGTCTACCATTCCATCACACCGGCATGGTACGAGGTTCGGAAATTATTATACACGAGACAGCGGCGCTTGACAAGAGTTTTCTCACATGGAACAAGCAGAAGAGCACTGTGCGCTCAATGGGCGGCGTCAGATACGGTTTTCCGGCGGGGAGCGCGCGGCGCGTGCGCCGCGGCCGTGCCGGCATGGCTATCCGTATCAACTGAGGGTACCATTTCAGAAAAAAATATGATATGATATCCAAAGACCGCAACAGACCCCCTTTGGAGGAAAACGGATATGAAGAAACACGGACTCAGGCTGTGTCTGACAACGGGACTGCTCCTGCTGCTGACCGGGTGCTTTTCCCAGTCGGTGGACGAGCTCTACGCGCCGCCCCGCGCGCCTGACGATTATTTGAAGCTGGATGATAAGATCAACGAGGTGCTCAACCAGGGCGGTGAATATGCCGCGCCTCTGAGCGGAGAGCTGACGCAAAAGGTACAGCTCCAGGACCTGGACGGGGATGGAAATATGGAGGCCATCGCGTTTTTCCGGGTAAGTACGGACGAGCGGCCCCTGAAGATCTACATCTACCGTCAGACCGAAGAGGATTACGAGGTGGCCGCCATCATCGAAGGGACGGGTACCGCCATCAACTCGGTCAGCTATGTGGACCTGGACGACAGCCCTTCCAAGGAGATCGTGGTCAGCTGGCAGATGTATGAGAAGACCCATGCGCTGGGGATTTATTCCATCGACCGCTACGAGGTGGTGGAGCTGGTGCGCACCGACTATACGGACTTCTGCCTGTTCGACCTGGATGGGGACAGCCAAAGGGAACTGATCGTCCTCCAGACCGGGGTCAATGACGAGGACAACCGGGCGGAGCTGTATAATTTTCAGGAGGGGGTCCTGGAGCTGGAGTCCTCCGCACCCCTGTCCCGCAATGTGACCGGTCTGGCGGACGGCGGGATCAAGACGGGCTATCTGCGGGACAGGGTCCCGGCGCTGTTCATCCCATCTTATTATAAGGGTGAGAACGGCCTGATCACAGATATTTTTGCCTGGCGCAGCGGACGGATCGAGAACATTACCTTGAACCGGGAAGGGGAGAGCGAGAACACCATCCGCCTGTATACCCAAGTCTCAGGAACCGATATCAACGGGGACGGGGTGATGGAGCTGACCGCCCCCTATGCGCTGCCCGACCCCAACAGCACCAGCGCGGCGGTGAATTTCTGGGCCATCCGCTGGCGGCAATTCGACGTGAACGGAACCGCCTGGCCGGTGTTTACCACTTATCACAACGTGCGGGACGGCTGGTATTTCATCCTGCCGGACGAGTGGGAGAACAAGATCACCATTTCCCGCAGCGATCTGGCCAGCAGCGGGGAGCGGGCGGTGGTCTTCTCCTACTGGGAAGGCGGGGCAGCGGTGGATCCCGCGCCGTTTTTGGTCATCTATCAGCTCACCGGCGACAACCGCTATATGCGTGCCAATATGACGGGCCGCTTCCGCCTGCATACCGGGGCGGAGGACGACAGCGAGACGCTGTATGCCGCGCGGTTTGTAGACTGCGATTGGGACTGCGGCCTGGACGAGACGGGCGTACAGGAAAACTTCGCCCTGATCGTCAGCGATTGGTCGGTCACAACATAGAGGAGGGAACGACATGAAAAAGGTGCTGGTGCTGGAGGACGAGGCGAACATCCGCAGCTTTGTGGTCATCAATCTGAAACGGGCCGGATACGAGGCCATTGAAGCCGAGAGCGGCGAGGAGGCCCTGGCCCAGCTCAAGCGCAACCCGGATATCAAGGTGGCGCTTTTGGACATTATGCTGCCCGACATGGACGGGTTTGAGGTCTGCCGCCGCATCCGGGCGGGGGACAACAAGATCGGCATCATCATGCTCACCGCACGCACGCAGGAAATGGATAAGGTCACCGGCCTGATGACCGGGGCGGACGACTACGTGACCAAGCCCTTCTCCCCGGCGGAGCTTACCGCCCGTATCGACGCCCTTTACCGCCGTACCGGCGGGGAGGAGGCGGCGGACACCGGGGAGATCAGCCAGCCGCCCTTCCTGCTCAATACCCGCAACCGCACGTTGGAGAAAAGCGGTCAGCGGGTCAAGCTTACCCAGGTGGAATACTCGATCATCAAACTCTTTATGGACAACCCCGGGAAGGCCCTTTCCCGGGAGGAGATCCTGGACTCGGTTTGGGGGCGGGATTACTTCGGGGAATTGAAGATCGTGGATGTGAACATCCGCCGTCTGCGCATCAAAATCGAAGACGACCCCACGAACCCGGTCTATATTACGACCGTGTGGGGATACGGCTATAAGTGGGGCTTTTGAGCCGGCGGCCCGGGGGCGGCTTGGGTGGGCCCCGCGCAGCGGGGCGGCGTCTGCGCCGCACAAGGGCTTGCCGCAGGCAAACCCTTGGCCCAGAGCGGATTTATTTCGCTCCAGCAGGTCGAAAGCACAAGGGGTCCCCGTACAATAGGGGATGAGACGCCCCCATGAATCCGGTCTATCTTACGCCCCTGTGGGGCACGGCTATCAGCGGGGCTTTTGAAGCGGCGGTTTCGATCCGTCCGCCGGGGGCCCAATGGCCGGGCCCCTTCGGCCCGGTGAAAGGCAGGACCAAAGAGATCCATCCAGGTGGTGAAGTCAGGCTCTATGAAAAAAATCAAAGGGATCCGCAAGCGGTGGATGGTCAATTCCATCAGTGTGGTGCTGTTCATCGTTCTGCTGGCGGTGACGGCGTTTTCCGCCGCCATGGGGAGCTATTACTACACGACCATGAGCAACGCCCTGCGCAGCAAGGCGGAGGGGGCCATCTATTCCTTTCGTGCCTATCAGGCGGAGAGCACCTATTACCAGTACGCCCGCTCCGTGGTCAGCGATGCGGCGGGGGAGCAGCTGGAGGTGGAGTTCATCGATTCCCGGGGCCAGATCCGCTTTTCCAGCTCCGACCTGACCGCGTTCCGCTCGCCCGGCACGCCGGATATCGCGGAGGCCCTCAGCCAGGGCCGCACCAAGGTGTGGACGGGTTCGGACCCCAGCACCGGAGAGCACGTCATGGCGGCCTCCAGCCCGCTGATCATCAACGGCCGGGTGGTGGGGGCCATGCGGTATGTCACCTCCCTGCGCAGCGTGGACCGGCAGATCATCCTCATTGTGGGCATCGCGCTGGGCATCGGCCTTGCCATCCTGGGTATGGTGTACTTCTCCAACCTGTACTTCGTCCGCTCCATCGTGGATCCGGTAGCGGGCATCACAGACACCGCCAAACGGATCGCCGCCGGGTCTTACGGGATCCAGATCGAGAAGAAGTTCGACGACGAGATCGGTGATCTGACCGACGCCCTCAACGACATGTCCCTGAAGATCAAGCAGTCGGAGAAGCTGAAGAATGAATTCATCTCCTCGGTTTCCCATGAGCTGCGCACGCCCCTCACCGCCATCAACGGCTGGGCGGAGACCATCATGAACGGGGAAGTACGGGACGCGGAGGATGTGAAGAAGGGGATGGGCATCATTGTGTCCGAGGCCCGGCGGCTGACCAACATGGTGGAGGAGCTGCTGGAGTTCTCCCGTATCCAGGACGGGCGGTTTACCCTTTCCATCGAGCCCATGGACATCAAGGCGGAGCTGGAGGACGCGGTGTATACCTACCGGGAGTTTTTCCGCCGGGAGGGCATTGAACTGAATCACTTCGACTGCGAGGAGGAGTTCCCGCCCCTGTCCGGGGATCCGGAACGCATGCGCCAGGTCTTCTGCAATCTGCTGGACAACGCGGCCAAGCACGGCGGCAGCGGAAAACGCATCGACACGGCCATCCGGGGGGACGGGGATCAAGTGGTCATCACCATCCGGGACTATGGCCCCGGTATCCCGGAGGAAGAACTGCCCCACGTGAAGTACAAATTTTATAAAGGCTCCTCCAAAGCGCGCGGCAGCGGGATCGGCCTTGCAGTGTGCGACGAGATCATCTCCCGCCACAACGGTACGCTGGAGATCGGCAACGCGGAGGGGGGCGGCTGTATCGTCACGCTCCGCCTGCCTCTCGGCGGAATTACCGTGAGATAGAACAAAAGTTCGATAATAATACCCGCGCCCCTTGCAATTGGGGTGCGGGTTTGATAAAATACAAAACGACAGGAAACGATGAAAGCGAGAAGGAGAATTTCTGCTGCATGACGAATGAAAAAGACCAATCCTGCGCTACGCCGTACAAGACCATGATCGGCGGGCAGGCCCTGATCGAAGGGATCATGATGCTGGGGCCGGAGAAGAAAGCCGTGGTGGTCCGCAAGCCGGACGGCGAGCTGGTGGAGCAGGTGGAGGAGCGGGTGCTTATCAAGGACAAGCACCCCATTCTGGGCGTCCCCTTTCTCCGGGGCGTGTTCAATTTCTGTTCCTCGCTGGCCAACGGCGTCAAGGCGCTGATGTATTCCGCCAGCTTCTTTCCCGAGGACGAGGAGCCGGAGGAGCCCTCTAAATTCGAGCTTTGGCTGGACAAGCGCCTGGGCAGCGAGAAAGCCGCCGGCGCGGTCGTCACCTTCGCAGTGGTGCTGGGCATCCTGTTTTCGGTGGTCTTGTTTTTCCTGCTGCCCACCGCCCTGGCCGGCGGCGTGGCCTACTTTTTCCCGCTGCCCATGTGGGGGCGCAACCTGCTGGAGGGCGTGGTGCGTATCGTCATCTTTATGGGGTATCTGGTCCTCTGCTCCCGTATGAAGGATATCCACCGGGTGTTCGAGTACCACGGCGCCGAGCACAAGACCATCTTCTGTTATGAGCGGGGCGAGGCGCTGACGGTGGAGAACGTCCGCAAGCAGCCACGGCACCACCCCCGCTGCGGCACCAGCTTCCTGTTTGTGGTCATCGTGGTGAGCATTCTCCTCTCCAGCGTTCTGTTCGCCTTTGTCCACGTGACCAATACCTTCGCCCGCATGGGGCTGCATATCCTGCTGCTGCCGGTCATCGTGAGCATTACTTACGAGCTCAACCGTCTGGTAGGCAAATATGACAACGCCTTTACCCGCATCGTGACCGCGCCGGGGCTGTGGCTCCAGAACTGGACCACGTTTGAACCCGACGATTCCATGATTGAAGTGGGGATACGGGCCTTTACGCTGGTTTTGCCGGAGGAAAAGGGCAAAGACGAGTGGTGATGTTCCACGCCCGGGGGAAGCGCCGTGCCCTGGGCGCGCAAGCCCCGCGGAGCCGCCGCTTCGCGTTCGTATCCCCGCCTGCGGGGGCCGTTCGGGGCGGGCGGCGCGGTGCTGTGTGAGAATTGGAAATCGAGGAAGTGGTTTTATGGCGACCACCTACAACAACCTCTATCTGGACGCGCGGAAACGGCTGAAAGAAGCCGGGATCGAGTCGGCCCAGCTGGAGGCGCGGGAGATCGTCTGCTATGCCGCCGGCAAGACCCGGGAGCAGTTTTTCCGGGACCTGGCGCTGTATGCCTCCGATCCGGTGGAGGAGCGGGTGCGCGCGCTACTGGAGCGCCGTCTGGCGGGAGAGCCGGTGGCTTATATCATCGGAGAATGGGAGTTCTATGGACTGAGCCTGGATATGGACCGGAACGTACTGATCCCCCGCATGGATACCGAGCTGCTGGCCGAGCGGGCCATCCTGCGCGCCCGGGCCGCGGGGGAGGGCGCGCGGGTGCTGGATTTGTGCGCAGGCAGCGGCTGCGTGGGCCTGGCGGTGGCCGCCAACGTGCCCGCCTGCCGGGTGGTGCTGGCCGATTTGAGCGAGGAGGCGCTGAAGATCTGCAAGCAGAACGTGCGCCGCAACGACCTGAACGCCAGGGTCACCTGCATGCTGGCCGACGCGAAGGAAAAGCCGGACCCTGTGCTGTGGGATTTCGATGTGATCGTCTGCAACCCGCCGTACATTCCCTCGGGAGACATTCCCGGCCTGGACGTGTCGGTGCGGGACTACGAGCCCCATTCCGCTCTGGACGGCGGTGCGGACGGGCTGGATTTTTACCGCTCCATCGCCTCCAGATGGGGCACCGCCCTCCGGTTGGGCGGCGGGCTGCTGTTCGAAGTGGGGATCGGGCAGGCCCCGGACGTGGAGTATATTCTGGCACAAAACGGGTTTGAAGCGATCCAGACGCACCGGGACACCCAGGGGATCTGGCGCGTCGTGGAAGGGACCCTGAATACATAGCGCGGGGCGTTTCCCCGCGATTGGAGAGGAGTACATCAGAATGGCTGAGAAAAAGAAGGCCGGCGTGGAGGCGGCAGCCCCGGCGTCCGATAAGAAACGGGCGCTGGAGACCTGCATCGCCCAGCTGGAGAAGACCTATGGCAAGGGCACCGT
Organism: Lawsonibacter hominis; assembly: GCF_014287895.1. GTDB lineage: Bacteria > Bacillota > Clostridia > Oscillospirales > Oscillospiraceae > Lawsonibacter_A > Lawsonibacter_A hominis. The sequence continues at coordinate 236,153 of NZ_JACOPP010000001.1, read as the reverse complement.
CATGCGTATGGGGGAGAACACCGGCATCGTGGTGGAGGCCATCCCCACCGGCTCCCTGTCTCTGGACCTGGCCCTGGGGATCGGCGGCGTACCCCGGGGGCGCATCATCGAGATCTACGGCCCCGAATCCTCCGGCAAGACCACCCTGGCCCTCCATGTGGTGGCCGAGGCCCAGAAGCGGGGCGGCGAGGTAGCCTACATCGACGCCGAGCACGCGATGGACCCCAGCTATGCCAGGGCGCTGGGCGTGGATATCGACTCCATGCTCATCTCCCAGCCGGACACCGGCGAGCAGGGGCTGGAGATCTGCGAGGCGCTGGTCCGCTCCGGCGCCATCGATGTGGTGGTGGTGGACTCCGTGGCCGCCCTGACCCCCAGGGCGGAGATCGAGGGGGACATGGGCGACTCCCATGTGGGCCTGCTGGCCCGGCTGATGAGCCAGGCGTTGCGCAAGCTGGCCGGCTCAATCGCGAAGACCAACTGCGTGGTCATCTTCATCAACCAGCTCCGGGAAAAGGTAGGCGTCATGTACGGCAACCCCGAGGTCACCACCGGCGGTCGGGCGCTGAAGTTCTACGCCTCCGTGCGGGTCGAGGTGCGGCGGATCGAAGCGCTGAAAAACGGCGGCGAGGTCATCGGCAACCGCACCCGGGCAAAGGTGGTCAAAAACAAGGTGGCGCCCCCGTTCAAGGAGGCCGAGTTCGACATCATGTACGGCGAGGGCATCTCCAAGGTGGGTGAGATCCTGGATCTGGCCGTCAAGTTGGATCTGATCCAGAAGTCCGGCTCCTGGTTCGCTATGGGCGAGGTGCGTATCGGGCAGGGACGGGACGCCGCCAAGCAGTACCTCAAGGATAATCCCCAGGTCTGCGAGCAGGTGGAGGCGGACATCCGCAAAAACGCCTATAAGCTGCTCAGCGGTCAGGCCAAGGCCGCCGCCAAGGCCGCCGGCCGCGCGGTGGATGTATCCGCCGATGACTTTGAGGACGGCGAGGATGAAGATCGTTAAGCTCCGGCCCTCTCAGCGCGTCTGGGACCGCTGGCTGGCCTTCCTGGAGGACGGCGCGATCCTGCGCCTGGGTTCGAGGGAGGTGGCCGCCTTCGGCCTGTATGCCGGTATGGAGCTGTCCCCGGAGCTGCTGGAGCGCCTGAGCGCTGCGGCGCGGCAGGGCCGGGTGCGGGACAAGGCCCTGGATCTGATCGCCGCCCGCCCCCTGTCCCGGAAGGAGCTGACCGATAAGCTCACCGCCCGGCCGAGGGACCGGGAAAAGGCGGCGGCGGCCACGGCAGAGGAGGCCGCCGCCGCCGCCGACTGGCTGGAGGAGATGGGCTATCTGGACGACGCCGATTACGCCCGCAGGGTGGTGGAGCATTACTCCGCCAGGGGCTGCGGTCCCGCCAAGCTCCGGGACGAGCTCTACCGCCGGGGGGTGCCCCGGGACTGCTGGGACGATGCCCTGGCGGCGCAGGAGCCCCCCGAAGGCGCCATCGACGCCCTGCTGCAAAAAAAGCTCCGGGGCGCGGACCCATCCGACCCCAGGGCGCTGAAACGGGCCGCCGACGCGCTGGCCCGGCGGGGCTACCGCTGGGAGGAGATCCAGGAGGGGCTGGAGCGCTATCGGGCGCTTTCGGAATAGGACCGCGGAACGAAGCTCCGGAGCGGCCCGGGGGACGATCCGGCGGCGCAGGGATCGGACAAGACCGCCGGTACGAACCGACCGCCCAGCCATACCCCGTTGCGGGACGCGGCGGGCGCTTCCGGGGCGCAAAGCCGTGCGCGCAGGGAAAGCAGCTCGTCCTGAAAGGATGCGCCGGGCGCCGCTTGGATCTGATCCTGGCGGCCGTTCAGCGTCCGGACGGTTTTGGCGCAGTCCGGGGAAGCGTTGGGGCGGTCGCGCCCCTCAAATCTGCCGCAACAAAGCGCTTCAATGCGCTTAGACCTAGGGCATCACCGGACAATTCCCCACGCACGTCTTGGCGGCCGATTTGCCCCACAAATGCGTTGCGAAACCTTGCAATACACAAAGTATTCCTGCGGTTTTGCGCCTTTTTGCGGCACAAATTTTCGTGCCAATCCGCACGCGCCGAATGATGCGGTAATGCCCTGGCAACTACCTCGAATGATATTTGATTTTGCCTATGAGCAAATTGCAATCTGCTTTTCGGTAAAAGACGGGCAGCAAGCATGGACGATCGAACAGCATGTTCGGAGCGTGTCTACCGACTGCGGAAGGCCCGCGGCCTGAGCCGGAGAGAGCTGGGCGATGCGGTGGGACTTTCCCCAAGGCGATCCGTACGATTGAACGCGGAAATCGTTCAACGACCATTGAAAAGCTGGTGGAGCTGGCCCGCTTTTTTCAAGGCTCCGCCGACTGCCTGCTGGGCTTGAAGGATACCAAAGATTAAAGGAGAATTCCTGTTTTGAAGGTTGCATTCGTATCGCTTGGCTGCGCCAAGAACCTGGTGAATACCGAACAGATGATGGCCCTGGTGCGCCAGGCGGGCCACACCGTGGCCGGAGAGGCGGCGGGGGCCGATGTGGCGGTGCTCAATACCTGCGGCTTTATCGACTCGGCCAAGAGCGAGGCCATCCAGAATATTTTGGAGCTGGCCGCCCTCAAGGACGAGGGGAAGCTGAAGAAGCTGCTGGTCACCGGCTGCCTGTCCCAGCGCTACCAGAAGGAGCTGGTGGAGGAGCTGCCCGAGGTGGACGGCGTGCTGGGCACCGGCAGCTATACCGAGATCGTCTCCGCGCTGGAGGAGGTCATGGCCGGGGGCCGGCCTTTCCGCTTCGGGGACATTGACCATACGCAGGAGGACGGGGCGCGGCTGGTGTCCACCCCGCCCTACACCGCGTATCTGAAGATCGCCGAGGGCTGCGACAACCGCTGCGCCTACTGCGTTATCCCCTCCCTCCGGGGCCGCTACCGCAGCCGCACCATGGAGTCCCTGCTCGCCGAGGCCCGGACGCTGGCCGAAAGCGGCGTGAAGGAGCTTATCGTCATTGCCCAGGATATCACCCGCTACGGTACCGACATCTACGGCAAGCGGATGCTGGGGCAGCTGCTGCGGGAACTGTGCAGGCTCGACTTTCACTGGGTACGGCTGCACTACCTTTACCCGGACGAGGTGGATGAGAGCCTCATCGACGTGATCGCCTCGGAACGGAAAATCGTAAAGTATATCGACATCCCCCTTCAGCACATCAACGACGGGATCCTCAAGGCCATGAACCGCCGCTCCACCAAGGCGGAGATCCTGGCGCTGCTGGCGCGGCTGCGCGCGCGCCTGCCCGGACTGGTGCTGCGTACCTCCCTGATCTGCGGCCTGCCCGGCGAGGGAGAGGCGGAATTTGAGGAGCTGTGCGCCTTCCTGCGCACCGCCGGCATCGAGCGGGCGGGCATTTTCCAGTTCTCGCCCGAGGAGGGCACGCCCGCCGCCGCCATGGAGGGCCAGGTAGACCCGGCCGTGGCCGAGCGCCGGGTGGAGCTGCTGGTGGATCTGCAATCCCGGGTGATGGATGCGTGGAACGAACGCCGCCTGGGCGAGACGCTGGAGGTGCTGTGCGAGGGCTTCGATCCGGAGATGGGCTGCTACGCCGGGCGCTGCTATGCCGATTCGCCCGACGTGGACGGCAAGGTCTTCTTTACCGCCGGCGGTCTGGTGGCCGCGGGCAGCTTTGTCCCTGTCCGCATCACCGGCGTCTCCGACGGGGACCTGACCGGAGAGATCGAGGAGTGATGGAATGAATACCGCCAATAAGCTGACGATGCTGCGGGTGCTGATGATCCCACTGTTTTTGGTGGCGGTCTATCTCCGCTTCCCCTTCCATATGCTGTTCGCCCTGATCGTCTTCCTCCTGGCCTGCATCACCGATTTTGTGGACGGCTATATCGCCCGGCATTACGATCAGGTCACCGACTTCGGTAAGTTTATGGACCCGCTGGCCGACAAGGTGCTGGTCATGGCCGCGCTGCTGTGCTTTGTTGAGATGGGCCGTCTGAGCGCCTGGGCGCTTTTGATCGTCATCGTCCGGGAATTTGCCGTTACCGCCCTGCGCCTGATCGCCGCGGAGCGGGGCCGGGTCATTGCCGCGGCCTGGTCGGGCAAGGTGAAGACCGCTTCCACCATGGTGTGTATCTGCCTGATGCTGGCCTTCTCGCGGCCTGCGCTGGACCGGGTGTGCACGGTGGTCATCCTGGCTGCCACCGTGTACTCCGGCATCGAGTATTTCGTGAAGAACAAGGATGTTATCGACTGGAGCAGTCTGTAATGTTGGATTTCAGCCAGGATCTCTCGGCCCAAACGCCGCTGGTTCACCCCACCTCCCGCATCCAGAACTGTACCCTGGGCCGGTATGTGGAGATCGGGGACCGCTGTGTGCTGGAGGAGACCGCGGTGGGGGATTACACCTACTGTTTCGGCTCGAACGACGTGATCTACACCACGCTGGGCAAGTTTAACTCCATCGCCACCGGCGTGCGTATCAGCCCCGTGCAGCACCCGGCCAAGACCCGGGCGGCCGCGCATCATTTTACCTATCGCTGTTCCCACTACGGGTTTGGACCGGACGACGAGGGCCTGATCCGGTGGCGGCGGGAGACGTCCCATGTGACCACCGGCAACGATGTCTGGATCGGTCATAACGCCGTGGTGATGGGCGGCGTGACGCTGGGGGACGGCGCGGTGGTGGGCGCGGGCGCAGTGGTCACCCACGATGTGGCCCCTTATGAGATCGTGGGCGGCGTACCTGCAAGGCACATTGGCTGGCGGTATGCGCCGGAGGTGATCGCGGCCATGGAGCGTATCCGCTGGTGGGACTGGAGCCATGAGACGCTGAAGGAGCGCCTGCGGGACTTCGATGATGTGGAGCGCTTCTGCGCGCGCTATGATATTGGGCAAAAGTGAGAAAAAATCCAGCAGAAAATGCAGAAAAACAGGGCAACGCCGCCTCCCAAGCCGGACGGCGGCGTTTTTGCGCCTATTTTGTCACTCCTTGTCATTCAGCTGTAGTTGTGAAATGGACAGGGAAGGGGTAAAATAGGGCAAATGAATTGTGAGGAAGAAAGGGGGCGTAAGCCCATGAAACGGTTGATTCCTCTGGTGGCGGTGCTGTTCCTGCTGGCGGGATACACGCAGGGCTGCGGCCCCGGAGTAGAGAACGTACCTACGCCGGAAACCGAAGCCACGCCCACGCCGCTTGCCAGCGTCCGGCCCACCGTTGCGCTCACACCCGCGCCGTCCGCTGCGCCGGAGCCTACGCCGGAGCCCACGCCGCCGCCGGAGCCGTCGGAGCCGGTGCTGGTGGACCCGGTCCCCATGCCGGAGGAGACGCAGGTGCTGCCCACGCCCACACCGGAGCAGGGGGGTACGGCCGTGCCGGATGATGAAACGGTGCTGGCTGCGTACCGTCAGGCGGTGGAGGTGTTCGGCTGGTTCCAGATGGCCACGCTGCCCGCCGATCCTGCAGATCAGGTGGCGGTGGGCGAGATCCTGTACAGCCGGGTGGATTATCCCGGCCTGGCGACCCTGGCCGACCTGCGGGGCTATCTGAAAAACCGGTTCTCGGACGAACTGGTGGAATCCCTGCTGCCCGCCGGGGGCACCCAATATGTGGATCTGAACGGCGCGCTCTACGTCCAGGAGGGCGCGCGGGGCGCCGACATCACCAAGGGCGGAGAGACCGCCCAGGTCCTTCGGGACGGCAATCCCGACCGCTGCACTGTGCAGGTGACGGTGGAGGTGCTGGATCCGGAACAGGGCTTTGCCGTGGTGGGCAGCGAGACCTATGACTTCCCCTATGAAAAGGTGGGGGATAAGTGGATTTTTACCAGCTTTTCTCTCGTCCGGTAAAAAAATCGACAAATTCAGCGGGGTTCAGGCGCTATAATCGCAGTATACCAAATTTTGGTATACTGCGATTTTTTGTATCAGGAGGGACAAGCCATGGCAGTGAAATGCACCGGGGAGGACCGGGTGCTTACCGCGCAGGTGTCCGGCGAGGTGGATCACCACGGCGCCCGGGAGATCATGGGAGAGCTGGAACGGAATATCGAAACGTCCCTGCCCCGGGTGCTGGAGCTGGACTTGGGGGGCGTGACCTTTATGGACAGCTCGGGCATTGCCGTACTGCTGCGGGCTTACCGCCGTCTGGGCGCGCTGGGGGGCGAGGTACGCGTGCACAACGTCCCCCCCCAGGCGGCCCGTGTCCTGCGGGCGGCGGGGTTGGACAAGCTCATCCGCTTTTAGGGCCGGGCTGCCCGGGCGCTTGGGAATACCGATTTTTGCAATTACGGTCGGGGCCGCCGGGAGCGGCCCCCATGGGAGGTTTTTGTACATATGAAAGCGATCAATGAGGCAGCGGTCACCTTTCTCAGCCGCTCGTCCAACGAGGGCTTTGCCCGGACCACGGCGGCCTGCTTTGCCGCCCAGCTGGACCCCACTCTGGACGAGGTCAACGACATCAAGACAGCGGTGAGCGAGGCGGTGACCAACTGTATCGTCCACGCCTACCCGGATACCCTGGGCAGGATCAGTATGAAGCTGCGCCTGTTCGAGGACAACAGTTTGGAGATCGTGGTAAAGGATTGGGGCGTGGGGATCGCGGATGTGGAGCAGGCCCGCACGCCGCTTTTTACCACCGGAAGCGAGGAGCGCTCCGGCATGGGATTCACCATCATGGAGAGCTTTATGGATACCCTGAAAGTCCGTTCTGTGCCCGAACGGGGGACCACCGTGACCATGCGCCGCCGTATCTCCCGCCGTCTGGGGGGCCGAGTGTGAGCGTGGCGGATACCCCCGATCTGCTCCGGGAGGCGAGAAACGGGGACAACGAGGCCTGCGCCAGGCTGATCGAGGAGAATGCCGGGCTCATCTGGAGCATCGTGCGCCGCTATTATGGCCGCGGCGCCGATCCGGAGGACCTGTACCAACTGGGCTGCCTGGGCTTTTTAAAAGCGGTGCGGGGCTTTGACCCGGCCTTCGGATGCCAGTTCTCCACGTATGCCGTGCCCAAGATCGCCGGGGAGATCCGCCGCTTCCTGCGGGATGACGGGGCGGTGAAGGTCAGCCGGGGCCTGAAGGAACGGGCAGGCAGCATCCGCACCGCCCGGGACCGGCTCTCCGCCCGGCTGGGCCGGGAGCCGACCCTGAGCGAGCTGTCCGAAGAGACCGGACTGGAGCCGGAGGAGATCGCTGCCGCAGAGGAGGCCAATCTGCCGGTGGCCTCGCTCCAGATGGAGACGGGAGACGGCTTTACGCTGGAGAGCGTGCTGGGGACCGACGGTATGGAAGAAGGAATCGTGGAGAAGGTGGCCCTGCGGGGGGCCGTCAACGCCCTGCCGGAGCGGGAGCGGCAGGTGATCCTGCTGCGGTACTTCCGAAACCTGACCCAGGAGAAGGCGGCCCGGGTGCTGGGGGTCTCCCAGGTGCAGGTCTCCCGCATCGAGCGCCGCGCCATGGAGAGCCTGCGGCGGAAGCTGGAAGAATAGCGGACGAAGACGGCAGAAAAGGGTTGCGTGTGTCCGAAGAGCAGGGGGCAAAAGCCCCCTGCTCTTGGTTGTTGTGGGGAGCGGAGCCTCCCGGGGAGAGGCGCAGGCGCGGCTGCCGGCAGGGCTTGCAGCGCTGTGACGCAGAACTGTTGATAGCTGAAAGCTATAGGTGAAAAGGCTATTGCTGTAAGCTATAATAAGCGCAGGGAGTGATGAGGATGGATTACAAAACCCTCATTCGGGAAAAACGAAAGGAGAAAGGGATCAGCCAGGGAAAGCTTGCGGGATTGGTGCAGGTGTCCCAGCCTTTCATTGCGGAAATCGAAAGTGGGCGCAAGAAACCGTCTCTGGATGTTTTGATGCGGATTTGCACTGTATTGGAAATTTCTTTATTTGGTGAGGAACGAAAAGATGAATGAGATTCTCTATATCGTGGTTCCGTGCTACAACGAGGAAGCGGTCCTGCCGGAGACCTCCCGGCGGCTGCGGGAAAAACTGGAAACGCTTGCAGCCATGGGGAAGATTTCCCCCCAAAGCCGGGTGCTGTTCGTCAACGACGGCTCAAAGGACAGGACCTGGGAGATCATCCGTGCCCTGCATGAGGAGTGCCCCCTGTTTTCCGGGGTGGACCTGACCCGCAACCGCGGCCACCAGAACGCCTTGCTGGCCGGGCTGATGACGGCCAAAGACCGCTGCGATATGGCCATCTCCATGGATGCGGACCTGCAGGACGACGTGGACGCGGTGGACGCCATGGTGGACAAGTTCCAGGAAGGCTGCGACATCGTCTACGGCGTGCGCTCCAGCCGGGCCAAGGATACCTTCTTCAAACGCTTTACCGCCGAGGGCTTTTACCGGCTGATGAGCCTTATGGGGGCGGAGACGGTGTTCAACCACGCCGACTACCGCCTGATGTCCCGCCGGGCGCTGGAAGGGCTGAGTCAGTTCCGGGAAGTCAATCTGTTCCTGCGGGGCATCGTGCCGATGGTGGGCTATCCCTCGGCCGTGGTGGAATACGAGCGGGGGGAGCGCTTTGCGGGAGAGAGCAAGTACCCGCTGAAAAAGATGCTCTCCTTCGCCATGGAGGGCATCACCAGCCTGTCCACCAAGCCCATCCGCTATATCACGCTGCTGGGCTTTTTGATTTTCCTGGTCTCCATCGTCATGCTGGCCACGTTCATCGTCAAATGGGCCCTGGGCATGACGGTGGCGGGCTGGGCCAGCGTCATCTGCTCCGTGTGGGCCATCGGCGGGCTGATCCTGCTCTCCCTGGGGGTCATTGGAGAATATATCGGCAAGATCTATCTGGAGACCAAGCAGCGGCCCCGGTTCCTGATCCGTACGGTGCTGGAGGAAGACGATGGGTAAGCTGATCGACGGGAGCATCCCCAAATTCCTTCTGGTGGGCGTGGGCAACACGCTGCTGTCCATGGCGCTTATGTTTTTGCTGGAGGGGCTGGGCTACTGGCCCTCCACCGCCATCGCCTATGTGGCCGGAGCGGTCATGAGCTTCTTTCTCAACCGGCATTTTACCTTCCGCAGTCAGGAGACCTTGGGACGCTCGGCAATCAAATTTGCCGTTAACGTGGCCGTGTGCTATGTGCTGGCTTACGCCCTGGCGCAGCCCATCGCGGGCTGGGTGCTGGGATACAGCGGTATTGCGCCCATCTGGCAGGAACGGCTGACCAAACTGGGGGGCATGGCTCTGTACACCGTTTTGAACTACTTCGGACAGCGCTTTTTTGCGTTCCGGAAGAAGGAAGCGTAAGGCGGGCGCTGCCCGCCCCGGAGAAAAAGGAGGTTCCTATGAAGCGGTTCCTGTCCATCCTGCCGGCCCTGACGCTGGCCCTCACCCTGGTTACCCCCGCCCTGGCGACAGAGCCCCAGGCCGGGGACACCTACATCCGCATCCTGGGCAGCAGCGGCGCGCGGACGGTGGGGGTCCGTACCACCTACGGAGTGTACCGGCAGACGGCAGACGGCGCGGTGTACCGGGACGACCGGTATGAGTTTGTCTACACCGGCGACGGCGAGCACTGGACGGCGGCGGGGGCGGTGGAGAGCGGCCTGGGCGGCGGCTGGTATGACGGGACGCAGTTCCTGGCCTGCCCCTTCCAGAGCGCACAGCCCACCTGGCGCTCCGCCGACGGGGCGCACTGGACGGCCCTCACGCCGGAGGAGCAGGCGGTCCTGCCGGCGCTCCGGCGGGGCCGGGCAGAGCTGAACGGCCTTCAGTTCCTCCTCAGGGGTGGACGGGAGCTCTGGGTGACCGACGGACAGGGGCGGGCCGTGGAGCTGACGGCGGACTTCACCTCCTTCCTGGCCAGCTACGACATGGCGGACGTGCAGGCCTATCCGGCGCCCCGGGGCATCCGGGTGGAGGTCTACAGCCGGTATGGCTACGAGACCGGCGCGTCCCACACCTATCCGGCGGCGGAGTTGGAGCAGCGCCTGGCCGCTGCCCAGCCGGGGGCCTTCCAGCCCGAGCTGCTGCGGGTGGCGGGCAATGGGAAGCTCCTGTTGGGGCAGGCCCGGTTCGGCACCGACGGCGTGGAGAATCTGTACACGACCGACGGCCTCACCTGGAAAACGGCGGAGGGGATGCCGGCGGGCGAGCTGCTGCCCTACAACGGCAAGAGCTTTGTGGTGGTCAGCGGGGAACCGGCGGGGGTGTACGCCTCGGAGGACGGCCTGACCTGGCGGAGCTTGGAGGGCACCGCGTTCCAGCCGGAGCGGGAGAAGGTGCTGGCGGATTACACCTTCCTATGGACGGGGACGGAGTACATCTCCTGCCGCACGGTGGAGGAGCCCTACGGTCCCCACGGCGCCCGGGGGGACTGGACCAGCGCCTGGAACACCAGGGTGTGCTTCGCGGACGGGGACTTTCAGCTCACGGGCTCCTGTGATTTCGGCGTCAACGTCACCGGCGTGGGCTTCCAATACGGCACCTATTACGTCCAGGCTGGCGGGACGGTCTACTCCTCCGCAGACCGGACGCACTGGACGGCCACTACTCTGACTTCCATCCCGGCGGCTCCGGAGGGGGCTCCCTATACCCTCCGTGTAACCGGAACCCAGGTAGAGGCGGCCCCGGCGGGCAGCAGCCAGTTTGTCCCCCTGTTTACCGCTCCCTATGAGGGCTTGCAGGCCTCCCTCCGGTGGGGGGAGAATGTCTATGCCGTAGAGCTGGCCGACCAGGAGGGCCGCCCGGCGGAGATTCGGGTGTTTACCGCCGCCCAGATGGCGGCGAAGTTCCTCAAAGAGCTGCGGGTCACGGTAGACGGCAAGCCGGTGACCTTCCCCATCTCCCTCTATCAGGTGAAGGGGTGTACCATGGCCCCTCTGCGGCAGATGGCCCAGGCTCTGGGCTATACCTTTGACTATGACGGCTCTTCCGGGACGGCGGTATGCACCCGGGGGACGGACACCATTTCCGTGCGCGCGGGCAACACCCAGGCCACCGTCAACGGAAAGACCACCAGCTGGCTGGCAGTGCCCGCCGAGCTGCACAAGGGTATTTTCTGCGTACCCGTCCGATTCTTTGCCGAGGCGGCGGGGGCGGATGTGACCTGGGATGCGGCGGGGCAGACCTTCTACCTCACCACAGAAATTCAGGAGGGATAAACATGAGACGACGTGTAATTTCGGTGCTGGCCGCCGCCCTGGCCGCGGCCCTTGTACTGGCCGTTCCGGCCAGTGCGTGGGAATACGCCAGCGGTAACGGGTACATCATCCGGGAGCGGGTGGAGGAGGACGGCGCCCATGTCTGGGACGTGTCTGCCAATGGCAGGGACTGGCTGCCTACGGACCGGATGCCCCGTGAGCAGGCCGCCTCCAGCAGGATGTTCCTGCTGGAGACCGGCGGCGCGGTGGTGCGGTATGACCGTCAGAGCGGAAGCATGTCCTATTGGAACGGGACGGAGTGGAGCACGCCGGAACTGGATTTTGACCCGCTGGAGGGACTGGACGGAACAGAGTACGTCTATTATGACCTGGCCTGTAGCGGGGACAGCTATCTTCTGCGGCAGTACGCGATAGGCAACGGGGATAAAGTGAACCGGGAGTGGGTGGTTCTGCTGGACGGGGCGTTTCAACAGGTGGCAGAGCACGACTTCGGCGCGCCGGTGACAGACCTGGCCTATATTGACGGTGCGTACTATGTGCTGACCCTGTGGGAGGATGGCTATAAAACCTACCGCAGCAGCGACGGCCGGAACTGGGCCCTCAGCGGCTGGAGTGTATTCGGCCTGCCGGAGCCAAGGCCGGAGAAACCGGCCACGGCCAAAACCCTGGTTCCTGGAGACGAGACTGACGGTTGGCTGATCTACCGGATGAACGGCGGTCCCCTCCAGGTGTCGGTGGACGGGGTGTACTTCCGCACCCTGGACCCGTGGAATGCGGTCGGGCTGAAGGTCTACGGCGGACAGGGCGGCGCAGTGCTGGTGCCCACGGATAAACTGGGCATTGTCACCTCGGGCAAGCCCCTAGTGGTGGACGACGCCGAGCAGGCGGCCCTGCTGCGGGACACCTTTGGGCCATCTCCCACCTATGTGGCCCTGGATGGGAAGTATTTCTCCCTGACCGACAGGACGCTCCGCACCACAGCGGGGTGCACCATGGCCCCTCTGCGTGAGCTGGCCATCTGGATGGGCTATTATGACTTCTCCTACGACGCGGCCACCGGGACGGCGGTCTGCAACAACGGGGTGCAGACCATCACCGTCCGGGTGGGCAGCACCCGGGGCCAGGTGTCCGGGCGGGGACAGGTTCCTATGGCGGTGCCGCCTGAGCTGGTGGGGTGGAAGGTCTATGTCCCGGTGCGCTTTATGGTGGACGCCGCGGGGCTGGAGGACGTGTGGGACGCGGAGCAAAACACGCTCTGGATCACCACCCCCGAACAGGCGTGAAGAAGGGGCCTCCCTCAGGCGGGGGGCCCCTTTTTGTCCGGGCGTTCGGCGGCGGACACCACCACACAGCAGGCCAGGTCGCCGGTGATATTTACCGTGGTGCGCGCCATGTCCAGCACCCGGTCGATGCCCAGGACCAGCCCCACCCCTTCTACCGGCAGGCCCACGGACTGGAGCACCATGCTCAGCATGACGGCCCCCGCGCCGGGCACTCCGGCGGTACCGATGGAGGCCAGCGTGCAGGTGACGATGACGGTGAGCTGCTGTGCGGGGGAGAGGGTCAGGCCGTAAGCGTTGGCGATAAACAGGGCGCATACGCCCTGGTAGATGGCGGTGCCGTCCATATTGATGGTAGCGCCCAGCGGGAGGATGAAGGAGCGCACCGGGTGCGGCACGCCCAGACGCTCGGCGGCCTCCATGGAAAAGGGAAGAGAGCCCGCCGAGCTGGCGGAGGAAAAGGCGAAGACCATGGCGGGCAGGGCCTGGCGGAAAAAGCGCAGAGGGCTGACCCGGCCCAGACCCCACACCGCCGCCGAGTAGCCCACCAGAACATGGACCAGGCAGGCCCCGTAGACCAGGGCGACGACGCCCAGAAAGGACAGAAGCACCTGTGGGCCCAGCTGTGCCACGACCGGTGCGATGAGGGCGAATACGGCCACGGGGGCCAGCTTCATCACAAAGCCGGTGAGGGCATACATGGCCCGGGCCAGACTGTCAAAGACGCCGTAGAGCGGCTCGCCTGTGCCGCCCAGCGCGAGGATAGCGGCCCCAAGCGCCACGGCAAAAAAGATGATCTGGAGCATATTGCCCTCGGCCAGCGCGGCGACCGGGTTGGCGGGCACCAGGTTGAGCAGGGTGTCGGCCAGACGTACGGTCTCCTCCTCGGCCGGCGCGTCCGGAAGGGCATAACCCAATCCCCGCCCCACAGGGAACAGGTTGCCCGCCAGCAGACCCAGGGTCACCGCCACGGCGGTGGTACAAAGATAAAAGAGGATGGTACGCGCGCCGATGCCCGCCGCCTGCCGGGCGTCCCCCAGACCGCAGGTGCCCGTCACGATGGAGGAAAAGACCAGGGGGACCACCAGCATCTTGACCAGGTTTAAAAACAGCGTGCCCACGGGCTGAATATAGTCCGCGGCAAAGCCGGGCGCACCCTGGAGCGCCAGCCCGGCCAGCACGCCCAGGCCCAGGCCGATCAGGACCTGTATGGATAGCGGCAGCCTGCGCTTCATCCCACTCCCCCCAATTCAGGGTTAGGATACGAAAAAGACAGGAAAAAGATGCGCGGCGGCCGCAAAATATACTAGACTGAGGCGGGGAAGGAGCGGGAACGCTAAGGAGGATATCCCGGCAAAACGGAGCGCGCACCGCAATGAGAGCGCGAAAGATACGGGGAAGCGCTCCCAAGGCAGCGGAGTTTTTTGGAAACCTTAGGCATCACCGCACAATTCCCCACGCACGTCTTGGCGGCCAATTTGCCCCACAAATGCGTTGCAAAACCTTGCAATACAAAAAGTATTCCTGCGGTTTTGCGCCTTTTTGCGGCACAAATCTTCGCGCCAATCCGCACGCGTTGAATGATGCAGTAATGCCCTTAAACAATTTTAATATTCCTTTTAGGATTGCTGCAAGGGAATGGTGCTATAATGAAGCCATCAATTTGGAAGGAAGTGTCTCAATGACGAGAGGAAAACGATGGCTGGCCGGCCTGCTGGCCGCCCTGATGGCGTTCACGGCCCTGCCTGCCGCGGCTCTGGCTGCGGACGCGCCCCGCACGCTTACCCGCGGCGAGGTATGTGAGATCCTGCTTGCCGCAGCCGACGATTATCACAGCGGACTGACTGCGGCCGATCTGCTGAAGGGGGACGGAAGCGGCGATCGGGCGGAGGGGCGCCCGGTCACCCGGGCGGAGGCCCTGGTGATGCTCTCCCGGGCCTTCGGCCCCCTGCCTGCGGCGGCGGGGGACAGCGCTCGCTGGGCCTATCCCGCCGCCCGCTTTACCGATGTGCCTGCCTGGGCGCAAACAGAGCTGGCCGATGTGTTCGCCGCGGGCATCGTAGCGGGCACCAGCGCCACGACCTTCTCTCCCGAGCTGCAAGTGACCGACCAGCAGCTGGATCTGCTGCTCCGCCGGGTGTACGCCCTGGAGGGGAGCAACCGGAAGGACGATTTCTACGCCGCGGTCAACCGGGAATGGCTGACCGCTTCTACCATTCCCGCGGGCTATGCCTACAGCGGCGCCCTGTATGATCTGGGCTATGAAGTCACCGGGCAGGTATCCGAGATCATCCGGGAGATCGCCGCCTCTGCCCCCAAGGAGGGCACCCCGGAGGAGAAGATCAAAAACCTCTACGAGAACATCCTGGATTGGGACGCCCGGAACAAAGCCGGAATCACGCCGATCAAGCCCTATCTGGACGCCATCGGCCGGGCGGAGAGCCTGGATGCGCTGATGAAGGTCCATAACGACGTGTCCAGTCAGCTGGGCGCCTCGCTGGCGCTGGGCTTTGGCCTGACGGTGGACCAAAAGGACAGCGGGAAATACATCCTCACCTTTGGGAGCCTCTCCCCCTCGCTGGGCAAAGAGGACTATGCCGCCGGCGCCGGGATCAAAGACGCCTACCTCCAGTATCTGACCACGCTGCTCACGCTGGGCGGGGAGGATGCAGCCAAGGCTGCAAAGGACGCTCAGGCTTATTATCAGGTGGAGCAGGACCTGGCCGGCGCCATGATGGACCGGCAGGAGTACGGCGATGTGGATAAAACCTATAACCTCTACACCATGCAAGCGCTTCAGGCGCTGTTCCCCAACGTGGACCTGGATGCGGTGCGGGAGGCGGAAGGCCTTTCCGAGGGCGAGGCGGTCATGGTTCAGGACGTAGCCCTGCTGGAGACCGCCGCAGCCTATTTTGACGAGACTCACCTGGAAACGCTGAAGACCATAATGAAGCTCTATCTGCTGGGCAGCTTCGGCAGCGCGCTGGACCGGGCGTTTACCGATGCGTCCGACCGGCTCCAGCAGGCCATGTACGGCACCGACACCAGCCTGCCCGACGAGGATCTGGCCGCCCAGCTGGTACAGGCTTACCTGGCCGATTATCTGGGCGAGGTCTACGTGGAGCGCTACTTCTCCGCCGAGGCCAAGGCCGATGTGGAGGCCATGATCGAACAGTTCCGGGGTATTTATAAGGAACGCATCCTGGCGCTGGACTGGATGAGCGCCGCCACCAAGGAAAAGGCCGTGGAGAAGCTGAACGCCATCACGGTAAATGTGGGATATCCCGACCGCTGGGATACCTATCTGGATGACGCCCAGATCAGAAGTGCCGCTCAGGGCGGAAGCTATTTTGAAAATCTGGTGTCCATCACCCTGGCATCCCGGGCGGAGGCGGTGGCCCTGCAGGATCAGCCGGTCGATAAGACCGCCTGGCAGATGTCCCCCTATACGGTGAACGCCTATTACGACGCGACCTCCAACAGCATCAATTTCCCTGCCGGAATCCTCCAGGCGCCCCTGTATGACGTGCAGGCCGACCCGACCGAGAACCTGGGCGGCATCGGCTATATCATTGCCCATGAGATGACCCATGCCTTCGACAACAACGGCGCCAAGTTCGACAAGAACGGCAACGCCGCCGACTGGTGGACCGAGGAGGACTACGCCGCTTTCCGGCAGCTGTGCCAGCGGGTCGTGGCGTTTTACGACGGAGTAGAGGTCATCCCCGGCGTTACCTGCAACGGGAATCTGACCCTCTCTGAGAATATTGCGGACCTGGGCGCCCTGGCCTGCATCACCCAGGCTGAAGGCAAGGAAAAGCAGCCCGACTATCCAACGCTTTACGAGAGCGCGGCCCGCACCTGGACCTTTACCGGGACCCGGGAGATCTACGCCTATCTGGCACAGCTGGATGTGCACGCCCCCGGCAAGCTGAGGGGCAACCGGGCTCTGCAGGCATTCGATGAATTCTATGCCGCCTTCGACATCCAGAGCGGCGACGGTATGTGGCTGGAGCCGGAACAACGCGTACAGGTCTGGTAAAACAAAACGGCGCTGCTTTCCCACGGGAGAGCAGCGCCGTCTTTTCGGTCAGAAAAACGGGGGATGGAACGGGAACTCAGACACCGTCCTTCAGTTTGAGGATATACATGCCGTCGTGCCAGGTATCCATGTAGATATACCCGCGGTCGTCCACTACGCAGTCTTCGGTGGTGGCCAGCATGGGACCCGGGACGGGGATGTCGAAGAGGAGTTTCTCGGGATTCGGCGGGATGAAGTAGGCCAGCTCCTTGATATAGTAGGGGTCGGACACGTCGTACACCCGCATGCCCGCATGGAAGTAGCAGCAGTAGACCCGATTGGGGTTCTGGTCCAGCCAGGGCTTATTGCTCATGGGTTCGTGGATGTTGTGGGGGCCGAAGGGGCCCTGCATGCCGTCCAGACCGGCGGTGTTGAAGTTGGGCCAGGGGAAGTGCTCCGGCACCTCGGGATAGGGGAATTCCGCCACCAGCTGGGGATCGGTGGGGTCGGAGATGTCGATCATGTGCAGGTTGTTCATAGGCTGAGCGCCCTTGCGGGGGCCGTTGGTGAGAATGTCCTTGTTATAGAAGGGAAAGCGCTCCCCCTCGTTGGTGGCCACCAGGAAATTGCGGCCGGGCAGGGGAAGGCAGGTATGAGTGCGGGCCCCGGCGTACTTGCCGGAGAAGGGCCCCTTCAGCTTGAGCTGGCCGACCTTTTTGGGCCGGGTGACATCGGAGATGTCCAGGATGACCAGGCCCTCGCAGTAGTAGGACAGATAGGCCAGGTCGCCCACCACGAACGGAGGCCCGTGAAGCTGCGGCCAGTCCATGAACTCCCAGTGCTGTGGGCCGTCCACGGGATACTCGCCCGCTTTCATACCGTCGGTAAACTGGCGGGGCTCCCACCAGCGGCCCACCTCTACCGGGTGAGTGGGATCGATGATGTCCAGGATCCGGTAGATGTTGCCGGTAAAGCCTGGGCAGTCGGCGGACAGATGGACGTAGCGCCCGCCGTTGTACATAAAGCGGTGCACACCCATGCCGTCCGGCACGCCGGTCTCCCATTTGGAGAGCAGCTTGGGGTGGACGGGGTCGCTCTTGATGTCAAAGATCTGCAGGCTGCCCAGGCTCTTGTCGCCGGGCTTGCAGCCGTGGAGAAAGGACACGCCGCCGCCGGTGGCGCCGATCATCAGGCCGTCGGCTACCTGGATCTTGGGGGTGTTTGTGGCGGGGTACTCCTTGGGGTCGCACGCCTGCATCCAGTTGACCACCCTGGGTTCGGCGGGATCGGTCACATCCACGATATTCCAGCCTGGCCCGCGGAAAGATCCGCAGTACATATAGTATCTGCCGTCGTCGGTTTTGTGCAGGGCCATCTGGAAGGCGTTGACGCCGTTGAGATCGCAGAAGCCCACCACTTCCATGTTTTTGATATAGCCCTCGTTTCCGGGGCTCTTGGCGTAAAAGGGAGCAGACAACGTTTTTACCTCCTGTTCGGAATTGCTTCTATTTATAAGGTTAACCGAAAATCGCCGCCGTGTCTAATAACAATTATCGCATCAATCGGATAACCAAATGCGTATGTTTCCCGATAAAGAACATTAAAAATGGTTAAAATCAACATGGGGCCCCTTGCGCCGGGCGGCAAAAGGGGGTAGAATAAGGCCAGATTCCAGAGGTAATGCCAAGCAGAACAAACAGGAGGTTTTTCATATGGCTTTTTTTGACGAGTTAAAGGAGCGTGCGGTCGACTTGGGCCGGGCCGGCGTGGCCAAGTCCAAGCAGCTGGCGGAAATCGGCAAGCTGAACCTGAGCAGCGCGGGCGAAGAGGACGCCATCAAGAAGGCGTATATCGAAATCGGCAAGCTCTATTATGCCGAGCGCGGCATGGCGCCCGAGACCGCTTATGTGGCCCTGTGCGAGAAGATCACCGCCAGCAAGATCACCATCGAAGAGAACAAAGCGCGCATTGCTGAGATCAAGGCCGAGGGCAATGTATCCGACGCGGAGGTCCCGCCCGTGGTCACCGACGTGCCCCCTGAGGAGCCGAGCGGCTGCGACTGTGGCTGCGAGGTCCACGAGGACGACAAGCCCCAGGAGTAACCCTCAGCCCAAAGACGTCAAACAGCCCGCACGGAAGACTCCGTGCGGGCTGTTTGGCGTTGCTTACAGGATGCGGCGCGCGCCGACGTATACGTTGTTGTAGTGACCATAGGTCAGGTTGTCGATCTTTACGGTATATGTATTGGTGGAGGCGTGGATGAATTCACCGCTGCCGATATAGATACCCACATGCGAGGCCGCCTTGGAGGTGTTGTACTTGAAGAATACCAGATCGCCGGGCTGCAGCTCGCTCTTGGAGACCGACACGCCGTTGGACAGCTGGGTGGAGGCGGTGCGGTTGATGGTGTAGCCGAAGTGGCGGTACACATAACTGGTAAAGCCGGAGCAGTCGAAACTGTTGGGGCCGTTGCCGCCGTAAACATAGGGAACACCCAGATACTGTTTGGCGTAGTCCGCTACCTGCTGCCCCAGGGAAGTGGCGGCGGCAGCGACGGTATCGTCGCCGCGGGAACCGGCGGAGTCCTTGCAGGTGACCATATAATCGCTGCTGACATAGCCGCTCAGGCCGCCGGAGGTATTGATCTTGTACCAGCCGCTGTCGATGCCCACGATGGTGACCACAGCGCCGTTGGAGAGGGCGGCGACCTTGTCGTATCCGGTGCCCGGGCCGCTGCGCATATTCAGGGTGGAACCATCCGTCTGGACCAGCCCGTAACCGATGGCCACGTCCGCTTTCTCAGACACCGTCAGGTACTCGCCGGACATATAGCCCTCCACGGACCTATAATCCACTTTGTACCAGCCGTTCCCGGCATCCTCCAAAATCACCACGGCGTCGCCCTTGGCGGCGGTGGCCAGAATAGTGGCCTCCGTCCCGGCCTCCTCCCGCAGACGCAGCGCGTCGGCCTCTACGGTACCGACGCCCAGGCTGGCGGCGGAAGCGCCTATGGTGCAGACGGCGGCCAGGGCGGTGGTGAGCAGCGCGGTGCGCAGCAGCTTGGCAGGCAGTATCATCGGCTTGTCCCTCCGTTCAAAGGTTGAGCCGCACGCAGACTGCGGCGGCTTTTTTATCATTGGTAACGATCCCGGCTCACTTGCTGGACAGGGCCCGGTCCAGCCATACGGACGCTACGTCCATAGCGGCATACAGGCTGTCCTTCTCGGTCTTTTTGACCACGCGGTCGCGGCTTTTCAGATCGGGGTCGGTCAGCTGGAGCTGGACGGCCACCTTTGTGGCCAGCTCCAGATCCTGCTCTTTCCTGCTGTTCAGAACCTGGAGCATGATGATATATTTTTCTGCCATGCTGCCGTAATAAATCAGGCTGTCCTTACGGCGAAGCGGATGGCCTTTGTAGGTCAGGGGGATATCCTTATTTGACATGAGAGCCTCCTTTTACAGGCTGTAACAATCCTGAAACACTGTAACCAAATTGTAACACATTGTTTCCGTTCCGTCAACCGCTTTCCGGGCGGAAATTTCCGGAATTTTCTCCCAAAGACGTCCTATCGGGCGGACGGGCCCGCAACGGGACGCAGGCGGGCGAACAGAGCGAGCAGAGCGAGAATCAGAGCGGCCAGCATCAACAGGGCTTCCGCCAGCATGACGTAAGTGCGTCCGCCCAGAGAGAGGATCAAGGTATATCTTTGGCGCAGATAGACGGCATAGGCGCTCAGGGAGGAGAGCTGCACCAATACGGCGCAGTACCAGCGCCGGGGAAGCGCGCAGGCCCAGGCCAGGGTGAGCACGTCGGCCAGGAAAAAGTAACGGTCGTGCATATAGGGCAGCAGGAAGGGCACTCCGATGGCCATGACCGCCGCCGCGGCCAGAAGGGCCGTTTCGTCCGCTGTTTTCCGGCGCCGCCGGAGCAGCGCCAGCAGAGTCAGCGCCAGCAGCAGCGCCGCGGCGATCCCCAGCTTGGCGCCCAGCGTCTCGTCGACCTGGGCGTCATAGGGCAAAAAAGAGAAAACCGTGGCGGCGTTGTAGCACAGACTTCCCACCCCCTCCTGGGTCTGGCCCAAATAGACCCCCAGAATATCGCCCAGAGGCTTGCCCAGCAGGAGGGCCGGCAGGATGGTGACGCCGTAGGCGGCAGGAAAGCAGAAGAGATGGCGGAATTTGAGGCGGCCCATGAGCCAGAGCGCGCCCCACAGGGGAAGCAGAAATACGGTCTGCAGTTTGAAGGAAAAGGCCACTCCCAGCAGCGCCAGAGAGGACTTGGGCCGCTGTTCCAGCGCGCAGGCCAGGGCGTGGAGGGTCAGCGCGCCGTAAAGGGAGTCGCACTGGCCCCAGCAGGACCCGTTGAGCACCACCGTGGGCAGAAGGAGCAGCAGGCAGAAGCACACCAGGGGCCGGATGCTGTCCGGCGGGCAGAAGCGCCGGACCAGCCTCAGCCCGCCCCAGGCCAGCACGACATCGAAGAGGATGGAAAAGAGCTTGATGAGATACAGGTCGGGCACCGGCAGGTAAGAGATGGCGGCCAGAAAATAGAGATAGGGCGCGTTGTAGTTGCCGATCGGCAGGCGTACCGCGGCGAAACCGCCGTTTTCCCGGAAAGCCTGCGCCCACTGGGACAGGAACGTCTCGTAGTCCGGCGTCACATAGTCCAGCAGCAGGGCGCGCAGGAAGAATGCCAGGCCGATGGGCAGCAGGGCGGTGAGCAGCCATCCGGCCGGGAAGCGCCGGAGCGCCAGAGGAACGGCGGCGCCGGCGGCTATGGCCGCCAACAAAAGAAATACGGCACACCGTGCCCCGGCGGAGCCGCGGGTCAGACCAAGAACAGGGACCAGGCTGAGCAGGAGCAGAGCCAGCCCGGTCCCGGCACAGAAGAGGGCGCGCAGAGAAGGACGGGGAGAAAGCGGCTGGGAAGACATCCTTTCACCTCACTCACGATCACTTAAAAAAGGGAAAAGGCCCGGAGCAGCGCTCCGGGCCTTTTCCGATCCTTACAATTCGACGGGGGCCGGGACGACCTCGTCGGCAATCGCTTCGCCGTCGGAAGCATCGCTCTCGGCGGTGCCCTCGTCGTCCACCTTGTCGTACTTGCGGTAGATGCTCAGACCGGAACCGGCGGGGATCAGCTTGCCGATGATGACGTTTTCCTTCAGACCCAGCAGGTGGTCCACCTTGCCCTTGATGGCGGCCTCGGTCAGGACCTTGGTGGTCTCCTGGAAGGAGGCGGCGGACAGGAAGGAGTCGGTGGCCAGACTGGCCTTGGTGATTCCCATCAGGATGCGGGTGGCGGTAGGCAGGCGCAGCTCGATGCCGTCGTTGGTCTCGCCGGCGTCGATGCGGTCCTGAACCGCGCGCTTGGCGTCCAGATACTCGATCAGGTCGATGGTGGAGCCGGAGAGCAGATCGGAATCGCCCGCGTCCTCTACCCGGACCTTGCGCATCATCTGGCGCACGATGACCTCAATGTGCTTGTCGTTGATATCCACGCCCTGCTGACGGTAGGGCTTCTGGACCTCCTGGATCAGATAGTCGTACACCGCATGGACGCCGCGGATGCGGATCACGTCCTGGGGGTAGAGGGCGCCGTCGGTGAGCGCGAAGCCCTTGGCCACCTTGTCGCCGTTCTGGACCCGGAGGCCGGCGGAGTAGGGCAGGGCGTAGGTGACCACCTCGCCGTCGTCGGCGGTGATGGTCACATTGCACATGGAGTTGCGCTTGGCCTCTTCCAGGGTGACGGTGCCGCTGATCTCAGCCAGCTGGGCCATCTTCTTGGGCTTGCGGGATTCAAACAGCTCCTCGACGCGGGGAAGACCCTGCGTGATGTCGCCGCCGGCCACGCCGCCGGTGTGGAAGGTACGCATGGTCAGCTGGGTGCCGGGCTCGCCGATGGACTGGGCGGCGATGATGCCCACCGCCTCACCGGCGCCCACGCGCTCGCCGATGGCAAGGTTGATGCCGTAGCACTTGGAGCAGACGCCGCTGCGGGACTCGCAGGTGAGCACGCTGCGGATCTTGACCTCGCAGATGCCGTGCGCCTCCAGGAACTTGGCGTCGTCCACGGTCATCATGCGATCGTGGGAGATCAGCACCTCGCCGGTCTTGGGATCGCACACGTCCTCCACCGGGTAGCGGCCCTTGAGCCGCTCGCCGAAGGTCTCGATGACCTGGCCGTTTTCCACGATCTCGCTGACGGTGATGCCGTCGTGGGTGCCGCAGTCGTGCTCCCGGATGATGACCTCCTGGGACACGTCCACCAGACGGCGGGTCAGGTAACCCGAGTCGGCGGTACGCAGCGCGGTATCGGCCATGCCCTTCCGGGCGCCTCGGGAGGAGATAAAGTACTCCAGCACGGACAGGCCTTCGCGGAAGTTGGACTTGATGGGGATCTCGATGGTACGGCCGGAGGTGTCGGCCATCAGGCCGCGCATGCCGGCCAGCTGGCGGATCTGAGCGGAAGAGCCGCGGGCGCCCGAGTCCGCCATCATCCAGATGGGGTTGTACCGGTCCAGACCCGCCATCAGGGCCTCGGTCACGTCCTTGGTGGTCTTCTCCCACGCCTCCACCACCAGGCGGTAGCGCTCGTCGTTGGTCAGGAAGCCGCGCTTGTACTGCCGGTCGATCTTGACGATCTCCTGCTCGGTGGCGGCGATGAGGCCGTTCTTCTCGGGCGGCACGGTCATGTCGTAGATGGAGACGGTCAGCGCGCCCCGGGTGGAGAACTTATACCCCTTGGCCTTGATGGTGTCCAGCACGCCGGCGGACACGGTGAAGCCGTGCTTGGTGATGCACTTGTCGATGATCTTGCCCAGCTGCTTTTTGCCGGTGACGAAATTGATCTCCGGCTCAAACATGGCCTCGGGGTCGCTGCGGTCCACAAAGCCCAGGTCCTGGGGGATGCCCTCGTTGAAGATCAGGCGGCCCACGGTGGTGCGCACCAGCTTGTGGAGCACCTTGCCGTCCACCTCGCGGGAGCGGCGGACCAGGATGGGCACGTGCAGCTCCAGCTCTCCCTCGTCATAGGCCAGACGGGCCTCAATGTCGTCGGAGAAGACGTGGAGCACCTCCCGGGGCAGCTGGCCGTCCTCCGTTTCGGCGCAGATGCCGGCGTAGGTGGGAATATCGTCCAGACGGCCGGGGGCCTTGACCCAGATATAATCGTCGGGGGCCACCACGCCCTCAGCCAGGGCGGCCTTGACGCTGGCCACATCATCGAAGGTTTCCCCGATGGTGTGCTCGGGGTATTTCTCGTAAGTCAGGTAGTAGGAGCCCAGCACCATGTCCTGGGTGGGCACGGTGACGGGGCCGCCGTCCTGGGGCCGCAGCAGGTTGTTGGCGGACAGCATGAGCACCCGGGCCTCGGTCTGAGCCTCGGCGGACAAGGGGACGTGGACAGCCATCTGGTCGCCGTCGAAGTCGGCGTTGAAGGCGGTACACACCAGGGGATGGAGCTTGATGGCGCGCCCCTCCACCAGCACGGGCTCGAAGGCCTGGATGCCCAGACGGTGCAGGGTGGGGGCGCGGTTGAGCATGACGGGGTGGTCCTTGATGACGAACTCCAGCGCGTCCCACACCTCGGCCCGGCCCTTGTCCACCATCTTCTTGGCGGATTTGATGTTGTTGGCCAAGCCGTCCTCCACCAGCTTCTTCATGACGAAGGGGCGGAAGAGCTCGATGGCCATCTCCTTGGGCAGGCCGCACTGGTAGATCTTCAGCTCGGGACCCACCACGATGACGCTTCGGCCGGAATAGTCCACGCGCTTGCCCAGCAGGTTCTGGCGGAAGCGGCCCTGCTTGCCCTTGAGCATATCGCTCAGGCTCTTGAGCGCGCGGTTATTGGCGCCGGTGACGGCGCGGCCCCGCCTGCCGTTGTCGATGAGCGCGTCCACGGCCTCCTGGAGCATGCGCTTTTCGTTGCGCACGATGATGTCCGGGGCGTTGAGCTGGATGAGACGCTTGAGGCGGTTGTTGCGGTTGATGACCCGGCGGTACAGGTCGTTCAGGTCGCTGGTGGCGAAGCGGCCGCCGTCCAGCTGTACCATGGGGCGCAGCTCCGGCGGGATGACGGGCAGGACGTCGATGATCATCCACTCGGGCTTGTTGCCGGAGATGCGGAAGGCGTCCACGACCTCCAGGCGCTTGACGATCCGGGCCTTCTTCTGGCCGGAGGCATCCTTGAGCTCGGCGCGCAGCTGGGCGGAGAGCTGCTCCAGGTCGATGTCCTGCAGCAGCTTCTTGACCGCTTCGGCGCCCATGCCGGCCTCAAAGTCGTCCTCGTACTTCTCCCGCATATCGCGGTATTCCTTCTCGGAGAGGATCTGATTCTTGGCCAGAGGAGAGAAGCCGGGGTCGGTGACGATATAGCTGGCGAAGTAGAGCACCTTCTCCAGGATGCGGGGGCTGATATCCAGCAGCAGGCCCATACGGGAGGGGATGCCCTTGAAATACCAGATGTGGCTCACGGGGGCGGCCAGCTCGATGTGGCCCATGCGCTCCCGGCGCACCTTGGCCCGGGTGACTTCCACGCCGCAGCGGTCGCAGATCTTGCCCTTGTAGCGGATCTTCTTGTACTTGCCGCAGTGGCACTCCCAGTCCTTGGTGGGCCCGAAGATGCGCTCGCAGAACAGGCCGTCGCGCTCGGGCTTCAGGGTGCGGTAGTTGATGGTCTCGGGTTTTTTGACCTCGCCGTAGGACCACTCGCGGATCTGTTCCGGGGAGGCGATACCGATCTGGATCGCGTCGAATTCAGCGTAACTCATAGTCTCATCGTCCTCCCTTACTTATTCCAAATCCCCGTCGTCGGAGAAGTCGTCTCCGTCGAACGCGTCGTCGTCGCCGTCCTCGTCCTCCACGACCAGGTCGTCGTCGTCGCTGCCCTCCTTGAGGGTGTAGCCCGCGGCGGCGAAGTCGGACTCCCCGCCGGCATTGTAGCCGTAGAAGTCGTCGTCGTCGTCCCGGAACTTGCCGGGCTGGTAGTTGTCCTCGTCGTCGTCCCTGAGTTCGATCTCGCTGCCGTTCTCATCCAGCACCTTCATATCCAGACACAGGGACTGAAGCTCCTTGACCAGAACCTTGAAGGACTCGGGCACGCCGGGCTTGGGTACGTTGTGGCCCTTTACGATGCTCTCATAGGTGCGCACGCGGCCGGTGACGTCGTCGGACTTGACGGTCAGGATCTCCTGCAGGGTGTACGCCGCGCCGTAGGCCTCCAGTGCCCACACCTCCATCTCGCCGAAGCGCTGGCCGCCGAACTGGGCCTTGCCGCCCAGCGGCTGCTGGGTGACCAGGGAGTAGGGGCCGGTGGAGCGGGCGTGGATCTTGTCGTCCACCAGGTGGTGGAGTTTGAGGAAGTAGACGTAGCCCACGGTGACGCGGTTATCGAACCGCTCGCCGGTACGCCCGTCGTAGAGCCAGCTCTTGCCGTCGGGGGAAAGGCCGGCCAGATTCAGCGTGTCCTCGATATCCTGCTCGTCGGCGCCGTTGAAGACGGGGGTGGCCACCTTCCAGCCCAGGGCCTTGGCGGCATAACCCAGGTGGACTTCCAGTACCTGGCCGATGTTCATACGGCTGGGCACGCCCAGGGGGTTCAGGACGATATCCAGGGGAGTGCCGTCGGGCAGGAAGGGCATATCCTCCTGGGGCAGGATGCGGGAAACGACGCCCTTGTTGCCGTGGCGGCCGGCCATCTTGTCGCCCACGCTGATCTTGCGCTTCTGGGCGATATAGACCCGGACCACCATATTCACGCCGGGGGAGAGCTCGTCGCCCGCCTCGCGGGTAAAGACCTTCACGTCCACGATGATGCCGCTCTCGCCGTGAGGCACCTTCAGGGAGGTGTCCCGCACTTCGCGGGCCTTTTCGCCGAAGATGGCGCGCAGCAGCCGCTCCTCCGCCGTCAGGTCGGTCTCGCCCTTGGGGGTGACCTTGCCCACCAGGATGTCGCCGGCGCGCACCTCGGCGCCCACGCGGATGATGCCCCGTTCATCCAGGTTCTGCAGGGCGTCCTCGCCCACGTTGGGGATATCCCGGGTGATCTCCTCGGGACCCAGCTTGGTATCCCGAGACTCGGTCTCGTATTCCTCGATATGGATGGAGGTGAACACGTCCTCCTTTACCATACGCTCATTGAGCAGGATGGCGTCCTCGTAGTTGTAGCCCTCCCAGGTCATAAAGCCCATCAGGATGTTCTTGCCCAGGGCGATCTCACCGTTGCAGGTGGAGGGGCCGTCCACGATGACCTCGCCCTTTTCCACCTTCTGGCCCACACGGACGATGGGGCGCTGGTTGATGCAGGTGCCGTGGTTGGAGCGCAGGTACTTGGTGAGCTTGTAGTCCTTTACCCCCAGCTCGGGATAGCGGACCGACACATAATCGGCGGAGACGCGGGTGACCTCGCCGTCGGCCTCGGCCAGCACGGCCACCTCGGAGTCGATGCAGTTCTTGTGCTCCTGGCCGGTGGCCACGATGGGGGCCTGGGTGGTCAGCAGGGGCACGGCCTGACGCTGCATGTTGGCGCCCATCAGGGCGCGGTTGGCGTCGTCGTTCTCCAGGAAGGGGATCATGGCGGTGGCGATGGAGAACATCATCTTGGGGGATACGTCGATATAATCCACCTGCTCCCGGTCCACCGAGATAATCTCGTTGCGGTGGCGGCAGGTGATGCGGGTGTTGACCAGGCAGCCGTTCTCATCCACGGGCTCAGTGGCCTGGGCGATGATGAACTGATCCTCCACGTCGGCGGTCATATAGTCCACCTGCTCGGTCAGGCGGCCAGTGGCCTTATCCACCTTGCGGTAGGGGGCCTCGATAAAGCCGTAGCGGTTGATGCGGGCGTAGGAGGCCAGATAGGAGATCAGGCCGATGTTGGGGCCTTCGGGGGTCTCGATGGGGCACAGGCGGCCGTAGTGGCTGTAGTGGACGTCGCGCACGTCGAAGGAGGCGCGGTCCCGGCTCAGTCCGCCGGGGCCCAGGGCGGACATGCGGCGCTTATGGGTCAGCTCGGCCAGGGGGTTGGTCTGGTCCATGAACTGGCTCAGCGGGGAGGAGCCGAAAAACTCCTTGATGGCGGCGGTGACGGGGCGGATGTTGATCAGGCTCTGGGGGGTCACGATGTCCAGGTCCTGGATGGTCATGCGCTCCCGGATGACGCGCTCCATACGGGAAAAGCCGATGCGGAACTGGTTCTGCAGCAGCTCGCCCACGCAGCGCAGGCGGCGGTTGCCCAGATGGTCGATGTCGTCGGCGGCGCCGACGCCGTAGGCCAGACAGCCCACGTAGTTGATGGAGGCCATGATGTCGTCCACGATGATGTGCTTGGGGATCAGATCGTCCAGGTGGTCCCGGACGGCCTCCTGCAGCTCCTCGCCCTCGTACCTGGACAGCAGCTCCTGGAGCACGGGGAAGCGCACCTTTTCGGTGACGCCGCACGCTTCGGGGTCGAAGGAGACGAACTTGCTCATGTCCACCATGTGATTGGAGAAGACCTTGACCAGGGCGCCGTCCAGGTCGATGACCGCCTCGTTGACGCCCTTGTCGTCCAGTTCATGGGCCCGCTCACGGGTGAGGACCTCGCCGGGCTCGGCGATGATCTCGCCTGTGGAGGGGTCCACCACGGGCATGGCCAGCTTCTGGCCGGAGAGGCGCTGCCACATGGCCAGCTTTTTGTTGAACTTATAGCGGCCCACGGCGGAAAGATCGTAGCGCCGGGGATCGAAGAAGAGGGCGTTCAGAAGGCTCTCGGCGGAGTCCACCGTAGGGGGCTCGCCGGGGCGCAGCTTGCGGTAGATCTCCAGCAGGGCCTCCTCATAGGTCTTGCAGGCGTCCTTTTCCAGGGTGGCCACGATACGGGGGTCCTCGCCGAACAGCTCCAGGATCTCGGCGTCGGTCCGGGGGCCGACGGCGCGGATCAGGCAGGTTACCGGGATCTTCCGGTTCTTGTCGATGCGCACATAGAACATGTCGTTCAGATCGGTCTCATACTCCAGCCAGGCGCCCCGGTAGGGGATCACGGTGGTGGCAAAGGTCAGGTTGCCCGCCTTATCCTCGTTGCGGGAGTAGTAGATGCCGGGGGAGCGGACGATCTGGGAGACGATGACGCGCTCGGCGCCGTTGATCACGAAGGTGCCGCCCTTGGTCATCAGAGGGAAATCCCCCATGAAGATCTCCTGTTCCTTGATCTCCTCGGTCTCCT
Source organism: Lawsonibacter hominis (assembly GCF_014287895.1). Taxonomy (GTDB): domain Bacteria; phylum Bacillota; class Clostridia; order Oscillospirales; family Oscillospiraceae; genus Lawsonibacter_A; species Lawsonibacter_A hominis. The sequence continues at coordinate 207,536 of NZ_JACOPP010000001.1, read as the reverse complement.
TGTTGCGCAGGCGCACCCGCACCTTGATGGGGGCCGCATAGGTGGCGTCCCGGGCCTTGCACTCCTCCACGTCGTACTTGGGAGCCTCGTCCATGGAGTAGTCGATAAAGGACAGCTCCAGGTTCCCGGCGTAGTCGGTGATGGAGGCCACGTCCTTGAAGACCTCCCGCAGGCCGTGGTCCAAAAACCACTGATAGGAGTTCTTCTGCACCTCCAGCAGGTTGGGCATGTCCAGGATCTCCTCATGGCGCGCATAGCTCTTTCGGAGGGTCTTGCCGTAGTAGACGTCCTTGACCATCATCGTAGAAAAAACACCTCGTTTTCTATTCTGGACGCGGGAACAAAACCGGCCGTCCCGGTCTTCTCCCGTATCCGGCTGCTGCGTTTTCGTCAAAACGTACAAAGGAGGGTGCGGAGGCAAAATGCGCACACCCGGATGCGTGGACAAAAAGTGGATTTTATCTCTTGCGCTTTGACCGGCCGCGTGGTAAACTGGACGCAAAATGGGAAAGAATTGAGATCGGCACGGTCTGCGCACGAAAGCATTTAAGTATACCATGGGCGTTTCCATAAGTCAACAAGTTTTATGCATGGAATCTGGAGAAATCCGGATTTTTTTGTATTCTGACCGAGGAAAGGGGAAGACGGGTATGCTGGAGCGTTTTCTGGATCAAATCGGCGAGGTGCTCCACCTCTGTGAGGACACAGACGGGATTTTAGTGGTCAATCGGGAGGGAATCATCGAATATCACCGGATTTCCCTGAACAGCTATTGGTGTTCCCAGGATACGGTGGGACGCCATATTTTGGAGCTTTACCCGGAGCTGGACGAGGAAAGCAGTACCATCCTGCAGGCCCTGCGCAACGGAACGGCCAGCTATAATGTGCTTCAGGACATCAACAACCGGAGGGGGGAACGGGTGCTGCTGGAGTCCACCACGATTCCCCTGGTGGTGGATGGGCGGGTGGAGTGTGTCGTGGACTCGTCCAAGTATCATACCATTGATCAGCGCATCATTCGGGGCGGGGAGAGCGGCGGCCTGTCCACCCTGGACCGCATCCTGACGCAGGACCCCGCCATGATGGCCCTCAAAAGCAGGATCCGGGACGTGGCGAAGCTGGATTCCTCGGTGCTCATCTATGGGGAGACGGGGACCGGGAAGGAACTGGTGGCAGAGTCCCTCCACAGTGAAGGGAACCGGGCGGGCCGTCCCTTTGTCTCACAAAACTGCGCGGCCATCCCCGCCACACTGCTGGAGAGCCTCTTTTTCGGCACGGAGAAGGGGAGTTACACGGGGGCGCTCACCCGGAAGGGGCTCCTGGAGGAGGCGGACGGCGGCACGCTCTTCCTGGATGAGATCAACTCCATGGATCCTGCGCTCCAAGCCAAGCTGCTCAAGGTGCTGGAGGAGAAAAAGGTGCGCCGCCTGGGCGGGAGCCGGGACATCCTTTTTGATGTGCGGATCGTCGCGGCGGTGAATGAGAAGCCCCGGAAACTCATCCAGGAGGGACGGCTGCGGGAGGATCTGTACTACCGCCTGGGGGTGATCCGCCTGACGCTTCCGCCCCTGCGGGAACGGCTGTGCGACATCGCCCCTTTGGCGGGCTGTTTTATCGACCGCTACAACCGAACGATGCGCCGGAATGTCCGGGGCCTCAGCGAGCGGGCCCTTCGGATGCTGCGGAGTTATTCCTGGCCGGGAAACGTGCGGGAGCTCCAGAATGCCATAGAAGGCGCGATGGCGACCGCCCGGGGGGAACGCTTGACCGTGGAAGATATGGAGGAAGTCCTGTCGGGGCGGCAGGGCGGTCTGGAGCAGACGCCGGAGATCCCGGAGGCCTTTCGGATGGAGGAGAGCTTTTCCCTGGCGCGGGCCATGGAGCGGTACGAGCGGGAGCTGATCCGCCGGGCCATGCAGCAGGCGGGCTCCATCTCCCAGGCATCCCGTCTGCTGGGGCTCTCCCGCCAGAACTTGAAGTACAAGCTGAAAAAATATGACCTGTAAAAAATTTTGCACCGCAAAAATTTTTGCACCTAAAATTGGATGCTCGTTTCTCTGGGCGGCGGAAAAAACAGGCCGCCGGACAGGGCCGTACCCCGGGGTTTCCCGGCCGCCGGCCCTGCTCCGGCGGCCTGTTTTCGACGGTCGGGACAAGGTTGGCATCCGGTTTGCACAGTTTAGATGGCGAAAGCTTGCCGCGGGTGGAAAGGAAGAGGTTTATGCGCAGACTTTGGTATAACGGAAGGATCACCTCGATGGACCGTGCGATGCGCCGCTATGAAGCGGTCGGTACGGAGAACGGCAGGATCGTGTTTTTGGGCTCTGTGCAGGAGGCGCTGGCCCGGGACTGGGATGAAAGGCAGGACTTACAGGGGGCCATGGTGCTGCCCGGCTTCACGGACACCCATATGCACATGCTCCACTATGCCATGATCCAAAAAAATCTTTCGCTCTTTGGGGTGAGGTCGATTGAGGAGATCGTTTCCCGCGGCCGGGCCCGGATCGAGCAGGACCATCCGGCCTACCTGATCGGTATGGGGTGGAATCAGGAGACGATGGAAGAAGGACGCCTGGTGACGCGGGAGGACCTGGACCGCATCTCCACCACCATTCCGGTGTGCATGCTGCGGGCCTGCCTCCATATCGGGGCCTGCAATTCGGTGATGCTACAGCGCATCCGCGCGCTGGACGCCGTGGCGCCGGAGGTGCTGGAGCTGGTAGATTTTGCGCACGGCATCCTGCGGGAAGACGCCGCACGCCTCTATATGGACGTGCTGCCCCAGGCGGACGACGTCTACGTGCGGGAGCTGATCCGGCTGGGCCAGCGGGATCTGAACGCCGCGGGCATCACCTGCGTCCACTCCGACGACCTGAAGGTCATCGCCGGTGTGGACCCCCTCCACATGGTGGAGCTGTTTCGGGAGATGGAGCGCAGCGGCGGACTGACGGTGCGGATCTGCGAGCAGTGCCTGGTGGACCCCAGGGAGTTTGACCGCTTCCTGGACGTGCGCAGCGATCCGGCGGACCGGCTGAGTCTGTTCCGGACCGGCCCGCGCAAACTGCTCCAGGACGGCTCCCTGGGCGCCAGGTCCGCTGAAATGATCGCGGGCTATGCCGATGAAACCGCCAACCACGGCATTCCCATCCATACCGAACAGGAGCTTTATCACCGGATCAAAGCGGCTCATTCCCGGCGGATGAACGTGGCGGTCCACGCCATTGGGGACCTGGCGCTGCAGAAGGTATGCGACGCGGTCGAGCGGGTGGAGCGGGAAGACCCGTGGCCGGAGCACCGCCACGGCGTCGTCCACGCCCAGATCACCACCCCTGAACTGCTGCGGCGGATGAAGGAGCTGGGGCTGCAGGCCTATATCCAGCCTATTTTCATCGACGCGGACATGGAGATCATCGCCGAGCGGGTGGGCGGGGAGCATGCGAAGGACTGTTATAACTGGAAAGCGATGGAGGAGCTGGGCCTGCGCGTCAGCGGCGGGTCGGACTGCCCTGTGGAGCCCTTCAACGTGCTGGACAATCTGCGCGCGGCCGTCACGCGGCAGAACCGGGCCGGTACCAGGACCTATCTGCCGGAGCAGGCCCTTTCGGTGGAACAGGCGGTGCGCCTGTTCACCTCCGGCGCGGCCTGGGCCAGCGGCGACGAAGACTGCCGCGGGACCCTGGAATTGGGCAAGCTGGCCGACCTGGCCGTGTTGGACCGGGACCTGTTCGAGACAGAGCCTGCGGAATTCACCAAAGTAAACATAGTGGAGACTGTGCTCAACGGCGAGACGGTATACCGGGCCTGAGCCGCTGCAGCACAAAAAATCGCTGGTAGGGAAGGAGCGTATGTTCAGATGCATGAGATGCTGGTAAAAGCAAACGCCATCCGGGAGCAGATCGTTGCCGACCGGCGCTGCCTGCACGGTATGCCGGAGGTGGGGGTCTACACGCCCCGGACGGCGGCCTACGTCAAGAAGCGGCTGGGCGAAATGGGGATCTGCCACAGGGACTGCGGCGTCCATAAACCGGAGGACCGGGAGAAGATGGTCTTCGCCGGGTATCCGGACGCCCCGGCCGCTACCGGGGTGGTGGGCCTGATCGGCCGCGGCGGTCCCTGTATTCTGCTGCGGGCGGATATGGACGGCCTGCCCATGGAGGAGACCACCGGCCTGGATTTCGCGGCCGAGGGCCGCGCCGCCCATATGTGCGGCCATGACGCCCACGCCGCCATGCTGCTGGGGGCGGCCCGCATCCTCAAGGATATGGAGGAGCAGCTGCCTGGAACGGTAAAGCTGATGTTCCAGCCCGGCGAGGAGATGGGCTACGGTTCCCGCACCATGGTGGAGGACGGCCTGCTGGAAGACCCCGGAGTGGATGCCGCCATGGCCCTGCACGTGGGGCCCCAGCTGGAGGTGGGCAAGCTGAATTACTCCCCCGGCGTGGCCTCCGGCGCCATGGCGACCTTTATTGTCAGCATCCAGGGCAAGGGCGGGCATTCCTCCGAGCCGCAGAAGACGGTGGACCCTGTGAATATCGCCACCCAGGTATGCTCCGCATTGAACCTGCTCATCCCCCGGGAGGTGGACCCGGAGGCGTTCGCCACCCTGACGGTGGGAGCGCTCAACGGCGGCCGGGCATCCAACATCATCCCCGATACGGCGGAGATCATGGTGTCCTTCCGCACCCTCAGCCCAGAGGCCTATGACCACCTGATCGAGCGCGTTCCCGAGATTCTTGATCACTACATCAAGGCGTGGCGGGGCACCTACTCCGTGCGGGTGCTCAAGACGCCCAGCACGGTCTGCGATCCGGGATTCTCCGCAGAGATCGTGCCCTTTGCGGCCCAGGTGCTGGGCGCGGAGAACGTCAGGCCCGTGCCGCCCATGAAGGGGGCGGAGGACTTTGGCCACGTGACCCGGCACGTCCCCGGCTTTTACGCCTTCCTGGGCGCAGGCGCTCCGGAGGGCCACCCCCTGCACAACCCCAACATGGTGCTGGACGAGAGCGCGCTGCCCTTGGGAAGCGCCCTTTTGGCCAACTGCGCTGTGGAATGGCTCAAAAGCCGTGCGCAGCGGTAACGCCGCGGCGCCGCGCGGACGGTCAGGACGCAAGCCCGCTCTGCCGGAAGTGTGTACCGGCAAAACGGATTATGACATGGAGTTATTTGAGGAGGTAAAATGATGGGCAACACATTGAAACAGAAAAAAAGCTTCAGCATGCCCCACGTGTACGCGGTCATCCTGATCCTGATGCTGCTGGTCACGGTCATGACCTACCTGATCCCCGCCGGCAGCTATACCCGCGTGGACGGCGCGGTGGATCCCGGCAGCTTCGCTTACGTGGAACAGACGCCGGTGTCGTTCCTGGGGTTCTTCACCTCTCTGCACCAGGGCTTTGTGGAGAGTTCCAACGTCATCGGCTGCGTGCTGCTCATCAGCGGCTGCATCCAGGTCATCCAGATGACCGGCGCGTTCTCCGCGGGTATCCAGGCCCTGATTAAAAAGGCAAATGGCAAGGGCCTGGTCATGGTCGTGCTGTTTTTCACTCTGTTCGTGGGCCTGGGCGTCATCGGCTATCTGGACGCGCTGTATCCCTTCTACCCCATCATCATCTCTCTGTTTATCACCCTGGGCTATGACAAGATGGTGGGGACCGCCGTGATCCTGCTCTCCACCGCCGTAGGCTTTACCTGCGGTATGGTCAACCCCTATACCACAGGCGTGTCCCAGACCCTGGTGGGACTGCCCATGTATTCGGGCATTGGGCTCCGGGCCGTGGGCCTGGTGATATTCTACTTCATCGCGCTCTTCTTCCTGGTCCGCTACTGCGTCAAGATCAAAAAGGACTCCATGCACAGCGTCATGGGGGCCAACTACCTTCAGGAACAGACCGCGCCCATGCAGTTTGAAGAGGGACTGGAGTTCGGCGGCAAGCGCGTCGTCCTGATCCTCCTCTTCCTGGCCACCATCGTGCTGAGCGTGGCGGGCTCCCTCCGGTGGGGCTGGGGCCTGCCGGAGATTACCGCGATCTACTTTCCGGTGACCATCATCGGCGTGATCCTTTTCCGCATCAACGTCTCCGCTGCCTGCACCGAGTTCGGCAAGGGCATAGCGGGCGTTATCGCCCCCACCATGGTCATCGGCCTGAGCCGGGCGGTGTCCGTCCTTCTGAGCAGGGGCAATATCACCGACACCATCATCAACGGCATGTCCGGCCTGATGGAGGGCAAGAGCCCCGTCATTACCCTGCTCATCGTCTACGTCTTTGTTACCTGCTTCAACTTCTTCGTGGCTTCGGGCAGCGGCAAGGCCGTGGTCATGATGCCCATACTCAGCCCCCTGGGACAGGTGCTGGGGATCAACCAGCAGGTCATGGTGCTGGCCTATCAGTACGGAGACGGCTTCACCAACACCTTCTGGCCCACCGCCTCCCTGCTGCAGCTCTCCCTGTGCGGCATGGATTACGGCCGCTGGTTCAAGTTTGCGTGGAAGATCTATGCCTGTCTCATCGCAGCCGGATTCATCCTGATCGTCATTGCAAACCAGATCGGCTACGGGCCCTTCTGAACCGAAAACGGGCCTCCCCAATTTCCCGGAGAGCGGCGCTGCGTACGCGCGCCGCTCTCCGGGCTTTTTCGCAGACCGGCACCCCCCGTCAGTTTCAACGGTCGGCAGGGCGCAAACCCTGATGATTTCTAGCCATTTTCAACTTGACTTCATATAGGGGCTATGTTATAATTCCAAATTGCGCAGGTGTGCCTGCCGGGGCTGGGAAAGAGAGGCGAAAAGCCCGCTTTCCCTTGCAAATCAAGAGATGGGGGGCATACCGGATGTTCTCGGAACGGAAGCAGGGGGCCAAAGTGGTCGGCGTAAAGCAGACCAGGCGGGCCGTCCAGGACGGAACGGCCGCGCAGGTATTTCTGGCGGAGGATGCCGACCCCCGGATTACCCAGCCGGTGGAGGCCCTGTGCGCGGAAAAGGGCGTGCCCGTCCGCCGCTCCGGCTCCATGAAGGAGCTGGGCCGCGCCTGCGGCATCGCCGTGGGCTGCGCCGTGTGCGCGCTGCTGCGGGGCTGAACCCGCCGCATTTTCCTTGATTTTAGCGGAACAAGGAATAATTTCCTGCCGTTTCGTTAAAATATATCATTCAGAACCGAAGAAAGGAGGAAAACCATGCCTACGTTCAATCAGCTCGTCCGCAAGGGCCGCCAGGCCGCGACCTACAAGTCCAATTCTCCTGCCATGCAGAAGGGCCTGAACACCCTGAAGAACCGCGAGACCGACCTGCCTTCTCCCCAGAAGAGAGGTGTGTGCACCGCCGTTCGTACCTCCACCCCGAAGAAGCCGAACTCCGCGCTGCGTAAGATCGCCCGTGTGCGTCTGACCAACGGCTACGAAGTGACCGCTTATATTCCCGGTGTGGGCCACAACCTGCAGGAGCACTCTGTGGTCATGATCCGCGGCGGCCGTGTCAAGGACCTGCCCGGCGTTCGCTACCACATCATCCGCGGCACGCTGGACACCCAGGGCGTCAACGGCCGTATGCAGGCCCGTTCCAAGTACGGCGCCAAGCGACCCAAGGCCGGCAAGAAGTAATTTCGCGGAAATTAGTTCACCCAGGGGCGGCGTACGGCCGTCCGGACCCATTTTACAAGACTTTCTGCGCTGGAAGCGCAAGGCAGTTGTCCTTGCAGAAGCGCTTACCTATATGATAGGTGCGTTTCCCGCGAGGCACTGGACAAGCAGGCACTTGTCTTACACGGGCGGCCCCGGCCGTTCGAGTACCTATGAAATCATACTATGAAGGAGGGAAGCAAAGTGCCCAGAAGAGGAAACGTACCCAAGCGGGAGGTTTTGCCCGACCCGCTGTATAACTCCGTCCTGGTGACCAAGCTGGTCAACAGCATCATGCTGGACGGCAAGAAGGGCGTGGCCCAGAAGGTGGTCTACGGTGCTTTCGACATCATCAAGGAGAAGACCGAGAAGGACCCCCTGGACGTGTTCACCACCGCCCTGGAGAACATCATGCCGTCTCTGGAGGTCAAGGCCCGCCGCGTGGGCGGCGCCACCTACCAGGTGCCGATCGAGGTGCGCCCCGAGCGCCGGCAGACCCTTGGCCTGCGGTGGCTGACCAATTACTCCCGCGCCCGCAGCGAGAAGACCATGAAGGAGCGTCTGGCCGGCGAGATCATGGACGCCGCCAACAACCTGGGCTCCGCGGTGAAGAAGCGCGAGGACACCCATAAGATGGCCGAGTCCAACAAGGCCTTCGCGCACTACCGCTGGTAATTAAGGAGTTAAAGTATGCCTAGGAAAGTTAGCTTAGAAAATACCCGCAACATCGGCATCATGGCCCACATCGACGCCGGCAAGACCACCACCACCGAACGGATTCTTTACTATACCGGCGTCAACTACAAGATCGGCGAGACCCATGACGGCACCGCCACCATGGACTGGATGGCCCAGGAGCAGGAGCGCGGCATCACCATCACCTCCGCCGCCACCACCTGCTACTGGAAGGGCACCAAGGATCAGTTCCCCCAGACCCGGATCAACATCATCGACACCCCGGGCCACGTGGACTTCACCGTGGAGGTGGAGCGCTCCCTGCGCGTGCTGGACGGTTCTGTGACCGTCATGTGCGCCAAGGGCGGCGTGGAGCCCCAGTCCGAAACGGTGTGGCGCCAGGCCGACCACTACAAGGTCCCCCGCATGATCTACGTCAATAAGATGGACATCATGGGCGCCGATTTTTACCACGTGCTGGACATGATCCATGACCGGCTCAAGTGCAACGCCGTGCCCATCCAGCTGCCCATCGGCGCCGAGGAGACCTTTAAGGGCATCATCGACCTGGTGGAGATGGACGCCGACGTGTATTACGACGAGCTGGGCAAGGATATGCGCGTGGAAGAGATCCCCGCCGACATGCTGGAGCTGGCTCAGGAATACCGCACCAAGCTCATCGACGCCTGCGCCGATCTGGACGACGAGATCATGGAGCTGGCCCTGGAGGAGAAGCCCATTCCCCAGGACCTGATCCGAAAGGCGATCCGTCGCGGCACCATTGAAAACAAGCTGGTCCCCGTGACCTGCGGCACCTCTTACAAGAACAAGGGCGTGCAGAAGCTGCTGGACGCCATCGTGGACTTCATGCCCTCTCCGGTGGATATCCCTGCCATCAAGGGCGTGAACCCCGATACGGAGGAAGAGGACGAGCGTCCGGCCTCCGACGAGGCTCCCTTCTCCGCGCTGGCCTTCAAGATCGCCACCGATCCCTTTGTGGGCCGCCTGTCCTTCGTGCGCGTGTACTCCGGCGTTCTGAACACCGGCACCAGCGTCCTGAACTCCACGAAGAAGCAGAAGGAGCGCATCGGCCGCATCCTGCAGATGCACGCCAATCACCGCGAGGACATCGAGACGGTTTACTCCGGCGATATCGCCGCCGTCATCGGTTTGAAGAACTCCACCACCGGCGACACCCTGTGTGATGAGAAGCACCCCATCATCCTGGAGTCCATGGAGTTCCCCGAACCCGTGATCCGCGTGGCCATCGAGCCCAAGACCAAGGCGGGCCAGGAGAAGATGGGAATCGCTTTGGCCAAGCTGGCGGAAGAAGACCCAACCTTCAAGACCTACACCGACGAAGAGACCGGTCAGACCATCATCGCCGGCATGGGCGAACTCCACCTGGAGATCATCGTGGACCGCCTGCTGCGGGAATACAAGGTGGAGGCCAACGTGGGCGCGCCCCAGGTCGCCTATAAGGAGACCATCAAGAAGTCGGTGGAGCAGGATACCAAGTATGCCCGTCAGTCCGGCGGTAAGGGCCAGTACGGCCACGTCAAGATCGTCGTGGAGCCCAACGAGTCCGGCAAGGGCTACGAGTTCCTGAACGAGATCACCGGCGGCGTGATCCCCAAGGAGTATATCCCCGCCGTGGATCAGGGCATCCAGGGCGCTATGCAGGCCGGCGTGCTGGCCGGCTATCCGGTGGAGGATGTGAAGGTCCATCTGATCTACGGCTCCTACCACGAGGTGGACTCCTCCGAGATGGCCTTCAAGATCGCCGGTTCCATGGCCTTCAAGGAGGCCTGCCGCAAGGCCAACCCTGTGCTGATGGAGCCCATCATGAAGGTCTCCGTCATCGTCCCCGACGAGTACCTGGGCAACGTCATCGGCGACCTGAACGGCCGCCGCGGCATGATCCAGGGCCAGGAGAGCCGTCCCGGCGCCACGCAGATCGACGCTCTGGTGCCGCTGGCCAACATGTTCGGTTATGCGACCGACCTGCGTTCCAGCACCCAGGGCCGCGGCCAGTACTCCATGGAGCCCCACAGCTATGTGGAGATCCCCAAGAGCATTGCCGAGAAGATCATCGCCGAGCGCGGGCGGAAGGAAGACTAAGCGCACAGCGTGACGCCGAGGCGCGTGCGCTGTGTGCAGGGCGTCTTCTGCAATAAAAGTATTGCATTTTACACTGCAATGCTATAAAATATCTTCGCATTATTGTGACGATAAAACATGTAATACGTGTATTTAAGGAGGAACATCCAAATGGCTAAGGCTAAATTTGAGCGTACCAAGCCCCATGTCAACATCGGCACCATCGGCCACGTTGACCACGGCAAGACCACCCTGACCGCCGCAATCACCAAGTATCTGGCTCTGAAGGGCCAGGCTCAGTACGAGGACTACTCCAGCATCGATAAGGCCCCCGAGGAGCGCGAGCGCGGCATCACCATCAATACCGCTCACGTGGAGTACGAGACCGACAAGCGGCACTATGCCCACGTCGACTGCCCGGGCCACGCCGACTATATCAAGAACATGATCACCGGTGCTGCTCAGATGGACGGCGCCATTCTGGTTATCGCCGCCACCGACGGCCCCATGGCTCAGACCCGTGAGCACATCCTGCTGGCCCGTCAGGTGGGCGTGCCCGCCATGGTCGTGTTCCTGAACAAGTGCGATCAGGTCGACGACGAGGAGCTGCTGGAGCTGGTCGAGATGGAGGTCCGTGAGGTCCTGTCCAAGTACGAGTTCCCCGGCGACGACATCCCCATCATCAAGGGTTCCGCTCTGAACGCTCTGACCTGCGAGGGCGGCGTGGACGATCCCGACTTTGCCTGCATCAAGGAACTGATGGACGCGGTGGACGATTATATCCCCACCCCCGCCCGTAACGACGACCTGCCCTTCCTGATGCCCGTCGAGGACGTGTTCACCATCACCGGCCGCGGCACCGTGGCCACCGGCCGTGTGGAGCGCGGCATCATTAAGATGAACGAGGAAGTCGAGATCGTCGGCCTGAGCGACGAGAAGAAGAAGACCGTCGTCACCGGCATCGAGATGTTCCGCAAGCTGCTGGACTTTGCTGAGGCCGGCGACAACATCGGCACCCTGCTGCGCGGCGTTGCCAAGACCGACGTGGAGCGCGGCCAGGTCCTCTGCAAGCCCAACTCCATCCATCCGCACACCAAGTTCACCGGCCAGGTCTACGTTCTGTCCAAGGACGAGGGCGGCCGTCACACCCCCTTCTTCAACAACTATCGTCCTCAGTTCTACTTCCGTACCACCGACGTGACCGGCGTCATCTCCCTGCCCGAGGGCGTTGAGATGTGCATGCCCGGCGACAACGTCGACATGAAGGTGGAGCTGATCACCCCCATCGCCATCGAGAAGGGCCTGCGCTTCGCTATCCGCGAGGGCGGCCGTACCGTTGGTTCCGGCGTCGTCATCGACATCGAGGAGTAATCCAGGCATCATAAAGCGGGGCGGCCCTTCCGGGCCGCCCCGCTTGCTTGCCGGCAGGCGTGTTGTCCCTTGCCGGCCCGGGGTACCGCCGATTCCTGCCCTATCGTACAGGCAGAGCGAAAACAGCCTTGTTCCTTTGGGCGCGGTGTGCTACAATAAGGTCTGCGGAAGAAGCCGCCCTGCGCGCTCTTCTGCAGACTCTGCCGCAGAAACTGCGTCCGTGAAGGGCACAGGATATCGCATAACACTGCGTCAGATCCTTATGCCGGGACACCGGAACGGGATCTGCGGGCCGAGGCGTCCAAGGCCTGCGGCCTTGCCTGGTGCGCATTACATGTAAGCGGTGAAACGGAAAGGAGAAAAACGCGTGCTCACAAATTTGACGGCCTCTACCGAGGAGACTCAGGAGGCGTTCGAGACGCTGGTAGGGGCGATCAAGGGCTTGGACCTGTGGCATATCGCAACGATCGTGCTCCTGCTGCTGGCCTGTATGGTGGTGATGAAGGTACTGCTCCGGCTTTTGGACCGCACGTTCCGGCGGCTGGAGGTGGAAAAAAGCCTGCATACCTTCGTACGCGCCGCTCTGCGGGTTTTTCTTTGGATTATCACCATTTGTCTGGTGCTGGGCTATATCGGAATTCCCATGACCAGCCTGATCGCAGTCCTGAGCGTGCTGGGCCTGGCCATCACGCTGGCGGTCCAGGGGTCCCTGTCCAATTTGGCGGGCGGCATCCAGGTGTTGGTATCCAAGCCCTTCAAAGCCGACGATTACATTGAGGTGGGCTCGGTCGGCGGCACCGTGGCAGAGGTCGGGTTAGTATATACCAAGCTGCGCACCATCGACAACAAGATCATTTCCATCCCGAACGGGCAGATTTCCGGGGAAAAGATCGTCAACTACAGCACAGAAGAAAAACGCCGGGTGGATCTGACCTTCAACACCTCCTATGACGATGCGCCCGAGCGCGTGACCGCCTGCATCCGGGATGTGATCGGCGCCCACCCGAAGGCCTTTTTTACGCCGGAGCCCTTTGTGCGGGTCTCAGCCTATCAGGCCAGCAGCGTGGAATATACCGTGCGGGTCTGGTGTGCCACGGAGGATTATTGGGCGCTGTATTTCGACTTGCTGGAGCAGGTCAAGGCCGCCTTTGACCGTGCGGGCATTGAGATGACCTATAACCACCTGAACGTGCACATGGTGGATCATAGGAAATAAACGGGCGTGTTGGGAAAGGAGAAAAACAAAATGACGGATTACACAACGGCAGGCCGTGGCCTGAAGACCATGTTTATCGGGGAGATTGTCTGCCTGTTCAGCTTTATCCCTTTTGTAGGGCTGATTGGCCTGATCGTGACTCTGGTGGGGCTGAATACGGCGTCCAAAGCACATCCGGGCTATAAGACGGCCTTCACCATCGCGATCGTAAACATTGTTGTCAGCCTTCTTTGTGTGTTCCTCGGCCCGCTGAGCATCCTGGTGAGCATCCTCAGCGTCGTTATGGTCTATATGATCTGCACCACCAGCGCAGAGCTGCTTTGTGAAAAGGGCGATGCGGAGCAGGCGGCCCGGGCGCAGACGGTTTGGAAGATCTACACAGGATGTCTGGTCGTCAGCATCGTGTGCACCATCCTGGCGCTGATCCCCTTCATCAATGTCCTGGCTGCGGCGGTGAGCGTCGTCACCGTTATCGTACAGCTGGTGGGCGGGATCCTCTATCTGGTCTTTCTGTATAAGGCGTCCGATTCCCTTCAGCGTTGAGGCTGTCCCGTGTGGGCTGAGGAGCAGGCTCCGCCGTGTACGTGCCCGGACCCTACTTTGCACCTATGAGCGCAGGAGCCTGCAAGACTTTCTTGACCAACTCAAACGCGGCGCTCCGGCGAGCGCCGCGTTTCAGCGGTCGAAAAAGGCCCTCCCGCAGGGAGTCCCGCCGCCCGCAGGCGGCGGAATAAAAGGAAATCCCGTCCGTTCCAAGGACATGTGCCTTGGAACGGACACTTCTCACGAAATTTTCGCCGACAATTTTGTAAGAAATCGAGGTGAAAATTTCGTGTATTTCTTCTCGAAAAAGTGGCAAAGCCACTTTTCGAGAGGCTCAAACGCGGCGCTCTGGCGAGCGCCGCGTTTGCCTTTCATGCAGGCATTTCCAAACCGTGGATGAAGCCGCCCAGCTGGGGAGAGAGCACATCCGCGCCGATTACGGTGTTCTTGTAGATGAGCAGTCCGGCCAGAATGCCGCTTTCGCCGGTTGGATAATTGGTGATCTCATAGGTATAGCGCTTGACCCGCTTGCCGCAGTACTGGGTCAGGTCGAAGCCCTGAGAGGACTGCAGCTCCAGATACTGACCATAGGTCTCGTCGAATGCTTCCGGGATGACCAGTTCCTCCACGGAGACCTCCTCCGGGGCTACGGTCCAGCCATAGCTCTCCAGATAGGCGATCCGGTCTTCTCCGGTCTTGATTCCCTTTGGGCTGGCCGCAGTGGAGACTGCCGCCCCTTGGGCGTTTTGTAATACGGCGGCCGCCACCAGTACGCCGCAGACCACGACGGCCGCTGCCGCCACGGCCGCGAGGCGCCCGCGATGGACCTTGGCGGTGAAGATAAACACAGCGCAACGCTCCCTTCCGAAAAACAGTCGTGGTAATCTGTATGTTTTTTTCGGAAGGTCTATGATAAAATAATCGAAAAAGGACAACCAGAAGCGCGAAGGCGAGCGGAGCAGCGGACGAAGACGCGCAGCGAAGCAAACGGACCGGAGGCGCGCAAGCGCCGCAGGACGGCTTGCGCAGTCGGAGAGGCGTCGTCCGCGCGGCGCAGCCGCCGCAGCATGACAACTAGAAGCGCGAGGGCGAGCGGAACGGACGTGCCGCGGTGAAACGGAGGTTGAGGTGTGATATGGAGCGATTGGATAAGCTTTTGGCCAATACGGGCCGCTGGTCCCGCAGAGAGGCGCGGGAGCTGGTGCGTCAGGGCCGGGTGACGGTGGACGGCGCGGCGGCCGCCGCGCCGGAGGAGAAATATGAGGCCGGCGCCTGCTTCGCGGTGGACGGGGAGATTATTTCCGGGGAAAAGCGGGCCTATGTGATGCTCCACAAGCCGGCCGGGCTGCTCTCCGCTACCGAAGACCCCCGGCGGCCCACGGTGATGGAACTGCTCCCGGAGCATCTGCGCCGGATGGGGCTTTTCCCGGTAGGCAGGCTGGACAAGGATACGGAAGGCCTGCTGCTGCTCACCAACGACGGCCCCCTGGCCCACCGGCTGCTTTCCCCCAGGCGGCATGTGGATAAGACCTACTTTGTCCGGGCGGACCGGCCCTTCGACGGGGCGGATGAGGCGGCGTTTGCCGCCGGTATGGTGCTGCGGGACGGCCTGCACTGTCTGCCCGCCCGTCTGGAGCGGCTGGACTGTCCGGAAGAGGCGTTGGTGACCATCCAGGAGGGAAAGTACCACCAGATCAAGCGTATGGTGGCATCCCAATATAAGCAGGTCGTCTATCTGAAGCGGCTGAGCATGGGAGCGCTGAAGCTGGACCCGGCGCTGGAGAAGGGGGCGTGGCGGTACCTGACGCCGGCGGAATGCGCCGCCCTGCGGGATGCAGGGGACTGAACCGGGCGGCGGCGGTCCTGCGATCCGGCCCTTGGTCTCTGTGTTTCAGAGTATTTCGGCAATTTCCACAAAAAACTTTTCAAAACCTATTGAAAAGGTCGAAAAGACCCGGTATAATAAGGGACAACGAGTGTGTCGTCAAAGCCCCTCAATGCAGAGGAATCAGAAAAAGGGAGGCTATCGCTTATGTCCAGCAGAGTGTTTCAAAGCGTTGTCCTGCAGATGAAGGACAGCACAGACCGGGCCATTGGTGTGATCGATTCCGAAGGGACGGTGGTGGCCTGCAACGAACTGAGCTGTATCGGGGAGCATTGGCCTGCAGCCGTGGAAGCGGTCAACGCCGGTGAGGGCGGCGTCGTCCGCTACGAGGGGCGCACCTTCAAGGCCCTGCAGGGCTGGGGGTCCCAGTTCGACTACGCCGCCTTTGCCAAGGGGGACGACGCGGAGGCGCGTACCCTGTGCACCATGGCCACCGTGGCCCTCAACGGCGCGAAGACCTATTATGAGGAAAAGCACGACAAGGCGACCTTTGTCAAAAACATTATCTCCGACAATATCCTGCTGGGCGACATTTATGTGCGGGCCAAGGAGCTGCATTTTATCTCCGAAGCGCCCCGGGCGGTCTTCCTGATCCGTCAGGTGGAGACCACGGAACCCGCCCTGATCGACGTGGTACAGGGCATGTTCCCCGACAAGCAGGTGGACTTTGTCCTCTCCATCAGCGAGACCGACGTGGCCCTGATCAAGCAGCTCTCCGACGCCACGGAGGGCAAGGACCTGTATAAGCTGGCCCGCCAGATCGAGGAGACCGTCACCGAGGAGCTGCACGTCAAGATCGTCATCGGGATCGGCACCATCGTCACCCACATCCGGGAGCTGGCCCGGGCCTACAAGGAGGCCCAGGTGGCCATCGACGTGGGCAAGGTCTTCGACACTGAGAAGTCCATCATCAATTACGAGAATCTGGGCATCGGACGGCTGATCTATCAGCTGCCCACCACCTTGTGCGAGATGTTCCTCCAGGAGGTCTTCAAGAAGAACCCCATTGACTCTTTGGATCAGGAAACGCTGTTCACCATCAACAAGTTCTTTGAAAACAACCTGAATGTGTCTGAGACGGCCCGCAAGCTCTTCGTCCACCGCAATACCCTGGTGTACCGCCTGGAGAAGATCAAAAAGCTCACGGGCCTGGATCTGAGGGAATTCGACGACGCCATTACCTTCAAGGTGGCCCTGATGGTGAAGAAATACCTCCTCTCCAGAGGAATCAAATCCTGACGATGATAGAGATCAAAATTGACAATTGACAATGCAACGTTGTCAATTGTCAATTTTTTGAGGTACATACATGATACGTTTGATCGACATCCAGAAGGCTTACGATAACGGTACCAAGGCCCTGAAAGGGGTCAGCTTCCGCATCGACGACGGGGAGTTCGTCTTTCTGGTGGGCCCCTCCGGTTCCGGAAAGTCCACCATCATCAAGCTCATTACCGCCGAGATCGCGCCCAACGCCGGGCGGCTGATGGTCAACGGGTACAACCTGAACAACATCCGCCCCCGCCAGGTGCCCTACATGCGGCGCACCCTGGGGGTCATCTTCCAGGACTTCCGGCTGATCGAAAAAAAGACGGTGGAGGAGAACCTGACGTTTGCCATGCGCACGGTGGGGGCCGCTCCCCGGGAGATCCGCAAGCGCATCCCCTATGTGCTGGAGCTGGTGGGGCTGGATCAGAAGGGGGCGTGCCGTCCCACCGAACTCTCCGGCGGCGAGCAGCAGCGGGTGGCCATTGCACGGGCGTTGGTGAACAATCCCCAGATGATCATTGCCGATGAGCCCACCGGCAATCTGGATCCCCAGCGCTCGCTGGAGATCATGATGCTGCTGGAGCGGATCAACGAACTGGGCACCACCGTACTGGTGGTCACCCACGAAAAGGAACTGGTCAACCGCTTTGCCAAGCGTGTGGTTGCCATCGAGAACGGCAGGGTCATCAGCGACGAGACGGGCGGGTATTACAACGATGAAACAACGATATGATTTCGGATATTTCCTCTCCGAAGGCTTCCGCAGCATCTTCACCCACGGCTTTATGTCCTTTGCCGCGGTATGCATGATCGTCTGCTGCCTGTTGATCATGGGTTCCTTCACCCTGGTGGCGGTGAATGTGGACCATATGCTGGGGGACCTGGAGCGGGAAAATGAGTTTACGGCTTTCGTGGACGAGCGCTACACGCAGGAGCAGACCCAGGCCCTCCAGGCCACGCTGGAGGCCATCCCAAACGTGGCCTCCGCCACCTTTGTCAGCAAGGAGGAAGCACAGGAAAATTTTGCGGCGGACAAGGCGGATAACGAGCTTTTTGCAAGCCTGCCCGCCACGGTCTACCGGGACCGCTACCGCATCCATGTGGACGAGATCCAGCGGATGGAAGATACCGTGGCGCAGGTGGAAGGCACGGCCGGCATCGCCAAGGTGCGGGCCGAGCTGGAGATCGCCGAGGGCTTCGTGGTGGTGCGCAACATCGCGGGGGCGGTAGCCGTCATTTTGGTGGTGATCCTGCTGCTGGTGTCGCTCTTCATCATCTCCAATACCATCAAGCTGGCCACCTTCAACCGCAGGGAGGAGATCGCCATCATGAAGATGTGCGGCGCCACCAACTCCTTTGTCCGCTGGCCCTTCGTGTTTGAGGGCATGCTGCTGGGGCTGACGGGAGCCGTGGCGGCCTTTTTCCTGGAGTGGGGCGTATACACTCTGGTGGGCAGCGCGATCACCACATCGGACACCATCGCCCTGATCACGGTGCTGCCCTTCCAGCCCATGGCGCTGCGGGTGCTGGGGGTTTTTGCCGGTACGGGCCTGGTCATCGGTGTTGGCGGCTCGGTGTTGGCGATTCGAAAGTTTTTGCAGGTTTGATACGGCGGTTCCATTCCCGTCATGATGGGAATGGAACCGCGCCCCGCCGGCGTGTGCGCCGGGTTTGTGCCCGCGGGACGCAAGGCCTGTCTCACAAATATTCAGTGCGCTCTGCGCGGTTAAAGCAGCTTAAGCCGTTTTGATTGAATATTAGTAGGAATCGGACGGATCAAAAGGAGAACCATCGTGACAAAAAAACAGCAAAAGCAGCCTCAAAAGCAAAAAAAGCAGAAGACCGATTGGCGGCGTGTGATCGTGGCCGTGCTGGCGGCGTGCATGGCGCTGCTGCTCCTGCTGCCCATGTTCACCATGATCCTGGGCGGCGCAGGGGCGGTGACCCAGGCGGAGATCGACGCGCTGAAAGCCGAACAAAGCGAGAGCAAAGCCCGCCAGCAGGAGCTGAAAGAGCAGCTGGCTGCGGTCAAGGACGACCAGGCCAAGGCCCAGCAGCAGCGGCAGATCCTGACCCGGCAGCTGGATGCCATTCAGGCGGAGATCGACAATATCGATCAGCAGATCGTCTATTACGACGGGGAGATCGCGCAGAAGGAGGAGGAGCGGCTGGAGGCCGTGGCCCGGGAGGAGGAGCAGTACGCGCTCTTCTGCAAGCGGGTGCGGGCGATGGAGGAGGATGGAAATGTCTCCTACTGGTCCATTCTGTTCAACGCCGAAAGCTTCTCCGACATGCTGGACCGTCTGGCCGACATCAACGACGTGATGGACTATGACAACGCCGTTATGGAGCAGCTGGTGGAGACGCGGCGGCAGATCGAGTCCATCAAGGCCGACCTGGAGAGCGCCAGGGCTGAGCAGGAGGACGCGCGGGCCCAGCAGGAGGCCAAAAAGGCCGAGCAGCAGGAGAAGGTGGCGGAAGCCCAGAAGCTGCTGGATCAGATCAATGCGGACATGGCGGAGGTAAACCGCCAGCTGGACGCGGAGAGCGCAGCCGCCGCCGAGATCCAGGCGGAGATCGCCAAAAAGCAGAAGGCGTTGGCGGAAGAGCGGCGGAAGAACAATATCACCATCGACACGGAGAGCAATTACATGTGGCCCCTGCCGGGCTATAACCGGCTCACCTCCGCCTTTGGCTACCGCATCCATCCCATCACCAACAAGGCCCACAGCCATACCGGCATTGACGTCCCCGCCCCGGCAAGAACCCCGATCCTGGCGGCCAAGAGCGGTCAGGTGGTCACCTCTGCCAGGCATTCCTCTTACGGCAATTATGTGGTCATCGACCACGGCAACGGCAGCTCCACCCTGTACGCCCATATGAGCTCCCGCAACGTCACCGAGGGGCAAATGGTCAAGCAGGGGGATGTGATCGGCTATGTGGGCACCACCGGCAGTTCCACCGGCAACCACCTGCACCTGGAGATCCGGGAGAATTATACCCGCATCAACCCGGAGAGGAAATATACTTCCATGAGTTTTGTACGCGATTACTGATGGATGTGTGTGTTGGGAGCAGGCGGAGGGCAAAGGCCCTCCGTCCGCTCCCGCTTTTTCCTAGACAGAAAGGAACCTGAGCATGAAGACAAAACGCTTTTCCGTCCTGCAGCTGATCCTGGCGGTGCTCCTGACTGCCGTTGTGCTGACCGGCGGCGGCCTGCTGGCCCTGCGCGCCGTGGTGGGCCAGGGCGGCCTGGCCCTGCTGGAGGGCCTGTTTCTGGTCCACACCCGCTTTGTGGGAGACTATGACACCGCCGCGGTGGTAGACGCGGCGCTGGAAGGGATGGTGGACGGACTGGGGGACCGGTGGAGCTACTATCTGACTGCCGAGGAATATGAGGCCCAGAATCAGCGCCGGAAGAACCAGTATGTGGGCATCGGCGTTACCGTCAATTACGAGCGGGAGGAAGGACTTTTGATTTTGGAGGTGACGGAGGGCTCTCCGGCGGCGCAGGCCGGCCTGCTGGCCGGGGAGCTCATCACCGCCGTGGACGGGCAGTCCCTGGCGGGAGAGGCGCGCTATGACGGAGCCGACCGGATCCGCGGGGAGGCGGGGAGCACCCTCTCGCTGGAGGTGCGCGCTCAGACCGGTCAGACGCGCACGGTGGAGGTGCGTCGGGCCGCCCTGGACAGCGACCCGGTGGAGTATGAACTGCTGGAGGGGCAGGTGGGCTATGTAAAACTCTCCAATTTCTATGAAAACAGCGCCCGGCGTCTGGAAGCGGCGGTGACCGCGCTCCAGGAGCAGGGGGCGCGTGCCCTGGTGTTCGATATGCGCGACAACGGCGGCGGCTATCTGACAGAGCTGACCGATATGCTGGACTTTTTGCTGAACGAGGGGCCCATCTTCATCAGCCGGGACCGGCAGGGGCACGAGACGGTGACGGAGTCGGACGCGGACTGCGTGGACCTGCCCATGGCGGTGCTGGTCAACGCCAACACCTACTCGGCCGCCGAGTTTTTCGCCGCGGAACTGCAGGAGCGGGGCGTGGCCGTCCTCGTGGGCGAGCCCACCAGCGGCAAGGGCTATTCCCAGCAGACCTTTCCGCTGCCCGGCGGCAGCGCCATGGCCCTCTCCACCGGGGCCTACTTTACCGGCAGCGGGAAGTCGCTCATCGGCGCCGGGCTCACCCTGGACCGGGAGGTCGAGCCGTCCGGAGAGGGAGACGCCCAGCTGGACGCGGCGCTGGAGCTGCTGAAACCGTAGCGGGCGGGCCTGCGCCTTCGTTTGAGAAAAAAAGCTTGACTGTAAACCCGCTTTATCCCTTATCCTGAGACCGATAAGGAGGCGCATACCATGAATGTCAGCCAATTGGAGACGCTGCTGGACATGACCCGGGCCAACATCCGCTTTTACGAGCAGGAGGGGCTGGTCTGCCCCCGGCGGGAGAAAAACGGCTACCGGGATTATTCGGAGGAGGACACGGACACCCTGCGCAAGATCAAGCTGCTGCGTCAGCTGGGCCTGTCGCTGGAGTCCATCCGGCGCCTGCAGCGGGGGGAGCTGTCCCTGGATGCGGCGCTGCGGGAGCGGGAGGCGCAGCTGGCTGCGGAGCGCTCCGAGCTGGAGTGGGCGGCCGGTATCTGCCGGCAGATACGTCAGGAGGGGGCGGAATACCAGGCGCTGGACGCCCGGCGGTACCTGGAGCGGCTGGACCGGCCTGCGGCGGGGGAGGGGCGCTTTACCCTGGATACCGACGCGCTGCCCACCGTCTCCCATCCCTGGCGGCGGTACTTTGCCCGGTCGCTGGACCTGGGCGTGTACGGCCTGCTGTGGGCGGCGGTGCAGCTGCTGGTGCTGCGCTGGAACCCGGACCCCAATGTGCTCGTTCGCCTGCTGGAGCGCTATATCGGCTATGCACTGATGCTGGGGGTGGAGCCGCTGCTGCTCTGCACCCTGGGGACCACCCCGGGCAAAGGACTGTTTGGCCTGGAGGTGCGGGACGGGAACGGACGGAAGCTGAGCTTCCGGTCGGCCTTTCGACGGACTTGGGGCGTCTTTTGTCAGGGCATGGGCTGCGGGGTCCCCATCTACCAGCTCTACCGTAATTATAAGAGCTATCGTGCCTGCGAGCGGGGGGAGGCCCTGAGCTGGGAAGCGGAGACCGCTTACCGCATCCAGGACGATCGCGCCGTCCGGTGCCTGGGGTACGTGGCTGCGGAGGCGGCGGTTTTTGCACTGCTCCTGGTGCTGACGGCGCAGGCCTTTCTGCCCATCCACCGGGGGACGCTGACGCCGGAACAGTACGCGGACAACGTCAATGATATGAGCCGCTTTCTGCAGCTGGACTCCGATGAGCGGATGGAGGCGGACGGCACATGGAGGGATGGAGCGCCGCACGGCGGCGTTGTGATCGACCTGTGGGACAGCGGCCCGACGCCCGCCCACCAGCTTACCGTCACCGATGGACAGGTAACCGGTGTGCGCATTGAGATAGAGCGGAGCGGGGTCCAGCTGATCGGCTCCTATACCGTGCAGAAGCAGCTGGCGGCCATTGCGCTGTGCGCCGCGCAGAAGAGCTATAACGGGATCTCATGGATGAAAAGCGGCGTGCTGGACGCCATTGCCGAGCAGGGCTTTGCGGACTACACCCTCCAGGCGGGGGACGTGACCATTACCCAATCGGTAGAGCAGCGGGGATACCTGGATGGAACGGAATTCCTCTTCGCACAGGAGGGAGCGGCCCCCTACCTCCACCTGGTCTTTACCCTGGAAAAAACAAGCTGAGGCGGCGGGCTTAGCCCGCCGCCTCAGCTTGTCGAAAAAGGCCTCTGGCCTTTTTCGACAGAGGGATGCATGACGGACAGGGCTCGATTCTGGCAGAAAAGCCGCCCTGCCCGTCATGAGAGGTGTCATTTCCGACGCGCATGTCGCCGGAAATGACGGAACTTCCTTTCCTCCCGTCGCCTGCGGACGACTCAACTCTGCCAGGCTCTTCTCCAGGAGGGTTTTTCGACCGCCAGAGGCGGCGGGCCTAGCCCGCCGCCTCTGGTTTGCCGGAGTCGGATGTATGGGTTCGGCCCGCCAGCAGCATGCCGCTGGTGAGGGCGGTGAAGGGCGCTACGGTGACCAGTCCGAAGGACCCTACCACCGTATGGATGATCTCAGACGCCACATATTTGTAGTTCAGGATGTTCCAGATGGGGGTGCCCTGAGCCATAAAGACCATCAGCAGGGCCACAAAGCCGCCGGAATAAGCCAGAAGAAGGGTCGTGGTCATGGTGCCCATGGCGGCCCGGCCCACGTTCATTCCGGAGCGCACCGCATCCCGGCGGGAGATGTCGGGGCGTTTATCCACCACCTCGTTCACCGCCGAGCAGATGTCCACGCTCAGGTCCATCACCGCGCCGGAGGAGCCCAGGAAGATGGAGGCCATAAAGATGCTGGTCAGATCCAGATCCGGAAAGCCGCTGTAGAGCAGACTTTCGGAATAGGCCATGACCGCCCCGTGGATGCGGAAGGCGTTGGTGAACAGAATCCCCAGCACACAGGTGACCAGCACCCCCAGTCCGGCCCCGGACACGGCGGCGGCGCAGCGGCGGTCGAAGCCGTACACCAGGGCGATGATGAGCACGGTGAGCACCAGAGTCGCCGCCAGGCCGATGAGGATGGGATTGTGGCCCTTCAGATAAAGGGGGATGAGCAGCTTCCAGATCATCAGTACGGTAAGGGCGAAGGAAGCGATGGCCCGAATGCCGGTCTTACCGGCGAAGAAGATGAGCAGGGCCGCGAAGCAGAGAGCCAGCACCAGTTCCCAGTTCAGCCGGTAGTGGTCGATCATGTTGATGGAGAGGATGGTATCGCCCTGATAGGAGATGACCACCAGGGCCTTGTCGCCGACGGCGAAGATCTTATCCTGCTCCAGGGAGCCGTTGAGCATATTGTAGCCCGTGGCCGTCTGCCCCTTGAACGCTCCGCCCAGCAGTTCCAGCGTGCAGGCCTGCTCTCCGGAGCGGACCAGGCCGGTGTCCACGACGGCGGAATCGTCCACGGCCACTACCCGGGCTGCGCAGCGGTCGTTGCCCTGGTAGTTGAGCGCGCCCTCAAAGCCCGTGGGCAGGAGCGCCAGCAGGAGGATCAGCAGCAGGCAGACCGCCACGGGGGCG
This sequence comes from Lawsonibacter hominis, assembly GCF_014287895.1. Taxonomy (GTDB): domain Bacteria; phylum Bacillota; class Clostridia; order Oscillospirales; family Oscillospiraceae; genus Lawsonibacter_A; species Lawsonibacter_A hominis. Next base: position 183,700 of record NZ_JACOPP010000001.1, on the reverse strand, counting down.
TAATAGCGGCGCTTGGCGCCGTCGTGCAGCAGCTTCAATGACAACATTCCTTTTCTTCTGTAATTGGCAGGCGGACCAAATGGCCCGCCGGGTTCACCCGAAAGGGGCGCACCGCGCCCATAAAGCGGCGCAGCCGCCAACGGCCGCGTACTGCGGGCGGCTGCGCTCGGAACCCGTCAGGGGGCCTTCCGCAGCGGGACGAGGCTTTCCCGGATCAGCGGCAAAGCCGCCGGTTCGAGAATACCCGGGCGGGCCGCATTTCTGCGGCCCGCCCGGTGTCTGTGGGTTGGTCCGTGCAGGAGAGGAAGAAGGATGCGATTTATTTCACACCCAGCATCTCAGCAAGCTTGCTGAAGATGGCGGTGTTGTCGTAGTAGCCGTTGAAGACCTCAGCGCCCGCGCCTTCGGCCAGGACCGGGACCGGAAGGCCAGTGTGGCTGTAGGAAGTGAAGGAGACGCCGGATTTGTTGTTGAGGATGTGGGTGATGGTGACGGTCAGGGGCTCATAGGTGCCGTAGAGCACGTACTCGGCCTGCTCGTACTGGCTGGCGGCGGTACCGTTGATGCTCTTTTCGTAGGCGGCCTTGAGCTGGCTCTGCTCGTACTCGGTGAGCACCAGCTTGTCGCCCTCCTTGCCCTGGGTCTTCAGGCCAAAGAGCGTTTCGATGTCGGCCAGGACGGTCTCAAAGGAGGCCTTCTTCTCTTTGTAGGCGGCCACGTAGTCGCTGTCGTACTTGGCGTAGGAGATCTTCTGGCTGTTCAGCAGGGTCAGGTAGGTATCATAGTCGGTGCCGGCGAAGCCGATGGTGAGACCGCCGGTCTCGTGGTCGCCGGTCACCAGGATCAGCGTCTCGTCGGCGTGCTCCTTGGCGAAGTCGATGGCGACCTGTACCGCATCGGCCAGGGCCATGGTGTCGTTGATGGTGGAGGCGGCGTCGTTGGCGTGGCAGGCCCAGTCGACCTTGCCGCCTTCGCACATCATGAAGAAGCCCTTATCGTTGTCCAGGACCTCGATGCCCTTTTCCACATAATCGGCCAGAGACCACATGGCGTCGGTACGGTCCAGCTCATAAGCCATGGCGCTGGAATCGGCCAGGTTCTCGTCGATGAGGATGACGGGGCCGCTGGTGACCTTCTCAGCCTCGGCCTGCGTGGTGACCACGTTATAGCCCGCTTTCTCAGCCAGGTCGTACAGGCTCTCCTTGTTTTTGTCGGAACCGGTGGGCTTGAGCAGACCGCCGCCGGCAAAATACTCGAAGCCGGAGTCGACCAGTTCCAGACCGATCTCATAGTAGCTGCCGCGGCTTTGCTGGTGGGCGTAGAAGGCGGCGGGGGTGGCGTGGTTGAGGTTGACGGAGGAGACCACGCCGATCTTCCAGCCCAGCTGATCCTTCAGCTTTTCGCTGATGGTCTCATAGGCTACGGTGCCGGTCTCGTCCATGTTGATGGTACCGGAATAGGTCTTGTGGCCGGTGGAGATGGAGGTGGCGGTGGAGGCGGAGTCGGGAGCAAAGCTGTTGGAATCAAAGGTCACCGCGGAACCGGCGGTCTCAAAATTCATAAAATTCAGATAGGAAGGACCGTCCAGCTTGGCGCCCATGTTGTCGTCCAGGCTGGGCTGAGCGTTCAAGTAGTCCTCGTCGGCCAGGGCGCCCAGGTAATCGGCGGTGGACTGGATCTGGGGATAGCTCATGCCGTCGCCGATGAACAGGAACACGTACTTGGGGGCCTTCGTCTGTGCGGGCTGGGCGGAAGCGGCGGAGAGGGACACGGGGGCGGCGGCAGGGAGGGCGCTGGTCTGCGCGTTGTCGGCGGTGCCGCCGCTGCAGGCGGCCAGACTGCCGCACAGGGTCAGGGCCGCCAGAGAAACGGCCAGGGGTCTGTTCCAATTCATTCAGATTTTCCTCCAATACAGATACGATTCTTTGTCTTGCGGACAGTCCCCATGATACCCGAAGCGGAGCGCCGGGCGCTACCAGGCGCGGGTAAAGAAATGAAAAGCTGTGGTAAGGCAAGGTAAAGTTTCTGCAAAAAAGGGCGGTCATATCCCATCGCGGCGCGCATATCCTTGTCCCGAGGTGATGGGGAATGGTGGGCTGGCTGGTGCGGGAGGACAGGCGGGGGCGCCGGCCGGTACTGGAACGGACGCAGCTGGCGGGCATGACCGTGCTGCGGGCGGGGGTACCCGCACCGGACGCGCTGGCACAGCGGAAGCTGGAGCGCCGGCTGGAACGTGCGGCCGAGCTGCTGTGCCGGGCGGGGGTGCGGCGGGTGCTGGCGCAGGAGGGATTTGCGGGCTGGCCGCTGCTGGAGGCGGCGGGGCTGCAGCGCGTGAGCGCCGCGGCCCTGTGTCAGGCCCTGGCCGCGCCCTTGGCCCTGGCCGCGCTGAAGCGGCAGGGGATCGCCCCCGGGCAGGCGGCGGTGTCTCTGGCGGGGACGCGGGTCAACCGGCCCCTGTTCCAGGCGGCCGAACAGCTGTGCCGGCATGTGCGTACCCTGATCGTCGACGCTCCGGCGGGGGGAAGGGAGCTGGCGGGATACCTGCGCTGCGCCTACGGCGCGCCGGTGGTGGAGCCGGAGGCGGGGGTAACGCCCCACGCCGTGCTCTGCTTTGCCCCGGCGGCGGATGTCCGCGGCGCGCTGAAGCTCTTTGGGGCGGTCCCGGACCTGGGCGCGCTGGCGCTTGGCCCTCCCCCCGGGCTGGAATGCCGGACGGCGGAAGGGCTGCCGCTGCTGGCGCTTTTGTGGGAGGAGGGACGTCTGGATCTTGCGAATATACAAATTTTAGAAGCAAATTGACTTGACAGGATGGGGGAAACTACATATAATATCGTATTAATGTGAGAAACCATATCCTTTCAGCATTTTGCAGGTCGGCAGGAGACCTGTTTCTGCCAAAGAGAATCAGACGGAAAGCATAACAGGAAAGGTGTGCGCGAACAACATGGCGAAGGAATTCAAACTGAGCGCTGAGCGCTTGGAGGAGCTCAAAAAGGAGCTCGTTTATCTGAAGACGGTCCGCGAGAAAGAGGTGGCCGACCAGATCAAGGAGGCGCGCTCCTTCGGCGATTTGAGCGAGAACAGCGAGTACGACGAGGCGAAAAACGAGCAGGGCAAACTCTACTCCCGCATCGCGGAGGTGGAGAATATCCTGCAGAACTGCGTGGTCATCGAAGAGCACGAGCAGGATCCCAACGCGGTCCGTCTGGGCTCCAGCATCAAGGTGCTGGACCTGGAGTTCAACGAAGAGGAGCGCTATCAGGTGGTGGGTTCTCAGGAGGCCGACCCCATGAACGGCCGCATCTCCGAGGACTCCCCGTTTGGACGGGCTCTGCTGGGGCGGGCCGTGGGCGACGAGGTCTACGTGGAAGCGCCGGCCGGTTTATTAAGGTATCAGATCTTAGAGATTCAAAAGTAAAGTAAGGAGCAGCTACCATGTCTACTGAAGAGAGAAACGTCAACGAGCCCATGGAAGAAACCCTGTCTGAACTGCGCCAGATCCGCCGTTCCAAGCTCAAGGAGCTGCAGGACGCGGGGCAGGACCCCTTCCAGATCACCAAGTACAACGTGACCCACCGCTCCGCCGACATCAAGGCCGGTTTTGAGGCCCTGGAGGGCAAAACGGTCTCCGTGGCCGGGCGCATCATGTCCAAGCGGGGCATGGGCAAGGCGGTTTTCTGTGATCTTCAGGACGTCAAAGGCCGCATCCAGCTCTATGTGCGCATCGACGAGCTGGGGGAGGAGGCCTTTGCCAAGTTCAAGAAGACCGACATCGGTGATATCGTCGGCGTGGAGGGCGAAGTGTTCCAGACCAAGCGGGGCGAGATCTCCGTGAAGGCCCGCCGGGTGACGCTGCTCTCCAAGTCCCTGCTGCCCCTGCCGGAGAAGTTCCACGGCCTGACCGACAAGGAGACCCGTTACCGTCAGCGCTATGTGGACCTGATCATGAACGAGGACGTGCGCCGCGCCTTCCAGATCCGCACCGCCTTTATCAAGCATGTGCGCGCCTATCTGGACGCGCGCAGCTACCTGGAGGTGGAGACCCCGGTCCTCAATACCATTTCCGGCGGCGCCACCGCCCGGCCTTTCATCACCCATCACAATACGCTGGACATCGACATGTATATGCGCATCGCCACCGAGCTGCACCTCAAGCGCCTGGTGGTGGGCGGCTTCGAGCGGGTGTATGAGATCGGCCGCATCTTCCGCAACGAGGGCATGGACCCCAAGCACAATCCGGAATTCACCACCATCGAGCTCTACGAGGCCTATGCCGACTTCCATGATATGATGGACATTGCCGAGGGCGTTCTGTCCACCGCCGCCAAGGATATCCTGGGCGGCTACAACGTCCGTTGGCTGGGCGAGGAGATCGACCTGACGCCCGGCTGGAAGCGGCTGACCATGATCGACGCCGTTCGGGACTATGTGGGCGTGGACTTCGACGCCGTCTCGGATGACGAGCAGGCCTGCAAAGCCGTGGAAGCCGCGGGCGTCGACCTGGAAGGCTGCGAGCGCACCTGGGGCACCGCTTTGTATGAGGCGTTCGACCAGCGGGTGGAGGAGAAGCTGATCCAGCCCACCTTCATCACCATGTATCCGGTGGAGGTCTCCCCCCTGACCAAGCGCTCTCCCAAGGACCCCCGCCTGACGGAGCGCTTTGAGCTGTTCATCAACCACTGTGAGTTTGCAAACGCCTTCTCCGAGCTCAACGATCCCATTGACCAGCGGGGCCGCTTCGAGCACGAGATCGCCCTGCGCGACGCGGGCAACGACGAGGCCGGTATGATGGACGAGGATTTCATCACCGCCCTGGAGTATGGTCTGCCTCCCACGGGCGGCATGGGCATCGGCATTGACCGTTGCGTCATGATGCTGACCAATTCCGACTCCATCCGGGACGTGATCCTGTTCCCCACAATGAAGCCATTGGACAAGTAAAACACAATATGTAGTGCCTGATGGAAGCGGACAGCACAAGATGAAGTAAAAGGGGCTTACAACTACAACTTTTTTACAACTTTTGCTTGAAACCAGACGACACCAGACGGGCCAAAATGAAGGGCAAATCCGCGTTTGAGATGCGGATTTGCCCTTTTTTGTAATTTTCACATCAGCACCAAATTGCCCTTGATCACTTCTGCTTTTTCCTTCATGTTTTCCTGCGTGATATGGGTGTAGATGTCCATGGTGGTGGAGAAATCAGCATGTCCCATTACTTGCTGGATGAACTTAATGTCGTTTGTGCTCTCGCAAAGTCTGGTGCAGAAGGTGTGCCGTAAATTATGTACGCTGAAATGAGGCAATAGACTCGGCTCACGGTCTTCCAATTCTGCTTGATCCATTTCTTCGGCGTTGTAGGCGATGGAGATGCGCTCAATGGCCCGGTTGATGTTGTGGGCACTGAGAAAGTAACCAGAGCGGTTTCGGAAGATGAAACCATGATATCCATTCATCACGAGATCCTCCGGATACAAGGCGTCCATCACTTCAATCAGCGCACGGAGCTGTTCGGCAACCTCCGGATACAGGATGGGAATAGTGCGAGTACCGCTTGCCGTTTTGGGAGTAGTAATGTGAAAGTCTGCTTTCCCATCAATGACCCGATAAATCAAGTTATGATTCACGGAGATAGTGTTGTTCTCCAGATCCACATCGTTTTTGGTTAACCCAGTACACTCTCCCACACGCAGTCCCGTACCAAGCAGCACGACCATGACGGGCAGCCAGTGACTATACATCGGCGATTTGGAAATGAAGCGCAGGAAGTTCTTCTGCTGCTCCTTGGTCAACGCAATCCTTGTTTTTGCAGGCTTTCCGCTTCCCTCGGATTTTAGAGAACGGTAAACACCCTTGCTGGGGTTCTTTCGGATATAGTCATCATCGACTGCCAATTCAAGTGCGGGATGAACCAGATTATTGATGCTTTCCAGCGAGTTGATTGCAAAGCCCTTTTTCAAAAGCTTAGTGTAAAATGTCAGGATATCACTTTTACGAATATTGGGCAGCGGAGTGTTAGCAAATGGCTCGTCCTTAATATAACTGCTCCAAAGGTATTCGTAATTTGCCCGCGTGGAAGCCTTCAACTGGAGTTTCGTATCCATGAGAACTTTGAACATGTCATTTAGGGTGATTTTCATGGCCTCTTGGGTACGAACGCCGTCATCGGCATCTTTCGTGAGTTGCTTTTCTTTTGCGCGAAGAGCGGCTAAGTCAGTATCGTAAATGTACTTTTTCTTTTTCCCCAGCATATAGACAAACATATAGTTGCCGTCTGAACGCTGGGTTTCGCCTGGCCGGAGATTGCGGCCTTTGTTGTCTTTTCTAATTTTGGGCATAAATTGATACCTCCCGATGGTTGGTGTGCTGTTGCGCCCCTGGTGGGCAGGATTCTGTCAGCATGAAATCTCGTAAAGATATTCCTTTACGCGCTGAACGCTCCAAAGGACACGAGAATTCATGGTGATGCGAGCATGGGCAAGGTCGCCGATCTGAACGGCAGTGTGCCGCCCGCAGTCGAGCAGCTTGCAGAGCGATTCCGTATCTACCGCCAAGCACTGCTCAGGCGAAAGGTCATTGGGTTTTCTTTTCTCCATAATTGCCCTCCTTTATTTGCAATTACATATATCCTCTACTGTTTGTAGGGAAAGGTTTTCAACAAAAACAATGAAGTCATTCAAATTTATCGGGAAGTATCAGGTCTCTTCCAAAGGCCATTTCCTGCGCCGGGTTTTTCCGCCGCGTATTTTCAGGCAACTGCTGTGCAGCATTTCAGTCGTGGGCGTGCTCCATGCAGTCATCACACACTATCCACGACCCCTGTATAACTCCAATGGAAAAGGTTATGGGGGTTGTCAAGGTACAAAAGGCGAACAGACAGGCAGTGGAACCACACGCCATGTCTATACGCTTTATATATAGGGACGGAACGAGTTGAATTCTGCAGATTCCTATTTTTTATTCTCAGACAGATACGAAGAAACAATTAAGACGCTATATGTAGACAACAATACTTGACTAATACTATATATTGTGCTAAACTTGCTTTGTAATTGATTTTTGTGCGCTTCCCGTATGGGATACAGACATAAGTTCTGTACCGCAGGCCAAAAGCCCGCATTGCACACGCAGTTAAGATTGTACTTGTGCCAGTAGTATTACTGCGCCCGTATGGGTCGGTATATTACTGGCTTTTTCTATTTTCAGGGAATGCCCATTCCCTATTGGCGAGGATGACTTTGGTTCACAGGTTGCTGTGGACAGCAGGCGTATGCCGCAGTCAACCTCGCTTATTTTTTTGCCCAAATGCCGGAAACGGCTTTGAGGATATATCAAAAATCAGAAAGGCAGGTATGCAAATGAACACGAAAATGCTGAACCATGACATCATGGTGAAAGAGAAAAAATTGAACGAGAGTTGGAGGCAGTTCAAGAAACTGCAGCAGCCCATCAAGAGGCGGTGCCCGGTAATGAAGGCGCATGTCGTTCCTCGCCCGACGAGGAGGGGGTGCTGAGTATGCCGGATAGCTGTGCGGCATTGAAGGAAGCGCATCAACCGCAGGTACTGGTCGAGACCGCAGGCTTATCCGAAAAGGAATGGCTCGCTTATCGGCGAAAAGGAATTGGTGGCAGTGATGTGGCTGCGCTGCTGGGTATATCACCCTGGCGGACGGCCCGTGACCTGTACTACGACAAGCTGAATATTGCAGCGGTTGAGGACAACGAAGAAAACTGGGTTGCTCTGGAAATGGGGCATCTGCTGGAGCCGCTAGTGGCGAAAATTTTCCAGCATCGGACCGGCTACAAGATATATCAGGTCAAGAAGATGTTCCAGCACCCCAAGTATCCCTGGATGCTGGCGGATGTGGACTACTTTGTGGAACTTCCGGATGGTACGACCGCAATTCTGGAAATCAAAACCACGAACTACAATGCCAAGGATCACTGGTGGCTGAACGGGGAAGAAACTGTTCCGGTCTACTACGAAACCCAGGGGCGCCATTACATGGCCGTTATGAATGTGGATCGCTGCTTCTTCTGCTGTCTGTACGGCAACAACGAGGAAGAAACCATCATTCGTGAGATTCGCCGCGACGAGGCTTATGAGGATGAGATGATTTTCTTGGAACAACATTTCTGGGAGAACTATGTCCTTGCCAAAACACCGCCGCCCTATACCGAGGAGGGCGATCTTGTAATTGAAAGCGTGCGCCGGCATACGGGTCCTGCGGATAAGGACGCCCCTGTGGTGACCTTTGATTATTCTCTGACTGCCAAGCTGATGCGGTATCTCCAGCTCCAAGAAGAAAAGAAACGTGCTGAAAAGAACAGCAAGGAAATCGATGCGGATATGCAACGGCTGAAAGGAGCATTGATTGCCGAAATGGGCAAGAGCTGCAAAGCCATTTGCCAGCAGGACGGCGTAAATTATACGGTCACCTACAATCCGGTGCGGAAGCCTAACATCGACAAAGACAATCTGGACCGGTTGAAACTGGACCATCCTGATATCTATGAGCAGTATGTCACGATCTCGGAGTTTCGCCGGTTCAGTGTGAAAGCTGATACCAAGGCGGCTTAAAGGAGGGAAAAAAGAAGTGATCCATAAAGGAACTTATGACGGGACGATTTATCACAACCCGGCAAATCGGTTCTGCATTATCAGTGTGAAGACTGCTGACAAAGAGGTGCCGCTGGAGGCCCGTTCTACCCGCCGGTACAGAGACCATCTGATCCGCTTCGTGGCGACCGGCTATGAACTGCCCCGCACGGATGCGGTGGAGCTGGAACTGGACGGCGAATGGAAGCAGGGCAAGTATGGTATGCAGTTTCAGGTGGAGCAGTGGCGCCAGATCGTCCCTCGGACCAAAAGCGGTGTGGAGGGGTATCTGGCATCGGGCCTTATCAAAGGCATCGGACCTGCGACCGCTACGCTGATCGTATCCCGATTTGGAGAGGACACGCTGGACATTCTGCAGAAGCGGCCGGAACGGCTTTTGGAAATCAAGGGTATCACGGAAAGCAAACTGGAGGAGATTAAGACCTCCTATGCGGAGAGCCGGATGCTGCAGGATCTTTTGGTTCTGCTCTCCCCGTTCAAGATCACGCCGAAAACGGCGCTCAAGATCTATCAGTATTTCGGGCCAGCCAGTGTGGACATCTTGAAAAAGAGTCCGTTCGAACTGTGCCAGATATCCGGATTCGGCTTTTTGCGCGTAGATGCCATTGTTCAGAAGAACGGCGGTGACCTTCATGACCCCATGCGGGTCAAAGGAGCACTGTTCTGGGCGCTGGAAGATGGCAAAGGCTCCAAAGGGCACCTGTTCTTGCCCGGGGAAACCCTGCAGAAAGAGGCACTTCGGCTGCTCAACAACAAGATTCCTGTGCCGGCACTTCGCCTTCAGGCGAAGGAAGTCGCAGATGTGCTGCAGGACATGATTCTCAAAGGAGAAGTGGTGGCAGTCAAGGATAACATCTATCTGCCCCGGGTGTTTGCACAGGAGGACGAGACCGCCCGCCGCATTGCCATGCGGTTGGTGGAGCCGTCGGAACCGGAGCGGATCGAGCGGGTACTGGAACGGGTCAAGCGTGAGATGGGCGTGGTGTTGTCCTCCAAACAGGAGTCTGCCGTCTATGCGGCGTACCGCCACAATCTTTCCATTATCACAGGCTCTCCCGGTACCGGCAAAACGACGGTTCTGAAAACGATCTTGGAGGTATACCGCCGGCTGCACCCTGACGGCCAAATCGTCTTGATGGCACCGACGGGCAGAGCGAGCCGCCGTATGGCAGAGAGCACCGGCTTTGATATGGCCCGGACACTTCACAGCGGTTTGGGTCTCGGCAGCGAAGAGGACGATGTCAACCGAACCAAACAGCAGGAACCGTTGTCGGCTGACCTGATCATCGTGGACGAGTTTTCCATGGTGGATATGTGGTTGGCAGATAAATTCTTCTCTCGTATCAAGGACGGGGCACGAATCGTGCTTGTAGGCGACCCGGACCAGCTTCCCAGCGTGGGAGCCGGAAATGTGTTCCGTGAGTTGATTGACTGCAAGTTGGTGCCTGTCACTGTGCTGGATCAGATTTTTCGCCAGTCCAAAGACAGTCTGATAGCCTACAATGCCAAGTTTATCAACGAGGGCAATACCAAGCTGTACTATGGGCCGGATTTCATGTTCATGGCGAGCGATAACCAGGCGGATGCCGCCGAGCGGATTATCTCCCGTTATTGCAGAGAGATTGAGGAAAGCGGCATCGACCGGGTGCAGATTCTGTCGCCCTTCCGCTCAGAAGGTGCGGCATCGGCGGAACAGCTCAATGAGGCAATCCGTGAAGTGGTCAACCCGTTTCGCTCCGCCGAAGACGAGATCAAAATCGGCGTCAAAGTTTTCCGGGTCAATGACCGTATTATGCAGACCAAGAATACCGCAAAGGTATCCAATGGCGATCTGGGTTTTATCCGTTATATCAAAGACGGTGAGAACGGAAAGCGTGTGGGCCTCGATTTTGGAGTTGGTCGAGAACTGGAATACAGCGTAGAGGATATGGTCAACCTGGACCTTGCCTATGCCACCACCATCCATAAGTCTATGGGTTCTGAGTATGAAACGGTTATCATGCCGCTTTTGAAAGCGCATAGCATCATGCTCTACCGCAACCTGCTCTATACCGGAATCACCCGTGCTAAAAAGCGTGTGGTGCTGATTGGACAGAAGCAGGTGCTGTTCATGGCGATTCACCGCAACGAGATCAGCAAGCGAAATACGCTGCTGGGCGCACGCATTGGCATGTATTTTAAGGCCTATGCCAGACGCGCCGGCATCCCGCTCCCGAACGAAGCGAAAAAAGAATTGAAACACGCAGGTTAAAAAGGGACGTAAAGTGCAGAAAAAGCACAGTGCGTCTCCTATTTTATTTAACAGGAAGGAGTTTGCAAAATGAACGAAAGCAGCAATGCCAAAACCATGTATGAGGCCGTACCCGCCGTAGCAGAGTTGAACAAGGTGCCGGACTTTGACCCGCTCAAGTTCCTCCGCCGCACCAAGGACAGTATGAGGCTGGATCTGCCCTATCAGAAGCTGTGGTTCCGCATGGCCCATCCCAACGGGCGTATGCGCGTGACGGCGCTGCGGATCACCGAGCAGATGGCGATTTTCGAGGCCCGTGTGTTCTTGGATCGCAGCGATGCTGAGCCTTTCAGCATGAGCGTGGCCCAACAGCAGCTTCAGGACAACCGGGACTTTATCCGAGGCGCCCAGAATGAGGCTTTGAGCCAGGCGCTCACGGATGCCGGCTTCGGTATTCAGCTCATCAGTGCCGACGCACAGGACGCCGTTGGGCAAAAGAAAGCCGATGCCACTGAGAAAAAGGCGGCTGAGGCTGCACCTATTCAGGTGGAGCGTACGGAACCGCGGCAGACGCCTGCCTGCACCCCTCAGAAGCCCGCTGCGCCCGACGTGGGTGATTTCCCTTCCAACGGCCATAAAACGCAGCAGAGGGCACCTGTGGCCCCGGAAACGGCTGTGACGGCCCCGCCTGTAGAGTCGGTGGAACAGCGGCTGCCGGTGGAGCCTGTTAAGGCGGAGAAAGTGGTGCCCACGGATACTGTGATGGCTACCGCTGAGCCGGGAGCCGTGGAGCAGACGGATGAACTGCCGCTGCCCAACCAAAAGGCTGAGATGCGAATCGAACCCAAGGGCAACGATGCGCCTGCGCAGGACGAGGCTCCCGACTACACGCAGAATACTCCTGTGGAAGAGCTTCTGCAGGTGATGACGCTGGAACAGGCCAGACAGGTCGTTGTGGATGATGGTATCTGCCGTGGCATGACGATCGCGCAGGTGGCAGAGAAACGCCCGGTCAATCTGCGCTTTTATCTCATTCCGGGCAAAAGCAAGAACAATCTGGTGCGCGCTGCCGCCCAGCTGGTGCTCGATTCTCTCCAGAAGGCTGGCTGATATGAACCCCAGCGAGGGTACAAAGGGAGGAATGACAGATGGGCTCATACCCGGATGAATTTCCGTTCAATATCATGGATGTCGTGGAACTGTTGCGCCTGCGTGTCAGGCGCCAGCAGTCAAATAGTGTCTATGTGGATTGCCCGTTCTGCGGTGATCGCCGGGGAAAAATGAATGTCAATTTCGTCAAAAATGTGTGGCGCTGCAATTACTGCGGCGAGCATGGCGGAATGCTTGGGCTGTATGCACGGCTCAACAATACGACGACCTCGGACGCTTATTGGGAAATAGCAGAAGCTTTGTGCGACAACTGCCATGAAGAACATATACGCTCCGGGAATGAAGCTCCTAAGCTGGCGGTCAGCACCGGGTCCTCGTTTTCGGGGGCCCGGGCTGACGCCGGCCGTCATTCTACTTCCGAGCGAAAAACTGTGCCGCAGTCAGAGAAAGCAAGTCCTGCGGAGATCCACCAGACGCTATCCCTGCTGTTGGTCCAGCTTACACTGCGACCGGCTCATAGGGAGCATCTTCGGTCACCAAAGCGTGGGTTATCTGATGAACAAATCGAATCGCTGGGCTTTAAGAGCACCCCGCCGCCCTTTTTGTGCCGATCTATTACAGCGCGTCTGATACAGATGGGCTGTAAGGTGGAAGGTGTCCCGGGGTTCTACCGCGATGACTGCGGCTACTGGACCATGGCCTTTTATAAAAAAACATCTGGAATCTTGATTCCAGCCGTTGGTTTTGACGGCAGATTACAGGGGTTTCAAATCATGCTGGATGTGCCACTGAAGGACAAAGATGACCCGCCGGAAAAAGCTGGCGCCAAATACATCTGGTTCTCTTCTTCTTCCAAGAGAGACGGCGCTTCATCGGGAAGCCCGGTACACCTGGTTGGTGATCCGTCTGCCCGTGTGGTGTATGTCATTGAGGGGTTGCTGAAAGCCGACATATCCCACTGTTTGACTGGACGCACCTTTGCTGCGATTGCCGGAGCCAATAACACAAGTCCGCTGGACCCATTATTTGCCCTTCTGGCGCAGAGCGGTACAGAGGAGATCATCGAAGCCCACGATATGGACAAGTACAATAACCAAATGACCATGGCGGGAGCATCAAAAATCTATCTGACAGCCCGAAAGTACGGAATGAATTGCAGGCGGCTGACCTGGAACCCCAACTATAAGGGATTTGATGATTGGCAGCTTGCCTTGCGCCGGGAAAATCAGCGAAGAAAGGAGTTGGAAAGAAAGACATTCAAAGAACAGTACCTCAATGGCTGGTGTGAGTTGGCGCATATTGAGGACTGTACCGAGCAATGGCAGCACCGGGCGGAGAGTAACATCGGTTTGACCGAATATCTGGGCCTGACCCGGGAAGAGCATGAAACATTTCTGCGCCATGGCCGGGAGGCGCTTGGCGTCCTTCTGGAACCCCAGCGCAGGAGTCAGCGATTTGTGCTCTACCAGCTGGAACTGGACGAGCGGAAAGCGATTCCGTTTGCGTTCAAGGGTATGGAAGCGGTAAAAAAGGCCGGCTATGAGCAGCCGCCTGCGGCTCAATATCGCATGGTCTGGACGGGAGAAATCTATTGTCCTACAGGCCAAAGCGATACCGAGATATTGCAGCGCCTGTTTTCAGAACTCAGCGTGGAATTACCGGAGGGTTGCAACGGACGGCCAATGTCGCTTTCCGATGTTGTGGAACTGGAGTATCCCATGAAACGAATTTACTACTATGTGAACGGAGATACACAGTTTCAGCAGGTGAAATTTTCTCCGATGCTCGCCAAAAAGAAGGTTTCGGGAGGAGCATGAGCAGATCGATGGTTGTTGTAAAAGGAACGAAGAAGGGACAGTTGGAGGCGCTTTTGGAGCAATGCGTTCAGCTGAATGCGGATGTTCGCCCCAACATAGAACAGGGATATTTCACGGTGACAGTTCCGCCGCCCTGGAATATTTCGGCACAGCTGGTGGCGCAGGCAGTACAGGAACAAATCAAAGAATGGGCGGAGCAGTACCCCAATGTGGTCTGCTACTGCTTTGACAGCTTCAGCACTTTGCTCTATGTGCTGTGATACAGGTAACGATGGCATGGAATGGGCTTTGGCCCGTCCATGCCGTTTTTCGTTTACAGAAAGGAGATTACTATGGGATATTTTTCAGAGATGTCGCTGAATATGCAGGAGGGACGCAAACCGTCGGCTGCTGCACTCACGGGCGAAAATGCCTTTGAGGAAGAGGAAAGCTTTGACGAACTGCCGGTGCCTCCGGTCATCCGTTCGTCTGTCCAGCCCCTGAACCAAGCTGCACCCCAGCCTGGTTCTGATGCGGCATCCTCCGTTTCTACTGAGATGATGGAAGCGCCGGAGGATGACCCCGTGGAAGAGAATGGCGGATGTGACGATGTGGATGACATCAAAACAGATGTGCCCGCCGGAAATGGCGCATCCAAGGATGCCGATGAAGAAAAGCGTCGTGCCGAGCATGAAACTGCCGAAGCAAAACGCAAGGCTGAATGGGAGGCCAAGCAGGCGGAGAAAAAGCGGGCCCTGCAGGAGCAGATGGATCACCTTGCCGCCATGAGCGATGATGAAGTGGTATCCGCCTCCATGCAGCGTGTCAGCAAGGATGTAGAAAAGTTGACCCGTCGGAACATGAAGGAGTGCGTTTCGGAGTATATCCAGACGCTCTGCCTGGATGATCCGGCTTTTGCCCGGCTCACCATGCACCCGAAGAAAACCATGATCCATTGCTTCCAGTACATCAGCCGGAAGGCGTGGGACTATGTTCAGGACGAGCTGAAAGCCAATGGTATCCAGCCCGGACAGGGCGGCCAAGGCTATGGCTGCGATATTCCAGACGATTTGTGCTACCAGTGGGCGGAAGATTATTTCCGCGACCCGGATGCCAAGGAGGACCAGGAGCAGGAGGAAAAGTTTGTGCCGAAGCCCTATATTGGCAAGACCACCGGGAATACCGGCAAGAAAAAGAAAGCGGAAAAGAAACCCGCCGAAAAGAAGAAGCCGGAACCAAAGCCGGCGCCGGAAAAGAAACCTTCTGCTGATGGCCAGATGTCTTTGCTGGATTTCAGCGTGGCAAAAGCTGGTTAAGGAGGTAGCGCATGATCGCGTACAAAGGGTTTCATCCTGGCATGGTTTGTATCGGCTATCAGTTTCAGATGGGATTGAACATGACCGAAGAAGCCAACTGCCGCAAAAACGGTTTCCATTGTGCGGAAGACCCACTGGACTGCCTGAGTTATTACGGTGATGCGGATCACTCGGAATACTATATTGTCAACGCCGGAGGCGACATTGATGAGGACGAATTTGACTCAAAGATTTCCTGCACTGAATTGACGGTTCTTAGGCGGCTGACCAAGGAAGAACTTTTCACCCTTGGCCTTGCGTTTATGGCCGATCATCCGAAGCGGAAATGGAACAGCCATGTGAAGAAGGACAAAGCTGTGGCATGTTGTGGGTACGCTGTTGTGCGTGGTGTTGACCCTGTTGCACAAGGCAGCCGGAAAGGTGATGTGCTTGCGTTTGCCAAGGAAGATCCGGTCACCGGCTGCATCCAGAAGATCGTGGTGGCGACCATCGATGGGAAGAAACTCCGACCCAATGAGTGGTATGGAGCCGATCTTGAAAAAAAAGGACGGTGAAATGAATTGAAGAAATCTATTCTTCTGGGGATGCCGAAACTGACGGCATCGCCGGAAATGAAAAAGGTGGCTCTTGAGGACGAGCCGGAAAAAGTTAGAACCTACTCCGGTTATACCCGCATTCGTCGCAAGTATAAATGCTATATGAATTGCATGGTTCAGAACGGCATTTTGAAGGCGGCGCTTTATCTGCCGGATTATCTTCGATTGGATGGGGACAATCCCGCCTATGAGGTGTTTCTTGATAAAAAGAAGCGCCAGTTCCTTACCTACGACTATTTGGATAAGAAGTGGAGAGACGCCAAGCTGGACAGACTGGAATGGTCTGGACAGGATTATGATGCTGTTTGCTGGGTTGGCACAGAAGACTCGGATATGGTGCAACGGTATTTTTCCAGCGAACGGGGCGGATACTCCGGCATCCTCGATTTTCAAAGAAAAGTGAGGGAAGAACAGCTGGAGCGGCGTCATAAGCGGATCACCGACCCGTGGGACAAAGATCTTGCTCAAGTGCCGAAATTGCCGAAAGACTGGGGCCGTTGGGCTGACAAGGTGGCCGTGCGAGAAAATTTTATATTTTACCAGTACAAGCGCGGCGGCGCCAAGATCGGCTACTGCACCTTCTGCGGGAAGGAGGTGCCCATTTCTGGGCATCCCTACCACAACAAAGAGGGGCGTTGCATCTGCTGTCGGCATCCCGTTGTTTTCAAGGCGCTGGGCCGCACTGGCTATTTTCAGACGCAGAGGCATTATGCTTACCTCATCCAGCGGTGTAAGGATGGGTTTGTCATCCGAGAATTCTGGGCGAACAGGACCTACCGGAAACACATTCTTCCTCATAGCGAACCTTATTGGCATGAGTTCCGGCGTTCGATTTACGACCGCAGCGGAGAGATCCGTTCCTATTTCTGGGGAATGTACTGCCAAAGAGAAGTGCGCTGGATCGAGGGAAGCCCCTGCTATTACAACTATAGCTGGAATCAGTCTGGTCGGGTGTATGGAAAGACTTTGCCTAGCCTGGGGAAAAAAGAACTTCGCCAGACCGGCTTGGTTGAGTGGATACGAAGCCATCCAATCACTGATCCTGAAAAATACTTGGCGGTATGGGAAAAACTTCCCCAGATGGAGCAGATCTGGAAGGCTGGACTGCCGCGGCTGACCGACGAGTGCTTCAACTCCTGTGATCGTGTGCGGAAATTGGTTCTGCATCCGAACGAGCCAGGGTTGATTCGAGCTCTTGGTCTGGATACGCCCAAATTCCGCCGCCTGCGCCAGTTGGACGGAGACGCAGAGACTTTGGCCTGGTTGCAGCTTGAGAAGCGGACCGGACAGTGTATCACGGATGAAATGCTGTGTTGGAGCAAAAAAGAACGGATCAGTCCCAGGGACCTGGTCTTTATCGCAGACCGCATGAGCCTGGTACAGATCAGAAATTATCTGGAACGGCAAAAAGAGTATTTTGATGGCAGCTGCCAGCAGGCGCTGACCACCTGGCAGGACTACCTTGCTATGGCAGAACGGCTGCACTATGACACCAGTGATGAAATCGTCTACCGTGTGCGCAAACTGCGCCAGCGGCACGATGAACTGGTCCTTCAGAGTGAAGCTGGGAGTCTGGAGGAGCAGGCATCGAAAATGGCGGCGAAATATCCCCATGTCAACGACATCTGCATGGAGCTGCAGAAAAAATATGCCTACAGCGATGGCGACTACACGGTGCTTGCGCCCCAAAACATCTTTGCCATCATCAAAGAGGGGCGTATGCTCCACCATTGCGTCGGGAATGACGGAAGTGGTGAGCGGTATTATGAGCGCATCGAGCGCCGGGAGAGCTTCATCATGTTCCTTCGTCGGACGGATGAACCGGAAGACCCCTATTACACGCTTGAAATTGAGCCGGATGGTACTGTGAGGCAGAAACGCACCCTGTTTGACCGCCAATATGAGGACATCGAACAGGCAACGGAATTCCTGCTGAAGTGGCAGAAGGTCATAGCAACCCGTCTTACCGGCCGCGACCTGAAGCTGGCCGAACGGAGCCGTGAGCTGCGGAAGGAGGAATTTATCCAGATGCAGAAAGACCGTGTGATTATTCACACCGGGCATCTGGCTGGCCGTCTGCTGGCAGATGTGTTGTTGGCCGACTTAATGGAAAATACGGAAGTCATACAGCCGCAGGCACTCCCTGCAGCCGCGTGAGACAGGTTCAATGGCCGGGCGTCCCTTGGGGCGTTCGGCCATTCATTTAAGAAAGGGGTTTTACATTGAGCAAATTGAAATTTGAGTACAACATCCGCGGTTATCGTTATGCTCCCGAGAGCTTCCACATCTATAAGGGGTTGCCGGGGCAGAAGAAGGATGAGATTTCTCTGTCCGATGAACAGCGCCAGAAGATGGGATACCTCTGTTTGACAGAGGGGGTTAAAAGCGCCGTGGACTATGTGAAGCACATCGAACGGGAGCGGGAGCGTAAATGCCGTCAGTATATGACCTATGGCTTCATGCTCAAAGAGAACCCGCACGAATATGTGTATTGCCCTTCGCTTCGTTGCAGAGAAAGCGACACATTGAAAACTCGCCTATGTATTTTGCAGGCGGTTCGTGAAGAACTGGCCCGGGATAAAGGCCGAGTGGAGCAAAGCGTTGAATGCGATTTGGATGGGCACTACCGTCCCGTCAATATCAGAAAGCATTATGCGACTGCAGACCTTCGCCGTCATGTCATGGTTTGGCTGCATGTTGTGTGAACAAGGAGAAATTATGAAACAGCTTGGAAATTTGTCAATCGTCTGTGCCCAATGCACGGATGTGTTGATGCAGATCTATGGTGGACAGATGAGTGTCCATGTGGGGGAAGGGCCGGAGCGGACTTCTCTTTTTGCCGCATGGGATGATGACGAAGTGATCCAACGCATTATCCATGAATTGAATTTTGGCCGCTACGCTATCAAGGAAAAACGGAACAGTAAGGAGAATGTCGCATGATCGAAAATTTGAATCAGCTGAAACGCGCGCTGCGGCCCGGAATCCGTCTGCAAATCGTTGATCATCGCCGAACGGAGTGCATCAATCAACTGCGTGAGGTCACATGGATTACCTCAAATGGATTTTGCACGAAGGTGTTGAATCAGCCGGCTGACAAGATCGATGCCGGCAATAATGGCCGCGGCGCCATGCTCTGGTGGGGGCCGGCCAGCACCTGGACATTTGAAAATGGTGTGTGCAGTTCGTTCACCTACGGCGGCAACAGAAAAGAAACGCTGATCATTGCGTTTTGTGTACTGAATGAGGAGGTAGCGTGATGAATCAGGAATTGATAAGGAAACAGCAGGATCTGACTGCCCGGCTCAACCGTTATCGCCATGAGTATTACAATCTCAATGCGCCCAACATCAGTGATGCTGTCTATGATCGGCTGTTTGAGGAACTTCAAGACCTGGAGCGGCAGACGGGCATCCAGATGGCGAACTCTCCTACCAGTACGGTGGGGTATCCGGCAATCAGCAAGCTGGAGAAAACCAACCATCCAATCCCGCTGCTGTCGCTGGATAAGGAAAAAAACATTGTGGAGGTGTGCCGCTTCATGGGCGAGCATCAAGTGATGTTCATGCTCAAACTGGACGGGCTCACCATCAAGTTAACCTATGAGGGTGGCGAATTGCTGGAAGCTGCTACCCGAGGCGATGGGGAAGTGGGCGAAATCGTGACCCACAATACCCGCGCCATTGGCGGCATACCTGCGCATATCCGATATGAAGATCGTCTGGTGATCACTGGAGAGGCATTCATTCGACCCAGCGATTTTGAACAGCTGAAGGCCTCGCTGGTGGACAATAACGGAGAGACCTACAAAAACGGACGCAATCTGGCGGCTGGCTCGGTACGCCTGCTGGATGCCAAGACCTGTATGGAGCGGCGTCTGATGTTCATGCCGTTCACTGTGCTGGAGGGATTTGAAAACCTGCCGCGCAAGTCGGAGCGGCTGAAAGAGCTCTCTGCGCTGGGATTTACCCCCTGCAAGTATCTGGTGACCAAGCGAACGCTGACGCAGGCAGAGGCGGAGGATGGAATCAAGCAGCTGCAGCAGTATGCCAGAGACAAGGATATTCCTATCGACGGCATCGTTGTCACCTACAATGATGTGGCCTTCGCCAAAAGCTGCGGGCGTACAGGCCACCACTATAAGGACGGACTGGCGTTCAAATTTGAGGATGATCTGTTTGAAACAAAGCTTCAGATGATTGAATGGACGCCCGGACGCACCGGCGAGATTGCCCCGGTCGCAGTCTTTGCGCCGGTGGAAATCGATGGCTGTGAGGTGTCCAGAGCGAGCCTGCACAATCTTTCCTTTATTGAAGATCTGGAGCTGATGCCGGGAAACCGCATTTTGGTATCGAAAAGGAATCTCATCATTCCTCATGTGGAAGACAATCTGGACCGCGGCGGCTTTGTGCTGGAAAGCGCATACCCTCACCGGTGCCCTTGCTGCGGGGAACCCACCCGTATCCACGAAACCAGAGGGCGCAATGAGAACGGCGAGGAACGCACGATCAAGACGCTGTTCTGCGACAATGCTGGCTGCGAGACGAGAAAGCTCAAGCAGTTTGTCCATTTTGTCGGCAAAAAGGCGATGAATATTGAGGGACTGTCCGAAGCAACGCTGGAAAAATTGATTGGCCGGGGCTGGATTCACAGCTATCTGGACATCTACCGGTTGGATCAGCATAAAGACGAGCTGGTGCGTATGGACGGCTTTGGAGAAAGATCCTGGCAGCGCCTTTGGAGTGCTATTCAGCAGAGCCGGAATACGACCTTTGAGCGGTATGTAATTGCTATGGACATCCCCATGATCGGCAACACCGCCAGCGGCGTTCTTTGCCAGGTATTCCACGGTAATCTGGACGAGTTCCGGGATGCCGTTTATGCCGGGTACGACTTCCGGCAGCTCCCGGACTTTGGAGATACGCTGCACAATAATATTCATGAGTGGTTCAGCAAAGAAGAAAATTTCTGTATTTGGGAGGAATTGCAGATGATGATGATCCAGAAGCCGGTGCAGCCGGTTGCGAAAAACAACACGCAGGACAATCCCTTTGCCGGGAAAACCATTGTGGTGACCGGAAAGGTGGAACCCTACACCCGCGATGAGATGAACAGCCTGATCGCCTCGCTGGGGGCGATTGCTGGCAGCTCGGTGACCCGTAAGACCCACTATCTGGTCTGCGGCGAGAAGGCCGGCAGCAAACTGTCCAAGGCGCGGGAGCTGGGTATCCCTGTGCTGGAACCGCAGGAATTTTTCCGTATGGCAGGCGTGGCCTGAACACCCGGCCAGTCAATAACAACAGGGAGAGTGCCAAAAATCGGCGCTCTCCTCCTGTTTTTATGGAGGAATTGATATGGATAGAACCTATATTACGCCAATCGTGAACCAGACTTATACCAATCGCAACGGCAGTGAATATCGTTGCACCAGTGTTGCCGAAGCAATCCGGCCGTGTGAAACGACAGCGCTCTTCACGCGAGTGCGCGATGGCTGGAGCCTGCAGGCGCATGGAATTCTCCAGTACGACGATGGAACCATCGAATGGAACTACTCCACTGGGGGCCACTGGCCCAGGTAATCACGAAAGGAGGGACAACTGTGAATCAAGAAATTATGCCGGCATACGCGGCCTATCAGAAAGCCATTGATCTGACATTGTATCATGCTTTTGCCGAACTGGTGGTACAGACTTCTCAGGACGACAAGGCAAGGATGCACTATCGCCAGATTGAAGCTGCCCAGATTTGGCAGCAAGATGTGGATGTCTCTATCTATTTTGAGCAGTATAGCCTGCGCTATCCTGGAGAGGTGCTGGAGCGGTTTGAGGAAAAGTTGGGCACAGATATCCGTATTGTCCGTGCATTGGCACTGGCACTTGCCGTTACACGCACACTCCACGCAGACCAGATGTTTGTGGGCAGTCAGCGTAGTGGCTTTCTCCAGAAAATCCGGCGAATTGCTGATGGGGATGTGTACCTGAGCGGTGCTCTGTATCATCTGGAGGAAGATACTGTGCGCCAGCGTGCCCTGTTGGATGCCCTGGCAAAGACGGAATACACCAAGACAGAAGAAGCCTTGTTTGTCCTTTCTCTGTTTGATGACCGGGAGGAAGGATATCAGGTGATGCACGCACAGCTGCTCCGGTTGTTTGGTCCGGAGCGGACGATGCCGCTGGCTTTTAACTGTGGTGTGCTGGAGTGGTTTATCCGCACATACACTGAGCAGGTGAAGGCCTGCCGGTCAAAGGCAGATCTTGTATTGCGAACACTGGTAAAGCTTCCTTGTATGAATATGAAACAGGACAGCCGGGAGTTTGCAGTTTTGACCGCAGCTGGGTACGGAGCAGATGAAATCATTCTGGCAAACTCACTCGCAATGTGGATGGATAGAATTTCTTATCGGCTATCCTCTAACAGCATTCCTGCCGAGAAACTTGCGGCGGCGTGCTGCAAGATGTTGCTCAACTGCCCGGAAGCATTGCCGGATTCGCTCTATGGATATGTTGGCTGGCTATTTACCCGCTACAAGGATTTCTCCATCAAATATGAGGGCAATCGGGATTTGTGGGCGGCTGTAAATTCAAGCCTTTCACCGTCTTCCCCCAAAACTATCCTTTGGATGAACCAAAACATCAAGCAGTCATTTAATTATCGGTTCGATGTGTTTGATCCGCAGTATGACTGTCTGGCAGTCGAGTTAAAGCGGGACACCTATTTGGAATTGTTCACGATGCAAATGCTTCGCTCGCTTGGATCGGCAACTACTGGACAGTGGCTTGCCCGGTATAAGCAACTGACCGGTGCCGACTACATGGAGTATTTCACTTGCTTTCGGCAGCACACCGAGGAGGCGTTTACCCTTCTGGTGGAAACGAAGAAAATCGATCTGTGGGCTTTTTTTGAGAAACACCGAGCGGAGGGTGAATACGCATACCCTTTGAAGCTTCTTCGGGACTATGCCCTGCGTATTTCCAGCTGGAAATGCTATCGGTTTGTCGAAAAGTTACTGAACCAATACAGATTTACACAGCTGCAGGAGATTTTCGGAGATCGGTTCTATTTTCACCGATCTTTCTGCGAGAATACTGGTGGTTACGGAAACGAAAATTTTCGCACCATAATTGCCCGGCCTTTCCTTGGCCCAGAGGAGCACCGAAAGCTCTACGAATGGGTGGACTCTTCGTTTTTTCAAATGGAGCCGGAACACTATACGGCATTTGTCTGGAGCGCACTGAAGGACCCGACGATTCAGCGGCTCTACGACAGGCCCACCCTGGCCTCTGTCCTGCGGCAGCTGATTGCCCGGGGCAACAGCGGAGGCTATGATGGCAACTGCCTGAAAAAGCGGTTCTATTCCAAAAAAGAACTTGAAGCCGACCGAAAAGCCGCTGCAGAGAAAAAAGAGCAGGAGCAGATGCTGCAAAAGCAACAGGAATTTTTGAAAAGAAAGGAAAAGTTGGAACAGATCTATAACGGAAGTGCGATGTCTTTGGTTCAATTTGCAGACAAGTATTATTACAAAGAAGATAAACAGCAAGCCATGAATATGGTCTATGAAAAACTGTTGGAATGGCCTGCCGGCTGTGTGCAAGAACTGACGCCGATAGACACACAGAATTTCTTTGTGCTGTGCGGAATGCTGGCAAAGTACGAGACCAGGCCAAAACAAGAACTATTGGATATGGTGAAAAACATGATCGAAGGAGGTGCAGCAGCATGACCAATACGATGAAACATTTGTCTCTGCTGGGCCGCATGGAAACTGACGGCCTGATGCTGAGCCTAACGGGCTTGTTTTCTGAGAACGAGTTGGACGGGGCGTGCGAAAAGGTCGAACGGCTGGAACTGCAGGCGCGGCTGAAGAAAAACAGGAGCTCCCAAATTCAGCGGAAACTGGTTGAATGCGGTGAGTTCGCAGATTTGTACCATGCTTTGTGTACCTGTGAGATCGAGGATGACAGGATCGAACCGATGCTCAAATCGGCAGATGACTGCCATGAGAGCCTGACACAGTATCCGACGGAACAGGTACTGGAGGCAGCGTCTTTGAATGTTCCAACGGCGCTGACTTTTGAGTATTTGAAATACTATTTGCCCTATGTCAAGTACGAAGAAGAGGAAAAAGCTATTCTGGATAATCTCTGGCTTTTTCCTGTTGCAGATTGGAAAGGCCTTTCTTCACTGACCGCACATCAGCGGGACATGATGCGCTTTCCATTTCTTGGTGCCTGCCTGTTCAACTGGCATAGCAACGAAAAAGAGACGCTGGTACTTCTGGAGCAGAGTACACCGCTGCAGAAGATCCTCGGCCTGCTGTACCAGCAGGGCGTGACCGTGTTTCTTGATTCTGGCCGGCTGAAAGCGCTTCAATGGCTGCGGGAGACCGATATCGGGAAGTTCCGCCAGCTGCTGGAGGTCTTTGAACATGATGCGGACGATTTGAGTATCTTTTTCCAACGCTGGTTTGAAAACCGTGCGGGACAGTATGACCTGAACTGGTTCATCAGACAGGAAGCACCGCTGAACAAAGAACAGCGTGAGGAAATCTTGTGCAACCAGGTCAGTTACCTGAATGCGCTGTATTCCGGTTGCCTCCATCTGGATTTTGACGCGATCCGCTCGTATCAGTTTCCAATCCTTGTCTATGCGGTGGAACACAGGAAAAAGCACTTTTTACAGTTGGTGGATCAGAACAGTGAGATTTTCCTTTCTCTGAGCCGCTATGCGCTCCTGTTTGAAGATTGCTTTTGTGAGCACTGCAATCTCAATTCCCTGTCAGAAAAGAATTTGCAGGATTGCGATGCTGCAAAGCGCACAGACAGCTATTTTGAGTGCCTGGAGGAAGGACAGCAATACACCTTTGAAGAGATGCGGCTGCTGTGGCAGCAGGACCAAATCTATGTCCGTCTGTATGCAAAGCTGACCCCGATCCCGGTAGACCAGCGTATGCTCACGCTTCGCCAGCTACTCAAGCGGGATCTGGTCAGCCGATACACGGAGGATGAGCAACTGACTCAGCTGGCTCAATGCCTGCTGGAGCAACCGTTCAGCGAATGGTATCGGAAGCGATTCGGACATATTCGCGGGCTGACGAGGCGGACAGCTATGCAAATGCTGTTTCATTACACCCAGCTTTGCCCCTTTGTCCCAGATCTCCAGACGGAAACGGATGCGGTCTTTACGGCCAGAAACCTGCCATTGCTTGCCGGGTGTGAAAATTGGCCGCAGGTTCGCGCCTCTGTCCTGACCACGGATATGGATTGGGCCCAGTTGAAAGAAAGCCTCTCCATTTCAGACGAGTTTGTGAAACAGAACCAAAATTGTATCACAGACTTCCTGCTTCGAGGAGGCAGTAGCCTGGTGACTCCGCTATATAACTACCTGCAGGGAAACGATGCGGCTATCGAGGCACTCAGAAGAATCGTGCAGGCTGAACTCATGGGCCGGTTCTATGTGCTGAAATATTTCGCAGACGATCTGCGCCGGGAAATAAACCACCCAATCAGTGAGCAGCAGGAGACCGCATGGCAAAAGAACCTTGCGTTGGATCGAGGCAAGTTTATTGCCGAGGAAGCGGATGATTTCTACCACACCATTCAGATAGGCGAGCTGCCCTATAGCACCTGCTTGTCTTATCGAACGGGGAGCCAACGCGAGTGCCTGCTGGCGGCTTTTGATTCCAACAAGAAAATCATCCTGATCAGAAAAGGTGATGAAATCGTGGCCCGCGCCTGCATTCGCCTGACGAAAGGGGCGTTTCAAAAGCCAACAGAACTGATGCTTTCTTTTGCTGATTTGGCCGGAGGGAACTCAACCGAGAGCGGTCATATTGTCAGTGAGAAGCTGGTGCTGTTTCTGGAGCGCATTTACACCTCCGGCATCAATGACGATGAGCAGCAGGAGGTCATGGAGATGGCCGTCGCTCTGGCAACGCAGAAGGCTGCGGAGCTGGGGGCAGTCTCTGTTCTGGCAAGGAGGTATGTCAACTGTTATGCACGGGATCAGTATGTCAGCAGCCCGTTTTATGTGTATATCTCTAAATCTAAGAACGGGCAGCAGTATCTCGATTCCCTGGGCGGCGCAGCAACGACCTCCCGCAAAGAAAAATATGTGGAAGGTGCATTTTGGGTAGAACGGGCGGCCCTGCATACCGCAGGGGCGCTTCCTGAAAAGGAGGAATGAACATATGAATGACCGAACTATGATAAAAGTGCGGTGCGACAAGGAACTGCTTTATATTCGCACCATTTCATGGGAGAAAAAGTCCCCGCATCGGTTTGCCATCCTGCGCAGCGAACTGCAAAAGTTGGAGCAGGAGCCGAATAAAAGGGTACTGACGAGTGATTGCGGTTCCTTTGCCAGTCTGCGGCTGACAAAGGTGCCGGATGGTACGCAGATTCTGGAGATCCGGTTCACATGGCTTCAGGAAGATGGCAATGACAGGGTGCATGGCTGGAAAGAGAATGTGCGGCTTCCCTATGAGCCATTCCGCGCTTTTGCAGGGGCGGGAGAGGATATGGATGGTGCCGAGTGGCGCCAGCTCTCCATCCCGGAACTGGTAACACGACGATATGAATTCCGCTGCCGGAAAAATCTCCAGGAGGTTACCGGGTGCCGGCTTCTGCGTCACAAATTGGGAAAGATCCTGGAACAGCATTTCCAGTGGCGCGGTACGGAAAAGATCGTCCTCTATGATGACAGCCAGCCGTACAGCTTCTTTTTTGAGGAGTATACGCCTTATGGCAGAGGAATCTGTGGCGCCGTCATCCTGCATGGAATAGAAGACATAGCAAAGGCTCGATACAGCGTACACACATAAAATATATATTGATTTACATCGGATGGATGCGATACCGCCGGAGAAGAAAAAATTCTTCTCCGGCGGTATCGTTGTTTTACCATGGTATAGGCTTTGTGTTTTTTTGTCCTCCTGTTGAGAAAGGCGTCATCCAGGCGTAAAGGATATGTATAAAGCAAAAAAGGAGGCAACTACCTATGTTGATTGGTGTCGATCATGGCAACAAGCAAATCAAAACCGTCCACTGCAGCCCGTTTGTTTCCGGCCTGCAGCAGAGCATTACAAAACCCTTTGGCCAGAGCCTGCAATACCGGGGAAATTACTACACGCTTTCCAACGAGCGCATCCCGTTCCGGAAGGACAAGACGGAAGATGATCGCTTCTTTGTACTTACGCTGATTGCTATCGCAGAGGAATTGGAGGCGCGTCAAATCGGTAAGCAGGAACTCTACAATATCCAGCTGCCGGTAGGATTGCCGCCGGCACATTTTGGCGCCCAGGCAAAAAAGTTTACCGATTATTTCAAGAGAGATGGAATCGTGGAATTCGTGTACCGGGATAAGCCTTACGCCATCCGCATTACCGATGTGGTTTGCTACCCTCAGGCGTACGCGGCGGCGGCAACCATGCTTCACACGCTCATGGATGACCCGAAAGCGGTGGTGCTGGATATCGGCGGTTTCACGGCGGATTATCTTCTTTTGAAAAACGGAAAAGCTGATCTTACCTCCTGCGATTCGCTGGAAAACGGCGTGATTCTGCTCTACAATAAGATCAGGTCCAGAGGAAACTCGGAACTGGATCTGCTGCTGGATGAAAGCGATGTGGATGCAATTCTTGCTGGCAGGAAGACCTCGTATCCGGCTGAAGCCGTGCGCTTGGTGGAGCGGCTGGCACAGGAATTTGTAAACGACCTGTTCAGTACGCTCCGGGAGCGGATGCTGGATCTTCGCTACAGTAAGGTGGTCTTTGTGGGCGGCGGCGCAATCCTGTTGCGCCGGCAGATTGAAGCTTCTGGTAAGGTGGGGACGCCGCTGTTCGTCACGAACATCAATGCCAATGCGGCCGGTTTTGAATACCTCTATCGACTGGAAACGGCGGGTAGGTGATGGGTATGGCGGCCAAAAAGGAACGGGGGCGATTTTCTCTGCGGTTCAATATTGGCGACCCCGTACAGCGGGCTGCCGTTGAACTGTTGGAACTTCAGCCTCCTCATAGCAAATCCCAGTATATTGCCAACGCAATCACATACTATAATGCGAATTTTGCAGATGACCCACAGCCTTTGAAAGCGATGGCTCCGGTCATTGACAGAGCCGCCATCGAAGCCATTGTACATGAGATCATGCGGCAAGAGACAGGACAAACCGAAAAGCCTGCTCCTGCCTCGGGCATCTGCCGAATGGAAGAAGGGAAAGCGGCTTCGACATCCAATGTACAGGCGCAGAAGCCAGAGTATATACCGGAAGTGGGAGAAGCGCCGGAGATTGATGATGTGACCCGCTACCTGATAGCCAGTACAATGGCTGCATTCCGTAGATAATAAAGAAAGAGGTATAGGGGAGACAGATAAAGCCTCATCCTATACCTCTTTCTGTTCTTGAATGGCAGCAATATAACTGTCAATAATATCTTCCAGATGGCGGTACTGGCTGGGTGTCAATGAAGAAATCTTTTGATGAAGCAGGCGTGCATCGTCTTCTATGACCCGACCGCGCAGTAAGTAGTCTGTGCTGATGTCCAATGCTTCACAGACATTCAGTATAGTTTCAGGCCGCATGGCTTTTGTTCCCAGTTCGGCAGTTGAAATAGTTTGCGGGGTTACATGTGCCATTTTAGCCAGAGTTTCTTGTGTTAATCTCAGTTGTTTGCGGCGATCCAGCATTCGCTGGCCCATCTCTTTTAATAATTCACCCATTGGCAGCCCTCCATGCTATAGCTATATTTTATCCGCCATAACACAAAAAATTAAGCGGCCATAGTTGAACTTATTCAGCCATAGCAGGTATAATGAGCTATATTACTGTACTATTGAAAAAGGAGGAGATGAGATGGACAAGTTTTATTCGTGTGCTGTTGTTAGTCAACGGCCTACGCAGTTTAAATTCAAATATCAAGAATATATGACTTCGTGCAAGCGTCTGAAGAAGCGGTTGCATGATGTTTTTATGGAACTGTATCGGCGTGGAGTACGTCGGTACTATGTCGGTGGAGCACTTGGTGTCGATCTATGGGCCGGTGAGATCCTGTTGGAAATGCGATGGCAGGAAGAATGCCCGGAATTGAAAATTGTGCTTGTGTATCCCTTTCCAGGTCATGACGAACGATGGGACCCCAAAAGTCGTGAAAGGTTGCATCGCCTAAAGGAGAACTGCGACCAATTTGTAATGGGTAGCAGGGGAGTGGGAGCGCAGGGGTATAAAGAGCGCACAGTTTACATGGTGCAATGCGCCGACTGCTTGGTGGCAGTGTATAATAATGATCCGCAGGGAGCGGGTAGCATACGGGTAGCAATGCGGATTGCAAAGACCCGCAGACTGCCGCTTGTGCTGATTCATCCAAATACGGGGAAAATTAGTAGAATAGGTTAATAAAAGTATATCGCAAATAGATATGACTATTACTATAAGAAGTAAAAAGGATGGCTGTGGTGGAACTAAGACCACCACAGCCATCCTTTATAGTGTGCTATCCATTATAGATGCCATCCAGCAGCTTCTGTGCGCAGAGATAAAAATCTTCGATACATTCCGTCTATTGACAATAATTCCTCGTGTGTTCCTCTTTGAATAATCCGTCCATGGTCTATTACAATAATCTGGTCAGCATTCCGAACGGTACTCAGGCGGTGAGCGATAGAAATTAGAGTCTTATCCTTTGTCAGCTCCTGAATTGCGGACAAGAGGGCTTGCTCATTCTCCGGGTCGACGCTGGAGGTGGCTTCATCCAGAATGATGATAGGCGCATCTTTCAAAATAGCTCTGGCTATGGAAATGCGTTGCTTTTCACCTCCTGAGAAGGTGGAGCCACCTTCCCCGATAATCGTATCGTACCCATCTGGAAGGGTCAAAATAAAGTCGTGACAACAGGCTCGTTTTGCGGCCGCTACCACCTCCTCATGGGTAGCTTCTGACCGTCCAAACCGGATGTTATTTTCCACAGAATCATGAAAGAGATATACATTCTGAAAGACCATGCTGATGTGTTCCAGCACACTGTCTGCGGTATAGTTTCTCACATTTTTCCCGCCAATTCGTACTATCCCCTCCTGCACATCCCAAAAGCGGGCGATTAGATTGCAGAGTGTGGTCTTGCCGCTGCCGGAGGGACCCACAATCGCACAGGTGGTGTGCTCCGGGATTTCCAGCGAAATGTCATGAATCACCCGGCGGTCCCCATAGCCAAATGAGATATGTTCCAGAGAAATATCATAGTGGGACACAACCAGTTTCTCCGAGTTGGTATCCATCTTTGGAATGTCGGTGACCTCCTCCAGCCGATCCAATTCCGTATTGATCTTCTTGCTCAGAAAGGCACTGTTGCCCATCGTCTCTAAGTCGGAATAGACTGTGAAAGCGCAGAACAAGAAAGTCAGGCAATAAGGCAGGCTGATCTGCCCCGCCAGATACAGCAGAGCCGCCGCCGCAATCAGCACACAGCTCATGAGCTTAAAGGTCAATCCATAGAAACGGAGGACGCCAGCCGTAGCCTTTTCCTGGCCGTAGTCCGCGTCCCATTTTTTCTGAAACGCAGCGCGGACTTCCCGCTGTCCTTCTTCACCTTTAGAGAAAGAACGCAACACCGAAATACCCCGTATGTATTCCATCACCTTACCGACCAGATGCTCCTGTGCCTCCTGGTAAATGGGAGCATATTGGGCGGCGCGAAGCCTCACCCAACGCAGGACCAGCATCCCAAGTGCCAGCCCCACAAGGCTCAATCCCGCAATTACCGGGCTAAAAAGGAACATCATCACGGACATCAGTACAGCCATAGCCACACCGCTGGTCATCTGCTCAATAGCCAACATGGAGTACCCCTCCAGGTCGGAAATCGTAGTGGTGAGCATGGCCTGAATGGTGCCCAGATTTTGTTCTGAGAAATATCCCATGGGTGCCTGCTTCAGCCGATCCCCAATCTCCAGACGGTAATCCCGGAAAATGTCATAGCCAGACCCGCTCATGGTACGATCATACATCCACTGGAAAAAGAAGCGGCCCAGTACACTACACATAATTACGCCAAAAGACTGCCCGATGACGACCGGAGAGAGTCCATCCAAATGGAGCAAAATCCAGAATACACCGAACATCATAAAACCGTTGAAGAACGATTTCAGAATGTTGTAGACGATGCCTGCAACAATCTTTCCCCGGCTATTTCCTGCAATCTTAAAGACACGGCGAATCATTTCAAACATCTTCTGTGCCTCCTTCTATAGAGCCGGCGTAGTCTTGCCACATCTTTCGGTAAAGGGGACAGTTCTGCAGAAGCTCCTTCTGGATGCCCCGGCCCACAATCTCTCCATTGGCAACAACCAATATCTGGTCGGCATTGCGTATCGTATTCAGCCGGTGGGCCACGACAATCAGAGACTTTCCCGCCACCAGCTTGCTGATAGCCTGCTGGATCAGCGCCTCGTTCTCGGGGTCGGCATAGGCGGTCGCCTCGTCCAAAATGATGACGGACGCCTGCTTGAGTATGGCCCGCGCAATGGTGATGCGCTGCCGTTCTCCGCCGGAGAGACGGTCCCCGGCATCGCCAGCCATGGTATCATAGCCCTGCTCTAACTGCATGATAAAGTCGTGGCAGTTGGCAGCCTTGGCTGCAGCCTCTACTTCCCCGTCGCTGGCATCAGGGATTCCCATGCGGATGTTTTCCCGAATGGATTTGTCAAAGAGAAAATTGTCCTGGGCTACATAGCTGATTTCATCCATGAGTTGTCCAAACGGAATGTTGCGAATATCCTGCCCGCCAAAGCGTACTGTACCGGAGGTTACATCCCAAAAGCCGGCCATCAGCTTGGCAATCGTAGACTTCCCGGAGCCGGATGCCCCAACAATGGCGGTCATGGTACCGGGCTGTGTCTGGAATGAGATACCGTGGAGAACTTCGGATTCATTGTAAGCAAAATGGACATCCTCAAATTGATAGCACCGATCCCCAAGCTCCGCAGGCTCTGTGGGGCGGACAAGCTCCGGGGTTTTCAAAAAAGTGGTGACCTGTTCTAGGTTGCCCTTGATCATGCTGACCTGCTCCATAGCCTCGGAGACCTTCATCAGCGGCGCAATAAACCCCAGAGGCACCACCAAGGCCACCAGAAAGACAGGGAGAGAAAGACTTCCCTCCATGTAGAGCCACGCTCCCACTGGAAGGGTCCCCAGAAGCGTAGAAGGGAGGACCGCCCGGGCCGCCGCGTTCCAAAGCCAGCACTGGCTCCACCATGCCATGGTGGAATCGTGGAAATAGCGGACAGAATCGGCATACTTTCCATAGGAAGCTGCAGACCGGTTGAACGCCTTGATGACCTGAATGCCGTTGACATACTCCACCAGAGTACTGTTCATCTCGTTGGCAGATCGCATGTAGTTCTCCATGCGGGGCCCATATCCCCGCATCATGGCGGCAAAAAAGAGGGTGCCCAGCGGAATTGTCACCAGTGCGGCCAGCCCCATCCGCCAGTCCAGCAGGAAGATCAGAAGAATACTGCATAGGGGCGCAGCGATGTTGGAGGGCAGTTCCGGCATGAAATGGGCCATGGAATCCTCCAACTTTGCCACATTGTCCACGATCAGATTCTTGAAAGCCCCTGTGGGTGTTTCCAGCATGATGCCCATGGGGACCTTCGCCATCCGGTCGGTAATAGCCTCCCGGATATTTTTTAGTATGGTAAAAGAAGTTTTGTGGGACATCAGGGAGGACCGCCAGGTAAGCAGCATTTTTATGATCTGGCAAACTGCGGCGCCTCCACAGAGAAACAATACCAGCGTGGGCGTTGCAGTCCCCTGGTACAAGGCGTCCGCGAGGACAGCCACCATTAGAAATGGCCCCATGCCAAACAGTTCTCCCAAGACAGCCAGGAAGATGGAGAGGCGCATTTTACCGTTGCTCTCTCCCACGAAAGCGAATAGCTGCCGAATCGTTCCCGGTTCTTTCGACTTCATAACCAGCCTCCTTTCAGGCACAAAAAATACAAGGAGGGTATTGCAATTTCAAGTACCCTGTGCTAAAATTTGAATTACATCGTAATATTACAGTGTAATTTTAGTATAGGACGGAGGGATGGCGAATGTCAAGAGACTTTCAGCAGACCCATGAAAATCTTTTGCTCTGCGCCCAAAAGCACTTCTTGGAATATGGCTTTGAGCGGGCCAGCATCCGGGAGATCTGCAAGGACGCCCATGTGACTAACGGAGCTTTTTATAACCACTTTGACGATAAGGAAGCTCTGTTCGGCGCGCT
The DNA here is from genome assembly GCF_014287895.1 of Lawsonibacter hominis. Taxonomy (GTDB): domain Bacteria; phylum Bacillota; class Clostridia; order Oscillospirales; family Oscillospiraceae; genus Lawsonibacter_A; species Lawsonibacter_A hominis. The sequence continues at coordinate 150,772 of NZ_JACOPP010000001.1, read as the reverse complement.
GGTGGAGCCTGTTGTCCAGGAGGTCAAGGCCATCTATGAGGCGTCGGTAAATGAGCACATAGAACTGGCAAAGACGGACGACTTAAAATCCCTCTGGAAACTGTCGGAGGAAACGCTGTCGGTCATTATTGAATACATCTATGAACATTTTGATGTGTTCCGTCTGCTTCTCATGCGGGCGGAGGGCACGCGGTATTCCTCCTTTTTGGATGATGTTGTCTGTCTGGAAACCCGGGTCACACTGAAGTTCTTTGCGGAACTGAAATCTCGGGGCATCCAGGTCCGCGAATTGGCGGAAGAGGAGTGGCATATTCTGCTCCATGCGTATTTTGCATCCCTGGCTGAAGTGGTCATGCACAACTTCCCAAAGGAGGCCGCACTGAGATATGTTCACACGCTTGCCTCTTTTTTCAACTCCGGATGGCAGACAGTTTTGGGGATCTGATCCCCAAAATTTTTGCACAATAGTTAGCATATACTAACCAAATGATGTGGAGGTGAAACCGCAGCGTCTCATTCGCACAAGGTATTTCAACACTTAATTTTTTCAGAAAGGAAATATTCAAAAATGGAAAACACAAAGAAACTCACAGGTAAAGATCTCATCAAGGTCGGCATTTACACAGCCATGACCCTCGTTATTTTCTTTGTTGTCGGTCTGCTTACCGCACTGCCTGTGGTCTACCCGTTCCTGTTCATAATTTGGCCCATTGTCTGCGGCATTCCTATGATGCTTTACTATACCAAGATTCAGAAGTTTGGTATGCTGACTATCACAGGTATTATCGGCGGCATCTTCTTCTATCTGATCGGCTACGGTTGGATCGGCCTTCTCGGCTGGGTGCTCGGCGGCATTCTAAGCGATGTGGTACTTAAAATCGGAGGCTATCAGAAATTCAAGGTCACTGTTCTGAGCTATGCCTGCTTTTGTCTCGGTATCATGGGCTGCCCCGCCAACCTCTGGTTTGCCGGCGAAGCGTATTGGGAAAACATCCACACCTCCATGGGTGATCAGTACGCAAACACCTTGCAATCCCTGATGCCTTCCTGGATGCTGTATGTGGGCCTTGCACTGCTGTTTGTGGGTGGTATTCTGGGCGCACTGCTGGGCCATAAAATGCTGAAAAAACACTTTGAGAGAGCTGGAATTGTGTAATGGAGCAGCTTCAAGCGGTTGTTGAAAATAGAACAGGCTTTTGCTTGGACCCACGAACCAAGCTGTTGCTGATGGCCGTTGTCGCTACCGCAGAATTTCTATACAGCCACACCGCCTTTATGATCGCGGTGGCGATGATTCCCTTTGTCCTGTTCTTGACTAACCGACAGTATAAGACAGCAACAGTGTTCTTCTGTCTGTTCGCAGCAGGGCTGTTTGTGCAGGCCATCCAGAACTCCGTCCAGTTTCCCATGATCGTCAATATGCTGGTAGTCCTGTTGGTGGGACTGGTCCTGCGACTGTTTCCGGCCTTTATGATGGGGGCCTACATCATCAAATCCACCACGGCCAGCGAGTGCATTACCGCACTGGGCCGGATGCACATTGGGCGGCAGATCACCATTCCGCTCTCCGTCCTGTTTCGCTTTATCCCTACCATGCAGGAGGAGTCGGCCGCCATCAAGGACGCCATGCGGATGCGGGAGGTCCAGTTCGGGACAAAGAAATTCTGGCAAAACCCCGCTGCCCTGATTGAATACCGTTTTATTCCCCTGATGATCTCGGTGGTCAAAATTGGGGATGATCTCTCCGCGGCGGCCCTGACCCGCGGCCTGGATAACCCGGTCCGGCGCACCAATATCACAAAGGTCGGTTTTACTGGCTGGGATCTGCTAGCGGTGCTGATTGCCGGAGCCGCACTGCTCTCCACATACTTTTTCAGTCCGTGGTAAGGAGGTGATACTGTGATCGAATTAAAAGATGTTTCCTTTACCTATGAGAGCGGGGAAACCGAGAACAACCTGAGCCATATAAATCTAACAATACAGGATGGCGAAACTATTCTGTTCTGCGGAGAGTCCGGATGTGGCAAGACAACGCTGACTCGGCTGATCAACGGTCTGATCCCTCATTACTACGGAGGGAAACTGACCGGGCAAGTCCTTTTAGACGGGAAAGAGTTAAAAGACTATCCTCTTTATCAAATCGGGCAGCGGGTGGGATCTGTATTCCAAAACCCAAGGACACAATTCTACAATGTAGATACCACCAGCGAGATTGTTTTTGGGTGTGAAAACATGGCCCTGCCGGTCCCGGAGATGCGGAAGCGTCTGGAGGAAACCGCCCACAGCCTCAAGCTGGAAAAACTGCTGAACCGGAGCTTGTTTGCCCTGTCCGGCGGGGAAAAGCAAAAAATTGCCTGTGCATCTGCTGACGCAATCCGCCCGGACATTTTCGTATTGGACGAACCGTCCTCCAATCTGGATATTGCCACCATCGAAGATTTGATTGGTGTGATCCGGCACTGGCAGTCTGAGAAAAAGACCGTGATTGTCGCGGAACACCGGCTTTATTATCTCGTTCCCTATGCAGATCGAATTTTCTATATGAAACACGGAAGTATTGTACGGGAATTTACCGGGGCGGAGTTTCAAAAACTACCGCCCGATGAATTGCAGGGAATGGGGCTGCGGGCACTGGACCCATTCCACCTGTCCCCGGAGGCCGCTCCCAAGCTGGCCGCTCCGCAATTACATATCAAGGGGTTCCAGTTCTCCTATGAAAAGCACGGCCCCCTCAATGTGGATATTCCAGACCTGACCCTGCCCCAAGGGGAGATCATCGGCATCATCGGAAACAACGGCGCGGGAAAATCTACCTTCGCCCGGTGCCTGTGCGGTCTGGATAAAAAAGCGAAAGGTGTGCTTGAAATGGATGGGGCCTCCTATGACGCGAAGCAGCGCAGGCATATCTCCTATATGGTCATGCAGGATGTAAATCACCAGCTATTCACAGAAGATGTACTGGACGAATTGATGCTTAGTATGGATGGCGAGGACGAGAAAGCAGACACAGCCCGCGCCAAGGAGATACTGAACAGCCTTGACCTGTTGGGCAAAGCAAAACTGCACCCCATGTCCCTGTCCGGAGGAGAAAAGCAGAGGGTGGCGATTGGCAGTGCAATAGCATCGGACAAAAAGGTCCTGATATTTGACGAACCTACCAGCGGATTGGATTACCGTCATATGCTGGAGGTATCGGACAACTTAAACCGTCTGAAAAAGATGGGAAAGAGCCTGTTTCTGATTACGCATGACCCGGAGCTCATTTATAAGTGCTGTACCTACCTGTTGTTCATTCAGGGGAGCAAGGTGCTGTGGCATCGGCCGATGGACGGGGATGCTGTAGGGCTCTTGCGGGCTTTCTTCTCCCGCAAGCAAGGAGCTGGTGTGTGCAATGCCTCCGGATAAAAAACTGTACGCTTCCGGTGAGGATTACTTGGAGGCCATACTTCTTCTCCACAAGAAGATGGGCATGGTACGCTCCGTGGATGTGGCTCGGCACATGGAGGTGTCCAAGCCCAGCGTGTGCCATGCGGTGGCGACCCTGCGGGACGGTGGATTTCTCACAATGGACGAGGATTATTTCCTTCACCTGACCGATGCAGGTAGGGAAGTGGCCGAGCAAATCTACGAAAAGCACCGCTTCTTTACAGAAATGCTGACAAATGCTGGGGTAGACCCCATTACTGCCGAGCGGGACGCCTGCCGGATTGAGCATGTCATCAGCGAGAGTAGTTTTCAACACTTAAAAAAGACTTTGACAGAAAAGAAATAATGGGGGAGGTGAGACTGTTGACCGGGATGGCAGTGCTGCACTATGACAATCTGTGTATAGACCCAAACCAACGCAGAGTCTATGTAAATGGTCGCGTCATAAAGATGACTACAATGGAGTTTAACATCTTGTATTATCTGGCTTCACATCCCGGTTGGACTTTTACCCGAGAGCAGCTTTATCAATATGCTATGCCGGATGATTTTGCTGCTGGCCCGGAAAGCGTCACCAGCAGGATATGCAAGATACGAAAAAAACTAAATATCAATGCGATTCAAACTGTATATGGATATGGCTATCGCTTTGAAAAGTATAACTGAAAATATTATAAAACCCGGTCGAGATCTCGTGCATGAAATCTCGACCGGGTTTCTGTTATTGGAGAATAAACTTAATATTATTTCGACTCTTTGCGGAAGCACATGAACCAGTCCAGACAATACTGATTTTCGTTCTGGTTGTCCATCCGCTCCTTGGCTACGCCGCAGCTGCCGGCGGTGGGTACGATGACATCATCGCCGGGTCGCCAGTCGGCCGGGGTGGCGCAGGCGTCGGCATCTGCCTTCTGGAGCGCCAGGACGATGCGCTTGATCTCGTCAAAGTTGCGGCCCGTGGACAGCGGATAGTACAGGATGGTTCGTACCACGCCGTTGGGGTCGATGACAAACACCGCCCGCACCGCCTGGGTGTTGGACTGTCCCGGCTGGATCATACCGTACTTGTTGGCCACCTCCATGCGGATATCCTCGATGAGAGGGAAGGTCACATTATGGTAGAACGATACGGTCTGATACAATCCTCCCCTTTCTTCAATGCGGTTAGCTATGGCTAACCGCATTGTAAAAAACGATGCGCAGCGGCGATTGGACTTACCATGCATCACGCACTGCGCATCGTGAGTGTATTATAGCACACGGAGTTAGTCGTGTGCAACCACGCAAAAAGCACAAGCTACCAAGCGGAAAGGATTCTTTTTTTATCCATTATGCGAATTGTTGCCCCGAGCGGACTGCGTCTGAGCAGTCAGCCGGCCCATGCTCCGCAGGCTGACGCCCAGGGTGGAGAGATTGTGCAGCGTGGCAGAGGTGGCGGGCGGCAGAACACCGGCCACACCAAGGGCAATCAGGGTGCCGTTGAAGCCGATAACGAAGCGGTAGTTGGAGTGGATGCGCGCCATCAGCGCCATGGCGATCCGGCGCAGCTCTACCAGTTCCCAGAGACTGTCGGCAGCGATGGTGATGTCCGCGATTTCCCGGGCGATGGCGGCCCCGTCGCTGATGGCGATGCCCGCATCCGCCTCGGACAGGGCCGGCGAGTCGTTGATGCCGTCGCCCACCATCAGGACAGTGTGTCCCTCCCGGCGGAGCCTTGCCACATACTCCGCCTTGTCCGCCGGCAGGACTCCGGCGCGGAAGTCATCCACTCCTACCTGGGCGGCAATGGCTGCGGCGGTGCGGTAACTGTCGCCGGTGAGCATAACGGTGCTGGTAATCCCCAAGGTGCGGAGGGCAGAGAGGGCTTCCTTTGCCTCCTCCCGCAGCGGGTCGGAGATGCAGATCACGGCGGCCAGCTGTCCGCCTACGGCCAGATACAGGTGAGAATACTCCGGCGGCAGGGCGTCAAAGCGCTCCTGTTCGCCTTCCGGAATGACGCAGCCCTCATCCTCAAAGACAAAGTGGGCGCTGCCGATGAGGACCCGCTCCCCATCGACGGTGCTGGCGATGCCGTGGGCCACCAGATATTCCACCTTGGAGTGGTACTCCTCGTGACGCAGGCCCCGGCGCTTCGCCTCCTCCACCACGGCGTTGGCCATGGAATGGGGGAAGTGCTCCTCCAGGCAGGCGGCCAGCCGCAGCATTTCGGCTTCCTCCTTGGTGCCGAAAGATACCACCTGAGCCACCCGGGGGCAGGCGTGGGTCAGAGTGCCGGTCTTGTCAAAGACGATGGTATCGGCAGCCGCCACAGCCTCCAGGAATTTGCCGCCCTTGACGGTGATGTGGGCGCGTCCCGCCTCCCGCATGGCGGAGAGGACGGCCAGAGGCATGGCCAGCTTCAGGGCGCAGGAGAAGTCCACCATCAGCACCGACAGAGCCCGTGTCACATTCCGGGTAAGGGCAAAACTCAGCAGGCTCCCGGCGAAGGTATAGGGTACCAGCTTGTCCGCCAGATTGGCGGCCTTGCTCTCAGCCTCCGACTTCATCTGCTCCGACTGCTCGATCATGTGAACGATCTGGTCATAGCGGCTCTGGCCGGAGGCTTGCTTTACCTCCAGCACACATTCGCCCTCCTCTACCACGGTGCCGGCATAGACCGCGCCGCCGGGGCGCTTGGGTACCGGGATGGATTCTCCGGTAAGGGACGCCTGGTTGACAGTGACCTCCCCCTCCAGCACCAGACCATCCACGGGGATGATGCCGCCGGCGCGGACGACTACTGCATCCCCCGGCTGGATCTGGGACACAGGAACCAGCACTTCGCCTTGGGCTGTGCGCAGCCAGACCCGGTCCACATTCAGCGACATGCACCGGGCCAGATCCGCCACAGATTTCTTCCTTGTCCACTCCTCCAGCAGCTCGCCCACCTCCAGCAGAAACATGACCATTCCGGCGGTTCCGAAGTCCCTTCTGCAGGCAGAAATGGAAATAGACAGGGCATCCAACAGCTCCACCTTGATGCGGCGGCGCAGCAGGCAGCGCAGTCCTCTCCGCACAAAGGGGATCATGTGCCAGAGAATGCGGGCAATCCGCAATGGAGACGGGAGAAACAGGGTGCAGGCGGCCTTGCACACCACCTTTGCCACCAGCTTCTCCTCAAATTCCCGGTTCAGCGCCCGGCTGCTGTGGGCGGGCAGCGCGGTGGTCCGCTCCGCCTCCTGCCAGGAAAAATGCCGAATTTCGTTCAGCACGGCTTGGCGAGTCCCATCGTAGTACAGGATGACGCAGCAGGTTCGCTCATGGACGGTGACCTGCCGGCACCAGGACTTTCCCTGAATCCATGCCTCCAGCAGATCCGCCTGAGCGAGTGTCATTTGTTTTTGCCGCAGCCGGAACCGGATGCGCCCCCGGCTTTCGTGCAATATGGTTGCGTTCATAGGTTCCTCCTTCACGAAAAGAGGGAGCCGCTGGCGGCTCCCTCTGGGTCAATCAGGCTTCTTCGCTCTCCAGATTGGCAGCGGCGGCTTCCTCCGCTTCCTTCGCAGCCCGGTCCTCATTCAGCTCCTTGGCGGAGGCCAGAATGTCCGCGGCGTTTTCCTGCACCGTGGTCACAGTCCCCATGACCGAATCCTTCATCCGCAGGCCGGCGGCCGTGACATGGACATAGGCTTTCTTGGCGTCCTTGCTGGACAGCAGCTTGATGCCAAAAGAACCAAACAACGCACCACCCGCAAAGCAGGCAAGTTTCGTATAAACGCTCATTGTGATCCTTCCTTTCCCTTATTTCCGTTTGTAGCCGGTGACCATGACCATAATCATGCAGATCACAGCGCCCCACGCCCAAAAACGATGCTGTTTCATCGCTGTCACTCCTTCTGAATGCTTTGGAATGTCTGATTATTGTAGCAGAAAAGGTGGGTGTTTGTCGCTGTCAAAACGGACGCGGAGTTGCGGTTTCCGACATTTTTCTGTACTGGCCGGGAGTCATGCCATACTCCCGCTTGAATGCTGCGTTGAACTGGCTCATACCCTCATACCCTACAGCCTGTGCAATTTGCTGAATGGGCATCCGGGTGGTGCAGATCAGCTCTTGTGCCCGTCGGAGGCGCTGTTGAACCAAAAAGCTGTGAATCGGCATGCCATAGGTGCGGCGGAACCCTTCTTTCAAGAAGGTCGGGGAAAGCGAAAACTGTTTGCAGAGGAACGCAATGGTAAGCTTATCAGACAGATGCGTCTGGATGTATGCCTTGACTTCCAACAGACTGTGGGATACTGGGCAGCCTGAGCCGGAGAGAGAGCCATTCGATTCAGATACCTCGGTGCAGAGCAGATACAGCAGTTCCACCGACTTGAAAACACAGTAGCGTTCCTGCTCCTGCTCAGACAGATAGCGAACCGTTTCAAAAAATGACTGCGTCCAAGGTGTGCCGCACAGAGCCATGCAACCGTTCCTCGCCGTCATCTTCTCCTTGACGATCCTGGTGTCCAACCTCATCCCCAGGGTGGAGCAGACCGTCACAAGGCTTTCTTTTGCGGCTTTGGCGTCTACGGCAATCAAAACGCCGCCCAGGTTTCCGCTACACTGACACGAGTGGAGAGCGGAGCTGTCGGAGAGGAGGAAGATCCCCGGAGCCTCCACCATGCAGGAAGCACCCTGTAACGCTCGGACAGTAAGGCGGCCAGTCATGCAGAACAGCGCCTCAAACTGGAGCGGTGCGCCGCACACTGGGACAGACCGCAGAGGTTCCTGCTCCGGCTCCGGCAGGGAAAATCGGCAGATCTGCACCCCCGGCATACCGTGGCCCCAGCGGCCCGTGCCGGAGCCCTGCCTCAATAAGTATTCTTTCAGCATATTTCTCACGACCTGTTTCTCTGGGTTCGAAATTGGTTTTACCTAAGCTGACCGGGGAACCAGAGAGAAGGCAGGAGACAAGCGCCTCCTGCCTTCTGCGGTGCTTTTGTCAGGCCAGTGACGCGCCCAGCTCGCGGCAGGCCGCCAGAGCGTCATCGTCCGGAGCCTCGTTGCAGATCACGCTTTCGCAGGCCAGATTGGCGCCGTCGTCGTTGCAGCGGGACTCCCAGCTGCGCATCCATTCGCCGTCGCCCCAGCCGTAGGAGCCAAACAGAGCGATGTTCTTCCCGCTCAGCCTGCCCTCACAGGCGGTGAACATGGGCTCGAACTCGCTCTCCTCCAGCTGCTCCGACCCCATGGAGGGGCAGCCAAAGGCGATGGCGGAATACTCGCCGACCTGCTCCGGCGAGAACTCTGCGGCGGTAATCACAGACACCTCAGCGCCTTTGCCCTTGGCGCCTTCGGCCACCGCCATTGCCATGGCCTCGGTGTTTCCCGTGCCGCTCCAATACACAACTGCAACTTTACTCATAAGACTCAACGACCTTTCTTTCTGGATTTGTTATGGTAGAAACATCAACCAGCCACGGTGAGCTGCTCGATGGATTTCCCTTGCTGCCACTGCCGGGAGTAGATTTTGCTGCACATCTCGTATTTTTCAAAGATGCTCCTGGCGGCCTGTTCGTCGCCGTAGACCTTCCAGCAGCCCACGCACTTGTGATTGCACGCCCGATTGCAGATAAAGCCCAGCACATCCTCCGGCGGATAGCTCAAAAACAGTCCGATCTCATGGGGAAATTCCCCCTCGCTCCGGAGCCGGTGGATCAGGTGAACCACACAGCCATTGGGATTTTCCGGCACATAGCCGTATTTGAGAAGCAATGCTCTGGCGCGGTGATCAGTCAGATCGCTCTCCAGCGCATGGGGCCGGTAGGCGTAAATCAAAGCTCGGCCTTTGCAAACCCGAAGCGGCAGGATGCGAATGCCCTTGGGCACCAGTTTCTTGTTCAGCCGGCACAAGTCTCGCGTCAGATCCTTCCGGCTGGGGCAGGCGCAGGAAAAGAGATTTCCCGTCTTGATTCCGGCCAGGGTGGGAGAACAGTGACGAATCAGCAGATCCTCTGACATAGGCGTTTCCCTCACAAAATCATGTCCATGCGAAGACTGTACGGCAAAATGAAAAAACGGACAGTAAACACGGTTAGCAATAGCTAACTAAAGTGTCAAATATATAGCTGCCGCCTCTTGGTTAGCGGTAGCTAACTAATGCAATTATATACAGGGCAAATTCGCTTGTCAAGAGGACGAACGGATTTTGCTGACAGAAAAAATGGCGCTTGTCGGACGCCTGTGTTATAATAAGCAAAACGCCCGTTTTTTGGAGGTTCCTATGGCGATTCACGAGTCTGGCCAGATGTATCTGGAAACCATTTATATTCTCTCACAGAACAGCACCTTTGTTCGGGCTATCGATGTGGGAGAGCGGTTGGGCTTTACCAAGCCCAGCGTCAGCAGAGCCATGTCCATTCTGAAAAAGGACGGATATGTGAATGTGGATGCTGACGGAGCGATCACCCTGACGGAGACCGGGCTTGCCATTGCTAAGACGATGTATACCCGCCACACGGTGTTGAGCCAGATGCTGATGGAATTGGGCGTGGACGAGGAGACTGCGACCGAGGATGCCTGCCGGATCGAGCATGTGATCAGCGAAAAATCCTTCGCGGCGGTGCAGGCGCACTTGGAGCAGGTAACGAAAATGCGGGAAGATGCGCACGGGCAATGAGCCTATGCAAATTTGGCGGACTTTGCTATCGAGCAGCAATGCGATAAGTGAATACTTGCCATTTGGCACGGAATATTAAATGAGGTGGAGCCTTGATATGGCTTCCACCTCATTTTTATGTGATCTGCGCTTTTGAATCAGGAGCAGCCTGCTGTGTAAGTTCACCGCCAAGTGTACCTGCTCCATAGCTCCAAACGCTTACGGCAGCTCATCCTTATGTGTCTGCTGGCTTTTCAAAACCTTTCGGGCTGCTTTTTTGATTTTATGGCACACGCCAAGAATAGCGATGCAAAACAGCAAGGCCGCTAATCCATATCCAAACGACTGCGTTGCCATGTTCATATTCACGCCTCTTTTCTGGCCCTGCCGCCAATGAACTCAACCAAACAATCCTCTCTTTTTGTACGGCTCCTTCTGGATCGTGCCGACCTCATACCCCGTGCTGCGAATGGCGTTCATAACAGCCTCCGTGTCCAGCTCTGTTTCAGAGAGGATCACGGTCTGGTTTTTGCTCCGGGAAGAACTCACCTTTTTGACCGGGCAGGCTTTGCGCACGGCGTCATTGACATGAGCCTCGCACATCCCGCACACCATTCCGTTGACTTCCACTGTGTACTTCCACATAATTTCTCATTCCTCCTTGACTTTAGTATGATTGAGCTGCGCGGACCGGATGGTGGTCTGCCGTGCCGCAGTCCGTTCATCCGGGATCTTCCTGGCTATCAGACAGCACAGCGGCGCCAACGAACTTCCGAGAAGCTGATGGCGAACGATGGAATAGCCGCACTCGGACAGGTATGCCATCAGCTCCCCGGCAGTCCAGACATGGTATACCCGAAAGCCGGACAGCCCCATGAACCAGAGCCGGAGTCTGGCGCTGCGGCTTTTGCCCCAGACAAAGGTGGGGGCGAACAGCCATCCCCCTGGCTTCAGAACCCGCCAGGCTTCCACCAGAGCTTTTTCGGGGTGAGGCATGACATGGAGGGCGTTGGAGATCACGACCGCATCGAAGCTCTCCGGGCCGTAGGGCAGCTTGGTGGCGTCCTGGACGGAGAAATGGAGCCGAGACGAATGCACCTGCTTTTTGGCCTGACGGATCATTTCAGCTGAAAAGTCGGTTGCCTCCCAGCTCCGGACACATGGAGAAAGCGGCACGGACAGCTGACCTGTTCCGCAGGCCAACTCCAGCACATCCATGTCCCGTTTCAGAAAAGGGCGCATTGCTTTGCATATCTGCTGATAGGTTGTCTGAGAGCGGCGCATGAAACCGGAGTAATGCCGTGAAAACCGCTCCCAAAACTGCTTGTTGTCATCCATACAATATGGTCACCTCAATGATGGTTAGCGATTGCTAACTACATCATACTCTTTGTCGCACGAAATTGCAAGATGCCGCCATATTGGTTTTGCATGTTCTCTGGGATAAATCAAGGGAAGAAGCGAGAACGAAGAATGACCGGGATACATCTCCCGGCCATTCTTTCCGTTTCGTTCGGCTCACTGTGTTTACCGGCACCAACCGGTGGGATTGGAGCGGGCGGTGATGAAGCGGCGGTAAATGCCCTCCTCCGCCATAAGTTTGTCGTGGTCGCCGGCCTGAACGATGCGCCCCTGGTCGATAACCAGGATCTCATCGGCGTGGCGAATGGTATTGAGCCGGTGGGCAATGACCAGCAGGGTCTTGCCCCGGCACAGTTGGGTGATGGCCTCCTGGATGTAGCTCTCATTGTCGGCGTCCACGCTGGCAGTGGCCTCATCCAGAATGACGATGGGAGCATCCTTCAGAATGCAGCGGGCAATGGAGATTCGCTGCCTCTCTCCGCCAGATAGGCTGGCTCCACCTTCGCCGATAACAGTGTCAAAGCCGTCGGGCAGTTCCATGATGAAGTCATAGCATCGGGCTTTCCTGGCTGCCTCATAGACCTCCTCCCGTGTGGCGTCTGTCCGTCCCATGGCGATATTGTTATAGACGGTATCCTGGAAAAGATAGACCCGCTGGAACACCATGGAGATCTGCTCCATCAGATCAGAGAGAGGAATATCACGGATGTCCCTGCCCCGTACCAGAACCTGCCCCTGTTTCACATCCCAGAACCGGGAAAGCAGGTTGGCTACCGTACTCTTGCCGCCGCCAGAGGGCCCCACCAGGGCCAGCATCCGGTTTTTCTCCAGTGTGAAAGAGACATCATGCAGTACCTCTTTCTCCCCGTAGGCGAAGGTGACATTTCGGAACTCCACCTCCGGGGCACCGCCGGCTTTGGGTAAGGTCTCCCGGCCCCGGTCAGGTAGTTCTGGCTGGGCCAGTACCGCCTCGATCCGGTCCATGCAGGCGTTCATCACCGTCAGGCGGGTGGCTTGACTATAGAGCGCTTTAATGGGGCCGAAGAGGTCAAAGACGAAGAGCAAGACACCCAGCAGAAAGGTGATGGAGAGCTGCCCACGGCCATAGAGCCAGAGTGACAGGGGGATTATCAGCACCGAGCCCAGACCGCACACCAGATAGAGGGCCCGCATCCAGGGAGCCTGGCTCTCCTCGAACTCGATGCTGACCTTGCGGCTCCGGGCGAAATTTTCGGTGAGTTGCTCGGAACGCTCTCCCAGCAGGTTGAAGGTCTTGGCAATACCAATGCCCTCCACATAGTCCAGCACTGCCCGTGTGAGAGCCTCGCTCTGCTCCTGTCGGACATCAGAGTGAGCCAGGGTGCTCCCCAGGGAAGCGCGGCCCAGCTGCCAAATGATCCCTACCACCACCAAGGCGGCCAGTCCCAGCCAGGGATTCAGGAAGGCCAGCCACAGCACAAGAATGGCTTGGGCAAAGGTATAGCTCATCATGTTGGCAATGTCGTGCATACAGTTCTCCTCAATGAACACCATGTCGGTGGACAGAACGGAACTGATTTTGCCGATGTTGCCCTCTGTGAAATAGCCCATGGGCAGGCGGCGCAGATGCCGTCCCAGCTCCATGCGCAGATCGGCGAATACCATATAGCCCGCCGCGGCCTGGAGCCGGTCGGCGATGTTCTGGCACAGGCACTCCAGCAGAACGCAGCCCACCGTGCCCACCGCCAGCCACAGGCACAGCCGTGCCGTCATGGTTCCCTGGAGAAAAGCGCTCAGGGCCAAGAAGGACAGACCGATGGGGGCCTTGGACAGCATGGCCTTCAGGAACGCAAAGACAAAGGCCAGCTTGATCCGCCCCTGATAGGGGCCGGATACGGACAGGATTCGTTTCATCAGCGCGATCATGCCTCGTCGCCTCCTTTCTCCGCAGAGACACGCCAGGCAGCGGCTCCCTCGGCAGCCCGCCACAGTTTTTCATAGGCGGGGCAAGTCTTTCGCAATGTATCGTGGCGGCCAATCCCTGCCACATTGCCCTGATCCAGCACCACGATCTGATCGGCACCTGCAATGGACTGAAGCCGGTGGGCGATGACGATGACCGTCTTGCCCCGGATCACCTCGGCAATGGCGGCGTTCATTTTCTCCTCATTCTCCGGGTCCAAAAAAGCGGTGGCCTCATCCAGCACCACGATGGGAGCGTCCTTCAAAATCGCCCGGGCCAGGGCGATCCGCTGCCGCTCCCCGCCGGAAAGCCCTTTGCCGCCATCGCCGGCCATGGTATAGATTCCTTTTTCCAGCCGTTTCAGAAACTCTCCGCATTGAGCCCGTTCCGCCGCCGCCAGCACCTCCTCGTCGGTGGCGCCGGGTCTTCCCAGCCGGATGTTCTCCAACAGGCTGGTGTTGAACAGGAACTGCTCCTGCGCGACGAAGGAGATCTGCTCATTCAGAGAGGCGAGGGACATCTCTCGCAGGTCTTGCCCCCCCAGCGTGATGCGTCCGTCCGTCACATCGTAAAAGTGGACCAGCAGCTTGGCAAGGGTCGATTTCCCGCTGCCGGATTCTCCCACCAAAGCGGTAAGGCTGCCCTGTGGGACAGAGAAGGAGACGCCGTGGAGGACTTCGTCCTTTTCGTAGGAAAACCGCACATTCTCAAAGCGGATCTGCAAATCGTTTCCGTTGAAATCCGTTTTTCCTTCTTTCAGGGGCGGAATATTGAACAGAGATTCCATTTGGTCGATCTTGTAGCTCAGCTGGGGCAGCACCGACATAAAGTTCATGGCTCGGATCAGAGGCGGTCCCACGGAAAAAGACATGCACAATACCAGCGCGTAATCCGGCAAGGTAGAGGCGCCGGTGAGTACCAGATAGCCGCCGGCCGGCAGCAGCACCAGCGCCACGCAGGGCAAAATGCTGGTGTAGAGGGCCATCCACAGCCAGCAGGCCCGGAACCAATCCAGAGTAAAATCCCGGTAGTTTTTTACATCGGTCTCAAAGCGGTGATAGGACTCTCCGTCCCGGTTGAAGACTTTCACGACTTCCATGCCGTTGATGTACTCCACGATGGTGTTGTTCATTTTCTGCCCGGCGGCGTAGTAGTCTCCCATCTTGCTCATGCCGGAGCGGTACATCATGCCCATGGCCAGCACGCCCAGCGGGAGGGAGCAGAGGGAAAGCAGACCCAGCTTCCAGTCCGTGAGGAACATGGCCGCAAATACCACCACCGGCACCGCCAGATTGGACAGCCCTTCCGGCAGGGCGTGGGCCAGCAGAAGTTCCATGCTCTCAATGTCGTCAATGAACATCTTCTTCCAGACTCCAACGCCCTTCTCCTGGATCGCGCCCAGGGGCTGCTTTTCCAGCTTGCTCTGGAGATGGAGCCGGAGGTTTTCCAAAGTATGATAGGCGGAGCGATGAGACAGAGCCAGCCCCTCCACATAAAGAAGGCTGTAGAGGACCATGCACAGAGCCATGGCCCCGGCGTTGAACAGGGTTTCCTCCAACGTGAGACTGCCCCCAGTCAGCAGGGGTCTCAGCAGGCGGTAGAGGAAGAAATAGGGCAGCACGCTCATGGCCACGCCGGCCACCAGTACCAGAATGGAGGCATAAGTCGTCTTCCGGTGGCGTCCGGTGTAGCGCAGGACTTTTTGAAACACAGTATCACTCCTTTTTTAGTTAGTTATTGCTAACTTATTAGCGAGAAAAAAGCCTCCGCAGAGGCGTTTTTCACCCCTTGGGGAATCCCAGGGCAGCGTACCAGTCAAAGAGACGGCAGACCAAAGTGCAGTGGCGCTGGATCTCCGGCCAGGTGAAGTCGTGGATAAAGGGCTCGTAAATGGTGGTCCAGAAGGCGGACAGGACCACATGAAGCTCCTCCCGCGTCATATCCACCGTACACAAGCCCCGGCGTCTGGCCTCGGCGTAGTAGGTCCAGGTGCCTTCCGTCATTTTCTCCACCCAGTCGTGCTGGAAGTTGGCGTAAGCGGTGCCCTCCGCTCCGGTGAGCAGCAGCACAAAGCCATCCCGCCGCTCATTGAGAAAGCGGAACCACCACAGCATATATTCCTCATCCATATACCACGCCCGGATCAGATCTTCGTCGGAGAGAGCGGATGCCGGCACCGCCGTCCGCTCCTCATAAACAGCATCCAAATCCGCCACCGTATCCGCCACCACAGCGCGAAACAGCTCCTCTTTTCCGGCGTAACGCTTATAAAGGGCGCCGGTTGTCACCCCAGCCCGCTGGCAGATGGATTTCAGGGAAGCCTGCTCAAAGCCCAGCGTCCGAAACTCCTCTCTGGCACTGTCCATGATCCGAGGGTCGATGGAAGTATCCGGTCTTGCCATAACACCCCTCCCGACAAATGATAATTTGATTACCGATAATCTGATTATCAATATAGCATCCCTTTCTATCCCTGTCAAGGAGAAATCCTCTCTTGACAAACTTGCTTTTTGGTTGTATATTCAAAACATCGTTATGAAACAGTGTTTTGAATTGAGAGGTGATACCATGGCAAAGCAGATCGAAGGGGTCTATGAAAATGTACTCCGCTGCGCCCGTCGGGAATTTTTGGAAAAAGGCTTTGCTCTGGCCTCCCTGCGGGACATCGCCAAGGCGGCGGGAACCAGCACCGGCTCCATCTATACCCGCTTTACCGACAAGGCTGGATTGTTCCGCGCCCTGGTGGAGCCTGCTGCCGGAGAGCTGAAGCGCCGTTTTTTGGAGATTCAGGAGTCTTTTCACCGGTTTGACGGCCAAACCCAGCAGGAGGAGATGGGGCGTTACACTGCCCATGCCCAGGAGGGACTGTTTGACTACATCTATGAGCACCTGCCGGAGTTTGAACTGCTGCTCCGCCGGGCCGCCGGGACGGAATATGCCCACTATATTGACGAGTTGGTGGAGATCGAAGTCAGTTACACCTACAAATACATGGAGGTCATCGGCTGTGAGAGCGTCCGCTCCGGTCAGGTCACCGAGGACTTGATCCATATCGTTACCACCGCCTACTTCAACGGAATGTTTGAGCCGGTGCGGCACCGCATGGATAAGGCCCGGGCGCTCCACTATATCCGCCAGCTCAACCGCTATCACATGGCAGGATTTGAGACGATCTTTCATCCCGAAAACTTCCGGTAGTGCAAAAGGCCGCTTTCCCGGCGGCCTTTTCATAGAACCAAAGGTTAGCAATAACTAACTAAAGGAGGCTTATTTATGCAGAAAACGCAAAGCCCGCTGCTGCGGCTGTGGCAGCTGGGCAGGGAACATCACGGCGGCCTGATTGCCGCCATCTTCTGCGCGGTGGCGGGTGTCCTGCTGGGGCTGCTGCCGTATCTCTCAGCGGGGCACATCCTGGTAGCGCTTCTGACCGGGCAGCAGGACTGGAACTTCTATCTTCTGTGGTGTATGGTGGCTCTGGGGGGCTATCTGGCCAAAACCCTGCTTTACAATCTGGCACTTTCCCTCTCCCACAAGGCCACCTTTCAGATCCTGCGGGACATCCGGAAGATGGTTCTGTCTAAAATGCCCCGCTTACCCTTGGGAGACATTCTGGACACCTCCAGCGGACGGCTCAAACAAATCGTGGTAGATCAGGTGGAGAGTATGGAGACGACGCTGGCCCATCTGCTGCCAGAGATGACCTCCAATCTGCTGGCACCGGTATGCGTTCTCGTGTATCTGTTCACGCTGGACTGGCGCATGGCATTGCTGAGTCTGGTGTCCATTCCTGTGGGCATGGCTTTTATGATGGCCATTATGGGCAGCTATGGCAAGGACTATCAGGGGGCGGTGGAGACGACCCAGGCCATGAACGAGACCATTGTGGAGTACATCGGCGGCATTGAGGTCATCAAGGCCTTCAATCAGGGAAAGAACTCCTATGAGAAGTTCTCTTCCCGGGTACGGGCCAATGCCGCCTACTATTACAACTGGATGAAGAAATGCCAGTTTGGGATGGCTCTGGCCTATGCCATCGCGCCCACCACCCTTATCACGGTGCTGCCTGTGGGCTGGATCTTCTACACGGACGGCAGTTTGTCCGCAGAGGTATTTCTCACCACCATCATCCTGTCCATGAGTATTGTGGGACCTCTCATTGCCGCCATGGGCTTTGTGGATAATCTTGCCAAGGTAGGTACCATCGTAGGTTCGGTGGATGAGATCCTGCTGAAACCGGAGCAGGATCACGGAACACAGCCGGCACAGCTGGGAAAACCGGATATCGCCTTGGATCATGTTTCCTTTGGATATGCTCAGGACAAGGAGATCCTCCACAACATCTCCCTCACCATTCCGGCCGGCAGCCTCACCGCTTTGGTTGGACCCTCCGGTTCGGGCAAGTCCACCATCGCCAAGCTCATCGCCGGTTTCTGGGATGTGACCGAGGGCCGCATTACCCTGGGCGGCGTGGAGGAAAGCCGTATCCCGCTGGAACAACTCTACGACCAGGTGGCCTTTGTTTCTCAGGACAATTACCTCTTTGACGATACCATCCGGGAAAATATCCGTATGGGCCGGGTAAATGCCACGGATCAGGAAGTGGAACAAGTCGCCAAAGCCGCCGGATGCGACGGCTTCATCCGCCAGTTGGATCATGGCTATGACACCCGGGTGGGCGGCGGAGGCGCCCATCTCTCCGGAGGAGAGCGGCAGCGTATCGCCATCGCCCGGGCTATGCTGAAAAACGCCCCCGTGGTGATTCTGGACGAGGCCACCGCCTACATTGATCCGGAGAATGAAGCAGTGGTCCAGCGGGCAGTGGCAAAACTGGTGGAGGGTAAGACGGTCATCGTCATTGCCCACCGCCTGTCCACCATCACCGGCGCTGATCAGATCGTGGTGGTGAAGGATGGAAGCATCGAGGCGCAGGGCAGGCATGAAGACCTGCTGCGCCATTGTCCGTTGTACGCCGATCTGTGGCAGGCTCACATGGGCGCAAAGGAGGGAGAAACGGTATGATCGAGACATTCAGAGGTATCTGGCGGTTTGCCGGTGAGGAACAGCGCAACATCCGGCGCTCGGTGATCGCCTGCTTTTTCAATGCGGTATTCCATATGTTTGAGATTGCCGCCATCTACTACACCATCCTGGCTCTGCTGGATGGAAAAACCGGCCCTGCCACGGCGTGGCAGGCGCTGGGCCTGTTGGCAGTCAGTATTCTGGGCAGCGCCGTGATCAGATATTTCTCCCAGCTCGAGCAGACCCACGCAGGGTACTTCATGGCGGCAAATAAGCGCGTGGCCATCGGGCAGCGGATGAAATCCGTCCCCATGGGCTACTTCAACGACAACAGCCTGGGAGAGCTCACCGGGGTCTGCACCACTGTACTGGACAATGTGGAGACTGTGGCCCCCATGGTGTTGGTGACCATGCTGGGCGGGATGCTCAACGCTCTGGTCTTTACGGTGATGATCCTGATTTTTGACTGGCGGATCGGTCTCATTGTGGTGGCGGCCACAGCAGTTTATTTGTTCATCACCTCGGCCATGGAGCAAAAATCCGCCGCCCTCGCCCCGCACCGTCAGAAGTCCGAGGCCAAGTTGGTGGAGGCGGTGCTGGAGTATGTGCAGGGCATGAGCGTGGTGAAGTCCTTCAACCTCACCGGACGGGGTGACCGCACCTTGCAGGAAGCACTGGAATACAACTGCCGCAGCAACCTGAACATCGAAAAGATGTTCACCCCTTATATTATGGCGCAGGGGATCGCGCTCCAGCTGGGAAGCGTGGCCATGATGCTTGCGGCGGTATGGTTCTATCTCTCCGGAACGATGATTCTGGCCAACGCTCTGATGGTGGTCATCATGTCCTTCCTGGTCTTTGCTCAGATCTCCTCGGCGGGCAGCGGCATGTCCCTGCTGCGTATCGTCAGCAGCTGCATGGCCCATGCCGATGAGACGGACGCCATGCCCCAGCTGGCAGAGACCGGTCGGGCCGGCACGCCCAGGGAGCACAGCATTACCTTCGACCATGTTTCGTTCTCTTATGACCAGCGGCCTATCCTGCGGGATGTATCCTTCGCCATCCCGGACAGAACCACCACCGCCATCGTGGGCCCCAGCGGTTCCGGGAAAACCACACTGTGTAATCTCATCGCCCGGTTCTGGGATGTGGAGAGCGGCACCGTCCTTGTGGGCGGTCAGAATGTGAAGGACTATACCCTGGAGGGCCTGATGGATCAGATCTCCATGGTATTCCAGAAGGTCTATCTCTTTGCCGACACGGTGGAAAACAACATCAAGTTTGGATGCCCCAATGCCACCCACGAGGAAGTGGTGGCTGCGGCGAAGAAAGCCTGTTGCCACGACTTCATTCTCACCCTGCCCCAAGGCTATGACACCGTCATCGGCGAGGGTGGTTCCAGCCTTTCCGGCGGCGAGAAGCAGCGCATCTCCATTGCCCGGGCCATCCTGAAAGACGCCCCCATCGTAATCCTGGACGAGGCCACCGCCAATGTGGACCCGGAGAATGAGGACCGGCTACAGAAGGCCATCGAAGCCCTGACCCGGGACAAGACCATTCTGATGATCGCTCACCGGCTGAAGACGGTCCGTAACGCCGACCAGATCCTGGTGCTGGACGGCGGACAGATCGTTCAGCGAGGCACACACAGCCAGCTCATGGCCCAGGAGGGCTTGTATCAAGCGTTCGTATCTGGCCGTGAAGAGTCCGGTCAGTGGAAGCTCTAAGAGGAGGAGCGCCTAAACCATCATGAAAAGAGGAGTGGCGCCACCGGATACATTCCGGTGGCGGCACTCCCTTTCTTTTTACAATGTTAATCAGTCGTCCTCCAACAGTTTGGAGGGCTGAATCTTCAATACTTGGGCAATTTTGAACAGGGTCTCCAAGGATACACCCCGAATTGTTCCTGTTCCTTCTACCTGGCCGACAAAATTAACACTTTTTCCGATCCGTTCAGCAAGAACCTCCTGTGTCAATCCTGCCTTTTTTCTGTAATAGGCGATTTTTAAGCCCAGAGTGATATATCGTTCCGGAAACTCTGTCTGCATCACTTCACCTCCCAACATTATGCTACCAACAGAACAGTTAAAATATAATTGAAACCAATTAGAGGATTATTTACTTTAAGTAAATGTTTATATATAATAAGAGGTGGAACATTTACTTAAGGGAGCTGTTGGTCAGAAAATGCCAACGAGAACGACATGGATCTATTTACCGTCAGTTTCTTTGGACATCGGATCGTTCCGGAATTTCGGGAAGCGGAAGAGCGTGTGGAGTCGCTGATCCACACATTGCTTTTGGAAAAGGAATATGTGGAGTTTCTGGTTGGCCGTAACGGAGACTTTGATCAGATTGTCTCTTCTGCCGTCAAGCGCCAACAGCGCCGTGTGCGGGATGACAATAGCGCCCTGATTTTGGTACTTCCGTATCCGACGGCAGAGCTACGGGACAATCTGGAGAACTTTGAAGCATATTATGATGAAATTGAACTGTGCAGCGCCGCCGCTGGCAGCCATCCGAAGGGTGCCATTCAGATTCGCAACCGGCAGATGGTGGATCGAAGCGACCTTGTGGTATTCTGTGTGGATCATTCCAGCGGCGGAGCATATCAAACTCTGCGTTACGCCCAGAGAAAGAAAAAAGAAACCCTGAATCTCGCACACTTTGAAGGTTACAGGTGAGAGTTTGCGTGACACTCTACACAGCTGATAGGAAAATTAACTGTCCCTAACGGAAAATGACTTGACTGGTTAGCGACTGCTAACTATAATCAAGCATAGAGTATCATACCTTTTGAAAGGCGACTATGGAAAAATGTAAAATTGATAAGGGCTCTGTACCGGAGATTCTTATACAGTGTTCGGTTGCACCTGTTAGCCACTGGCAAAGCTGACCGACAGATCGATGTGCCTCCGAATCATCCGGATCGACTTTGCAGAAAACCACTGCGGCAAGATTGGAGGAGAATATGCCGATTGAACTATGGCAAGGGCTACTGATTCCCTTTGCCGGGACGACGCTGGGGGCGGCCTGCGTCTTTTTTATGCGGAACAATTTGGGTGAGATGGTACAGCGTGCGCTCACCGGCTTTGCGGCGGGGGTCATGGTGGCGGCTTCCATCTGGAGCCTGCTGCTGCCCGCGATGGAGCAGGCAGCGGACATGGGGCGGTGGTCCTTTGTCCCCGCCGTTGTGGGTTTCTGGCTGGGAATCTTTTTCTTGCTGGGGCTGGATCGGCTGATCCCGCATCTGCACCGCGGCAGCGCGGAGGCCGAGGGCATCAAAAGCAGTCTTGGAAAAACAACCATGCTGACCTTGGCTGTGGCGCTGCACAATATTCCGGAAGGAATGGCGGTCGGGGCGGTCTATGCCGGGTGGCTCTACGGAGACAGCGGTATCACGCTGGCGGGGGCGCTGGCTCTTTCTCTGGGAATTGCCATTCAGAACTTCCCGGAGGGCGCGATCATTTCCATGCCCCTGAAAGCGGAGGGGGTCTCCAAATCCCGCTCCTTCCTGTATGGGACGCTGTCCGGCGCAGTGGAGCCCATAGGTGCGATTCTGACCATCCTTCTGGCGGGGATTTTGGTTCCGGTACTGCCTTACGCCCTGAGCTTTGCCGCCGGAGCGATGGTCTATGTGGTAGTGGAAGAATTGATCCCGGAGATGTCAGTGGGAAAGCACTCCAATATAGGGACTATTCTGTTTGCAGTCGGTTTTACCCTCATGATGACGCTGGATGTGGCGCTGGGTGCTTGAGTGAGTGAAGGTGAAAAAATGGGACAAGAAGAGCGGATTCAAAACGCCTACCGGGGATTGGGAGGCAAACGGACATTTTATGATGGCATGATCACCTGTTCCACCCTGTTAGGCCGGGCGGTGTGCAGTCTGGTATGGGAAATGGGCCGTGCGGAAACCCAGGACTACCTTTGCGCCGCCCTTTCCGGAATACCGGAGGGTTTTTCCGGAAGACTGCTGGAAGTCCCCGTGGGTACCGGCATACTGACCATGCCCCTCTATCGGGAAATGCCGGAGGCGGAGATCACCTGCCTGGATTACTCGCCGGAGATGCTGGAGCGGGCAAAATCCCGGGGCGAGGGACTTGCCCATGTGCGCTTTCAGCAGGGGGATGTGGGGGCGCTGCCTTTTGGGGACGGCAGTTTTGACATCGTGCTCTCGCTCAACGGCTTTCATGCGTTCCCGGACAAAGAGGCCGCTTGGCGGGAGATCTTTCGTGTACTGCGGCCCGGCGGGACCTTCTGCGGCTGCTTCTATGTGCGGGGACAAAACCGCCGCACGGACTGGCTAATCCGCAGGCTGTATGTGCCAAAGGGCTGGTTCACCCCGCCCTTTGAGACGGCGGAGAGCCTGCGGCGGCGTCTGGAGGAAACATTCGGGCCGGCAAAGGTTCGCACCGTTCAGGGCATAGCCTCTTTTGTCTGCCGGAAGGCGAAGGAGAAACACCCGTAAACGAATTGTACACAAATATTGAACAACAGGAGGAAAATCAAATGCAGCAAAAGCGTAATCAACAAGCAGAAATTCGTCTCGGCAGTCACGGCGAAGACTACGGGAGCTGGATGTCCAATCCCGTGTTCTATATTATCGGCGGCATCACGGCTCTGGCCGTGGTTTTGGCCATACTCTCCTTTTCGGTGTTCCACATCACAGCTCTCGGCGTTCTGTTCTCAGTTGTTACGGCGGCGCTGGCAGCCCTGCTGGTCTGGATCACATGGATCAGGCGCCAGTATGCCTTTGGCGGCGGCGGGATTATGGAACAGGTTCACCGGGTCGTTCTCTCTCATCTGGACTATGACGGCCAGGGCGGTCTCTTGGAAGTCGGCTGCGGCTCCGGAGCCCTGTCGATTCGTGCGGCCCTGACCTGGCCGGAGTCAAAGGTCACTGGCATGGACTACTGGGGAGCTGTTTACAATTACAGCAAGGCCCTCTGTGAGAAAAACGCCGCAAGTGAAGGCGTGGCCTCCCGGTGTGTGTTCCGGCATGGCGACGCCAATCATCTGGATTTCCCCGATGAGAGTTTTGACGCGGTCATCAGCAACTATGTCTACCACAATGTCATGGGAGCCGATATGCACAAACTGTTGCTGGAGAGCCTGCGGGTGCTGAAAAAAGGCGGCGTCTTCGCTCTGAATGATGACATGAAGCCCAAGCTGTACGGCGATATGGATGTCTTTGCCCAAAAACTGCGGGAGATGGGCTATCAGGACGTCCGGCTCATTGATACCGCGGAAGAAGCCTTCGGTTCACGCCGCCGGGCTGCCATGATGATGCTGGGCTCTTCCCGGCTACTTGTGGGCAGAAAGTAATTTGTCCAAACAGGAGGGTTGACCATGTCCAAGTTGGGTGTTGTAGAGGACACGCTGTTTGTCCCCATGCTGGGCAGGATCTATGCCAGCAAGTACTGCCCGCAGATCCTGTACGATCCAAAGGCGCTGGAACTGAAAAAGAAACTGCCTTCCGGCCTGTCGGAGCAGGACGGACAGAGCCAGTATACCCTGCTGGCCTCCGCCGCCCGGTCCGCCAATATGGACCGGTACATCCGGACCTTTCTGGAGCACAGGCCGAACGGCGTGGTCGTTCAGCTCGGCTGCGGTCTGGAGACGACATATTCCCGCTGCGACAACGGAAGGTCGCGCTGGTATGCCGTGGATCTGCCCCATGTGGTGGAGTACCGGCGAGAGCTGCTGCCGGAGCCGGAGCGGGAGACCTATCTCGCCGGAGACGCCTTTGCCGAGGACTGGATCAGGCAGATCCGCGCCGATGTGCCGGATGCTCCTATTCTGGTCACCGCCGGCGGCCTGTTCCACTATTTTGAGGAAAGCAAGGTTGTGGGCCTCCTGCGGATGCTCACGGGGTTTGGAGAGATTGAAATCGTCTTTGATACCGTGAGCAAAAGCGGTATGGCCATGATGCGGAAAAAGTACATGAAGCAAGTGGGCCACGGAGATGCGCAGATGTTTTTCTATGTGGATTCCGCATCGGTGCTGGCCGGAAAAATCGGCAGTGGGGTCAGGGTGCTGGCTGAGGAGCCTTATTACCGCCATATCACCCGAACCGGATTGAAGCTGTCCACCAAGGTCAGCATGGCAGTTTCGGACCGATTCTGTATGGTGAAGATGGTACATCTCTGTCACAGCGCTAAATTCCATGACCAAACAGGATAAAGTCGTCCAATCGGAGCGGAAAGAACTGCGATGTGCCGCTATACTCAGTAAGGAGGGGCGCGCTGAGCGCCTTTTCTCAGAAATAATGGTTAGCATAATCTAACCACATGAATGGAGAGCGGTACATCATGAATACGCAGAAAAAAGGGATGACGGGAAAGGACATCATTACGGTGGGAATTTTCTCCGCCATCTACTTTGTCATTAACTTTGCTTTTATGCTTCTCAGCGGTCTGCATCCTCTGCTTTGGATCTTGATGCCTGGCCTGATCGCCATATTTGCGGGTATCCCATTCCTGATGATGTGTACTAAGGTGCCAAAGACCGGTGCGGTGGTTCTGATGGGCTTTATTACGGCCTTGATCTACTTTGTTACTGGCCAATTCACGGTGGTAATTCTCATTGCTTTTGCGGTGAGCTGCATCCTGGCGGAGCTTTGCCGGATCTGTAGCCATTACCGGTCTTTCCGCGGCAACGCTCTGGCCTATGTGTTCTTCTCGCTGGGGATGATCGGCTCCCCGCTGCCTGTCTGGATCATGCGGGACAGTTTCCTGGCGCAAATCAGCCAGCAGGGAATGCCGGAAGCCTATGTCTCTACCTTGGCAGCATTGACCTCCCCGGGTATGATCGTGGTTCTGGTGGGGGCTCCTATTGTAGGAGCGATACTGGGTATCCTGCTGGCCAAGGGAATGTTCCGCAAGCACTTTGAGAAGGCGGGGATTCTGTAACATGGAGGAGGCACGGCGCTGTTTGGTGTTCGACCCCAGGGTGGGTCTTGCTCTGCTGGTTTTCGCCAATCTGGCAGCCTTTAGTGAGCAACCTTTTTGGATGGAAATGATATGGATCGGTTTTCTCCTGCTCCTGATGCTGCTCCATCGCTGCTTTGCCATGGTGGGGAAAAGCCTCTTGATCTTCGGAGGAATCCTGTGCCTGCAATACTGGATTCTGCCGGCTGCGCCGGGATGGGTTGCTACCAGCTTCTCTATTTTTGCCAACTATGCCCGCCGAATGATGCCTTGCCTGATGCTCGGCTTTCTGATGCTTCGCCGGACGCCTATGCCTTATCTGGTGGCTGGAATGCGGAAGATCCATTTCCCTCAGCGGCTGATCGTAGCCGTCTCGGTGACGCTGCGGTACTTCCCAGCCATTCGGGAAGAGACAGGCTATATCCGCGATGCGATGCGATTGCGGGGCATCCGGGGATTGGCAAAGCTGGAGGGAATCATGGTTCCCCTGATGGTCTCCGCTACCGGCACTGCGGAGGAGCTGTCCGCAGCGGCAGTAACCCGGGGAATCGAGGACCCGGCGCCTAAGACCAGTCTGGTGGAGCTGCGGGCCTCGCCGGTGGACAGCGCCGCATTTGTCGTGGGCGTGGGGTTGACTGCTGCCCTTCTGGCGGCCAAATTGGGGGTGTTTCCATGGTAGAGCTGCAAGATGTGTCCTTTTCCTATACAAAAGAAGTGGGCACCCTCACCCATGTGGATCTGACCATCCGACCGGGCGAGTGTGTCTTGCTCTGCGGCGCTTCCGGCTGCGGAAAGACCACCATCACGAAGTTGGTCAACGGCCTGATCCCGGCATTTACGGAGGACTGCACGCTGACCGGACAGGTCCTGCTCCACGGCGCGCCGGTGCGGGAACAACCTCTTTACCAGCTGGCCCGGCAGGTGGGGTCTGTTTTCCAGAACCCCAAAAGTCAGTTTTTCAACATGGATTCCGACAGTGAGCTGGCCTTTGGCCTGGAAAATCAGGGTATGACCCGGGGTGAGATCCTCCGTCGGCTGGATGATACCACCGACCGCCTGCATCTGAAGCGGTTGAGGGGGCGGAACATCTTCGCCATGTCGGGCGGAGAAAAGCAGCTGCTGGCCTTTGCCTCGGTCTATGCCATGGGGCCGAAGCTCTACATTCTGGATGAGCCTACGGCCAATTTGGATCGGGAAACCATCGAAAGACTCCATGATCAAATCGCATACCTGAAAAGTCGGGGACACACCATTCTCATTGCGGAGCATCGGTTGTACTTTCTGGCGGATCTCATAGATCGGGCTGTCTATCTGCGGGACGGGATCGTGGAGCGGATCTGGAGCGGAGCAGAATTCCGGCGGCTGGCTGAGACAGAACGGATCGCTCTGGGCCTTCGCACACTCACGCCTACTCAGGTGACTCTGCCGCCCTCCCGCGCCGCGGGGGAACAGGATGGACTGTCTGTGGAGGGACTGAGCTGCCGGTACAAGCGGGAGCCGCCGGTATTTCAAAACCTTTCCTTCTCCGCCCGCCCGGGAGAGGTGCTGGCCGTCACGGGTGACAATGGCGTGGGAAAAAGCACCCTTTCCCGCTGCTTGTGCGGCCTGATGCGGGAGAGTGCCGGAACGATCCGCCTCAACGGCCGCATCCTTGGTGCGAAGCAGCGACAGCGGATTGCCTACTGCGTCATGCAGGATGTAAACCATCAGCTCTTTTCCGACAGCGTATGGGGAGAGTGTCAGTTGGCTATGGAAGGACTCTCTGACCAGCGCATCCAGGAGGTGTTGGAGCGGCTCCATTTGCTTGCGTTCCGGGAAAAGCACCCTATGTCTCTCTCCGGCGGCCAGAAACAGCGTTTGGCGGTGGCTACCGCCATGCTGTCCCAAAAGCCGCTGCTGGTATTCGACGAGCCCACCAGTGGTCTGGACTATGCAAGAATGCAGGAAGTGGCCTGTTGCGCACGGGAACTGGCGGACGAGGGCCGGGTGGTTCTGGTGGTGACACATGACCGCGAATTTCTCCAGTGCGCCTGTGATCGAGTCCTGGAACTTTGAGAAAGGAGCTGAGCCGCAGTGGCATTTTTACAGGACAGCCAACCGGATCTGTGCCTCTTGGCCAAGAGTGGTGGGTGCAGCGTTTATCAGCTGCGAAATGAGAGCGGCGAGGGAACCATGACCGTCTATGAGGTGTTCCCCGGCGCTACCATCCTGTATAACGATTTCCACATGGCCTATTGCGACTCCTCTTTTGAAACCCAACAGGATCTCCTCTGCATCGACTATTGCCGGGAGGGCCGGATGGAATACGCTGTGGGCAACGATGCGTTCTCCTATGTGGAGGCAGGTGACCTGAAAGTGGATCGCCGCCTGAAGCACAAAGGATACTTTTCTCTCCCGTTGTCCCACTATCATGGCATCTCCATGTGCTTTGACCTGTCCATGATCCCCATGGAGCTGGCTCGTCTGGCGGGAGACTATCCTTTGGATCTGGCTGCCATTCAGCGGAAATTCTGCCCGGATGCCCGGCCACGGGTCATTCACGGAGCACCCTCGGTGGATCACATTTTTCAGGAGTTGTGTACCGTACCGGAGCGGATCAAAATGCCCTACTTTCGGGTAAAGATTCTGGAGTTGTTGCTGTATCTCGACGCCCTGGAATTGGGAAGCGGAACGGAAAAACCATATTTTTACCGTTCCCAGGTGGAAACGGTAAAGGCCATCCGCTCCTATCTGGTGGAGCATCTGGATCAGCATATCACGTTGGAGGCTCTGTCCAGACAGTACCAGATCCCTTTGACCACCATGAAGGCCTGCTTCAAAAGTGTATATGGCAGTCCGGTGAACACCTATATGCGGGCACTGCGGATGGATCGGGCGGCTCTGCTGCTTCGGAAAGAACCGGAGGCCAGCGTTACAGAGATCGCCGGAGCGGTGGGCTATGACAGCTCCAGCAAATTTGCCGCGGCTTTTCGGGCGGTGAAGGGACAAACTCCGCTGGAATACCGGCGAGGCGGCGGGAATCCCGTTCTCTCTTTTCCTGACGAAACGGAGTGACGCTGGCTGTGCGGAGCGGCAAGCACGGGTAAGAACCGATACAATAGGGCATGGTGAGAGATGTCTCACCATGCCCTATTTTTTGAAAGGAGTGGTTTTGTGAAACAACGCAGCTGGCTGGCCATCCTGCTCTCCTTTGCCGGTCCCTGCCGGGGAAAGCTGGTCTTGTCTGTTATATGCGCAATTATCAGCGTGGTGGGGGGCTTTGTGCCGTATCTGGGGGTCTATGAGATCCTTCGCCTGTTTATCCATCAGTCGGCCTCCGGCACGGAGCTTCTCCGATGGGCTGGAGTGTGTCTGGCGGGATATACGGTCAAGGTGGCTTTTTACGCCTTTTCTACTATGCTGGCTCATGTGTCTGCCTACACCATTTTGGAGGGCCTGCGCCGTCAAGTGGCCCATAAGCTGATGCACGCCCCCTTGGGGAGTGTGCTGTCGAAGCCCGTCGGTTCCCTCAAAAGCACCATCGTGGATCGGATCGAGGACATTGAGCCGCCGCTGGCCCACATGATACCGGAACTGAGTTCCAATGTGCTGCTGCCTATCGTGGTGGTGATCTCCCTCTTTGCCATGGATTGGCGGGTGGGCCTTGCCTCCCTTGCTACGATTCCGGCCGCGCTGATCCCCATGGCGGCGGGCCTGCGGACCTACAACGAAAAGTATGCCGCCTATATGGCAGCCAATGCTCAGGTCAACAGTATCATCGTGGAGTATGTAGAGGGCATCGAGGTGGTAAAGGCTTTCAACCAGAGCGGTGCTTCTTATGAAAAATTCGTCCGGGCAGTGACCAGATTCCGTGACTTCACGCTGGATTGGTTCCGCTGCACCTGGAAGTCCATGAACCTGTGCCTGTCTATCCTGCCTACCACGCTGCTGGCCACCCTGCCGGTTGGGATCGCCCTGTATCAGACCGGCGTCCTGGACCCGTCCCGGCTGGCTCTGTGCCTGATGCTGGTGCTGGGTATCGTGTCCCCGCTGGTGCAGGCTGTAGCCTTTCTCAATTCCATGAAGAGCATGGAATTTGCCGTCCGGGACACTCGGCATCTGCTGGATCTGGAGGAGCTGCCCGAAGCGTCCGAGCCCGCCCGCCTCTCCGGCAGCGGTATCACTTTGCGGGATGTGTCTTTCTCGTATAGCGGGAAAGAAGAGGACACTGTGCTGCGTCACATTGATCTGGAACTTCCCGCCGGCACCTTCACCGCTCTGGTGGGTCCCTCCGGCGGCGGCAAATCTACGGCAGCCCGGCTTATCGCCCGGTTCTGGGATGTGACGGATGGCCGCATTGCCATAGGCGGTGTGGATATTCGGAATCTCACACTGAAGCAGCTGGCGGATCAGGTCAGTTTCGTGACACAGGACAATTTCCTCTTTGACTGCTCGCTGAAAGAAAACATTCGATTGGGGAAGCCGGACGCCACGGAGGAGGAAGTTTGGGCGGCTGCCCGGGCCGCTCAGTGCGAGGAGTTTTTAGGACGGCTGGAGCATGGATGGGATACCCCAGCGGGTGAAGCGGGCAAGCAGCTCTCCGGTGGGGAGCGGCAACGGATCGCCATCGCCCGCGCGATTCTGAAGGACGCCCCTATTGTAATTCTGGACGAGGCCACCGCCTTTACCGATCCGGAGAATGAGGACAAGATCCAGCGTTCCCTGATGGCGCTCTCCCAGGGGAAAACGCTGCTGGTCATTGCCCACCGGCTGAGCACCATTCAGAACGCCGACCAGATCGTGGTGCTGGAGAAGGGTCGGATTGTGGACAAAGGCACACAGCCGGAACTGCTCAGCCGATGCCCGCTTTATCAAAAGCTGTGGCAGGCCCATGTGGGTGCCCAGAACTGGGCGGTTGGAAAGGAGGCTTGACGATGTTTCGGAGTATGAATCGGATTCTGCGTTGGACAAAGGGGTACCACAGACGGCTGTATCTCGGAAGTCTCTGTTCGTTTCTTGCCACCTGGGCCGCCGCCGGGCCGGTGATGCTGGCGGCCTGGGCCCTTGGGCTGGTTATCGAGAGTGCCCAGGAGGGGACGGCGCTGGACCCCAAACTGCCCTGGCTCTGCCTGGGTGGGATCGTCCTGCTGATCATTCTGCGTTTCGTGTGCGCTTACTGGAAAAACCGGCTCCAGGAGAGCATTGGAACAGAGCGGGCAGCGCAGCAGCGACTGGAACTGGGTAACCTGCTCAAACGGGTTTCCCTGGGGTATTTCTCCAAGAATAACCTGGGCGACATTTTGGCTGCTCTGACCACGGAGCTGAGTACCCTGGAGCTGCAGAGCATGAAGATGGTGGATGCGGTCATCAACGGCTATCTGCAGGTACTGGTCATCGTTTTGTGCATGGCGTTCTTCTGCCCGGAGGCGGCGCTGGTGGCAGTAGTGGGCGTGCTGATGTCCGCCTTTGCCCTCAGGGGTATCGGGCGGCAGAGTGCCCGCACCGCTCCGGTGGGACATCGGGCCCAAGAGGCATTGTCCGGGGCGGCCATTGAGTACATCCATGGCCTTTCGGTGGTCAAATCCTTCGGCCAGGAGGGGGTGTCCTCCCAGCGGTTTTTTGAGGCGTGCCGGGCCAATAAGGACATCCGTATCAAAAACGAGTTTGGCTTTGTGCCCTGGAACTGCCTGCACCTGTTTTCTCTGAAGACCGCAGCTGTTGGCCTGGTGCTCACCGCCGGCTGGCAGACTATGAACGGAACCTTGGAGCTGCCGGTGCTCCTGATGGCTGCCATGTTTTCCTTCACGATCTTCGGCAGTGTGGAGTCCATCAACGACGCCGCCCATATCCTTTCTGTCACGGACTCGGTGCTGGACCGTCTGGAAGAACTGGAGGGAACGGAACTGCCGGATCAGGATGGGAAAGACATCTCTCTGGAGCGTTACGACATCTGCTTCGACCATGTCTCCTTCGGTTACGAGACACGGGAGGTGATACACGATGTTTCCTTCCAGCTGCCGCAAAACAGCGCCACCGCCATTGTAGGGCCGTCCGGCAGCGGGAAGAGCACGCTCTGCGCACTGCTGGCCCGGTTTTATGATGTGGATCAGGGACGCATCACCGTGGGCGGCTATGACATCCGGAAGATGACCTGCGACAGCCTTTTGCACAACATTGCTATGGTATTTCAGAATGTGTATCTGTTCCACGACACCATCCGCAATAACATCCGTTTTGGCCGTCCGGATGCTGCCGAGGAGGATGTGATCGCTGCAGCTAAAGCGGCCCGCTGCCATGACTTTATCATGGCGCTGCCCCAAGGGTATGACACCATAGTGGGAGAGGGCGGTTCCAACCTTTCCGGCGGAGAAAAGCAGCGCATTTCCATTGCCCGGTGTCTGCTGAAAGATGCCCCCATCATCATTCTCGATGAGGCCACCGCCAGCGTGGACCCGGAGAATGAGCATGAGATCCAGGAGGCGATCTCTGCTCTGGTGCGGGGAAAGACCATCATCACCATCGCCCACCGTCTGGCTACAATCCAAAACGCAGACCGGATTTTAGTGGTGGAGGATGGCCGCATTGCTCAGCAGGGCACCCATCAGGAGCTGATGAGCCAGGAGGGAATTTACCGGAACTTTATCGAGATCCGACAGCGGGCTGAGGGCTGGCGGATATAAAATAAGTATGTGGGGAGGCATATCTGCCTCCCCACATACTGTTTTAGAATGATTCTTTGGATTTTGGCTTTGTATCACTTTCGCTTTGCCATTTTCCTGTACTCCAACGGGAGCAAGCCGGTGCTTCTTCGAAACAGTTCCGCAAACCGGCTGGATGTAGAATATCCTATCGTTTGAGCAATCTGACCAATTTGCAGATCGGTATGAGCCAGCAGATATTCTGCCTGACTCATGCGGCGCTGCTGTATATACTCTGTGATCGTGCAGCCATAGACCTTCTTGAAGCTGCTTTTGAGTTTTGTCGTACCCATGCAGGCGATTTGTGCCAGACGTTCTATGGGTAATTCACCAGCATAATGATCACTCAAATAGGCCGCTACGGTTTGAATCCGTTCCAAATCCTGAGAAGCCAGTTTGTGATCTGAAACTGAACGCTTTTTTTGATATTCAACCACAAGAGAGAGCGCCTCGGCTACCTTGCTCTCATAATAGAGTTTGGCTGCAATTCCGGTTCCACGGTAGCTCTGTAGTTCTGATAGAAGCCGGTACATTTCCGGGAACTCTGTTGTTTGGTCGATTTCCCGAAAAGCCTCGATGGGATTCCGATATTCTTCCGGATACTGTTTTTTCAGATAATCCTCATAATATGCGGGGGTGATCTCGATGCCGATGGATCGAACCGGTATATTTTGGTGGACGATTACTTGATATGGCTTGTATCCGCCCACATAGGTTTTGATGCATCCGGCTGACAACCGGCGATATGGCGACAACTCTTCACCGGAGATAGAATCGTAACGGGTAATACTGAGACATTCCGGGAGATCAAATTCCAGCATAAAATCCTTATTGAAAGAGAAGTTGTGTATCTTGATGTCGAATAGATCCCTTTGCCCGTAGGTCCAATAGGAACCTTCGCCAACTTCCGGAGATAGTTTCCAGCAAAGCCCCAGAGGACCATATTGATCATTATCTGGTGCAGGCACAAAACCGTGCTTTTTCAGTAATGGCGCATAGTATTGCTCGATGATACCGGTCATTACAATAGATACGCCTCCCTTGTTTTGCAATGATTAGACGAATTTTTGAAATGATAGGACGAACCTCGCTCCAAACGATTGAAAGTAGGTTGTGCATGGTGTAATTATATATAACGGTTAGCCACATCTAACCAAAGGATAGCATACCTATCCCATAAAGTCAACGCATTACAAAATAGGAGGATCAACATGAACAACCGAATCAATCCCGCAAAAAAGGGCCTCACTGTCAAAGATCTTGTGACGACCGGCATTTTCAGCGCAATTTTCTTGGTGTTTACCCTAATCGGCAGTATTTTATTCGCGCCAAACCCGGTTTTGACATTCTATATGCCGATGGGCGCAGCCCTGCTGTGTGGTCCCGTGTATCTTCTGATGATCGCTAAGGTGCAGAAGCGGTGGAGTGTCACCATTCTTGGCATCGTTATGGGAATCATCTGGTTTGTTACCGGAATGCACTGGGCCTTTTCTTTAGGCTATATCGGGATGGGAATCATTGCGGATCTGGTGGCTGGTGCGGGACATTACCGCAACAAGGTAGTCAATCTGCTGTCCTATATGCTGATGTCGCTGGGCAGCGTTTATACCTATGTGGTGTTTTTTATTGATCCGCAAGGCTGGGCCAGCACGATGCTGGAAAACGGCACGGAACAGTCCTATATTGACACAATGAGCGCGTCTGCTCCTTCCTGGCTGTTGGCTGTTATCATTATCGGAACGCTGGCGATTGCTGCGTTCAGTGGTTGGATCGGTGGAAAGTTGCTGAAAAAGCAGTTTGAAAAGGCTGGGATCACCGCATGATTGGCGGAGCGTTATCCAGGCATGGACTGTGGCTGGACCCAAGAACGAAGATATTATTGCTTCTGTTGTGTATCCTTTCTGCCATGATGGCTCCATCCTTATTCTATGAACTGGGTCTTGTGGTGCTGATCGGGCTGCTCGGCATTTGCTTTGGAAAGTGGAAGTATGCCTGGAAAGGAGTGCTGTTCTACGCGCTGATCGTTCTGCTCACCTTCTGGATTATGGATACCATGACTGGAACTTGGCGCACCATGTTTATCGCTTTTTTAGGGTTGTTCCATAAGGTCTATCCCTGTGGGATGCTGTCCGGCATTGTCATCTCCACTACAAAGGTCAGCGAATTCCTCTCGGCGATGAATCGCATCCATGCACCCCAAAAGCTGGTAATCCCCTTGGCGGTCATGCTGCGTTATATCCCTACCATTCAGGAGGATTGGCGGTTTATCAAGGATGCGATGCGGATGCGGGACGTCTCACCTTCGCTTAAGGGGCTCCTGACACATCCCGGAATAACGGTGGAGTGTATCTATGTTCCGTTGATGATGGCGGCATCCAAAGCGGCGGATGAACTGTCCATCGCTTCCATCACCCGCGGCATTGAAAACCCAAAGCCTCGGACTTGTCTGGTGCAGATCCATATTGGTTTGATGGACATTGCGGCAGTCTTTTGCTTTGCAGGCGCGTTGGTTGTCGGGCTCTATGGAAAGGGGGCGCTGGGATGATTGAGTTAAAGCATGTGTCATTTACTTATCAAGGACAAAAAGGAGACGGGCTGCAAGACATCAACCTGACCATAGAGAACGGAGAATGTGTGCTGTTCTGTGGCCGGAGCGGCTGCGGGAAGACCACCATCACGAGGCTTGTAAACGGTTTGATCCCGCAATTCTACGCAGGAGAACTGGCGGGCAGCGTACTGGTGGATGGTCAGGAAGTCAGTGATCTTCCCATGCACCAGATTGCCGCAAAGGTTGGATCGGTGTTTCAAAACCCAAGGACACAGTTTTTCAATGTGGATACAGACAGCGAGATCGCTTTTGGTATTGAGAATCAAGCACTTCCAGTTTGCCAGCTGAGAGAACGCGTGGATCGTACATCGGCAGAACTGCACATTGAAAACCTCCGTAATCGCAACATCTTCGAGTTATCCGGTGGAGAAAAGCAAAAGATAGCGTTTGCTTCGGTCTATGCGATGAATCCTCAAATATATCTTTTGGATGAACCGTCCTCCAATTTGGATATGCGTTCCATTCAAGAATTGGGAGAACATCTCAGGCTGATCAAATCGCAGGGAAAAACCATATTGATTGCAGAACATAGGTTGTACTATTTGATGGATCTGGTGGACCGGATTGTGTATTTGGAACA
The DNA here is from genome assembly GCF_014287895.1 of Lawsonibacter hominis. Classification (GTDB taxonomy): domain Bacteria; phylum Bacillota; class Clostridia; order Oscillospirales; family Oscillospiraceae; genus Lawsonibacter_A; species Lawsonibacter_A hominis. The sequence goes on along the minus strand of NZ_JACOPP010000001.1, from coordinate 115,612 downwards.
TGGGAAAATCACACAGGTCTTTACGCCGGAAGCATTTCGGCAGATGTCGGAGGATACCCGGGAACAAATGGGCCTTCGAGCGATTGATTTGCATCGTGTTCTCCCACCGCGGGATCATTCCCTTGCGCCTGTTTCAGATCCTATCTTGGAACTTAACAATGTAGCCCTTCACTATAAGAAGAGAACCATTTTGCACGACATCAGCCTTACAGCAGTAAAGGGAGAGGTAATTGGCGTCGTTGGCCACAATGGGGCCGGAAAAACGACCTTTTCCCGTGCTTTGTGCGGGCTTCATAAGGCCTGTGATGGTCAATTCTTTTGGAACGGTCTGTCCATGGCTCACAAAGATCGCCTGCGGCATTCCTATATGGTCATGCAGGATGTGAACTACGAGCTTTTTGCGGACAGTGTGGAGTCAGAATGTACATTCGGTATCCGCAATCCGAAACAGACGCTCGTTGACGCAACACTGGAAGAGTTGGCCCTGGCCCCATTCAGAGACCGCCACCCCAATACCCTGTCCGGAGGTCAAAAGCAGCGGGTGGCGGTAGCGGTCAGCATGATTTGTGGGAAAGACCTGCTGGTATTTGACGAACCGACCAGCGGGCTGGATTTTGACAGCATGACACAGGTTGCGGGTCTGATCCGGCGGCTGTCTGATATGGGAAAAGTCATCTTTATTGTCACACATGATTTTGAATTTGTCAGTCGTACCTGTTCCCGCATCCTCCACTTTGATGAAGGAGAAATGCCTGACGATGTGCCTGTTACCATGGACACTCTCCCTACATTGAGAGAATTGTTCTCCATTTCAGAAAGCAGGCCGGGACGGACAGAACACAGGAAAAGCCGATTCTGTTCTGCCGATTGCTGACGATTGAAAAAGCCGCATGGTGGAATGTTCCCCATGCGGCCTCTTGGGTTCTATTATTGAAGTCCCCTGGCGAGGTATTCCTCCAATACCTTGGAATACTGCTCTCCCAGAACGGCGGGATATTGGCAGTGAACATAGCCTTCCCGGACTGTAAAGGAAGCAGACGGATAGTGCTTTGAGACAACCCTGCGCGCGGTCTTGGCGCTGATGTCCTCACTGCCATACTCAAAAAACAGGTGAGCTTCCAACTCCTTTGGATAGTTGGGAAAGGTGCAGTCCGAACAGGCGGCAGCGATGGCTTGCAAAGTTTCCGGACGAATTTGTTCAAAGGTGTGCCCCATGATAAGGCCGAGCGTCTCCCCATAGATTTTCGTCATCCGCTGTGCAGACAAACCGGGATGTTGCTGTGCTTTCCGATGTTTTGACAGAAACATACGGGTCGCCATCATCCGTAGAAAAGCAGCATTGGAATGGAGGGGGCACCCCTCTAAGACTGCGGTGTGAACTTTGAATGTGGGCATGGCAATCAACTGCATCGCCACCACGGCACCGATGGATGCACCAAACACTAACTTCAGATCAATCCATCCCTGCGCTGTCAGCCAGTCGGCCAGCGTTTCTGCCTCTTGTTGGGCGCTTTGAAAGATCCCAGTATCTGTTCCATGGCCTGTCAGATCCGGCGCGATCACACAATGACTGTTCCGCAGTTCGCCCAGCAGAGGCAGCATACTTTTACCGTCCAGAAGCATGGGGTGTAGAACAACGATTTTGGGATTAGATGGATCTCCAAAATACTGTATTTTCATAAAGAATCTTTCCTTTCCATATCGTTTACCTCCGTGAAAGAACTCCAGCATGCTCTGCGATATTCCGCAGGGGAGCGTCCGGTGTTTCGCCGGAAGATCTCTGCGAAACGGCTGGGATTCTGATACCCAACAATGGCCGCCACCTGGCTCACCGGCAGGTCGGTTTCCCGCAGCAGCCGCCCAGCCTGCTCCGTTCGCTGCCCCTGAATGTATTGGGTAATCGTGCAGCCATACCGGACATGGAAGGCGTCCTTCAGCTTGGAAATGCTCATGCAGCCAATGCGGCCCAGCCGTTCCAGCGGCAGCTCGTCAGCACAGTGGGCCGTGATGAAGGCTGCCACATCGGCCAGTCGTACCGCATCCTCTGCACTGACAGAACGGCGGCTCCCGCGCTTCAGGTGCCGATCCACCACCAGCGCCACTGCTTCCGCCACCTTTCCATCGTAGAACAGACGGGCAGGAAGCCCCTCCCCCCGGTAGTCACGCACCTGTTTCAAGAGCTGCACCATTTCCGGGAAGTGCTCTGTCTGATCCAGCGTTTGAAAGGACTCCAGCAGGCTTTGATACTCCTCGGGAAACTGGCGGCGCAGATAATCCCGGTAGTAAGCCGGGGTGATCTCCACGCCAATGGAAACGATGGGGATCTGCCTGTGGATGAGCGCCCGGTATGGTTCCCGACCGCCGATAAAACTTTTGACACAGCCTGGAATAAGACGGCGGCAGGGGGAGAACTCCTCCCCGGAAATTGATTCATACCAGGTGACACTGAGACTCTCCGGCCAATGGAACTCCAGCAGCTGATCCTCATGGAAAAAGAAATCATGAATTTTGATGGTGTAGAGATCCTGCTGCCCGTAGGTCCAGAAAAAACCGCCGCCCTGCCGGGAACTATGACGCCAGCACAGCCCCATGGAGCCGTAACGCCGGTTCTCCGGATCTGGAATAAACCCGTGTTCCTCCATCGCCTGGCCATATTGCTGCTCCAAGTCTTTATATGCAGCCATAAACTGTCACCACCTCGATCAGCCACATCTCCACCCCAATCAGCCGGAACCGCGCCCAAAGCCTTGCGATACCGCTGTTTTGCCGGTAGGATGGATGTTGGTTAGTATCTGCTAACTAAAATATCACTTCCCGGCGCTCTCGTCAAGCCGGGGGAAGGAGGAACAGACGATGAAAGAAAAACGGCCATCACCGGTGATGCGGCTGCTGCAGTGGGCCGGGCCGGAGCGGAAATGGCTGATCCTGTCCGTTTTGTGTGCCTTTGGCAGCGGTATTCTGGTCATCACATCGTATATCGGCATTTACCGGCTGATGGATGCGGTGCTCTCCGGCGCCTGTACCAAAGCAGTTATCGCCGACTGCGCTTTGCTGGTCACGGCGGGCACCGTGGGAAGGCTGGTGCTGCTGGGTACTTCGGGTGTGCTGTCTCACAAGGGAGCCTATGGGGCACTGTTTCGAGTGCGGTGCATGGTAACGGAGCATCTTGCCAAAGTGTCTCTTGGAGCCTTGGACGGGCGGAGCACCGGCGCGGTCAAAACTGTTCTCAATGAGGACATCGAGAAGTTGGAACTGTTTCTGGCCCACAACCTGCCGGAATTTGTGGCCTATCTTACAGGGCCGGTTGTGATTTTCCTGTATCTGCTCTCCGTCAATGCCCCTCTGGCCCTGGTCTCCCTGATCCCGCTGCCTCTGGCCGGCATTGTGATGGCGGTCATCTTCCGAAGAATGAAGGGGGTTTTGTCCGATGTCAACCACTCCTTGGTAGGCTTTAATTCCGTGATGATCGAGTACATCTCCGGTATGCGGCTGATCAAAGCGTATAACATGGGCAGCCGATCCTTCCAGAAGTTTTCCCATGCCATTGAGGAGGAGAACCGGATCTGGAACCTGGTCACACACAAGACGGCTCCGCCCTATGCCGCCTTTCTGCTGCTGGTGGAATGCGGGATGGTGCTGATGGTTCCAGTAGGCGGCCTGCTTTTCCTCCGGGGAAGCGTTACCGGCAGCGTATTTCTGCTCTTTGCCTATGTGGGCGGGATGTATCTCGCCGAGATCCTGCCCCTGCAAAAACTGGCCACCACCTTTGCTCAGGCGCTTTCCGGCGTGAAAAAAGTGGAGGAGATCCTGGATCTGCCCACCTTTTCCAGCGGCGCGGCCTTTCCGGAGACCTGTGGCATTACCCTGGATCATGTCTCCTTTTCCTACGATGGAAAGACCGATGTGCTCAGGGATTGCTCCCTCACTGTGGCGCCGGGGGAAAAGGTTGCGCTGGTGGGGGTGTCCGGTGCAGGCAAAAGCACCGTGATCCAGCTGATGGCCCGCTCTTACGATGCGACCCAGGGAACGGTCCGCATCGGCGGCAGAGATGTGCGGGAGCTGGACTACGAGGACCTGCTGGACCATATCTCCCTGGTGTTCCAAAAGACCTTTCTGACCCGGGGCAGCGTGCTGGAAAACATCCGCATGAACTCGGGAGCAACACTGGAGCAGGTGCGCGAGGCTGCCAGACTGGCGCAGATCGATGATTTCATCCAATCGCTACCCCAGGGCTATGAAACCAAGGTGGGTACTTTCGGCTCCCGTTTCTCCGGTGGGGAGCGGCAGCGCATTGCCATCGCCCGGGCCATTTTGAAAAACGCTCCCATTCTAATCCTGGATGAAGCCACCTCAGCGGCTGATCCGGAAAACCAGGTGGAGATCGACCGGGCCATTGAAAACCTGTGCCGGGGCAAGACAGTCGTGATCGTGGCCCACCGGCTGGGCGCCATCAAGCTGTGCGACAAGGTGGCAGTGGTGGAGAACAACACCATTACCTGCTGTGGTACCCATGAAGAGGTGCTGGAGAAAAATGAATACTACCGCAGGGCTTGGGCGGATTACCGGGCTGCCCGTGCCATTGCCTATTCCGTGGAAGGGGGTGTGCAGCATGCGTGAGGCAAATGTGTTCCGTAAAAATCGGGCCTTCTATTCCGGTGTGATCCTCACGGTAGTGGAAGGGCTGCTGTCCGGGTGCAGCTACTTGTCCATTTATATGGTTCTGTCCGGGCTGTCTGAGGGCAGCCTGAGCGCACAGCGGCTCGGGCTGCTGACTGCGTTTCTTGCGGGCATCTTCCTGATTCGACTGGTCATTTACGCCGCCGGTTACACGCAGGTTCAGCTGGGCGGAGCTGCTGTTTCCAAAGGACTGCGGCTTCGGCTGGGTGACAAACTCAAACAGATCCCTCTTTCCCGCTTCACCCAGGGACAGGTGGGAGAGTATGTGAATACCATGACCAGCGATGTGGGCAGCTACGAGAAGATCCTGACCCACTCCAGCGGCAACATCACCAAAAACGCTGTGCTGGCCGCCATGCTGGTAGGCTTTGTATGCAAGGTGTATCTGCCGGCGGGGCTGATTCTTTTCTTGGTGGTAGCGGGGCTGATCCCCAATCTGTGGCTGTCCTTCCGTGTTGTTGCCAAATACGGCGTGGCCAAGCATGAGGTCAGTGCCGAGACGGTCAGCAGCATCGTGGAGTACATCGACGGCATCCAGACCTTCCGTGCCTATCATATGGGTGGCGTCCAGAATCAGGCCACTACCGAGGCGATGCGGAGGTTCAGTCGGGTGTGTTATCTGTACGAGGCAAAGGGCATCCCTATTGGCTTCGGGTATAACATTCTCAGCTGGTGCAGTGTGCCGGCCATCATGGCGTTGGCAGCCGGTCCCTGGGCAGCCGGTACGCTGAGCAATGTGGATTATCTCATGGTCTCCATGCTACCCATTCTGCTGACCAAGCTTACCACTGCCATTTCCATCGATCTCTTTGAATGGAAGCACCTGATGGTCTCCAAGAACAATATCCTCCAGGTGATGGCGGAACCGGAGGAGAGAGGTTCCATGGCGCCCTTCCATCCTGCTGAGCAGAACATCACCTTCCGCTCGGTCTCCTTCTCCTATGTGCCGGGAGAGCCGGTGCTGAAGGAGCTGTCCTTTACGGCACCGGCAGGAAAGCTCACCGCCATTGTAGGAGACTCCGGTTCCGGCAAATCCACCATTCTCAATCTGATCGCCAAATACTACGAACCGCAGAGCGGCGAGATCTCCATCGGAGGGCAGTCCGTTGAGACCGTGGCGGCAGAACGGGTGCTGGAGCAAATCTCCATGGTGGATCAGCAGGTGTTCCTCTTTGACGATACCGTTCGGGAGAATATCCGCCATGCCCGCCCCTCGGCCACAGACCGTGAGGTGGAGGCCGCCTGCCGTGCGGCTGGATGTGACGGCTTCATACAGAAGCTGGAGCATGGCTATGACACCCCTATTGGGGAAAACGGAGCCTTTCTCTCCGGCGGGGAGCGTCAGCGTCTGTCCATCGCCCGGGCTATTTTGAAAAACAGCCCCATCCTGCTGCTGGATGAGGCCACTGCCTCTCTGGACATTGAAAACGAGCTGGCGGTCAAGCGGGCGATCCTGGGGCTTTTGTCAGAGCGGAAGACAGTAGTCATGATTGCACATACCCTGTCTATCGTCCGAAATGCGGATCAGATCCTGGTGGTAGCAGACGGGAACATTGCGGAGTCCGGCACTCATGAAGAGCTGCTGGCCAGAGGCGGAAAATATGCCGCTATGTGGGCGGCGGAGCAAAGACTGTCCAATTAAGCGGAGATGCTTACCTGGCACTGACAACGATCCCTTCTCCTCCTATCCCAGTAAAGAAATCAAACGGACTGCAAAGTGCTACCCAGTTGATTCCATTGCCAGAATGTACATGGCTGCAGACAGAGAAGCGGCCGCTGACAGAATATCCTTGTCAACGACCGCTTTTTGTTAAAATTCAGAATTCTGGAATCACGCCATTATAGCGATCCGCCTTTTCCAGAAGCGGCCCCTTGGCACCCATGGTGAAGGCAATGTCGCTGCTGCGGATGGATAGGAGCCGCATCCCTGGAGTTATGCGGAGAAAATCCATCATCGGTATTGTCAGACGAACCTGCCCGTCTGCTGTCACAGAGAGCCAGCAGTAGGAGCGGCCCTTGTAAGGAAGGAAAGTACCCTCCGCGGCGGTATAGTCCCGCAGCTCGGGCAGAGCGGCCAGAATATGGCCCAGCTTGGATGGCAGGAGCAGCCCCTTTCTGGTCACGCAGAATCCACCGGTCACCTTGCTTCCGGTAAAGAGATAGACCTTGCCTTCGGCGGTGATCTGGTATTCCGACATGGCTTGGATGGGAAACTGAATTTTGCCGGATTCTTGAATGTTGGATTTTCCAAAAACAAACTTTCCGCCTTTGTTCATCTGCGGCATTTGGTATTGCTCCTTTCTCATTGTACGCCTCTGACACAGAGCAGCGCCAGGGGAAGATACATAAACAGCAGGGTCAGCCGCTGCCACAGCCCCTCCCATGCGATCACGGTGTGGGCAAACCGGGGCTTGTCCGCCATAACGAACAGCACGAAGAATACCAACGCCAGGAGAAAGCACGCCAGCGCACACAGGGCAAGGCCGGTCTGCCTGCCTTTGAAATAAAACAGTGCAACGACCAGCGGAGCGAAGGTCAGCGCCAGAAAACCCAACACCGACCCGAAACCGTGAATCTTTGCGGACAAAGTCTCCATCGCCTTGGTTTCTGATACAGGAAACAATCCTGACAAAATGCGGCCGCCCAGAGCGTAGATGATCAAGATTGCCGCCAGAGCCAGACTAAGACCGCCGGACCGGCCCCAAAGGAGGGGGCACAGCTGGGCGCAGGTCAGCAGAATGGCTGTCCCCAGGAAGAGTAGCCATAGAGTATAGACCGTGTGGAAGGGGGCGCTTCGGTTTCCCAGCACACTCATGACCTGCCGGGTGTGGCGGTAGCCCGGATAGGTGGGCGCCAGCAGAAAAGGAATGACCAGATCCAGCAGTAAAAACAGGGGCAGAAGGGAGTAAAAGGTATGTTTCATAGGCAGTTTTCCTAATTCCTCATTGCGCCTTGATGAAATGGAGGTCACAGCAGTCCGATCCGCTGCCCAGCGTTCCGTTGCGCAGGAAGTTTATTTTGGGAGCCAGTCCGGAGAAGGAGATGTCATCACTTTCGCAGAATACACAGCACAGCTCCGGGCACCCGAATTGTTTCGTAACATCCCAGTAGAGGCAGCGGTGCAAATTGAAATGGATCTCTTGGCAGTTACAGCGCACCCACTCTGTTTGCCATCCCTCTGGAGGAAAGTGGTTTTTCATGTGTCGTTTGACGCCCATCCGGAAAATGAGATAAGCAAAAGGAAGTGAACCTAATTTTTGCATTTCGGCTTTTTTATCTATGGCAGCTTTGTGTGCTGTTTCTCGTACCAACAACAATGCCTGATCTTCTTGAATACCATGTTTCAAAAGCGCTTTGTAATATGACATCAAAGGAAACAGCCTGCTTTGAAGATGCTCCTCGATCACATGATTGCCCCGGTCATTCCCGTGCTGGCACAAATCCTGGTAAAGTTCCTCAGCCTGTTGAAGTAAGGTACAGCCTGTTTCCTGACCAAAGGCACGGATGCAATCGTCTTCCAAAAAGAAAAGAGCTGTGTTACTGGTCTGCATCCGTCTGTCCCTCCGAGATTTTTTTGAATACATCATAAGCGTGCTTCTCCAGCACATCTGCCTTTGTGACGGCAATGCCCCATTTCTCGTCGCCCAACACAATCAAAGTGTCTCCGGCTTTAATATCAAAGACCTGTCGAGCTTCCTTGGGGATAATGATCTGCCCACGCTCCCCAACCTTCACCGTTCCGAAAATATAGTGTCCCTTTGTGGTTTCCATGCGTATACCTCCCATGATACATATAAATATGAAATGCATACTTGTATGTATTTTAGCGTTATCAAGGAAAAATGTCAAGGGGCGGAAGTGTGTGGTGACTGAATTTTGGGAACAGGAACTTAAGCCTTCCGTTTTCAAAATAAGAGATACCCGCAGTTCCTTATGTTTTAGAACTGTGGGTATCTCAGAAAGGGCAAAGTATATGGATGTTAATTGTCATCAGCAATCGAAAGGTGTGCCCTGCGGCGATACTCCAGCGGCGGGCAGCCGAAGTGCCGAACAAAAACTGCGGCAAATTTGCTCTGATTTTCGTAGCCTACCTGTGCTGCGATCTCCGCCACTCGTAATTCACTGCTCTGCAGCAATTCTGCTGCTCGGCGCATCCTCACCTCCCGCAAAAATGTGGAGAGGTTTTCTCCAAACACACCGCGGAAGTAATTCTTGAGACTGGTTTCGGCCACCTGGAACCGATCCGCCAACTCCCGCGCCGTGTGGTTCTGGCTCAGGTCTGCGCACAGGATGTTCCGTGTCTCTCTGGCGATGGATACTTGGGAGCTGGTAAAATAGCGGACTGTGGGACTGGTTTCAAGAGGCTGGCGTTCTACCTTCCAAAGCAGCTGGGCGGAGAGAAGTTTCAGCAGTCCCACTTCCTCCGAATCTCGAAGCTGCCACAGGTCATCCAGCAATGTCTGTACACAGGCAGGCGTGGGTCCCAAATAGAGTCGGCGGGAGGTATGCAGGTGCTCTACGATCCCCTCTGGGCTTACTTCCCCCTCCTGAAACAGTGGATAAGGACGATGGGCCAACATATCCAGATCCAAAAACAACTCGACACCCTCATAGAGACCACTGGGGTAGCGATACTCCTCCTGAGCCTGCTGGGTTCCTACGGCCATGTGTCCTTGAGAGAGGAAGGCAAACTGTCCATCCTCCAGCGCCACTTCACAGCGCCCCTTCCGGCAGAAGTTCAGCAGCAGAATGTTAGCCGCTTCATTCTGTGCCAAGGGCCAGACCTGAGTATAGATCCGGTTGAAGGAAAGAATTGCGCCCTCCCACAAAGAAAACAGTCGCAGGCTTCCGTTCTCTGAACCATAGAGGGTCATCACCGTAGCCTTGCCGTTGGCTCGAACCTTCACATCGTCTGGGAAACGGCTGGCATCAAAAAGTTGCGACATATTGGACATGGGCAGTGCCTCCGTTGTTTGATTTGGTTTGATTGTAACTGACTGGAGAGGAGTCGTCAATGATTGCTCAAAAATTGCAAGCTATTTGGAGCTAAAATGCCTGTATGGAGTTGCCGGCAGGCAGTCAGCTATGCTATTCTGTTTTTTAGTTAGCCAAGGCTAACGATTATAGACAGGAGGGATTTCAATATGTCTCAATCATTGGAACAGGGAAAACGCAAACTGACTGCCAAAGACGCCATCACCGCCGGCGCACTGGGGGCGGTGTGCATTGCCATTCGCTTCCTTTTTATGCTGGTGGGCGGTGTCAGCCCCTATGTATGGTTTGCTACCCACTTTATTGATGCCATTCTGATCGGGCCAGTGTTCATGCTGATGGTAGCCAAGGTGCAGAAAAACGGCCCCTTTCTGCTCACCAGCCTGATTACCGGCGTGGTGCTGGTGGCCGCTACCTGGATGTTCCCCATCACGGGACTGGTGGGAGGAATTCTGTGTGAGCTGTGCCTGCGGGCTGGACAGTTTCGGCAGAAAGGCTGGCTTATGCTGGGCTTCTTCTGCTTCAATCTGGGCTTTATCGGGGACTTTCTGCCCCTCTGGTTTACCAAAGAAAGCTATTTGGAGTATGCCGCCCAGATGATGGACGCTGGCTATATGGCCACCATGGAGGGCCTGCTGACCTGGCCGGTGTTCGGGGTCATTGTACTGAGCATTTTGGTAGGCTCTGTTCTGGGCTCCTTGCTGGGTATGAAACTCATGCGTAAGCATTTTGTCAAGGCCGGGCTGGCCCAATGAGGAAGAATATTCGCCCTTCTTTTCTTGATCCTCGAACCAAGATTCTGATCTGGCTGTTGGCCAATGTGGTGGTGTTCACTTGGAGCCCTGCGGTTTTCCAGCTCAGTGTTATAATAGCCTATTTGATTCTCTTTCTGGTAGAGCGGAAAGGAACCATGTTGGCAGGGCTGCTGGCGACATATCTGGCTATCCTGGCGATACAGTACTGGCTGTTGCCGCTGCTGCCCGGTTCTTTGGCTACAGTCTTTGCTACGGTAACCTACTTCATTCTGGTGTTCCCCTGCATTGCCGGCGGCGCCTATCTGATTGCCACCACCAGCGTCAGCCAGTTCATAGCTGCTTTGGAGGGGATGGGCGCTCCCCGGAGTTTTTCTATTACCCTTGCGGTGACGCTGCGCTTTCTGCCTGCACTTCGGCAGGATTTGCGTCATATCCGGGATGCCATGGCCCTTCGGAATATCCGTGGTTTTGATGAGAAACTGGAGTGCATTTATGTACCAATGCTTATGGGGGCAGCCCAGACAGCAGAAGAACTCAGCGAGTCCGCCACCGCTCGGGGCATCGAGTCCCCAGGGAAGATGTCCTCCTGGCGGCCTATCGGATTTCACATTCAGGATGTGGTGGTCACACTGCTGTTTCTGGCTCTCTGCGTGGGCGGGATCTGCTGCAAGGGGGTGCTACCATGATTATCTTTGACCATGTGACCTATGCTTATGAGGGCAAGGAGACGCCAAGCCTTCGGGACTGCACCTTTTCTGTGAAACCGGGGGAACTTATCCTGCTCACCGGAGAGAGCGGCTGCGGCAAGACCACAATCATCAAGCTCGTCAATGGCCTGCTCCAGCATACTGGAGGTGGGACACTGGCGGGAACTGTTATGGTCGGCGGCCAGGATGTGGCACAGACCCCGCTGTGGGAACTGGCGCGGACGGTGGGCTCGGTGTTTCAGAACCCCAAGTCCCAGTTCTTCAATCTGGACACCACCAGCGAGGTGCTTTTTGGGCTGGAGAGTCGTGGAGCGTCCCACGATGAGATGGAACAGGCTCTGGAATCCGCCGTCCAAGTCTGCGGAGTGGGACCGCTGCTGGACCGGAGCATTTTTGCTCTGTCCGGTGGAGAAAAACAGCGCATTGCCTGCGCCAGCGCCTGGGCCATGGGGCCGGAGCTGTTTGTACTGGACGAGCCTTCCTCCAATCTGGATGGGGAGGGTATCCGCCAGCTCCGGGAGATCCTGAAACAGTTGAAAAAGGCCGGAAAGACCGTGTTGATGGCAGAGCACCGCCTTTGGTACGCTGCGGATCTTGCTGATCGGGTGTTCTATCTGCGGAGCGGGCAGCTGGAACGGGAATATAACGGGAAAGATTTCCTCGCTCTGCCCGAGGAGGAACGCCGCTCCATGGGACTGCGGAGCATTGCGGAGGTACCGGTGTCCTCGCCTGAGCCAAGCCCAGCGGCTGGAGCAGACGGCTTGATGGTTCGGGAGTTGCGGGCGACCTATAACGGTGCGGCTGTATGGGAGGGCGTATCCTTCCATGCGCCCAGGGGACAAATTACCGCCATTACCGGCCAAAACGGGGCAGGCAAGACCACCCTGGCCCGGTGTCTGTGCGGTTTGATGAAGGAACAAAGCGGTACAATTTTTTGGGATGGAAAGCCTCTGCGCCGAACGGAAAGAAGGCGGAAGGCGTTCCTGATCATGCAGGATGTGAACCTCCAGCTTTTTGGAGACAGCGTGCTGGCAGAGACCCGGCTGGGAAATACGGCCACAGAGCAGGAGGCTTTGACAACCTTGGGCCGAATGGATCTGGCTCAGTATGCGGATACTCACCCCATGGCTCTATCCGGCGGGCAGAAGCAGAGGCTGGCCGTTGCAGATGGCTGTCTCAGCGGAAAGGAACTGCTGATCTTTGATGAGCCTACCAGCGGACTTGACTATGGCCACATGCTGGAGGTGAGCCGACGCCTCCGGGAGTTGGCGGAGCAGGGGCTATGTGTGGTGGTTATCACCCATGACGGAGAATTCCTGCGGGAGAGTGGGGCTTGGACGGCGGATTGGCTGCCAAATGACAAGCAGCCATGAAGTGTCCAGGAAATAGCCGCCTACATAACGGAAGGGGGACTGTCTATGCCTTTACGCAAATCGGGTGAAGATTATCTGGAGGCCATCCTTGTCCTCAAAAAGAAAAAGGGCATGGTGAGGTCTGCGGATGTGGCCCGACACTTGGAGGTGTCCAAACCCAGTGTGTGCCATGCGGTGGCTACACTGAAAAAGGGCGGCTTCCTACTCATGGATGGAGATCACTTTCTTCACCTGACCGATGCGGGTAGGGAAGTAGCGGAACAAATCTATGAAAAGCACCGCTTCTTTACAGAAATGCTGACAAATGCTGGGGTAGACCCCATTACTGCCGAGCGGGACGCCTGCCGGATTGAGCATGTCATCAGCGAGAGTAGTTTTCAACACTTAAAAAAGACTTCGTCAGAAAAGAAGTAACCAAAGAAAGTGTAGCTCTTGTCTATTCTATCAGCGGGGCTGCACTTTCCTTTTATGTAAAAAGCTGCAATTAAAAGGGAAAATGGAGATTTGGTCAGAATTCAGTCAGATTTGCCAGTTATCATAAAAATGGAGTTTTAGACGGTTTAACATGAAATCGTACTTTTGAAAACGGGGAAATAAGTATGAAAACCAAGAATCGAAATAGCAGAGGAAATTTCAAGATATCGGGGGCGGCTTTATTCGTAAATGAATAAGGTCGCCCCTTTGTTTTGCAGGCGACAAAAAAACGACAATATTTTTAGAGCGATACTGAACCCAAATCGTTGGCAGGCCCGCTACCTAGTCTTGATAGCTGCGGGCTCGTGTGCAAAGTGTGGTTCAGATGGCAGGGAGCCAAAGGTGCATGAGAGAAAGATGGATCATGCACATAAAGAGGTTCGTCCATCTGCTTACATTTCGACACACAGCTTACTTTACAATACGGTTCTTCCGCCGCCCTTTTCACAGGAGCAGGCGGGAACATCGCAAATCGAGCGACAAGCCTCCTCCTGTGGGCGGCGGAAGTCGTGATGGACTTCTTTATGTGTTTTACACGGCCGACCGTTCACTTTTGCGGTGTGTGGTTGGCCGTGTTTGTTTATGTAACAAACACACACGCCCGTTAGTTCGATGCCGGTCTCCTCCGAAAGTTCAAGAAACCTGTTGGACTTCTTGAATGATTTGGAGGAAAAGGTCATGTGGCAACGAAATAATGGACAAGCAAGGGAAGAACTGCAAATCAAGTTTACGGGTTACTTAATCCAGGCGGTCAGGCGCACCCAGCGGGATTATCTGAAGGCCCTTTATGCGTATAGCAATCAGGAGACCCTGACGGATACAATCTTTGTCGTGAGCCAGACGCTGGAGCAGGAAGTGATGGAGCGGCTGCCCCTCTGGGAGAACATTGAGAGCGGTGCGCTCCTGTATGCCTTGAAACAGCTAGACGAGCGGGAACGGTATGTGTTCCTTGCCCGCGTACTGGACAAGCGCCCATTCGATGTGATCGGCGTGCAGCTGGGATTGTCGTATAAGGGTGCGGCCGCGGTGTATTACCGGGCCATTCGGAAGTTGAAGAAGAGCATCGAGGGGGTGAACGGATATGACATTTGAACAGATGCTGCGGCGAGCCAAGGGCGGTGACCAAGAGGCCATCACAAGCATTTTGCTCATGTACCGCCCCTTGCTGCTCAAGTATGCCGTGATCAACGGCAGACTGGATGAGGATCTGTACCAGGAGCTGTGCATCACACTGGTGCGGGCGATTGAACTGTTCCGGATTTAAGTTTATGAGAAAGACCCTGAGATTGCTGTCTCAGGGTCTTTCCCGTGGACTTAAAATCATTGCAATCCGCTTTCAAAACCAGCAAGGTTTGCATTGACCTAGTGTAGCAAGATTCGTATTGACCTGGCCTATTGGCAACAGGGCCTTCCTTGTGTTATACTAAAATCAGCAAGGAGGTGAAGGCGCTATGAGTCCATTGGTAAAGAAGCGAATTGCAGCAGTCAAGACGGCCGATGCAATCAACGCCATTGAGGGCGCACCGATTTCCAGCTATGCACGGTCGCTATCTGCCAGCTGGGCCCGCGGCGAACTGACGGGCGAACAGATGAAGCAGGCATTGCTGGCACATCATCGCCGGATCGCGGAGCAGGAGCGCCAGAGCCGTGTCTGACCCGTACCTGTATGAAGATGTGCCTGTCCTGAAAAACGAGCTGGGCATCAAAAATGAGAAAACATTGGATCGCATCGAGGCCGAGCAATCCAGAGCAAATATGATGCTGCTGTACGAACAGGGCTTTCAGGACTTTTCTCCGGATGGCCTGCGGGAGATCCATCGGACCCTGTTTGCCGACATTTATGAGTGGGCCGGCCAGTACCGCATTATCAATATTGAAAAACGGGAGAAACTGCTGGCAGGCCGAAGCGTTTGGTACAGCAACGATGACAGGATAGAAGAAGATCTCAATGAGGCTTTTGGACGGCTGGAAAATGTTAGATGGGATGGCATCAGCCGGGAAGAATTCGTCCATCAGCTCATCAGCCTCTTTCCGCCGATCTGGCAGGTGCACCCTTTCCGGGAGGGCAATACCCGAACGGTTGTAATGATGATGACCTTTTTTGTGGAGCATCATGGATACTTTATGGATCAGGAATTGATGGCTGCCAGTGCCGGCTATGTCCGCGACTCTTTTGTGATGGCCTCCCTGGATCAGTTTTCAGAATTTGAGCATTTGGAGCGCATTTTGCTGGACGCAGTTTGTGATGAGCCGATTGATTACAGCGAGGAAAGCCTGGAGGGGTCTGCCGAAATATCGGAGAAATACCGCAAATACCAGAAAGAGCCTTATTTACCGGAACCTCATTACCGGCGCGAGGAATAAAAGAAGCGCACAGCGGAAACCGTTGTGCGCTTACTTTATTTTAGTGATGTGCCTGGGGCAACGAATTTGTAGCCGTGGCCCCGCACTGTTTCGATGATACCGGCACCCAGCTTGCGCCGGAGTTTGTAGACCATGCTGGAAATCCCGGTCCAGCTGGCATCAAAGGAATCTGCTGCGACGGCTTCGTAAATCTGCCGAGCGGAAAATACCTGCCCCGGGTGGTGGGCTAACAGGTAAAGAATATCAAATTCCATCGAAGTCAGTTCTATCAGATTGCCGGCCCGCCATACCTGGCGCCGCTCCACATCAATCTGCAGGTCACCGACCAGCAGGGTAGAGGTGGTATCTTCAAGAACCTCAATCTGCTCCACACAAAAGCTCTGAAGAAGTTTCTGGAGCAAAACTTCCTGGGATGCTGTGAGATCTTCAAGGTAAATAATGATCTTCTTTTTCATGGCAGTATCTCCCTTGTGAGCCTTCATAAAAAAGAGGTGGCCTTGATTTCTCGTAGCCGCCACTGGTTATATGGGTGCGTCAAAAGGTTTATTGTACGACGGCTTTTTTCTGTTGTGCAGCAGAATGGATTGTCTTATAAGATTTGTTCTTGCTCTTGGGCGGCTGCCTCTTTCAGCCGCAAAAAACTCTCGGTGCTAATAACGTGTTCCATCCGGCAGGCGTCAGCCTCTGCAGTCTTAGGGTCAACGCCTGCGGCGATAAGCCGCTCTGTAAAGAAACAATGACGCTCATAGATGGTTTCAGCAACTTCCAGGCCTATATCGGTCAGATAAAGAAAGTGATCCTCGTCTATAGTGAGGAAGCCGCCGTCTTTCAGAGTGCTTACCGCATGGCACACGCTGGGTTTAGACACATCCATGTGCCGGGCCACATCTACAGAGCGCACCATACCCATCTTCTTGTGGAGGACAAGAATAGCTTCCAAATAGTCCTCCCCGGACGCATGAAGTTTCATAGATTCCCCTTCCTAAAGCTATATCGCCCAACTAAGGCTTTCCTGCTAAATATGGTACGATTTTTTGTTCAGTCCTTTCTTTTTCATCAATTTCTCATGTGGTCCCAGCTCGGCCAATTTGCCATCTTTTAGAACGATGATCTGGTCGGAATTAACGCCAGTACGGAGCCGGAGTGTAATCATCATGACCGCCTTGCCCTCCACCAGTTTTGCTATATCTCAACCAGGGCCAGTCCTCCGCAGATTCGGGTAAACAAACAAGATTTACCAAGTGATGTAATAAATTGATAAATAAGGTTCAAAAGGACAAATTGCAGCCAGTGCAGCCAAAAATCCGGATAGAAGCACAATCCCTTTATGACCTGAAGCTAATTCCAGGTAACGCGCCAGCCTGCTTTTTGCCCTTGGCTGCTTCTTATTTTGCCGTGCTATTCCTAACCCTCCTTTTGGTTATACCCAATTTCTTCCAAAAGAAGCTCTGCTCCTCTGATTTGAAAATCATCAGTAATATATCCGTTTTCAAGGCGCATTGCCCGCTCGCAACAGGCAAGCGCACACTCTGCGTCATGGGTAATGACGATAATGGTGCGCCCCATCTTCGCCAGTTTGCGGATCATCCGGCTGACATTCCGCATATTCGTGCCGTCCAGCCCACTTGTAGGTTCGTCAAGTATGATAATAGGTGCTTCGTGTATCAGAGCTACGCCAAGAGCCAGCCTCTGCTTTTGCCCTCCTGACAGCGTAGAGGGATGCTGTTTGATGAACGGCGTCAGTTCCAGGGCTTCCAGAATTTCTTCTGCCGCTTGCTTCCGCTCCGGGCTGGCCTCTGAGCCAGTAGTCAGTTCGTCCAGCAAATCCTCACCGAATAGCTGGCTGTCTAAATCCTGGGGAATGTACCAGACCTTTCCCAAGCGGTCTTTGGGTCTGCAATGCTTTCCGAATAAAACGACTTCGCCGGATTTCTCTTTCAAAAGCCCTGCCAAGATTCGCCCTATGGTGCTTTTGCCCGTTCCGTTGGGGCCGATCAGGGCAATCACTTCTCCCTTACGGCATTGAAAGTCAATATCCTTAGCTACAATTGTTTCACCAAAAGAGTGGTTCAGTTTTTTCACTTTCAGGACAACCTCGCTGGTTGCCGCAGACGGGATTTCCGTCTGCTCAATCTGATGCAGGTCAGGAGTGCGAAGTCCCAATGCCTGGATTTCCTTATTAGTCAGAGCTTTCATTTGTTGTGCGGTAAATTCACGCACAATTTTTCCTTTCTGCACACACAGGAAGCGGTCTGCCAGATCCATCAGATAATAAAGCCGGTGTTCCGCTATGATAATGGTTTTTCCCTGCTGTTTCAAATCGCAGATAATGTCCGCAAAGCGATAAGTAGATGCAATATCCAGATTGGCAGACGGTTCATCCATGACATAGATTTCCGGGTCAATCGCCTCTGCCGATGCAATCGCAACCTTCTGGCGCATTCCATAGGACAGGCTGTGCAGGCTATGATCCAGAATGTTTTGAATCTTAATGTCCGCCGCCGCCCGGTGAACATGGTTCCGAATTTCCTCATGGGAATAACCGTAGTTTTCACAGCCGAAAGCAACCTCACCGGCAACCTCATTGGCAAAAAACTGGCTCCTGGGGTCTTGGAATACATTCCCTACGATTTTGCCGCGCTCCCAGGACGGAATTTCTTTCAGCGGTTTCCCGTCCACAAAAACATCCCCGCTTAATTCCCCCTCGTAAAAATAGGGGATCAGTCCGTTAATTACTCTTGTTAAAGAGCTTTTCCCACTTCCTGATGGGCCGGTCATAACAATGACCTCTCCGGCGGCAATGTCTAACGATATATGTTCCAGTTGATTTCCGTTCCCGCCATAGGAAAAGGTCAGGTCACGGATCATTATTTCTTTTCCCATTCCTTTCCTCCTATAAAAGACAGCAGCACACAGTAGCTCCCACGCTGACAACAATCAAAAAGTAATCCAGCGCAGCAATCCGGCTGACATAGTAGCTTTCTTTCTTGTAGGGACTTTCAATTCCCCTGACTATGGCAGAAGCGGCTAACTCGTCCGCAATCTTTAAGGAGCGAAATACCATCGGGACAATGGCATATTCCAATGTGTCCATTGGGTGCCTCAAAACATTGCCAACCGATTTTAAGAAACCACGAATTTTCATGGCCTCCCTGACTTCTCCAAATTCATGCAGCACAGTCGGAGCAAAACGGAGCATGACGATCAATACAAGCATGATACGGGTAGGGATCGGCATTTTCCGCAGGCTGGCTGTCAATTTCCCGGACGGGATTTTAGCCAGAAGATAGGCTGGCATGGCGGGAAGTAAAAGTTTGTAAATCATACTGAGTAACAGCGGAGAGGGAATGTTGACCTGATACTTTGTTTCGATCATCAGCCATACAATCGCCGCCAAATAGACCGCAAAACATCCCAAAGCCTGCTTATACAAGCCAAACCAGCAGAGGATCAAAAAAATCCAAAAGGTAAAAATCCCATGTCCCCAAAAACTGGTTGCGAGAAAGGTCGCGATGCAGGCGCACAGCGTCAGAAAAAGAACTGTGCGCCCGTCGATCTGGTCAATCCGTCTTTGTTTTTTTTCTTCGGCCATCATCCTACAATGCCTGCTTTTTGGAAATGCTTTCTGAGCAACCGCTGGCCGAACAATGTACCAAGAATTGCAAGAGCCGCAGTAATGACAACACCCAGAAGCATCAGTGCCGGAGAAGTCACCATAGAGAGCTGCATATTCAAGGTATTTGCATCAAAACCGCTGCTTGCTGCCATTTCCTGATAGCTGTCCCAAGACCACCACAGCGGTACGGCACAGCCTACAAAATTTCCGATTGAGTTGACCATCCAGCCAATTCGGTTGCGAACTGCACTTCGGTATGTATTCTTGCCAACCATGCATAACTCGGCAATGAGGGCTACAATCAAGAAATAGGGAACCAAGAACATATAACCCATAACACCTTGGATTAGTCCATAAACCGCAGCCCAAGCAAACAACAATCCGTGTTTGTTAATGCGATTTGCCGCAACCAAATAAAATGTTGCTCCAATAAGGGCATCAATACCGGCAGAGCCGTATAAATATACTGCTGGGAAAGGCAATGTAACCATACCAATCACCATTGCAATTGCGAAATTGATGACCATCATTGCGGCAATCGTCATAATATCGCGAACACCAATTTTTCTCTTTACCGTTTGTTCCATTCCAGAGCCCTCCTATAATAAAATAGCGTCGTGGTTAGAGATAACTAACCACGACGCTATTTTACAACAGTTCGCATCCACTAACTGCTCCAAATGAAAAGACAGTCGGCCAAAACAGCCCAAAAGTTAATTTGATTTTTTCACTTTGCGATAATCCTTTGGAAGCATTCCAAACACTTCTTGAAAAGCCCTCGCAAACTTACTAATATTTGAATAACCAAGTTCACCAGCTATTTGAGTGATTGATTGATCTGTTTCCTGCAAATAAACAGCCGCAAGATTCATTTTATACTTTTTGATATGTGCATAGGGCGTATCACCATAAATCTGCTTGAAAATAGCTTGAAATGTGACCTTGCTCATTGGTTCTTTTCGCAGGAGTTCTTCTATGGATATTTTTTTGTCGAGGTTTTCTATAAGCTCTTGACGGATGCGTTTGATGATTTCAATTTGCTCTTTGGAATAATATGGTGCCTCATACTGATCTTCAATCCGCAATTGTTTGATATGGTAAAAGAGTTCCAATAATTTGATACGGAAGTAGTCTCGCCCTTCAGAACCTTTTGCAGCATACAATTCATCAAAGATATGCAACAAGCGCTGTGGTGTTCGACATAAAAACCACTTTTTTTCTAATTCTAATTCTCGTCCGAGATTTAGAACATCAATGTTGTAGTAAGAAAAGAGTTGTTGCGTTTCAGAATCGACAGAATCTTTATCAATCACACAGCTTAGTCCTACGCTATTTCCACAAGGAAATGAATATGTTGCAGGAACATTAGCAAGAGCATTGATGCAAAATTCGCCTTCTTTCATGTGGAAAACTTTGTTGTTTCTTAGCTCAAACTCAACACGTCCTTTTTGGTAATGACGGATTTCAATGATATTTTTATTAGGAATAGGCTCATGGAAAGTATCTGGGCAATTAAAATCCATAAAAATTAAGTCAATACCAGGGAAAAGGGCGTAGTCATATAGACAGCCTGTTCCATTACATTTATATTCGATTTGAATATAATCATTATGTTCATCAGTTAACGTAGCATATTCGCCATACCATTCTGTTCCACGCAGCTCTTTCACGGCAATCTCCTTCTTTTGCGGTTAGCTAAAGCTAACTATATACTAAATTGTTTTTTCGTTCTCGTCAAGGCAAATTCACACTGTACACTTTTATCCACCTGTGCTTTCAGCATATGTAACTAAATATCCATGCCGACAGTAGGTTCATCTAAGAAGAAAACATGAGGGTTTGACAAGATGTTCAGTGCAATGTACGTCTCACAGTTTGAACTGAAATATGTAGATATTGCTGTGAAATTCGGTCTAGTTGCCGTCGATTGAGTTTACGGAAATTTAAAAGCATCGGCCCTTGATTATGTAGTATAAATGCACTAATCCACCCGCCCCACAACATTTTACAGTTAGGCGGGGCCGATATATCTGCTTGTAATGATTATGGGGCGCAGACATAAATCTGCGCCCCATTTCACACTTTACTGGTAGTTCTTATCATAATAGTGAACATAGACATTGTAGTCCCGAAACCGGGTGATCAAACGAACCCAGATATACAGATGATCGGTCTCGGAATAAAGGTTGAATTCCGTTGCCTCGTTGGTAGGCTGTGCATAGCGGCAGAACCGCCGCATGGTTTCCAGCGTCTTGAAGGCCGGCAGCTTGAACAGGGCACTTTGGAACTCGTCGATTTCTTTTGCCAGTTCCGGAGCCGGTTTTTTCTCACGCTCATCATGCCAGGTCGTCCACCACCGGCACCCGTCATAATCGGATCGGGAGTAAGCCACCTCGCTGACAGGTCGCTTGGTGGCCTGCATGGGGGGAGTATAGGTGTGCTGGAACACTTGATCGAAGCCGCAGGTGGTCTTCAGATAGCAGTCACGACTTTTTTGGGGCCTCAACAGCCGCCCCTGCTTAATCGCGTCCCATTCTTCAAGAGACAAGGGAATATGCACTGCATCTCGGAGAGCTTCGTCCATCCCGCAGGCCTCACAGATCTGGACATCCACATAGCGGCTAAGGGCGTTTACCATCAGATGCGGAGCCAACGGGGCGCCACACCGCAGACATTTGGGCGGATCTGCGGTGTCACCGTCCGCATAATGTTTTTTGTCTTTGCACCAGGCTGCTTCCAACAGCCCCTTGGGGTAGAGCAGCAGTTTCATTGTCAAGTCCTCCTTTTTTGAGATTGCTTTTTCTTTCCTGCCTGATGGCGGATTTCCGCAGTTTCTTTGAAAGTCTGGATAAGGGGATTTTCGTGTCTTGTGTCACTCTGGCGCCGCCGATCTTCTGACCAAGGCGGGTATACAGGAAGTTCCCCTTGATAAAACGAAAGCAGGTTGGTGGCCATATCTTCTTTGCGGCGGTGAATATAGCGTTGCATAGTTTGGATCTCGCAGTTAATGATTGTGGTCCGCAGCATAATTCCGCGCTGCTCGAAAATATACCGCAAGCAGTGAGCCGGATCTTCGGCTTCAATCCATAATGGGAGCGTATCATCAGAGTCTTGGAGTTTTCGCCATCCGCTGTAATCCGTGTAGTGGAAGTGAGGAACATGATTTGCGAGCCGGCGAAGTGCCAAATACAAGCGTTCATATTGGCGGCCAAGCTCTCCTTTCAATCGCCTGGAATAGTAGGTATAGCCATCAGGGTCAAGCTTTTTAAGCTTCTTGCTATTAAAGAGATATTCCACATTATCCACTCCGCTTTCAGAGCGAATTTGGCCTGTTGGTTCTCCTAGTCCGTTGCGCTTAATCCATGCATAAAACCGTTTGCCAGTGGCCTTTGTGTTGACAAAACCACAGTCCTTTGGCCGCAGACCACCCAGATTTGTGGTGAGAGTGTCCCAGAATATCAACTGCCCGAAATTCTCTTGATAAAGTTTGATAGCGAGGTTGCCTTCCGAGTAGGTGGCAACTTTAATGGTTATGGCATATTCCGTTCCTTTCATGTTGAATGGTATTGGCTGCATTGATTTCCTCCAAGCAAAACCGGTGGGCTGCAAAAAGCAACCCACCGGTCGTTGTGTTGTAAGACTGACTCCAAAGTACAGGATAGGGGAGAGGCAGTCTCGTCGTCATTGTTGTTTATGCGCTTTTTCCGCTTTGCTGTGAAGCAAGGTAGGAGGCGTACCCATTCGGATCAAGCTCTTGCAGCCGGTCCGCTCGGAAACGGTATTCCGGGTACTCGCAGAACCCACTGCGCTGTAGGACACCGGTCGGGATTGCCAGCCCATTACGGATGAGCCAAACAGGAAAATCGGGGTCTCCGTTGGTGTCAATGAATGCACAGTCTTTCTGACGCTTGCCGTCCAAATTGACAGTCAAAGACGCCCAGGGTTCGGGATATCCGTCCTCCCAGGCCACCATTTGGATTGCAAGATTGCCTCCTACATAGGAGGTAACTGTGAGCTGGATCTGGTGGGGAGATCCGTACTTCTCATAGAGGAGAAGTGTGGTGGCATGGTTGATTTCCGCAGATGCGGAATGGCTGTCTTCGCTGCAGTTATCAGCTATCAGTCCTAATTCCCAGCAGATTGTGAGAATGTCTGCCCGGTCTACACGATAGACAGTTCGTTTGGCGTATTTGGGGCGGAAGAGCAAGTCTCCGTTTTCAAGGAAAAATCGCCCCTCTTTCCCACCGTGGGTATGGCGGCGCCCATCCAGAAGATACTGCATCTTTCGGGCGTCCCTTTCAATTTTTTTGGTGTCATACCAGGTGGAATACTGAACCGCCACATGCAGGTTCGGATGGTTTTTAAAATGCGTATCCAGAAATTCCAGCAGCCGATCACAAAGCTCTCTGCGCTGAATAACCGTCTGCCGTTCATTGAAAGTTAGCGTAAAGTAAGAATAATCTCTACCGGAGAGTCCACAGCCGTGTGCGGTATTGCTGAAATTGTTGCACCAGAAATAGACTTCCCAACCATTGCTGAGGTAGGGGGCCGGCCCCTCTTCTGTGTAGCCGTAGCAAATGAAATTATGAGCAATGGCAGCCATGATCGGAGCCATAACCGCGTTTCTGTGTTCGGCGGCCTGCCGGAGCTGAACGGTATCCCTGATTCCGGCCGCATGAGCCATTCTGTTTTCTTCCTGCTGCGCTTCCGTATATAAAAACTGCAGGCGCAGAGAATAGATGTCCTCCATTGCATATCCTTTGGCGATCCACTTTGCGTTGGATGGTTTCACATAAGATGTATCATGGTATATGATCATAAAACTGTCCCTCCATAAAAGTGCCCAGCAGATTGCAAGAAAACAATCTGCCGGGCTTTTGACACTTACTCTGAATGAACCAGAAGGGTCTTTTTCTCATAGTCAAAGAGTCAACATTGATGTGCCGTCTTTGTCTTCCCATTTGACGATTTGCCCTTGCTGCTCTTTCAACCGGGCAATATGTTCTTTCCACTCTTTGCGAGTTTTCTCTGCGCGCAGCAGTTCGGCAGTCTGCTGTTCTGGTGTGAGAGCAGAGAAGGCAAACTCACGCTGATCGGACTCCAAATCATAGATGACCCGCCTTGCGATGGACAATGCCAGCTCAGATACGGTGGGGGCGTGTTCCTCAAGAGCCTGCCGGCCGCGGTGGAACAGGTCCATATACGCACGGTACTGTGCTTCGGTGATCAACTCCCAGCCGTAAGCATCCTGGATCTCATTTTCACTGTGGTACTCCATAGCGGCATCGAAATCAGCCTGCCGTGCGGCATTTTCCTTGTCTATGCGGCGCTGAAACTTGGTGCAAGCTCGCTCCAATTCTTTGATCAGAAGAGCACAGGCGTCCGATTCCAACAGATAGCCATGGGCCTCGCTGTTCAGATATTTCTGCTTTTTTGTCATGCGGCTGCCTCGACAGGGCCAGGAACCTCATAGATGACCTCAACGGGAAGCAACGCACCGCAGGAAGTATCCTCCATAGTCTGCCATTCTCCGTTTCGCCAAACCTGTGCGGTAGCGTCGTTATAGACCTCCGGCGCCAGATGATGGTCGCTCATGCATTCTTTGGACACATAAATGCACATATGCTGCAGGTAAAAAACATGGAGGACCTGAAGAATTTCCTCTCTCAGCTGTTTCGCCAAAGCAGCGATCTCATTCATGTCCTGCCGATCAAAAGCAGCCTCGGAAATCCGCTTCAGACATTGGGAGTTTTTTACCGCTTCGTTGGCATAGCTCGTTGCCTCATCGCCATACTTTTGTTTGATGCGAATACCCCCGAGAGACACATGGCGGGTGTACGCCGTAGCGGCTTTGCAGATGCTTTCCTTCAACTCCTGATAGGGTTTCTTATACTTGGTTTTCAGCACATCCATAGGCACGACCTCCAGATTGCGGCGGAGTGTGTCCAGATGCTTTTCCAATTCTTCACGAAGAGCCTTTTCCATTTCGTCCATAAAAACATATCCCTCCATTCATTTATCAGTATCAGGCTGTCGGCTAATTTCCGTCAAAAGAGCCGCCGCTACTTCAGGCACCGCTTCCCAATAGGTCTCCTGATAAGCAGAACTGCTTCTTAACTGTGCAAGAAGGCGCCGGGTAAAATCCGAAGAGGCCAGCAATCTTTCACGCTGGGATATAGTAAGCTCCTGAAATTCCTCCCAGTCTTCAACCTGCTCTCTGAAGTCCTCTTGCATTTTTTCCCTGCCAGAGACCAGCCACATTTTCTATAAAGCAGGGGGCCATCGGCAACGAAAAACTTTTCAGCTCAATGGAAAAGTGGTTTTCACAATACTCACCGTCCAGATAGCATTCATAGCTATTTTGCGTCTCTTCCTCCACAAACTGACTCTTTTGGCGCCAACTATCAATACTGCCGCCGTCCTGTTCCTCCCGGAGATCATCATGGAACTGCCTCTGGGCATCGATCAGACTGGTGAATGGGATCTCATAAGAGCCATATTCTCCGTCGCTGGCCCAGTGGGAAGCCACAATATAAAGTGTCGCTTGGGGATAATCCTGTTTCGGAGTCGGCAAAGGAATCAACATTTCCGGTGACATGATAACAAAATCAAGTCCCAGTTCCTCCACGCTCTTTGGCTCATGGTAGAGTTCAGAAAAAGTCCGTTCCAAAGCTTTGCGGTCAGCGGAGAGAACAGGCAGGTCAAACCTGCAGTAAATATCCGGCGTGTCGTTTTCAGTTTCTTTGTCGGTTCCGGTGCGGATCTCGAAGATGGTTCCAAAGAGTCCTTCGTATTCGCTCTGATCGTTGGCAAAGACCTGTGCACCGATTTTAAAGCAGATGCCTTCGTGCCAGAGTTCTTCGTTTTCATTTTGGTAGATCGTAGGTCATACCTCCTTCTTTAGAGGGTAAGGGTATATCCTTGCCACTGGATTGATTTTGGCTATCCACGCCGGAAGTGGCGGCACCGTTCCTGAACATAAAAATGGGCGGCACCATAGGCGCGGTACGCCTGCATTTTAGAGGACTGCTTGACGGAACCCCT
This sequence comes from Lawsonibacter hominis, assembly GCF_014287895.1. Classification (GTDB taxonomy): domain Bacteria; phylum Bacillota; class Clostridia; order Oscillospirales; family Oscillospiraceae; genus Lawsonibacter_A; species Lawsonibacter_A hominis. The sequence goes on along the minus strand of NZ_JACOPP010000001.1, from coordinate 89,610 downwards.
GCCGGGTAGGTTCAGCCGATTCTCAAGCGGTTTACACTTAGAGTTCGTCATCTTCTTCCCAAGGGGAATCTGCATCATTTGTGTCAGCCTCCTTCTTTGTCATATGCTCCATGTGCTCCACGCTGGTGTGCTCTGAATCGAAAGGATAAGTACCAGGGATAGATTCTCGCTCCAAAATCGTGAAGCTGTTCCAACGCCCACAGTGTGGGCAAGAAATCTGGCCGCTGCAAGCGCGGTCAATTTGTTCTTGGGTGACTGCGCCGGCTTCGGGGCAGCACGCCATGCGAACAAAAACGATGTTGGCAGTGTTCAGTATTTCTGGCCGATATTTTGCGTTAAAGGGGATGAAACCGATCCATTGAGGATTGTCGAAGATCCGGGAAGCATGAAGCTGGAGCGCCTCCTTCCGCATTTCAGACACAGATGCTGAGACATAGTTGTGCTCATTGCACCATTGGATAAGCGCATTCAGCAGCGGGACCTCATTTTCCCGCTCGATGACAGCTTCCACCAGCTTGCACCAGTCACATTCTTCGATCTCACCTAATTTGGTTTTGACAGCCCGCCAAGGAGTATATTTTTTATCTCGGCCAGCACCGGTGCTGTTACAGCGGAACACTCCATATTGCCAGCGGATATCCTCGAATGTACCTTCAGAGAGGGTTTTCCCACCGGGCAGTCTATAGTTCTCATACTTCATGGATGTGGTTCCTCAGCTGTTGGATTCATAGATGACGGTAACTCTCCGCTAAAAACCAGGGGAAGTGCCGCACTCCATATCCTGAGAGGAATTGGTTGGCGGTCTATTTCCTGCAATGCTTCATCCATCCAGCACTTTTCACAGATATAAACATGAGCGTATCGGCTCAGCGGGTTCAGAAAAAAGTAATTGCCGGTATATAACTCATTGTGACCGCACCTTGGGCAGAGAATCTGTTGTTCCGATTCCTGAAGGGGTAAAGGCCGATCAAGAAACACTTTGATTTTATCTTCGCAAATATTCATGCCGTATTCTCCTTGATTGAGGCATTGGTTCTATTCACACCAGCTTGGCCGACGACGATATAAAGTCAAGCCATGGATAGGGAGGTTCTCTTTGTCATTGGTTACTCGGATAACTCCCTTTTTGTAGGCCACGACCTGGACTTCCTCATTTGTTTCGAGACAGAACACTCGCTGGCCGTTCATTTTTCTGAGTTCCTGCAGAGTGAGAGGAAACTCGTCATCATGCGTGCCTTCAGGTAGCGGAAGACCAGCCAATAGCATCTGAAAGGCAGTCTGAAAACCGGATTCAAACGCTTGTTCAGTAACGGCACCGTGTTGCTCACCAACAGCGATCTGATAGGCCTCGAACGCTTTTATGGCTGACGGGGATTTCTGCAGGATGTTTCGCAGGACTGCTTCGGCAGCGGAAACCGATTTGTCCATTTTTTTCTGCTCACTGCTCTGCTTTTTGAACACGCTTGGCTCATAGTCACCGTAGTAGAGGTCGTGCAGAAAACTGGATGTAGGAGTTGTACTCTGCGGCGAACCCGCTTCAAGATGCGCAAGTCCGTCAGCAATTCGTTCCATCGCCTTGATAAGATTGGGCAGCTGGGCCTCAAAAAAGCGGTGACCGTATATCGTTTCGTGGAAATTCAAAGGTTGGTACCTCCTGTCAATGAAAGAACCACCGACGGTACAAAAGCTGCGGTGGTTACTGATTGAGACCTCTGATAAGGTCATAGACCATCCATAATAGATACTGAAAATCAGCCAAAACAGTCGTGCTGCATAGCCTTATTGCAGGCCAGAGAGAGGCCTGTCATCAACTGCGGCATAGCCTCCATATACTGGGGCGTAATACCCAAAGCATCCAATGCTTCCTGCACATCGCCGGTGTAACTATACTCGTGATTCTCCAATTCCTGTAGGAACATATCGAATATAAAGCCTTTCCCCGTTTTATCCGAGGAAATGGCATCTTCCAGCTCTTTGCGATGTCGGGCAAGCATTTCATCCAGTTTGGCAGCATCGCTTTTGCGGCAGTAGCCGCCACCGAAAATGCTGCACATCTGGCAGGTATCCGAAAGAGAGAGGCCCAGTGTGCGCATCCCTTCGGCAAACTGTTGTTTGTTGAACGCAAAGAACATAGGGAATGCGTTGATTTCCGCCTGTTGGCGATTACGCATCTCCTGATATTGATTTGTACTCATGCAACGCTCCTTTTCTCTGCTGTGCTTACAGCCAGTGGTGTCACACGCCATTCTTCCGGGTGACGCTGGCTTCGGCAGATCTTTTGCAAAATTTCATGCTTTCCGCAGACGGCATATTGCAACCATTGATGGCACGGTTGACCGTTACCGTTCTGTGACGAGAGATGCTCCAGCACATAAAACACGGGTACCACCTCACTCTGAAGGAGCCAATTTGCGAAGCTCGTTCAGCAAGCTGCGGTTGTTCTGATCGTACTGAGGCAGGAATGGCTGATCCAGCTCAAAATGATAGTAGTGATAGAACAATATCTTGAATACAGCTGCTTGGCGCATTTCTTCCGGCATACGGTGCATCAGCCGGCCAATCTCTGGGATGACCAGATACTGTTGCTTCAAAAATTCCTTGTCCTCTTTGGGAAAGTTGTGGTACAGCCAGTCTTTGACCAATACCTTTCTGCTGTTGAAGTGATGCTGCTGATTATCATCAAAGCACAGGCAGTATTCAAAATCCCGTCCACGCTCACCAGGCCCCACCGAGAACGGGTAAAGGCGGCAGGTTCGAGGGCGGGCAGCATAGATGCTGCACTGGTTTTCGCGCAGAAAAATACAAGTGGCATCTGCGCCGACCGTTTTGAGTACATAAATGGGATAACCTTCATCGGTAAGCGGCATGGGTTCGCAGTATCGGAGCAGCACATCGTCCGTGCTGCTGATACCGCAATGCTGGTTACGCAGGTGCTTAGCCATCCGGTAGGCATCCAGGCTCTCAACCATCACGCAATTTTCAATATGACGGCAGCAATGACCGCAGCAACTGCAGTGATATGAAACGAACTCCTTTGCTCGTACCGACACGGCAAGGGTTTTGGATTGATCTTCCATCGTATTCCTCCATAAAAAAGGCCGCGGCAGACAAAGACGCCTGCCACGGCCGAGACTTATGGGGCGTGGCCCCTTACTTGTTGAATTCTACGCGCACGCGGCCAGGGCCGTATAAGCCGGGAAGACGGCCGCCATCGGGAAAGGGTCCATAGAGAGGTAGTAGTCGGAATTGAGCGTCTCAAAATGGATCATATCCGCCGACTGCTCGTGGATCGCCACGACGGTCGAGGTGCGGTAGGTGGTGCCGTTGGCACGCAGAAAAGCGCAGTGGCCCAGAACCAGCGGGCACAGAAGCGTTCCGTGCATCGCAATGGATTTCTTCGATTTCGTCATAGTATTCGACCTCCATTCAAAATGATTTTGATTTCCCGCCGGGGCAGATTACTCGCGGCAGAGTTCCCAAAACACCACATGGGCTTCCTCAAGAAGATCTTTGATACACCGGACAGGGAGCTTTTCGCTTTTGGCAATCTCTCGTACGCCATAGCCGCAACCTTTCATACGGACAATGTTCATCTGCTGTCTGGAAATGCGACCAGCCAGATCATGGAGCAGCTGGCCCATCTCGAATTCCTGCATCAGTTTGTCCTGCACCGCCAGTGTATCTTCCAAAGGAGTGCCGTCGGGATACAGGCCAAGGTGGATGCTGAGGATTTCGGCATTTCGTTTGTGACGCTCTTGAGCCCGAAAATAATCACATAACCGAAATTTCATTTGCCTCATGGCAATGGTGCTGAACGAGTATTTCTGAGCAGACGAACTGTTACAGTAATCCCGGACTGCAGTTAAATAGGGAAAAATAACCACGTCATAAAATTCGTCTTCAGAGAGATGGTTATCATTCAGAAATTTATAAACCAGGCCGTGATGTTCGGCGGCAAACTCTTGCTGTTCCTTTGTTAACGGTACTTCACACAACATATATATTTCCTCCAGTCTAAAACAAAAAAAGGAATACCCCCGGCGTGAGCCAGAGGTATCCCTTGATGACATGTCATGCGGTTATGCCCGCAGAAAATCCATTATGCCGGCAGCTTTTCGTAGTCGCCGTTGATCGCTCCGACCGCATAGCTCCCATCAGGATTTGCAGCTTTGGTGGCGGATGCGGGGATCTCATACTCGCAGTCGTTGGTGCGCTGCTCTTCGTTAATCAGGGCCCGCTGGATGTTGATGAGCTTGATCTGCTCCTTGAAGCCATTGGCATAGGCACGGATCTGACTCAACTCCTCGCCCTGGAAGTCGCGCACGAGACGGAAGGCGGCAACGCTGTAGTCGTTGCTGCCGTTGTTTTCCTTCTTCAGCGAGATCTGCACCAGGCTGCCATAGGTGGCACGCCGCCGGTAGACAAAGGCTCTGTTCAGAAACTCTTTGAACGGCTTGATGCTGGTGGGCGGGAGCGAGATCAGCAGAGGCATATACTCGCCGCTGCGCAGCAGGTAGATGTCCCGCATATTCTTGCACGCCTTGCCACGTCCACCGTCTCGGGCCGAGCCATACTCGTTCATCGGGCAAGTGGCGCAGGCGCCGCCAGGTTCACCAATTCCCGTCTTGCCGTCCACAGAGGAGCAGAGAGGCTTGGTGTCCTCGTCATACTCGCTGCCTTCCGGCCAGAGGGTGCAGGCGGCGTGATTATAGAGAATCACGCCCTCCAGCGTCCGGGCATAGTCCGGATTGTCCGGGTCCTCGGTGGGGATCTCGAACTGCAACTGGCCGCCGGCGGGAATCTTCACCCGCTGGAAACTCATCATCTGCAGACCGTCGGCATCCTCCGCGATCTCCTCGCTGCTGAAGTCGCCCTCTACCATGGCGGGAAGCAGGAAAGCGTTCTGCTCGGGAATGTTCATCATGGAAGTGTTCTGTTCGTACATAGTTCGTTCCTCCTTAGAATTGACTGGTTGGCAGCCACTCAGGCGGCCATCTGATTGATACGGCTCCACTGCCTTGCCGGCATGGAAAGAATGTTGTAGCCGATGCCCTCCAGAGCGGTGGCTCTGTCATAGTCCTCGACATCCTGGCTGTGGCGGGTCACTGCGTTGGACAAGCCATACAGCGTCAGATCGTTTCCTTCAATCAGCCGCTGCAGCACACCGGAGCTTTCTTCTTCCGTGATATGAAAGTCTCTGCTGACCAGCTTGACGACACCAGGAACATCCGCGGTATTCATCCGGGCGTCTTTGGCATCTTTCATCAGGTTGACCACCTGAGTGAAACGCACCTCATCCACCACGGCCCGTACCGTATCCTGAATCTTCATGGCAAACGCCTTATCATCGGCTTCCAGCGTCTTATCGGAGTATAGCTGATAATTCTCCGTGGCCTCGTTGACACGGCCAACATGGTTGCGGCGCGTCTGGGCGTCGTTGACCACCATGCCATTGCTGCACACCAGACGGTAGACCAACGGCTGGATATTCACCGAGCCAAGCCCCACCTCGCTGTTGCTGATGATGATGCCTGACTGGACGATATCGCCGGGAGAGACCTCTGCTTGCAGCCGGGTATTCACCACCTTGATATACATACGGCTTTCGGTGAGCTGGCAGCTTTCAAAGTGCATCCCTTCCATATCCTGCAGGACAGGAAGAACGATGCCGGCAATATCCAGATTGTCGATACGCCGGTAGCGGTTGCTAAGGAATGCCCGGGCGGTGCCGCCAATAGTGCGGACTAAGCGTACAGCGGGCTCACGCTCGAACCAGGCGTTCACATTTTCCGAAAGCAGCTGGGGATGCTGTGTCAGCATCTTGTCGTAGTAGGCCGCCGGGATCTTCAGATGGGTGCCGATCTGCCTGTGGGCGATGGCATTGATCTCCAGCGGCTCCACAGCCATCTCGCCAGACGGGGTATAGGCATTGAGATATAAGTCCGAGCCAAAAGGCTCCAGACGGAGGCTTCGGGTATCCATCATATAATCGGCCTTCAGTTCGGCCTGACGCTGGATCTCCTTTGCCATCTCAACAAGGCTTATCCCGGATTTCATTGTGTTTTCACTCCCTTCTTTGTATGATGGTGCTTACCAGGAGACCTGAATGCCCTGCGCCGTTGTTTCGGCAGAAAGACCATTGCTCTCAAATACTTCCACCAGACGGGGCCAGTAGACCTTCGCCGGAAAGTTGGAGAGGTGTTCCTGCGGCACCAACTCCTCACCCTGCTGAATGCAGATATCGCCGTTTTCACGCAGAGTGAGCTTGCTGTGGCCACGAGAGTTCAAATCCGCCACTAGTGCCTCCAAAACCGTGCGTCCGCTGTTTTCATACCAGATGCGCGGATCGATTGGCTGCTTGTTGGGCGGAATATTGTTCGGGTCGTCTGCCCCTGTTTCAGTCTTGGACAGCGGTACGATCCGGAGCAGATCGCAGCGAATAGCTGCGTCCTTGCCGAAGGTGATGTCCGCATGGTCAAAATCATCCACATTGTAAAGTCGGATGCGTCCGGTACCATTGGTGCGGATCAGCTCGGTCGGCTTGGGTTCGCACCACTCAAAGCAGGCGTTTGCATACGAGGAGCGCAGGTAGGTCAGGATGCGGTGATTTGCGTAGCGGAGCAGCAGATCATCCGAAATTGGTTCCTCCAGTTCCGGGACCTGAAATGTGCTCTGACTAACGCCTTCGGCATGAAGTTGCCGTTCCCGCTGCTGGCGCTGCCGGCGGCGTTTGGCCTGCTGCATATAGGGGAGCAGGAGGATCAGTACGACCCAAAGCCCCCAGAGGGTGAATACCCCAATCAGCAGCCAAGCCTGCCACGGTCCGCGCACCAGAGCCATGATGGCGATAACAGCACCAATCAGAATGGTGATGCTGCCGATCAAAAGTCCTTTGTCGTTACTCATTTTTTTGCCGTCCTTCCTGTAAATTTTGCCTGAAAACAAAAAAGAGGGACCGCACCAAGTTTTTCAGTCCATTCTGAAAACTTGATACGGTCCCTCTGAGGTGCCGGTACTTATCCCGGCAGGGGTTCGCGGTCACCGTCCATCACCTCTGCGGGTGCAGGAACAGTCTCCGCTTGGTCGGAGCCATTCTGATCACATTCCGGCTTTGCTCTGGAGGTTTGTCCGGGAAGGTAGCCAAAGTCAGTCAACCATACTTTCAGCTTCTTGACCGTGCTTCCGTCCTTTTGGCGGACATCCACCAGTTTTTGCGATCCGGTGAGCCAGATCATGCTGCCCTTTCTGACCTTGAGCTTCATGAGCCTGGCAACAGCGTCGCCACGGGCCCATACCTGATAAAAGTCTGGCTGGTTACCGCCGTTTCGCTCCATAAGGTCAAAGCAGACATACGGTTGTTTTGTCTGGCCTTCTTTGGGAACAAGATCATGCATGACTCGGCCAAATACATGGATCTGTGCCATAACACTTCCTTTCTTCGCCTTTGGCGTTACTATCTATATATAAAAAGTGCCAGCAGCAATCCGGCCACAAAATGGGCGCGGAGATACCACTGACACTTGCATACAAACTTAACAGCGTGTGCAATGCAGGCTTTTGGCCTGCGGTACAGAACTTCGGTCTGTATCCCATATGGGAAGTGCACAAAAATCAATTACAAGGTAAGTGTAACACTATATCTTGTGTATGTCAAGTGGTATAATTCTATATATAGATATTTTTGCGCGGCGACTTACAACATGTGGTTCATGTAACGATAGTAGTCATCCAGCAGGTAAAACTTCAATCTTCTGGCATAAGTTTTGCCATAGTGAATTGTCAAACCGTAAATGTTTCCGGTGCCATCCACTCCAAGGGGACCCAGCCAGCAGTAGTTTTTGCCCTCGTCAAAGAACCAGAGCTGAATGTCCTGGTATTCTTCCTCGGTTACAAGGCCGGAGGCGGCCAGCCGGCAGCAATCTTCTTCCCGGAGCATTGGGCGGGAGAGAAAGCGGCGATAGAGTTCGTCCGACAGGCACAGGGCCTGCTGGTAGGTCAAAGGATTCGGATGACTTAACCACCAGCGCGTGACATCTTCAAAGGAATGCAGCTTCGGCTTTGGATCAAGCGCACGGAAAGCTTGGAGAAAGGCCTTCACATCTTCCGGTTTTGCCGGCGGAGGGATCGGGATTTCTTGGACTTCATTATCCAAAAATCCAAAAGCAATCTGTTCGCCGGTCTTGTCCTCCAGAAGAAGAGACATTCGGGAAAGCGGAGATACCAGAAAATGTTCCATGGCAAAATTGGCATCCAGAAATTGCTGGATTTTGTATTGCTCAATGGTGTGTGGCTTGTGCATTGGCGAAACCTCCTTTTTGATGTTCCGCTTATTAAATAGGGAAGTATTTTCACTTTTCTGCAATGCAGATTAAATTTGAAAAGGCAAGCAAAAACTGCGGCACCATAACGGTTTGAACGGCACCGCAGCTTTTTCCTTATTCTGTGGGTTCTTATTCAAGGTTTTCATCCGCAGAGGAAGTCGTTTCAAGCTCTTCATACCCCAGAAAACTATTGGTAGAAAGGGCTGCGTCCAGGTAGTCATTTCCAACTGCGGGACGGCTCCCCGTCTGGAAATAGAATCTGTAGTGGGAACCAATCCGAAACCTGGAAGCTTTGCTCAAAAGCAGAGTGGTTTCTGCGCCTTGGGCATCTACTAACTGTACCTTGCGATAACGATGCAATGCGGGGGCTGTGACACTGGTACAAACTCCTTCGACTACTTCATACCGGCCACAAGCGGCGGTGCTCCACAGGCTTCCGCTCAACACCAGCGAAGCGATGAAAATAATTCCGCCCAATGCCAGAAGGATGTGATCTGTGGTTGCGGTAAAAATTACGAGACTGACAGCGAGGCTGGCAAGCCCGGCCAAAGCGGTCAGTAGAATCTTACGCCGCAGCACAAAGGGGAATTGATCCCATTGTTTTTTCATGTGCTGATCCTTTCAAAAATGATTTGCTGACGCAGGTACAGGTTGGCCACGGCCAGCGTGACAGCCTGACTGCTCCGGCTGTTCTTCATCATGCTGGCGATATTCTGGCAGGTGGTCTCGCTGTCACCGTACACCTTTTCCATCAGGACCTGTTCACTGGGGAGAGAGAAGACATCCTGCTCCACACATTTGATGATTTCGGCGGTGGAAAGAAGCGCCTGATGGGTCAGCCTCATTACACGGGATTCATAATCAGTCCGGCGGTCTTTATGGAATAGCTTCATAGCCTGCTTCATCGTTATCCGCCGGCTGAGTACCAGCTTGGCAGCGGACACGCCGCGTACAAATGCGGAGCCATTGGTGGGGATGACCCCAAGAGAGCTGAGCAGGTCGTACAATGCATCGAATTCTGTTTCGCCGCATCCGGATACCAGAAGGCCGCGGATGAGCAAACGGTTGACGCAGGCATCCCAGGGACGGGCAACACATCCGCCCAGGGAGGAGGCCAACCTGTCACACTGGCAGGAAATATCATCCCATTTGGAGATCCGCCAGTTCAGTGCAGTCCACACGACCATTTCCTGCATATCCACCATGTATCGCTCCCCACCAAGCACAATGACCGGGCAGGAATGTCCGCACCCGTTGGACTCCCGCTCCAGACGGCCGACCGCAGTATACAGCTTTTTTAATTCCATAGCTTCAAAACCTCCTTTTAAATATCCTTTACTGCTGTATGACCGCGGTTTTCAACAGACTCAAAGCAGACTTGCCAAAAAGCGGGGATCACAGCGCAGCTTGGTCGCAGAGCGAGAGATCCAGGCGCCTACATGGGAAGGAGGCACACGATAGATTTCCGCAATATCTGTGACCCGCATCCCTTGTAGTTTAAGAGCAAGCGCCTCAATACCGAGTCTGGTTACACCGTCATATTCCTGTTTGCTGGCCTCCAGGAGCGACAGTGTTTCTACCAGGGACATATGAGCATCAAAATCATCGGCCTGCGGTTCCAACGCCTCACCGTCTGCCGCCAACTCGCCATGCTCGCCAATGATAAGACGGCTGAAATGGCTCCGGTGATTGCATACCTTTCTACAGTAGGATAAGAGACCGTTTTTTACGACTGTTTTGGCGTAGGTGGAAAATTGTGCCCGCCCGTCATCCTTATAAGTGGCTGCAGCTTTGCAGAGCCAGAGGCATCCCTCTTGAAACAAATCGCTATACTCCAGGCCGCAAATGGTGGGATTGACATGGATATAGTCACAAATCACCCAATGTACCACAGGCAGATTCTGTGAAACGAGTTCCTGTTGTGCTTTCGTTAGGCTATTCATATTTTCGCCCCCCATCAGGCTGCCGCCTTCATGTCGGCGGGAGGGCCAGACGCCTGTTTGCACAGACAAATCACTTCATCGCACATCCAATCAGAAAATTGTCCAATGTGAGCCTGGTGCTCGTTTAAGCCCAATTTGGCCTGTAGCCAGATATAGACCTCCCATTTTTCCATGTTCCGGCTCTGTTGCAGCTGACGAAGCGCCTGGTGCGCCAGAATCCGTTTGTGTCGCAGATCACCATTGGCTAAGACACCCATGGGCAGGTGCGTCCGATCATGGGCGCTCACATAAGCGTCACAGGCAGGCCAGCGATCACAGAGATAGAGAAATTTTCCCTGAGAGCGCCGGTTGTGCCCATATACAACACTAGCGGGGCGAAGCGAAGCGTTGGCGTGACAGTATGGGCATTTAATTTTTTTTGACTTCATCATAAAATCATCACCTCCGAAAACGCGCCGAAGACGGCGCAATGACGTCTTTTTGGGTATAAATTAGGGGGCGCTGTCACAGGACCACGCAGAGCAAAGCTGGTGAAGTGTGCAGTTAGACGGGTCCGGCGTGTGCCATTCAATGTATTTTGAAAAGGCAGATTCAAAGGAACGGCGCGGCAGGACAGCGCTGCACTCGGCGGGATCAACTTGCTCGCCGGTCAGCTGATGAACCGATTCGGCAGACAGCAGCATGACCTGCCCGCACTCATCCACGGTAAACAGAAAACCCGAGCATGGTTTTTCATGTTCATGTGTGCAGACCTCACAATCACAGGAGATAAAAATGGCGTTGCGCCAGTTTCCACCAGTGGCACGCAGAAAGGAATAAAATTTGCAGGGTGTATTCATCCTGTACCTCCGTTATTCGTTTTTTGAAAAACAAAAAGCGGGGGCTGGTTGTGGATATCCACAAACCAACCCCCGCATATTGGCGCTTAGGCGAACAGACCCTCGATCTCCTGGGTGATCCGGGGGATGACCGTATCGTTGAAGATGAGGGTCAGAGCCGCCAGGAGCAGCGCGCCGAGGACGACAGCGATGATGATCTTCACAGCGTCAGAGATATAAAAATCGCCGCGCTGGTTGGAGAGCGCCGTGCGGGCGCGAAGGACGAGGCTGTTGGCGTTGTTGCAGATGCAGCTGGTAAACTTCTTCATGAAAATACCTCCTGAGAGTGTGATTATTGAATGGTTGGGTGCAGCCTGTCAGGAGCGACGGATCGGCTTGAGCAGGCCGTTTTTGTTGGAACGGGGCTTGTCAGGATATACCTTGGGCTTCTGATGCAGAAGCTGGTGGAACCGGCGGCGAATCCGATTTTCGCCGTCAGGCGGAATAAACTTTTTCTTCGCCATGGAATTCTCCTGTTCAGACGATAAATCAAGGCCGGCCTGCTGACAGGCCGGCCTTGTGGAAAGGTTGATAGCAGCCGGTACGCCGGCTGCTATGGGAACCCGCTGACATACACGGTATTGGTTGGTTCCCGAGCGGGGGAGTTGTTATATAAAGCTCAGACCTGAAGTGTGAGCGGGAACCTGTCAGCCGAAGAAAGCTCCGAGAGAAGCCAGCACCTCCGTACAGAGGACAACCAGATAGATGATCATAATACAGATCAGCATCATCATGGAATAACGCTGAATCTTCTTGGGCCGTTTGGCAGCTTCTTTTTTCAGGTTGTTCTGTTCAATCTGCCGCATATCAAAGCAGATCATCTTGAAGTACATCCGCTGGTCGTCACCGCGTAATACGCCGATCAGGCCTCGGATCACATCAGACAACATGGGGCTACCGATGCGGGTCTCGAAATGAATCAGAGCGTTTTCGTAATTGCCGGTTTTCATGTCAGCAATCGTCTGATCCAGCTCCGCACCGAAATCCTTACCTGCAACGCGACGGTAGGAGGTGAGAATTTTCAGTACATCACGATCATTCTCCAGATTCTGCCCAATGGTCAAAGCAAATCGGGGTATTTCGCTCTCAATGAGTTTGCGACGCTTCTTAACAAAATCGAAAACGCTGTAATAGGTCGAAAACCACAGTGCTACCGCCAAACCAATCAGGATCGGAACGGCCAGCGGCATAAGCGGCGCCATGAGCAAAGCGCAGAGACCAACGGCGCCCGCTCGGACCCATGCCCGTGCGGTATAGACTTCCGGTGACAGTTCCAGACCAACAATGTCCAGTGCCCGCTGAAGCTTATTGCGCTTGAGCTTATCCAGTTTCAGATAATGAGCGAGCAGCCCGGCGATCTTGGTAGTGTAGACATCCAGTAGCTTTTCTGCTTTGATGCCCTGCTGCTTACGGGCCAGCATCATCATCCGGGAGGTCTTCTTAGTGGGAATGTCCACGAAGGCGCAAGTCAGGTTATAGGTGGCGAACCCAAAACAGATAATCGCCAAAAGAGCCAGAAGCGTCATACGCCGTCACCTCCGTATTCAATGGGTTTGCTCAGCTTCATGATCTGGGTCAAAGCGAACAGAATGATGGCTGCACAGATCGCCAGAGCAATTTTGCCGGGAGTCGTAAAGATGAGGGTGTGGAACCAGTCTTTGTTCAGGAAGTAGAGCAGCGGCACATTGGCGATCACCAGGAACATCATTGTGATGGCTTCCCGGCGCGGCCCCTGCATCATAGCCTCCAGTTCAGACTGTACCACACGCACATCGCTGAACTTCTGGGCAATGGTGGGCAGCGTGTTTTTCATGGAACGGTCAGACTGGCACTGGATCAAGATGTTGCACCACTCATGAAAGACTCGGTTGGGTACCTTCATCTTGAGGGAGTTGATGGCGCTTGTCAGATTGGCGTTGATCAGCTCCGCCTCGTAGACGAAAACTTCAAAATTGGCCTTTACCGGCTCGTTGATGTAGGGCAGGTTCTCTTTGACAGCCCGGATCAGATCCTCAGTACGCAGATAAGAGGTGGTGATGATGGAGATGGCGGTCTCCAGTTCCTCGTTGAGATGTTTTTTGTAGCTGGCGGCAGTGCTGCGCAGGTACCAAATAGGGGCGAGGGAAAAACCAATGCCCAGAATCGGAACCATATACACATTGTTGATGAGCAGCGCCAGTACGGCACCCACCGCAAATAGGATAAGCGACAGCCGCTTGACAGCCTCATAGCGGTCAGACCGGCCGGTGCCTTTCAGGATCTGCTTCAGCTCGTAATCCTGATTGAAGAATCCCTTGGCTGGTGTGCCCATCAGAACATTGAGCTCATCAGACAATGTGGCCGCTTTGCGCTGAGAGCGGAAGAGGGCGTCAATAAAGTCACCCGGGCGCACGCCGAACAGAGCCAGGAGGCCCGCGCTGATAAGCGAAAAACATATGATATAGACCCACTGCAATGCTTAATCCACCTCCTTAGGGGGCTGCATAAACTCGGCCAATTCCTTGTTGGAAATACCGTTGTCCAGCAGTCGCTTTTTCAAAGTGTCGGAGATCAGGCCGACCTTCCGATGGTGTCCGACCACACGGACATTTCCATCCCCGTCAGTCACATTGTCCCCTACCTCAAACTTGTATAGTGTGTGGGAGATGAGCTGACCATCCCGGAAGTCCTCACCCTCCAGAATCTCCATGATTTTGCGGGAGCGATCCTCCAGCTGTTTGGTAAACACCACGATGGGGTAGGCCTCTACCATGATTTCCATGAGCACGGAGTCATCCATACTGTATTTGCGCTTGGCGAGGGTCATCATTCTGCGGTATGTGCTGTTGCAGGAATTGGAGTGGATGGTGGTGCAGACCGTGTGGCCGGTTCGGGAGCTCTCTGCTGCAGACAGACTTTCCGCCGCAGACCGCATCTCACCGACGCCGATTACATTGGGATGCTTACGCAGAACCCGCTCCAGAAGAAAGTCCTGGTTGATGTTCAGAGCCGGATTCTCGCTGGGGCGGGTCAGCAGGTGAATGACAGAATTCAGGATGTTGCCGTTTTCGTCTCGTTTGACCAGATCAAACTCACGGCTGCCTTCCTCGATGGTTATGAGACGCTGGTTGTTGGGTACATTGGAGAGCAGCCAGGCCATGATGGTAGTCTTGCCGGAACCCGTGGAACCGGCGATGCATACACTGACGCCGTACCGAATACAGGCCATCAGAAAATGAAGCATCTCAGCCGTGGCGCTGCCGGAATCCAGAAGTTTCTGTTCAGAGACCGTCTGCTGGTTGACGATACGGATGGAGGCATTGATGCCAACATCCGGGTCCACGATAGGTGTCTTATCCACGGAAATACGGATGTTCTTATCCAGAAATCCAACCACGCTGGGCATCGTATCGTCGATGACCATGCCGCAGGCGTTGAGCATACGCCGCACCACATCAATGGCGTGCTGCGGAGAAGAAAACTTATCCGGGATCTTGATGCTGCGGCCGCCGGCCTCGATCACCTCAATGTCATTGTAGGCATTGAGGTTAACTTCTTCGATGCCGGGTTTGTAGATCCATTTCTTCAAAAAGGAGTACCCGGCCATATCTTCATAGAGCTGCTCGCAAAGATGCTCGGTGGTCAGCCCGCTGATAGCGTATTTGCGTTTGACGATGTACTGCACCATCAGTTCTTTCAGCAAGGATGTGGCCCGCTCGGCATTGGCTTCGCCGGCTTCGGCAATGGTGGATGCGTGATTCTCAGCAAAATACCGCTGCACATCCTCCAACACCTGGTCATAGGTCAGCTCCTGATTGGCGGCAGGCGCAAAGAATATGTCATTGAGGTTATTCATCGGCATCTTCCTCCTCGAACTCGTCCTCCTCGTCAGGATCTTCCTCTGCGGCCTGTTCCGCCAACTCCATCTGCTCCAGTGCGTCCAGCACCTTGTTGAGCGAAGCGGTGTACTTGGGATTGCAATATTTGATAGCCTGGAACATGCCGCCCTCAGTGGCGCACCGGTCGATTTCCTTGCTGTAGGGGAGCAACCCATCGAACCCTCCGATGATATACCCCATTTCATCCAGAGCGTGGAACGGCCGGGCCATACCGGCAAAGGTCAGGTGTTGATCGTAGTGAAAACGTCCATCCACCAGCAGCGGCTGATGGGCCTTCAAGTAGTTGATCCCTTTCAAATCAGGGGTGAGCAGCCTGACGACCAGATCACCGGATTCAATGGCCGCCGGTGTGAACACATTGGTCATGTTGGAACTGCAGTCCAAAATGACGAAATCCACCAGTTTGGCTGCCGCATTGACCAGCTGGAGCACCATGGCGTATTTGATTTCCGGGTAACTCAGAGGATTCTCACCAGCGGAATACCCCATCAGGCCAATAAACGGATAGCTTTTCAGAACCGTGACATGGCTTGCCACCAGCGAGGTATCAATCTCTACGCTGCTGAGAACCTGGCCCACCGAGGCGTTGGTCTGAATAATCTGATCCGGCAGCCAGACCGGGAGCATGGGAACGCTGATCTCCGCATTGATGATGATGGCCTTCCGCTTATCTCGGGTCAGGGCTTTTGCAAGAATGCAGGAAAACATACTTTTCCCGCTTCCCGGACTGCCCCAGACAGTAATGACTTTTCCCATCGTTTCCGACCTCCTTCTGTTACTCAGCCGGTTGGCTGGTGCCCGCGGGGGGCGTTTCAGTGTCGCTGTCCGGCCCCGCAGAACCGTCCTCGGCCGTAGGCTCGCTGCCCTCCGCAGTCTCACCATCTTCCGTAAGCGTTTCCGGGAAATAGATCTCCTGCAGAGTTTTGTCCTGCGCTGCCAGAAGTTCCTCGGCCAACTGATCGTTGTTACGGGAGATCAGGGCCACATGGGCGACGCCGTCGTTTTCCATCTCTGTGATGATCCGGGCCTGCTCAGGTGTCGCCAGAACTGTGATGGTAGCAGATTGCTGCCGCTCTTCGTCCTCCGTGGGCTCCTTGGTGTTGTCCACATTGACGCCATCGGAATCGGTAACCGACAGCACTTTAACAAAGCGTAGTTCCGGAACCTCTTTTGCCGTCTCCAGGAAGTGATAGATCCGAATGATGTCATTGGGCTGGAGCTTGTCGGAGAGGCCGGAGGCCAGCGTCTTGACAGTCATTGAGATAGCTACCTTTCCAGAAGGGATGTCATTGAGTGCCACATCCGAAGAAACCGGAACACTGCTGACCTTGCTGGTAAGGATGTAGTCACCTTCAGCCAGATCCGCTGTTACATACAGGCCCTCCACATCGCTGAGACTGTGCGCGACATTGGAGGGCAGATTGTAGCCGCCAACTTCCACAACCTCGGTATTATCCGAGGTGATCTTTTCGCCTTTCAGCACCGGCTGCGTGATACGGATGATTTCGGCTTTTCCGTTGGTCTGGCGGGCGATGGTGGGGAGGGCAACAAAGGCAATGACTGCTGCCAGGACCAGGGACAAAATGCCGAAGATAAAACGGTTGTTCAATTTCATAAGCATAATCTCCTAATGCAAAAATAGTTCGGCCAATGTCGCCGCAGAGCAGCCGCAGGCCAGAAAGGGTAGAAACGGGATGGACAAGGGGCGCCGATCCAGGTAAATCCGCCGAATCATCAAAATGATGGGCATAGCACATACTGCGGAAACCAGAAAAACGATGGACATACCGGAAGGACCATAGATGAGTCCCAGCACACCGCAGAATTTGATGTCACCGCCGCCCATGCCGGTCCCGCCAGTCACTATGGCAGCAGCCAGAGGAATACTGAATCCAAGCAGAGCGCCTATTAAGGACTTTGCGAATATCGGCCAGAGCCAAAGCGGAGGTTGTCCGCAGTCCAGGGCGAACCAGGATTTGATCAGCGGCGCTGCCGCAGCCAGCGGGATAAAAAAGACGAGCGCCAGGTCGGGCACTCGCCGATGAAAGATATCGTAGAAGGCAAACCCGACAATCACCAAAAATGCGGTGAGCAGGTATGCCGACCAGATATTATTCTCGATTGGTATACCAGTCATCATAGAGACTCCCGTTGATCGATACATAATCGTTCAGATTGATGCTCAGCATCCCATCCGGCGTCCAAGTGTCCCAAACCTGAGTAAATACTGTATAGTTGGTAGAATCCGGGAACCAGATAGGCGTAAAATGCACCGTTCTGTTGTAAGTGGAGAAGTCGTTGGGCTGGAAGGTGAATTTTGCACTTCGACCACTGGACACCCGCTGCAGAAGACGCAGATAGGTTTGGTACTGGAATTCAGGAAACACAGAAAACGCCGTCTGCGGATGGGTAATGTGACTGGTGGGGGCATCGGTGGAGAGCGTTGCGGTTACATCCTGCTTGACGCCGTACCCACTCTTCATGGCCTTGCCGGAGGCAGTCGGTACAATGTCATCCGGCATCAGAGACATGACGCCGCTGATTGAAGCGGAGTAACCGGTGTATTCATACTCCCAATATCCTTCATCGACCCAGTGACCACCATCTTCTCCGTGGTCACACCATACCCATACCGGCACCCAGTAACAGCTCCAAACACCCCAGTTGGCGGTCAGCTTCTGTGTTTCGCTGGGAAGGGAAGGCAGTGTATAGCTCGGATTGGTATCCGTAGCTACGGGATCGGGCGGGATGTGTTCGTTCAGATCTACGATTTTCGCCACAAAGGTATCCTGAGCGGTATAAGCGCCGCTGACGGATACCGTTATAGTAACTGTCTGGGGAGTGGAGGGAGTGTGCCATTTGACCCAGACTTTCTGGCTGTCGCCGGCCGGAATCACGATATTGTTGATCCGGTAGGATGTGCCGAGAATAGAAAAAGTCACCGAAGCGGGGTTATCCGGTGTAAGGTCAGTGTCAGTCCGAAGTGTCACGGTCGTGATTACATCGGTATCCACCCGATACTCTACATCAGGAGCCTCAATCTCGCCTTCGGGCGGGATTTCATCAAACCAGACGATACCAACGCCGAGGGTATTGATGATGTCGGAGTTGTTTTGCGTCCCGGTGGTGCTGCCGCCCCATGCAGAAATGCCCAGATCACTGAACTCCAGAAACATGCTCAAGGGCAAGTTCTTATGGGTGAGTGAGGTCATAGTCCTTCGCAGTGAACCACCCGCCAGCTGATCGTACAGGCCAGCTTCAGTTGCTGTCATGCAGTAATACTGGCCATTGTGGGTAAAGTAGGCGATGGGCTCGATCAGAAGCCTGTATTCGCCGGCAATCATCCGCTCGTAATTTACACCTGCTGCCTGAGCAACCATCATGCAGGCATATTCTGAGCAGAAGTACCGTTTGATGGCATCAATATTATTCTGCCCACTGCTGCTGACGATTGTGGGCATAGACTGGGTGGGCTTGATGCAGGTATAGGCCACGCCGGATTGAAGAGAAAGCCCGGTACCGGCCAGATATTGCAGCTTATTGACTTTACCGAAGTGCAGAATGCGGCTGTTCTGCGTACGATTGGAAAAGTCAATCGGAGAAGAGACGGCAGAACCGCTCGCTGCATCTACCACCGTAATGCGAACACCGTCATTACCCGGGTTCCAGAAGTTGGTGCTGGTGCCCTGGCCCATACCACCGCCGCCGCCGTCAATGTTGCCGTTCCCGCCGGCAGCAAAAGCAGTGGCAGGAATAAGGCACAGGGTCAGCGCCAGACTGCACAGGAGGGCGAGAAGTCGTTTCAAATGACATCACACTCCAATCATGTAAAATTGAAGGGCCGCCACATAGTTGTGACGGCCCTGGAGATCCGTATTTAGTTGTGGGGCAATCAGCCCATGTTTCCGACTTGCTTGTTCAGGTCACCATCGCTGCCGCCGGTGGACTGCTGCACATCGCCGGGCACCACCCACCCAAAGACGGGATCGTAGACGGCGCCGCTGCCACTGCTGGAGCCGGGGGCCGGCTCATTGCTGGAAATGGATTCTTCTGCCGGCGGCGCCGTGACTTGAGGTACAGACGGGTCAGGGTTGACATCGTGATCTTCGCCGGGGTCTGCGATCTCTGTCTTGCCTTCCGGAGCAGGGGGCGGAGTCTCCTCCGGCTTGTCCGTATCGGTGAAGTCGATCACCACTTCACTTTCTGTTTCGGAGGTTACCTTGGGGTATTCCTCCTCAGAGCTGGGAGACTGCCCGGGGGAATACGCATCTGCTCCGCTGGAATTGTCCCCGTTTTGGGCGCCGCCGTCCGACCAATCGCTGGTGGTGCTGCTGGGAGGTGATTCATCCGGCTTGAAATCCTCCGTTCGATCCCAGCTTACGAACCAGCAGACGCCCAGGATCGCAACACAGAGGACGGCCAGCGCCGAAACGATAAAGCCTTTGGATTGGAAAAACTTTTTCATGTGTGTACACACTCCTTCTTTACTGTTATATAAAGCATATACTGTGGAACTGACTGATGTTTCAACAGCGCCGCTAAAATTTGGTGTTATGATAGCCAGTCAATTCTACCCGCTGTGTGATGGTAGGGTAGTTGTGCCCAAACATCCGCACATAGAACTCTACATCACAATAGAAGATATACTCGACTCGGTCGCCCACCACATTGAACTTCAGGCTGATGCCGGATACCTGGTAGTCGTCCGTGGAAAGCGGGATTTTGGAGGCCAGTCCGCCGGCCACCGTGGACTCCAGCATTTCCGTGTAGTCACTGCTGGAATAGAGGGTGCGCAGGTACTCTTCAAAGTTAGTTTCCCGTTGGGAGCGGTAAGTGTCCGCATAGATGGTGGCGCTCAGATTGTTCAGCTCCATTTTAGCGCCGTTTCGGATGTTGATGCAATTGATCCGCACCGAGGCATACAACAGAAGAAAGGAAATGAGCATCACTACGCCGACCACAAAAAAGCAGGCGAAGAAAGTGATTTCACCCCGCTCGTTGCGGAGTGGCCGTCGCAGCCACCGCATAAAATGCTTCATAGGCCACCTCACTTCCAATAGTGTTCGCTGACGCCGGAGCCGCGGGCCACCACCGTGATGTTGACCAGATCCAGATTCCAGAAGCCGCCCAACTTTGCTTCACCCTCAATGGTGATATAGAAAGGAGTCCCGAGTTGAATGGCCCTGGACATTCCGGCCGGTGTGGGCGACTTGTATGTGGCGTCGATGGAGTAGGTTATGTTTTCCGATCCCTCGATCTCCGAGCACAGAAATTCAAAGAGAGAATCCGTCTCGCTGTTGATGCCACCGGACAGCTGGATCTGCTTTACCATCTGATCGGCTGCGTGATCCAACTCCTGTTTCGTGGAGATGATACCGAACAAATCGATGATAAATGCCAGCAGGACAACGGCGATAAAGATGAAGAACACCGTGGAGAAATAGTTGGCCTCACCTCGCTCGCTCTTCATTGTCCTGCGGGCTTTCTGCAGGAAAGTATGAATGTGAACCACCACCTTTTCTGACAAATGAAAGCAGCCGCCCCCTGCCGGAGCGGCTGCTTTACAAAGTATTGACTGTACCAAGTATAACAGATATGGATTTACGGCGAAAGGGCAGGACTGCGCCAATGTAGGGACAAGATTGTGCCAATCAACTGGGAACCGTGAAAAGAATTCCTTTGATACGGTTCTGCAGAAAGTATTTCAACTTGTCTTCTCAGTCAGCATTGACCACAACAGAAAAAAGTGTTATTATAAGTGCATAAAATAGATGATGATAGAGTATCATAATAACAAGCGTATGTCTACGGCAGGAAGGAGAACTGTATGGAGAAGACAAAATATAGAGATTTGATCATGCGGTACCTTACTGCATTGGACCCGAATCAAGTGATTACAACAGAACAAGTTGCTCAGTATGTAGCAGAACAACTTCAACTCGAAACAGCAACAGTAAAAAAGACAGTCAATGTAAATATGGCCCGTCTTGAAAAAGAAGGGGAAATTGTGCGTTTGACAAAAGGCATTTATTGTAGGAAGGTAAAAACAGCATTTGGATACTATACCCCGGATAAAGAAACGCTTTTTTGTAAGCAGCTTCTTCGCAATGAAAACGAAGTGATTGGATATGAAACAGGATTATCTGCCCTCAATCGCATTGGTCTGGTATCTCAGATGCCCCAAAAAAGGTGCATTGCAACAAACTTGCACATGAAAAGGATTCCGAAAGGAATGCAGATAGAGATTCGGAAACCGCCAATTAGAGTCAATGCCGATAACTTTCGATATCTGCAAATTTTGGATGCAATTCGAGAACTGGATATGGCACCCGTCGATACAGCGAAGCCGGTTGATGTAGTAAGAGCGACAGTTCAGAAATTTGCGTTAGAAACGGATCAGATGATTCTGATGGCTCGAAAGTATTACGGGCAAAAGACTTTAGTTCGGACGATAGATATTATGTTGGAGGGTAGTTATGAATCTGCACGAGGATAAGTTTGCTTTTTTGAATATTATCAATCTGGTTCATGAAGATAGCGGCATTAGATCCGATATTTTGGAAAAAGACTACTATGTTACGCTACTGCTTAGAGAGTTGGCAGGCAAGCAAGCAGAGTTGCCGGCTTATTTTAAAGGCGGAACAGCTCTGTATAAAGCACAGAAAAGCATCCGTCGTTTTTCTGAGGATATTGATTTGACAGTATGTATTGATAACTGCAGTAATAATCAGGCAAAGAAACGGCTGGAACTGGCAACAAAGAAATATCAATCGATCCCCCGTACATCCAGAAAAGAACTGGAGGACGACCGCAAAGGCAGTATCACAGCAGTTTACGACTATGCTCCACTCGTGGGGATTGACTCAGATGATCCACTACAGCGTTTCGGATATGTGAAAGTAGAAGGCACCTCTTTCACTGTCAGCGAACCCTTTACTCCACTTGAAATTGAACCGATACTTTATACTTATGCCACAGAAGAACAACGCCAAATTCTTCAAGCGCAATATGATGTTGGACCTTTCCGGATCAATACAATTCGCCTGGAGCGTATTTTTGCAGACAAAATTTTTGCAGCTGAGTTTTATTATGAACGTAAAATGTATTTTGATGTGGCAAAACATCTTTATGATGTCAGTGTCATGCTCGATTTAGAGCAGATTCAAAAAATGATTGGAAACCAACAGATGTTTCTTGAAATGCTGGGGTATAAAAGACTGGAAGAAACCAGACGAACAGGCAGCGACTTGGCAGAAAAAAAGTTTTCCGATTTTCAACTGCTTGGTGGGTTCGGTGATAACGCTGCATTGCGTAAAGATTATCAGAATATGCAGCGGAACTATGTTTTTTTAGAAGAAGATGTGCTGTCTTTTGATTATGTAGTAGAACAATGGAAAAAACTCAGAGAGATCCTACTTGCGCTTGCATGACAATAACACATCGATTTTGCAAAAAGTAATATGCGATTGTCAGGTCGAGGGCGCTTTGTATCTATCTATGTAAGTAAGCTGTAAGTCGAAAAAATAGTCGCCTGAGAAGTATGTGTTCGATACTTCCCAGGCGACTTTTACATTACAGGTTCTGCCGGATGATCCGCGTGATGATGCCCACGGCTACGCCGCGTTCCATATCCAGGCGGGTGACGGCAAAGGACACATCATCTTTCTTGCCGGGCATCCGGTAGTCGTAGCAGGAGTGGGCCACCGCATTGACGCCGTTGGAAAGCCTGACATAGACGACGCCCTTGTGGACATCGGTGACTTTGCCGGCATACTTGCCCTGGATGCGGCACTTCTGCAGGTTGTCCCGGTCGGTGTTTTCCGAGGTACTCTTAACGTCGGCCCGGATGCTCAGGTCTTCCGGACTCTCACGCCGCACACTGAGGATGCGGACCAGCACCTCATCACCCACAGCAAAACGCTCATGGGCGTCGCCGATCCAGTCCCAGGCCAGATCCCGTGCCAAGATGGAGCACTCGACGCCGAACACTTCCACGCGGATGACTTTCTCAGCCACGGCGATCACACGGGCCTGCACAATGCGGCCTTCGTAGACACGGTACATGCCGTCAGCATCCAGATCGAAGTAGAAGATCTGGCGCTTACGCATCATCGCCTCCCGGCGGCTGGCGACCACGCTGCGGGTCTTGGAGTCAATGCCCCGCACCACAAAGTCGATGTCGGCGCCCAGCATGTTGCCCAGGATCTTGTTCTGGCGCAGCATCAGGTCGGCGTAGTCCTGGCCAGAAGGGCTACGGCCCAGGTTGATCATCATTTCCTTGATGGGAATGATGATGCGGAAACCCTTGTAGTCCACCACGGCCACCGTCTTACGGTTGTCCAGCTGCTCGATGCCGCCCAGCTGGCCCGTCAGAATACGGCGGGTACGGTAGGCGTTGTGAATCTCATGCCAGATGACATCCTCACGGTCTTCCGCCGTCTCTACATCCTCGCGGCTGCGGATGGTCAGGATAGAGGGCTCACGGCGCGTCTGCACATTCCGCCGGCGAGCGGGCGCCCGGGGAGTGGTGGCTTCAGGCACCTGCTCCTCCACCGGAGCGGGATCATCCTCCAAAACGGGTTCACCCTCCGCAGTAGTATCCTCAGCCGGGGCCTCATCCATCGGAAGCGGTTCAGTGTCTGCCTGCGGAACAGGGGCCTCCGCCTCAGCAGCGGTATCCGACACCTTCTTCTTGCGGGAGGTGCGCTTGGGCTTTGCGGCAGGCGGTCCTTCGACGGCCTGGGGATTCGGCTCAGAAGCAGCGGTATCGTCACCTGCGTTGTCTACCTCTGCGGGAAGATCTCCGTCGCCGTCATCCTTTGCCTCATCGTCCTGCTCGAAGTTTGCGTTCTCGTCAACAGGGGCCGCGGTGTTGTTCTCGTCGCTGCTCACAGAGTCATCGCCGAACATTTCGGCTTCCGTAAGCTCCGGCAAATCACTGGTGGTATCATCGGAAGGGGGCGCGCTGTCGGGCTGATCCATAGCGGCCAACAGAGCGTTCAGGTCCTCGCCGTCAACCGGGGTGGCATCAGGAGCGGTCGTATCCTCGGAGGGAACGGGGGAATCCTCCAATGCGATGGTCTCAGAAACAGGGGCCTCCTGTTCCAGAAGTTCCTTTTTCTTGGTTGCCATATAAGAAAAACCTCCTTAATTTGGTGTATTACGAAAGGATCGAATCCTTGTCGGTTGAAACAATGCCCTCCGGGTGTTTGGCTCCAGGTTTTTTCACATCAGTAGCAGGATCGGAAGGCTTGGGCTTTTTCCGTGCCGGCTTTTTCGGTGCCGAGGGCGGCGGGGGAGGAGCAGCGGGGGCAGCCGGCTGTTCCTGCTGCATCTGCCGCCATTCAGGAATGTGGGAAGAGGCTTTGCAAGAATGGAGCTTAGGTGCCTCCGGGTGTTTGGAGTAGTCCATCTTGTCAACTTTAAGCACCTTCTGACCGCGGATGATGACCAGCGCCTGTGTGATGGGCAATCGCAGCACTTCATCCGGGGTGAGCACAGGCCGCTTGCCAACGCCAGAAGTTTCCCGGAATTCCGGAGTGTAGTTGGAAATGCGCCAGGTGCCCAGCTGCTTGGATTTGCTGGATACCGACACCGAGGCCAGGCCGGTGCGCTCAGAGATAAACTCGGCTGTAAGGCCGTCCGTACAGCCCAGAAAGAGTTGTGCGTCGCAGTTACCCAGAATTTCCTGCCAGAGATTGAGCGGGTAGCGGTTCTGAAGGCCCGCGAGATTTTGGAACACGCAGCTCATGGAAATGTTGCGAGAGCGAATCACACTGAGTCGCCGCGAGAGATCAGGGATGGTGCCACAGGCGGTAAGCTCTTCTCCCAAAATGTGGACGGGAATCGGGAGCCTGCCTCCCTCACAGTTTTTGTCCGCATACCGAACCAGCTTGATAAAGCAGAAAGAGAGAAACAGGCTTGCCAGAAAATCAAAGGTACTGTCCTGGTCGCTGGTAACAAGGAAGTAGGCGCACCGCTCCTGGCCGGGAAGCTCCAGATCGATTTCGTCCCGGGTGGTAATTTTCTTGATCAGTTCTGACTGGAATACCTGCAGGCGGGAACCCAGACCGATGATGACACCGCTGCGCACGGTATCGCTGGCCTGCTTGAACAGACTGTACGGAGCTTTGGCAGGGTGAGTGGGAGGCAGAACATCGAACAGATTGTCCAGATCGGACTCTCCGTTCAGCGTCAGTAAGCGGTACACCTCACCGATATTGCGGTTCTCCGCCGCATAACTCTGATCTACATAAAGGACAAGGGCTTTCAGCAAATTCATTTCGCAGCTGTCCCAGAAGTGGTCGCCCTTGTCGGTACTGTTGGTGTTCTTGATGATGACATCCACAAAGAGTTGGGCCATCAGTTCCTGCCCTTCCACTTCGGAAAGGCAGTTCCAGCTGTCCGAGTTTTCCGGGAGTACCAGATTGAACACCTTGACACAGTAGCCTTGATCGCGCAGATATTCACTGGATTTTTCATAGAGTTCGCTTTTGGGGTCGGAAATGATCAGCGATTCCCCGCAAATCACCGCCTGAAGGATGCGGTTCATGCAGAAGGAGCGGGTTTTCATGCTGCCGCTGGAACCGTATACGGCCAGATTGCCGTTGATTTTGGGGTTTTCAGGGATGCAGACCGCTTTCCCATCTAACATTCCCAGCACAACACCTTTATGTCTGCGAAGATCGGGCACCAGATCGAGTACCCCAGACATCTCCTTGCGGCTCATCCAGCCGGAGGTGCCATAGGTTCCCTTGGCCGAATAGATGAAATTCCGGTCGGTATCATATTCGCCGGCATCACTGTAGCCCATCTTCATCACCATCAGGAGCAGGATAGCCAGCAGGCCGATGCAGATCAGAACACCGTATACCCCATAGGGAGGGTGCAGCACTGAGGTCAGGCAGGTAAAAAAGTCGGGCGACGCCGCCACCGGAGATGTGCCGTCCCCGGGAATGCCGCCGCCCTGTTTCCAAGCTGCGTAATTGCCCAATATCTGCCCCAGAAAGCCGCCAGAATAGAGAATGGCGAGGAAGGCCAAAGGAGCAGCCATCAGGCAGGCAATCATTTTCTTTTTGTTTATGGGAAGAACCTCCTCTCAAATTTGATGAAGTCAATGGTTTGAAAGCGCACTCTGCTGCCGCAGTAGCGCCGCAGCACATCTACCTGAAAATCAAAGCAAATGATCGTTCCGGAACTATCCATAAGATCGAGGGCGCTGTTGAAGCGCGCAATCCTGGGCAAATCGAAGAAGTAGCAAAACAAAACAGGCGTTCCATCCGCTTCAAAGGCATCGTGTTCGATGGCCCGACTCGTAGCCCTGGTTGTAAGGCCCTGCTTCAAGATGTCATTGAGCTGCGCTGTCTTAGCACAATCGCACAGCAAGGCCAGCAGCACTTCTCCCTGATGGTCGTTGGTAAAAAAGAAAAAATGGTCATAGCTTCCGTCCAGCATGAAATAGTCATGTTTGGCGCCGCCAGTGCTGGTCAGCATCTGGTAAGCGAGTTCCATGCTTTCCCCCAGAATGACCCCCTGCACAGCGTCTGCATTGTATTGCCCGGTGAGGCGCTGCTGACACAGAACGCTCCACATCAGAGCCTTTACCCGCATCTCGGACTTGTAGCTCCATTTCATCAGAGCTGCGCTGCTGTTGTAAGTAACATAGATGCCGCCGGAGGTAAGGAGCACACCAGTGAAGCGAGAACTGCGGATCTGCGTGGTATCCACCCCCATCTCCTTGACTTCGCGGGAACTGTAAAATGAGGGATACTTCACGGCCCCATCGGAATAGCCCTGCGGGGCAAAAACCTTCGGTTTTTCATCTTGGAAAAGTCCAACCCCTGCATTGTCCATCGTGACATAGGTTTCTGCCAGACGGTGAAGACGAAGCCGACGCCCAATCTCGCTTTTCAGCCGGTTGGTGTCGGTATCACCTGTCAGATAGGAAGCAAAACGCTCAGGCCAGTTGTCCAGCAGCCTGTTTTTGGCGCGAACGCCTAAACGATAGCCGCGGAGTTTGTCTCGGTAATAGGTGCGGAGTAGCCCGCTCTTTTTCAGATCGGTCACAACCGACTCCAAATAGTAAGGACTGGCTGGGAGACGGTTGAGCTGGCTGGTGGGGAACTCTCCAGAGATGGCTGTCAACGCCAGAAGCCGGAACGGGAGCGTGTCCGGCTGTGGAAATGTCCGGCTGCTTTTCCCAAGTGATCACCTCCCTTGTGAATTGTTTTTTTACCGTGATGACTGAGAACTTCGGTAAAATTCTGCAGTGGCGCAAGTCTGGAAGCGTTGAAAATCCGGGCTTTTTTGTGCCATCAAGGTATGTCGGGAAAAATAAGGGCCAAAAGGCTCAAAAATCCGAGATGGTTTTCAAGCTCTCTTTGCGCTCTGCAAGCCATTGGGGAAACCGCTTTTTTTCCATGACAAAGATCTTGGTGCAGTCCTGCTCTCCCAGCTCTGTGGTATTATAGGCGTCGCATAGCAAGCCGGTATCATCGGCCATCACAAAGGTGGACAACAGATCCAACAACTGCTTTTCCTCCAGATTGTCATAATCACGCACCCGCCTGGTGGGAAGTGTTTGATCGTAAACTTGGGCAAAGCAGACAACACAATTCCGGTAATGGGGGAGAGGCTGTTCCTTTGCGTACTGCTCCAGAGCGAAATAGAGCGTGTCTAACAGAAACTCGGAACTTTGCCGTTGCCGGCGCTTCGGGAGAAGCCCGGGAAGGGTCACTTCCAGGACCCCGTTTTCATAGGCTATCGAGATGCCCTGCGCCACGCTGGCGGATTGGAGATACTCGCCCTTCTGGATGGAGGTGCTGGAATATATCAAATGCCGCAGCCGGCAGGCAATCCGTTCCGCCCGAAGCGCAGCATCGGTAGAGAGAATTTCGTAATTGTCGGGATAGCGTTGGATGTCTGTTGTGTCCATCGCATACAGCGCATTACTCAAACGGGATATATCGTCGAGAATGCTCCCTATTCTGCGGGAAATCAGTTTTCGATCCAAAAATCATGTGCCTCCTGCTTTCTTGAAATACTGGGTTTGTCCATCTTGAGATACGGTGCAAAAACCGGATATGTCGTGACAGTCGATTTTGGCAATCTGTGTCGGAGAATCGACCAAGATGATGCGGCGGCTACCGCCCTTGTTGCCCCGTAGAGCATGACAGACTAACGCTTCCTGTCCATGGGCGACATAGGCGACTTCATACAGTTCCCCATCGGCAAAAAAGACCAGTTTGACAGGAAACTCCGCAGGTGCATGATAATCAGCCTGCTGAATGAAATCCAAAAGGACCCACACCGCCTTGATAAGCGCCTGATCAGCTTTGGGCGGATAGCCGGCAGGAAAATATCCGCCGTTATCACTTTGGAAAATGCGGCCCTGCCTTTCCAGATGGGAAAGCAGGGCTTTCGCTGTTTCAGACTTGCCAGGGTGAAAGCAAAGAAGCTGCTGCTGGCTGAGACCAGGATACATAGTCACTGTCCGCAGTAGCGTTGCAGCTTCATTTCCATAGATTTCAGCCCTGGTCCTCATGAGCTCACCTCCTGTTTGTAAAAATAGATGACACATAAAAGACGCCATCGGGACGCCTTCCAAAAAATAATCGTTGAAAGGCGTCATCGCAGCGTCTATTTGGCGTGTTTTGAAGAAATGTAGGAGAACAAGGGTTATGCAGACTCCTGTTCACGGCGCTTGCGCTCCAGAATTTCACGAAGTTCACGCCGGTCGGTGGTGATCAGGTCTTTCTCAAGAGGGCTGGCCTTAAACTCAACCATGACATTGTTGTTGTTGGTCGAGATCAAGCCATTGCCACGCTCAAAATGGGTGACCTCCATCGTTTCCGCATCGGACAGATGCAGGGTCTCCTGAACCCGTTCCGCTTCATCATCTTCCAGGTTAAGAATGATCTTTGTCTTGCTGTTGTTGATGATACCTTTGCCAAAGCGACCTTCATCCAGATTGAAGAAATCGTTGAGGTCTTGGCTCGCGAAGACCGCCGAGCCACCATACCCACGTATCGTTTTTGCAATCTCCAAGAGGAAATCGCCGGCCAGTCGTGTGCCTGTGGCGCCGGCGCCGGAAAGGAGCTGCCAGCATTCATCGATGAAGATGGTTTTTTCTTCTGTGCGGTCGGCCTTTGCCCGGTCCCACACGAAATCAAGCGCCACAAACATACCTACAGTTAGCAGATCGCCGGTGAGCGAGGAAATGTCCAGCACGGTATATTTGTTATCCAGACTTACATTGGTCTGCTTGTTAAATGTATTGGCCGAACCGTGAACCAGACGGTTGAGAATATGAGCCATGCGGGTAGTTTCCGGCGCAGCTTTCAGAATCTCATGCAGGTCGCCCAGCACCGGCATTTCCCGGTACTGACCCGGGTTGGCCGGGTCATCCAGTGAAGCGTTATCATGCGTAATGCCCTTTGCGTTGTAAGTGCGGATCAACGCTTCGTCCAAAAGCTGACGCTCTTCATGGCTCATATCGGGAATGAGCAGGCTGAAAAAGATGTGCAGCTGCTGGATTTTTGCCGCCAATTCAGAAAGCTGGATTCCGGGGCCGTCCAGAAGTTCATTGACAGACCGATCAACCTTGCGGATCTCCATAACATTGATGCAGTGAGGGCTTGCCGGGGAGATTTGGATAAACTCGCCGCCCACATTTGCACAGGCGCGGTGAAACTCGTGCCCCTTCAAGGGAGCGACGATGAAAATAGGGATATTTTTACGCCGCATTCTTAACGCCATAAGCTGCATTGTGAAGGTTTTGCCTGCGCCACTGGTACCTAAAATCGAAATGTTGGCATTTTTGTAGATCGCGGAATTGAAAATATCCACGATGATGAGGGAACTGTTGTACTTGTTGACCCCCAAAAGGATGCCGTTGTCGTCACACATCTCAAAGGAGGTGAAGGGGTAGCAGCTTGCGGCGCCGCCAGTCAGCAGGTTGCGCTTGCCACGCTCAAAAAGTCCTTTCTCCATGGATACCAGCGGGAGCGCGGAGAGAAACGCCTGTTCCTCACGAAAATGGCAGGAACGGACATCCATATCCTGCGAAAGCAGAAGCTTTTTCATCTCGCTGACCTTCCATTCCAAATCTTCCTCAGTAGGGGCAGTAACGGTAATCAACAGATTCAGATAGTAGAAGTCCTCGTTGTTGGAAAGACCTTCCTTCAGAAAATAGCCGCTTCGGATGGCGCCGTCGATGTCGTCAAAATCAGTGTTGGTGTCGCTCGCGTCCTTGATTTTGGAACGATTGATGCGGAGCTGCTGGCCTACCCGCTGGATGATGCGCTCTTTGGGCTGCCTGGAAAGGAACATGTCCATGTCGATGCCGTCGCCGGCGTTGACGATTAAACTCAGCCATCCGGCGGGAACCTGCGTCTTATAACCATCCGACGGAATCAGCAAATAGGCGTAGTACAGCCCGTCTATGCACAGATAGCTCCCATGAGTAAAATCAATACTCTTGGGAGCGGCAAACTCGGCTGCAGGGATATGGTCAATCTCGCTTTCCCGGCCTTTTGCCGCATACTGTGCAACAACCTCCTGTGCCCGGAGTGCCAGCGGTTTGATGACGCTCTCATTTCGGCAGAGGAGATTATAAAGAACATCAACCGTAAATTCGTCCTCGTTTTCGGGGATAATCACTTCATTACCGCATTGCCGGAGGTAATTGGATGCAGTATGTACGGCGCTTTGCAGGGATTGAATAGCTTCCTCTTCCTGTTCCGAACGCCGGGTGTTGTTCCATGGCTCATACTCAAAAATCAGGAAAAAGCGCCGTGTGACAGCTTCCCGGGCGCCGATCTGCTGCACAAAGCTCAGATAGTCTTCCTGCATCAAACGGCACTGCTCATTTTTCTCCTGAGCCATCTCCCTGCGTACTGTGTCCAAATGACGGTTGATGTCCGCCCGACGGGTCAGCACCTTGATCTGCAGCTTGACGGGAGAGATTTTCAGATACGACACAAAAGAGTAGATGATATTGCGCTGCTCTCTTGCGCTGCGGAGCATAAAGTTGATGGGAACCACCTCGACCACCTTGACATACCGGTGGTCTTTGGTGTAGATGATGCCGTTCTGGATCTTTTCGATGGGAAGATAGTCTGCCACCGGATTCAGGCAGGCGGGCGGCTGCTCTTTGATATGAGCGGGGCGCTTGGGTGGACATGCCTTCTCCTTCCGCTTGTTGGGCTTTTTCTTCGCTTTTTTGGACGAAAGTTCTTTCTTCGGCTTTTTCTTGGGCCGGAGCTTCTCACGAATCTCGTAACTGCGAACCTCGTCAAACTCAGCTGGAAAATCCGATTCACCGGAACGCCTGCGCTTCGGAGGGCGAGACTCCTTTTCTTTCGGAGCCCTCTGCTTGAGATGTCTGCCGGGGCGTTTCATAGGGGGCGCTTGCTCATTCGACTGCTGACCGTCGCCGCCAACGATGCGGCGATTCCGCAGGTATTTCAAAAAGATAATCAGAAATTCCGACAAACTCTCGCCAGAAATGCCGATCAATGCGACCAGAGCCGCAGGAAGGGCGGTCAGGCACAAAATGATAATTCGGGTCGTCAACCCGAAAGGAACAAACATGAAGACCGGCACCCCGATGGCAAAAGCCAGGATACCGGCCTCAATAACATTCCGCGCACGGAACATACCGCCGAAAAATGTGCCTGATTCAATGAAATTCGGCGGTATGATATAAATATCATGGTCGTTTTTGTTGCTCATACATACCTCATTTCCGTAACCGAAGGAAGGTCAACCGATAATCCAGAACGGACCGCCGGCGCCTGCACGACGGCTGGCCTCGTTTAAGATAATGGACAGATCCCAAAGTTGCTCACTGCGCTTATAGCTGGCCGGGTCTGCCACCATGATTTGACCGTCTTTTACGCCTCGGAGAACGATGAAATGGCCGGAAGAAGTGAAATGCCCTTCAGCCATGATTGCCACAACCAGCTTTCCCTCGGAAAGAGCATCGACGATGCGCTGCGGCTCGGATGTCGTACAGCCGGATACCGGCAGTCCCCAGGCCTCCGCTGCGGCAGGAATCAGGGCGTGATAGGAGCCGCTGTTGTCACACCAGTATCCATTTTCATAGGACCACTGCGCCATCTCCACGGGATCAACCGTATCGTCCGTAAGGGAAGACACTACGATTGCCATGCTGGTCGGCCCGCAGCCGTAGCCGCCAATGTTGTCAGTTCCGTAAGGCTGGCTGGCATAGCGTTCATCCAGTTGGTTATAGTACACCACCGGTGTCACACCATCGGTAAAGGTTACATCCCCAAGAGAGGGGATGCTGTTTCCGGTCCACTCCGTCATGTTCTGGAGCAACCCATCACCCAAAAAGGTACTCAGGTTGGAAGCGTAGTCAGAGGCAAGTTTCTTTTGCTCATCCGTGAGTGCGAAAACATGGTCCGCAAGATAGGATTCACCGTTATACCGGATCGTGTAAATGATCCATGTTTCGGTAGTGGTGGTTTCCTCGCCGGTTTCCGGGTCCTCGGTAGTAACCTCACGGGATTCCTGGACGCTGGTGTAGGAATACAGGTGTTCCTTATTATCCCGGAGAACAGCGGCCAAATCATCCAGTGAAATACTTTCAAAATCCTCATCCCGGGCCGCACAATACTGAGAGATGATGAGATTGGCATTGAAAACAGGGCCGGAGGAATAGGAATTCTTGATCTCCATGTGGTCGACACCGGACGAAGCAAAATCTTCCTCAATCCGGGCCATCACATCATCCAACGCCTCGCCCAGAATGGAATTGATGGTGAATGTTATGTCGTTGGCATTTTCCACGATAGCTGTCTCGCTGTTGAGAACAGGGGCTTCGGAATCTGCCGGAGAAAAGGCATTAACCAGACCTCCAAAGATAAGCCCGGGGAGCATCAGGACAAACAGTACCGGAAGCAAAAGCAGAATGATGATGACGGCGATGATCTTGCCGATGTGCTTGCGCCCGGCCCAAACGGCCCCGGCCACGGCACCATACGGGCCGCCGGCGGCAGCTCCTTTTGCGGCACCGGGAATTGCCTTGCCTGCTTTAATAGCGCCTTTTATGGTGTGGGCAGCGGATGCTCCGGTTTCCACGGCATCGGCAAGACCAGTCTTTTTTTCTTCACCCATTTAGATCTTGTCCTTTCTGCGGGGAGTGGGGGGCAGCTTCTTGACGATTGACTCGTTGTAGGCTATCGACCCATCCGGTGCCATGTAGGGGGATTTCTCCACAGTGTCAACAGCGTATTGCTTATACCATGCCGCACCGTCGGCGGAATGAACCGTTGTGTATTGGCCCTCGGGTGCAACATACTGATCTGCATGATACATTCCGAAAGCGATGCCTTCCGGATGCTCGGCGGTAACTTCGGTGCCTGTGATACGCCCGCCGCCGATCTCAACATTCTGGTATTGAGGAATGTTTTCAGCACCGGCTTCCAAAGCAGCGTGCCCCATGTAAGAGTGCAAAGCGTCAACAGCTTTCTCACCGGAAATTGTACCCATCTGGGTAATGTTCCCGGTGGCAACAGAACCGATCACATTGTTGGCGAAATTGCCGCCCTTGCTGACGGACGAAGTATAGATGTGGCCGCCGATACCCCCTGCAGCACCGCCTACGAGACCACCAAGGCCAGAGGCTTTTGTTTCTGAGGGAGTTGTTGCTGTTTTTACCGCATTGTTCGTGACCTTCCGGCCAATCACCCCAGCCAAACCGCCGCTGGCAAAGCCGGCACCAAAGCCGCCACCCTTACCGCCACCGCTTGCATTCACATGGGTGGAATTGCTGCTGTGCCCACCGCCGAAATGGTGGCTGGAAAAGCTCTTGAATCCACTGAAGCCCCGGGCGGCTATTAAGGCCTCCGCCAGCATACTGCCGCCGGTATGACCTACATTGACCCCAAGACTTGCCATGAAAGAGTCGATTTTCTGTGATACTTTGAGAAAACCAATCGCACACATGAACCAAATCAGGACATTGCCGGATACAGCTTCTTTGCCCACGGCGTCTACCTGTGCCTGCACTTCTTCCTCCGAAACGGCGGCAAAAGCGGGTTGGCAGCACAGGCAGGCAAGAAGACCGACCATGAGCGCAAGAAACAGAATTCTTCTGAGTTTTTTCATTACGCCCCTCCTTAAAGCGAAAGCGGGTTGGAGATAAACGAACCAACCATGCTCGTAAATAGGCGCAGACACCAGGCGTTCATAAGCAGCAGAAAAATCTGCCCGCCCAGCATCCGGCACCAGGATTTCCAGATGTTTGATGTGGTCTGGCTTGCCCCCATCGCAAAAGCGACTGGTGCAGTATAGACCAGCACACCAAGCAATACATATCGTTCCGCTGCTTCAAGCAGCAGTTTCAGATAGTTCCATGCCAAAATGATGACCAGAATCAAAGTGATCAAGGCCACGGCTCCATTGGCGCATACACCGATGATCACCAGCATCACCGAATTGAAATCGGCAAAGCTGAGGGGCGGCAGTTCCGAATCCATGATCCAGCGGTACGGGGTGCCGCCGATGGTCAGTATCGTGTTGATGATCTCGTCTGAAAAAAGTGCCAGCAGAATGAAGAGAACCGAGCGGATGCTCAGCTTCACAGGATCTTCTGCCTCGATGCCGGCGCTCAGACCAAAATTCTTAAACAGCTGCCATACCCAGTTGAGCAAAATCAGACCGACAGCCAGAGCTACAAAAATCCCGTACATCGTCTCTGCGGCGGGGAAATAGCGCAGAAAAACGGTCATGTCACAACCAAGCGCGCCCAAAACCGAAGTAGTCACAAGGTCGAGACCTGCCATGATCTGCTCTGCAATCCATTCAACGATGCCATCCAGGATACCCATAAATTACGCCTCCTTCCAGCGGGTGTAGAGTTGTCTCTGTCATCCAGCCCACTGACCGCCGGCAAACAGAGGCGTCACATAAGCCATGATAAAGCCTAATCCGTTGAGGATCGCCCAGGTGATACAGATGCGCTTCAGCCAAGCACGGCTTTCATCGACGGTCCGGCCCGAGCGGGAGAAGTTCATCAGCAGCAGGGCGACCGAGGCGGTCACAATAGCCGCAATGGTGGAAATTGCGACAATCTGCTTGTAGACATCCTGCATGATCTCTTTGGCTTTAGACCAAACATCGGTTGCAGCAAAGGCCGGCTGACAGAAAACCAGCGACATCGTGACGCAGAGAAAAGCCATATAGGCGAGTTTGGCAGCGGAAAAATGATGCTGAGGCGTGCGGTCGGCATCTTTCCGCTTCGACTGGGGAAGTTTCAGTTTCTTCAATGTTTGAGGACCTCCAATCCAAATGTGATGATCGTTGCTCAAAAGCAAAGAACAAGCCCGCACCTGATTTGCAGATGCGGGCTTATTCCCGGGCCGGACGGCCGTTTGGACAGAAAAAAAGCACTTCGGAAAAAGGCGCTGTTCTCTGTCCGTATTCGGTTTTGGGTGCAAGTTTGAGCATATTCAGTCTAACACATTGAGATTTACGCCTCAAGGGCAGAAACGCGCCAATTATTTTCCCGATATGTGCCAATTATTTGCCCTGCTTGTTTTCGCCGGCCGTCAAGTCTGGGAAAAATTGCTCCAGCACATTCAGGCTGTCCTTGGAGGTATATCCCCACAGCACGGAACTGAGGGCTTCAATGGCCTCCCGCCGCTTACGGTAATAGGTACGGAAGGAAATATCCCGGATATGAGGGCGCAGGTTCTCGATGATCTCCTCCACATTTTTCAACTGCTGGGGGGAGAGAAAAGAGTAGTACAGAAGCCAGTAGTATGCTTCACCGTTCTTGTGCTTGGTGCGGAGCAGATCGACTGCCGAATCCAGCAATTTCAGCATTTTGTGGCTGCGCTCAATGCACTTGGCGTGATGCTCAATATCGCTGCCCGCCAGATCGGCGCCGGCCAGGTAGACAGAATCCAGAAAATCCTCGATGGAAGTGCCATACTCGATCTCAAATTTTGTCCGGACATGCTGAACAGACAGCTCCAGGCTCCATACCACATCACGGTATTTCTTCAGCAGCTTCCAGGTGTCGTGGTACAGCGGGTTTTCAGCAACATTCTTTTCGTCAAATTTCTTCATGGTTATGCCTCCTTATTTGTTTTCAACAATGGGGTTGAGAGTAAGTTCAAAACTTGCGACCTGCTTGTTGCCACACAACACAGCCAGGCCTAAGCGCAACACAGTTTGCTCGTGTGCGCGGGGTAGTAATTCTTCCCGGCAGTCGCCCGATAAAGGATATAACTTGTAGTGAGAGAGGGAGCATCCAAAGCACGAAATCCCTTGTGCCATCAGGATTTGCGCCATTTTCTGCATGATGATTTCAATGTGAGATTTTGAAACGCTGGAGAGTTCGTCTGAAACGATGACCTCATGCTCCATGGTGGGCTCTTCCTGGTCAACACAGCCCTCCGCAGGAAGCTCCAGACGGATATTGAGTGTCATAGCGACCTCCTCTTTGTCCACCATCACATCAGATATTTCAAACATGGTGGACAAGTAGTTTTTAAGATAGATCACGCTGCCGTGGCGGCCGGGGAAGGACATGAGGGAAATATAGTCCAAGGCGGACAGCTTTTTAAGAATACGGCCAACGGTGGCCCGGGACAGTCCCCAGCGGGCAGCAAGTTCCGTATAGGTGACCAAAGGATTGCCAGTGCCATTGCGGAAATAGGCTACAGGCCCAAGACCCGACCCCTGCACTTGACTGTCGTTGTAGATGGCCGAAACCCATAGATCCAGCACGATATCCATTTCGGAACAGCGGTCAGAGCTGATTAGGTCAGTAACGATAGATACCGGCAGAAAGAAAAAGCCGGTGTCCTTTTGACAGGGAGCGTTATACTCCAAAACCGTGTTGTGCCGGGCCCAGTTCCGGATTTTATAGCGGATCACATTTCCGCGCCCGAGAGAGGAGAAGTCAATGAGGTGCCGCTGCTGAAGCTC
The DNA here is from genome assembly GCF_014287895.1 of Lawsonibacter hominis. Lineage (GTDB taxonomy): Bacteria > Bacillota > Clostridia > Oscillospirales > Oscillospiraceae > Lawsonibacter_A > Lawsonibacter_A hominis. Next base: position 52,627 of record NZ_JACOPP010000001.1, on the reverse strand, counting down.
TCCCAGGATGGAAAGCGCCTGACACTGAAAACGAGTCCGAAACCATTGAGACAGTTCTTTGAGCGTACAGACCCATTCGCCGGGGTAGACGGTGTAGCTGATGCCATCGATGCGCCGGTATGAGGTGCGGAAGTTTGCAAAGCTGCAAAGCACGGTATAATGAAAAAGGCCGGAGCCGCCGCTTGCGCGAATGCTCCGGTCATCTATCAGACGATGGATAAACTGTCGGTAAATCCGACAGCGTGGATAGTCCACCACCTGTTTAATTTGTAATTGATAGGCTGGCATAAGAATCTCCTTTTTATATATAAGGTATGAAATTGGAACATGCTACGAGAAAAGCGTTGACTTGAATGGTTTTCTGGCTTATGCTATTATTGTATGGCTTAGAGAATCCGGCTGGTATTTTGGCTGATTTGGGTTAACGGATTGCTCTTCATGTATGTTGGTTATGCCGAGAGGTGCAGCATTCGGGATGTACTTCATAGCTGCAGAATGTATCGCACTATTTTCTGGAAATTCTCCGCAGAATATTCTGCTTGTGATTTTCTGGAAAAACGATTGAAAAAAGGCGAAAAAAACGGCCTACAACTTTTTACAACTTTTCTACAACTTTTGCCCCGAATCAGACGAAACGGGAGGACAGTTTATGAGATTTAAAAAGTTTGAAAAACCGCATAAAAACGCCAAATTTCAGGCAAAACGGGCTGTGATGAAGCAAGATGAAACGGTCAAAACTCAAATCCCGACCATGAAGCCGCTGGACTAAAGAGAGAATGGCATACCGAGGGCGCCAGCCTCGGTATGCCTTTCTGCGCTTCACGCGCGCCGTGGGGACCGCACCGGCGCGGGTCCGTCCGGCCGTTGATTCTTTTGCTCTGGAGGTACCTCTTTGATCAAAAAGATCGCCCTCTGGCTGCGGGACCGCCTGATCCGCAGCCGGAGCCTCAACGCCACCCGCCTGGTGGCCGGCTCCTTCGCCCTGATCATCCTGGCCGGCACGCTGCTGCTCACGCTGCCCGCGGCCTCCCGGGACGGGCAGAGCGCCGGAGTGTTTACGGCGCTGTTTACCGCCACGTCTTCCTCCTGCGTCACGGGCCTGATCCTGGTGGATACCTGGACGCAGTGGTCCCTGTTCGGACAAGCGGTCATTCTCTGCATGATCCAGCTGGGCGGCCTGGGGTTTATGACGGTCATCACCCTGTTTTCCTTTGCGCTGCACCGGCGCATCGGCCTGTCCGAGCGGCTCATCATGGTCTCCACCCTGAACCTGAACGACCTGGACGGGGTCGTGCGGATGGTGCGCCACGCCCTGATGGGGACCTTCCTGTTGGAGGGGGCGGGCGCGGCGCTGCTGTCCATCCGGATGGTGCCGGACTTTGGCCTGCTGCGGGGCGTCTGGCATGCGGTGTTTCACGCGGTCTCCGCGTTCTGCAACGCGGGGTTTGACCTGCTGGGGGGAAAGTTCGGCGCCTTCTCCAGCTTGGCCGGCTATCACGGCGATCCGCTGGTCCTGGGCACCACCGCCGCGCTGATCGTGGTGGGGGGCGTCGGGTTTTTCGTCTGGGAGGATGTCTTGGCCAAGCGCAGCTGGCGGCGTCTGAGCGTATACAGCAAGATGGTACTGCTCATCACGGCGGCGCTGATCCTGGGCGGCGCGGCCTTCTTTTTTGTGGAAGAGTTCGAAAACCCCGCCACGCTGGGCGGGATGCCGCTGTGGGAAAAGGGGCTCAACGCCCTGTTCCAGTCGGTCACCTTGCGTACCGCCGGATTTGACGCCCTGGGCCAGGGCGCTTTGACCGACAGCAGCAAGGCCATGTCGGTCATCCTGATGCTCATCGGCGGCTCCTCCGGCTCCACCGCGGGCGGCCTTAAGACCGTTACCATCGGCGTGCTGCTGCTGGCCCTGCGCGCGGGGCTGACCGGGCGGGAGCAGGTCACCTTCCGGGGGAGGGCCATTCCCTACCGCCGGGTGCTGGGCGCCATGACCCTGGTCCTGGTGGTGCTCTTTTTGTTCCTGACGGCCTCCATGTTCCTCTCCACCGTGGAGAATCTGCCTTATCTGGACGCCGCCTTCGAGGTGGCCTCGGCCATGGCCACGGTGGGGCTGACCTGCGGCATTACCCCGGACCTGACGCCCGCTTCGCAAAGCCTGATCATTTTGCTGATGTATCTGGGCCGGGTGGGGATCTTGTCCTTCTCCATCGCCTTTATGACCCGAACCAAATACCATGCCAAGGTCAAATATCCGGAAATGAACGTCATGATCGGATAAACGTCCGGAGGCGTTCCCTCCGGATCTGTGGCCGGCGCGCCGGCCCGGAAAGCGCTGAGCGTGACCTCCCGCCTGCAGGGCGGGCGGCGGCGTCCTGCGCAGGCGCATGTCCCGCTTCGGACGCGGATTGAATGTTGGCTTCGCGCTGCGGAGCAGATTGCATCGAGGTTGCAGGTATGAAAACATTTGTCGTAATCGGTCTGGGCCGCTTCGGCACCGCGGTGGCGGAGGAGCTCTCCGCCCTGGGACATGAGGTGCTGGCCCTGGACGGAGCGGAGGAAAACGTACAGAAGGTGGCCGATCAGGTCACCCACGCCGTCACCGGCGACGCCCGGGACCCCGCCGTGCTGCGGGCGCTGGGCGTGCGGAATTATGACTGCGCGATCGTGGCGGTGGGAGATGACGTGGGCAACTCCGCGCTCATTACCCTGAACCTGAAGGAACTGGGGGTCAAAAAGGTCATCTGCAAGGCACAGAGCCACGTGCACCGCAAGGTGCTGGAAAAGATCGGGGCCGACCGGGTGGTCTTCCCGGAGCACGAGATGGGCGTCAAGCTGGCGCAGGGGCTGTCCAGCTCCAACGTGCTCAATTTTATCGAGCTCAGCGAGGATTTCGGCATCGTGGAGACCGCCATCCCCCGGGAGTGGCAGCAGAAGACCATTCAGGAACTGGACGTGCGGGCGCGGTACAAGGTGAACATCATCGCCATGCGCAAGGGGAAGAGCGGGGAGCTGAACATCGCCCCAGGCCCCGCTTATGTGATGGAGAGCGGGGACGACGCGGTGGTGCTGGGCCGAACGGAAGATATTAATCGCCTGCAAGACCTGTAGAGGTGTCGTATGGAGCAAATCACCAGCCGTCAAAATCCGCTGATTGCCCGCCTGCGGAAGCTGGGCGGAGACCGGAGCCTGCGCAGGCGCGAGGGGGTCTTTCTCTGTGAGGGCGTGAAGCTGGCGGAAGAGGCCGTCCGGTGGGGCGCGGAGATCGAGGTGCTGGTCCGGGCCCGGAACTTTACGCTGCCGTTTGCGCCTCCGGCGCAGGCCAGACAGGTGGAGGTGCCCGAAGACCTGCTTCGGGCGGTGTCCACGGTAGACGCGCCCCAGGGGGTGCTGTGCCTGTGCCGCATGCCGCCGCTGGCGCCGCCGGAGCGGCTGGAGCCGGGGCGGTACCTGGTGCTGGACGGCCTGCAGGACCCGGGCAACGTGGGCACCGTCTGGCGCACGGCCGACGCCTTCGGGGCCGCCGGGCTGTTTTTGATCGACGGCTGCGCCGATCCCTTTTCCCCCAAGACCATCCGCTCCACGATGGGGGCCTGTTTCCGGCTGCCGGTGTGGGAGACGGGGTGGGAGCGTCTGAAACCCCTGCTGGACGCCGCCGGGATTCCGCTGTACGCCACCGCCCTGCGTTCGGATACGGAAGACGTGCGCGGCGCTGCGCTGGGCCGGGCGGCGGTGATCATCGGCAGCGAGGGCCGGGGCGTGTCCCGGCAGGCGCTGGAAATGTGTGAAAAGACCCTGAAGATCCCCATGCGGGAGCGCTGCGAGTCGCTCAACGCCGCGGCCGCGGCCGCCGTGGTGCTGTGGGAGGGCTGGCGGTAGATTCGGAAAGCAACGAAGGAGGTGCGGCCGGATGGCGGCATTGCAGTATCTGCTTTGGCTCACGACCCGGCCCTATCTCCGGCCGGAACGGGCCGCGGCGCTGTTGGAGCAGTTCGGCAGTGCGGAGGCGGCTTATTTTGCCGACCCCTCGGAGTACGACCTGCTGGGCCTGCCCGGCGGATTGAAAAACGCGCTGCGGGACAAGAACCTGGACCGGACGGAACAGATCCTGGCCGACTGTGACCGGCAGGGGATCTGGCTTTTGACCTGTCAGGACGCGGCTTACCCGGAGCGGCTGCTCCAGATCGGGGATTATCCTCTGGTGCTCTATGGCCGGGGAAGGCAGTTCCGCTTTGATGAGGAGCTGGCCATCGGTATGGTGGGCGCGCGCAAGTGTACCCCCTACGGGCAGGCCATGGCAGGCCGCCTGGGGCTGGAATTGGCCCGGGCGGGCGCGCTGGTGGTCTCGGGCATCGCCCAGGGGATCGATACGGCTTCTCTGCGGGGCGCGCTTCAGGGGGGCGGGCAGGTCGTCTCCGTGCTGGGCAACGGGGTGGACGTGGTCTATCCCGCCCAGAATCAGTGGCTCTATGAGGATGTGGCCGCCGCCGGGGCGCTGATCTCGGAATTTCCGCCGGGCACCGGTGTGGAGGGCTGGCACTTCCCCGTCCGCAACCGCATCATCAGCGGGTTGTCCCTGGGCGTGGTGGCGGTGGAGGCCTCCGAGGAGCGCAGCGGCACCCTGGTCACCGCCCGCAGGGCCCTGGACCAGAGCCGGGACGTATTCGCCGTCCCCGGACCGGCGGACGCCCCCATGAGCGCAGGCACCAACTCCCTCATCTCCAAAGGAGAGGCCAAGCTGGTGCGCTCGGCCCGGGACATCCTGGCGGAATATGAAGCCAGGTTTCCCCATAAACTGCACGGGAGCGTCCCGCTGACCCGGGAGGAGGCGGCGCAGCGGCTGTCCGCCGCCCCCGATGCGGCGCGGGAGCCGGAAGCCGCCCCGGCGGAGGAAGCGGCGCAGGGGCTGCCGGCGGCGCCCCGGTCCGCGCTGGACGCCATGGGGGATGAGCAGCGTGAGATCTTCTGGCTGTTGAGCGAACACACGCTGGTCCCCGACGAGATCGTGGGACGCACCGAGATCCCGGCCCGGCGGGTGAATACCGCCCTGACCCTTCTCCAGGCCGGGGGCTATATCAAAGAACTTCCGGGCAAGCGGTTCACGGCTGCCGTCCGCTTTGCGGAAGACTAGAGGAGCCGACGTCGGACCGGCCCCAATCCCAAATGGACCGGCAAGGTCGGATAAAGGAGCATACAGTTGTGGCGAAATCGAATCTGGTGATCGTGGAGTCTCCGGCAAAGGCCAAGACCATCGGTAAATATCTGGGCCCCGGGTATGAGGTCAAGGCCTCCATGGGCCATGTGCGGGATCTGCCGAAAAGCAAGATCGGCGTGGATGTGGAGCGCGGCTTCGCGCTGGATTACCAGCCCATCAAGGGCAAGGAAGAGGTCATCGACGACCTGAAAAAGAGCGCCAAGAAAAGTGAAAAAGTCTTTCTGGCCACCGACCCGGACCGGGAAGGCGAGGCCATTTCCTGGCATCTTAAGGAGATGCTGGGACTGAGTGATGAGAAGACCTACCGGGTGACCTTCAATGAGATTACCAAAAAGGTGGTGGGGGACTCCATCGCCCATCCCCGGGCGCTGGACATGGATCTGGTCAACGCCCAGCAGGCGCGGCGGGTGCTGGACCGGCTGGTGGGCTATCAGATCTCGCCTCTGCTGTGGAAAAAGATCCGCCGGGGCCTGTCGGCCGGGCGGGTGCAGTCGGTGGCCACCCGGCTGGTGTGCGAGCGGGAAGCGGAGATCCGCGCCTTTGTGCCCCAGGAATACTGGTCCCTGGACGTGGAACTGGAGCGCGTGGCGCCCAATCTGGGCCGGTTCAAGGCCGCCTTTTACGGCCGGGACAAGAAGATGGAACTGAACAGCGAGGACGCGGTCACGGCCGTGGCCCAGGCGGTCCAGGCCGCGCCCTTTACCGTCCGCGGCGTCAAGCGGCAGGACAAACAGCGCAACCCGGCGCCCCCCTTCATCACTTCCACCCTTCAGCAGGAGGCCTCCCGCAAGCTGAACATGACGCCCCGGCGGACCATGTCCGTCGCCCAGCAGCTCTATGAGGGCGTGGATCTGGAGGGGGAGGGCACCGTGGGCCTGATCACCTATATGCGTACCGACTCCCTGCGCCTGTCCGACGAGGCGACCGCCGCCGCACGGGATTTTATTCTGGCCCGGTATGGTTCGGATTACTATCCCGGCAAGCCGCGGGTCTACAAGACCAAGTCCGGCGCCCAGGACGCTCACGAGGCCATCCGGCCCTCCGACGTGCGCCTGACTCCCGAGGATATCCGAAAGGACCTGACGGCCGAGCAGTACCGGCTCTACAAGCTGATCTGGAGCCGCTTTTTGGCCTGCCAGATGGCAAGCGCCGTGTACGACAGCGTCGCCATCGAGGTGGAGAGCGCCGGCTACACCTTCCGGGCCAACCATTCCGCCCTCAAGTTTTCCGGCTATACCGCCGTGTACGTGGAGGGAAGAGACGAAGACGAGGAGGCGCCGCAGTCCCCCCTGCCCGACCTGCGGGAGGGGGAAGGACTCAGGCTGCTCAAAAGCGACCGGGAGCAGCACTTCACCCAGCCGCCCACCCGGTATACCGAGGCCACCCTGGTCAAGGCGCTGGAGGAGAAGGGGATCGGCCGCCCGTCCACCTACGCGCCCACCATCTCCACCATCATGGATCGCGAGTACGTGGTCAAGGAGGGCAAATACCTGCGCACCACCCCGCTGGGGGAGGTGGTCACGGGTTTGATGAAGGATAAGTTTACCGACATCGTGGACACCGCCTTTACCGCTCACATGGAGGAGCAGCTGGACGAGGTGGAGGCCGGAAAGGTGGACTGGAAGAGCCTGCTGTCCCAATTTTACGGCGGCTTTGAACAGGAACTCAAAAAGGCGGAGCAGGACCTGGACGGGGAGCGCATCAAGGTCCCCGACGAGGTGTCCGACGTGATCTGTCCCAAGTGCGGGCGCAATCTGGTGTATAAGTCCGGACGGTTCGGGCGCTTTTTGGCCTGCCCCGGCTGGCCGGAATGCGACCACACCCAGCCCATCGTCATCGAGATGCCCGGCAAGTGTCCCAAATGCGGGGGCCGCATCCTGAAAAAGACCTCCAAGCGGGGCTATGCCTATTACGGCTGCGAGTTCAACTCCAGCAAGGATGAGGCGAAGAAGTGCGACTTCATGACCTGGGACGTACCGGTGAAGGAGAATTGCCCCGCGTGCGGCCAGACCCTGTTCAAAAAGTCGGGCCGGGGCTTTAAGAAGCCCTTCTGCATCAACCCCGCGTGCCCCAATTTCCTGCCCGAGGACCAGCGGGGCTATAAGAAGAAGACCGCCGAGGCCGCGGAGAGCCCCGCGGAAGGCGCGCCTCCCCGGGAGGAGAAGAAGCCGCCCGCAAAAACGGCCGCCCGCAAAACGCCGGCCAAAGCGAAGGCGGCGGCCAAAAAGCCCGCCGCCCGGACGAAAAAAGAGGCCTGACGCAGCCCGGCGCGGATGCCGGGCAAGGCCAAAGGAGAACACATGGAACCAGTCATCGTGATCGGCGCGGGCCTGGCGGGGTCCGAAGCCGCCTGGCAGCTGGCCTGGCGGGGCTTCCCCGTGGAGCTGCGCGAGATGAAGCCCGCCCAAATGACCCCTGCCCATCATACCCCCTGGTTTGGAGAGCTGGTCTGCTCCAATTCCCTGCGCTCCGACCAGCTGGAAAATGCGGTGGGCCTTTTGAAGGAGGAGCTGCGGCGGATGGGCTCCCTGATCCTCGCCTGTGCCGACGCGCACCGGGTGGAGGCGGGCGGGGCCCTGGCGGTGGACCGCCACGGCTTTGCCCGGTCCGTTACCGAGAAGATCCGCAGCCATCCGCTGATCCGCGTGGCACAGGGGGAGGTCACCGCCCTGCCTCCGGAGGGGAACGTGATCGTGGCCTCCGGGCCCCTCACCTCCGACCCGCTGGCCCAGGCCATCCGGGACTTCTTCCCAGAGAGCCATTACCTCAACTTCTTCGACGCCGCCGCCCCCCTGGTCACCTTTGAGAGCGTGGATATGGACAGCGCCTTTTTTGCCTCCCGCTACGACAGGGGCACCCCGGACTACATCAACTGCCCCATGACGGAGGAGGAGTACGATGCGTTCTGGACCGAGCTGTGCGCCGCCCGTGAGGCGGAGGTCCACGGGTTTGAGGACAGCGGCGTCTTTGAAGGCTGCATGCCCGTGGAGGTGATGGCACGGCGGGGCAAGCAGACCCTGTGCTACGGCCCCCTGAAGCCCCGTGGCCTCCGGGACCCGAAGACGGGGCGGGAGCCCTTCGCCGTGGTGCAGCTGCGCCGGGACAACGCCGACGGCACGATCTACAACCTGGTGGGCTTCCAGACCCACCTGAAATGGCCGGAGCAGAAGCGGGTGTTCTCCATGATCCCCGCCCTGAGAAACGCCGAGTTCGTCCGCTACGGCGTCATGCACCGCAACACCTATCTGGACTCCCCCCGGCTGCTGGACCGGTACTACCGGGTGAAGAAGCAACCGCGCATCTGCTTCGCCGGGCAGATCACCGGCGTGGAGGGGTATGTGGAGTCCACCGCCTCCGGCTTCCTAGCGGCGGTGGAGCTGGCCCGGCGGCTGGAAGGCAGGCCCCCGGTGGATTTCCCACCGGAGACCGCCGTGGGGGCCCTGGCGCTCTATGTGAGCAATGAAAGCGTCACGGACTTCCAACCCATGAACGTGAATTTCGGCATTATTCCGCCCCTTGGCTACCGGGTCAAGGGCAAGCGGAACAAGAACGCCGAGCTGTCCCGGCGAGCCCTGGAGGCGCTGGACGGCCTGGATTGGCGGTAGGCCGCCCCGCTTGCCCTGCGGGCGGGAGCAAGGCGCATCCCCCAGAGGCGCTGGACAAGCCGGGCGTTTGAGGATAAAATGGAACGGTCACGATCCGGCGGAGAACGACTCCCCCAGCAGCCGGCCTGCCAGACGGAAGCCGTGGCGGAAACAGGCTTCTTCCTCCAGCGCGTATTGGGCGGAGAACGGGTCCATCAGCTCGTCGGCCTGTTTGCTCTCCAGCCGGTCCAGATAGGCGATGAGACGCTGTCGGCCTTCCGGCCAGCCGGAGAGGGAACGGTAACCCAATGCGCCGCGCTCCTGTTCCAGCAGAAAGAGTTCGGGAAGAAGAGAAGTCATATAATCAACCCAATAAAACCGTGATATCAATATACGCGGGTTTATTGGGCATACCAAGAGGCGAATTGCTCTGTACCGCAACGAATTGTTTGGCTTGCGCCTGCGAAAGGTTCGAAATCATGCAGGAGAGACACAGAAAACGCTGGCTGAATTGCTTGGAGTGTCCCCCAATCAAATGGGTGAAATGGAAAATGGGGGAGGGGGCAACCACCTTGGCACGACTTGCCCTGCCCTGTGAGCATTATAACGTTACCGCGGATTATCTCCTGGGGCTGACGGATGAACCACGCGCCTTGAAGCTGTGACGGCCCGCGCCCGGAACCGCCCCGCGGAGGGGGGATGCGGCCGTCCGCCGAAGGCGCGTCTCCGGAACGGACCAAGACAAACGAAAGAGGGAAGTTGCATGAAGATCATCGTAGACGCCATGGGCGGGGACAACGCGCCCGTCTCCAACGTGCGGGGCGCGCTGAGCGCCGTGCGGGAACTGGGGGTAGAGGTCGTCCTGGTCGGCCGTGGGGAGGAAATCCTGAAGGTACTCAAGGAAGACGGCGTGGACGATCTGCCCCCCGGCGTGGAGATCGCCCATGCCTCCGAGGTGGTGGAGATGTGCGACAATCCGGCCACCGCCTTCAAGGAAAAGAAGGACTCCTCCCTGACCGTGGGCCTCAACCTGCTGAAGAACGGGGCCGCCGACGCGTTTGTTTCCGCAGGCAGCACCGGGGCCATCCTGTCGGCAGCCACCCTGCTGGTTAAGCGGATCCGCGGGATCCGCCGGGCGGCCCTGGCCCCAGTGGTGCCTACCGGGGCGGGGGGCGCGGTACTCATCGACTGCGGCGCCACCGCCGAGTGCACGCCGGAGTATCTCCTGCAATTCGCGTTTATGGGCTCTTACTACGCCGAGCGGGTATTAGGGCGGCCCGAGCCCAAGGTGGGCCTGCTGAACATCGGCGTGGAGGAGTCCAAGGGCATGGACCTGCAGCGGGAGGCCTACGCCCTGCTCAAGCAGGCGGGCGAGGCGGGGCGCATCCACTTCGTGGGCAACGTGGAGGCCCGCGAGGCGGTCTACGGCGCGGCGGACGTGATCGTCACCGACGGCTACTCCGGCAATATTTTCCTCAAGACCATGGAAGGGACCGGCGGATTTTTGGCCAGGCAGCTCAAGGCCATGTTCCGAAAGAGCCTGCTGACCAAGCTCGCCGCCCTGATGGTCTCCGGCGGGCTGAAGCAGTTCAAAAAGCTGATGGACGCGGGCGAGGTGGGCGGCACCGCGCTGGTGGGCATTTCCAAGCCGGTCATCAAGGCCCACGGCTCCTCCGACGACTTCGCCATCAAGAACGCCATCCGGCAGGCGGCCGCGTTCGCTTCGGCCGGCATCATCGAGGATATTACCGAAAACATCGGGCATATGCGCCTTCCCGTAGGCGGAATGGAAAAAATTTGACTTTCCTATTGACAGGCTGTGGAATCTTGCCTATTATCATAGTGCAATGACGACGCCGCCAGTGCCGGCGGAAGCGATAGGAGTAGATGAGTAATGATCTTTGAGAAAATCGCCTCGATCCTGGCAGAGCAGTTCGGTATCGAACAGGATGAGATCACTATGGACACCAGCTTTGAGGACCTGGGGGCCGATTCCCTGGACGTGGTGGAGCTCACCATGGCTCTGGAGGAGGAGTTCGGCATCGGTGAGATGGAGGAAGAGGATCTGTCCGGCATCTCCACCGTGAGCGACCTGGTCCGCTATGTGAGCGACAAGCTGGAGGATTGAACAGAGAATGGGCAGAAGCCCCGCTGCAGAGCGGGGCTTCTGCTTTCGAGGAAAGAGGGACACGCATGGAAGCCTTGGAAGAAAAGCTGGGCTATCAGTTTGAACAACCGGCGCTGCTGGAAAACGCCCTGACCCACAGCTCCTACGCCAACGAGAGCCGGGACCGGGAGATGCAGAGCAACGAGCGGCTGGAATTTTTGGGAGATTCCGTGCTGGGCATGGTGGTGGCCGACTACCTTTACCGCGCCCACCCGGACCTGCCTGAGGGAGACTTGACCCGGACCCGCGCGGCCCTGGTATGCGAAGGCAGCCTGGTAGAGGTGGCCCAGCAGTTGGGGCTTGGCGCTTATCTGAAGCTCGGGAAGGGAGAGGACGCCGGCGGCGGCCGCACCCGGCCCTCCATCCTGGCCGACGCGGTGGAGGCCGTGCTGGCCGCTGTGTACCTGGATGGGGGCATCGGCTCCGCCCGCAAGATCATCCGCCGGTTCATCCTGGACCGGGAGGAGGAAAAAGGGGCCAGCCGGGACTATAAGACGGCCCTGCAGGAGATGGTGCAGCGGGAGAGCGGTCAGGTGCTGACCTACCGCCTCACCGGTGCGGAAGGGCCGGACCATGCCAAGGTCTTCTCCATGGAGGTGGACCTGAACGGCGCTACCGTAGGCCAGGGCAAGGGCCACAGCAAAAAAGAGGCGGAGCAGAACGCCGCGCGCGCGGCGATCGAAGCGCTGAACCGGTGAGGGGCGTTCGCTTCGCCTCCTCCGGGCGTAAACAGGCCACCGCATAAGCCGAGCACCGGCGCTTTGCCGGGCAAATCCCCTGGGCGAATGGTCCCGATCGGACCGGGAGAAGGCGAGCTGGGGCAGGATGCCGGGCGGATTCCCTGCGCAGCCGTTGACGGCTTTGCCGTCTTGCGGATGCGGCGTACCCCTTGCGGCCCTTCCGCCCCCACGCAGGAAAAGGGGGGCGCCCAGGATGCCGGGCAGCCCGGGGCGGCCGCGATGACACAGAACAAGGAGGAAACGGTATGCTGTTTGTCTGTTATCCCAAATGCAGCACCTGTCAAAAAGCCAAGGCTTGGCTGGAGGAGCGGGGCCTGTCCTTTGAACTGCGGGATATCAAGCAGGAGCGTCCGACGGCGGAGGAGCTGCGCCGCTGGCACGCCATAAGCGCCCTGCCCCTGAAACGTTTTTTCAACACCAGCGGCCTGCAGTATAAAGCGCTGGGGCTCAAGGACCGTCTGGGCGGCATGAGCGAGGAAGAGCAGCTGGCCCTGCTGGCCGCCGACGGGATGCTGGTCAAGCGCCCCATCCTGGTGGGAGAAGACTTCGTGCTGGTGGGATTCCGCCAGGCGGAGTGGGAGACGCGGCTGGGCGGATAAGGCGCAGCAAAACAGCGGGGGAGGACGGCAGTTTGCCGTCCTCCCCCGCTGTTTCAGGGCATATGCGCCTCCAGCCAGGCCAAAGTATCCGCGAATACCTGCTCCTTGTTGGGCTCGTTGAGCATCTCATGCCGCCCGCCGGGGTAGAGCGTTACGGTCACATCCCGGACGCCATACTGGCGGAACAGGTTCGCCACCTTCCGCACGCCCGCGCCGGAAGCCCCCACCGGGTCTTTGTCCCCGGCGAAGAAATAGACCGGCGTATCCGGGTCCATACGGCGGAGATGCTCCGGTTTCACCAGCAGCTGAAGCCCCACCATCATGTCGTGATACATCCCCACGGTGGGCAGAAACCGGCACAGCGGATCCTGTACATAGGCGTCTACCACCGCTTCGTCTGTGCAGATCCAGTCGGCGCCGGTGCGGTTGGGCGAAAATTGCCGGTTGTACGCCCCGACGGACAGGGCGTTGAGCAGCCGGCTGCTGGCGCGGCTCCCCCGGAGCCTGCAGAGCAGCGCGGACAGGACGCGGCCGGCCGCCACGGTGGCGGCGGACTCCTGCCCGGTGCCCGACAGGATGGCCCCATCCACCGTGCCGGGATAAAACATCAGATATCCACGGGTGACAAACGAGCCCATGGAATGGCCCAGGATAAAATAGGGCAGGCCGGGATACGCCTCCCCGGCCAGCTGCCGCAGGGTGTGCGTATCTTTGAGCACGTATTTCCAGCCGTCCCGTTCCGCAAACCAGCCGTATTCCTCCCGCCCCTTGGCCGTGCGGCCGTGTCCCAGGTGATCATGACCGACCACCGCAAAGCCGTGATCGGTCAGATAGCGGGCAAAGGGGGCATAACGGCCGATATATTCCGAAATACCGTGAACCAGCTGGACGACAGCACGGGGCGCGCCCTCATCCGGCAGCCACCAGACGGCGCCCACCGAATGGGTCCCATCGCTGGAGGGAAACGTAAATTCCCGCATGGTTGCCATAGTCAAACCGCTCCTTTTATGATAAAATAAAAAAGTCCCTCTTAGTTTATTCCAACACCGCGCTCCCGTCAAGGGACAGAGGGGTAGACGGAAGAAAGGTTGATCGTGATGAATGCTATTGACCGTTTTATGAAGTATATCCGCTTTGACACCCAGTCCGACGAGGAGAGCGATACCTGCCCCTCCACCGGAAAGCAGAAGGTACTGGGCGCCGCCCTGGCGGAAGAACTGGGGCAGCTGGGGCTGCATAACGCCCACATGGACGAATACGGCTATGTCTACGGCTGGCTGCCCGCCAGCGTGGGGTACGAGGGGGTGCCGTGCATGGGCCTGATCGCCCACATGGACACCGCGCCCGGCGTCTCCGGCGCGGGGGTAAGGGCCCGCATCGTGCATTACGAGGGAGGCGATATCGTCCTCAACGAAGAGAAGGGCATCGTCATGTCTGCCTCGGAATTCGAGAGCCTGGCCAAATACAAGGGACAAGACCTGATCGTCACCGACGGCACCACCCTGCTGGGGGCCGACGATAAGGCGGGCGTGGCGGAGATCTTTGCCGCCGTGGAGTACCTGCTCCAGCATCCGGAGATCCCACATGGACGCATTGCCGTGGCCGTTACCCCCGACGAAGAGGTGGGCCAGGGGGCTGATCACTTCGATGTGGAGGGCTTCGGCGCGGCGGTGGCGTATACCGTGGACGGCGGCGAGCTGGGCGAGCTGGAGTATGAAAATTTCAACGCCGCCTCCGCCCGTGTGAGCATTCACGGCGTGAACATCCATCCGGGGTCCGCCAAAAACAAGATGAAAAACGCCCTGCTCCTTGCCGTGGAGCTGGCGAATATGCTCCCACCGGCGGAGACGCCCGCCCATACCGAGGGCTACGAGGGCTTTTACCACTTGACTGCACTGAGCGGCGATGAAAGCGGGGCCGAGCTGCGCCTCATCGTCCGGGACCACGACCGCACGGCATTTGAGGCGCGCAAGGACTACCTTCGGCGCCTGAGCGCCTATCTCAACGACAAGTACGGCGCCGGCACGGTGGAGCTGGAGCTGAGCGACAGCTATTATAACATGCGGGAGCAGATCGAGCCCCATATGTATCTGATCCACCGGGCGCGGGCCGCGATGGAAGCGGCGGGGGTGACGCCGGTGGAGGTGCCCATCCGGGGCGGCACCGACGGGGCCCGGCTGAGCTATATGGGCCTGCCATGCCCCAACCTGTGTACCGGCGGCGTGAATTTCCACGGCGTCCACGAATATATCCCGGCCGGCGCGCTGGAGACCATGACGCAAGTACTGGTGAATCTGGTAAAAGCGGAATAAGCGGACGCCCCGGCGGCCCATTGGGCCGCCGGGGCGTCCGCTTATTCCGGCAATTGCGCGCGTCTACAGCAGGGTGGGGACGGTCTCCGCCAGGGCGGCGGCCAGGGCCGCGTGGCTGCGGCGGGTCAGATGCATGAAGTCAATTTGATTGTACGCGCAGCCCAGCGCGGCGGCGTCCAGAAAATGGCATCCGGTCTCGCCTGCCACCGCACGGAACTGTCCCGGCAGCCGTTGGGACTTTTCCACCGCGCCCGCGCCCATCTCCTGGGCGACGGGGGAGCGCTCCACCCGGGGGTCGATGGGCAGCGGGGCGATAACCAGGATATTGGGCGTGCCGCCGGGACCCCAGCAGTCTACCGTCTGGGCCTTCCGGACCAGACGGCGCAGCCCAAGGCCGATGGCGTAAGCGTTGGCGCCCAGCCGCTGTTTGGTGTCGTTGGTGCCCAGCATGACGATCAGCAGGCTCACCGGCTCGTGGCTTTTCAGACAGGGGTAGAGGTAATCCAGGGCGGACAGGTGCTCATAGAGCGGGTCGTCAAACACGGTGGTGCGGCCGGAAAGGCCCTCTTCCGCCACCAGGTAGTCCTCCCCGAGCTTCTTTTGGAGCAGGCAGGTCCACCTCTCCTCTTCGTTGAAGCGCTGGAGGGCCCCGTCGGCACAGTCGGCGGGATCGGCGCAGTAGCCGTGCGTGTTGGAATCCCCCAGACAGACGATATGCTTCTTCATGTTCCGGCCCTCACCGGCCCAGCTCGGGCAGAGAGGCGGCCGCCACGGACTGGCCGACCCGGCGGGACTTCTCGTCCGGGAGGGTGGGGCAGATCTGCCGTGCGATCTCAGGATATTCCTCCGCCAGGACCTTCTTGGCGGTGTCCAGGATGAGATCGCCGCCCCGGCCGGACATGACCCGGCCCAGCAGCAGCACGTGCCTGAAGCGGTAGAAGTGGTGGTACAGGGCCAGGGAGTGGCCCAGATACACGCCGATGGAGCGGTAAATCGCCTCGGCAGGGGAGCCGGGCACATCCATCAGCTTTTGGACCTCCTTAAGCTTCTCGGCGGGGGAGAGCTTCTCGGAGAGATTGATCCCAGCCGCGGGCGCCAGCTTGATGACCGCGTCCTGGGAAAAATACTTCACGCCGCAGCCGATGTCGCCCGACCACTCGTCCCGCATGGCGGCGGGGGAGGCGTCCACGGGGACGAAGGCCAGCTCGTTGAGCCAGCCGGTGATGCGGCCTTCCGGGTCCACATAGCCCACAGCCTCGCTGGTGCCCATGGCGATGCCCAGCACATTGTTTTCGCCCAGGTTCATGGCTCCCGCCAGGGCGGACACGTCGCCGTCGTTGCATACGGCGTAGGGCACGTCCCCAAAGGTGTCGCGGATGGCGCGGATATAGATGTCCTTCACCTTGGCGTCAAAGGCGTCCTTGGGGACCTGCAGGAACAGGGAGGCGTTCATGGTGCGGTTGTCGATATACACCCCGGCGGAGGAAACGCCCACCGCGTCCACCCGGGGCATATGCTCCGCGGCGGACTTGAGGGCGGAGACGATGCCGTCATAGTGATAGTCCGGATCGGAATTGATCTTGGGGAACCAGACCACCTCCTCGGAGAAGACCGGCTCGCCGTCGACGACGGCGGACACCTTCCGGTCGGACCCGCCCGCGTCGAAGCCGATGCGGCAGCCCTCCAGGTGGCGGCCGATGGCTTTGGGGTCGCCCTTTTCCGCGGGGATCTGATCGCAGTAGACCACCTCGAAGGGATGCTCGAACACATTGGCCATGTAGTCGAAGTCGAACGCCTGCTGGCCGCCGGGGCAGTAGATCTGCTGCATTTTGGCGCAGATTTCCCGGTCTCCGCTGATATAGACCCGGAAGCCGCCGTAAAGCCACAGCATGGTTTTGATGATGCGCTCCACGTAGTAGCAGTCGGCCTGCGCCCGCTCCGGGGTGCCGTGGATGAAGGTGCGGTAGACGGCCACCTGACCCTGCGAACGTTCTACCGCCAGCGCCAGAGGCTTTTTGGCGTCCGTTCGGAACGCCGCGTTGAATTTGCCCAGGGGGAGAAAGCCGGGGTCCAGTTCCGGTACGTGCTGCACGGGGACTTCGATGCCCAGATGATTCATAAAAAAGCCCTCCTGTCGGTTGGTTTTGAAAATTCCTTCGCTTATATGCTATCCGTTTTTTTGGAACTGTCAAGCGCTTTTTCAAGTTTTTGAAAATTATTTTCAGAATCTGCTTGACGATGACCAGTGGCGCGGTTATGATGAGGGCAGAACGGAAGCTTACGGAAAGGAAAGGTGGAATTGATTATGGATACTGCACGGCTGCAGGGCCATCAGAAGTGGATCAGGGAGGAGCTGGAGCGCTGTGTGGCGTTCTGGCTGGAACATGGTATGGACCCGGTCAACGGCGGCGTATACACTTGCCTGGATCGGACGGGAGAGGTCTTTTCCACCGACAAGAGCGTCTGGATGCAGGGGCGCTGCGGCTGGATTTTCTCCTATCTGTGCCATCTGTACGGCGTGAAGGACGAATGGCTTGCGGCCAGCAAGAGCTGCATCGACTTTCTGGAGGAGCACTGCGTCAACCACGACGCGGCCGGGCGGCTGTATTTCACCGTTACCGCAGAGGGAAAGCCCCTGCGCCAGCGCCGCTACTGCTTCTCCGAGGCGTTTTACGCCCTGGCCAACGCGGAATATTACGGCGTTACCGGCCGGCGGGAGCACCTGGAGCGCGCCCGCCGGGCCTACGACCTGTATTGGGACCTGAACCACGGAATGGCCGACCCCACCGGCCTGGGGCCCAAGACCATCCCCGAGACCCGCACCGGACGCGCCTTCGGCATCCCCATGATCCTTCTGAACGTCACCGGCGTGCTGCTGCGGGTGGACCCGGAGCGCAAGGCGCTGTACGAGGAGCGTTCCGCCCGGTGTGTGGATGAGATCTTCCGGTATCACGTCAAGCCGGAGCTGAAATGTGTGCTGGAGAACGTAGCGCAGGACGGCGCCGCCCGCCTCTACTACACCGAAGGGCGCATCGTCAACCCAGGCCACGATATCGAGGGCGTCTGGTTCCTGCTGGAGCACGCCAAGCGGACCGGCGACCGGGAGCTGGTCCAAAAGGCGGCACAGATCTTCGACTGGGCCATCGAGGCCGGCTGGGACAAGGAGTACGGCGGACTGCTCTACTTCATCGACTGTCTGGGCAAGCCGCCCGAGGCCTATGAGCACGATATGAAACTCTGGTGGCCCCACGACGAGATCCTGATCGCCTCGCTGATGCTCTATCGGGATACCGGGGAGCAGCGGTATCTGGATTGGTTTGAGAGGACCCTGGACTACTGCAAGGAGCATTTTGCCGATCCTGCCTATGGGGAGTGGTACGGCTACCTGCGCCGGGACGGCAAGCCAACCCAGCCGCCCTGCAAGGGCAGCACCTTCAAGGGGCCCTTCCACCTGCCGCGGATGCTGAGTATGTGCGACCAGATGCTCTCGGAGCTTCTGGCGGATGCATGAGGGGAGTGCCTATGCCCTACGGAAACGTATTTGCAAAGATCAATAACGAATATTACCAGCTGACCGGCGCAGAAAAGAAAGTGGCCGACTACGCGGTGGCCCATCAGCAGAAGACCCAGTATATGTCCATCTCCGAGCTGGCGGAAGAGGCGGGCGTGGCGGAGGCCACCATCTCCCGCTTCTGCCGGCGGCTGGGCTATAAGGGCTATAACGCGTTCAAACTGGCGGTGGCCAACTCCACCGCCGGACGCAGCGAGCTCAACCCCCTCTCAGGGGAGGTCCTGCCCGAGGATACCATCGCGGACCTGTGCCAGAAGATCTATGCCGCGAATGTGGACGCTATGACGCAGACGCTGGGGCTGCTTCGCCCGGAGGCCGTCCGGGCCGCGGCGTCCCTGATGATGGGGGCGGACAAGGTGCTGTGCATGGGCCAGGGCGGCTCCATGATCCTGGCCCAGGAGGCGGCCCATCTGTTCGCCACCGCCCTGCCCAACTTTTTCCCGGTGGTGGATTCCCATATCCAGGCGATGCTGACCGCCCAGCTCACCCGGCGGGACGTGGTGCTCTACTTCTCCTATTCCGGCTCCACCAAGGAGCTGCTGGACAATCTGAAGATCGCGCGGGAACGGGGGGCTGGGGTCATCCTGATCACCCGCTTCCCCAAGTCGCCCGGCGCGGCCTACGCCGATGTGGTGCTCCAGTGCGGCTCCCATGAGGGGCCGTTCCAGGGCGGCTCTGTGGCCGCCCGGATTGCGCAGCTCTATGTGGTGGACGTGCTCTTCAGCGAGCTTTGCCGCCGGGATCTGGAGGGGTGCCGGGAGCGGAGGGAACTGGTGGCCGAGGTGCTTTCGGATAAGCACATCTGACGAAATCAGACGGGAATTGAAAAAAATTTGCAAAATTAAAAATTAGATAAAATTTTTTTCAAATTTCTGTTGACAAACGCAGCGAGGGATTATACAATCTACCCAACAGGACGCCGCACCGGGCGTTCGAAATTTGTAGAAACTGAAGGAGGACCTATAATGAAGAAGACCCATCGGATTCTTGCTCTCTTGCTGAGCCTGTGCCTGGTCGTTTCGTTGGCCGCCTGCTCCGGCGGTACCGGCGCCGGCACGCCTGAGACCAGCGCGCCCGAGACCTCCGCCCCGGAAACGGCGGCTCCTTCGACCGGCGACGCCACCAGCATTTCGCTGTGGGTGTACCCCGTCGGCGGCTGGGGCGACGAAACCAAGGTCAAGGCCCTGACCGACGCATTCACCGCCGAGACCGGCATCTCCGTCAAGGTGGAGTACCTGGCCTATGCCGACGGCGACGACAAGGTCAACACCGCCATCACGGCCGGCAACCAGCCCGACCTGATCCTGGAAGGCCCTGAGCGCCTGGTGGCCAACTGGGGCGCCAACGGCTATCTGGTGGATCTGGCCGACATGCTGGACGACACCGACAAGAGCGAGATCATCCCCGCGGCCCTTGCCCCCTGTATCAACGCCGAGGGCAAGATGTACGAGTACCCCATGTGCATGACCGCCCACTGCATGGCCATCAATCTGGACGCCTTTAAGGCCGCCGGCGCTGACCAGTACATCGATCTGGAGACCCGCACCTGGAGCACCGACAACTTCATCAAGGCCGTCGAGGCCCTGTATGCCGAATTCGGCAGCACCGTGGGCGCCGTGTACTGCGGCGGCCAGGGCGGCGACCAGGGCACCCGTGCGCTCATCAACAACATGTACGGCGGCACCTTCACCAACGCCGACCACACCGCCTATACCTGGGACGACCCCAAGAACATCCAGGCGATCGAGCAGCTGCTGTCCATGGACGGCATCGCCTTTGACGCCTCCCTCCAGGGCGGCGACGAGATCGCCAAGTTCTATCAGGGCGCTCTGAAGATGGCGTTTTGCTGGAACAGCGCCCAGCAGCTCAACCCCAACAACGCCGATACCGGCGAGGGCAAGACCGTCACCGGCGAAGAGATCGTCTACATGAACTTCCCCACCGCTGACGGCTCTCCCGCCGAACTGTGCGGCGGCATCTGGGGCTTTGGTATCTTTGACAAGGGCGACGCCGCCAAGATCGAGGCCGCCAAGAAATTTATCAAGTTCATGTGTGACTCCCCCAGCACCGCCGATGCCGTGTCTACCTCCACCTTCTTCGCGGCCCGCACCTCCGCCGAGGGCACCGACCTGACCAAGCTGTTCGACAACGAGATGATGAATGATTACGCCGCTCTGATGCTCCCCAACCTGGGCGACTACTACAACGTCATCAAGGGCTGGGCCGCCGCCCGTACCGAGTGGTGGAACATGCTCCAGGAAATCGGCAACGGCGATGATATGACCGAGACCATCGCCACTCACATGGCAAATGCCAATGCCGCTGCCGCCGGCTGAGATCCAGTCAAACGGTAAGTGACCTGATTCGCAAACGGGTTCGCGCGCCCCTTCCCCGCCCCGCGCGGGGAAGGGGCGTGTCTTTTCCTCCCGGATGGGGCTATGCATGGACGGCCCGGTTCCGCCGGGCCTTCGGTGCGTACCCCCACCCATAAATCCACTTCGAGAGAGAGGAGCGGTCTATTTTGGCCAAACAGCCCCAAACCACGATGAGCCGGGCATTGGTACGCCGGGAGACCATCTCCGGTTATCTGTTTCTGCTGCCCAGCCTGATCTTTTTCCTGGGATTTGTTATCATCCCCATGGTCATTTGTATCTTCAACAGCTTTACCAACGCCAATATGCACCCTGGCGACGTCCAATTCGTGGGACTGAAAAACTTTATCGATCTGTGGCAGGACGTGACCTTTCTGAAGGCCTTGAAGAATACCTTCCTGATCGTCATCGTGTCCGTGCCGACGGTGTGTGCGTTCTCCCTGTGGGTGGCCTCGGCCATCTATAAGCTGAAGGGCCCCGTGCTCTCCGCGTTCCGCTGCATCTTCTACCTGCCCGTGGTCACCGGCTCCGTGGCCGTCACCGTGGTGTGGAAGTGGATGTACGACAACTATAACGGCATCTTCAACCAGATTTTGAAAGGCGTCGGAGCGGATACCATCAACTGGCTGGGCGATTCCCGGTTTGCCATCTGGTGCATCATCCTGATCCTGTTTACCACCTCGGTGGGCCAGCCCATCGTCCTCTACGTCTCCGCCCTGGGCAACGTGGATCAGTCCCTGGTGGAGGCGGCCCAGGTGGACGGGGCCAATCATTTCCAGGTCTTCTGGCGGGTCAAGTGGGCCCAGATGATGCCCACCACCCTCTATATCCTGGTCATCACCACCATCAATTCCTTCCAGTGTTTCGCCCTGATCCAGCTGCTGACCCAGGGCGGCTCCGACACCAACACGGTCATGTTCTATATCTACTGGACCGCCTTCAAGCTGACGGAGCAGGCGGGCCACTTCGGCTATGCCAACGCCATGGGCGTGGTACTGGCCATCTTCATCGGCCTGCTGTCCGCCGTTCAGTTCCGGCTGGCCAAAGAGAAGTAAGGGGGGAGCGGAGTAATGAAAATCGGATCCGGGCGCACCAAGGCCTATCGGATCGCCAGCATCCTTATCCTCATCGTGCTGGCGCTGTTGTTCCTGTTCCCGCTCTATTGGATTGTCACCGGTTCGTTTAAGTCCGCCCAGGACATCTATGCCGCGGAACCAAAGCTGTTTCCCACCGAGTGGGTGACCACCAACTTTGAAAAGCTGTTTGCCAAGCGCTCTGCTCCTCTGTGGGAACTGCACGTCCCCTTCGCGCAGGACGCAAACGGCGATCCCCTGGTGTTTTCCACCGGCCCCATCGTACCAGGCGCCATCCGCTGGCTGGTGAATACGGTGTTTATGTCGGTCATGGCCATGATCCTCACCTGCATCACCGCCGCCATGGCGGGCTACGCATTGGCCAAGAAGCGCTTTGTGGGCCGTACGCTGTTGTTCTCCCTGATCGTATGCGCCATGGCCCTGCCCAAGCAGGTCATCCTCATTCCGCTGATCAAGGAGATGGCCGCGCTCAACCTCGTCAACAGTCTGTGGGCCGTGATCTTCCCAACGGTGGGCTGGCCCTTCGGCGTGTTCCTGATGAAGCAGTTCTGCGAGGGCATCCCGGGAGAGATTCTGGAGGCCGCCCGCGTGGACGGCGCCAATGAGGCGAAGACCTTCATCACGATCGTCCTGCCCATGGTCAAGCCGGGCATCGGCGCACTGGCGATCTTCACCTTCATCAACTCCTGGAACGACTACTTTATGCAGCTGGTCATGCTGTCCAGCAATTCCAACTTCACCATCTCCCTGGGCATTGCGACCCTGCAGGCGGAGACCACTGTGGATATGGGACTTTTGATGGCGGGAGCCGCGCTGGCCGCCATTCCCATCATCATCGTGTTCCTCATCTTCCAGAAGTATTTTACCAAGGGGATCACGATGGGCGCGGTGAAGGGCTGAGACGTGGAGAAACGTGCTTGAGTACTTGCATCTTGATGATGAATGTTGTACAATATCCAATGAGAGAAGGATCATTATAATGAGCGATTTGAAGAAATACAGCGGCGTGATCCCGGCGTTTTACGCCTGTTACGACGACCAGGGGACCGTTTCCCCTCAGCGGGTGCAGGAATTGACCCGTTATCTCATCGAAAAGGGCGTCAACGGCCTGTACGTAGGCGGCTCCTCCGGCGAATGCATTTACCAGAGCGTTGACGAGCGCAAGACGGTGCTGGAGAACGTGATGGCCCAGGCCAAAGGAAAGATCGCGGTCATCGCCCACGTGGCCTGCAACAATACTGCGGACAGCCGGATACTGGCCGCCCATGCCGAAGGCCTGGGGGTGGACGCGATCGCCTCCATCCCGCCCATCTACTTCCACCTGCCCGAGTACGCCATCGCCCAGTACTGGAACGATATCTCCGCCGCCGCGCCCAATACGGATTTTATCATCTATAATATCCCCCAGCTGGCCGGCGTGGCATTGACCCCGTCCCTGCTGCGGGAGATGAAGAAGAATCCCCGGGTCATCGGCGTAAAGAATTCCTCCATGCCTGCCCAGGATATCCAGATGTGGCGGGACGAGGGCGTCATCGTCTTCAACGGCCCCGACGAGCAGTATGTCTCCGGCCTGGCCATGGGGGCCTGCGCCGGGATCGGCGGCACCTATGCCGTCATGCCGGAGCTCTTCCTGAAGGTATATGACTGCTTCCGCAAGGGCGAGATGGAGACCGCGCGCCAGATTCAGAACGAGATCTGCCGCATCATTTACAAGATGTGCTCCGCCCACGGCAATCTGTACGCCGTAATGAAGGCCATCCTGGACCAAAACGGGGTGCACTGCGGCAGCGTCCGCAAGCCGCTGCCCGCGCTCGCCGGCAGCGATGCCGCCGTGGTGGACGAGGCCGCGGCCATGATCGCCGCAGCCGTCAAAACCTACTGCTGATCCCCCGTGCAAGCGCCCAAGGGCGGGCGCAGGATGCGCCCGCCCTCTTTTTCTAAAAATACCGGGCTGCCTTCTGCGCCCGAGTGACTGAGGTGTCGATCGACATGCGCATCTATCAGGCAGAAACCTATCAGGCCATGAGCCGCCGGGCGGCCAATATCATCTCCGCCCAGGTCATTTATAAGCCGGACTGTGTGCTGGGACTGGCCACCGGGGGAACCCCCGTGGGCACTTACCAGCAGTTGGTGGAGTGGTTTCAGAAGGGCGATCTGAGCTTTGCAGAGGTTCGCTCCGTGAATCTGGATGAGTATCTGGGCCTGTCCCCCCATCATGAGCAGAGCTACCGCTATTTCATGCAGACCAACCTGTTTGACCATATCGATATCAAGCCGGAAAATACCCATGTGCTCAACGGACTGGCCAAAGACCCGGCCGTCGAGTGCGCCGCTTACAACAAGCTCATCCGGGATCTGGGCGGGATCGACCTGCAGCTGCTGGGCATGGGGCGCAACGGGCATATCGCATTCAACGAGCCGGGGGACGACTTCGGCCTGGAGACCCACCTGGTCAGCCTGACGGAGAACACCATCGAGGCCAACGCCCGCTTCTTTGCCAGCCGGGATGAGGTACCGCGCCATGCCCTGAGCATGGGGATCAAGAACATCATGAACGCCCGGCGCATCCTCATCGTCGTCAACGGCGAGGAAAAGGCGGAAGCGGTGTACCAGGCGTTCTGCGGTCCCGTTACCAAGCAGGTGCCCGCCTCCGTGCTGCAGCTGCACCCCGACGTGACGCTGGTGGGCGACAAGGCTGCGCTGCACAAGCTGGCTGAGGCAGGTGAGACGGTATGCGGATAACCGGCGGTCAGGTCTTTGATTTGCATGAGGGCTTTCTCCGGCGGGATGTGTGCTTCGACGGGCGGCTCCTTTCCGACTCCAGCAGCGACGGCAAGATCTACGACGCCGCAGGCTGCTATGTGATCCCGGGTCTGACCGACCTGCACTTCCATGGCTGCAAGGGTCAGGACTTCTCCGACGGTGACGCCGGGGGCCTGGAGACCATGGCAAAGTACGAGCTTTCCAGGGGGGTGACCCAGATCTGTCCCGCGGGCATGACCCTGCTGGAGGATCAGCTGATCCGGATCTGCCGGGTAGCGGCCGCCCATCGGGAGGCCGACCGGCCCGGCGCGGCCCTGTGCGGGGTGAACCTGGAAGGGCCCTTCCTGTCCCGGGCCAAAAAGGGCGCCCAAAACGGCGACTGGCTGCGCGATCCCGATCCGGCGCTGCTGCGGCGGCTGCTGGCGGAGTCCAAGGGGCTGGTGAAGCTGGTGTCGGTGGCCCCGGAACTGCCCGGCGCCATGGAATTCATCGAGGCGGTGGAGGAGATCGTCACGGTCTCCCTGGCGCATACGACCGCGGATTATGATACCGCCATGGAGGCCTTTCGTCTGGGCGCCCGGCAGGTGACCCACCTGTTCAACGCCATGCCGCCCTTTTCCCACCGCGCCCCCGGCGTAGTGGGTGCGGCGCTGGATACGCCGGGCTGTATGGTGGAGCTGATCTGTGACGGCATACACATCCACCCGGCAGTGGTGCGCTCGGTGTTTAAAATGTTCGGTGAGCAGCGCGTGATCCTCATTTCCGACTCCATGCGGGCGGCCGGTATGCCGGACGGGCAATATACTCTGGGCGGACAGGATGTGACCGTGAAGGGCAAGCTCGCTACGCTGGCGGACGGCACCATCGCCGGTTCGGTCACCGACCTGATGGGCTGTCTGAAAACCGCCGTATCCTTTGGGATCCCGCTGCATGCCGCGGTGCGCGCCGCGGCGGTCAATCCGGCCCGCGCTATCGGCATTTACAGCCGGTGCGGCAGCCTGGAGCCTGGCAAGCGAGCCAATGTAGTCATTCTGGATGAACGTCTGGAGCTCAAGGATGTCTTCTTCCGCGGCGAACTGGTCCGCGGTGAAGGATAGAGACCCCCATAAAAAGGCATCCCATTTCTACTCCATTTCAATAGAAATGGGGGAGCCGTAAAAAAGGAGGAAAACCCCGCCGGGCCGGCGGTGCGGCAGTGTGGAGACCTGTCGTAACGTCCGCAGGACCAAGCGCCTGCGGACAAGGGGGTAGGTGCGAAGGCTCTGCCCTTACGGCCCATGCGCATGGCAACTGTGACCCTGAAGAACATCAAAAAGATCTACGACAACAAGGTGACCGCCGTCCACGACTTTAATCTGGAGATCGCGGATAAGGAATTCATCGTGCTGGTAGGCCCCTCCGGCTGCGGCAAGTCCACCACCCTGCGGATGGTGGCCGGACTGGAGGACATCTCCGAGGGCGACCTGTTCATCGGCGACAAGCGGATGAACGACGTGGAACCCAAGGACCGGGATATCGCCATGGTCTTCCAGAACTACGCGCTCTACCCGCACATGACGGTCTATGAAAACATGGCCTTCGCCCTGAAGCTGCGCAAGACGCCCAAGGACGAAATCGACCGGAAGGTCCGTGAGGCGGCCGAGATCCTGGATATCACCCAGTATCTGGACCGCAAGCCCAAGGCGCTCTCCGGCGGCCAGCGGCAGCGTGTCGCCATCGGCCGCGCCATCGTTCGGGACCCGCAGGTCTTCCTGATGGACGAACCGCTGTCCAATCTGGACGCCAAGCTGCGCAACCAGATGCGCGCGGAGATCATCAAGCTTCGTCAGCGCATCAACACCACCTTTATTTACGTAACGCATGACCAGACCGAGGCCATGACGCTGGGCGACCGCATCGTGATCATGAAGGACGGCTTCATCATGCAGATCGGCACGCCGCAGGAGGTCTTTGACCATCCGGCCAACGTTTTTGTGGCGGGCTTTATCGGTTCCCCCCAGATGAATTTCTTCGACGCCAAGCTGGAGAAGGCGGGCGACACCTATCAGGCGGCGGTGGCCGGCGCGGTGATGCCTTTGGCGGAGGAGACCTGCAAGGCTCTGGCTGCCAGAGGGATCTCTCCCATGGACGTGACCCTGGGCGTGCGTCCCGAGCACATTACCTTTGCAAAGGATACCGGAAGCCACACCATCACCGGCAAGGTGGATGTGTCCGAGATGATGGGCAGCGAGGTCCATCTGCACGTGACGGCCGGGGAAAAGGACGTGGTACTGCGGATTCCCACCACCGACCTGCCCGCCGAGTACCGCGGCGGCATCCCGTACGGCTCCGAGGTGCACTTTACCTTCCGGCCGGAGCTCATCCACCTGTTCGATCCCCAGACCGAGCTGAATCTTCTGGGTCTGTAAGGGCGCCCCAGCCCCCGAGCGCCGCAGGCCGAGCCGAGCCGCGGGGAGCAGAGAGCAGCCGGACCGGAGCTGCGCCGCTTTGCGGCGCAGCTCCGGTTTTTTTGCGCGCGGCTGCGGACGAAACCGCCGGGCACTGGCGCAGGATGTGGAAGTTTTCCATAGATATCGTAAAAATATCCCTTTACAGAGCGTCTTGCTGTGCGTATACTATAAAAGACAATACAATAACGTCGTTCGAGCCTGTCTTAGGCAGGCAGCCATGGAAGCGGGTGCAATGCCCCACGAGTCGGTCACTGTGAAGCCCGGAAACGGGATAAGTCAGATACATGTCGGAAGGCGTACACCCCTGCCGGAACCGGGGGCGGCCGTATGCGCACCATCTGCAGGGTGCGCTGCTTCCGCCTGCGGTCCAGGGACCGGAGGCGTTTTGTTTTGTCTCTGCGGTTGGGTGCAGTCCCTTTTTTCTTCCTCCCTGCTTGGCTGAGAGCCGGCGTCTCACTTGAGACGCCGGCTCTCAGCCCCGTAACGGGTCGTTTTGGACGCCGGGGACGCAGACGGAAGCACGCTTGCCCTAATAAGACCAAAGTCCGCCCAGCCAGCCCGAACACCCCCCAAAACAGAGGGCAAGGGCAACGCTTACCGGGCGCGGTGGCCGTCCGCCTGGTTTTTCCGTATACCAAAAGCGGGCGCCGCAGACCGGACCGGCGGAAAAAGGATGCGGGTTTCGAGCATAACCTGCCGGCGGGGCTGCAATACTACTCAGGGGACAGGGGACGATAAAAATAGTCCCGATTATGCGGAATAGGGACACGGGGGCGATCGAGCTGTCTGAGACTATGGAGCGGGAAGCGCTGTTTCGCGCGCTGGAACGGAGCCTGATGGAAGACCTGCGGCCCAGCATAGCGCTGGAGGCGCTGTTTGCGGGAGCGGTTCCGCCCGAATTTGAGCCGCTGCGCCGGATGAAGACCACGGCGCAGTCGCCGGTCCATCATCCGGAGGGAAACGTATGGAACCATACGATGCTGGTGGTGGATGAAGCGGCGAAGCGGCGGGCGGAGAGCAAAGATCCTGCGGCCCTGATGTGGGCCGCGCTGCTCCATGACGTTGGAAAGCCGGATACGACCCGCGTCCGAAAGGGGAAAATCACCTCTTACGGACATGAAACCTTGGGTGCGGAACTGGCCCGGCGGTTTTTGCAGTGCTTTTCGGCCGATCAGGACCTAATCGGCCGGGTGTGCGCCTTGATCCGATACCATATGCAGGTCCTGTTCGTCGGGAAGGGAATGCCTTTTGCCGACGTGAACGGGATGCGGGAAAACGCTGACCTGGAGGAAGTGGCGCTGCTGGGCCTGTGCGACCGTATGGGCCGGCTGAACGCGGATGCGGAGCAGGAGGCGGAGAACATCCGGATCTTTTTGGAGCGCTGCGGCCGCTGAGCGGAGGGGGAACGGAATGGCGAAGTATTATCATGGCGCAGGACGGGCGGGCCCCTACTTTGAGGGCTGGTATCTGAAGTGCCAGACAAAGGACGGAAGGGGCCTGGCGCTGATTCCCGCCCTGCACGTCGACCGTGCGGGGCGGCGCAGCGCCTCCCTCCAGGTCATTGCGGACGGCGGGGCCTGGTGGGCGGAATATCCGGATGCGGCGCTGCAGGCCTCTGAGGGCGTGTTCCAGATCTGGCTGGATGGGAACCTCTTTAACCGCAAGGGGATCTGGCTGAACGTGGAGCAAAGCGGACTTTCCCTCCGGGGAGCGCTGCTCTGCGGCCCCTTTACGCCGCTCAAATCGGACATTATGGGGCCATTCCGCTTTTTGCCGGGAATGGAGTGCCGCCACGGTGTGATCAGCATGGGCCATACGCTGGAAGGAACGCTGACCCTGAACGGCGCGGCCATGGACTTTACCGGCGGTACCGGTTATGTGGAGACGGACCGCGGGCGGTCTTTTCCCAGCGCTTATCTCTGGACCCAATGCGCGTGGCGGGAGACGCGGTGCAGCAGCCTGATGCTCTCCATTGCGGACATACCGCTGGCGGCGGGGAGCTTCACCGGATGTATCTGCGCGGTGCTGCATCAAGGGCGGGAATACCGCCTGGCCACCTATCAGGGCGCCCGGGTCGAGCGATGGTCCGGCGGCGGAGCGCTGATCCGTCAGGGGCGGTACCGCCTGGAGGCGGAAGTGCTGGAGGGGCGGGGACATCCCCTGCGGGCCCCCGTGGAAGGCGGTATGGGCCGCATCATATACGAACGCCTCAGCGCCAAAGTGCGCTACCGGTTTTGGAAGGAAAACGCGCTTTTGTTCGAGCATACCGATGCGCATGCCAGCTTTGAGTTTGCGGAGCAAGCGTACCGGCCGGACGCATCAGCCGTGTGGAGCGATTGAAACAGGCGGGGGTCCTCTGTTTTGCAAAGGCCCCCCGCCTCAGCCTGTCAAAAAACCTCCCGGGGGAAGGCCTCGCAGAGTTCCGTCGTCCACAGACGACGGAAGGAAAGGAAGCTCCGTCATTTCCGGCGACATGCGCGTCGGAAATGACACCTCTCATGACGGCCAGGGCGACTTTTCCGAAGGAATCGAGCCCTGGCCGTCATGTATCCCCTTGTCGAAAAAGGCCTTTTTCGACAAGCTGAGGCGGGGGTCCTCTGTTTTGCAGAGGCCCCCCGCCTGAGATGTTCCCAAGCGTGTCGAAGCCGCTTGCGGGCCGAGCCATATGCATTGGTGCCACACCTGGCGTTTTTCTGCGATTGTGCCTGGCGGGCGGTCAGTACTGCGAGACCATGTTCCTGCAGACGTTCAGCGTGCTCTCCTTGATGTTCTGGAGGTGGATGGAGAGATGCCTGGTGGCGCTGACCAGATCACGCGTGCGCAGGGCATAGATGATATCCAGGTGCTCCTGCCGGGATTTTACCAGGCGCTTGGGCGTCATGGCCGAGATCCGGCGCAGCTGCTCCAGCTGGGCCTCCAGCGTCTTGTGGAATTTGATCATGCGGGAGTTGCCGGAATATTTCATGATCATCATGTGCAGGTCGCGGTCCGAGCGATAGAAGGCCTCCTGCGTGGGGGGTTCTTCGCTTTTTTTATCGTCCAGATAACGCACCCGGTCCTCAATGTAGTCCAGCTCGTCGTCGGTGATGCAGTTGATCGCACTTTTCAGGGCGGTGATCTCAAAGAGCTCCCGGAGCTGAAAGATCTCCTCCACGTCCTGCACGGTCAGATTGGTCACAAAGGTCCCCCGGGAGGGCAGATGGCGGACCAGCCCTTCGGATTCCAGCTGCTTGAAGGCCTCCCGGATCGGAGTGCGGCTGATGTTGAGCCGATCCGATATGTCCTGCTCGACGATGGCCTGCCCTGGCTTCAGCTCATAAGACATGATCGCATCCAGCAAATAATCGTAAGCTACATTTTTTAAACCGCGTTTTCCCATGATGTTACGTTTCTCCTTTCGACTCAGCGGGTGCTGCGCCCCAACGGCCGTCCTCTCCGGCGCGGAGCCCGAACTGGTCCAGCACCCGAACCACCTGATAACGGATCAGATCCTCGATTTGTCTGGGGCGGTGATAAAAGCTGGGCATGGGCGGCACGATCCGTACTCCCAGGCGGCTCAGCTTGAGCATGTTCTCCAGGTGGATGGCGTTGAGAGGCGTCTCCCTGGGGCAGAGCACCAGCGGGCGGCCCTCTTTCAAAGTCACGTCCGCCGCCCGGGCGAGAAGATCATGGTCATACCCGTTGGCAATCGCGCTCAATGTCTTCATGCTGCAGGGCAGGATGATCATTCCCATCGTGCGGAACGAGCCGCTGGAAATGGCCGCCCCCAGTGCGTCGGCTTGATAGGACACATCGGCCAGGGCCCGGACCTGTTCCGGCGTGTAGTCCGTCTCCAGGCGGATGGTCTCCTCCGCCCACCGGCTGACCACCAGATGGAGCTCTGCATCACTGCATTCCCGCAGCAGTTCCAGCAGACGGATTCCATAAATGGCGCCGGTGGCGCCGGAGATGCCCACCACGATACGTGGACGCTCCATACGACCCCTCCTTGTTGTCGGTTCACACCCCAAAATGAGAGTACAAGCGGTGCTGCACGTTAAAATTCCTCTTCACATTGTATACAATCTGTGCTTATTGTAGACCATTTGACATTCCATGTCAAGGTAAAATCTTGAATTTTTAAGTTTTTGGTCAAAATAAGAACTTTTTTACGGACATATTTGCTTTTATACAAAAAGTAATGCATTTAATTTCTATTTATCGCTTTAAAATAATAACTAAAACAACCTTGTACATTTTAGCGGAAGCGATGAAATTATCGAAAAAGACCAATTAGAGGCGAAAAATATGAAAAAGGCTATTGAAATATACCAGAGATTCCGCTAGAATATGTGACACAAGGTTGTATACAATGAAAATACAATTTCAATAAAAAACTTCAAACAATTTATTTTTTGTTCTAAATTGTATGCTCATTGTATTCAATCAGAATTGCTTAAGGAGGAACAAGAATATGGCGAATCTGAAGGTAAACGTGGCTGGCGTGGAGTTCCCCAATCCTGTTATTGTGGGCTCTGCCTCTCCTTCTATGGACTGGATCGGCGTCAAGAAAGGCATTGAGGGCGGCTCCGGCGGCGTGATCGTGAAGTCCCTGTTCGGTGAAAAAGGCAAGCTGGGCCGCAACTTCCCCCGTCCCCGCTTCAAGCTCTATGACTACAAGACCTATCCCGGCTATCCCCAGTCCCTGCCCCATGCGTTTACGCTGAACTCCCTGGAGGAGTGCTCCCACTTTGGTTACCAGGAGTACATGGAGGATGTAAACCGGGCCAAGGACGCAGTGGGCGATAAGGGCATCGTCATGGCCAGCCTGTCCGGCGTTACCCTGGACGAGTGGCAGGAGATGGTGGGCCTGGTGAACGAGACCAATGCCGACTGGGTGGAGCTGAACGTATCCTGCCCCTTCGCCGCCGACATGGGCGTCAAGATGGGCGCCGGAGCCGTGGATATGACCGCCGACGTGGTCCGTACCTGCGCCAACCTGCTGAAGAAGCCCTTCAGCGTCAAGGTCTCTCCCCAGACCGTGGATCAGTCTTCCGTGGCGCTGGCCTGCCAGGAAGCCGGCGCCCAGTGCATCAACCTGTCTGCACGCTTCTCCGGCTTTGACCTGGATATCGATCAGGCCCGTCCCGTGGGCCCCGGCGCCCAGGGCGGCTGGGGTGGCCCCTACTTCATCGGCTACGGCCTGAAGAACTGCGCGCTGGCCGCCAACAAGCTGAGCATTCCCATCATCGCCGGTCTGGGCGTGTGGGATTGGCGCGACATCATCAAGTACACCATGGTGGGCGCTTCTCTGGTGCAGTCCGGCGTGGGCATCATGCTCCAGGGGTACGACGTGGCCAAGAAGTGGAACGAGCACATCAGCCAGTGGCTGGATGCCCGCGGTTACAGCTCTCTGGACGATATCCGCGGCATCGCCCTGCCCAACGTCCTGAAGACCGCTCAGGTGGAGCGCGCGCCCGAGGGCGTGTACGCCAAGGTGGACTACGACAAGTGCACCAAGTGCGGCGTGTGCAAGCGCAGCTGCTTCTATGACGCCATTACCCTGACCAAGTGCGGCGCGGTCATCGACCAGCACAAGTGCGACGGCTGCGGCATGTGCATGGAGGTCTGCCCGGCCAACGCCGTGTCCATGACCTCTCCCCAGAAGCGGGCGAATTAATGTTGCTTTGACCAGGAGGTCCTGCAAGTGAGAGAACTTCAATGCGGCGTTCTGGTGGTCGGCGGCGGCGCCGCCGGCACCAGAGCCGCTTACGAGGCCAAGAGGGCGCACCCGGAATTAGAGGTGTGCCTGGCCGTCACCGGCCGGTATGAGACCGGCGGCAGCACCAATATGGTGGCCTCGGAGGCTCTGGGCATCAACGCGCCCTTCAACTGTGAGGGGGACGGGGACGATCCGGAGATCTACCTGGAGGACACGCTCCAAACCGGCGGAGGGCTGGGCGATTCGGCCCTCTGCTGGGTCCTGGCCCACGAGGCTGCCGACCGGGTACGGGAGTTGGCGGAGCTTGGCGTTCCTTTCGCGCACAGGGGCGGGCATCTGGAGCAGCAAAAGCTCTCCGGGTGCACCAGGGCCCGCTCTTTGACCTGCGGCGGCAGCACAGGGCGTCAGATTACCCGCTGCCTCAAGCAGGCCGCGCTGGCACAGGGCGTTCGCCTGTTGGAGCAGGTGTCCATACTGGGGCTCTGCCGGGAGGAAAACGGCCGTGTCTGCGGCGCCTGGGGTCGGGATGAGGCTGGTGCGCTGCGAATCCGCGCCGGGGCGGTCGTCCTGGCCACCGGGGGCGCAGGGAGCATTTTTTCCGTCAACGTCACGCCGCCGACCCAGACCGGAGACGGCTGGGCTATGGCCTATGAGGCCGGGTGCCGGTTCGTCAATATGGAGTTTTTCCAGATCGGTCCGGCGGTGGTCTGCCCGGGGCTTACCTTTATTATCCACAGCCATATGTGGCGGTTTCTGCCCAAGCTTACCAACCGCGATGGCGCGGAGTTCCTGGCGCGATACTGCCAAGGCGGCACGACCCCGGAGGAGGCTTTGGATCGGAAGGCCATGTCCTATCCCTTCTCGGTCCGTACAGACGCCAAGTATGTGGACATCGGCATCTTCCAGGAAATCGCCCAGGGCCGGGGCACCGAAGAGGGCGGCATATGGTTTGACGTGTCCCACGTGACCCGGGAAGAACTGCTGGCCAAGGCGCCCATCACGTACAACACGCTGCTCCGGGCGGGGATCGACTGTGCCGTGGAACCGCTGCAGGTCACCATGGCGGTGCAGAACTTCAACGGCGGGATCCTGATCGACACCAACGGCTTCACCGGAGTCGAGGGATTGTACGCGGCGGGGGAGATCACCGGGGGCGTCCACGGGTCGGACCGGCCCGGCGGAAACAATCTGACGGATACCCAGGTCTTCGGCTACCGCGCCGGACGGGCCGCCGCGGATCATGCGGCCTCTGCGCCGGCTGCGGCGGTGGTCCTGGAAGAAGCGGGACCGCGCCTGGAGCCTGACGAGGAGGAGCGGGCGCTCATTGCTCAGAGCGAGCGGCTGTACTACCAGAACCTGACGGTGGTGCGCAATAGCCAGGGACTTCAGCGTGTGCTGGACTTTACCGGAGCGCACCTGCGGCCGGGCATCTCCGCACCGCTGCGCAACCGTCTGCTGTTGGGCAGACTGTTCGCCATGGCGCAGCTCACCCGGACGGAGAGCCGGGGCACCCATTACCGGGAGGATCATCCGGAGACAGCGCCGGAATGGCGCCGCCGTTTGGTCTTCCGCCGGGGCGCCGACGGGGAAGCGGTACTGTGCCAAGATGAAAATGAGGCGAAATGATATGGAACGGTTTACGGAAGAATACCGGGCGCGCTTCGCGGCGCTCTCGACGACAAATGTTTCCGACGCCATGGATGCGCTGGGCATCCATGGCGCCACCTACGGCATCCGGCCTATGTGGCATACCATGGAGAAGGTCCTGGGACCGGCGGTAACGCTGAAGATGACCGCCGCGGGCCAGACCAAGGGCAAATATCATCTGGGTGTGCGGGCCATCGACGCGGCGGAGCCGGGCGATGTGATCGTGGTGGATAACGGCGGACGGATCGACACCTCCTGCTGGGGCGGCGTTCTGGCCACCGGGGCCAGCGTGAAGGGCATCTCCGGCGTGGTCATCGACGGCGCCTGCCGGGATCTGGATGACTGCGTAGAGCTGAATTTTCCGGTTTACGCCCGCGGAACCGTGGTGGCCACGGCCCGCGGACGGGTCCAGGAGGAGGCCACGAACGTCATGGTCCAGTTCGGCGGCGTTCAGGTCCGCCCCGGAGACATTGTCATGGGCGATAAGAGCGGCGTGGTAGTGGTCCCGGCGGAATGGGTGGACCAGGTGCTGGATAAGGCCGAGCAGCTCTTCCGGAAGGAAGAGGGGATGGTAGCGCAGATCCGCGCAGGAAAGACCATGATTGAGGTGGACGAGGCGTTCCAGTATGAGCGGATGCTGAAGTAATCATATGAGTTGCGTATCTTACCGTTAAATATTGAACAGAAAGCGTTTAAATACGCTTACCTGACCAAGGGGGACTGCTTTGTTCATTTAAGATTCATTAACTGTGTTTAAATGGGGCCAAACTTTGATGAGAGGAAGTCTTGATATGAGCAATATTTCTCTGTTGCGCTTCCCTTCTGTGGTGAGAATGGGCAACCAGTGCATCTCGACCTTCTTATCCGGCGACTTAGAAATGATTCATGCCAGAAAGATTATGCTGGTTACAGACCCCGGTATTGTCAAAGCTGGATTAGCCGAAATTGTACAGAATGTGCTGGAAGCCAAACATATTCGCTACTGTCTCTTCTCCGATGTGGAGCAAGAACCATCGATTGAAACAGTGAAGACGTGCATTGCCTATGCAAAGGAAGAGAAATGCGATACCTTTATTGGGCTGGGCGGCGGAAGTGCTATGGATGTTTGCAAGGCAGTAGCTTTGTGTGTCGCAGATAACGTAGATATTGATTCACTATTTGGCATGGAAACTATTAAACGACCAGGTTTACATAAAGTTTTGATTCCGACGACTTCTGGAAGTGGAAGTGAGAGTAGTCCATCTATTGTGTTAAGCGATCATCACAATAATACCAAGAAGGCAATTTGGAGTCGATATGTACTGGCCGACATCGTCTATCTGGATTCAGATATGACTATTGGTATGCCAAAATCTGTGACAGGAGGTTCTGGTGTTGATGCACTGTGTCATGCCATTGAGGCATATATGGCTACCAACAGTAATTTTGTGACTGACAATTTTGCGTTGACAGCGTTAAATCAGATTGGAAAGCATCTGCGTGAGGTATATCAAAACGGAAAGAACCGAGAAGCGCGATTGGGTATGATGGGTGCCAGTTTTTTGGCTGGTATGGCCTTCGGCGGCTCCGGCCTCGGATGTGTGCATGCGTTGGCATATCCGTTTACCACTCTGTTTGGATATCCGCATGGCAATGCTCAAGGGATGAGTATGCCTAATGTATTGCGATTCAATAAGCTAGGACATGAGGAACGCTTTGCACAAATTGCTCGTAGCCTGAATTTGATAGATGTCAGTGCCATGGACGCTAAAGATGCAGCAGAGGCTGGCATTGATGCCATTGAACAACTAATTAACGACGTTGGCATTTCTACTAAATTGCGCGACTATCCGGGCATTACGCCGGACCGCTTTTTAGAGATGGGGAAAATTGCAATTGAATCCAACGGGCGCCTCGTCAATACAAATCCACGCCCCATGACGGTGGAACAGGCAGTAAAGATTTACCAGCAGTCCTATTGATCCCTGCACCTATTGTATTTCAAGTTTATCTATGGAGGAGAGTCTGCAGTTAGTCGCAATAGATGAACTACGAAATAAAAAACAAAAAGGGAGATGTAAGTATGACTGAAAAAAAGGTAGGTATTCGCGACTATTTGTCTAAGATTGGTCCCGCTGTTATTGTTTCCATGACGATTATTGGCCCGGGTACGATGTCCGCACTTGTAACATCTGGATCAGGGTGGTATTTTTCCTTTTTCTGGGCGGTTATCTTAAGCATTGTCTTTGCATATGTCGCCACTTGGATTAGTACAAAACTTACTTGTGTGACAGGGCTTTCTCCCGTGGAGGCATTAAAAAAGCACACCTGGGGTTGGCTTGCTTGGGTACTGGTGATCTTCAATTTTGTAACCCAGTTCTGTGTTATGGTGGCCCAAGGGCGCGGATTGCGTACTGCAGTTACCACGTTAAGTCAAGTAGGCGGCAGTGAGGGACTGAGTTCCGGAGCCTCATTAATTATCACAATCATACTATTTGTAGTTATCGTTGCTGCATATTTCTTGGGTGGCTCATTCTCTTTTGTGCAGAAACTAACCAGTGTTATGCTGACTGCAATGCTTATCTGCTTCGCTATCACATTTTTTATCGCGTTGCCCGATATCAAAGATATTTTTCTTGGTATCATTCCGTCTTTCCCCCCAAGATGGGAGGGACTACTTCCAGATTCACAGCAATGGACCAGTATTGCGGGTATTATTGGTGGTGCAGCAGGGCTATACATCTATGTATATCACGGCTTTGCTATTATCTCAAATAACCGCAATAACAAGGAGTGGCTAAAATACGGCAAGATGGATGCCGTTGTCTTTACTGTTGTTTTGTTTGGCCTGTTTAGCTTCTTCGTATTTTCTGTTGCTGCAGCGGTTCTCTACAAGACTGGTGAGCCCATTACTGGAGTCGCCGGAGCTGCAGCGGCGCTTGCTCCGCTATGTGGTCCCGCTGCCGGTTACGTGTTTACCATTGGATGGATGGGGGCCGTTATGACTACATCTGCTGGCTGCGCATTTTTTGGACTGATTCCGTTGTTAGCCCTAATGGGAAAGAGCGTGGATTTAAAAGATAGAAAGTGTCAGATTGCACTGACTGTTTACTTGGGAGTACCTGCCATTATTGTAGCCTCTTTCGTCTCTGGAGGAGCATTATCCCTGCTGACAAAGGCGATGTCTTTGAATAACCTTGTCACGCCACCTGGTATTCTGGCCTTCTGGTATATGACATCTAGTAAAAAGATTATGGGTGAATATAAGAATAACTTCGTCACTAACATTGTTATTGCCATCATGTTTTTTGTGGTTTGTTTTAGCGCGTATAACTCCGCAGTAAGCATCTTTACATTCTAAAATAAGATTCTCTTTTGCTGAGATTTCACTCCTAAAGCTGCATCCGGATATGAAATTTCTGGATGCAGCTTTCCTCCTAAGCACATCTGATTAATTCGGACAGGCCTTTTACAGAGTTTAATACTTATATTTTTACCAATAGTACCAAAGAGCCACGGCAATTTCAAGACAAATTTTTAGCATTTGAACTCATGTCTCTAAATACTGAATATGTCACAATATAGATAATTACCAACGTCATGCTTTATAAAGTTAGAAAGGTTGAGAGTATGAAAGAGTACAAGCTGTATATTAATGGGAAATGGATTGAGACGACGAGCGGAAAAATAATTAATGATATTAATCCTGCAGATGGTACTACATTTGCCCGAGTTCACTTGGCAGGTGAACTTGAGACAGAAATGGCGTTGGAAAGTGCACAACGCGCCTTTACCAGCTGGTCCAAGACTATGGCTGCACAGCGTGAGCAGATTTTATGGAAAGCGGCAGATTGCCTTGAGAAAATGGTTGATGAGGCTATCGAAATAATGATTTGTGAAAGTGGGTCAACTTATACAAAGGCCCGCTCTGAGTTGGCAGGGGCTGTAAACGTTATTCGCGTGGCAGCTGGAGAATGTCGACGGATTGAGGGAGAAATTAATCAGCCAACCAGCGCGGATCAAGTATCCCTTGCTGTAAGGGTTCCCCTTGGGGTAGTAGCTGGAATTGCGCCGTTTAACTATCCTGTTATTTTAGCGGTAAAAAAGCTTGCGTACGCGTTGGCAGCAGGCGATACCTTCATTCTCAAACCTGCTTCTGTTACTCCCCTCTCGGGGTATATAATTGCCACTGCTTTTGAAAGAGCTGGTTTACCGGCGGGGGTTTTGAACGTGATTCCGGGACCGGGAGATATTGTAGGAGATAAACTGGTGGAAGATCAGAGGGTTAAGTGCGTGACGTTTACTGGCTCAAGCCCGGTTGGCCGCAGTATTGCAGCGAAAGCTGGCTATCATCTTAAGAAATTTGCGATGGAACTGGGGGGTAAAAACCCTCTGATAATTCTCGGCGATTATGATGTAGAGCAGGCAATTAAAATTGCTGGATATGGTGCGTTTTATCATCAGGGACAGGTTTGCATGGCGTCTTCCCGTATTATTGTAGAGGCACCCATTTATGATGCTTTTTGTGAAGGATTGGTAGCATACGCCCGTACGCTCAGAATAGGAGATCCCCATGATCCGGATACCATTATCGGCCCGCTGATCAGCAATGAGCAGTGTGATTTTATCGATGGACAAATTCAGGATGCACGTTCAAAAGGAGCTAAAATATTGACTGGGGGAAAGCACCAGGGAACTTTTTATGAGCCGACAATTTTAGCCGAAGTAACGCCTGAAATGGATATTTTTTATCAGGAAACATTTGGGCCCGTTACGTCAATTTTTTGTGTCGAGAACGCTGAACAGGCGCTTGCATTGTGTAATGATAATAAGTTTGGCCTTTCTTCTGCATTGCTTACCTATGACATGCGACTTGCAATTAAGCTGGGGCTCAATATGGAATCCGGCATGGTTCATATCAATGACACCACGTTTGTAAGTGGTATCACAGCACCGTCTGGCGGTATCAAAAACAGTGGTTATGGTCGGGAAGGCGGTAGATACTCCATTGAAGATTATACTGAACTTAAATGGATTACGATGCAATATGCCGATAAAAAAATGCCATTTGAACCGAAGATGTAGGCCTGCCCCTGAAAGGCTTCCCGGAGACGGTGGAGGTCCCGGGTACAGAGGACGTAGATCTGGAAGAGCTGATCTGCGGCCGGTAAAAGGAGAGAAAAACGATGGAACATGTCATGGAGCGCTTCCAGCGCCTTCCGCTGGGCAATATCTGCGATGCAAACGGAAAGCGGGGGAGCATGGATCCGGCCATCCGGCCGGTGGACCCCAGCCTGCACATGGTGGGGCGCGCCTACACGGTGCGCTGTCACCCCGGCGACAATCTGGCCATCCACAAGGCCATTACAGAGGCGCCGGACGGCAGCGTGCTGGTGATTGATGCGGGCGGCTATACCGGCGGCGGCCATATCGGAGAGATCATGTGCTTTGCCTGCATGCAGCGGGGGATTCGGGGTCTGGTCATCGACGGTACCTGCCGGGATGCGGACGATATCCAGGCGCTGGGCTTCCCGGTGTTTTCCCGGGGCTTTAATCCC
Source organism: Lawsonibacter hominis (assembly GCF_014287895.1). Taxonomy (GTDB): domain Bacteria; phylum Bacillota; class Clostridia; order Oscillospirales; family Oscillospiraceae; genus Lawsonibacter_A; species Lawsonibacter_A hominis. The sequence continues at coordinate 12,881 of NZ_JACOPP010000001.1, read as the reverse complement.
GGCGGCACGGTCAAGGAAACGGTGGGGCAGACCGAGATCCCGATCGTCTGCGGCGGCGTGCCCGTGCGGCCCGGCGATCTGGTCGTGGGAAACCGGGACGGCGTGGTCGTGGTGGCAAAAGAAAACATCGAAGCGGTGCTGGAGGGCGCGGAGGCTATCGCCCGGAAGGAGGTCCGGGTCCTGGAGGAACTGAAGCAGGGCAGGACCACCGCCGAGATCTACCAATTCTCTAAAATTCTCTGAGGCACAGAAAGCCCGTTTGCAGCCCGCTCAAAACCGCTGCGCACCGCTCCTCCGCGGGGGTACAAACAGGCTTTCCGAAACCGGAAAGGACGCGCAATGATGGAACCTATGATTACCGACGCGATGGTGGAAGAATTCCGCCAGATGGACACCTGCTGCCTGTCCGACGCAATGGACCGGCTGGGCATTCCCTGCGGATTGGAGGGCATCAAGCCCGTCAATCCCGACTCGGCGCTCTGCGGCCGGGCGTTTACCGTGCATTATGTTCCCTGTGGGACCGTGAAGGGGACCGTGGGCGATTTTCTGGATGATGTGAAGCCGGGCGAGGTCGTGGTCATCGACAACGGCGGGCGGACCTGGTGTACCGTTTGGGGGGACCTGATGTCCATCGCGGCCACCCACAAGGGGATCGCCGGGACGGTGATCGACGGCGTCTGCCGGGATCTGCCCACCGTCCATAAGCTGAACTACAACATTTTTACCAAAGGCCATTATATGGTCACCGGAAAGGACCGGGTGGAGGTAGACCAGATCAACGTCCCGGTAGCGGTATCCGGCGTCCGGGTAGCGCCCGGCGACCTGGTGGTGGGCGACGCCACCGGCGTTGTGGTGATCCCCCAGGAAAAAGCCGCGCGCGTTCTGGAAGTAGCCAAAGAGATTGCCGCCAAGGAGGCGGTGATCGAGGAAAGCGTGGCCCGCGGCGTACCGCTGCGGGAGGCCCGCGCCAAGGTGCATTACCACAACCTGCAGACCCGTGAGGAGACCTGACAGTCCCACATCCAACATACTGGGAGATGGAAACGTATGCATTTAACGGCAGAAGAGCAAAAAATGCTGGACGGCGCCTACGGCGAGACGGTCCGGCGGTCCATGAAGGTGCTGGTCGCACTGGGCGAGATCTACGGCGCGGATCACATGATCGAAGTAAAGAACGTCCATTCCCCCGGCGTCAGCTACCGGGTGGCAGGGGACGCGGGCCTGGGCTATGTGGAGGACGCCAGCAAGGACGCCGTGTTCCAAGTGCCCATGACGCTGAACACCATCGGCATCGACGAAAAGGACTGGAAGCAGATCGGCTTCCCGGAGGACTTCTCCTGCAAGCAGCTGGAGCTCTCCAGAGCTTATGAGAAGATGGGCGCCATCCCCACCAACAGCTGTACCCCCTATCTGAACGGGAACCTGCCCATGTTCGGAGAGCACGTGGCCTGGGGCGAGTCCTCCGCCGTGGCATTCGTCAATTCGGTCATCGGCGCCCGGACCAACCGGGAGGGCGGACCTACCGCCCTGGCCGCCGCGATCACCGGACGGGTACCGGCCTATGGTTACCACCTGGATGAGAATCGGAAGGGCACCCACCTGATCCGGGTGGAGGTGGACCTGAAGACCGATAAGGACTTTGCCGTACTGGGGTATTTCGGCGGCAAGCTGGCCGGGAAAGACGTGCCGGTCTTTGAGGGGATCAAGCGCCGTCCCACTCTGGAGCAGTTCAAGGCGCTTGGTGCGGCCCTGGCCTCGGCGGGCGCGGTCGCCTTGTATCATGTGGTCGGCTTCACGCCGGAAGCGCCTACGAAGCAGGACGTCATCGGCGACGAGATCCAGCCGGTGGTCTTCGATCAGGCGGCCTATGACAAGGTTTGTGAAAAATTCAGCCAGAAGGGCCCCATCGATTTCGTGGTCCTGGGCTGTCCGCATGTGTCCATCCGCGAATTTGAGGAGATCGCCGGCCTGGTCCGGGGCAAGCGCCTGAACAGCGATCTGTGGGTGTGCACCTCCCGCATGGTGCGGGAGCTGGCCGAACGGATGGGCTTTGTGGAGGACATCCAGGCGGCGGGCGGCGAGATCATCTGCGACACCTGTCCGGTACTGTGCTGCACGCTGACCCAGCGGGGCTACAAGACCGTGGCCACCAACTCCGGGAAAATGGCCCACTACGCGCCGGGACTGTGGAATCTGCAGCCCGTGCTGCTGAATACCGCCGAGTGTATCCAGGCGGCCATCGACGGGAAATGGGGGGAGTAACCATGTGTGAAGAAAAAGTTCTGAGAGGCAGATGCATCGTGGAGGGCTGCGTAGAGGGCGAGGCCCTGGTCACCAACGATGCGATCTCTTTCATGGGAACCATCAACCCCAAGACCGGCTACGTCATCGAACGCAAGCATGAGATCGAGGGAGCGTGCCTGAAGGGGAAGGTGCTGGTGTTCCCCATGTCCAAAGGTTCCACCGGCGGCTCCTACATGCTCTACGATCTGGTGAAAAACGGCGTGGGTCCTCTGGGCATCGTCAATATCGAGGCGGAATCCATCGTGGTCATCGGCGCCATCGTCTCCGACCTGCCGATGGTGGACCGCATCGACATCGGCCAGATCCATACGGGGGATTACGTCCGCCTGAACGCAACGGAAGGAACCGTCACCGTTATTCCGAAGCAGCCCAAAGGCTGACCGGGGCCGGTGAGCTGCGATGGGTGAACTGTTTGCCCTGATCAACGCGGCCGGATGGAGCTGCGGGATGGTATTTGCCCGGCGTGCCCAGCAGCGGGCGCAGGTCGGTATTCTGGGCGGCCTGTACTGCTCGCTGCTGGTCAACACCGTCATCAATCTGATGATGTTCCTGGGCGGCCTTTTGGCGCAGCCGCTCCCGCCGGTCACAGTCCGCGGGATGGTCTTTTTTGTGCTGGGCGGGGTGTGCAACAGCCTGATCGGCCGCGGGCTGCTCTTTTACACGGTCTCCCTGCTGGGGGCGGCCCGGGCCGGGGTGGTGAAGGCCACCACGCCGGTATTCGCGCTGCTGTGCGGCGTCTTTCTGCTGCACGAGGTGATCGCCCCGCTGGATTGGCTGGGGATCGCGGCGGTGCTGTGCGGCGTGCTGACCATCGCCATAGGCGGGGCCCGCCGGAACCAGGGCGGCGCCGCCTGGGACGGGACGGCCGTGCGGGGCGTTCTTTTTGGACTGCTGGCCAGCCTGTTCCTGGCCCTTGGCAACCTGTTCCGAAAGCTGGGCGTCAGTGCGATCCCAAGCTCGTCCGTGGGCGTGTTTGTGGGGTCGCTCAGCGCCTTGAGCGTGCTGAGCGTCTTCCTGCTGATCACCGGACCCGGTATCCTGCGGCAGGCCCTGCGTCATCTGGACCGGGATTATGCCGTGTCCGGACTCAGCACCAGCGTGGCGCTCTATTTCCTGTTTACCTCTTTGCAGATGATCCCGCTCTCGATCGCCAATTCTCTGACGGCGGCGGAGCCGCTGTTTACGCTGCTGCTGGGACGGCTGCTGCTGGGCAGGCAGGAAAAGCCCACCACGGCGCTTGTGGCCGGCGCGCTGAGCACCGTGCTGGGCGCCGTGCTGCTGGCCTGCTTTTGAGCGCGGGGAGCCGCCGGGAGCGCTCAGCCGGTTCGTTTGCCCGCTTGGCACAGCTTCGCGGCCGGAAGGCGGCACAGTGCCCCGGGGTACCCCTGTGCGGGTATCCCGGGGCACTGATTTTGCCGGGGCCTCAGAGTGTGAGGGTGCCGCTCTCGTCCTCCAGCAGCAGCAGGATATTTTCCTCCTGGCCGGTGGCGGCGTTGAGGTAGACCAGCATATGGCTGCCGGTTTCCGTTTCGCACTTGAATTCGTGGCAGAGCACCTCGTGTTCGCCGCCGGTGGGGATTACGGCAAGCTGATGGGCAAGTACCTTCAGCGCATCCCCGACGGCGCTGCGCGCCTGATCGGCGGTGACGGCGGGAGCGGGAAGGTCCCGGACCCGGTGGTTCATCAGATAACCCTCCGACTGGAAGCCGATGAGCCCCCCGTTATCCAGGGCCACGGACACCTTGATGAGATCGGGGTAGCAGTATACTCCGTCCTGCCGGGGGGCGAAGTGAACGGTGAGCACATCGCCAAGATCGATGGAATAGCTGTGATCCATATTCGCATAACCCCGTTGGAGCAGAAATTCCGCCGCCGCCTGGATCGCCGCCTCCCGGCTGAGAGCGGCTCCGGAAACGGGCCGGGAGTTGGTGACCTGGAGCACCTGAGCACCCTGCTTCGTGACCTCTACATACACCTCTCCGCCGTCCACCGCGGCGGAGAAGCCCCAGGTGGGCAGGGCGCCCGCCCCGTCGGAGACCAATGTGAAGATCTCCGGGCGCAGGTCCAGAAAGGCCGCGGCCGCCGCCCGGGCCTCATCCTGGCCCGCCAGAGGCAGCCCTTCCAGGCACTTGGGCGTGCGGTTGGACAAGTGCTCGGAGAAGGGGCCGTCGTAGACCAGGGCGGGCACCTCCGGGAAATCTGCCTCCACCGTCTGAAACGCGGAGCCCGCCGTGACCGGAGCAGACGCGCCGGAAACGCCGGAGAGGCGGGAGCGTACCGCCTCCAGATCCTCCAGTGTGACGGTACGGCCGTCCAGGTCGGACTGGAGGCTCTGCAGCGCATCGGCCAGGGTGGACGCCGTCTGGGCCAGCGCATGCAGCCCGGAACGCTCCTCCTGGGTGCACGTCTGCGCGTCGTAAGCGCCGCGCGAGAGCGCCATGGCGTAGTCTCCGGCTTTGGCCAGAAAGGCGGCGGTCTGCTCCAGCTCCACATTGCCGTAGGGCAGCTCGCCCAGGGCCATCTGAGCGGAGAGCGCCTTGCCGTAGGCCTGCGTACACAGGCTGGAGAACAGCGCGGGCGTGGTGGCGTAGGACGCCTTCTGCAGGGCGGTATCCAGCTCGCCCGCCGCGGTGGCAAGCTCCGCAAAGGCATGCCGGTAGCCGGTGTCCAGCAGGTATTGGTACTGCTGCGCCCGCATGTGGTTTTGGACGGCAAAGCCCAATACGACCGCAAAGGCCGCCGTCAAAAAGCTGGCCGCCCGGATCCGCGTCCGGCGGCGCCAGTGGCTTCTTCGATTCATAAAAACGCCCTCCTTTGGCGGTAGTTTCACCAAAAGAGGGCATTTTTTCTCACGAGCGGGACAAGAAAATGTTACCGCTGTTCGTAGCGCTGCTGGACGAAGGGCCAGTGGATGCGCTCGAACCAGCGCTCCACGTAGTCGGGGCGGCGGTTCTGGTAATCCAGATAATAGGCGTGCTCCCACACGTCCACGCACAGAAGGGGCCACAGCCCCAGAGACAGGGGAGAGTCCTGGTTGGCGGTCTTCAGGACCGAGAGAGCCCCGGAGCGCTCGCAGACCAGCCAGGCGTAACCGGAGCCAAACTGGCCCAGAGCGGCGGCCTTCATCGCGGCGCGCCAGTCGTCATAGGAGCCGAAATCCCGCTCCAGGGCGGCGGCCAGGCCGCCGGAGGGCCGCAGGCCCCGCTCCGGACTCAGGCAGTTGAAGTAGAGCAGATGGTTGTATACCCCGCCGCCGTTGTTGCGGATGGCGGTGCGCTTGGGCTCGGAGAGACAGTCCAGGTGCCGGAGCAGCTCTTCCAGCGTTTTGTTCTGCTCTTCGGGGCGGTCGGCCAGGGCGGTGTTCAGATTGTCGATATAGCTCTTCAAGTGCTTGTCGTGGTGAAAGTGCAGGGTCTTTTCGCTGATCTCATCTTCCAGTGCGTCGTAGGCATAGGGCAGAGGAGGAAGCTGATAAGGATAGCGCAGTTCCATAGGATTCATCCTTCCCGGTTGTTTTTCCAGCGGTTTTGCGGTATACTCTGTCTAATATTATTCGTATCAAATGAGGAAACATACCTATGACCAATTATTTTCATCTGAACACCCGCCCGGACGCCGTCCGGGCCATCAGCACTCTGGGCCTGGCCCATCTGGGGGACGGAGTGTTCGAGCTGATGGTGCGCTCCTGGCTGTGCCTGCACGGAAAGGCCACCTCCCGGGGGCTGCATAAGGCCACTGTGGGCTATGTGGCCGCGCCGGCCCAGGCCAGGGCTGCGGAGAAGATTTTGCCGCAGCTCATCGGGGAGGAGGCCGACGTGTTCCGCCGGGGCCGCAACACCAGCCCCCACAGCGTGCCCCAAAACGCCAGCCGGGCGGACTATCAGACCGCCACCGGACTGGAGGCCCTGTTCGGCTGGCTCTGGCTTCAGGGCCGGACGGAACGGCTGAATGAACTGTTCGAGCAGATGATGGAGGAGAACCCATGCCGCTAGACGCCCTTTGCCTGACCGCCGTGGCGGGAGAACTGCGCCGCTCTCTCCTGGGGGGGAAGATCGACAAGATCTATCAGCCTGCCCGGGAGGAACTGCTGCTCTGCATCCGGGGCCGGGGGGAGAACGTGCGCCTGCTGCTCTCGGCCAACCCGGGCCACCCGCGGGCCCACCTGACGACCCGGAACCGGGAGAACCCGGACACGCCGCCCATGTTTTGCATGCTGCTGCGCAAGCACCTGCTGGGCGGGCGCATTCTGGAGCTGAAGCAGCCCCCCATGGAGCGCCTGCTGGACTTCCGTCTGGAGACCATCGACGAGCTGGGGGACCGGGTGGAGCGCCGCCTGGTGCTAGAGGCCCTGGGCCGCAACTCCAATCTGATCCTGCTGGACGGGGAGGGGCGTATCATCGACTGCCTGCGCCGGGTGGACGGCGACATGTCCCGCCAGCGCCAGGTGCTGCCGGGCCTGTTTTACCGCCTGCCCCCCGCGCCGGATAAACTGGACCCCATGGCGCTGGACGGCGAAGGCCTGCGCCGGGCGCTGGACAACCCCACCGGGCGGGAGGCGGACAAGCTGCTGCTGGATACCTTCAACGGTCTGTCGCCCCTGATCGCCCGGGAATTGGCGTTCCGGGCGGGCGGGGATGGGGAGCCCCTGGCGCGGGAGCTGGAAAAGCTGCTGGACGCCGTCCGGCGGGAGGACTTCGCCCCTTATCTCTTGGTGCGGGAAGGGAAGGGGACGGACGTTACGTTTCTGCCCATCCTCCAGTACGGGCCCCAGACCGAGAGCCGCCGGCAGGAAAGCTTTTCGCAGCTTCTGGACGGCTTCTACGAGGAGCGGGAGCAGATGGAGCGGGTGCGCCAGCGGGGGCAGGATCTGGTCAAGTCGGTGACCAGCGCCCGGGACCGGACGGCGCGCAAGCTGGCCAACCAGGAAAAGGAGCTGGAGGCGACCGAAACGCGGGAGCGCCAGCGGGAGCTGGGGGATCTCCTTACCTCCAATCTCCACGCGATGCAAAAGGGAATGAGCACCTTCCGGGCTGTAGATTACTATGACCCGGAGGGGAAGCAGACGGACATCCCCCTGGACCCCCTGCTCACCCCTCAGCAGAATGCTGCCAAATACTATAGGGCGTACAACAAGGCCAAGACCGCCCGGCAGATGCTTGCCCTTCAAATGGAGAAGGGGCGGCGGGAGCTGGAGTATCTGAACAGCGTTCTGGAGAATATCTCCCTGGCGGAGGGGGAGCGGGATCTGCAGGAGATCCGGCAGGAGCTGGCCGAGACCGGCTATCTCCGCCGCCCGGGCAAGGCCAAAGACCGCGGCCGGAAGGTCTCCGGAAAGCCCATGGAGTTTCGCTCCTCCGCCGGTCTGCGGATCTCGGTGGGCAAGAACAACAGCCAAAACGACCGGCTCACCACCAAGCAGGCCTATAAGAGCGACCTCTGGCTGCACACCCAAAAGATCCACGGCTCCCATGTGATCCTCTGGCTGGAGGGGGGCGGGGCCGACGCCCGGAGCCTGACCGAGGCGGCCCAGCTGGCGGCGTATTTTTCCCAGGCCAGGGACGGCAAAAAGGTGCCGGTGGACTATACCCCGGTGAAATATGTGAAAAAGCCGGCGGGAGCCCGGCCCGGCATGGTGGTCTATTCCACCTATCAGACCGCCGTGGTGGACCCGGACCCGGAATTGGCCAAGCGATTGAGGGTGAAATGAGATGGATACCTGTCATATCCTTGTGGTGGAAGACGATGCGGATATCAATAAGCTGCTGTGCCGGATCCTGGAAGGGGCGGGCTACGACTGCCGCCCCGCCTTTTCCGGCAGCGAAGCGATGCTTTGGGCGGAGCGGTACGACTATGACCTGGTGCTGCTGGACCTGATGCTGCCCGGACTGAGCGGGGAGGAGTTCATCGCCCAGCTGCGGCGGAAAAAGACCATGCCCATCCTCGTCCTCTCCGCCAAGGCGGCGCTGGAGGACCGTGTAAACGTGCTCCGGCTGGGCGCCGACGACTTTCTTCCCAAACCCTTTGACAATGCCGAGGTGCTGGCCCGGGTGGAGGCCCAGCTGCGGCGCTACAAGCAGTTCGACCGGGGCGGCGCGGCCGGCGCGGTGCTCACCCATGGGGATCTGGTCCTGGACCGGGAGGGGGTGAGCGTCACCGCGGCGGGAACGCCGGTGCCGCTCACCGCCCGGGAGTTTCATATCCTCACGCTGCTGATGGAACACCCCAAAAAGGTCTTCACCCGGGAGCAGCTCTATGAGCAGGTGTGGGGCGGAGCGTATGTTGGGGACGACAACACCGTCAACGTCCACATCTCCAACCTGCGCGCCAAACTGGCCCGCGCCAGCGAGCGGGAATATATCAAAACGGTCTGGGGCATCGGCTTTAAGCTGGCGGAGGGGCAGGACGAACCTCTTTAAGCTTTCTTCATCTTTGCTTAAAGGCAAATTGTTGCCTTGCGCGTATACTGGCATCACAATCCAAGAGAAAGGCTGATGCCAAATGTCAGAAATTGTGTTGGCGCTGCGGGGACTGACCAAGCGCTACGGGAACCACCTGGCGGTGGACCATGTCGATCTGTCGCTGGAGCAGGGGCAGATCTACGGCCTGGTGGGCCGCAACGGTGCGGGCAAAACCACCATAATCCGTATGATCACAGCCCAGACCATCCCCACCGACGGGGAGATCGAGCTGTTCGGGGCCACCGGGGAGAGGGAGCTGGGCCAGATGCGCCAGCGCACCGGCGTCATGGTGGAGACGCCCAGTTTTTACCCCTACCTGACTGCCCGTGAGAACCTGGAATATTACCGCCTCCAGCGGGGCATCCCCGGCCGGCATGTGACGGAGGAGGCGCTGGAAGATGTGGGGCTGGCCGGTACCGGGAAGAAGAAGTTCAAAAACTTCTCTCTGGGCATGAAGCAGCGCCTGGGGCTGGCGCTGGCGCTGATGAACCGGCCCGACCTGCTGCTGCTGGACGAGCCCATCAACGGTCTGGACCCAGAGGGGATCGTGGAGTTCCGCAACATCCTGCTGGATCTGTGCCGCCAGCGGCAGACCACGATATTGATCTCCAGCCACATCCTGTCCGAACTCTCCAATCTGGCCACCTGTTACGGCTTTATCGACAACGGCCTGATGCTGGAGCAGATCACCGCCAAGGCGCTGGAGACCAAATGCCGGGCGTGCATCGAGCTGCACGTGGACGATGCGGCCAAAGCCTCCCTGGTGCTGGAGCGGGACCTGGAGGTCCGGGACTACGAGGTGCTGCCGGGCAATGTGATCCGGCTGTACGACTGCCTGGACCGGCCGGAGCAGGTCACCCGGGCGCTGGTGGAGGGCGGCGTGTCCTTGGGCGGCGTCGAGGGCCGGGGGGCCAATCTGGAGGACTACTTCCTGTCCATGATCGGGGGTGCCCGTCATGGCTGATTACCTGCGCGCCGAGTGTACCAAGGCCTTCCGCCGCAAGTACCTCTACATTGCCCTGCTGGTTTGCCTGGCCGGGGAAAGCCTGCTGCTGCTGGGCTCCTGGCTCACCTATTCCTGGGGCAACACGAATATCAGTTTCCATTCCACCGCCGTCATGGTGGCTGCCATCCTCAGCTTCGGTCTCTACGCCACCCTGATCACCGGAGATATCGTCTTCTCCGATCAGTACAAGCACAATACCCTGAAAAACGAGGTGTCCTACGGCCTGCCCCGCGGGCGCATCTATCTGGGCAAGCTGCTGGTATCCATGTTGGTGGCGCTGGCGGCCTGTGTGGTGCTGATCGGCTTCTATTTGGGCGGCTGTTGGCTGCTCTTCCCCCATGACGGGAGTGATGGGACGGTCTGGAGCCTGCTGGGCTATTGCCTGGCGGGGGCCTTCCCCCTCTGGCTGGGCGGCCAGGCCCTGGTGATGGCCTGCTATTTCCTGGTACGCAGCAGTACCATGGCCGCCTTCCTGTCGATCGGTATCCTGGTGGTCCTGGCCAGTGTGTTTCAGGCGCTGGGGCTGCTGATCAGCCCGGTCTTTGAATGCATCCGGCACTTCCTGCCCGGCGTCATGCTGGATACGCTGGCCAGCATGGCGTTTGACTGGCCTTACGTGGGCCTGTGCTGGATCGTAGGCGCGGTCTGGTGCGTGGGGTCCACCGTCGTGGGACTGGCCATTTTCCGGCGGAAAGAGATCCGGTAGGCCCGGATAGGAGGGAAGGCCGTGCTCAACTATATCAAGGCGGAGCTGTGGAAGGTCTTCCGGCGTAAGAGCTGTTACGTTCTGGCGGCGCTGCTGCTGTTCTGCGCGCACCTGTACGGCTGGCTGTTCAGCGGAGGCTACTTTGCCGACCTGGCCGCCGGGGTCTCCCTCACCATGGTCACCGGGATGCCGCTGGCCCCGCTGCTGGCCCATTTGGTGGACGCAGGGAGCCGGGATACCCTGAAAAACGAGCTCTCGTTCGGCCTGAGCCGGGGACGGATCTACTGGGGCAAGCTGGCGGCCGGGCTACTGCTGGGGCTGCTCCTGGCCCTGATCCTGGTGGGGGGCGTACTGGCCACTGGAAGGCTGCTGCTTCCCCGGGGAGATCCCGATGCGGCGTGGTCCAATCTGTACCGGGTGGGCGTTTGCCTGCTGGGGGCCGTGCCGCTGTGGTGCGGCATGTTTGCCCTGTGTCACACACTGGCTCTGCTGGTGCGCAGCACGGCGGTATGGATGGCGGGCTACTACGTCGCCTTTTTCATTGGCCAGCCGATCCTGACCGTTCTGGCAGCCGGTTTCTTCGGGGGAAACATGGCGGCTTGGCCGTTTCGCCTGCTTCAGGCGGTTCTCATACCGTGCACGCTGCTGATATCGGGCTTGCCGAGCGGCTGGATCAGCGGGGAGTACCTGCTCTGGTGCTGGGGGGTCGGACTGGGCTGGCTGGCGGTCGGCGCGGGCGCGGGCCTGCTGTTCTTCCGGCGGATGGACCTGCGCTAGCGGGAAAGAAGCGGAAAAGGATCTGTTTTCGCGCGGCGGGCGGGCTGCGCCGTCACGCCGGCGGGCTTTCCAGGCTGCGGAATCGACATTGGCCGCCGCCGTTCCGATCACGAAATGTTTGCCGGCCATTTTGCGGGAAATCGAGGTGAAAGGTTCGCGCAGCCGTGCCGGCAGCCTCGGCAGTCTTCTGATTCAAAAAAGGCGCGCCCGGGCGTGTCGGAAGAGCGGCAATGCCGCCCGCCGGCCCGCCGGCGCGCCCTTAGTATGGAAAGCGGGGGAAATTTGGGATGCGGATCTTGTGCGTGACGCTGGCGCTGGCCTGCGTCATACTGCTGATATGGGTCTGGAGCCAGCGCAGGGCGCTGCATCGGGCGGCCCAACAGCTGCGGGAGGTGGAGCGCACCGATTCCGCCGCCCGTCTGCGTCTGGCCGCGCCCAATCGCGCGGCGGAGGAACTGCTGGACGCGGTGAATGTACTGCTGGAGCTGCGGCAGGCCGACCGGGCCTCCTTTCGGGAGCGGGAGCGTTCCCTGCGCCGGCAGATTGCCAATGTCTCCCACGACCTGCGCACTCCGCTCACCTCCATTTTGGGCTATCTCCAGCTGCTGGAGGACGAAGCGCTGCCGGCGGCGGAGCGGAGGGAGTACTTGACGGTGGTGGCTAGCCGCGCCAAAGCCCTCCAGAGCCTGATCACCAGCTTTTACGACCTGTCCCGGCTGGAGAGCGGGGAGTACCCGCTCCGGCGGGAAAAGGTGGACCTGTATACCAGCCTCTCCGGATTGCTGGCGGCCTTTTACAACGACTTTACCGATGCGGGCTTCGATGTAACGGTGGATCTGGCCCAGGGACTGCCCAGCGTGACGGCGGATCCGTCGGGGGTCCTGCGGGTATTCACCAATTTGCTCCGCAATGCCTTGGACCATGGTCAGGGACAGATGGAGGTGCGTCTGTTTCGGGAGGGGGATGCGGTGGTCAGCCTGTTCCGCAACGGTTCCGGCGGCATTACGCAGGAGGATATCCCCCATGTGTTCGACCGCTTCTTCACCGCGGACAAAATGCGCACCGGCCGCAACACCGGCCTGGGACTGGCCATCGTCAAGGCGCTGGCTGACCAGATGGGCTGCGGTCTGGAGGCCGGATTGGACGGGGCGTTCTTTTTCGTGTGCATCCGATGGAAGCTGTGAGCCCGCCCCGCCTGTGGGAAGCGTACGGCAATGGAGAAAAGAGAAGCGATCCCGTTTACCTTATTTGTGCATTTGGAGTACCTTTCGTCGAAATAGGTAGTGTCAAGGATTTTGCGCAAATTGGTTTGCAGGCTCTGGAATGAATGAAGTCAGCCAGCAATGGAGGCGTCCTCAACGGCAGCCTCCAGGTGCTTCATGTTCATGTACTTTTTGTTGCCCCACTGGGTGCCGGCCACATGGCGCAGGCGGGCACAGACCAGCATGAGGGCGGAGTTACCATCCGGGAAACTACCCACCACACGGGTGCGGCGGCGGATCTCCCGGTTGAGCCTCTCAATGACATTGTTGGTGCGGATGCGAGTCCAGTGTTCGCTGGGAAAATCGCAGTAGGTAAGAGTCTCCTCAATGCCATCCTCTACCTTCCTGGCAGCCTCCTTCAGTTTCAT